>CAWFBB010000021.1:0-50964 GCA_963813825.1 uncultured Alphaproteobacteria bacterium
CGAGGAGGCGCAAGTAATTGTTTCGGAGACAAATGTCAAGGGGCGAGTTCACGGAAGACGGTACGCTGCGGGCCGCGTTCTTTGCCCGGGTTTCGCAATAGCTCACCTAATCCCGCGATGCGTTTGCATCTGAAAGTACGCATTTTGCAATCGGCGCTATGGGCCAAAATCGGCCGTTGTATGGGCCTTTACCAGCGCGCGTGAGACGCTCACGGACCGTCCCGCCGAAGCGTGGTATCGTTCCCGCCAATCAGGCCGCATACCATCGGGTCGGTAAACGATGCGGCGCCGCGCGCTATCGGTTGAAAGCGAGCCCAATGATGAAGGCAGCCGTGATTGTCCCAGAGGACGATTTTTTCGTCCTCTCGAGCTTGTCGCCAGGTCCAGCGCAGAAAAGGCTGGCTCTCGTTGTCGTGCTCTGCATATCGGCGGTCTTTGTATTAATCACGTCCGGACTGCTCTCGAATATCCGGCCGGGCGAGATCGAGGCATTCGTTCCGGCTTATACAGCGGCGATGATCGTGAACGATGCGATTACCGCTGTTCTTCTCTTCGCTCAGTTCTCAATTCTGCGCTCGCGCGCCATCTTGGTGATCGCAAGCGGATATCTCTTCACTGCGCTTATCCTGATCCCATGGGCCCTGACATTTCCAGGCTTGTTTTCACCAACGGGACTTGTTGGCGGGCTGCAGAGTACATCAGGGCTGTATTTTTTTTGGCATGTCGGCTTTGCCCTGTTTGTCGTGGTTTATGCTCAAACAAAAGATGCGGACCCAAGCAAGCGGTTCTGGCAAGGTACGGTGCGTGGCGCGATCGTCCTGAGTGTCGCCTTGACCCTCCTCGCGGTTGTGGGAGCGGCGTTTATCTGCATATCCGGCAATGCGCTGTTGCCTCACGTAACGACAGATAGCCGCCATCTTACGCCGCTATGGGTTTACGCTATTGGGGCACCGGTCGCACTGTCATCTATTGCCGCCCTTGTCGTGCTTTGGCTTCGGCGACATTCAGTACTCGATCTTTGGTTGATCGTCGTGATGTGGACGTTCGCGGTCGATCCGTTTCTATCCTACTATCCTGTTCCAAGCCGCTTCAGCGTTGGCTGGTATGCCGTCAGGGGCATTCGGACTCTTCGCCAGCAGCGTCGTTCTACTGGTCCTTCTGTACGAGATAACCGCCCTCTATGCCCAGGCACTCGGGGCAGTGCGAGCGCAGCGGCGTGAACGCGAAGCACGACTGATGACCGGAGACGCGATCGCCGCCACGATTGCCCACGAAGTCAAACAGCCGTCTGTCCGGGATGATAACGAGTGCGGATGCTGGCTTGCGGTTTCTTAATCGCTCACTGCCCGATCTGGACGAGGTGGGCGAGGCGCTCAGACAGATTGTTGCAGGCGGCCATCGTGCCGGGGCGGTGATTAAAGCATCCGGACGATCTTCAAAAGCGAAGGCCGTGAGAGGGCTTCGCTCGACCTCAATACGCCTTATCGGGGAAACCCTCGCGCTTGGTCACGCGAAGATTTGCAAAGGAACCGCGATATCGGTGAAAGCCGAGTTGGACGAACATTTACCCAAAGTAACGGGTGATCGAATCCAGCTTCAGCAGGTCCTTATGAATTTGATCACGAACGCGATCGATGCCATGGCCGACTGTAGACGGATCGCGTATACTCTCCGTGCAATCCGCGATGCATGATGACGGCGACGTAAGGGTATCAGTTGCGGATACCGGCACGGGGATTGTCACGCATGACATCGACCGCATATTCAACCCGCTGTTCACGACAAAGTTGGATGGTATGGGCATGGGCCTGTCGATCTGCCGATCGATCATCGAGGCCCATGATGGGCGGTTATGGGTTGCCCCAAACACGCCCCGAGGCACCGTCTTCTATTTTACGTCAGTTCGCTCAGCCTCCGCATGATAAGGTCTCTTTGTGAATAAAGCGCCGGTCAGAAAATTCGCGGCAGCGGCGAAGGAGAACCCGTCGTCTACGTGATCGACGACGACGCCGGAATCCGCACGGCGCTCGCTCAGTTATTTCGCTCGGTCGGCCTACGCGCTGAGCTGTTCACATCCGCGAACGAGCTTATGCAGCATACGCTGCCTCCGGTTCCGAGCTGCCTGGTTCTCGACGTCCGCCTGCCCGGGCTGAGCGGCTTCGAACTTCATACCGAGCTGACCAAGGCAGGTATCCACATTCCGATTATCTTCGTCACCGCATATGGCGATATCCCGATGTCGGTGCGGGCTATGAAAGGCGGCGCCATTGACTTCCTCACCAAGCCATTTCGCGATCAGGATATGTTGGATGCCGTAACCGCTGCAATTGCCCGCGACCGAGCGAGGCTGGATACCGAAAGAGCACGGTTCGATGTGCAGAACCGTTTCGACAGCCTGACGCCACGCGAGCGGGAGGTGATGTCCCTTGTCACTTCCGGCCTAATGAACAAACAGATCGCTGCCGAAATCGGACTTAGCGAGATAACGGTCAAGATCCATCGCGGTCATATGATCAAGAAGATGCAGGCCAAGTCGGTCGCGGACTTGGTCAGAATGGCTGAGGCGCTCGGGACTAGCCGAGTAAAATCTTCATAGCCCCTATATCTAGGTATGCCTTTCGTACCCAGCCAATTTGCGCCATGTGGTGTGTTGAGCTTTCTCATTACGCTTGTTCAACGCCACGGATGGACCAATCATTGGGTGACGTGCCGGTCATTTCAATCATTGACGACGACGAATCTATTCGCATCAGCACGATGATGCTCTTGCGGTCGCTCGGGTACATTCCTTACGCATTTCCATCCGCACATGCGTTCTTGCATTCCGAACAATTGACCAACACCGCGTGCTTGATTTCAGACGTGCAGATGCCGGAAATGAGCGGGATCCAGTTGCAAGACCTGTTGCACGCGCGCGGGCTACGCATACCGGTTATCTTCATTACGGCTTTTCACGATGAAAAAGTTCGCGCTCAGGCACTTAACCGGGGAGCGACATGCTTTTTGAGCAAGCCTTTCGACGCCGAAACGCTGTCGCGCTGCCTTAAGACCGCGTTGAAAGAATAGTCCCGGCGCGAGCGGCTGCGCTGCTGCGGCGATCACGCCTCATCAAGATAAGTCTAATCAAAGCCAAGTCTATTATTAAGTGGCACCGTCGCTCAGCCGATGGCTCCGGATCTGTCGCGGCAGCATACCTTGGTATGAGCGACGCAAACGAATGCATTGTCCGCGCCAACCTACGTCCGATGGGATGCGCTTCGAAGCGGGAGCATTAAAGGACGGCGAGGCCTGCTCGTCTGAGACTTTTGCTCCTCAGCCAACCATCGAACCAAGGATAATCGATCATCTCACATGGATATGACCGACGAAATCGATCGCCGCCGCTTTTTTGGCACGGCTGCCATGACCGTCGCGGCCGCGGGAGCGTTGACGCTGCCCCGCGCATTCCCGGCCGTCGCGGCGACCGAACCAACCGCAATCCGTCCCTTCCGCGTCAACGTTCCGGAAGAGCAGCTCGTCGACCTCCGCCGCCGCATCGCCGCGACACGATGGCCCGACAAGGAAACGGTCACGGATCCATCGCAAGGCGTGCAGCTCGCGACGATTCAGAAACTCGCGCGCTATTGGCAGACGGACCATGACTGGCGGAAGATCGAGGCCAGGCTGAACGCCCTGCCGCAATTCGTCACCGAGATCGACGGGCTCGACATTCATTTCATTCACGTTCGTTCGAAACATGAAAATGCGTTGCCGATGATCGTCACGCATGGGTGGCCCGGCTCGATCATCGAGCAGATGAAGATCATCGATCCGCTGACCAATCCCACGGCCCATGGCGGGAGCGCATCCGACGCGTTCGATCTGGTGATTCCGTCGCTCCCGGGTCACGGCTTTTCGGGCAAGCCGACTGCGCCGGGGTGGACCCCCGTCAGCATTGCTCGTGCGTGGGCGACGTTGATGCAACGCCTCGGCTACACACGCTACGTGGCGCAGGGCGGGGATTGGGGGAATGCCGTCTCGGAGGTGATGGCGCTGCAGCAGCCGCCGGGATTGCTCGGCATTCACACCAATATGGCGGCCACGGTTCCAGCCGATGTTTCAAAAGCGCTTTCGGTTGGCGGCCCGCCGCCCGCCGGCCTCTCGGCCGATGAAAAACATGCGTGGGACCAACTCGACGATTTCTACAAGCACGGCCTGGCCTACGCCCAGGAAATGTCGAACCGGCCACAGACGCTTTACGGAATCGCGGATTCGCCGGTCGGCCTCGCCGCGTGGATGCTGGATCACGACATCCGCAGCTACGGCATGATCTCACGCGTCTTCGACGGAAAGACGGAGGGGCTGACGCGGGACGACGTCCTCGACAACGTCACGCTCTACTGGTTGACGAACACCGCGATCTCCTCGGCGCGCCTCTACTGGGACACCACGCAGATTTCGACCGGAGGAGGCTTCTTCGACGTCAGGGGCGTCACGATCCCGGTCGCCGTGAGCGCCTTTCCCGACGAGATCTATGCGGCCCCGCGAAGCTGGGCAGAGCGGGCCTATCCCAAACTCATCCACTACAACAAGCTCGACAAAGGCGGCCACTTCGCGGCCTGGGAACAGCCGGCGCTGTTCGCTGCAGAGATGCGGGCGTCATTCAAATCGCTGCGCCAAGCCGACGTGAAATTAACGGCGGCGCGCATCTTGTGCGCGCCGCCTCCCACCCAACGCGGCGCTGAATCGAACATGAGTGGGCACACCATGGATACGACCAAGATGTCCAAAGAGATCGACCATCGATCGCCGCCGCTTTTTCGGCGCCGCGGCCCTGACCATTGCCGCCGCCCAGTTCGGCATGATCGGTTCGGCGGACGCGCAAACAAAGCTGCCCGCGATCAAGCCGGGAACGAACACATCGTTTGGCCCGCTGAAGCAGATCGATGCCGGCGTGCTGAATGTCGGATACGCCGAAGCCGGTCCCGCCAATGGTCCCGCCGTCATTCTGCTGCACGGCTGGCCCTACGACATTTACAGCTTCGTCGATGTCGCTCCCTATGCTGGCATCAGCCGGCTACCGGGTGATCGTTCCCTATGTCCGCGGCTACGGCACGACGCGATTTCTTTCCAGCGAGACGGTCCGCAACGGCCAGCAGGCGGCGGTCGCCCTCGACGTCATCGCCTTGATGGATGCGCTCAAAATCGAGAAGGCGACCATCGGCGGCTTTGATTGGGGCGCGCGGACGGCCGATATCATCGCGGCGCTGTGGCCGGAGCGCTGCAAGGCGCTGGTCTCGGTGAGCGGTTATCTGATCGGCAGCCAGGAAGCCGGCAAGATGCCGTTGCCGCCGAAAGCCGAACTCCAATGGTGGTACCAATATTATTTCGCCACCGAACGCGGCCAGGCAGGCTACGACAAATACCGGCACGATTTTTCGAAGCTCATCTGGCAGATCGCTTCGCCGAAGTGGGATTTCGACGACGCCACGTTCGATCGCAGCGCGGCGGCCTTCGACAATCCCGATCACGTCGCCATCGTCATCCACAATTATCGCTGGCGGCTCGGCCTCGCTGAAGGCGAGGCGAAATATGACGATCTGGAAAGGCGGCTTGCCGAAGGTCCGGTGATCACCGTGCCCACCATCACCCTTGAAGGCGATGCCAACGGCGCGCCGCACCCGGATCCCAGTTCCTACGCCAAGAAATTCTCGGGCAAATACTCATTCCGGCTCATCAAGGGCGGCATCGGGCACAATCTGCCGCAGGAAGCGCCGCGGGCTTTTGCCGAAGCGATTATGGAAGCCGCCGAATTGTGATCGGTTGCAAGCACAAAGATACAGGAAAAGGAAAAAATCATGTCCACTTCCACAAAAGGCACGGCTCTCATAACGGGTGCCTCTTCGGGCATCGGCGCGATCTATGCGGACCGATTGGCACACCGCGGCTACGATCTGATTCTCGTGGCGCGCAACCGCGCGCGCCTCGATGGCTTGGCTAAACGTCTCGCGGACGAGACCGGCCAGACGATCAAGGCAGTCGCCGCGGATCTCAACGACAAGGCGGATCTCGCTAAGATCGAAGCGCTGCTACGCGGCGACGCCAGTATCACAATGCTGGTCAACAATGCCGGTATCGCAGCCACGGCACCGCTTCTGGCGTCCGACGTCGATAAAATGGATGAAATGATTTTGCTCAATGTCAGAGCGCTTACCCGCCTGACCTATGCTGCGGCCCCTGGCTTCGTTGCCCGCGGGAGCGGTACGATCATCAACCTCTCTTCAATCCTCGGTGTTACGCCGGAAGTCTTGAACGGCGTCTATGGCGCAACAAAAGCGTTCGTGTTGGCTCTGACCTTGTCACTCCATAAGGAGCTGGCGGACAAACAAGTGCGCATCCAGGCCGTTCTGCCAGGCGCAACCGCTACGGATATCTGGGGAAAGGCCGGGTTGCCGATCGAGAAACTGCCCGAAGAGATCGTAATGCAAGCTGACGACATGGTGGACGCTGCTCTTGTCGGGCTTGATGAAGGCGAATTCATCACGATCCCGTCTCTTCCTAACCTTGCCGATTGGCAGTCCTATGAGGCGGCCCGGCAGAAGCTCATCCCTAACTTGTCTCTTAGAGTTCCGGCAGCGCGGTACCGGGCTCGTGCTGCGGCGTGACAGAAGTCAGCTCAATGTCCGCGTTGGGTCGGAAGGCTAAATCTGTCCCTTCTCGGCCGTCGATCTGCCGCCAATGTCACCTGGGAGTCAATCGCTGCATTTATCGAAAGCTATATTTCTGTTGCGTCGAACATTGGGAACAGCGGACTATCTGATAATGACCGGCCCATCTTCAGGTTACTGGATCATCCGCCTTCGCGGATGAAGAGGGCGGCACAAATTGCGCTTGCACCAGTTCGGCGAAATAGCCGCCGCGCCCCAGCAATTCCTCGAACGTGCCGCTCTCGACGATGCGGCCATTCTGAAAAACCAGGATGCGCGTTGCGTTGCGTATGGTGGCGAGCCGGTGCGCGATGACGAAAGTGGTGCGGCCCTTCATCACCTCGTCGAGCGCCATTTGCACTTTGGTCTCGGTCAGTGGATCGAGTGCGCTGGTCGCCTCGTCGAGGATGAGGATCGGCGGGTTTTTCAGAAGCGCGCGGGCAATGGCGATACGCTGGCGTTCGCCGCCCGATAACAGCCGGCCACGTTCGCCGATGCGCGCTTCGAGCCCGTCCGGATTGCGCTCGATGAAATCCAGCGCCTGCGCCCGTGCCGCCGCCTCGCGCATCTCGTCGGCCGTTGCGTCGGGTTTGCCGACGCGCAAATTCTCCGCGATCGAGCGGTTGAACAGCAGCGTCTCCTGGAACACGACGCCGATATTGCGGCGCAGCCCGGTGAGCCTGAAGGCGCGGATATCCGCCCCGTCGACCGCGATCAGCCCAGACTGCGGATCGAAGGCGCGATACAGCAGCGCCAGCGCCGTTGACTTGCCGCTGCCGGTTGGTCCGACCAGCGCGATGGTGTCGCCCGGAAGTGCCGTGAAGCTGAGGTCCGCCACCGCGGCGCGTTTGCCGTCATAGGAGAACGAGACATCCTTGAACTCGACAAGGCCACGCAGGTGGCCGGGATCGGCCGCATCGGGCCGGTCGCGTACGGCGGGCACAGTGTCGAACACGCCAAAGAATTCCGCGAGCTTCGGCGCATCCATGAACAGCCGGTTGGCGAAGCCGACGACCTGCTCGAGCCGGCCAATCAGGAGCGCCGCGATACTCATGAAGCTGACGATCTGGCCGACCGACGCCAAGCCGACGAGTTTCAGGTAAGTTCCGGTCACGAGGATCACGAGTAACGTCAACGTCGTGGCTGCGCGTGTGAGGACGGCGGCAACAGCCCACCACGACAGCACGGGCATCTGTGCGCGCAACAGCGAGTTCACCAGTCCGCGCAGCAGCGATACTTCGAGCTCGATGCGGGCGAAGCTCTGTACCAGCGCGACATTGCCGAGGGCATCAGCGGCGGTCTCGGCGAGATCGGAATAGTGCTGCTCGACCGCGCGCTGCATGGCGCCCGCCTTGTGCATGACCAAAAGCGTCAGCCCGGTGAAGGCGACGCACAGCACGAGCAGTGGCAGCGCCAGCCGCCAGTTCAGGATCAGGCTCGCTGGCAGCAGCACGCAGATAAAGACGAAGGCGGCGAAATGCTCGCGGAAAAACGACACCCACAGCCACCACAGCGTATCGGTGCCGCTGAGCATGACCTTGATCTGCCGGCCGGAATGAGCGCCGGCGTGGTAGGCCAACGGAAGCTGCAAGACGTGCTCGAAATAGTCCGCCAGCACCAGGTTGCGGCGCCGGTGCGCCAGCCGGTCGGAAAACCACGCCACCAGCGCACTGGCGACGATAATGAACAGGCCGAACCCGACCCATGCGCCGACGAGTGGCGCCAGCGCCAGCGCGGCTGGAGTGAGTGCCGCAGGCAGCGCGCCGGACAAGGCGTCGATGATGCGGCCGAACAGCACCGGCTCGATGAACTGCGACACGGCAAGCGCGATATTCGCTGCCGCAAGTGTGACGGCGAGCCGGACCTCGGAACCGAGCAGAGCGAGGACCCGGAGATAGACGCGAAAGAAGGACATGACGGTTTCCGCTTTGGACGGCGCGATCAGATTAGCGTTGTTGGCAGCCGAAGTGACAGTGTCGTTGAACCCGTTCTTTCCGGTCGCGCGCAGGCCGGAAAAGTGAGAACATCGCTTCCGCCGGGGGCGGCGTCGGTACTTGCAGGCGACAGGCCAGCCGCATGAAGAATATTCCGACCGACTTGTTGCGTACGTTCGTGTCCGTCGTCGAGTTGCGCAGCTTCACGCGTGCCGGCAAGGCGCAGGGTATGACGCAGCCCGCGGTGAGCGCGCAGATCAGGCGCCTGCAAGGCCTTCTTGGCTCCGAATTATTCGACAAGAGTGCGCCGGGCGTCAGCCTCACGCCGCTCGGCCAGAGCGTCATTGAATCCGCGCGTCGTCTGCTGTCGGTCAACGACCACATTGTGCAAATCGTCAGCCCGAATTCCGCGTCGCAACTGGTGCGCATCGGCGTGCGCAAGGATTGCATGGGCGAGGAACTCACCGGCATCCTGGCAGCGGCCCGAACGCGATGGCCGCACTTGCGTCTTACGGTGCTCGGTGCCGGCCAGCGGCGCATGTTGCAGGGCCTCAAGGACGATGAGTTCGATCTGGTCGTTACGCTCGTAGCCGACGAGCCGGAAGGCGCGGCGCGTCACTACTGGACCGAGGAACTGGCGTGGTCGCGCGGCAAAACCACGGCGCTCGATCTCAATGTCCCGGTTCCGCTTGTCGCTCACACCGACCGATGCCTCTGTCACAGAGCCGCGCTGGCAACGCTCAATAAAGCTGGTCTCGAGGGCGAACTGGTTTTCCGTGCCGATACCGCCGAGGCGCTGCGCAGCGCCGTTGCCGCCGGTGTTGGTGTCATGCTCCTTCCGCGCCGCCGTATCCCGGCCGAACTACAGGCATGGGATGACGGTCCGCTACCGCCGGCGCCCGCGGTCTATGGCGGCGTCTTTGTTCGCGAGGGGGCGGCCAATGAGACGCTCGAACTGCTCGCGGATCAGTTTGCGCAGGCGCTAGGTCCTTCCGCGCCGCAGCCGATGCCGGGGGGGCCGTTGCAAGCCGCCGCCCCGGAAGGCGCCCGCCACTCCGCCTGACCGCCTTCTGCCTCGCAGGCAAATTCCGCTTGACGCTTTCGGCAACGGGCTTTATTTAACCAATCAGTTATTTAACTGGATGGTTATGAACCTCGATACCACCTTTGCCGCGCTCGCCGATCCTACCCGCCGCGCCATCCTGGCCCGGCTGGCGCTCGGCGAAACCTCGGTCACCGACCTGGCGAAGCCGTTCGCCATGAGCCTGCCGGCCGTGTCCAAGCACCTGAAGGTGCTGGAGCATGCCGGCCTGATCAGCCGCTCGCGCGAAGCGCAATGGCGGCCCTGCCGCATCGATCCGAGCGCGCTCAAGGATGTCGACGATTGGCTGCAAAGCTATCGCCGCTTTTTCGAAGAAAGCTTCGATCGCCTCGACGCCTACCTGACGAAGCTTCAGGCCAAAGGACCGCAGACCAAGGGCAAAAAACATGGCCGCAAGACATAGCCTTGACCTCGATACCGATCCGCGCTCGATCATCGGTATCCGCGAGTTCGACGCGCCGCGCGATCTCGTTTTTTCGGTTTGGACCGACCCCAAACATCTTGCGCAGTGGTGGGGCCCGATCGGCTTTCGCACCACGACGTCGAGCTTCGACATGCGGCCGGGCGGCGTCTGGCGTTTCGTCATGCACGGACCCGACGGTCGCGATTATCAGAACCGGATCACCTACGATGAAATCGTGCCGCCCGAACGCATCGTCTTTCATCACGGCGGCGGTGAAGACGTTGAGCCGGCGCAGCACACCATGACGGTCGTTTTCGAGGATCTCGGCGGCAGGACGCGGCTGACTATGCGTCTCGATTTCCCGTCGGCCGACGAGCGCGATCGCGTCATCAAGGAATACGGCGCCGCCGAGGGGCTGACGCAGACCATGGCGCGTATGGCCGAGTATGTGGCGGCGATGGCCGCAAAGAGATGAGAGCCCGCAGCAATGTGCCATGCTGGCTCATTGAAATTCAGACGGACCTGCAAGAAGCTTCAAGGACAATGAAACAGCCAAGGAACATCCCATGCAAATCCAACCGTATCTGTCTTTCGAAGGCCGTTGCGACGAGGCGATCGAATTTTACAAGAAGGCGATCGGCGCCAAGGTCGACATGCTGATGCGTTTTAAGGAATCGCCCGACCAGTCGATGATCTCGCCGGGCAGCGCCGACAAAGTCATGCACGCTGCGCTTCGCGCCGGCGATGCCCAGATCCTGATGTCTGACGGACGTTGCACCGGCAGCGCGAATTTCCACGGCATCGCGCTGGCGCTCAGTGCTGCCAACGATGCGGACGCCGAGCGAATTTTCAATGCGCTGGCCGAGGGCGGCAAGGTGAATATGCCGCTGGCCAAGACTTTCTTTTCGCCGAAGTTTGGGATGGTGGCCGACAAATTCGGTGTCGGCTGGATGATCATGGTGGCGCCCTGAGCGCCGCATTCATCATGTGACCGGTAAGGCAGTCATGAGCAGCGAAACCAAGGGCGATTTTGTGATCTCGCGCGTATTCGATGCGCCGCGCGAACTGGTATGGGAAGCGTTCGCCGATCCCGAGCGCATGAAGCACTGGTTCGGGCCGAAAGGCTCGACTGTCGTGTCTTCGAACATGGATCTGCGCGTTGGCGGAACTTATCACGGCGCGATGCGCAATCCCGACGGTCAGGTTATGTGGGCGAAGTTCGTTTATCGCGAAGTCACGCCGCCGGAACGTTTGTCGTGGGTGCATTCGTTCTCCGACAAAAACGGCGGTCTGACACGGCATCCGCTCAGCGCGACCTGGCCGCTTGAACTGCTTACGACGGTTACGTTCGAGGAAGCTCCCGCCGGCAAGACGAAGCTGACGCTGCGGTGGTCGCCGATCAACGCCACTGAAGAGGAGCGCCAGACCTTCGAGGCAGCGCACGGCGGCATAACTCAAGGCTGGGGCGGCACGTTCGAGCGCCTCGACGTCTATCTGGCGGAAGCAAAGTAGCCGCCCCATTCCGGACAAGCGTGAGGCAGAACATGAGCGCAGTTGCAGCATCCCAAAACTTTGCGGAACGCGAGTTGACCATCACCCGCGTATTTGACGCGCCACGCGCACTGGTGTTCAAGGCGTGGACCGATCCGAAGCATCTGGCGCAATGGTGGGGTCCGCAGGGCTTCACCAATCCGGTGTGCGAGTTCGATGCTCGCGCCGGCGGTGCGCTGCGTATCCACATGAGCGGGCCGGATGGCAGCGTCTATCCGATGAAGGGTGTTATCCAGGAGATCGTCGCGCCGGAGCGGCTCGTTTTTACCAATATCGCGATAGATGCGTCCGGCAAGCACTTGCTCGAAGGGCTCACGACAGTGATTTTCTCGGACGAGCGGGGCAAAACAAAAATGACATTGCACACCAAGGCGGTTGCGGTCACCGAAGTGGCTATCGCCTATCTACAAGGCATGGAGATGGGCTGGACGCAGAGCATCGACAAACTCGAGGCTTTTGTCGCACGCGGCGCCTGATACCTCTCCCGTCTTCCCGGGCGAGAGCATAAATTGCAGGAATGAGCGCGGCTGATTCCAGCCTGCCAACATTCCAAGCGCCGTTCGCGCCGCCCGACGACGAGCTGGCGGCGCGCTTTCTTGCCGATGCCGTGCGCGACAAAGCCGCCGAAGCCCGGGTCGATGCGCGCGCCACAAGGCTCGTCGAGGCAATCCGCGCCAAGGCCGCCGGATTAGGCGGCGTCGAAGAATTCTTGCACGCCTATTCGCTCTCGACGAAGGAGGGTTTGGCGCTGATGGTACTGGCCGAAGCGCTGTTGCGCGTGCCCGATGGCGCCACCGCCGACCGTCTGATCGAAGATAAACTCGCTGCCGGTCGCTGGTTGGACAGCGACGTAACGTCGAGTGCGCTCCTGGTCTCGGCGTCGGCCTGGACGCTCGGGGTGGCTGCTCGGATCATTCATCCGGGCGAGACCCCGGAATCCATCCTCGACAACATCGCCCGCAGGCTCGGCCTGTTGGCGGTACGCACGGCCATCCGGCAGGCGATGCGGCTGATCGGCTCGCATTTCGTGATGGGACAGACGATCGAGGATGCCTTGTCGCGCTCTCGCGGCCACGCCGAATTCCGTTATTCCTTCGATATGCTCGGCGAGGGTGCACGCAGCGCGGCGGACGCCGACAAGTATTTCAACTCCTATGCCGATGCGATCGAGGCCATCGGGAGGCACGCCGGAAATACGTCGCAGCCGGGACGGCCGGGCATCTCGGTCAAGCTCTCGGCGCTGCATCCGCGTTACGAAGTGATCTCGCGCGAGCGAGTGCGCAAAGAGCTGACGCCGTCCGTCATCGAACTTGCCCGCATGGCGCGTCAACGCGATCTTCAATTCACCATCGACGCCGAAGAGGCCGACCGGCTCGAATTGTCGTTCGATATCATTGCCGCGGTGCTGGGCGATGGCTCGCTGCGCGATTGGGATGGATTCGGCCTGGCGGTGCAGGCCTATCAGAAGCGCGCGCTGGACGTGATCGGCTGGGTCGAAAGTGTTGCGGCTGCGACACAACGGCGGCTGACGGTTCGTCTGGTCAAAGGCGCGTATTGGGACACCGAGATCAAGCGCGCGCAGGAGCGCGGCGTTGCCGATTACCCGGTCTTCACCCGCAAGGCGATGACCGACCTTTGCTACATGGCTTGCGCCAAGCGTCTGCTCGCGGCGCGCGACCGGCTATTTCCGCAATTCGCCACCCACAACGCGCTCACGGTGGCGAGTGTCATTGAGGAAGCCGGTGGCATCGAAGGCTACGAATTCCAGCGGCTCTATGGCATGGGCGAGGCGCTCTACGAAGCTCTGCTCGCCGAACTGCCGCAAGCCGCCTGCCGCGTCTATGCGCCGGTCGGAGGCCATCGCGATCTCCTGGCCTATCTGGTGAGGCGCCTCCTCGAAAACGGCGCGAACTCTTCGTTCGTGTCGGTGGCGGCCGATCCGAGCGTGCCGATCGCGGACATCTTGCGCCGTCCCCACAGCGCCATCGCTGGCGCGCATGCGGCCCGCAGTAGCAAAATCCCGTTGCCGCGCGATATCTACCTGCCGCAGCGGCGCGCCGCGGCAGGTGTCGAGTTCGGTGAGCGCGCGGCGCTCGACGCTTTGCTGGAAGAGGTTCGTGCCGGCGCACGCCCGTCGGCGGTCGCGGCGCCCCTCGTCGACGGTGTCCAGCTTTCCGGCGTCGAACGTCCTGTGAGGTCGCCGATCGATGGGCGTTCCATCGGCGTCGTCCGCGAGGCCGGCGCGGCCATCGCGACGGCGGCAATGGCGGGTGCCGCGGCAGGCTTCCCAGTGTGGTCTGCGGTGCCTGTCGGCGAGCGCGCCGCGGCGCTTGAACGCACTGCCGACCTACTCGAAGTAAATCGTGGTGCGCTCATCGCGCTGTTGCAGAGTGAAGGCGGCAAAACGCTCGACGACGCATTGGCGGAGTTGCGCGAAGCGGTCGACTACTGCCGCTATTATGGCGCGCAGGCGTGCATTCAACTCGTGCCGCAGCCGATGCCGGGGCCGACCGGCGAGAGCAACGAGCTGCGCTATCGCGGCCGCGGCGTGTTCGTCTGCATTAGCCCATGGAATTTTCCGCTCGCTATCTTTCTCGGCCAGGTGAGTGCCGCGCTCGTGGCCGGCAATACGGTCGTCGCCAAGCCGGCCGAACAAACGCCGCTGGTCGCTGCGCTTGCGGTAAAGATCATGCACGAGGCCGGCGTCCCGGCGAGTGCACTGCATCTCGTTCCCGGCGACGGCGCCGTCGGCGAATTACTCGTCGCCAACGCCAGCGTTGCGGGGGTTGCCTTCACCGGCTCGACCGAAGTCGGCCGTGCTATCAACCGCGCGCTTGCCGAAAAGACCGGGCCCATCGTGCCGCTGATCGCCGAAACTGGCGGCATCAATGCGATGATCGTCGATGCCACGGCGCTGCCCGAGCAGGTGATAGACGACGTGATCGCGTCAGCCTTCCGTTCCGCCGGCCAACGCTGCTCGGCGCTGCGATTGCTGTGCGTGCAAGACGACGTTGCAAATCGCATCCTCGATATGCTGATCGGCGCGACGCGCGAGCTCAAGGTCGGCGATCCGCGGGACATTTCGACCCATGTCGGTCCGGTGATCGATGCGGCTGCCAAGCAGATGCTCGAAGTCTGGATCGCCGAGATGGCGCACGCCGGCCGCCTGCGCTTCCGCCAGGACGGTGATGGTGGACTTCCGCCCGGTGGGACCTATGTCGGGCCGGCCGTCGTCGAGCTCGACCGCGCGCGTGACTTGAAGGATGAGGTGTTCGGCCCGGTGCTGCACGTCGTGCGCTGGCGGGCCGATGAACTCGACGGCCTGCTCGATGACATTGCGGCGAATGGCACGGCGCTGACGCTCGGTATTCATTCCCGAATCGACCTAATGGCCGCCAGGGTCGCGGCGAGGCTCGCAAGCGGCAATGTCTACGTCAACCGCAGTATCATCGGCGCCGTCGTCGGCACCCAGCCCTTTGGCGGGACCCATCTGTCCGGAACTGGGCCGAAGGCCGGCGGCCCGAATTATCTGCGCCGCTTCGCGTCCGAGCAGGTCTTAACCGTCAACACCGCCGCTGCCGGCGGCAACGCGAGCCTCCTCGCCCAGGGGGACTGACGCTACCCCTAGGGGCCATCAGTGGAATTAACACAATCACGACAACTTCAGGCTATTCTGATGGGCCATGACTGATTCGATTTCACGGCTCTATCAGGCTGCGCTCTCCTGCCGGCACGACGACCCGTCGACGTCGCGGACGGCGCGGCTGTTGCGCTCGGGCCGCAGCAAGATGGCGAAGAAGCTCGCCGAAGAGGCCGTCGAGGTTGTCATCGACGCCATGCATGGCGACCGCGACGCCGTTATCAAGGAAAGCGCCGACCTCATCTACAATCTGGTCGTGCTGTGGATCTCATCCGGCATTCGTCCCGAAGACGTCTGGAAGGAAATGGACCGCCGCGAGCGGCTCCTCGGCATCGCCGAAAAGGTGCCGAAGAAGAAGTTCGTCGAAGACGCCTCCTCGCGGCGCAAGGTCGTGAGCCTCGAAGGCCGTCGCGCGCGCAAGCGGCGCTGACAATCTGCAATTCTGCGAACGATAATCTGCGTTTCAGCAAATCATGATTGACCAGATCATTTCGGTGCTGGCAGCCTGGATTGTCGAGATTATTTCGGCTGCCGGGTATGGCGGCGTTGTCTTCCTGATGGCGATCGAATCCGCCTGCGTTCCGCTGCCTTCGGAAGTGATCATGCCGTTCGCAGGCTATCTGGTGTCGGTGGGGCAGTTCAGCTTGATCGGTGCAGCGACCGCGGGTGCGCTCGGCTGCAACGTCGGTTCGACTATCGCCTATTACGTCGCCGCCAAGGGCGGCAGGCCGGCGCTTGAGCGCTGGGGGCAATACGTCCTTTTCGGCCGGGCCGAGCTCGAACGGACCGACCTTTTTTTTGAGCGCTACGGCGTCGCTGCGGTGTTCTTCGGCCGGCTGCTTCCGGTGGTCCGGACCTTCATCGCCTTCCCCGCCGGGCTGGCGCGCATGCCGATGCTGAAGTTCCAGATCTATACTTTCCTCGGCTCCTGGCCGTGGTGCTTCGCACTCGCCTATATCGGTTCTCTGCTCGGCGCGCGTTGGGACAGCGATCCGACCTTTCGCAAGCTATTCCACGACTTCGATGCTGTCATCGCGGTCATCCTGGTCGCCGGCTTTGCCTGGTTTGTCTGGTCGCGGTGGCGCGACAGCCGCGAATTCGGGCGCTAAGCCGGCCGGCGCGCGTCGGCGCAAATCGGTGCTGTGGCTCCGCGCGCATTTTCACCTTATTTGGCGGCGACACTCGTCAGCGGTAAAATCCCGCCTGTTTGAAATTCTCCATGATGGTTGGCCCATGATCAGGCCGGGCAATTTGCAATGCTTTTGGCGGGTGGCGGTCGCGCTTCAGCTTGCCGTGTCACTGACGCTCATGGCGACCGGTACGGCTGCGGCCGAAGATAGCCAATTGCCCGCAGGCGCCGGCCGCGGTGCAGCCAGTGCCAGCTTCGCCGCCGGTGAACAATTCGCTTCCAGCCCAGCCGCCGCCTGCGTTCAAGTCGGGCTTCTTGCATGAGCTCGGGCTCTGGTGGAACCAAGGCTTCGGCGATTTCAACACCAAGATGAAGAACGCGAAGGACAGGCTCGACGACCTCAAGCAGGATCAAACGACGAAGGATGCAACTGCGGCGACCCAGGAGGCGTTGAAGAACGCGGCGCAAGCTGTGGTGCATTTGCCGAGCACCCGCGTGTTCGAGCTCCATGAACTCTGCCACACCGCTGCGAACGGTGCGCCGGATTGTCCGGCCGCGGCAGACAACGCCTGCCGCGGCAAGGGTTTCCATGCCGGTCAGCCCATGGGCATCACCACGTCGCAGGTCTGTCCGCCGGCGGTCCTGATGTCGGGACAGAAGCCGGCTGCGGGCGAGTGCCGCGACGAGACCTATATTCTCGGTGTCGTCTGCCAGTAGCTGCATGCCGGCGGCGCGAGCGCACTGCCTGATTTCGCAAATATGCTAAGTTAACCGCTGGATTATTCAGTGGGGAGCCTAGCGTCATGATGTCCAGCGCCGATCGCAACAAGGCCGCCGATATCCTTATCAACGCCGAGAAAGAGCGAAAGCAGGCGGTTCAACTGACCAAGACCTGGCCGGACATCACGATGGAGGACGCCTATGCGATCTCCACTGAGGTGGCCAATCGCAAGATTGCCGGCGGCGCCAAACTTATTGGCCACAAGGTCGGGCTGACCTCGAAGGCGATGCAGCGCTCGTCGCAGATCGACGAGCCGGATTACGGCCATCTGCTCGACAGCATGATGATCGCGGACGGCGCCCGTGTTCCGCATGACAGCTTCTGCCTGCCACGGGTAGAGGTTGAACTCGCTTTCATCCTGGGCAAACCGCTGCAGGGCCCAGGCGTTGGGCTGACCGACGTGCTGCGCGCGACTGAATATGTCGTGCCGGCCCTCGAGATCGTCGATGCGAGATTGCAGGATCCGCGCAAGATTTTTGACACGGTGTCCGACAACGGGGCTGCTGCCGGCATCGTCGTTGGCGGCCGTCCGGTCGGGCCGCTCGAAGTCGATCTGCGCTGGGTCGGCGGCATCATGTATCGCAATGCGGAGATCGAGGAGACCGGCGTCGCCGCCGGCGTGCTTGGGCATCCGGCGCTCGGGGTCGCCTGGCTTGCCAACAAGCTCGGACAGCACGGCGTGACGCTCGAGCCGGGTCACATCGTCCTTGCCGGCTCGTTCACGCGCGTGGTGCATGCCAGAAAGGGCGATACGCTGCATGGCGACTTCGGCCAGCTTGGCGGCATCGCCGTGCAATTTGTCTGATCGGCGCGCCGTGTTTGCGCGGACGACCCGGCGTTGGAGCTTGGCTGCGATCGCCATGGTGATGTCGGCCGGCGCACTGCACGCGGCGCTGCCGACGTCGCCTGACATTTCCGGCCCGACTTCGTTCGCCGGCCAGCTTTTGATCGCGGCGCCGGCATTGAGCGGCTCTCCGTTCGAGCGCGCCGTGATCCTGATTGCGCAGCATAACCGCGACGGTGCGTTGGGTATCGTCATCAACCGCCCGCTCGACCAGCGCCCGATTGCAAGCCTGCTCGACGCACTCGGCGCAGATGCAAGCGGCGTCAAAAGCCACGTGCTGGTATTTCTCGGCGGCCCGGTCAGTCCCGAGGTAGCGTTCGTCGTTCACAGCGCCGAGTATCGCCTTGCCGATACGGTGGACATCGACGGCCGTGTCGCGCTCACCGCGGTACCCGACGTACTGCGCGACATCGGCCTCGGTAAGGGGCCGGCCAAAAGCCTGGTCGCGTTCGGTTATGCCGGCTGGGCGCCGTTGCAGCTCGACGACGAAATCGGGCGTGGCGACTGGTACAACACGCCGGAGGATTCGGCGCTGGTGTTCGACGACGACCGCTCGAAAGTCTGGACCGACGCCATGGCGCGACGCAAGCCATGAGCGATTTTCACGGCGTTTTTCCGTATCTTGTTTCGCCGATCGGCGAACGTGGTGATGTCCGCGGTGCAGTGCTGTCAAAACTGATCGATGATCTCATCAAGGCCGGCGTGCATGGTGTCACGCCGCTCGGTTCGACCGGCGAGTTCGCCTATCTTAACAACCAGCAGCGTGCGGATATCGTGCGCATCTCGATCGAAGCGGCGGCCGGCCGCGTGCCGGTGGTTGCCGGTGTCGCCGCGACCGCCACCGCGGATGCGGTCACGCAGGCGCGGCTATACGCCAAGCTCGGCGCCGATGGCATTCTTGCCATCCTCGAATCCTACTTTCCGTTGAAGGACGCACAGGTCGAGGATTATTTCCGTGCTATCGCCGATGCGGTCGATGTGCCGGTCGTGCTCTATACCAACCCGCAATTCCAGCGCACCGACCTGTCGCTCGACGTTATCGAACGGCTCGCCGAACATCCGCGCATCCGTTACATCAAGGACGCGTCGACCAATACCGGCCGGCTGCTGTCGATCATGAATCGCTGCGAGCGGCTCAAGGTGTTTTCCGCCTCCGCACACATTCCCGCGGCAGTCATGTTGATCGGCGGCGTCGGCTGGATGGCCGGGCCAGCCTGCATTATTCCGCGGCAAAGCGTTCGGCTCTACGACCTCTGCCGGACCGGCCGCTGGGCCGAGGCGATCGATTTGCAGCGCAAGCTGTGGCGCATCAATGAAGCGTTCGCGCGCTTCAATCTTGCGGCATGTATCAAGGCGGCGCTGGAATTGCAGGGCTACGATGTGGGCGATCCGGTCGCACCGCAGCGGCCGCTTGGTGCCGAGGAGCGGCGTATCATTGCCGCTGCCCTCGAAGACCTCGCCGCGCCGGCGGCATGAAGCCGCCCGCCGGAACTTCGTACGCAAATCGTTAATCTCGCCCAAGGGAATGTTAACGCTTCGTTGCTAGGACTACTGCATCGCTTTCTGCCGCCAGTCGCGGTGTAGAGGTCGTTGTGGCATCGATCGGTTCCGAGCAAGCGCCGCGTTTCTTTTGGCGCGCCTCTTGGTCAGCGGACGTCAACAGACTTATCGCTCGCGGGATGACGCTGTTCGGGGGCGCCAGCGATCTTTCGCGGGTCAGACGTCTCGCCGGTACTGCCTACATGCTGCGCATGGTGTCGGCGCTGCTCGCCTTCCTGTCGCAGATCGTGCTGGCCCGCTGGCTCGGCGGTTTCGAGTTCGGCGTTTACGTTTACGCCTGGACCTGGCTGTTAATGATCGGCGGCGTCAGCGACCTCGGCTTGGGCAGCGCGGCGCAGCGCTTCATTCCTGAATATGGCGAACTTAAGCAATTTGCGCTGTTGCGCGGTTTCATCACCGGCAGCCGCTGGCTGGCGTTAATCATCGCGACGACTGTTGCCAGCCTCGCCATCGTCGTCATCACCCTGTCGCCGCTCGGCAATTCTACGTCGTTCCTGCCGCTGTGCCTGGCCTGCGCCGCATTGCCGGCGTTCGCCATGGCAACGGTGCAGAGCGGCATTGCCCGGTCCTACAACTGGATCAATCTCGGGTTGGCGCCAATCTATGTGCTGCGCCAGATCATACTGCTGACGCTGATGGGCGCGGTTTACCTCGCCGGTCTGCCGATGAACGCGGTTACCGCAATGGCGGTCACGCTCATTACCTTGTGGAGCTGTACGCTCGGCCAGCTCCTGGTGCTCGACCGGCGGCTAAAATCCAGGATTGAGCATGGCTCCAAGACCTTCGCCCTGCGCCACTGGCTTTCCACCGCAATGCCGATCTCGCTGGTCGAAGGCTTCTACGTCCTGCTCACCTATTGCGACGTTATCGTGCTCACGCAGTTTCGGCCGCCGGGAGAAGTCGCGGTCTATTACGCCGCCGCCAAGACGCTGGCGCTGGTCGCCTTCATCTATTTCGCAGTGGCGCAGACGGTGGCCCATAGATTCACCGAACTTCACGTCAGCGGCGATCGCAAGCAGCTCGACGAATTTGTCGCGCACGCCATCCGCATGACGTTCTGGCCGTCGCTGGCGATGATCGTTCTGTTTCTCGCGCTCGGCGAGCCGTTGTTGCGGATGTTCGGCAAGGATTTTACGAGTGGCTACCACCTGATGTTCATCCTCGCGATCGGGCTGCTCGCCCGCTCTGCGATCGGGCCGGTCGAACGCTTGCTCAATATGCTCGGCGAGCGGCGCAGCTGTGCCCAGGTCTATGCCGGCATGTTCCTGCTCAATCTCCTACTGTGTCTCCTTTTGATCCCGCATTTTGGCGCCACCGGCGCCGCCATCGCGAGCGCGGTGACGCTGGTCGTGGAGTCGGTGTGTTTGTTCCTGGTCGCGAAACTTCGTCTCGGCTTCCACTGCCTGGTCTTCGGCCGCCCCAAAGAAACCTGAGCTGCGGTCATGGCGGCGATCACGTCGGCAGACCCTCCCCCGATCCTGGCGCTCGACCGCGCCGCCTCGGCCATCGCCAGCGCCCGCCGCGCCGTCGTTGCCGACCGCTACGCCGCCAATTCCTTTACCGCCGAATGGCGAAGCTTTGCCGGACTGCTTTCGATTGTGGACGAATGGCGCGAACTCGCCGCCCGCGCGCTCGAGCCGAATATCTTCTACGAGCCCGCGTTCGCGCTCGAAGCAGCGGCTGTATTCGGCGCCGATGCCGGCGCGGTGCTGGTCTGGTCGGGCACCAGGCCACGCAAGCTGCTCGGTTTCTTTCCGGCGCGCATCGAGCGGCGGCGCTACGGCGTCGGGCTGCCGGTTCTTGTCGGCTGGACGCACGCCTATGCTCCGCTCGGCACGCCGCTTGTCGAGCGCGACGCCGCGGAGCCGGTGATCGCCGCTTGGCTTGCCTACCTTGCCGATGACAACGAACTGCCCGGACTGCTGCTGTTGCCGTATCTTCCGGAACAGGGGCCGTTCGCGGTGGCGCTCGATGCAATATTAATACGGGTGCAGATGCCGGCCGCCGATTTCAATCGCCATGGCCGGGCGCAACTCATTCCGGGCAACGAGCGCCTGCTTTATGTTGAGCGCACGCTCGGCCAGCACAAACACAAGGAATTGCGCCGCAGCGTCCGGCGCCTGGGGGACACCGGGGCCATTCTGTTCACTGTAGCGACGGAGCCCGACGCCGTACTGGCCGCAGTTCGCGATTTCTTCGCCTTGGAGTCGCGCGGCTGGAAAGGGCACGCCGGCACGGCCGCCGCGTTGCACGACGACATCCAGCGTTTCATCACGGCTGCGGTCAGCGGTTTGGCCAAAGAAGGCAAAGTCGCGATCAATCGCATCCTGATCGACGGCCGTTCCATTGCGGCCACGATCACGTTGCACAGTGCCGATACCGCCTGGTTCTGGAAGATCGCCTATGATGAAAATTTCGCGCAGCACTCGCCCGGCGTCGTACTCAGTTTTTGCGTCACCGAGGATCTGATCGAAGAGCCGTCCATTGTGCGGACGGATTCCTGCGCCACCGCCAACCATTCGATGATCGATCACGTCTGGCGCGAGCGGCTGATGCTGTGCGATCGGCTGATCGGAGTGCGGCCGCAAGCGGGATTTGCGCTGGCGCGGAAAATGGAGCCGTTGCGCCGACTGGCAATCGAGGCCGCCAAAGGCGTCCGAAAGCGGTTCCGCCGTTAGGTCAGCCCGGCTGCCCTTTGGGCATATAAGAAATGCAATTGCTGCAGTGCAACAAAGGTCGGGCCGACCCATATTCCCTTTGCACGATGGGGTGGCAAGCAACCAAGAAGGACTTGTAATCATGAAGATATCTGTTCCAGTAGCTGTTGCGCTCCTGGCCCTGGGCATTGCGGGAAGCAGCCCCGCTCTGGCGCAAACGAGCCACCGGGCTAACCCCTCGTCGCACCGGCAAATGTTTATGTTCGCACCCGGCGCCTATGCTTCCCCGGTTACTCCTTATGCGGGGGCACCGGATTACACTCCATACCCGAACGATATTGCGCGAACCGGCACACAGGAGAACCGAAGCCAGTGGGATCCGAGCTATATCCCGGGCGCCCCGGACTAAACCCGCCAAGCACGGTATGACTGCGGAACGTCGCACGGACCGCTTCGCGAAAGCCCGGGTCACCCCCGGGCTTTCTCGTATTCGCTCCTTCCTTGCTGAGATCGGCGCGTTACTCGGGTAGTTTGCGTCGGCACTGAGGAAACCACACGATGACCGATCCAATAACCATCCGCATGGGCGGCTATGGACCGCCTACGACATCATTTTCACGCTCGCTGAAATTGATCGGCGACACGCTGTTGGCGAAGTTCGGCGACCGTATCAGCGTCAAGTATATCTGGAACATTATGGATTTCGGCTATCGCGCCGAAGACATTCTCTGGCTGGTCGAGGACGGTATCCTGACGCTCGGCTATCAATCGTCGAGTTATCTGACTGACCGTGTGCCGGCGCTCGGCTTCGTCGACCTTCCGTTTCTGTTCGACCGCACCGATGCGGCGCGCGCGGCGATGGACGGCACGCTCGGCGATTTTCTCGCGCGAGAAATCGAAGGGCGGGCGAATTATCGCATCCTCGGCTGGTTCGAAAACGGCTTTCGGCAAATCTCGAACCGGCTGCGCCCCGTGCATACGCCAGCCGATCTCAAAGGTATGCGCATTCGCGTGCTGCCGAGCGAGGTGCAGGCGCGCACATTCGAATTGCTCGGCTGCGTTCCCTTGCGTTGGGATTTGACTGAGGCCATCGCGGCGATCAAGGCCGGCACCATCGATGCGCAGGAAAATCCGTTCGCCAACACCGTCACTTACGGCGTGCATAAATTCCATCGCTTCCACACCGTGACCAACCACTTCTACATCTCGCGGCCGATCTTCCTGCATCGCCCGGCATTCGAGGCGTGGCCGGACGATTTGCAAAGCGCCATGCGCGAAGCGATCAAGAAAGCCGTGGACTACCAGCGCGGCCAGGCGATCGAGGAAGACCGCGACGCGCGCGCTGCGATCCTTGGCGCCGGTTGCGAAATCACCGAACTCAGCGCCGATCAGCACGGCCAATTCCGCGACGCCGTGGCGCCGCTTCTGATCCAAGCGCGTGCAACTTACGGTCGTGAGATGTTCAATTTGATTCCGTCGGGAGACTGACAATGGGCATTTGGAAGCAGATGGCTAGGTTCCTCATTCGCGAGGCCAAATATGCACCTATACGCGGATCGGTTTTGCTGATCGGCCGACAGACCGTCCACGTTACACCTGTTCGTTTTTTCCAGCTGATGCGTAAAGAGGGGATCGCCATCGATCCCGATCTCCCGGTCACTTTAGACAATACGACTCGCAGCGGTGCGGGCAGGGGGTTCATCAGCGATACTTATCTGTTTAAGGCTTTGGGCGCTGCGACCGTCCACTCCATCGACGTGAGCGATTACGAGGGCGCCGACATCGTTCACAATCTCGATACACCAATACCCGCTCATCTCGAGGGTAAGTTCGACTTTATCTGCAACGGAAGTGTGCTCGATAACATGTTCAATCCGGCGATGGGACTGACCAATATCTCGCGGATGCTGGCGCCAGGCGGACGCGTCGTGCACTTCGAGCACGCTTCGAACAGCACCAACGGGGCCTATTTGCAATTTAGTCCCAATTGGTTCTTCGATTATTACGCGGTTAACGGTTATGCCGATTGCAAAACCTACATCGCCTTATTTCACGATCTTGATGCGCCCTGGGAATTCTATGCATGCCTGCATGACGCAGGACGAGAACCGCGCCAGTTCAGCTCATCGCGTTTGTCAATGACAGTCGTGATCGCCGAAAGTGCAAAGGATTCTACGTGGGATAGATATCCGATTCAGGATCAGTACCGTCATGGCGAAGAGCAATCGCGGTACGTGGCTGGCCACAGGCGCATTGCTGCCTCGTCGCGACCGTTTATGGCCCCGAGCAGTAATGGCTTCCTTGGCGTTCACGTACGGATGCGGCAGCTTTCTCATCGCGTTACGGAAACAATCGATCTTTAGCGGCGACCCGGAGTGATGCGGAAGCGTCTCGCTTTGTCACCGCTGGTGTCGCGCCTGCCGATGCGGATGCTTGCCAGGCGGCGGGGATATTTGCCGCTTGGCACCTATTACTGAAAGCCAGGAAATCGAGACGCCATCAGCGGGTTCGCTTACTATTCACAAGCAGTATGGCACATTTCGTGCTTCCGTTGTGCCAAGCCCTTCGGAGGAAAGATCCGTGAACCCGACTGAATGCGCGGCGTCAGCCCGGAAAATCGCGATTGTTTGTGCTCTTATTTCCATCGCGACGGCGGCACAGGCGGACGACAAGACCTACGTGATGAAATTCACCCTGCCGACGGTGAATGAAGCGCAGCATCAACTCGCCAAGAATTACGCGGCGGCAGTGGAGAGGGACTCTGGCGGGCGCATCAAGACGGAAATCTATCCGGCCAGTCAACTAGGCTCGATTCCACGCCAGATCGAAGGCGTGCAGTTCGGTGCGATCCAGTGCGCGATCATCCCGCCCGAATTCTTTGTCGGTGTGGACGAGCGTTTCGAGATCATGGCGGCGCCAGGTCTGGTGGGTTCACAAAAGGAGGCGTTGCGTCTGTCCCAGGATCCGGCGGTCCTGAAATTGATGAATGGACTTGGCGTCACCAAAGGGCTGCATGGCGTCGGCATGTTCAGCACCCAGATGTCGTCGATCGTCTCAAGAATGCCGATCCGTCATCTCGGCGATCTCAACGGTAAGAAACTCAGGATATTTGCTTCGCAATTCCAGAGTACGGCGTTTTCACGGCTCGGCGCGACGCCGATCGCGATGTCGTTGGGCGATGTGCTGCCGGCCTTGCAGCAAGGCGCGATCGACGGCTCGATTGCGGGCCTGACAGTCTACACGCCATTTCACTATCAGGATGCGGCGAAGTACGTGACCGAAACCAATCAGCCGGCGGTCTTCATCATCGTTGAAGTCAGTCAGAAATGGTACGACTCGCTGCCGCCAGATCTGCAAAAGATTGTCGACCAGGACGGGGCCGCGGAATCGGCCGCTATCGCGCCGCAGGCTCTTCAGATTTTTGCGACGATGCGCAAGGGCTGGACCGACGGAGGCGGTGAATTGATTTCCCTGCCGCCGGACGAGCAGGCGTCGATGATGGCTACGCTCGCAAGTGTCGGCGACGACGTGTCGAAGACGAAGCCCGACGTCCGCGAGGCCTACGAAATCGTGACGGCCGCCGCGAAACGCTTGCGTCAGTAGCTCACTGAAGACTCAGCCGTGGCGTTGCTCGTCCGGCGCGGCGAGGATGAGCGACCAGAACACCTTGTATTTCGACTGCGGTGAATAGGCCGCGGCGATGCCCATCTTGGTCACGCGGTTATTGAGCATGTTAGCGCGATGCGGCGGCGAATCGCGCCAGCCGGAAAATGCCTCCGCCAGCGTGTGATAGCCGGCGCCGATATTTTCGACCGCGACACTGGCGTCAAAGCCGGATCGCTGGATGCGATCCTGAAAAGGACGCCCGACATCGTGATCGAGCTTGTCGCGCGCCGCCATCGTATGGGCCTGCTCGGCTGCAAGTTTCATCAGTTCGGGATCGAGGGTGACCGGGCCGAGGCCGTTATTGGCGCGGTAGCCGGAAATCATCGATTGTGCCGTACTGGCATCCACAGTGGCGTCGCTTGTCGCAAGGTCGCGGTAAAAGCTTGGCAGGCCCTCGGGTGCACTGACGCCGGAGCAGCCGGCAAGCGCAGTGGCGCTTATCAAGGCGCTGCAGACCAGCACCGCCGCACCAGGCCGGATCATGAAATTTCCCCCGCGTCGGCCGCGACATTGCCGTCAAAAAAGTGTCGGAAGCGTGAATACGCGGGCGGCCGGGACATTTGCAGAGCCCGCGATCCAGCGGCGGCGCAACGTCAACTATGCACGATCAGTGATAGCCGATGTCACCGCGTACCTTGCCGCGGAACACCCAATAGGACCATCCAGTGTAGAGCAGAATGACCGGCAGTAACACGAGCGTGCCAACCAGCAAAAAGGCCTGCGTGCTCGGCGCCGCAGCCGCCTGCCACAGTGTGTAATGATGCGGCACAATCATCGGCCACAGGCTGATGGCGATGCCTATATAAGACAGCAGAAAAAGTGCAACAGCGCCAATGAATGGGCCGGCTTCGCTTTGCCGGCTGAGGCTTCGCCACTCCAGCAGCGCGATGAGCGCGGTGATAATCGGCACCGGCGACAAGTAGGCGATATTCGGCCAGGAAAACCAGCGGTGTGCGATGCCCGGATCGACGGCCGGCGTCCACAGGCTGACGATTCCAATCGCCACGAGGACGCCAAGAAATGCGATGCGGCCAAGCCGCCGCGCCCACGCTTGCAGTTCGCCTTCGGTCTTCATCACCAGCCATCCGGATCCAAGGAGCGCGTAGCCGAACAGCAAAGCGATGCCGGTGAGCAGCGAGAACGGGGTGAAGCAATCGAAGCTCGAACCGGTAAAATGGCGGCCATCGACTTTGAAGCCCTGGATGAATGCGCCCAGCACGATGCCTTGCGCCAAAGTGGCAACGGTCGAGCCATAGGCGAAGCCGTGATCCCAGAACCCCTTGTGCTCGGAATCGCGGAAGCGAAACTCAAAGGCGACGCCGCGGAACACCAATGCGATGAGCATGATCGCGATCGGAAAATAGACCGCTGGCACGATGATGGCGAAAGCGAGTGGGAAGGCGGCCAGCAGCCCGACGCTGCCCAGAACGAGCCAGGTCTCATTGCCGTCCCAGATCGGGGCAATGGAATTCATCATCAGGTTGCGCGAAGCGGTGTCGGGCGCCAGCCCGAACAGGATACCGACACCGAGATCGAACCCATCGAGCAATACATAGAAGAAGATGCCGAGGCCGAGAATGAGTGTCCAGATCGGAACCAGATCGAGCATCATTGCGATCCGCCTCCTTCGGTCCGGCCGGCTGGAAGGGCCTCGATCGGCGATCCCGGACGACCGCTGGCGATAGGACCTTCTGGCTCCGGCGCTTGCGCACCACGCCGGACAATGCCCGCCATCAGCCAGATCCCGGCAGGGAACATGATCAGATAAGCCACAATATAGCCTGCGAATGAAATGGCGACGTCGGTTGTAGTCAGCGACGGCGACACGGATTCGGCAGTGCGCAGCAGGCCGTAGACGGTCCAGGGCTGGCGTCCGACCTCCGTCGTCACCCAGCCGGCGAGAACGGCGACGAAGCCCAGTGGCGCGACCCACTCGCAGGCGCGCAGATACAGGTCGTTGCGATAGAGCCTGCCGCCAGCGCGCAGGGCGTTGCCGATGAAGGCTACCGCCAGCAGGATGAGTCCGATCCCGACCATGATGCGGAAGGCGAAAAATGGAATCGCCACCGGCGGCCGGTCGCCGGCAGGCACATCCTTCAAGCCGTGAACGGTCCCATTCGGGTCATGCGTGAGAATAAGGCTCCCGAGCACCGGGATTTCGATGCTCAGGCGATTGGTCTCGTTTGCTTCATCGGGTATCGCGAACAGCGTCAAGGGAACGCGCGCTGCCGTATCCCATCGCGCCTCGATCGCAGCCAATTTGGTCGGCTGGTACTCGAGCGTGTTCAGGCCATGCTGGTCGCCGAGGAAGATTTGCAGCGGCACCAAAGCCAGCAGCAGCCAGAGTGTGGTCGACAGCATCACGCGGGCTTCCTCGGAGTCGCGATTGCGCCGTATCAGCCAGGCGGCGACGCCCGCCACTACGAAACCTGTCGTCACGTAGAAACCGGTGACGGTGTGCGCGAGTCGATATGGAAAGGACGGATTGAAAATGATTTGCATCCAGTCCTTCGGAAAGAACCGGCCGCCGATCATCTCGTATCCTATCGGCGTCTGCATCCAGCTGTTGGCGGCGAGGATCCAGAACGAAGAGAACAGAGTTCCCATCGCCACCATGACGGCGGCGAAAAAATGTACCCACGGCGGAACGAGTTTTCGCCCGAACAGCAATACGCCGAGAAACGCGGCCTCGAGGAAAAAAGCCGTCAGTCCTTCGTACGCGAACAACGGCGAAAGGATGTTGGCTGTTGCGTCGGCATATTGACTCCAGTTGGTGCCGAACTGGAACGGCATGATGATTCCCGAGACGACGCCCATCCCGAACGAGATCGAGAAAATCTTGGTCCAGAACGACGAGATGCGGAAGTACAACTGCCGTCCGGTCGAGAAATAGAGACCTTCAATGAAGGCGATGTAGGACGCCAGACCGACCGTGAACGCGGGCAGCAAGATATGCCACGCGATGACCCAGACGAATTGCAGGCGCGACAGGATAAGTGCGTCTAACGTCATGGCCGTTCACCACTCTCGACCGTGGTTGACGATGGGCCGGCAATGCCGCGGTTGGGCCGCGTACGCATGTGCCGCGGCGCCCAATATAGGCTTTGTTAATGAAATCTTGCATGCTTCCTTAACGGCAAAAAAACCGGTTCGTGAATACGATCGCGGGTTCATTTTGGCGCACCGTGATGCTCGTGGGCAGAACCTTAGCGAAAGCCAGCCGCAACTGGGGCCTCGTCGTCACGGCCGGTGCCATCGGCTTCTGCGGCGGCGTCGCCGGATATCTGGCTTTTGGGACGGCCTGGATCGTCGGCATGCTGACGAAAACGCCCGGACCGGTCGCTTGCGTCGTGGTGGCGTTGCCGTTCGCGCTCGGTGCTGCGGCCGTGGCCGGCCTGTTTGCCAACAGCCGCCGCCGCGCGCAAAGCCGCTTGTTGCGTGCGGCACTCAACAATATGACGCAGGGCTTATGCATGTTCGACAGCGCGGCACGATTGACGCTGTGCAATGAGCGATACCTTGAGATGTACGGCTTGCAGCCCGAGCATGGACGCGCCGGAACGTCATTGCGCGATCTCCTGATGCACCGCGTTGCGTCTGGCACATTCTCCGGCGATCCGGATCGCTATGTCTCAGATTGTCTCAAGCGGGTTGCCGAGCAGCGCACCGAAACCAAAACCAATACAATCAACGGCCGCGTGATCACGCTGATCAGCCGGCCGCTGCCGAACGGCGGCTGGGTCGCCACCCATAACGACGTGTCCGATCAATTATCGGCGGAGACCGAGCGCAATTCGCTGCGCCAGCGCGAAGAACGCCGCCGCGTCATCGATGCGGCGATCGTGACGTTCCGGGCACGGGTCGAAAGCGTGCTTAATACTGTCGGTCAGACCGCGAGTGCCATGAAGTCGGCGGCGAAGACATTGCTCACGACATCCGATACCACATTGCAACGCGCTGAAGGCGCGCTGCTCGGTTCGAACGAAGCCTCGGTCAATGTCGAGACCGCGGCCGCCGCGACTGCGGAGTTGTCGGCCTCGATCAAAGAGATCAGCCGCCAGCTCATGCAGGCCAACGACGTGGTTCAGGTCGCCGTGACCGAAGCCGGCGCGACCAATGCCGACATCGCGGGGCTGGCGCGCGTGGCGCAGAAGATCGGCGATGTCGTCAAGCTCATTCAGGATATTGCCGGCCAGACCAATCTGCTGGCGCTCAATGCGACCATCGAGGCGGCGCGCGCCGGCGATGCCGGACGCGGCTTCGCGGTGGTCGCCTCGGAAGTGAAGTCGCTCGCCGTGCAGACCGCCAAGGCGACCGAGGAGATCACGCGCGAAATCCAGTCGGTGCAAAGCTCGACCAGCAGCGCCGTGTCGGCGATCCGTGACATCACACGGCGGATGCAGGACATCAATCAATATACCTCGGCGGTGGCGGGCTCGGTCGAGCAGCAGGAATCCGCGACAGGAGAAATCTCGCATAACGTCGCCAGTGCCGCGGCCGGCGCCAAGGCCATCGTTGCGGCGCTCGACGACGTTGCCGGCGGGGTCACCCAGACACGCAGTTCCGCCCAAACCGTGCTGGCGGCGACCGAAGAGCTCGAACAGGCGACCGGCAAGCTGCGCGGCGAAGTCGAAGAATTCCTCGGCACCGTGGCGGCTTAGGTCGGGAACGACGACAGACTTACGCTTCTTGCCGGCCTGATCGGGGACACTGCATGGGGAAAATCCAGGTCGGCGACCTGGCGGTCGACGTCAGCGATACTGGCGCCGGGCCGCCGGTGGTGCTGCTGCATGGCCTCGCCTGCGGCAAGCGCATGTGGTTTCACCAGATACGGGCCTTAAAGAATCGCTTCCGCGTCATTGCTTACGACCAGCGCGGCCACGGCCTGACTGACGCACCCGCCGTCGCAAGCGGCTATTCCGCCGCGCTTCTCGCCCGCGATCTCGTCGGCGTTCTGGACGCGCTCAAAATCGAGCGTGCGGCCATCGTCGGTTTTTCGCTCGGCGGAGCTCCCGCATTGGCGTTTGCCGCCAGCAGCCGGGAACGCGTGTCGCATCTGGTGCTCGCCGATGTCGGCGCCGGCGCCGACGACCCGCTCAAGATCGAGGCGATGGCGCGGCGCTGGGTCACGCTGATCGGGCAGGGTGCGGTGGACGAACTTGTTTGCGAGATGCTGCGCAGCGAACTCTTCAAGGTCTACGCCGGACGCAATGCGCGGCGCCGCAATCACATGGCGGCACTTATTCGCGCGACCCCAGTCCATGGATTGCGCTTTCTGCTTTCCGAGGTGCTGGCGAAGCGCAAGTCGCTGTTCCGGCTTACCGGCGTTCTGCAATCCGTGCGCGTACCAACCCTCGTCGTCGTTGGGCAACAGGATTACGTTTGCAGCAAAGCGGCACGGCTAATGGCGCAGACCATTCCCAATGCGGCTCTGAAGATCATCGAAAACAGCGGACACATGTCGCCGCTTGAACAGCCGGCGGCATTCAGCGCGGCGCTGATGGAATTTTTGACGATGTGACCACGAGCTACCGTCCCGCCGCATAGCCCTGCATGCCGCGCGCATTGGCTGCGGCGCGGCGGCGGGGGCCGACGCGAGACGCAGCCGTCAAGCGGCCTTCCGACCAAGCCGGCCCCATCTCGACGAGGTGTCCGCGCCGTTTGAGCTCGTCGGTGGTCTTGCTCGGCACGCGGCTTTCCACCACCAGCTTTCCAGGATTGGCGGTGCGCGGCCAGAACGAACTCGGAAAATGCTCGGAGTGCCAAGCCGGCGCGTCGATCGATTCTTGCAGGTTCATGCCGCAATGGACATGCCGCAAAAACATCTGGGTGATCCACTGATCCTGGCCGTCGCCGCCGGGCGAGCCCCATGCGAGATAGGGCTCGCCGTCGCGCAACGCCATGGTCGGCGATAACGTGGTGCGAGGCCGCCGGCCGGGCGCGAGCGCGGCGGGATGGCCTTCTTGGAGCCAGAACATCTGCGCGCGCGTGCCAAGGCAGAAGCCCAGTTCGGGGATGACCGGGGACGATTGCAGCCAGCCGCCCGACGGTGTCGTCGAAATCATGTTGCCGGCCTGGTCGATGATATCGAGATGCACGGTGTCACCGCGCATGGTGCCGAGCTTGCCGACAGTCGGTTCGCCGGCGCCGAGCCGGCCCACGGTCGGCTCACCGGCCCCGGCGGCCATCGGCCCGGTGTCGCGGCGAAGCTTCACCACCGCGCCGAAGCCCTCGATCGAGCCCGGGCGCTGCTCAAGCGAGGCTTTGTCGGTCACGAGCTTGCGGCGCTCGGCATTGTAGGCATCGGACAACAGCGTTGCCATCGGCACCTCGACAAAATCGGGATCTCCGTAGAACACCTCGCGGTCGGCATAGGCGAGCTTGGAACATTCCACCAGCAGATGGATGAATTCAGTGCCGGCCGGATCGAGCCCGTCGAGATCGAACCCCTTGAGCAACGCGAGCTGCTGCAACGTCACCGGGCCTTGGCCCCACGGTCCGGTCTTGCACACAGTGTAGCCGCGATAGTCGTAGGTGAGCGGCGCTTCGATATGCGGCGTCCAGCGCGCCATGTCTTCGGCGGTGAGCACGCCGCAATGGCGGCGGCCGCTGGTATCCATGATCTCCTGCGTTCGGCAAAAGCGATCGATCGCTTCGGCGACGAATCCCTGCGACCAGGATTTGCGCGCGCGTTCGATCTGCGCGACGCGGTCGCTTCCGGCGCTCTCGGCTTCCTTGACGATACGGGTGTAGGTGGCGGCGAGTGTCTTGTTTGTGAACAGCGATCCGGTGGCCGGTACTTCGTTGTTCGGCAGGTAGACGGCGGCGGAGGTCGGCCAATAATCGCGGAATAGGTCCGCGACCATTGCGATCGTTGCATTGGTGCGCTCGAGCAGCGGGTGGCCGTTTTGCGCATAGCCGATCGCCGGCGCCAGCACTTCGGCGATGGTCATGGTCCCGTAATCGCGCAGCAGCAGCATCCAGGTTTCGAACGTGCCGGGCACGCAGGCCGCAAGCAGCCCGGTGCCGGGCACCAGATCGAGACCCTCGCTCTTGTAGTGCGCGATGGTGGCGCCCGCCGGCGCGACGCCCTGGCCGCAGATCACTTCCGGCTTGCCGCGCTTGGCATCATAGACGATGACCGGCACATCGCCGCCCGGCCCATTGAGGTGCGGCTCGACGACTTGCAGTGTGAATGCGGTAGCGACCGCGGCATCAAAAGCGTTGCCGCCGCGCTCCAGCACACCCATGCCGACCGCCGTTGCGATCCAGTGCGTCGTGGTGACCACTCCGAAGGTGCCTTCGATTTCCGGGCGGGTGGTGAAGGTGCTGGGATTGATATTGGTCATGAACTCTCGCTTGGCCATCGGACCGCCTGGAGGGGTAGCTGGTTGCGTGGCGCCGAGCCGGCGCATAGAGACAGAATGTATCGGGCCGCACGGGCGGCTGCCAAGGTAGGGGGACCAGGTGGCGCAAAGCTTGGCGCGAGAACCTCTCAAGATCGGATTGGCCGGGCTTGGCGCTGTCGGCCTCGATGTGGCGCGGCGGATCGAGGCCGGCATTCCGGGCCTGGTTCTGACAGCCGTCTCAGTGCGCGACACCGAAAAGGCCACGCGCAACCTGCCGCAAGTCGGCAGCCGAATTCCCGTTGTCGCCGCCGAGGCGCTAGCCGAAAGCTGCGATCTGGTCATCGAATGCCTGCCGCCGGCAATGTTCCGCACCGTGGCGACGCCGGTCATCGAACGCGGCAAGTTGTTCATGCCGCTTTCGGTCGGTCAGCTTCTGGAAAATTGGGATTTTGTGGCGCGGGCGAAAGAGACCGGCGCGCGCATTCTGGTGCCGACCGGCGGCCTGATCGGGCTCGATGCCGTGCGCGCCGCCGCCGAAGGAACGATCCGTTCTGTTACGATGATCACCCGCAAACCGCCGGGCGGCCTCGACGGCGCGCCGTATCTCGTCGAGCGCGGTATTTCGCTCAAAGGTCTCAATACCGCGCGCAAAGTATTCGACGGCACGGCGCGCGAGGGCGCGCGCGGCTTCCCGCAGAACGTCAACGTCGCTGCCGCGCTCAGTCTCGCTGGCATTGGGCCGGACAAGACGAAACTGGAAATCTGGGCCGATCCGGCGGTCGATCGCAACAATCACCGCATCGAGGTCGATGCCGATACGGCGAGCTTTTCGATGTCGATCGCCAACGTGCCGTCGGAGAACCCCAAGACTGGCCTCATCGTCGCGCTGAGCACCGTGGCGGCGCTGCGCGGCCTGGTGTCGGAACTGAAAGTCGGAACCTGATCCCTCGGCTCGGAGACATGGCCCATGCTGCGCGGCGGAAAAGAACATCTTGAATCCCTGCGCGACGGCCGCGTGGTCTATGTCGGAAACGAAAAGATCGATGACGTGACCGGTCATCCGGCGTTTCGCAACGCGGCGCAGACTGTTGCCGCGCTCTACGATATGAAATCCGATCCGGCCCATAGAGACGAACTGACTTACGAGGAAGATGGCGGACGCCATTCCATCTATTTCCTGCGCGCCCGCTCGCGCGACGACCTGCAACGCCGCATGATCGGCCATCGCCGCATCGCCGATTTCACCTACGGCATGTTCGGCCGCTCTCCGGATCACGTCGCCTCTTTCATCACCGGCATGACGATGAAGCTCGATGCTCTGAACGCGCCCTGCGCCAATCCGGACAATGTGCTGCGCTATTACAAATATGCACGCGACCACGATCTTTACGTCGCCTATGCGGTGCTGCCACCGCAGGCCGCGCGCGATCCAGATTTCTATGCGCGGCAGAACCTTCCGGTCCCGACGCTACGCGTGGTGCGTGAGGAGGATGATGGCGTCGTCATTTCCGGCATGAAGATGCTCGCCACTGGCGCGCTGTTCGCCAACGAAATCTGGATCGGCAACGTCATTCCGCTGGCGCCGGAGCAGAAGAAGGAGGCAATCACCTGCGCCATTCCCTGCAATGCGCGGGGCTTGCGGCTATGGTCGCGCAAGCCGATGGAAATCGATTGCACCACGGAGTTCGATTCGCCGCTGGCTTTTCGCTACGACGAGAGCGACAGCATGCTGCTCTGCGACGAGGTCAAGGTGCCATGGGAGCGCGTCTTCGTGCACGACGACGCCGTGCTGTCGCGCGAAATCTACACCAAGACGCCGAGCCATTGCCTCGGCAATCATCAATCGAACGTGCGCTATTGGTCGAAGATGCGGCTGCTGGTCGGGCTGTGCGCCAAAATCGCCAACGCGACGGGCGCGGACCAGGTGCCCGCCGTCAGGGAGACGCTCGGCCGCATCTCCGCCCAGGAAGCAATGATCGCCGGCATGGTCAATGGCCAGATCAACGCCTTCGAAAGCTGGCCGGGAGGGCCCGAAGGCTACGTCTGTTTCAATCGCCGCATGATGTATGGCGCGCTGGAGTGGTGCACGCAGAATTACAGCAAGTTTATCGATGATCTGCGCGAGCTTTGCGGCGGCGGCGTATTCCAGATGCCGGCCGATATTTCGGTGATGAAGGATCCCGAGCTTGCGCATCAGTTCCAGACCTACTGGAAGACCCCGCAATGCGACGCGATCACGCGCATGAAACTGTTCAAGCTGGCCTGGGACCTGGTCGGTTCGGAATTCGCCGGACGCCACCAACAATACGAAAAGTTCTACGCCGGCGCGCCGTTCATCGTCCGCGGCCATTCGTTCCGCGAGACCGATTGGGCGGCATTCAAGACGATCGTGGACAATCTCATCGGCAGCTACAGCTATCCCGGAGCCGCCAATGATTAGGACCCCGCAAGGGATCAGAAGCGGAAACCGAAAAAGGCGCCCTGCCGCCAATGCTGGGAGCGACGACTACGGTGCGAATCCGCAACTCGCGCATTGGCGGGATTATCGGTCGCGGTGACCGCAGTATTCGGAGCGATGGTTTCTTGGATGTCGTTCTGTGCGGCGCCGTTCATAATAGGGGTCGGCGGCGTACTTTGCACCGTGCCACCTGTGGCATTTGACGCTGGAACGCTTCCGCTAGCCGGCGCGCCGTTGACCGGAACGATGGCAAGCGGCGCGGTCGGAGTAGGAGTTACCGGAGGATTGACCGGAACAATATATGCCTGATTTTCCGCCGCTGGCTGGTCCGGCGCAACCCGTTTGAGACAGCGCGTGTCGATATAGGGCCATGTCTGGTTCTTGCAGAAATCAGGGTCGACGATCCTGACCGCGGTGACCGCGCCGCGTTGAGCGTCGGGCGGGCGGGTAACCGCAAACGACTTTGCCAAAACCATGCACGTTGCCACCGCAATCAAGGTGATTGTGGTGGCCACGCGCCTAGCATCGCCGACAGCCGGTCGGGCAGCGAGGTAATGGCTCGATTGGTAGAAAGCGGTGTTCATTTGGCGCTCCAAATATTAGAACGCGCTGCCCACGCTGTAGCAGTTTTTGATTGATGGTTTCTTAGATGACGTGCGTCACCATCAGGGCAATCACAACAACCAGCGGTACGCCTAAAAGCCACAGAATAACGGGCATGACACTCTCCCAAAATGATTGATCCGGACGGATCAGATTGGCGTGATAACCCGCTCCGGCCGAGATTTGTTCCCTCGCAATGGTTCATTCGCAACGGCTGAGCGAAGCTCGAATCGCGGAGAAACAAGCTGATTGATCGCCAAATTCGCGAAGTTCATCCGAACTGAGATATTGAGATATAAGGTACGCGCGATAAAAAAATGGCCCCGCCAATTGGGCGGAGCCATTTTTTTAAAAAGCCGAACTTTAGAATGAGGCTGCGTTATTCGGTGTCGTGATCTTTGTGAATGATAACCTTTTTCTCTTCCTGATGAGGCACGGGGAAGAGATTGACGTCATCACGCTTCTTAATGACCGTGGTGCTGTCTTCCGGCACGTCTTTCTTGATGACTGTCGTGTCTTCCGCTTTCGCGGTCGCTGCCATCTGTACGCTCATGATGAGCGCTGCTGTCGTCGCCAAAATTATCGTCCGCATTGGGCTCTCCTCTCTGGGTTCAGCCAAGTCAATGCAGAGGCATCCAGAGTGTTCCCTGGAACTCAGTTTCAGTAATCCGAGATTCCGGTTCCCGTGCGCAAGGAAGAGCCTCAGGTCGCGCCCAGGCGCCGCCGGCATGAACTTCAGCGCCACGCCGTTCATGCAGTAGCGCAAGCCGGTCGGTTTCGGGCCGTCGTTAAAGACGTGTCCAAGATGTCCGCCGCAGCGATGGCATGATACCGCGGTGCGCAGCATGCCGAACGAATTGTCCGACGTTTCATCGACCGCTTTGTCGAGCGGCACCCAAAAGCTCGGCCATCCGGTGCCGCTTTCGAACTTGGTCTTCGACGAGAATAGCGGCAGGTCGCACCCGGCGCACGCAAAGGTGCCGTCGCGGTGCTCCTTCAACAGTGGACTGGTAAACGGCCGCTCGGTGCCTTCCTGGCGCAGCACGTCATATTGCGCCGGGGTCAAAAGCTTGTGCCATTCGTCGTCAGAGTGGGTGACTTCGTAGACCGTCGCGGCCTTCACGGCGCCCGGGCGCGCCAGGCGGCCAAGGGCCAGAACCGCGATTCCGGCCGCACTCGCATACAGGGCTTGGCGGCGTGTGAACATGTGTCGTCCCTCCAGAGGCCACTCGGCAGCGCACTGCGGGCACGAGCGACTTGATGGTGTTGTACAGCAATTCGGCCTTGGCTGTTATGGTTAGATACGTGCCGGAACGCGATTTGATTTCCGATGCCGGCGATTTCACACAGAGTTGATGATTGCTGCTGCCGGGCTGATAGCCTGCGCCGGAACGGGCTATCGGAGCCCGGTTTTGCGCTCTATTGTGCCGCCGGAAACGCCAAACAGGACGGACGCCAGTCGATGAGAGACCCAGAAGCCCCGGAGATTTCCGCGCAAGCTTACCTGCAACGCCTCGCCGAGCGCGGCATCGATTACGTCTTTGCCAATGCCGGGACCGACTTCGCCCCCGTCATTGAATTGCTGGCGCTGAACGCCAACGGCCGCCGTAAATTCCCCCGCGTCATCACCGTGCCCCATGAGAACGTCGCCATGGCGATGGCGCACGGCTACTACAAGATCGCCGGCAAACCGGCCGCCGTCATGGTCCACGTTACGGTCGGCACCGGCAATGCCGTCAACGGCATCATGAATGCCGCCCGTGACAATATCCCTGTCTTGCTCGCTGCCGGCCGAACGCCGATCACCGAGACCGGCCACATCGCCTCGCGCAACCGGCCGATCCACTGGGGCCAGGAGGCGTTCGACCAGGGCGGCATCGTGCGCGAATTCACCAAATGGGATTACGAGCTGCGCGCCGGCCAGCCGGTCGCGGCGATCGTCGATCGTGCACTCGATATCGCCATGAGCGAGCCGCGTGGCCCGGTGTATCTGACCCTGCCGCGCGAAGTGTTGTCGGACGCCTCGACCGCGCAGCGCGGCCATAACGGCGGCCATTCGCTCGGCGCCATGGCGGCGGTGCCGTCGCGAGAAGCCATCGAGCAAGTCGCCGAACCTGATTGCGGGCGCACAATTCCCACTGATCGTGACCTCGGCGCTCGGCCGCTCGCCGGAAGCGTTTGCCGCGCTATCGGCGCTGACCGAGGAATTCGCGTTGCCGGTCGTGCAGAGCGAACCGAACGATCTCAATCTGCCGACCACTCATCCGATGAATCTCGGCTTCGATATGAAGTCGATGCTGCCGCGTGCCGACGTCATTGTGGTGCTCGACGCGCCGGTGCCGTGGATTCCCAAGGCCGTAACGCCGGGTCGCGACGCCAAGGTCATCCACATTTCGCCGGATCCATTGGTCACGCAATATCCGTTCCGCGATTTCGAAGCTGATTTGCTGATCGCGGGCACGACACGCGGCGCGTTGCCGCAATTGCGCGAAGCCTTGCGCGGGAAACTTAAAGCCGGTGACATCGAGAAGCGGCGCAAAGCCGTGGCCGCGCTGCGCGAGGATATGCTGGCAAACCGCCGCCGCGCCATGGAGGCGGCCAAGGGCCGAACGCCGATCTCGACCTCGCACATCGCCGCCTGTCTCAACGAGCTCAAGACAGAAGATGCGATCATCATCAACGAACTCGGCGTGCCGATGAGCCAGCTGCAAATGACGAAGCAGGGCAGCTATATGGGTAGCCTGCTCGCCGGCGGTCTCGGTTTCGGCATGGGCGCCGCGCTTGGCGCCAAACTCGCCGCGCCCGAGCGCGAGGTGATTTCGGTGGTCGGTGACGGCTCTTACATGTTCGGCAATCCGCTGCCGTTCCACTACGTCGGGCGCGCCGAAAGCTTGCCGACGCTCACCATCATCTCCAACAATCAGTCGTGGCATGCGGTGCGTGCCGCGACGCTCGACGTATTCCCGGGCGGCTATGCGGCGAAAGCGAACTCGATGCCGCTGACCGAACTCAAGCCGACGCCCGACTATGAAAAGGTGATTACGTCCTGCGGCGGCGTCGGAGAAAAGGTCGAGCAGCCCGGCGATCTGTTCGCGGCGATCAAGCGCGGCTTCGAGGCGGTACGCTCCGGGACGCCGGCGCTGATCAACGTCATCACCCAGGGCCGCGACGCCTAGGATTCTGCTGGTGGCTATCGACATCAAGGTGCTCAGCACCACGGCGATGAAGATGGTGTTCGAGGAGCTGTCGCCGGCTTTCGAGCGGGCGACCGGCAATCGCCTTGCTGTCACGCTCGGCCCCTCGCTGCGGCTGGAGAAACAGCTCGGTGAAGGCGAAGCGGCCGACATGGCGATCGTTTCCGCCTCGGGCGTGCACGATCTGATAGCGCAAGGCAGGATGGTCGCGGGCAGCGCCGTCGAAATTGCCAAAGTCGTCAATCGGCGTCGCGGTTCCGCAAGGGGCGCCGAAACCGGACCTGTCCTCGGTCGAGGGCTTCAAGCGGGCGTTGCTGGCGGCAAAATCGATTGCCTGCTCGAAGCCGGTCGGCGGTGGCCAGAGCGGCGTTCATATCGCCAAGGTTTTCGCCGACCTCGGCATCGCCGAGCAAATGCAGGCGAAAGCGAAATATGGCGCCGGCGGTGCCGGCGGCCTCGCCGGGCTTGTCGTGCTGCGGGGCGAAGCTGACATCGGCATCCAACAGATGGCGGAACTGATGGCCGTCGAAGGCATCGACGTGGTCGGCCCGCTGCCGGCGGAGATTCAAATGGTCACGCCGTTTGTTGCCGCGATCCCGGCGAATGCAAGTCACGCCGATGCGGGCAGGGCGGTGATCGCCTTTCTCACCACGCCGGAAGCCAAGCGGGTGCTCAAGGCAAAGGGCCTGGAGCCGGCCTAAATCTTCCGGCTGTCGTAAGCCCAATGTAACAGCGCCTGCCGCTGCCGCGGCCGGCACATGACGTCACCAGGCTCGCAGTTGCGCTGTACCTGGCGCACGTGACGGCGGATTGCTTTCCACCGCTTGATCTGCCGCGCGTCCTCGCCCGGAATACGGCGACCCATGTAGTAGCGACAGTACCACTGGAACCAGCCGCGCGGGTCGTCGCGGAAAATCCAGCCTTTCCTGCGCCACACCGACAGCGGCTGGCTGGCATCGACACCGAAATAATTCAGCGAATGGTCGCGGTGTTTGCCGGCGAGCTTGGCGCGCGCGAACCAGCTCTTCGGAAATTCCTTGGCGCAGTCGGTCATATACTTGCCGCCGAACACGCCGAGTTGAAGCATTTGCGCAGGCGTCAGCGCGGGGCGAAACTCCGGATCGAAATTGCGGCCGGCGGGCACGGTGATCTCATAGCGGTAACCGCGCTGCATCCTGTCATTGACGGTGACGGTTTTCCTTTTCAACGCGCGCGACTCAATACATCGGTGTTGATGACGTTGATCGGCTTTCCGGCGGCGTAGGCGTTGATCTGGTCGAAAATATCGATGAACTGCGTTTCATATTCCTCACGGGTCACGTAGCCGAGATGCGGCGTGCAAATCACGTTCGGCATGGTGAGCAAGGGATGAGATCTGTCGAGCATTGGCTCCTGCTCGAAAACATCGACGGCAGCCATGCCCGGCCGGCCTTTGCGCAACGCTTCCACGAGCGCGCCGGGTTCGATCAGCGGCGCGCGGCTGGTGTTGACCAGAAGCGCGGTCGGTTTCATGCGCGCGAGGTCAACGGCTTTTACGATATGCCGCGTCGCGTCGACCAGCCGCATGTGCAGCGAGATCACGTCGCATTCGGCAAAAAACGCTTCCTTGCTCGACGCCACGGCATAGCCGTCCTTCTTCGCGGCTTCGAGCGTCTGCGGCCGCGCCCAAACCTGCACCTTCATGCCGAAAGCGCGGCCATAGCTGGCAACGACGCCGCCGATGCGGCCATAGCCGTAAATGCCCAGTGTCTTGCCGCGCGATGACGTGCCGACATCCATCTGCCAGGTCCCGGCCTGGAGCGACGCCATCTGCTGCGGGATTTTGCGCATCGCCGCGAGAACGAGCGCCCACGTCATTTCTGCCGTGGCATGCGACGGCGTGCCCGGATGCTGGCTCGACGACAGGATGATACCGAGCCGCGTGCAGGTATCGACGTCGATGTGCGGATAGACGCTGCGCTGGCTGATCAGCTTGAGCTTCGGCAAGCGCTCCAGCAGCGGCGTCCGGATCTGCGTGCGTTCGCGGAACAGTACCAGCGCTTCGGTATCACCCAGCCGCCCGGCCAGCGCGTCATTGTCCTGGGCGTGATCGTTCCAGATCGTGACGTCGTGGCCATTGAGCTTGCTGAAACACGGCAACGTGCGCAGCGTGTCGTAGTAATCGTCGAGTATCGAAATTTTCATGAGGGGCAAATGAAAAATGGCGCGTGACGGATATTAGTCCGGTTACGTTTTATTCGCCACATCGCCGTTGTACAAAAGAAAACCGGGCCCTTTCGGGCCCGGTTCAGTTCGCCGGCGTGGGGGCGCCAGCGATACACCTTCCAGAGGGGAACAAACTGCCTGACATTGACGATTGCCAATCTGGGAGGATGCGGCAACCGCTGCCATGCAGCAACGTCGGTAGTATGCGAGCCGTAGTCCGCGCACACAACGCGAAGGCACACATGCCAGCCATGCGGACATCGCAAATGCATTTTCGGCGAATAAAACCCGCGCGAATTGCGTGTGCTGGAGCGTTCATGCAACAGCGGCCGCGTGTCAGGTTGTCGCGTCCACGCGCGTGCTAGAAGTTCCAACGCTGCGCGTTGGCGACAAGAAAATCGCGGAATGCCTGCACGCGCGCCACGGTCTTGAGCTCCTCCGGATAGACGAAGTAGGCGTCGAGCGCGATGGCATCGGCCTCGCCAAAGAGTTGCACCAGGCCGCCATTCTCCTCGACCAGATAATCCGGCAGCATCGCTATGCCGAGACCGCGCTGGCAGGCGCGCAAAATACCGAGGATGTTGTTGATGACGAGATGCGGCGTGCGCGGTCCCTTGCCGTCGCGCGCCACTTCGATCAGCCAGCGCGAGCGTTGCAGATAGGGCGGCACGTTGCCTCCGAGGACCAGCACGCGGTGATTGTCGAGATCGTCGAACGCCCGCGGTGTGCCAAACCTCTTGAGATATTCCGGCGAGGCATAGACGTGGAAATGCACCGAGAACAGCTTGCGCTGGATCAGATCGGGCTGCGTCGGCTGCCGCAGGCGGATGGCCACGTCGGCTTCGCGCATCGCGAGGTCGAGCTCTTCGTCGGTGGTGAGCAGCGTGAGGTGGATGTCGGGATAGAGGTCGACGAATTCTCCGAGTCGCGGCGTGAGCCAATGAATGCCGATGCCCGGCGTCGTGGTCACGCGCAGGTCGCCGTTCGGCCGCTCGCGGCTGTCGGTCAGCTTGGCGCGCGCCGCCTCGAGCTTCATGAACACATCGTGGGCGGTGCGATAGAGCAATTCACCTTGCTCGGTCAGGATCAAGCCGCGCGCATGACGATGAAACAGCGAGACCGACAGCTCCTGTTCCAGCGCGCTGACCTGACGCGACACGGCCGATTGCGACAGCCCGAGTTGTTCGCCGGCATGGGTGAAACTGCCGGCCTCGGCGGCGGCATGAAATACTTTCAGCTTGTCCCAATCCATAGTCATCTTTCTTCCCCCGTCCCGACCCGGGCAGAGGATAAATTTCACTCCGCCGCGGCGCGGCGCTCGGCATGGGCGGCGAGGAAGCGCTCGGCTTCCAGCGCCGCCATGCAGCCGAGTCCGGCGGCAGTAACGGCTTGCCGATAAATTTCGTCGGCAACGTCGCCGGCGGCAAACAGGCCCGGCACGGAGGTGGCGGTCGAATGCGGTGCGGTCTTGATGTAGCCTGACGACTTCATCTCGACTTGTCCGGCGACAAGCTCGGTCGCCGGTGCGTGGCCGATGGCGATGAAAATGCCATCGACCGTGCGCGCGCTGACCGCGCCAGTCTTGAGATTTTTCAGGTATGCGTGCGTCACCTTCAGTGGATTGTCGCCGCCCCGAATGTCTTCAAGTGCGGAGTCCCAAATCACCTCGATTTTCGGGTGCTTGAACAGCCGATCTTGCAAGATCTTTTCGGCGCGCAAACTGTCGCGGCGATGCACCAGCGTGACCCTCGACGCGAAATTGGTAAGAAACAGTGCTTCCTCGACCGCGGTGTTGCCGCCGCCGATGACCAGCACCTCCTTGCCGCGGTAGAAAAACCCGTCGCAGGTGGCGCAGGCCGAAACGCCGTAGCCGCGGAATTTCTGCTCCGACGGCAGATCGAGCCAGCGCGCCTGCGCTCCGGTCGCCAGAATCAGCGTCTCGGCCAGATAGATCTCCCCCGAATCGCATTCGATCCGGAACGGCCGCCGCGAGGCATCGATCCTGTTGACGTGATCGGAGATCATCTTGGCGCCGACATGGGCTGCCTGCTTCTCCATCTGTTCCATGAGCCAGGGACCCTGGATCACGTCCGCATAGCCCGGGTAGTTCTCCACATCGGTGGTGACGGTAAGCTGGCCGCCGGGCTGTACGCCCTGGATCATGATCGGATCGAGCATCGCGCGCGCCGCATAGATGGCAGCCGTATAGCCGGCCGGTCCGGAGCCGACGATGACGACCTTGGCGTGAGTGGTTTTGCTCACCGGCTTGAGCCCATTCATTGCGGCAGGAAATTCGGCTTAAAGCCGCCTGCCGGAAGCCCCTTTTTCATCGGATGCGGTGTCTTGGGATCAGCCGAATTCGATATCAGCCGTATCCGGCAGCTACGCCGCCAGTGCCTTGGCAATGTAGGGATTTTGCCGAGCTATGCAAGAGACGCAGGCCAGGAATCAGGGGACAGGGATGAGGTCGCGGGATGGCGTCCGAAGCTGCAGCCCGACCCCGATTACCCGAATGCCGGCATCACCTCGCGGGCGAACAAATCGACCGAATGCAGGGCTTCCTCGGAGGTCATGTCGCCGAAGGCAAGCCATGGGGCGAAGTAGTTCGTCCCGGTCGCTTCGATGTCGGCTGCAATGAACGTCCGCACCGTCTCGGGCGAGCCGGCAACGGCGGTCTTGAGGCTTGCAAGTTCGTCGAAGGTTTCGGGATAAAGGCCGGCAACCCGGGGCACGGCGCCGTGGCGGGCGAACAGCCAGAAAAAATTGGTACGCCAGCGCCGATAGGCGCGCCGTGCGATGGTGAGCGCTGCTTCGTCGGTTTCGGCCACCACGACGTGGCGGCCGACGCCATAGAGCGTCGAGTTCAGGCTTGCCGAGCTTGCGCCGCGACGCGAGGTAGCGATCGAAGATCGGACGCACAGCTTGTGGCGGCGCTAACGAGATGACGTTGACGTCGTTCTGTGCCGGCCAATCGGCGTTCTCGGGCAGGCTCACTCCGTACCACAACGGCGGATGCGGGCGTTGTACCGGCCGTACCAATATTGGCACCTTGTCGAAGCGATAGAACTTGCCGTCGAATGTCAGTTCGTCTGAAGCCAGGCCCTTGAGCAGGACCTGGAACGCCTCGTGGTACATCGCCCCCGTCTGCGCGAAATCGAGCGCGTAATTTGCCGTCTCGAACGGTGACACGCCGCGGCCGATGCCGAGCTCGAAACGTCCGCCGCTCATCTGATCGAGCATGCAGACTTCCTCGATCAGGCGCAGCGGATGGTAAAACGGCAACAGATACACCATCGGGCCGAAGCGCAATTTTTCGGTACGCTGAGTCAACGCTGCGAGAAACAGGCCCGGTGATGCGGCGCAGCCGATAGGCGTGCCGTGATGTTCGGCAAGATGATAGGCGTGGAATCCCGCGCGGTCGAAAGTCTCGGCGAGCTTGAGCCGGCCGGCATAAAGTTCGCCGTACGGCACGCCGGCATCGTCCATGTGATCGAAAATGCCGAATTTCACCGCCCGTCTCCTCCCAAAATGCGCAACAGGCACACTAGCCGGATTGATTCGGCTGCGGGAGATGGCGCAAGGCTTGGCGAAACTGCGCCTGTCCGGCGCTTGATGGATCGGAGCCAACCCTAATCGGGTTTGCGGCAGTCCCGCTGGTGATCACGATAACGGGCGATCTTGCGGTAGCGGCCGGCTAGCGGACCCCGTGTCTGGACGCGGAGTCACGCAACCCGGCCGCGCACAGCCGCGCAATGATTATCCCGGCTGGGGCCCAATCGAGCCAACCGGCCGGGATATCTCCTGCTGAGGGTACCGCCCCAGCGATCAGCGCTGAACCTTCAGGTTCTCTGCCGAGGTTTTGCCCTTGTTTGCAACTTCCTCGTACTCGACGACCTGGCCCTCATCGAGACCGCTGAGGCCGGCCCGCTCGACTGCCGAGATATGAACGAATACGTCCTTGCCGCCGCCGCCCTGCGGTTGGATAAACCCGTAACCCTTTTGCGCGTTGAACCACTTAACAGTGCCTTTAGCCATTCTCGCTCTCCAGTATTGAACCTAAAGCATGACGCCGCCGCCTGGAATGTCCAGTGCTATCCGGTGATGCGGTTTATCGACATATCGTCAATTGGTCAAAAAGGATTTCACCCCACCGCCGCCGAAGGGCTATTTCCACTCCACCTTCATGACCTCGTAGGCCTTGGCGCCGCCGGGCGTGACGACCTCGACCTGCGCACCTTTCTTCTTACCGACCAGCGCGCGAGCCAGGGGGGAAGTGATGGAAATCTTGCCCTTTTTGGCGTCGGCCTCGGGCTCGCCGACGATCTGCCACACCGCTTTCTTTTCGGTGTCCTCGTCGACCACGGTGACGGTGGCGCCGAACGTGATGGTGTCGCCAGACAGTTTCGATACGTCAATGACTTCGGCGCGCGCGAGCTTGTCCTCGAGCTCGGCGATACGGCCCTCGTTAAGCGATTGCGATTCCTTGGCGGCGTGATACTCGGCATTCTCCGACAGGTCGCCGTGCGTGCGCGCGTCGGTAATCTGCTGGATGATGCGCGGACGCTCCACCTGCTGGCAATGTTTCAGTTCTGCCTCAAGCGCGGAATAGCCCGCCGCAGTCATCGGAATTTTGTCCATCGATCTCACCTCCAGAGTCAAAGTCAGATAGCGGGCCGAGGTGTTGCCTGGCCGCACGATCCAAACTTGGCTCTACACGTACCGCCGCTTTGACCGCCCCAATTCTCGATCAAACTCGGCCCCGAAGTAGCTTTGCAGCGCACACACCTCAAGGTCGCCCCCGAGATAGGCCTTAATGCCCTGCGCTGCGGCGACGGCCCCTGAAAGAGTGGTGTAGTATGGCACTTTATGCAAGAGGGCTGCGCGCCGGAGCGACCGGCTGTCGGCCAGGGCCGTAGCCCCTTCGGTGGTGTTGAAAACCAGCTGGACTTCGCCGTTTTTGATGGCGTCAACGATGTGCGGGCGGCCTTCGGCCACCTTGTTGATCTTGACCGATGGGACGCCCTGTTCGGCGAAATAACGCTGGGTTCCCGAAGTCGCCAGAATCTTAAAGCCCAGTTGCGCGAGCAGCCGGGTCGCCTCGAGGATACGCGGCTTATCGGCATCCCGCACCGAGACGAATACGGTTCCCGATTTCGGCACCCGCGTGCCGCCGCCAAGCTGGCTCTTGGCGAAGGCGATGTTGTAGTCGCGGTCGATGCCCATGACTTCGCCGGTCGACTTCATTTCCGGGCCGAGCACGGTATCGACCTTGTCGCCGAAACGCGCGAATGGAAACACCGCTTCCTTGACGCCGACGTGCTTGGCAGCGCCGGGCTCGAAATGCTGCGGCTCGAGATTGAAACTCTTGAGCGCTTCGCCGGCCATGATGCGCGCCGCAATCTTGGCGACCGGCAGCCCGATCACCTTGGCGACGAACGGCACCGTGCGCGAGGCGCGCGGATTGACCTCGAGCACGTAGATGTCGCCGTCTTTGATGGCGTATTGCGCGTTCATCAGGCCGCCGACCTTGAGCGCGAGCGCCAGCGCGCGGGTCTGGCGGTCGAGTTCGGCGATGATCTCGGCCGAAAGATTGTGCGGTGGCAGTGAGCAGGCCGAGTCGCCGGAATGGATGCCGGCCTCCTCGATATGCTCCATGATGCCGGCGATATAAGTGTCGGTGCCGTCAGCGAGGCAATCGACATCGACCTCGATGGCGTCGGTGAGATAGCGATCGATCAACAGCGGACGCCGGTCGGAAACCGCAATCTCCGAGGGCCGGTCGAGATCGGCGTTCAGCCGCACGAGGTAACGGTCGATCTGCGCCAAGTCGTACACGATCTCCATGGCGCGGCCGCCCAGCACATAGGACGGCCGGATCACGATCGGAAAACCGATCGCCTCGGCTATGGCGCGCGCCTTTTCGGTGCTGGTGGCGATGCCGCTTTTCGGCTGCCGCAGCTTGAGCGTATCGAGCAGTTTCTTGAAGCGGTCGCGATCCTCGGCGAGATCGATGGCATCGGGCGAGGTGCCGAGGATAGGCACATTCGCATTCTCCAGCGGCTCCGCTAGCTTGAGCGGCGTCTGGCCGCCGAACTGCACGATAACGCCATGCAGGGTGCCGTTCGACCGTTCGGTATCGATGATTTCGAGCACATCTTCGGCGGTCAGCGGCTCGAAATACAGCCGGTCGGAAGTGTCGTAATCGGTCGACACTGTCTCCGGATTGCAATTGATCATGATGGTTTCGTAGCCGGCGTCCTTCAGCGCGAAGGCGGCGTGGCAACAGCAGTAATCGAACTCGATGCCCTGGCCGATGCGGTTCGGCCCGCCGCCGAGGATGACGACTTTCTTTCTGTCGGTCGGCGCCGCTTCGTCGGCGACGCGGCCGGCGAACGGCACATCGTAGGTCGAGTACATGTAAGCCGTGGGCGAAGCGAACTCGGCAGCGCAGGTGTCGATGCGCTTGAATGCCGGCCGCACGCCGAGTTTGTGGCGGTGCTCGGCGACTTGATCGGCGGAACCTCCGGTCAGTTTCGCGAGGCGTGGGTCGGAAAAGCCCATGGCCTTGAGCCGGCGCAGCGCCGGCGCCGTTGCCGGCAGGCCCTTGGCACGGATCTCGGCTTCCATGTCGACGATGCCGCGGATCTGCGCCAGGAACCACGGATCGACGTGACAGGCGGTGTGGATGTCCGTATCGCTCATGCCGAGCCGCATCGCCTGCGCGATCTTGAGCACGCCATCGGGCGATGGCGTACCGAGCGCGGCGCGGATGGCATTCTTGTCGTCGCCCTGGCCGAGGCCGGGAATGGCGATCTCGTCGAGGCCGCTGAGCCCGGTTTCGAGCGAGCGCAACGCTTTCTGCAAACTCTCGGCAAAGGTGCGCCCGATCGCCATGGCCTCGCCGACCGATTTCATTGAAGTGGTCAGCACCGGCTCGGCTCCGGGAAATTTCTCGAAGGCAAAGCGCGGGATCTTGGTGACGATATAATCGATGGTCGGCTCGAACGAAGCGGGCGTCGCGCCGCCGGTGATGTCGTTGGCGATCTCGTCGAGCGTGTAGCCGACCGCGAGCTTGGCCGCGACCTTGGCGATGGGAAATCCGGTCGCCTTCGACGCCAGCGCCGACGAACGCGACACCCGCGGGTTCATCTCAATAACGACAAGACGTCCATCCGCCGGATTGACCGCAAACTGCACGTTGGAGCCGCCGGTCTCGACGCCGATCTCGCGCAGCACCGCGATCGAGGCGTCGCGCATGATCTGGTATTCCTTGTCGGTGAGCGTCAGCGCCGGCGCCACCGTGATCGAGTCGCCGGTATGCACGCCCATCGGATCGAGATTCTCGATCGAGCAGACGATGATGCAATTGTCGTTCTTGTCGCGAACGACTTCCATTTCATATTCTTTCCAGCCCAGTACCAATTCTTCGATCAGCACTTCACTGGTCGGCGACGCGTCAATGCCGCCCTCGACGATCTCGATGAACTCGGCCTTGTTATAAGCGATGCCGCCGCCGGTGCCGCCGAGCGTGAATGACGGCCGGATGATCGCCGGCAGCCCGATGTCTTCGAGTGCCTCAAGCGCCTGGATCAGCGTCTTGATCTGATGTGAGCGCGGCGTCGCGAGCCCGATCTTGGTCATCGCGTCGCGAAACAGCTTGCGGTCTTCGGCTTTGTCGATGGCGTCGGCGGTAGCGCCGATCATCGTGACGCCGAACTTGTCGAGCACGCCCATCTTGCGCAGCGACAACGCGGTGTTCAGCGCGGTCTGTCCGCCCATCGTCGGCAGCAGCGCGAAACCACCCGGAAGAACGTGCCGTTCCTTCTCGATGATCTTGGCGACGATCTCCGGCGTGATCGGCTCGATATAGGTGGCGTCCGCCAGGTCTGGATCGGTCATGATCGTCGCTGGATTGGAATTGATCAGGACGACGCGATAGCCCTCTTCCTTGAGCGCCTTGCAGGCCTGGGTTCCGGAATAATCGAACTCGCACGCCTGGCCGATGACGATCGGGCCCGCGCCGATGATCAGGATCGAGGAGATGTCGGTCCGCTTGGGCATCGCTTCCGCATGTGGGGCACAAAAAAAGAGCGCGCTGTTTGCGCGCCGGCGCCGGGGCTCGGCCCCGCGCGCAGGGGTCTTAGACCAAATTCGAAGCGGCGGCAACGCTTCGCGTTTGTCCTGTGCGTTGCCGCCGTTACGCTTGCTGGCAACAAATATGATCGCGCCGGGAGGGAACAATGCGGACAGCCCATAAGCTGTTGATTCTGGGGCTTGGAATTGCCGCAACGGCGGGCGCAATCGGCGTCTCCGCGCAAGTCCCGGGTGGCGATACCCGTCCGGTCACGCTGGTCGTACCGATCGCGGCGGGCGGTGGCGTCGACACCATCGGCAGAATATTCGCGGCGCAGCTTACGGATCGGCTCAAGCAGGCTTGGGTGGTCGAGAATCGTCCCGGCGCCGGCGGCCTTGTCGGCCTCGACTCTCGTCGCCAAGGCGACGCCCGACGGGCACACAATGGTGATGATGGAGACGTCCTCCGTTTTGCAGAAGTGGCTGCACAAAGCGGTGCCGTTCGACGTCGTCACCGACTTTGCCCCAGTGGCGCAGATAGCGACGACGCCGTCTGTTCCTGTTCGCCAACGCTTCGTTGCCGGTGTCGAACCTTCAGGACCTGATAGCCTACGCCAAAGCCAATCCCGGAAAGCTTTCGGTCGGCACGCCCGGGATCGGCACGCCGCATCATCTGGCCGCCGCTATGCTCAATGCCGCCGCCGGTGTCGACATCACCCACGTGCCGTACAAGGGCACCGCTCCGGCGCTCAACGATCTGCTCGGCGGTCAATTCCGCTGATGTGGGCGACGCCGAATGTCGTCTTGCAATATGTCGAGGCCGGCAAGATCAAGCCGCTCGTCGTCGGCTCGCTTCAGCGCGTGCCGATTTTGCCGAAGTGCCGACCGCCAACGAGAGTGGCTTGCCGGGGTTCGACGTCAGCGTCTGGTTCGGCATCGCCGCTCCGGCGAAAACGCCGCATGACATCATCGAGCGAACGAGCCGCGCAATCGCCGAGATCGACAAGCTGCCGGACCTCGCGCAAAAGACGGCGCCGCTCGGCTACGATCTCAGCTATCTCGACAGCCGCGCAGTTCGCCGACAAGATCGCCAAAGATCACGCCCGCTACGGCAAGGTGATCCGCGACG
>CAWFBB010000022.1:0-54201 GCA_963813825.1 uncultured Alphaproteobacteria bacterium
ATACTTAAGCCTGTCATTGCGAGCGTTAGCGGAGCAATCCAGGTCTAAACTGCCGTTATCTGGATTGCTTCGTCACTTCGTTCCTCGCAATGACGAAGAATAAAGGATGCGGAACGCCGACAAACGCTGTTCAACAACCTCCGCACCTCGCGGTGCGGCTCCCCGACGCTGCTCGGCATCACTGACGAGGTGATCGAATAACGACGGCTTTTTGCTGGGTTGCATTTGGTCGGTATTGGATGAGACGCGGACGTTCCCGAGCTGGGACAACGGCGTGATTGACCCATCGCGACACTTTGCGAACGCCGACTACCGCACTACGAAAGGCTCAATTCGCGGAACGGGAAATATCGAATATCGACGCATTTCCTCGACGACGAGTTATCAGGCGCTAAGCGCCCGGTTCTTTGACAGCCTCGGCGGGTGTCCAGTCCCGCTCCAATCCGCTTTCACTCCGAAACACTTCATCCCCCGCGTGCTGCGTGAACATGACGCTCATTCTTTTCGGATCCAATCCAAGCGCGTCGGCGCAAGCATTAAGGAGGGCCTCGGCCAAACACGCTCGCTGATGGGGTGGCCGGCCGCGGCGGATGTCGCATCTTAAGACCGCGCCCGGATGCAAAATGTCATCGCTGCACCGCCATAGACTGCCCTCGGACAATTCGTTGAAGGCAACGACGACTTTGTCTTGCGTCGTCTGCATAATGTCGGCGAACAGATCGGCCAGGCGGCGCGTCAACTGTCGTTTCAAATCGATCGAATAGACGGCGGAAACGTCGAGTTGAAGGTACGGCATCGTCTAGCCTCTTTTTTTGGGGCGTGAGTGAAATGACGCGGCCTCGATTAGCGAGCGTCGGAATCGGCGTGGCGTGCGATGGGTTCCCACAGCTCTTGTTGCGCGCGAATGAATGCGGCGAGTTCAGGGGGCGACATTTGGCGGACATAGGTGCCAAGCTTGGCCAGGCGTGATTGCAGCTCCGGTTAACTCAGCACGTTGTTCAAATCGTTGTTCAGCTTTGTCTGGATATCTGCGGTAAGACCTGCTGGCGCCATTAGAGGAAACCAGCCGACGGCTTCAAAATCCGGGATGGTTTCCGCAACCGTGGCCAAGGCCGGATATTCCGGCAGGCGGTTTGCCGAGGCCACGGCAAGCGGCACGATCGAGTCGTCTCCCATGGCGCTCGATAAGGCTGCGATGCCGTCCACGACCACGGGGATTCGTCCGGCAATCACGTCCGGAAGCGCCTTTGCAGTGCCGACGTAGTGGACGTACGTCAGGTTAGTGCCGAGGCGGGTGTTCAACATCGCGCCGACGAGATCAGGCAGGCCGCCGCGCAGACCGCCAGCATAGAACAGGTTTTCCTTCCGAGCCTGCGCGTAAGCCAGGAGACCGGCCAGATTGCTGACGCCAAGCGTGCGGGATACTGCGATGACCATCGGCAGCACGCCGACCATGCCGATCGGAGCGAGGTCGCGCTGTAGGTCGAATGGGAGTTGGTCGTGTGTGGCCGGCAGAGAAAAGAACGTCGAGCCGTTGGGGAGATAAAGCGTATAACCATCGGGCGTTGCGTCTACCGCGGCCTGCGCCGCGATAATGCCGTCCGCCCCAGGACGATTGACGATCACGACCTGCTGCCGCCAAAGCCGACTGAGCTGTTCTGCGACGACGCGACCGACGACGTCCGGGCCGCTGCCGGTCGCCGCCTGGGTGATGATTTGGATCGGCCGTTCCGGGTAGGGCGCGGCAGAGCCGACTGCACTCCCGGACAGGACAACGGTGAAGCCGGCAAGGATTTTCAGCGCGGCGATGCCGCGACGTTTGCGGTAAAAGACCGAAAGTTTCGTGAGCGTGTGCGGCATCGGGCGCTCCCTCGCTTGCAACGGGCCGGCCGATCATAGCGCCTGACCGCTTAAAGTCTGTCCGGAGAGATCATACGGGATTGCATAGCTTTCTCAACATCAGCCTGATGGAAGCGAGACGCAGGAACGCGAGCGCCTTTCGATTGAGATTTTCCCAATCCTTGGCGAGCCGTCGACAGCGCCCGAGCCATGCGAATGTGCGTTCTACCACCCATCGCTTTGGCAGCACGACAAAGCCTTTGGCGTGGTCCGAGCGCTTGACGATCTCGACATTCACTTGCGCCATGATTTTGCTCGCAGCGCGACGGAACACCGGGCCTTGATAGCCGCCATCGGCATAGAGTTTCAGCAGGAACGGATACAGGCCGAACATCGTCGCCATCACCAACGCGCCACCATCGCGATCCTGAATGTCGGCGGCGTGCACGATGGCGTGGATCAGCAGGCCGTGGGTGTCGACGAGAATGTGCCGCTTCTTGCCCTTGATCTTCTTTCCCGCGTCGTAACCCGGAGGATCGATCGACGCCCCCCTTTTTCGGCGCTTTTCACGCTCTGGCTGTCGATCACTGCGGCGGTGGGGCTCGCTTCTCTGGCGACCGCCTCGCGGCACTTCACATAGAGTTCGTGATGGATGCGATCGAGCGTGCCATCCCAACTCCACAGATCGAAGTAATCGGACAAGGTCGAGCGCGGCGGCAAATCCTTTGGGATTGCCCGCCACTGACAGCCAGTCGACAGAATGTACATCAGGCCATTCACCACCTCGCGCATGATCACCGTGCGCTTGTCGCCGCCGCGCTTGCCCGGCGGGATCAACGGTTCGACCAGACCCCATTCGTCGTCGGTGAGATCGCTTGGATAGCGTAATCGGCTGCGGTCATAGCGGCCGCGATTTTCGGTCGTCCACATCGGCGGCCCCTCCAAATCAGGCCCGCCACCCTTAAATCACAAACAATTCATAGGATTCAATAACTCACCGGACAGACACTGAGGCAAATTATTCTATGTTTCGAAGTATACTTAGCTGTTTCGCTATAGGAGTGTCGCCATGCAATGGGCCGATCGCATCGGACGCCGGCTGAAACTGCGTGACTTACACATCTTTCTTGCTGTCGTGCAGCACAAGAGCATTGTGAAAGTGGCAGCCGCAATCGCCGTGTCTCAACCGGTCGTGTCGAAGGCGATTGCCGATATCGAGCGTACGCTTCAGGTCCGCGTTCTCGATCGCGCCGGGCGCAGCATCGAACCAACACTGTACGGCCGCGCACTGGCGAAGTGGGCGACGCTGGCGTTCGACGATTTGCAGCAAAGCGTCAGGGAAATTGAATTTCTCGCCGACCCGACCCGCGGCGAGCTGCGCATTGGGGCCACCGAGCCGATGGTGGGCGGGTTGCTGCCGGCCATCGTCGACAGAATCTGGCGCCGCCACCCGCGGATATCGTTTCACGTCATGCCGATGCCGGCCACCCTGACGCAATATCAGGCGTTACGGGATAGAGCCGTTGAACTCATTATCGGCCGCATGCCGAGCCGCATCCCGACGCACGACGTCGAAACCGATGTCCTGTTCAATGAAAAACTCTTCGTCGTCGTCGGATCGCGAAGCCCGCTGCTGCGTCGGCACAAGGCTACCCTTGCCGATCTGATGAACCACCCGTGGTGTCTTCCGCCGCTCGATACGATTCAAGGCGCGCTCATGGAAGAAGCTTTCCGCGCCAGCGGACTGGAGTTGCCGCAGACCCGCGTCACGACGATTTCCCTGCAAATGTACTCCCACCTCCTGGCGACCGGTCGGTATTTGGCGGTCTGGCCCGGTTCGGTGCTGCAATTTGGCGCCGGGCATCTGCACGTTCGCGCACTGCCCGTAGACCTGCTTGCGCAACCGTGGCCAGTCGCAGTCGCTACCTTGAAGCAGCGTACGATCAGTCCCGTCGCGCAACTCGTGATCGATTGCGCTCGTGAATTGGCGGCCGAAGCTCGAAAAGGAAAGTGGTGTGGTCGGTAACTTGACGCGACAGCCGGGACGCCTCCAACCCGGAGGGAAATATTTGCTGATGTCGGCTAATGGCACTTTTCGACTGTAGGCCGTCGTCCGCTGCCATGTCGCCTTAATATGGCCCTTTACGGCGACGCAGCAATTCGGTCGTATTCGGAGCAAAGCGGACATTCAGCGCGTAGGGAGAATAAACGCAGCGTGGCCCGCCGTTCGATCGTCGCGAGGTGGCGGATTACGCCGGAGCCTGGCATCGGGCCGGCCATTCGGGATGGACCCGGTGGGCGATCTGCTAGGCCCGGAATGACAAGATTTCACTCCGCCTTAATGCCGGCCTGTTTGACGACCGGGCCCCACTTCGCGATTTCGGATTCGATGAATTTTCCGAACTCGGCCGAGCGAGGAATGATGGTCAGGTTGCGGCCTTCCTCGTAGCCGGTCTCGTCCAAGCCTTCGCGGATTGCTTTGCTCGCCCAGTCTTCCAGGTTCGTTCCTGTGAGCAGGCCAAGTGACAGCATCTGTGGCTGTTGCGCCCTGACCGCGAATGGCCACGCGGCCGCCGCGCCTCCGGCCAAGGCGATGAACTCGCGCCGCCTCACTCGATCACCTCGTCGGCGCGGCCGAGCAGTGTTTGCGGAAATGCGAGACCAAAGGTTTTCGCGGTCTTAAGGTTGATCACCAGTTCGACCTTCGTGGCCTGCTGGACCGGCAGATCATTTGGTTTCTCGCCCTTGAGGATACGGCTGACATAGACCCCGACCAGACGGTATTGATCCGCAAGACTGGCCCCGTAACTCATCAGGCCGCCGGCTGCGGCGAACTCACGCAACGAGTAGATTGCCGGCACGCCATCATCAAGCGCCAGGGCGGCAAGTTGCTGGACCTGATTGTTGAAGAAGACATCCTGCCCTATCAACAATGCGTTCGCTCGTCGCTGTTTCATGCTTGCGAAGGCAGCGCCGATTTCTGTTTCTGTCGTAGCATTTAGGACCTGAAGTTCGTTGAGCTTGAGCGAGCGCGCAGCGCGTTGCGCCTCTTGGATCTTGCCCTCGGCGTTCACGCTTTTCGGATTCATGAGTAATGCGATGCTGTCGGCTTTCGGCGTCGCTTCGTGCAGCAACTCCAGGAGCTTTGGCACTAGCTCCGTTGCCAGCCGGCTGATGCCGGTGAGGTTGCCGCCGGGTCGGTTGAGGGTCGCAACCAGGCCAAGCTCGACCGGATCGGAGCCACTTTGGAAGACGATCGGAATCGTCGCAGTGGCCGATTTTGCCGCGACCGCAGCACTTGGGGAAATCGCCGCGATGACGGCCACTTGCCGATGGACCAGATCGGCAGCCATCGCCGGGAGCTCATCATATCGGCCCTCCGCCCAGCGAAACGCGATCGCAATGTTTCGACCTTCGACAAAGCCGCCTTCTTTTAAGCCTTGACGAAATGCATCGATGTAATGCGTAGAGACACCGGCCGACTTCGGATCGAGCATCCCGATCATCGGCAATGCCGATTGAGCCCGTGCGCGAATCGGCCCTGCCATCGCCGCGCTGCCAATGAGCGTGATGAACTCGCGACGCTTCACTCGATCACCTCGTCTGCAAGCACGAGCAAGTTATGCGGAATAGTGAGACCAAGCGCCTTTGCGGTATTGAGATTGAAGGCTAGATCGAATTTTGTAGGCTCCTGTACCGGCAGTTCACTCGGCTTGTCACCGCGCAAGACGCGATCAACGTATTCTGCCGTCCGCCGAAAACTATCTTCAAAGTCGAAGCCGTACGAGACAAGCGCACCAGATTTAACAGAACCACCAGCGGAGAAAATTGCAGGCAGATGATGCCGCAGTTCCAGGGCGACCAAGAGGCTAATGTTGGTCTGGGTTACTGCATGCGGCAAAATAACAAGCCCACTATTTTCCTTCACTGCGAATGCCGTTACGGCGTTCTCGATCTCGGCAGCATCGTGAACAGGTCCAGCGATCGCCTCAACTCCAAGGCGCTGCGCAGCAGCTTCGATTGAGCGCCGGAATGCTTGGTGGACTGGCGTCTCGGGATTTAAGACGGTCATGATTCTCGTCAGGCTGGGTACGGTCTCTTTCAGCATTTCTAGCCATTTCCCGCCCATGGGACCGTCATAAGAGGCAAAGCCTGTGATATTGCCGCCGGGATGCGCGAGGCTCGCAACAAACCCTGAGCCAACTGGATCGCCCACTGCTACAAACACGACCGGAACGTTACCTGCCGCAGACTTGATTTGAGCGAGCGCAAGGTTTGTGAATGCCATGATGACATCTGGTGATGACGCAACCATCTCTGCAACAACGGGCTGCATCTGGTCTGGACCGCCATTCCACCAGCGCACGTCCGCGTGTAAATTATGGTCTCTCGACCATCCCAACTCTTCGAGCCGCGCGAAAAAGGTGGCAATATAAGTCAGGCTCGGCTCCGTCTCGGTACTGCCCATCAACACGCCCAGGCGCCGTATGCGGACGGTTTGCTGCGCGCGCCCGTCGAGCGGCCAGGCAATTGTCGCGCCGGCAAGAGTGCCAATGAATTCGCGCCGCCTCACTCGATCACCTCGTCGGCAATCGCGAGCAGTCTCGGCGGCATGGTGAGACCGAGCGCCTTGGCAGTCTTGAGGTTGAGCACGAACTCGAATTTGGTGGACTGCATCACCGGCAGGTCGCCGGGCTTCTCGCCCTTGAGAATCCGCCCTGCATAGACTCCAGTCTGACGAAAGGCCTCATTGATGCTGGGCGCGTAGCTCATCAGTCCGCCGTCCTGGACGAATTCGCGCACGTCGAAGATCGCCGGCAGGGCGTGACGATTCGCCAGAGCAATAATCTGGGCGCGATGCGAAAAAAAGAATGCGTCGCCTGCGGTGAGGAAGGCGCCGGCCCCGCGCTAAATCATAGTTGCAAACGCCGGATCGAGTTGGTTCGCGTCTCGGACTTCGACAGTGGCGACTTCTAATCCCATCGATTGCGCTGCGCCTTTGATTTCGCTCTGCGCAGCCCCGCTCGATAAATTATCCGGATTGACGAGCAAACCTATAACTGTGGCGTTCGGCACGACTTGGCGCAGTAGTTCCAGTCGCTTTGCCTCCAACACGCCGCCGAAAAAAGCCACACCGGTAACGTTGCCGTCTGGCCGGTTGAGGTTTGTAACAAGTCCTACCTTGACTGGGTCGAGTCCCGTTGCGAACACGATGGGCACGACCTTGGTTGCTACTTTCGCCGCGAGCGCAGCGGGAGTATTGCCGACCAATACCGCTACTGGGCGATGTATAAGGTCTTGCACCAATGCTAGCAGTTGATCCTCGCGACCTTCGGCGGAGTGGATTTCGATCGCGACGTTCTGACCGTCGATGAAGCCGCCGTCCTTGAGGCCTTGCCGGAAGGCGTCCACTAAATTCGGAGCATCGGCATTGGATGCGCTACGTACAAATCCTATGACTGGCATGCTCGGCTGCTGCGCACGGGCGGCGAGCGGCCAAGCGCCTGCTGCGCTGCCAAGCAGCATGATGAAGTCGCGCCGTTTCAAGATTTCCGCCGGGAGTGACAATATTTTCACTCCGCCTTCATGCCGGCCTGTTTGACGACCGGGCCCCACTTGGCGATTTCGGATTCGATGAATTTTCCGAACTCGGCCGCGCTCATGTGCACTGGCGCCGCGCCCTCGTTGTCGAGGAATTTTTTGGTCGCCGCGGAATCCAGAAGGCCGGCGATGGTGTCGTGCAGTTTGTCGACGATCGGCTGCGGTGTGCCGGCCGGCGCAACGATGCCCCACCAGTTGGTCGCCACATAGCCGGGCACTCCGGATTCGCCGATGGTCGGCAGGTCGGGCAGGATCGGGCTGCGCTCCGCGCCCCCGGTGGCGAGCGCGCGCAACTGGCCGGACTGGATATTGGGAACTGTCTGCACGATCGAGGAGAACATCACCTGGTCTTCGCCAGCGATGACGGCAAGCATCGCCGGTCCGCCGCCCTTATACGGCACGTGCTGGATGTTGACGCCGGCCATGAGCTTGAACAGTTCGCCGCTGAGATGCTGGAAGCTGCCGATGCCGGCCGACGCGTAGTTGAGGACGCCCGGTTTCTCCTTGGCGAGATCGAGCAATTCCTTGACCGAGTGTACCGGCACGCCCGGGTTGACGGTGAGAACGTTGGTGCCGGTGGCGATGATGCTGACCGGCGCGAAACTCTTCGCCGGATCGAACGGCTCCTTGTAAAGCCATGGGTCGACGGCGTGCGCCACCGAGATGATGAGCAGCGTATAACCGTCGGGATCGGCTTTCGCCGCGAGGTCGGAGCCCACAACGCCGCCGGCGCCAGGGCGGTTGTCGACAAAAACCTGCTTGCCGAGTTTTTCGCCGAGCTGATTGGCGATGATGCGGCCGACCACGTCGTTGCTGCCGCCGGGCGCGAACGGGATGATCAGCCGGATCGACCGGCTCGGATAATCGTCCGCGGCGGCGGGAGCGGCGAACGCGAGCAGCGCCGGCAAGAGGCAACAACAGCCGATTGCCGATGTGCGAAGTTTTATCATGTGCGTCCCCAAGCCGTACTTCGATGTCGCACCTTATACTGGCGGGTTTACTCATAAATCGAGAGTTTTCTGAACACGGTCGTGAGATTGACGACGAACTCTGCATTGATTAGCACTACTTTGGCAGATTTACTCACGCTGCTTTTCTGCGCCGATCCAAGATTGGCAGTACGGACATCGCTGAGAGCTTGTTCGCATGATGAGGTCGACGATGGCGTGGCGGACCGCCGGTAACGTCGGTTGAGGAGGTGGGCCGTTGATTCTTTTTTTCCGCCTCACTTTTGTGAGCCGACGATGTTGGAGGAACGCGTAAGCAATCATCGTCATCAGCGCATGACGATGAAGGCCGTGCCAAGACCTTCCCTCGAAGTGGTCGAGACCTAGTTCCTCCTTCAGCTGTTGATGGGCCTGCTCGCAAATCCATCGTGCCTTGATCGTCGCGGCCAAGCTGGGTAGGTCCATTTCGGCGGCCAAGTTGGCAAGATAGTATTTCTTCTCGCCCGACGCGCGGTGCTCGCCGATGAGCCAGGCTTCTTCCCCTGGAAGATGCTGCTGACCCTTATCCCATATCCGCTGCGGAGGTCCGTCGGCGATCCGGACACGGACAGCAGAAAATCGAGCTTTGAGCCGACCCTTCGTGCCGCTGCGCCAACTCACAGTTCTCCACTTGGCACCGGCCAACATGTCTTCAGCTGCTGTCGATAGACTATCTGGCACGTACCGCTTACGGGGCCGGCCTCGAACTTTGGTAGCTGGCCAAATGAGCTTCACCCCAGCAGGGTACACCTTGAGGTGACGAGGGATGCCAACAGCCCAGGCAAGCTTGCGAGCCGTCAGCCCTTGACGGAAAGGCGCACTGAGACCGTAACCGGCATCCGCCAGCACACAGCGGAAACGCACGCCGATCGATATCAAGCGATCAATCTCCGTCAGTGCGATCTCGGGCTTTGTCCGTGTTGTTCGATATTCGGCCGGAACACCAGCTCGCTGCAGCCGCGACCGATCGCTGATCCAACTATCTGGAAGAAAAAGCCGCAACGCCACCATCACCGGCACTTCGCCGCGGGCGAGCGTCAGTGACACCAGAGTCTGACAGTTGGCGGTCTTGCCTAGCGCTGAAGCGTATTGCGCAGCGACGCCGACCGAGTGCGTGCCCTTCTTCGGCACCGCCGTATCGTCGATTACCAACACCGCATCGCCGCCACCAACAAGCCGATCCGCTTGAATGATCAGCTCCGTCTCCAAGGGCGCCGCGTTCCAGACGCCAGCCGAAACAAAATGATGCAGCTGATCATAATCGCCAGGCGCAAGCCGCTCCGCCATTGGCTGAACGCTCTTGCGATCCCCGGGCCCGATTAGCCCTGCCACATAAAGCGGACACATTCGCCGCCGCGCCTTATGACCCAAGCGATCCAAAAACGGCTTGAGCCAGCCTCGAAGCTCGTCTTCCCAATTCGATGTGGTGCCCACCATGGTCGGCCCTCCAAAAGCCGACCACCCATGAATCATTGAAAAACTGATTTGGGAATCCCGTGTCGCTAAAAATCTGCCAAAGTAGTGTTAGGGCGTGGACTCATTAATACGCGGCCATAGCCGTATTGAATTGAGCTGGATGAAGGCAAGGTAGTTGGCAACGAGCTTGTCGCAGTGCGTCGCGCCCCGGCGACGCTGCTTAATCTTGTTGAAGAAGCGTTCGACCAGGTAGCGCGCACGGTAAAGATACGGGCTGAAGCAGATCGCCCCTACGATACGCCGACGAGGCCGCAACTTTCATCGACACGAATCTCAGAGGTGCAAATCCGGCCCGATTTGCCGATCGACGGCCTGGGCGGATTGTGAAAGGTTCATTTGCCTTTGTGTCGGTGCTCTTTGGCCGGAAGTTTGGGCGAGGGCGCGATGGGGCGATGCACACCTTGCGCATGAATCTGGGCGTGATGCAGCCCCGTGCTGATGCGTTGTGGCCGCTGTGGATGAATTTGGCCGCGATTTACCCTCTCGCCCATGCGGTGCGGCCGGTGGACGTGAAGCTGGCTGCGATGTGACCGCTTGCTGAAGCGTTGCGGGTGGTGAACGTGAGAGTGAAGCAGAATTGGCGATCTACCAACGCGGGATGTACCGACACGGTGCACTCCTGCGCGGGAATGGTGAGTACCCTCTTTATGCCAGCCCTGGCCGTGAGTTGCATTCCCGTGCACGTGGACCGGACCTGGAGCTAAACGGTTGCCCGCTATTGTTTTCGTGAGGACCGGCCCGGCTAGCAGGCTGAGTGAAAGACCGATCGTGCCGATGCTCGTCGCGATCTTCCACATGGTGCAATCCTCAAACGGGCCAACGCTACCGCGGAGAAACCCTAATTCCGGCCAGCCATGACGGTTGTCCAGTTCATTCCCACGAAATGCCCAGCAGCGGGCGGGATTGATTATTTTCCGACGGTGACGCTGTAGTTGGTAATTTGTATTTTGGGGGCGTTAGCGACTGCAGTGTCATCTTGTGCATACATCCCAAATTCAAGGGCGGGATTAGTCGGCTCTTGCGCCCTGATAGTCTTTACCTGTGTTCCATTCAGATAGATGGTTATGGTGCCGCTGAGCACGGTAACGCGAAGCGAATTTGTGACATTTGCACCGGATTTGAATCCGGTGCCACTTGCGACGTCGGCCACCGTGGACCAGTTTCCTGACGACATTTTATTGAGGCTGACCGAACCATCGGATCCTACTTGGACCATCATAAGATTGTTGTAGTCAGTCGCCCAAAATTCGAGTCCGGTGTAAATTTGATTATTTGAGGCTATTGCCGGCGGGAGAACAAAGTCTATGCAGTAATCGCCGTCCGTGGCATTGAAAGTGAGGTTGTGCGCCGAGATGCTTCCGGTTGAGGCGTCCATCGCAAATATAAATGCTGGAGGCACGACAGTAGCTTGTGGCGGGGTCTCGTCCCAACCGCCGCTATCATCTTTGAAGGAGTCCTGGAAAATCACGGCGCCAATCTGACCAGTGCATGCCAATGCCGGAGTCCAGGCTAACAATTGGAGCGCGGTAACAACGCTAATCGTTCGCAGCATGACAATGTTTCCCCTTTATTGATCCGATCAAATCCTCAGATGATCCGGCTAGGCTCGCGCTTTTGCATGAAATTTGCAAGACACCGATTCCAAAAATTGTCGGGCCGAATCGCGTTTTTTCTTTGTATCCTTGGCCGGACTAGCATCACTTTTTCAGGGCAAATTCCGGACCTCCGCGGCAGCTATATTGCGGTAGCTTGTTGCACCGGACTTTGTCGCTAGTGGCCCTTCGCGGCGATGCGGTATTTCGTTCGCTTTCGGAGCGAAGCCGACATTGAGCCGGATTTATAAGTACACAGCCTAAGTTCATTCCCGCGCCATGTCGGCAACTTCCTTCGCTTTCGCGGCGCAGGCCGCGAGCAGGAAGCCCAAATCGGTGCCGGTCGAGACATAGCGGGCTCCCATGCGCACGTATTTGGCGGCGAGATCGGCGCGGCTGGCAAAGCCACCGACGGCGAGATGTTTGCCGTGCTTGCGGCACGCCGCGAGCGCCGCGGTGTAAGCCTCATGCACTTTCGGATGGTCGTATTGGCCGGGCAATCCGTAGTCGGCCAAGAGATCGTTGGTGCCGATCAGCACCATATCGACGCCCTCGACCGCCATGATCGCATCGGCATTCTCGATCGCTTTGGCACTTTCAAACTGGACGATCACCATGGTGGCGGCATCGACCGCTGCGTAGGCTTCGGCCGCCGGGAACGAGCGGTATTGCAGATGGGGCAGGTTGCCGGCATTGGAACGATCGCCGAGCGGCGGATATTTCGCCGCCATGACGTAGTCGCGCGCTTCCGCTGCGGTCTGAATGTGAGGCGCGATGATGCCGAGCGCGCCGGCGTCGAGGATGCGCTGCACGTCGCCTAAGCCCGGCACGCGCACAAACGGGGTGATGCCGACTTCCAGCGCTGCGATGCAGATCTGGCTCATGGATTCGAGCGAGAAGCTCGAATGCTCCATATCGACATAGAGGCTGTCGAAGCCCGCAGTCTTGGCGATCCGCGCAATCTCGACGCCGTGGACGAGCCGCACCGTCATCGAAGCCACGACCTCGCCGCGGGCGAGCTTTTCCTTGACGTGGTTGCGCAGCACATCGCAGATTTCGACTGACTTCTTGGCTGACATGGACCGCCCCGGGAGCTATCTTCGATGGACAGGAGAAAACGCCGTGAATTACTCGACCGATTTCAAGTCAATCCGCAACGACGTGTCGGCGCAAGAGTGGCAGGCCAGAATTGATCTCGCCGCCTGCTACCGGCTGGTCGATCAGTACGCCATGGCCGATCTGATTTACAACCACATCACCGCGCGCATTCCCGGCACCGAATATCTGCTGATCAATCTTTACGGCCTGCTCTACAAGGAGATCACGGCGTCGAGCCTGGTCAAGATCGACGTCGAGGGCAAAATCATCGCGAAGCCGGACACCGATTACGGCATCAATGTTTCGGGCTACGTGATCCACGGCGCCATCCACAAGGCGCGGCCGGACGTGGCCTGCGTGCTGCACACCCACACCCGTGCCGGCATGGCGGTGTCGGCGATGGAATGCGGGCTACTGCCGCTGTCGCAGACCTCGATCCGTTTCGTCGGCCACCTCGGTTATCACGACTATGAGGGCCCGGCGGTCGATACCGACGAGCGCGAACGCATCGTCAACGATCTTGGGCCGCACGACGCGCTCGTCATGCGCAATCACGGCCTGCTCACCTGCGGCGCTACCATCCAGCAGGCCTTCAATACGATGTATCAGCTCGAACTGTCGTGCCGCTCCCAGGTCGACGCCATGGCGGCGCGCACCGAACTCACCATGCCGGGCGAAAACGTGCTGGCGCACACCGCGCATCTTTATCAGCCCGGCACGCGGCGGCCCTACGGCGTGCTGGAGTGGCCGGCGATGCTGCGACTCCTGGCAGCAGAAGAGACAAGCTCGGGCTATCCGCCGTACTGGCACTGAGCTTCTTCGATGTCGCAGCTCTCCGCCATCGTCATCACGCATAACGAGGCGGCCAACATCGGCGAATGTCTTGACAGCGTCGCGTTTTGCGACGAGCGGATCGTCGTCGATTGCGGCTCGACCGATGCAACGGTCGAGATCGCCCGCAACAGCGGCGCCCGTGTCGAAATTAATGCGTGGCGCGGATTCGGCCCGCAAAAAAATCACGCGCTTTCGCTCGCGACCGGCGATTGGGTGCTGTCGGTCGATGCCGACGAGCGCGTCACGCCGGAGCTTGCCGTCGCGATCAAGGCGGCGTTGGCGGACCGTAGCGCGGATGGCTTCGAGATTCCGCGTCGGTCGAGTTTTCTGGGCCGGCAAATGCGGCATTCGGGATGGTATCCCGACTACGTGTTGCGGCTGTTTCGGCGCGGCAAAGGCCGCTTCGACGACGCACTGGTTCATGAGCGCGTGATCTGCGACGGTACGGTGAAACGGCTCAACGCGCCGCTCCTTCATTATCCGGTCTTGAAGCTCGAAGACGCACTGTCGCGCATGGATCGCTATTCGACCGCGAGCGCGCAAACCATCGTTGCCTCGGGCCGACGAGTGTCATTTTTCGCCGGCATCGCCCACGGGCTTTTTGCCTTCCTGCGCGTCTATGTGCTGCGCGGCGGTTTTCTTGACGGCGCCGAAGGCTTTTTGCTCGCCGTCGCCAACGCCGAAGGCAGTTACTATCGCTACATGAAGGCCTGGCTCGGCGCGCGGGGGCGCGAGTAGCGGTTTAACGACTGGACGCCGTCCCTGCTCTTGCGGTCGCTATGCTGAGCCGGAGATTGTCCAGCTCGGGTCACCGACAGGCATTCGCGCCCTAATACCTTCGCCACTCTTCCATGAAGCGCTCCCAGCGAGACGGTGAGCGCCAGTCGTAGTCCTGAGGAACACCGATCCCATTCGCGTGATTGATATCCGCATGCGAGACGAAACTCGGAAAGTCAGAGTTTTGATTTGAATCGGTATGCCATGCCGGTCCGCGCGCCGCGGCGGCCGGACCGGCCGCAATGATGACTGTTGCAATAATCAGAACGTGCCACATCGTTTCTTTCTCCGGCCCGCTCGCTGCGTTAATTGTCTATCTTGGTTTGGGTTCCCTTTCCGGCCGCCGAATTGCCGTCCTCTCAGGGATAGGCAATGAGCGACCAGGCTTGTCCAAAGGTGCGCGAATTGATCACTTTGCAATTCCTCATCTTGGTATCCGGCACAGGAAGAATTGTTATGGAGAATTCGACGCAAAGAATTGCTCAGCTGGTATGCCCTCGTCAGTTCGCATGGTTCGGAGCTTTGGCCACCGCAATTGCACCGAGTATCGCCATCGCCGCCGACATCCACGAATCCTATTCGACGATCGATGCCGACATTCAGCCGCTGTTTACGGCGGGCGGAGTGGTTGCCGGCTTGGCAAGCGGCGCTTTGGGCCTCTATTTTCTTCGCAAAGCTTTGAATTACCAGCGTGACCGTCAGGCGAGCGCGAACTGGCCGATGACAACGGGATCGATTTTGTCATCCGAGGTGGTCGAGAAATATCTGCCAAACGACTATGGCGGGGGCGTAACGACATACGTCCCAACTGTCCGATACGCCTATAGCGCGGGTGGCAAGAACTTCATTGGAGATGTCATCCAACTGGGACTTGCCGATATTGGGTATGTCTCGGTCGAGGAAGCACGCCGCCGCACGGCGACATATTCAGTCGGAGCTGCCGCCGGTGTTCGCTATGACCCGACCGATATGAACGTCGCGGTGCTTGAGGCGGGCCAGCAATGGGGCGCTGCCGGCGTTGCTTTTGTGCGCGCGGCCATATTTCTTGGGATAGGCATCGCGGCATTTGTCTTCGCGGCATGGATCGTGTCGTTGCCGAACGAGTAATGCCATTATGGTTCAGCGGCCCTTCTGGCGGCGGTTCCTCAAAGAATCTCGAACTCCAATAGAGCACCAGGTCGGGCGGTCACTCCTCACGTCAGGGCTGCCAATGCGCGATTGGTACGGTACTGATTGCATTGGCCGGCGAGCCATTGACGATCTTGGTACTGATAGCAAGGTAGATGATCGTGTTATGCGGTTTATCGAGCATGCGATAAATACGAGTTGTTTTGAAAAAGATGCTCGTTTTCTGACTGAACACCTCTTCGTTTTCGCTGAGTTTTGACAAGTCGACGTCGATCGGACCGATTTGTCGGCACGAAATCGAAAAATTGGACGGGTCTTCATTCAAACCCAATGGCTGGCCCCATCCGCCTTTTCGAGCCTGCGAAATGTGACATGCCACGCCGGGCACCTGCGGATCTTCGAACACACTGACACACACCTTGTCATTGGGAGAAAGCAGATTGAAGGTCGTGCTCACGCAGTCCAGGTCCGTGGCGTGCGCAGAATGAATGGACAGGCCGGCCAGTACGGCCACGATAAAAAGCCGCTTCATTCGGATAACTCCACACTGATTGCGATCATCTGGTTGCGCCATATCTAACCCGGTTTTGCCCCTCGCGTTAATAAATTCCCCCATGGAGCGAATGAGGAGGTGACCTCGATCCGTTGCCTGTCAGGTTGGGCGCGCTTTAGGCGATGCCCTCAGTGCGGGGTCACCGGAGTCGCTATTATTTTCGTGCTGGCGGGCTGGTTGGCGAGAATGCCGTCGGAGCGCTTGATCACCGCGGCGGCGGGCACGTTCGCCATGCAGACGTGATCGTTCGGGCATTCGCTCAACCGGCGCAGGTAGCAGGGCGAGCACGGGACACCGGCGCGCAGCACGGCGTCCGCGCGGCCATAAGGCCCGGCCCACACCGGATCGGTCGGCCCGAACACGCTCACAACCGGCCGGTCGAGCGCGACGGCAAGATGCATCGGCCCGGAATCGTTGGTGATGCAGATCGCGGCCCGCGATATCAGTGCCGCGAGTTCGGTCAAGCTGGTTTCGCCGGCGAAATTAATCGCACCTGGCGCAAGCTCCGCGACTTTGCCGCATAAGTCGCGCTCACGCCCCGAGCCGGCCAGCGCCACGGTAAATCCGTTTCCCAGAAAATGCCGGGCGACCTCGGCAAAACCTTCGCGCCGCCACTGTTTGGTTTCCCAATTCGTGCCCGGCGCGATGACGGCGAGTTTTGCGCCGGCCATCCCGTAATAGTCGAGCAGCACATCGACCCGTGCGGTTGCTGCCTGCGGGACCGGAAACGAAAAGTCCGGCGTGCCGTGGTCGAGGCCGAGCATCGGCGCGACGCCGAGATAACGCTCGACCGGATGGACGTCGAGCGTCGGCAGTTCGATGTGATCGGTATAGGCGAGCCAGCTACCTTCGCGCGCACCCTTCCAGGCGTGCTTGCGCGCTTCGTCGGGAATTGTCCGCCCTAACGCGCTCCACACATCTGCACGCGGCTTGTCGAAACCGATCCGCACCGGAGCGCCGCTGGCAAAAGCGAAAATCGCGCTGCGCAACTGGCCTTGCAGATCGAGTACCAGATCGTATTCGGCGGCGCGCAGCTTCGCGATCAGCCGCGCGGAGCTGACGAACGGCGTCAATCGCCACGGCGCCGACCATTCGTCGCGGAAAAATTCGATGACGTTGTCGATGGCAGGATTGTGCCGCAGCAATTCGGCGATGGCCGGCGTGACCAGCCAGTCGATCCGCGCGGCCGGGTAACGCCGCCGCAATTTGTTGAGAACCGGAAATGTATGCACCACGTCGCCGATGGCCGACAGCTTGATCAGCAAAATCCTGCAAAAGTCGCGGCCGCGGAGATCTTCAGGCAAGACCGGCTCGGCTCCCTTCGGGCGAACGGTGTAAACCAATGCGCGTTTGCACCCGGGCGTGCTGAATGGCGCGCCACACCCTTTCCGGCGTCGCCGGCATTTCGACGTGGCGTACGCCGAAGTCCGACAGCGCATCGACGACGGCATTGATGACGGTTGCCAGTGCCGGCACCGTGCCGCCTTCGCCGGCCGGGCGAATGCCAAGCGGATGAGAGGAGGCCGGCACCTCACTCAGCTCGGTGATGTAATTCACCATGTCGGAGGCACGCGGCATCGCATAGTCCATTAGCGATCCCGCCAGCATCTGGCCGCTTTCCGGATCGTAGTGCGCGTGTTCGAGAAGCGCCTGGCCGACGCCTTGTGCGATGCCGCCATGAACTTGGCCATGGATGATGAGCGGATTTATCGCGACGCCGACGTCGTCCACCGCGACATATTTGATAAGCGTGGTCTTGCCGGTGTCGGGATCGACCTCGACCTCGCAGACGTGCGCGCCGTACGGATAGCTTGCTTCCTTCACGGTCTCATCGCAGGCGCCGTAAAGCGGGCCCTGTAGATCCTCCGGCAAATCTTTCCGCTCGACCGCCGCCTTTGCGACTTCGAAGATGCCCACGGCATGATTGGTGCCCTTCACCGCGAACGTGCCGTTCTTGAACTCGATGTCGGCGGCAGCCGTCTCGAGCAATTGTTCGGCGATGCGCAGGCCTTTCTCGATGATCACATCGGTCGATTTCTTGATCACGATCGAGCCGAGCCGCATGCCGCGGCCGGAATGGGCGCCGCCGCCGACGGTGACGCGGTCGGTGTCGCCGGTGACGAAGCGCACGCAATCGATCGGCACGCCAAGCCATTCGGTCACGAGCTGGGCAAAGCTGGTCTCGTGGCCTTGGCCCTGCGAGGTGACGCCGATAATCAGCTCGACGAAGCCGTCAGGCGCCACCGTGATCTCGGCCTTCTCACGCGGCACGCCGGTGGAAATATCCACATAGGTGCCGACACCGATGCCGCGGCGCTTGCCGCGCTTCTTTGCTTCTTTGGCGCGCGCCTTGAAGCCGTTCCAGTCGCCGAGCTTGAGCGCCAGATCCATGCCGCCGATGTAGTCGCCATTGTCGTAGGTGACGCCGAACGGATTCTTGTACGGCAGTTCCTTCTCGGTCACGAGGTTCTTGCGGCGCAGGGCAACGCGGTCATAACCGCACTCGCGCGCAGCGAGATCGATCAGCCGCTCCATCACAAAGATCACCTCCGGGCGGCCGGCGCTGCGATAGGGCCGTGTCGGCGAGGTATGGCTGAGCGTGGCGCGAGCGCGGAAATAAGCCGCCGGCACCCGATAGATGCTCGACATCATCTGCACGCCCTTCTGCACCATCGCGAAATTCGTGGTGTGGGCGCCGAGATTGCCGAGATTGGAGCCGCGCATCGCCAGGAAACGGCCTTTGTCGTCGAGCGCAAGCTCGGCTTCGACGGCGAGGTCGCGGGCCTGATAGTCACTTAAGAACGACTCATGGCGTTCGATGATCCATTTCACCGGGCGGCCCACTCGCTTTGCCGCCCAGGCGATCAACGCGAACTCCGCATAGATCATGCCGCGGGTACCGAAATTGCCACCGACATCCTGCATCAGCACGCGCACTTGTTCGGGCGGCACATTCAGCATCTTGGCAAGATCGTTTTTCAGCCGGACCGCGCCGCCGTTGCCGGCATAGACCGTGTACCGGCTGGTCGACGTGTCGAACGCGGCGAGTGCAGCGCGCGGCTCCATCGGCACGCCGGTGACACGCTGCACCCAGGTCTCGAACCGGGTCACATGGGCGGCACGGGCAAACGCGGCCTCGGTCGCATCGAAATCGCCGAGGTCGCTGTCGAAACATACGTTGGAGCGGGCGCTGTCGTGCACGCGCGGCGCGTCCTGCCGCGCCGCCGGCACGGTCTCGACCACGGCCGGCAACGCTTCATAGTCGACTTCAATCTGTTCGGCTCCGTTCTTGGCCGCGTACACGGTCTCGGCGACGACCATCGCGACGGCTTCGCCGACAAAGCGCGCCTTGTCGGTTGGCAACGCATGGTGCGGGGCCTCGAATGGCGTCTCGCCGTTCTTGAGGCGCAGCACGGCTTCAGCCTGGTGCGGCGACCACGGTATGTGTGGAATCGGTTTCAAGCCGCCGGCGAGACAATCGACGCCGGTGAAAATTGCGATCACGCCGGGGACGTCCTTGGCCTTATCGGTCGCTATCGACCGGATGCGCGCATGGGCGTGCGGCGAGCGCAACATCACCGCATAGACCTGGCCCGGAAGGTTTTCGTCCGCCGTGTAGCGGCCGTTGCCGCGAACCAACCGCAAATCCTCGCGCCGCCTTACGGGCTGGCCGATGCCGCTGCCGGTTGCGGGTGAATCCATCAAGTCCTCCAAAACTATCCGCGTCCTGTATGTACACGACTGGCGCAGCCGACTTTGAGTTTAGGGCGTGCAGTCATAAACGCCAGTGGCCCGCGTTCGAAAGTGTCACGTCCCCGTACGCGCAAATCGCAACCGTCTTACTATCGGGCATTCACTTCTCGACCGTTGTTGTCCGCCTTTGAGTTCGAGCGGCGGCGAGACGTCGCATGCCGGAATAAACGCTCGGAGGCTCGCCTCCAAATTCGCGCGGTCGATGTAACTGTTGACGAGAACGCTCCCTGAAACGTTGGTGATGAATAACTGCATCCCCATTAAGCTGACTGGAAACCCGTAATTCGGAGTCTCCGTATGGGTGATGGTAATCTTGACCTCATAATCACTGTGACTCCAAACTGTAAAAAGCCAGTCATCGATAACCGTGTAGCCTTCCCCGTTCAGAACTTGCTCCACGAATGTATTCGTGCCGCTGTCGGCTGGATCGTCCGAGCTGAAATTCAACTTCACCACGCAGCTGGAGGCGTCGGCGGACCTCGCGCTTTGGCTCCAAATCGGGAGAGACACGAATAATGAAGTCGCCGCACAGATCAGAGCCGCGCACTTTGAGGGGCGGCGCGGGGATATCCGAACGGAGCGATCCACAAGTTTCTCGTTTGATGAAGACTTAAACAGCAACGGGTTGGCCGTCGGATTTAAGCGGCTTGCGCAAGGCGGCCGCGGTCGTGGGGCGCACGAAAGTCGACGGTAGGACCAGCGGGAATGATCCCGTTGGAGTGGACCGGGCCGGCCTTGCCGAACACGCCGCGTTTCATGCCGTCGATATCGCAAACATCCGCAATGCCTGTCGTTTGATAGAGCTCGCGCAGGTAGTTTGAGAGATTGTGGTACTCGCCGAGACGGCGCAGGTTACATTTGTAGCCGACATAGTAGCAGGGATCGAAGCGTACCAGGTTCGGAAACAGCCGCCAGTCGGCTTCGGTCTCGGCATCGCCGCACACATAGCGCCGCACCGCAAGCCGCTGCTCAATGCCGTCCAGGGTCTCGAACAACAGCTTGATGGAACTGTCGTACGCCTCCTGCGAGATCGAATAGCCGCAGCCATTGACGGCATTATTCACGCCCTTGAGCACTAATGCATTGGTGGCGTCGATCTCGGCATGCAGAGATTGCGGGTAGTAGTCCGGCGTCGGCTCCGCGATTCCCGAGAACGCCATGTTGAACATGCGGATGATTTCCGAGGAACTCATTGTTGACGACGCGCCGCGTCTTCGCGTCCCAAAGCGTCGGTACGGTCACACGCGTGGTGCAGTCGGGATCGGCAATCGTATAAAGCTCGTGCAGCCAGCGCACGCGCCGGTCGGTCCCCGGCACGATGTGGCCACCCTCGCCGAACGACCAGCCCTGGCCGCCGACCTCCTGAAAGGTGTTGGTGAGCGTTACGTACGGCTCCAGCTTCTTCAGCGTGCGCATCAGCGTTGCGCGGTGCGCCCACGGGCAGGCGACCGCGCAGTAGAGGTGATAGCGGCCGGGTTCGGCGGGAAACGCAGCTCCGGGATCGCCGCTGATGCGGTCACGGAAAATCGACGGGCGCTTGAAATAGAGTCCAGTGTCGTCGTGGTTGAAGAGAACGTTCTCGGTACTCCATTGGCCGTCGACAAGCTGTGCCATTAGGTCTCTCCCGCATTGTCCTGCCGACTGGCTTCACTACCGCTGCGCTTTCGCCGCCGCGTACCGCGCCTGCGCCTCTTCGGCGCCGGCGCGCGCCAGAGCGCGATTTGAATCCTGAATCGGCGCGTTGCGGTCGTAGCTTGCCTGCCGCAATGCATTGCTGCCGTTGAGCCGGGGCCGCACTTCTTCGGCGATCAGTTCGAGACTGCGTTGCGTCGCCGGCCAGTTGGCCCAGTCCTGGGCGAATACCAGCACGCCACCGAAGCCGCCTGTGATGGCCAGCATGTGTTCGATCTTTTGCACCGCGTCGTCCGGCGTGCCGATGATGGCGCGGTCGTTTTCGATCATCCAGCCCGCAGGATCGGCGAGCCCGCGCGGCGGCGGATTCGGCGCGGGCACGATGTCATGGGCATAGCCGACCCATTTTTCCAGGCCGTATGCCACGTCCTTGCGCGCCTGCTCGCGGCTTTCGGCGAGATGGATCTGGATGGCGAATTGCCAGCGCGCGCGGTCGGCGACATGACCGTGGCTGCGGCATGTTTCCTCGTAGATCGTCCAGTTGGACAAATGATGCTGCAGCGAGGCGTCGTCGACGCCGGAGAGCACCAGCAGCCCGGCGCCGTGGCGTCCGGCCGCCAGCGCGCCAGCGGGCGAGCGGACTGAAGCGACTGCAATCTCCATGGTTGGCTTCGAATAGCAGCCGACAGAGAGCCGCGCCTCGTTCAGCTCGAACCAGCCGGTCTTCCTGCTGACGGTTTCGCCGCGCAGCAGGGCGACGATACAGTCGAGCGCTTCGTCCATGCGCGGGCGCGTATCGACCGGCTTAAGGCCGAACATCCTGGCGTCCGACGGCAGCGCGCCCGGGCCGGCACCGAACATCACGCGGCCGCGCGTCATGTGATCGAGCTGCGCCATGGTTTCGGCGACGATGAAGGGGTGATGGAACGGAAGCGATTTCACGCCGGTGCCGAGCTTGATAGTCCGGGTGCGCTCCGCCGCCGCGGCAATGAACACTTCAGGCGCGGCGATGATCTCAAAACCGCCCGAGTGATGCTCGCCGATCCACGCTTCGTCGAAGCCCAGCCGGTCCAGCAGCGTTACGAGCTCAAGGTCGCGCGCGATGGCGTAGGTCGGATCGAGATTGGTGGCATGGAACGGCCCCATGAACATGCCAAAGCGCAGCGCGCGGGGCGGCAACCCGCTTCGTTCGAATTCATTCATTATTCGGGCGTGTCCTCATTGCATCGGGATGTTGGCGCTCTTGATCACGTTGCCCCACAGCGCACGCTCGCTTCCGAAGAATCTTGCCGCTTCGGCGCGGCTACCCGGCGCCAGGTCCATGCCCAGAACTTTGGTCTTCTCGATGAATTCAGGCTCCCGAAGACAATCGTCAACATCGCGGTTGATCTTGTCGGCCAAGGCGTCCGGCGTTCCCGGCGGCGCCACGATGCCGAAAAAGGTGACGGCGCGAAAGCCCGGCACGCCGGCTTCCGCAAGAGTTGGCACATCGGGCAGCGCCTTGACGCGTTCGGGGCCGCCGACGGCGACGATCCGCTCCGAGCCGGCCTGGTGCAGCGGCAGCGAGGTGGCCAGCATGTCGAACATCATATTGACGTGGCCGGCGACGACGTCGCTCACCGCTGGCCCGAGCCCTTTATAGGGAACCTGCAACAGGTCGATATGGGCGAGCATTTCAAGCTCGATGGTGGCGAAGTGGCCGACCGAGCCGAGGCCGGGCGTCGCCGCGATCAACCGGCCGGGCGCGGCCCGCGCGCGGGCGACGACATCTTGCACGCTCGACGCCGGAAAAGCCGGGCTCAGTACGAGGACGTAAGGCGAAGTCGCCAGCACCGCGATCGGCACCCATTTGGTCGGGTCGTAGGGCATATCCTTGAATGAGAAGTCATTGAGCGCGATCGGGCCCGGCGAGGCAAGAAGCAGCGTGTAGCCGTCCGGATCGGCGCGAAAGACTTCGGCGCCGCCGATATTGCCGCCGGCGCCGCCGACATTCTCGATGATCACCGACTGGCCCCATTTGTGCGAAAGCCGGTCGGCCAGCACCCGCGCCAAAAGGTCGGTACCGCCGCCGGGCGGGTAGGGCACTACGAGTTTGACCACGCGCGAGGGGAAATTCACTTGCGCGTGCGCCACCGACATTGCCAGCACCGCTACAAGCCCAATGATCGCTATTCCGATGCCTCGCATTCGGGCCTCCCGGCGGCCGTCAAGCCATGAAGCTATGGTATTGGAGCCGGAAACCTCGCGCTAGCTCGGCGCTCCGCAAGTGCTGACAACATCCAGCAGCGGATGTAGAGAAGAGTAAGAAGCGGAGAAACGCCCTTGCTCGCGCGGGATGAGCAGAATTCGCCGATCGATTGGGTCGCGCGCGCCGCAGCGCTGACGCCCGCGATCGCCGCTGCCGCCGACCGCATCGAGGCCGAACGGCGCATCGTGCCTGACGTGGTCAAGGCACTGCACGATGCCGGCCTGTTCCGCATGCTGCTGCCGGTCGCGCTCGGCGGCAGCGCGGCCGACATCATGGCGTTCAATCAGGTCATCGAGACCGTCGCCACCGCCGATGCCAGCACCGCCTGGTGTCTGTCGCAGCAAGTGGCGAGCACGCAGGCCGCGGGCTTTCTCGACCCCAAAGTGGCGCGCGAGATTTTTTCAGCGGCCGACGGCGCCGTGGCTTGGGGTCCGCCGGCCGGCGCCAAGGCGGTCGTGGCGGACGGCGGCTACGTGGTCAACGGGCGCTGGCGCTTTGCCAGCGGCAGCGAGCATTGCCCGTGGCTCGGCGGTCATTCGGCGGTGATGGAGGCCGACGGCAAGCCGCGGCTCGACCGCAACGGCCGGCCGGTCATGCGCACGCTATTGTTTCGCAAGGAAAAGGCGAAAATCTACGACATCTGGAATGTGCTCGGGCTGCGCGGCACCGGCAGCAATGCCTATGAAGTGCAGGAACTGTTCGTGCCGGAGGCCTATTCGACCTGGCGCGACTCGCCCTCCGACCGCCGTGGCGACGCGCCACTGTCCATCATCCCGCTGCTGACGCTTTATGGCATTGGCTTTTCCGGCGTTGCCATCGGTCTGGCGCGCGCCTGTCTCGACGCTTTCAAAATTCTCGCCGCCACCAAGAAACCGAGCGCAACGCACGGCGCGCCCGTACCGCTGCGCGAGCATCCGGTTATTCAGGCGCGCGTCGCCGAGGCCACCTGGCAACTGCAATCGGCGCGCGCTTATCTCACCGACATGCTGCGTGAGTTCTGGGACGCGGCCACATCGAACCGCGCGCCGTCGCTCGAACAACGCGCACAATTGCGTATCGCCATCACCGGGGCGATCGAGCAGGGCGGGCGCGTCGTCGATTTTGCCTTCCGCGCCGCGGGCGCTGACGCGATCTTCACCGGCAGCGCCTTCGAGCGGCGCTTTCGCGACATGCACACGCTGACCGCACAGGGTCAGGCGCATCTGTCCAACTTCGAGGGCGCCGGCGCAGCCTTGTTCGGCATCGAGCCGGCGCAGCGGTTGTGACAATGCCGGAGAGCGCGCGCCCGGCAAAAATCCTTCGCAAGGAGGACCCGGCGCTGCTGTCGGGCCGTGGCCGCTATGCCGATGATCTGCCGATTGCGGTCGGCACCTTGCATGCCCACGTCATCCGCTCGCCGCATGCGCACGCCGAAATCTCCCGCATCGATGCGGCGGCGGCGCTGGCGCACGACGGCGTCTGGGCGGTCATCACCGGCGAGGATGTCCGCAAGGTGTCCGATCCGTTCCTCGCTGCGGTGAAAACGCCGGTGCAGCAATGGTCGCTCGCCGTCGGGCGCGTGCGCTATGTTGGCGAGCCGGTGGCGCTGGTCGTCGCCGAAAGCCGCTATGTCGCCGAGGATGCCGCCGAGCTGGTCGAGATCGAATACGCGCCGCTCGAAGCGGTGATCGATCCGCTCAAGGCGTGCGAGAGTTCGGCGCCGCTGGTGCATCCGGAAGCCAAAACCAACGAAGTCTCGGTGCGCGAATTCTCCTATGGCGACACGGCGGCGGCGTTCGCCCGCGCTGACCGCCGTATAACCATGACGACGACGTTCCCGCGGCTGTCATTCACGCCGATCGAATGTTACGTCGTGGTCGCGCAGCACAATGCCGCCAAAGGCAGTTACGATGTGCTGGCGAATTTTCAGGGCCCGTTTTCGATGCATCCGGTGATGGCGCGGTCGCTGCGGGTCGCCGGGCCGAAATTGCGGCTGCGCATTCCGCCGGATTCCGGCGGCAGCTTCGGCATAAAACTTTCGGTGTTTCCTTATGTGGTGCTGATGGCGCTCGCCGCGCGCATCACCGGCCGGCCGGTGAAATGGGTCGAGGACCGCATCGAGCACCTGGTGTCCGCAAGCTCTGGGCCGAACCGCGTCACCGGGATCGAAGCCGCGGTCACCAAAGAGGGCCGCATCCTGGCGCTCAAGCTCGATCAGCTCGAGGATTACGGCGCGTTCCTGCGTGCGCCGATGCCGGGACCGCTTTACCGTATGCACGGCGCGGTGACCGGCGCCTACGACATTGCCAATGTCGATGTGAAAAATCGCGTCGTCCTCACCAACAAAATGCCGGCAAGCCTCATTCGCGGTTTTGGCGGCCCGCAGCTTTACCTGGCGCTGGAACGCCTGATGCAGCGCATCGCGGTCGAGCTGAAAATCGATCCGCTTGACGTGATCCGGCGCAATCTGATTCCGGCGGCAAAATTCCCATACAAAACTGCGGCCGGCGCGCTGTACGATTCCGGCGATTATGCCCGCGCGATCGAGATCGCGCTCGGCAGCGGCCGGCTCGACGAACTACGCCGCCGCCGCGATGCGGCGCGCGCCGCCGGGCGAAAATACGGCATCGGCTTTGCCGTGGTGGTTGAGCCGGCGATGTCGAATATGGGCTATCTGTCGACCTTGATGACGGCGCAGGCGCGCGAAAAGGCCGGCCCGAAAAACGGCGCGGTGTCGATGGCGACCGTCAACATCGATCCGCTCGGCGCGGTGTCGGTCACCGCCGATGTCACCGTGCAGGGCCAGAGCCACGAGACGGTGCTGGCGCAGATCGTCTCGCGCGAATTGGGTCTTGGGCCCGATGATGTCGAAGTGGTGCTGGAGCTGGACACTGCGAAAGACCAATGGTCGATCGCGGCCGGTACCTATTCGAGCCGCTTTGCGTCGGGCACCGCAGTCGCGGCACACATGGCCGCGGCGCAGATGCGCGACAAGCTCAAAGGCATCGCCGCCAAGCAGCTCAATGTCCTGCCCGAAGACGTCGAGCTTGCCGGCGGCAAGATCCGCAGCCGCTCCAATCCCGACAACGCGCTGCCGTTCGGCAGGGTCGCCGCGACCTCGCACTGGTCGCCGGTGATGCTGCCCGACAGCATGGCGCCGGCCTTGAGCGAAACCGGCATCTGGTCGCCGCCGGAACTCGAACCGCCGACGAGCGACGATCGCATCAACACCTCGCTGACCTACGGCTTCGTCTTCGACATGTGCGGCGTCGAGATCGATCCGGTGAGCTATCACGCGCGCGTCGATCGTTACGTGACGATGCACGACGCCGGCCGCATTCTTAATCCGATGATCGCCGACGGCCAGATCCGCGGCGCCTTCGCGCAAGGTGTCGCTGCCGCGCTGTATGAGGAGTTTTGCTACAACGACGAAGGCGCGTTCCTAAGCGGCACCTTCGCCGATTATCTGGTGCCGACGGTGAGCGAGATCCCCGAAGTCGAGATTCTGCATTTTAAATCGCCGTCGCCGTTCACGCCGCTCGGCGCCAAGGGGCTGGCTGAAGGTAATTGCATGTCGACACCGGTCTGCATCGCCAATGCGATCGCCGATGCGCTCGGTGTCGAGGAGGTGGAGCTTCCGGCGACGCCGCGCCGCATCCACGCCATGCTGGAAGGCGGCAAGGAATGACGTTCATTTTTAGAAACGCAGCGAAGATCTCGGCGCGCTCCCTCCCCCCTTGCGGGGGAGGGTTGGGGAGGGGGGTGGTGCGGCCGTGTCTGGGCGGTGACGCATTCACCTTGCCGCGCGACCCCCACCCCCATCCCCTCCCCACAAGGGGGAGGGGAGGAGCGACCCATGAAGCCGCGTCCCTTCGACTATGTGCGGCCCGATACGGTCGAGGAGGTGCTGGCACTGCTCGCCGAATACGGCGACGACGCGCGCATTCTTGCCGGCGGCCAGTCGCTAGTGCCGATGCTTAATCTGCGGCTGATCGAACCCGCCGTGCTGATCGACATTTCCCGCGTCGCGGAACTCGACGTCATCCGCGAAGCCGACGGCAAGATCGAGATCGGCGCCGCGGTGACGCAGAACAAGCTCTTGGCGTGGCCGCAACTTGCGGACAAGCTGCCGCTCCTCGCCGCCGCGCTGCCGTTCGTCGGCCATTTCCAGACCCGCAACAAGGGCACCGTCTGCGGATCGCTGGCGCATGCCGATCCGAGTTCGGAATTGCCGCTGGCGCTGGCCGTGCTCGGCGGCGATGTGGTGCTGCGCTCGCGGCGCGGCGTCCGTATCCTCGCGGCGAACGACTTTCAGCAGGACATGCTGACGACCGCGCGCGAAGCGGACGAGCTGATCACCGCGGCGAGGTTTCCGGTCGCGGCGGGGCAGGGTGCCGCCTTTCGCGAAGTGGCGCGGCGTCACGGCGATTTCGCCATGGTCGCGGTCGCGGCCGTGGTGCGGGACAAAAATTCGGTGCGGCTTGGCGTCGGCGGCATGGCCGGCCGGCCGATGGTGCGCAAGATTCCGATCGACGGCGTCGCCGCGGCTGTCGATGCCTGGGCGGACGAGCTCGAAGGCTATGAGGATTTGCACGCGTCGGCGGCGCTGCGCCGCGACCTGTTCCGCAATCTGGCGCCGCTCGCGGTGGCCGAGGCCGACAGGGTGAACCGCTGATGCGCCGGGTGAACAAAACCGAGCGGGTGCGGATTGCGCTCACGCTCAATGGCCGCAAGCTCGCGGCCGAGGCCGAGTCGCGCCTGCTCTTGAGCGATTTCCTGCGCCACGGCCTCGGCGCCACCGGCACCCACGTCGGCTGCGAGCATGGCGTCTGCGGCTCCTGCACGGTGTTGATCGACGGCGTCGCGCAGCGCTCGTGTCTCACGCTCGCGGTGCAGGCCGAAGGCCGCGAGGTGCGAACGGTGGAATCGCTCGCCGCCGCCGACGGCACGCTCAACCCGCTGCAACAGGCGATGCGCAACAACCACGGCCTGCAATGCGGCTTCTGCACGCCCGGCATCCTGATGTCGTTCACCGACTTCCTCGCCCGCAATCCGCACCCCTCCGACGGCGAAATCCGCGAGGTTTTGAGCGGCCACCTCTGCCGCTGCACCGGCTACGCCGGCATAGTGGCGGCCATCAAAGAAGCATCAGCCCCCTCAGACTTGAACCCTCCCCCTTGTGGGGAGGGCAGGGTGGGGGTCGTGAGGCCGGGCGCTAACGTGGACGCATTCGCAAAGCCCTCCCGACCCCCACCCCCAGCCCCTCCCCACAAGGGGGAGGGGAGCAGCGAGCCGCCCGCGCGTGACGCCCGGCCCGGCCCTTGCTATGAAATCCCCCATAAGAGTCCGGCCGGCCGGGGGCCGACACAAGCGGACCAGAAACACGCCATGAAAGACATTCTCGACAAGCTCGAAGAACGCCGCGAGAGCGCGCGCGCCGGCGGCGGCGCCCGCCGCATCGAGGCGCAGCATCGGCGCGGCAAGCTCACCGCGCGCGAGCGCGTCGAGCTCCTGATGGACCGCGACTCGTTCCAGGAGCTCGACATGTTCGTCGAGCACCGCTCCCACGATTTCGGCATGGAGAAGTCGCACATCGCCGGCGACGGCGTCGTCACCGGCTGGGGCACCGTCAATGGCCGCAGCGTCTTCGCCTTCGCCAAGGATTTCACGGTGTTCGGCGGCGCGCTGTCGGAGACCCACGCGCAAAAGATCATCAAGATCCAGGACATGGCGATGCGCGCCCGCGCGCCGATCGTCGGGCTGTTCGATGCCGGCGGCGCCCGCATCCAGGAGGGCGTCGCTTCGCTCGGCGGCTATGGCGAGGTGTTCAAGCGCAACGTGCTCGCCTCGGGCGTCATTCCGCAGATTTCCGTAATCATGGGCCCGTGCGCTGGCGGCGACGTCTATTCGCCGGCGATGACCGATTTCATCTTCATGGTGCGCGACACCAGCTACATGTTCGTCACCGGGCCCGACGTGGTGAAGACGGTGACCAACGAGATCGTCACCGCCGAAGAGCTCGGCGGCGCGTCGGTGCATGCCACCAAATCCTCGATCGCCGACGGCGCCTATGACAACGACGTCGAGTGCCTGTTGCAGATGCGTCGGCTGATCGATTTCCTACCGCCGAATTTTTCCGCAGGCGCGCCGGAATGGCCGTCGTTCGACGATGCCGAACGTACCGATGCTTCGCTCGACACTTTGGTGCCCGACAATCCGAACAAGCCCTATGACATCAAGGAACTGATCGCGAAGGTCGTCGACGAGGGCGATTTCTTCGAACTGTCGGAAACCTTCGCCCGCAACATCGTCATCGGCTTCGGCCGCATCGCCGGCCGCACCGTGGGCTTCGTCGCCAACCAGCCGATGGTGCTCGCCGGCGTGCTCGACTTCTGACGCCAGCCGCAAGGCGGCGCGCTTCGTGCGCTTCTGCGACGCCTTCAACATCCCGATCGTCACCTTCGTCGACGTGCCCGGATTCTTGCCCGGCACCGCGCAGGAATACGGCGGCCTGATCAAGCACGGCGCCAAACTTTTGTTCGCCTATTCGCAGGCCACGGTGCCGCTCGTCACCGTGATCACCCGCAAGGCCTTCGGCGGCGCCTACGACGTGATGGCGTCAAAGCACATCGGCGGCGACGTCAATTACGCCTGGCCGACCGCGCAGATCGCGGTGATGGGCGCCAAAGGCGCGGTCGAGATCATCTTCCGCGCCGATATCGGCGACGCCGAAAAAATCGCCGCGCGCACCAAGGAATACGAGGAGCGATTCCTGTCGCCCTTCATCGCCGCCGAGCGCGGCTATATCGACGACGTGATCATGCCGAGCGCAACGCGCCCGCGCATCGCCCGTGCGCTGGCGATGCTGCGCGGGAAGACGGTGGAGATGCCGGGACGAAAGCACGATAATTTGCCGGTGTGATTTTCGGGCGGAAGCCATGTATGAAGCTCGGAAAATCTGCAATTTTTTGCTGACGCGATATGACGCCGGAACGTACGGTCTTACAAATTTGCGTCTGAACAAGTTACTGTATTTTATTCACGGCTGGGCGTTGACCAGCCGGGCTGATGGCCTAGTGCGCAACCACTTCGAAGCTTGGAAATTAGGGCCTGTTATCAAACCCGTATTTGATACTTTTAAGATGTTCGGAGAAAAGAATATACCCGGCTTGGCGGAACATTTGGATTATGCATCGGGCCAAAAAAAGCCCGTTTCATTTCACGAGATCACGCGCGCGGACGCGGAAACTATTACATCTGTTTTTGAAAGCTATGCTCACTACACGACCAGTGAGTTGGTGGGTCTTTCTCATGAAATTGGAGGGCCTTGGCACGTCATCTACACCGCATGGGCCAATGATAACCGCTTAAGTCCTCGAATCCCGAATGATCTCATTCGCGATTATTTTTCCGGGGAAAGGTCCAAAATTCGGCTCCATTAGCTTGTGGGTCGTCCTAAATTTGGTCCAACATGTAGATTTGTTGATTCGTGACTTTCAGCGGAGGAATCCGTATGGCGGCGCGTGGCAAGTACTTTGAATTGCTGGATTTTCCTAAGTTCGCAGACCCGTCAGTTTTGAATATACGGGCCGATCGTACGGCGCTTGGACTTGGGGAGCGGCTTAGCGGTGGTGGCTTCATGTCGTACGGGGCGATATGGCCGCGCGTGGGGATGATAGTTCGCGGCTTTGCCACCGAAACGTACATCATCAATACCTTTAGGTCTTACGGCGACAGTTGGAAGAACGAAACCATTCGGGATGTGGTTCGTCTGTTATGCAAAATATTCGGTGCCAAGGGCACTTGGTATCCCGAGCCTGTAACGCCGAAATACGTTCTCGGGTTTTGGTTCAGGCCCAGCATAAAGGGAATTTGGTTTCACGAAGGTCGTGCCTACGCGGTGCTAATTAATGCACGAAAAGGTCAGCCCCTGACGGCGGAGGATGTTCAGTTTTTAGCGCGAGGAGTTCACGAACTTCACTGCATTGACGATCCAAACGATCCAATTCCGTTGATAGTTGATTTGAGTGAGCATGAGGATGGAAAAGGCCGAGAACTGAGAAGTCTACGTGGTAGAGGCCCACGAGGCCGCATCGCTATTACAATTTGAAGAAGCACTTCGTGAGTTCTTAATCGCGCTGAATATGGCCGGCATATCACTGCCGCTGGGACTGTCAGTATTTCTGTGTGAGACCGGTTATCCGTCATGAGTTCACGAACCGCTCGTTGAACATGACGGCGAATTGAGTCTTCGCCTCGGCCCACTCACGCGGCGGTCGTTTCCATTCCGCAGCGGCATGGTTCAAAACCAAATATAGCAGCTTCGTCGCGGCGTCGTCAGAGGGAAAGTGTCCTCTGGTTCTGACAGCGCGGCGCAGCTTCGAGTTCAGCGCCTCGATGGCATTTGTGGTGTAGATAATTCGTCGCACGCCTTCGGGGAAAGCGAAGAATGGTATCACGAGCTCCCAATTGCGGCGCCAGCTCTGCGCGATTGCCGGATACTTTGCGCCCCAGGGACCTTGCGCAAAGGCGTCGAGCGCGGCCTGGCCAGCAGCAGCATCGGCAGCACGATAGACAGTCCGCAACGCCTGCACCAAGCTCTTGCGATCCTTCCAGGAGGCAAAATCCATGGAATGGCGGATCAGGTGGACGATGCAGGTTTGAACGATTGTCTGTGGGAAAACGGCATTAATGGCCTCGGGAAAACCCTTCAGGCCGTCGACCACGGCGATGAGAATGTCCTGAACCCCGCGGCTCTTCAACTCGTTGACGACGCGTAGCCAGAATTTGGCGCCCTCGGTCTGTTCGATCCAGATGCCAAGAATCTCCTTAGTGCCGTCGGGTAGAACACCCAGCGCGATGTAGATCGCCTTATTGCGCACGAAGCCTTCATCGCGGACCTTGACCCGAATGGCATCGAAGAACACTAGCGGGTAGCAGATATCGAGGGGCCGGTTCTGCCATTCCGCAACCTCGTCCAGCACCGCGTCGGTAACCGCCGAGATCAGGTCGGGTGAAACGTCGATGCCGTAGAGTTCCTCGAGATGGCCACGGATCTCGCGGACCGTCATCCCCCGCGCATACATCGAGATGATCTTGTCGTCGAAATCCGGAAACCGACGTTGGTATTTGGCAATCAGCTTCGGATCGAATGTTCCGGCCCGATCACGCGGCACCGATAGCGTCATCTTCGAAGTGCCGGTCAGTACCGACTTCTTAGAATAGCCGTTGCGGTGATTGGACTTGCCCTCAACGCTGTCATCGTCCAGATGCTCGTCGAGCTCGGTATTCAAAATCCGCTCGGAGAGCGCCTTCTTCAGCTCGTCGACCAACCCGTCTTTATTGAATACATCCTTCGGATCGCGGCCATCCAGTAGCCGATCCAGTACGTCTTTCTCGATTGCCATATGATGCTCCCTTGCCTTCCATCACTATGGCCTCACACACAACATTCCTGACAGTCCCCTGCCGCTTCCACCCGCTCTCGAAAACATCGTCAGCTTGTTTAGAAAGAAGCGCTAAAAATAAGCATTTGCATTTTGGCGTGGGCTAAGCTTCGCGATCAGTTGCCAACAGTAAGAAAATCCTGGGGCATGCTCCAAACCCACCCTACATGTTTGTCATGGCCGGGCTTGTCCCGGCCATCCACGTCTTTCGGTGTTCGACACAGAGCAAGACTTGGGGGCCCGCAACATGCGGGCATGACGCGTATCGTCATTGCGAGCGCAGCGAAGCAATCCAGCGCTCAATGCAAGCGGCCCCTGGATTGCTTCGTCGCTTGCGCTCCTCGCAATGACGATCCGTACTGTCATGCTCCGCGAAGGCGGAGCATCCAGTATTCACCTGCGACTCCGGTGATTACTGGATCGTCCGCCTGCGCGGACGATGACAAAGCAAAGTGTGGATGCCCGCAACAAGTGCGGGCATGACGCGGCGGTGCGTTCCCCCGCACTTGCATTGCGATATTTCTCACAACTCTACCTTCTCCCGAAGCACGCCGCTGTGTACCGCCGTCAGGGCTTCGTGGAGTGTCGTGAAAATGCGCGCCTCGCCGATAGCCGGCGTGATGCAGTGCCGGTCCATGTCGGATCGCAGATAGGAGCTGACACGCGCGAATACGACGCCGACATTTTGGCGCGCCAGATCGGCGAGCAAGTCGCGCACGGTCTGTGCGGCGGAGAAGTCTATATCTTCGATCGGTCCGGCATCGACGACGAACCAGCGGACCGGCGTCGGCGCGTGGGCCACGAGGGCGCGTACCTCCTCGGTAAAGCGGTGGGCGTTTGCATAAAACAAATCGGAACCGAAGCGATAGACAATAAGTCCTGGTTCGGTCTCCTTGCCCGGCGTGGCGGGCGTCGCCACCCATTCGCCGGCTGGGTTCGGCGCCAGCATCATGGTGTGCGGGCTGTAACTGTGGCGCACGTGGCGAAAAAGCGACAGCGCGATTGCCAGCAGGATGCCTTGCTCGACGCCGATCACGACAACGGCCGCTGCGGTGATGACGGCAAGATAAAACTCGCCCGGGCTTTCGCGGCGAATGGCGCGCAGACCGGGAACGTCGATCATCCCGACCGCGATCGTGAACACGATGCTGGCCAACACGCAGCGCGGCAGGTACTGCAGCGGACCGGTGAGGAACAGCAGCACCAGCAGCACGGCCGCCGCGAACACCAGTTGCGCAACCTGGCTGCGCGCGCCCGCGCGCTCCGCCATCGCGGTCTGGGTCGGGCTGCCGTTGACCACAAACGCCCCGCTCAATGCGGCGGCGGCATTCGCGGCCGACAGCCCGAGGATATCCGCGTTCTCGTCAACGTTTTCACGATAACGCAGCGCGAATACGCGCGATGTTGCGGCGCTTTGCGCGATGATCATGACGAAGCACGAAGCGGCGACCGGCAGCAGCGCCAAGGCGTCGCTCCAGCTCACGTCGGGCAGGCCGATCGGCGGAAGCCCGCCGGGCACCGGACCGATGACCGCGATGCCTCGGTCGGCGAAGTGGAATGCCGCGCTTGCCGCGATCGCTCCGACCACCGCTACGAATGACAGCGGTACCGACGGGGCTACGCGCTTGCCAAGCAAGATGCTGCCCGCCACGATCGCCGATAACGCAAATGTCGGAAGGCTGGACTGTGGCAAGCCCTGCAGGATTTCCCACGCCTGAACCAGCGTGTGGCGCGAGCCGGCCGTGATACCGAACATGTCACCCAGCATCGCTATGCCGACCTGAAATCCGACGCCGGTGAGAAAGCCGACCAGCACCGTACGCGAGAGGAAATCGGCGAGGAATCCCAGCTTGAAGATTCGCGCCAAAAGCAGAAAGCCTGCGGTCAGCAGCGCCACCATGCCGACCAGCGCCATGTACTGCGCGCTGGCGGGCGCGGCCATCTTGGACAGCGGACTGGAAAAGATGACGGCCGTGGCCGAATCCGCAGCCACGATCAGATGGCGGGATGAACCGAACACCGCGAACGCGACGAGCGGCAGCAGCACGGTGTAAAGTCCTGCCACGAGCGGCGTGCCGGCGATGCGCGCATAACCCAGCACCTGCGGGATATCCATCGCCGCAAGGGTCACACCCGAGAAAACGTCGCGCACCGCTGCTTTGCGGCTGAAGGGTCTTAAGCCGCCAAAAAGAACGAGGGGCATCGCGGTTCCCTTGTGAATTTTGGATCATAGCCGAGTGGGTTGGGAAAGATTGCGGCTCATGGCGTGAATTTTAGAGTCATGGCCGGGCCTGTCCCGGCCATCTCGATTTCATTGGCGCGGCATCCTCTCCCCGCGTGCGGGGAGAGGTCGAGCGCAGCGAGGGTGAGGGGGCCTGCCCGCAAGTCTGAGCTGGAAGGGCAACTCACGAGGGCTCAGGTAGCGGACACGCCCCCTCATCCCAACCTTCTCCCCGCACGCGGGGAGAAGGAGCGCGCAATGCTTTCGCAAACGGCCAACAACCAACTCCGCTCATTCCCGCGCAAGCGGGAATCCAGAAATTTTGCGCTGGGTCCCCGCTTTGGCGGGGACGAGCGGATTAGAGCGCCCCGCACAAATTCGGAAAACATTCACACATGCCCCCAGACGGCCTCCGCCGTCTTGATCAAAATTTCGAATTTCCCCCACTCGGCGTCCTCTGACAGTTGCGGAACACCAATCCCGCTGCTGAAGCCGCATTGCGGGCTGACCGCGAGCTGTTCGATAGGAAGATATTTTGCCGCCATCTCGACGCGCCGCTTCATGGCGTCCACCTGTTCGATCTCTTCGGATTTGGTTGTCACCACGCCCAGCACCGCCACGGTGCCCTTGCGGACAAAGCGCAGCACATCGAAGCTCCCGGCGCGTTCGCTGTCGTATTCCAGAAGCAGCCGCTGGTGCTTCAACTGGCCGAACAGCTTTTCCGCGATGCTGTCGTAGTGGCCCTCGCGGTGCCATTGCGCCTGCACCTTGCCGCTCGAGTCGACGCCGCGCGGATTGCCGCGGCAGATATGCAGGCCGAAAGTCACGCCGGGAAACCCTCGATCACCGCGTTTTCGGCCCGGATCGCCCGATCGAGATTCTGTTCCGGGTCCTCGCCGCGGGCCTTCATGCGTTCGAGCGAGACCTTGTCGACGTAGGCGGTGAAACCCGGCGCGTCCATGTGCACATAGCGGCAGCCCGCATCCACCAGTTCCTGGATCATCTTGCGCTGGATCGCGACCACGTCGGCGATGAATTCGTCGAGACCGCTATAGACCGCCTTTGATTTCTCCCAGGCGAAACGCTGCGCGATCCGGTCCGGCCCGATCAGCGATACCTTGACCGGACGCTGGGTCATCGCGGCGGCGGCTTTGTACTCATCAAGCACGACGTTCTTTTTCAGTTTCAACCGCTCGGTCGTGGCGCGGCGGGTGGCAATCGCCGGGCCGGCGGCCTCGTAATTCGGTTCGGTGCGGTTGCCAGGATTGTTCGGGTCGCGCCACGTCTTCGGGTCGCGGAAAGCCGCGCCCGTGAGCGAGGGCGTATCGTATCCCGAAACAGCATTGCCGAAACTGTCCTGAAAATTGCGGCGGCGGAATTCGCCGTCGGTCAGGATCGGCAGTCCGACCTGTTCCTGTTTGCGCATGACCGCGCGGATGGCCTTGTCTTCGGTTTCGCGCAGTTCGCCTTCGGACATCTCGCCGCGCTGACGCCGGTCCGATGCTGCTGCCAAATCTGCCGGAACCACCAGGCTTCCGACCTGATCGACGCGAAGAAGGTTCAAGTCTTCGGCTTTATTTGCTGGCGGCATGGATCATCGTCCCTAATTGACGTGCAGATTGAGCTTGTGAACGATGTTGGCGTAACGCTCGGCATCCTGCTTTCTGAATTCGACGTAACTTGCGGTGCCATTCTCGCGCATCAGCATGCCGAGCTGGTCCATGCGTGCTGTCATTGCCGGCTCGCGCATAATCTTTGCCGCTTCGGTCGCGAGGCGCGTAACCGCTTGCGGCGCGATTCCCGCCGGCCCGTAAAATCCCAACACGGCCGCCGCGTCGAAACCTTTGATGCCGAGTTCATCGCAAGTCGGAATTGTTGGCTCCGATGGCGACCGCTGCAGCACGCTGATGCAATAGCTTCGCAATTGACCGCTGGCGATGCCAGAAATGACATTGGGAATGCCGGACCAACCGACCTGGATTTCGCCGGTGAGGAGGCCGTTCACCATCGCCGTGCCGGCGCGATAAGGCACGTGAAGCACATCGATGCCGGTCTGGTCGGCAAAAATCGCCATCGTTAGATGATGGATCGATCCGACGCCGCCCGAGCCATACGTTATTTTGCCGGGTTCCCTTTTTGCGAGTGCAATAAAATCAGAAAGTGTGGCTGCTGGCAGCTGCGGATTTGCGACGAGGATGGTCGGTACTGCCGCAAGCGCCGTGATCGGCGTGAAATCCTTGACCGGATCGTAGCCAATATTCGGATTGAGCGCGGGGATGATCGCCATATTGCCGGTGTCACCGAGCATCAAGGTGTAGCCATCGGGCGCCGCCTTGGCGGTCGTCAGCGCGACCATCGCGGTCCCCGCACCCTGAACGTTTTCGACCACGACGGCCTGACCGAAATCCCGGCTCATCCGGTCGGCCAGGAGTCGTCCAAGGATATCGGGATTGCCGCCCGGGGCTGAGGATACCAAGAGCCGCACCGTGCGGCTCGGATATGGTCCATCTTGCGCGAGCGAAGGCGAAAACAGGCCAAGCGCAATTGCAAACGCAACTGCGATGACGGGGATTTTTCCGCCCATATTTTCTCCCTGCGGCCCCCCAGTCGGAACAATTATCTGCGCCGCTTGCCGGGGTGTTGCGCCAGCATATTGGATTTGAAAGGAGTTAGTCAGTGTACTCAAAAAGCCCGGCCATATGTCCGCTTTATTTCAAAAGCAACCGAATTGCCGCGCCGCAGCGAAATAATGCGATGGGCCAGGAGGAGACTCATGCGGCGCAACATGAAGGCAGACAGAAAGGCGCCGCGAGGCTGAAATGCGATAAACGCGCACCGTACTTTCTGCGCGGACCGAGCCCGGCACTGCGCAACTCAGTAACGTATGCAGGGAAAAAGGGCTGGGACTTTTGGTCCGAGCCCCCCTTTTTTGAAACGGCGATGACGGGTAGTGACCGCAAACCCCGTATCGCGTTAATGGCCGGGTGCCACGTAAGCAGCTTTGGCCTTGGCGGCGGTCTGCCGAACGTGAGCCACTTCCTCCATGGTCAGCAGCCGCAAAACTTGTACGTTGTGAAGCACGCCTTCGGCAATGACGACGGCCGAGAGCGCCGCCGCTACCCCAGGGTCGGGCACGTCGACGATCGTCAGCACGCCGGGACCCTCCGCGGGCATGCCGTACATGGAGATTAGTTTGCCGCCGACTGCTTCGAGCATTTTCTTCACCGCCTCGGTCCGATTGGCCGTGGGATTTGCCATCATGCCCTTGATAGCCTGAGCCGTGTACTGACCTGTGAGACAAAAATGCATGACACATGTCCTCGCATCGGAGTGATGTTTCAAAGAAAGTGCGATATTGCCCTGACCGCGGCACTTTAAATTCCGGCAATTCCGATAACCGCTCGGGGCTCGTAATGTTATCGCGCCGCTTCGGCAAAGGCGATGGGGTTTACGACTGATCTGATGACCAAAACGACTTGGTCGACGCCCCCCGCCCCGGCCGATCACGATCCAGCAGGTGATGACGCTCAAGACGCTGGCGGACGTGCGCAAGCTGATCAGTGACCTTCCGAAGGAGCGCCGTAGGTAATCAACGTGGAATCACATCGAATGGCAAATGAACGAAGCGTCCAAGGGGGCCGACGTGAGAGATATTAGCGCATCGCTGATGCTAGTCCTGCAGCTTGAGGGCGTCTTATATTCTGCAGAATAATTGTTATGCGGGAGGAAAAATTGAGCGAAGCTAATGACAATATTCGGGTACTTAAGGCAGCGAGAGAGGCGGCCGTGAAAGCGCGCTGCGAAATCGCGGGCAGCATCGTCGGACCTTACAATCGCGGTCAGACCGAAGAGATGCGTGAGAACTTTGTGAAATTGCAGACGCTGATCGAGGCGCTAGACCGAGCCATAATCTCGCCAACCTAAAAAAAGCGCCGGGCAGCGAACGGCCCGGCGCCGCCTGCTCGCGACGCACATCGCCGGCTATTCACCGATCAATGTTCGGTTGCCCAACGCGTCGAGGTCGTCGGCAACGCTCGATGTCGCCAGCTTCAAAAGTTCGGCGAACGGCGCGTTCGGCCGGCACTATCGGCACGACAGGGCCGGAATGAGGCTGGTGACTGCGGCGTCCGGGTGACGATCGATTGTGCCCAGGTCAATCGACGGTCGTGGTTCGGCACAGCGGGGCAGCGCACCCACAGAAACCAATAGCGCGCCTTAATGGCCGCGCCGATCGTCGGCGAGAACAGCATCGGCATGTGTTGCTCCTGCCGCGCGTTCCACGTCGTGACCAGGTGTTCGGCGTCCGCCAGGATCTGCGGACCAAGCGCGCGGCGCGCCTCGGCTTCCTGGAGCAGCCGCCGCCCGTTCACTCTCCATCCGGCGCTTGTTGAATCCCATGGCGGAATTTTGGGCCCTCGGCCATCGAAGTCACAAACTGCCACGGCAACGTCGAATTGAGATGTCCGTTCGTACACCCTTTAGAACGGACAGAAGGCGTACAGTCGGTCCGGCCACTCCGGGGCCAATAGCGGCCCCGAAGGCTCAATTCGGAAGCTCTAATCCACACGCTCAAAATCGTCGGGCTTCCACTTGTCGAACCACGGTTCTAACGGCGCATACTGGTGTGGGCCCAATTGGATTTCTGCCCCGTTCAAGCCTTGAGTTCGAACGATACCGTCACCCCGCAGGGCTAATATTTTCGGCGCCGCAAAAAAATCGGCCAGAAGCCAGGTTTTATTAGGCTTACCAGATCCTAAAGGCAATATTTACCCGCGGGAGATAACCTTAGACCCGCATGAGCCCAGAAGGGCTTCTTTTTTGATTGCTGAAAATGATTCCGCTTGATTTTGTAATTGAGCAACTCGAAAGTGCAATCGCGGGCAGATCGGCAAGTCGGTGCGCACTGATTTCGAAGGGGATTATGAGCTATTCGCTACTCAGTCGTCAAAAATATCCGACGCAGAAGTCGAGGTATTCGACGAGCTACTTACTGTATGACGATCGAAATCCAGGTCGCGGCGCGCGCCATCATGGCGGTTCGCTCGCTCCGATTCGCAACGCACCGCCGAGAACCATCCGAAGGCTTGCATTTGACGATGCGACTAGGTTGCGACGCCGGTCCTGGCGCAATCCGAACGGTTGACAGATGAAGACCTTGCAGAAAACGCCAGTCAGAAAAGCCAAGATCATTTGCTGGCGATAGCTTGGGCGTCCTGTTCTCAATCAGTCAGTCACCGATGTACTGGTCAGGCGTGGGACCGCCGGGTCCTTCTGAGAACTGTTAGCAACAAAGGGGCAAAGCTGTCTGGCATCGGATTTTCAGTTGTTGTGGAGCGGTCCGAGGGCGACGGTGAGCTAGCGGTCTGTGTTGGATCGCGCGCCGAGATGCCGCGCCATTTGTTTCGTCAGCTGGTTGCAAAGGCGTCACAGACCGTTTTCGCGCCACGCTTACCGCAGCTCGTCCGCAAGCTAACGAGGTAATCCGAGATGTCGTTGCGGAAGTTGCTGAGGACATTACGGCCGAAGCAGCTAAGCATTCGCAATGGCCCGCGCCTGCAAAGTCTGCTTCAGGGGGCGAAACCGCTGCCGAGATCGACAACAGGTTGGCAGCAAATGATCTTGACGCTGTGTCATCGGCTATCGCCACATTATCGAAAATGCCAATTGACTTCGTCGATCGGGCGATTGGACAAAAGAGTGTCGAGACGTTTCTGGTCTTGGCGCGCGCCGCAGATTTGTCTGTTTCGGAATTACGCAGGATCCTGCTGCTGCGTGGAAAAGGCCATACGATAATTAATGATGCGGAAAGATCCATAATGGCGTACCGGCGAGCTTAAGATTGAGACCGCCGAGGAAATACTGAGCTTTTATCGCACACGGGCAAAGCAAGCGCTACCTTCATAACGCCGCTGGGCGGGGCGGCTATAGGCGAGCACAGTCTGTGCCGTTGAATGTCCATTTCTGCAAGCCGCCGTCGCCGATGTTGGTTTTTGACGTGGCGTCATCCCCATTGGAGTTGTTCTTCGGATCGCCGCTATCGGCGACATAGAGTGTCGTCGAATTGGCGAAAAAGCAGTCCTCCGGGCTAAAAGATCGATCGCACGAGTGCTGTTGGATTTAGTCAGACCGTTGCCGTTACAGTTTGAGCCCGTGGTAATCGTCACCTTGCCGGTGCCGCCGCTATTGCCGAACCCCGGCAGCATCGTGGGACTGTTGCCGCTGCCCCCTTACTCCCATCGGCTAAATCGATCTGTCATTGACCGGGTGGAACAGCGCGCCAAATTCAGGCAAATGCCAGGAAAATCCGAGCGCCGGCGTTAAGCTGCGTGCAATTGTCATAAGGGTAGTTGTTTTAAGGAAGGGTGTGGTCGCTATCTCTGAAATCACGTCCGCAACACGGAGCCAGGGGATGCTTGCGCTGCCGCCCCAGGAGAGGCGCCGGTAGCCGCGCCGCCCGCTCTACCGTGCGGCGAGGATCCAACTCGGCGACGGCGCGCTACCGCGCGAGTGTGTTGTCATGGACATCTCCGATAGCGGCGTGCGGCTCCGCGTTGACGGGTTCGAGGTGCCCGATGAGTTCGTGCTGGTCCTCACCGGTCACCGCGTCACCCAGGAGAGCAAATACAAAGTGGTCTGGCGACTAAACCAAGAACTCGGCGCCAAGTTCATAAGTATCGTTTGGCAGGGTATGGATTGATTTGAAGCGCGCCGACATGTCCGCGGCTGACGGTCGCTTTGGGAAAAGCCGACATAGAGCGATCGTCGCGAATTGGTTGCTCGTAGTAGAGTTGTGATGTGGCGCGGCGGTTTTAGGCTGAACATAACCACCGCCGCGCTGGTGCCGAATTGACGTATTCGGTCGCATCGGCGGTGAAGAATTTGCCGTCGTGTTGCCGGGATCGAGCATCGAGCTGCTGCGCTCCGGCGCTGAGCGGATCTGCGATCTTTTGCAAAAGTACTGCCGGTTCGTCCGGAACCATCAGGTTGATGCGACGGTGAGCGGCGGCGTATCAGCGAGCGTGAATGCCGAGGAGACACTTGCCGCGCGACTCGAAGACGCCGATGCCGCGCTCTATTGCGCCAAAACGCATGGGCGCAACCAGTTGACAAATGCGCCGACAACCCCAAGCCGGAAGGCCTGCCGTCGACCGTGATCCGCATGGCTTGAGTTTCGGCATAGTTGGGCAAGCAGGCGGCGGGGCAGTGCGCTGGAGTCCGCTCCCGGTCAATCGCTACCAGGGGCTCCCGGCCCAACGCCGCCCGATGTCCTCTGTGGATGGCTCCCGCATTGCAAGAGGTAAATTGGCGCGGTGGCATTGGTCGGGTGCAGTCTTCTGTCCGGCCTGTTGATGCAGTCGATTGAGACTGCTGGCCCTGATGGAGTCCGCGAACAGGGTCCGATTCTGTTGTGCAGGCTATGATGCCTTGGACATTGGGTGGGTTGTCCCTGTTCCCGGTCTGACCGGTTTGCCATCACGTCGCATCGCTCTCGCAACCTCGTGAAGCTGATCTCCTCTTCAGCTATTCGTGCATTGCCTGACTTATGCGGCCAGCACCGGCCGGTGGCCGGCACGATAGATTTCGCCGCGTGTCATGATTGCCCAGATGGTGCGTGCTGTCTTGTTTGCCATCGCGACGGTTGCGACCCGCACGGGCTTTCGCGCGAGTAGATTGGCTAACCGTGGATCGATCTTCTCGGGCCTGGACTTTGCACGGCTCACAAGTGAGGTCATGCCGACAATGAGCAGCTTACGCAGGTATTTGTCGCCCATCTTAGTGATGCGGCCGAGCCGCTCTTTGCCACCGCTCGACTTCTGAAGTGGCGTCAGTCCCAACCAGGCGGCGAACTGCCGCCCCGAACGGAACTGATGTGGGTCGGTGACCGATGCGGCAAGCGCCGTCGCTCCGACCGGCCCGATGCCGGGGATCGTCATGAGACGCCGCGCGACATCGTTGCCACGTTGCCAAACGAGCAGATCGCGATCGATTTGGCGAAGCCGAGCGTCGATGTCGAGTGCCTGCTGTGACAGCATGCCGACCATCCTCGCGGCTTCAATCGGAACGTCTGGTGCTTCACCATCGACGATCCGTCGCGCCATCAGCAGCGCCCGTCCGAGCCCCTTGGCGATGTCGATGCCAAACTCAGCGAGCAAGCCTCGGATCATGTTGACCATCTGCGTGCGCTGCTTGACCAGCAGATCGCGCGTGCGATGCATCGACAGCGCCGCCTGCTGCTCAGGCGACTTCACCGGCACAAACCGCATCGTCGGCCGCGTTACCGCTTCGCAAACCGCTTCGGCATCGGCAGCGTCGGATTTCCCTCGCTTCACATACGGTTTGACGTAAGCCGGCGGCATCAGGCGCACTTCGTGGCCGAGTTTGATCAGCTCACGCGCCCAGTGATGCGACGTGCCGCACGCCTCGATCCCGACCAGGCACGAAGGCAACTTGGCAAAGAACGGCAGCATCTGCGCCCGTCGCAGAGCCTTGCGGACAACGACCTGACCGCTCGCATCAACACCGTGAACCTGAAAAACGTTCTTGGCCAAGTCGAGGCCGATCGTGGTAATCTGCATAGCGGATGGCTCCCATTTCGCTCGTGAACGCCTGATGGCCTTCACACTTTGGCACCCAGATGCCGTGAGCGGGAGCCATCCACCTCATCTGTTGTGCTGCCAATAGCGACCAAAATATCGCGGCGCCCCAAAGTTTACGAATTAAACTGGAGTGCCGCCGACCTTTTGCAGGCGTGGTGTTTCGAGATCGGTCAAAATGATCTGCTGCGGCAAACGAAAAGCTAATCCGACAGGCACTTAGCGAAACCGGCTGCCGCAATTTGGTTCATGCTTGACTTTGCAAATGGAAAAGCGTCTTGGCGCCCTTCTCGCTTTCGTACAAGGACGCTTTGCGGTGACCCCGCACGGCGGAGCGAGAGCGGTTCCCGCGAGTGGCGGCTCGTCACTGCCACGCCCGGGCGGCTTCGGGCATCATGCTCGCCGGCATCACGACCGGTGCGTGGGGTGCTGCCACTGGACTGGGACAGGAGACAACGGATAACGCCCGTTGAATCCAAGTCCCAGGAAGCCTGGCCTGAAGCTGAGCCTTTGGGACTGACGTCCCTCTGGCAAGAGCCGTGGTGGAACGCCGGCAGGCGAGCGCGCCGCAAGGTGCGCGCCGCGACCGAAAGGTCGCGGAGGGTTACCCGACCAGCGTCTTTCGGCGTTCCGCTTCCTTGCTTTCTTTTTCGTTCTTGCCCATCCGTCAGTTGCGAAGAGCGCGAAGCTTTCCTTGCCCTGACGACGTTCGGAAGGGTTCGCCGCTTCTCCTCGCGCTGACGGACATGCCTCGGATGCACACCGCATCGCGAGAATGGAGAAGCTTGTCATTGCGAGGAGCAAAGCGACGCAGCAATCCAGGGTGGCTTGCATTGAGCGCTGGATTGCTTCGCCAGCGCTCGCAATGACGAGGAACTCTTGCCTTCTCCCCACGCGCAGTGCGCCACCGGGGGAAGGAAAGTTGGTGCCGACGCAGACCTGTAAAGCGTCACACGGCCGGCGTATGATGTTCGCATCGAACGAAAAAGGGGAGGACACGATGAAGAAGATCGCGATGGCAGCGGCGCTGTTGGCCGCGGTCGGCGTTGGCGGCGCGGTGCTGCACGCGCAGACCGCGGCGGCGCCGGCCTATCTGATCGCCCATGTGCAGGTGAGCGATCAGGACGGCTGGAAGCAGTATCTTGCGGCGTTGCCGGGCACGCTGGCGCCGTATCACGTCAAGACGCTGGCCCGCGCACCGGCCGTGGCGCTTGACAGTTCGATGCCGCCGGCCGGAGGCACCGTGATCCTCGCGTTCAACAGCATGGATGATCTCAAGGCATGGTGGAATTCGCCGGCCTATCAGGCGATCATTCCGCTGCGCGAGAAGTCGGCAAAGTCGATCGTCTATGCGCTGCCGGGCATGCCGCCGGCCAATTAGGAGCCCGCATTGGGCGGCATCTCCATCGACTGCGGTACGTTCGCGGTGCAGACAAGTCCGGGTCGGCCATACTGACAACAATAATTTTACTAGGGGCAAGATAATGCGAATTTTTATCGCCGCGGTCGCGCTGGCGTTGTGCGCTGGACCTGCACCCGCGCAGGCGCAGGATTTTCCGACGCGCACCATCACGCTGATCGTGCCGTTCCCGCCGGGCGGCTCGACCGATGTTGCGGGACGCATTCTTGCCGACAAGATGGGGGCGGCGCTCGGCCAGGCGGTGATCGTCGAGAATGTCGGCGGCGCCGGCGGCTCGATCGGGGTAGGGCGCCTCGCGCGCGCGACGCCTGACGGCTACACCATCGACATCGGCCAGTGGGACACCCACGTCGGCAGCATCATCTACAATCTCAATTACGATCTGCAGACCGACTTCGCGCCGATCGGATTGGTGTCGATCAATCCGATGCTGCTGGTCGCCACTAAAAATCTGCCGGCGAACGATCTTAAATCGCTGGTCGAATGGATGAAGGCGCATCCGGGCGACGCCAAATTCGTCAACCAGAATGCCTCGGCGCAGGTTGGCGGGCTGTTGTTGGAGAAGCTCACCGACACCAAGGTGCTGTTCGTGCCCTATCGTGGCGCCGGCCCGGCGATGACGGATCTGATGTCGGGTCAGGTCGATCTTCTCCTGGTGCAAGGCGCCGTCGCGCTGCCGCAAGTGCGCGCCGGCACCGTCAAGGCGCTGGCCGAGCTGTCGCCGCATCGCTCGGCGTCGATGCCGGATATTCCGTCGTCCGCCGAATCCGGCGTTGCCGGTCTCGATATATCCGGCTGGTTCGGCCTCTACGCGCCGAAGGGCACGCCGCAGAGCATCATCGCCAAGCTCAACGATGCGATGGTGGTGGCGCTGGCCGATCCGACCGTGCGGGCGCGCTTTGCCGAACTCGGACTCGACGTCGCTTCGCGCGCGCAGCAAACGCCGGTGGCGCTTGCGGCATTTCAGCAGGCCGAAATGGACAAGTGGTGGCCGATCATCAAGGCCGCCGGCATTCGCGGCGAATGAGGAGAGCGGTCATGCGAAAAATATCTTTGATCGGTGCGGCTCTGTTGCTGCTTGCGCTCGCCGGCTCGCCGCATGCGCAGGAAGGCCAGCAAGTGTCGCGGCTGCCGCCGCTGCCGCAGCCGCTCGATCCGATCCTGCAGCAAATGTTCGAGAAGCGCACCGCCCAGGGCGGCGCCATCATCAACCTGCAACTCACCACCGGGCACGCGCCGAAATTCGCCCGCGCCGCGTCCGCCATGGCCTTCACCATCCGCTTCGACGCGTCGACGCCGCGGCGGCTGATCGAGCTGACGATCATGCGCACGGCACAGATCGTCGGCTCGACCTACGAGATCAATCAGCACACGCCGCTGATCAAGATGTGCGGCTACAGCGACGCGCAAATCGCGGCACTGCCAACCTGGCAGGCCTCGACGCTGTTCGATGACCAGGAGCGCGCTGTGCTCGGCTATGTCGAGGAAATGACGCATGGCGGCGACGTCGACGATTCGACCTTTGCCGCTCTGCAAAAATATTTTACGCCGCAGCAGATCGTCGAGCTCACCTACACGACCGGCAACTATTACGCCAACGGCCTTCTCACCAAGGCGCTGCGTATCCAGGTGGAGGCTGACGGACGGCAGACGGTTGCCGGCAAGTGCTGAAGCAAGTGTTGATGGGAGGACATGGGGTGCCAAAGGCCTATTTCATGGTGCGCTCGGTGGTCGAGGAACCGCTGCGGCAAAAATTCGACCATTGGTATTCGGCCCATCACCTGCCGATGGCGCTCAACGATTTCAAGGCCGAGAAATGCTGGCGGTTCTGGAGCGCGGCCGATGCCGGCGTGCACTATGCGGTCTATCAGTTCCCCGACATGGCCAAGCTCGACGCCGCGCTCAAGTCGCAAGCCTTCAAGGGTCTTGTCGCCGACTTCGATCAGGCCTGGCCGTCAGGGGTGACGCGCACGCGCGATATGATAAATCTGGTCGAGGAACAAGCCGCGCTGTAGCGAAGGAAATCCGAGATGTCGCGTGTACTGAACCTGTCTTTGATTTTTGCGGCGCTGCTGGGAGGGCCGCTCGCTGCTCAGGATGCGGGCGAGAAGTTCATTCTTCCGGCGCTGCCCGGATATTCGACCGGGAACGCAGACCAAACAGGACAACGTCGTGACAACAACTTGGCTGCCGAACGGTGAAACCGCCGACAACTGGACCGACATGGTGATGTCGCAGATTTTTCCCGGATCCAAGGAACAGCCGCAAGACTACGAAGCCACGCAGGAAAAAGCTTGGATGCCGAATTGCGGGCTTCTCTTGGTAAAGCAGCTCTCGATCGGCATCGAACAGGGTTATCCGACCGCGCTGTGGCAGGTCGGATGCGCGAATAATCCGGCCACTGGCAAGCCCGAATACGCATGGTTCAAGGCGATTCTCGGCAACGATTCGTTTTACGTGGTGTCGAGAACATTTCGCTTCGAGCTCACAAGCGATCAGCAGAAGGCGGCGATTCTGTCCGTGAACTCTGCTGTTGTATGTGGCACGATGCCCGGCGATCTGAAATGTCCCGTAATCGTGTCCCTCACGCCGCCAAAGCCATAATGATCAGCGCCAGCCGCCGCCGCCGTTCACATAGACGGTGTCCGCGGTCATGAACGGGCAGGCGTCCGAGCACATGAACAGCACCAGTTCGCCGATTTCCTCCGGCTCGCCGAAGCGCTTCATCGGAACGTCTTCGAGGAACCGCTGCACCAGTTCGGGCGACGACTGCGCCGCGTCCTGGAACGGCGTCTTGATCGGGCCGGGCGAGATCGACAGCGCCCGGATGCCCTGAGTGGCGAATTCGCGCGCCACGCCGAGCGTCATCGACACTACCGCGCCCTTGGCTGCGGCATAGTGGATCGACGAGCCCGGACCGCCGCGGCGATGCGCCATGCTCGCCATGTTGACGATGACGCCGAGCTTGTTCTTGAGCATGTGCGGCAGCACCGCCTGCATGCCGTAAAGCGTGCCGTTGACGTTGAGGCTGAAGGTCTTTTCCATGCAGCACATCGTCGATATCGAGGAACTTCGAGCGGCGGATCGCGGCGCCGGCCGAATTGAACAGAAACTGTACGTTGCCAAACGCGGCAATGGTGCGCTCGACCATGTTATTCACCTCGCCGCGCCGGGTGACGTCGACTTTGAGCGCCAGCGCCTGGCTGCCCTTGCCGTTGACCATCGCCGCGGTCTCGCGCGCGCCGGCCTCGTTCAGGTCGGCGCACACCACGTTGGCGCGCTCGCGGGCGAAAATGAGCGCAGTGGCGCGGCCGATGCCGCTCGCGGCGCCGGTGATGATGATGGTCTTGCCGGCGAAATAGTCCGGTGTTTTCGGCATGGCTGGTCCCGTCTCTGGAGCAGATCCCGAAAAGTGGTCACCGGTTTTCGGAAAAGATCATGCTCATGCAACAGGGCCGATTGTGCCTTCGCGCGACGCCGGCCGCAATCCGGCTTCGGAGTTACGCCGCAGCGAGCAGCCGGGCCGATCGCAGTTGCAAAAGTGCGGTTTTTTCCGCGACCGGCGCCACATTGGTTGGCGCGATCGCGCAGCTTGCGGCCGGCCGCACCACGCCATTACGCAAATAGGGCGGCTTTTCACACCACAGATATTCAAAGATGTGGCCGCTGAGTTTGTGGGCGAGCCGGATCGTGCTGCCCTCGATTGCAATGTCGAAATTTGGCGCGCTGCTTTTCACCTTGAGATTTGGCGAGCGCAAACCGAATGCGGCATGCAGGACTTGGTCGACATCGAGCGAATTAAACGGTTTGTGCAGGAACGAACAGGCGCCGGCGTCGAGCGCCTTATCTTCGTTGGCGAGACTGCGCTCGCCGGAAATCATCACCACCTTGAGCGAAGACTGAATGACTGCGAGCCGCTTCATGGTCGCAAGCCCGCTCAATCCCGGCATGTTGCAATCCAGGAATACCACGTCGAATTGCGAGCTGCGGCACAGCGCCAACGCGGTCTCGCCATCACCGGCTTCCGTGATTTCGCAATTGAATACGCTGCCTTGGAGAATTCGCTGCACGATCTGGCGCACGGCCGACGAATCGTCGACGATCAGGACCTTGGTTGGCGACGAGATGCGAGCATAGGTCTTGATGATGGCGAGCGCGTCGTCGGCAGCGAATGGTTTGAACAGGAATTCATAGGCGCGCAGCTTGATTGCCATATCGACCGCTTCGGCTGCGGGCGGTGACGACATCAAGGTCACAAAGGTCTTGATGCCCTGCTTGCGGGCGGCCCAGAACGCGTCGGTTCCCGAAAGCTCCGGCATATGAACGTCGATGAACGCCATGTCGATATTCGAACCGCTCAACAATGTCAGGCAGTCGCGGCCGTTGTCCGTCGTGCTCATCCGTAGCGGCAGTTTCGACGCGTGCGCGGCGTCGTTGAGGAGCTGCAATGTCGTACGGGAATCGTCGGCGATCAGCATTGTGATGGGCCGTTGCATGCGCGCTCCATTTCCGGTCGCACAGCGAGCTATTGCGTCAGCCGGCGGTGCCAAGTCGCATAAATCTGCGCGGCAATAATCGTGGAGAGGTGAATCGGTTCGCCCGCACTTGCAAACTTGCTTGCCTGGTGGTGATTGGGTCGTGACAAAATCGATTCAAATCGCTAACGGGCCGGAAATGCCACGTACGCTTGAAGATTGCGCCGTCTTTGCGGCACCCGCCGTCTTTGTGATGCTGTGGGCGTCCGGTTTCATCGGCGCCAAACTCGGGCTGCCCTACGCCGAGCCGATGACGTTTCTGTCGCTGCGAATGATCGCCGTCGTGGCGCTGCTCGCGGTGGTCATCCTGTTGACGCGGCCGAAATGGCCGGACCGCGCCGGCCTATTCCACAGCGCTGTGACCGGAGCGTTGGTGCACGGCCTCTATCTCGGCGGCGTGTTTGCCTCGATGGAGAATGGAATTTCTGCCGGGTTGATTGCGCTGATCGTGAGCTTGCAGCCGGTGCTCACCTCGACACTGGCCAATCGCTGGCTCGGCGAACGCGTGCTGCCACGCCAATGGCTTGGTCTCATTCTCGGCATCGCCGGCGTCTATCTGATCGTTCGCGAGAATGTAGCGGCCGGCGATATCAAGCCCATCGGCTGGGTTTTTGCTGCGGCCGCACTCGCCGGCATCACTGTCGGCACGCTCTACCAGAAACGCTTCGGCGGCGGCATCGATTGGCGACCCGCTTTGTGTGTGCAATACACCACGGCCGGCACACTGTTCACGCTCGCCGCCTTCGCATTCGAGACCCGTGTCGTGCGCTGGACGCCGGAGTTTCTGTTCGCGCTCGGCTGGCTGGTGCTGGTGTTGTCGTTCGGCGCGATCTGGCTACTGTATTTCCTGATCCGTCGCTCGGCGGCGACCCGCGTCATCAGCTTTTTTTACCTGACGCCGCCGGTTACGGCGCTGCTGGCCTGGCTGTTCTTCGGCGAAGGGCTGTCGCCGCCGGCGCTTCTTGGCATGGCGATCTGCGTCACTGGCGTTTTCCTGGTCAACTGGCGCACCGGTGGTGCGGCGGCATAAGGCACGCTAGCGTATCGGACCGCGCCTGATATTTGGAGCAATCTCATGACTGCTGGACCGATCGAATATCGCGACGCCGCGCCGGAAGTCCGCGCCGTGTTTGACGACATCAAGCGCACACGCCAGGTCGAGGACGTCAATAATTTCTGGAAATATCTGGCGCACGATCCGGTGACGCTCGAGCGCACTTGGGACAGCGTCAAACAGGTCATGGCGCCCGGCGCGCTCGACGTCCTGACCAAAGAGATGGTCTACCTCGCCGTGAGTGTGACAAACGGCTGTGGCTATTGCATCGCAAGCCACGGCGCCGCGGCGCGCAAGGCCGGCATGACGGAAGCGATGTTCGGCGACCTCATGGCTGTCGTCGGCATGGCCAATGAAACCAACCGGCTTGCCAACGGCTATCGCGTCCCGATCGACCCGGCCTTCAACCGATAGCAGCGTCAGCTGCGATTGCCGGGTTTTGCGGAAAATGCGCACAAAATGCGAGCACGGCCCTTAGGCGGCCGGCAATCGGCCTCAAATAGGTAGTTTTACCGAGAGGGTTGTTCCAATCGGGCTGGTCGCGATTGCCCGCTGCGCGACCGCAACACAAAAGGCCGCGCATCATGCTTTCATTACAGCCGAAAAGGCCGCTATCGCCGGAAAACCGGCGCAAGTCGCAGCGACGGGTGCTCAATCGGGTGGCAAAGATCCAATTCAGCAATGGCGCCCTGCCGCGTGATTGCCTCATCACCGACATTTCCGACGGCGGCGTGCGGCTGCACGTTGAGGGCTTCGAGGTGCCCGACGAGTTCGTGCTGCTACTCTCCAGTGACGACGTCGCTTCCAAGGAGCGCGTCTACAAGGTCGTCTGGCGGCTCGGCTATGAGATCGGCGCCAAATTCCTCGGTCACGTCCGGCGCGGCAGCGCTTCAGCAAACGACTAGAGCGTTGTTGTCATAACCGTCGCGCGTGCAGTAAAGCTGAGGCCCAACCGAGCCAAGCTTTACCGCAAATGTCCAATCCGCCCTCCCGCGACATCGTCGTCGTTCACAGCTCCGATCTCCACGTCGATCACGATTACACGGCGCGCCTGCACGGCGGCGACGGCGCGGCCGGACTCGTCTGCGTCCTCAAGGCGGCGGCGGATCTTTCCGCCGATCTCGTTATCCTCGCCGGCGATACATTCGACAGCCATCGCGTGCCGCAGGAATTGATCGAACGCGCGGCCGCAGTGATTGCGGCGGTGAAGTTGCCCGTCGTGCTGCTTCCCGGCAATCACGATCCGGCGATTGCGACGGCTGTATATCGGCACGGCGCACTGGCCGGGCTGCAAAACCTGCACGTCATCGGCATCACCCATGACGAGGCGATCGATTTTCCCGATCTTTCGCTCGAAGTCTGGGGCCGCGCCCACCGCGACTACGCCGACATGATTCCGTTCGAGAGCGTACGCGCGCGCCGAACGCAGTGGCAGATCGCCATGGCGCACGGCCATTACGAACCTAAGCCTGATCGCGGCAGCGGCCTGCGGCCGTCCTGGCTTATCGGCGACGATGAAATCGCCGCGACCGGCGCGGATTACGTCGCATTGGGTCACTGGAATCGCGCGGTACGCGTCGGCAATGGCAAGGTGCCGGCCTACTATTCGGGCTCTCCTGAATACGCCGGCACCGTCAATGTGGTGCGCCTGAGCGTGGCAGGCGGCGTGATGGTGACCCGACAATCACTCGAGATCGCGCGCGAACTGCCGGAGTGAAATTAAAAGCAAGCGGCTCCGGCCAAATGACCGGAGCCGCTTTTGTTGACGCTCTGAATACGCGATACGCTACAGGCGGTTTCTACTCGGTTCTATTTGGGCGCGGGTGCGCTGGGCGCCGGCGTAATTGGCGCCGCCGGAGCGGGAGCCGCTGTTGGGTTCGGCGCCGGGGCGAAGCTCGGCGGCGTCATATGGGTTGCAGCCGGCGGTGCTGTGTCGTTGGACGCCGTGTTCATTTGGCTTGGCTGATGACCAATTCCAAACGCGACTGCAAGCACCACAACAAGAAATACCGCCGCGGCGATCCATCCCCACGTGGCATTCATTGCGCGAGCATCCGTGCTGTACGGCGCGTCACGCCGCAACGGATCATTTGGGTCACGGTAATCGAAGTTCCGATAGTCAGACATGTGCATGCCTCCATCCATCACGTCTACTCGCAAGGCAACCATTGCCGCTGAACGCCGTTCCGCCGGCATAACACCTAGGCTGGTGGCTCATGGCCGGAACCGGAAAAGTTCCCTTGTTTTGGCGGCGCATTTCGACACATTAGGCAGCCGCTTTGTGAAATCCGGGAGGAATAGCCGTGTATCAGAAATCTTCTGCTGCATCGCAGCGTGCTTTGGTGGCCGCTTTTGCATTTTTGACGGGCGTGGCCTGCGTCGCGACATCCATCGCGCCCGTGCACGGACAATCGCCGCCTGCGCCCGGGACATGGTCGATGAAAGCGCCGTTGCCGGCGCCCCGCGCGGAAGTTGCGGCAGTCGCGTTGGACGGCAAGCTCCATGCGCTCGGCGGTTCCGTGAATGGCACCGCTGGGCCGTATCACGATGAGTACGACCCGGCGACCGATACGTGGCGCGCTCGCGCGCCACTGCCTGAAGGGCGCGACCATCTTGGCGTTGCCGTAGCGGGCGGCAAGATTTACGCCTTCGGCGGCTTTGTTGGCGCGGTGCATAAAGGCGCCGGCAGCGACGCCTTCGAATACGATCCTGCTGCCGATACCTGGCGCGTGCTGCCGCCAATGAAAACGGCGCGCGGTTCCGCCGGCGCGGCCGCGGTCGAAGGCAAGCTTCATGTCATCGGCGGCCGCGGCCTAGACGGCATCGTCGTGGCAAGCCACGAGGTATTCGATCCCAAGACTGGGCAGTGGAGTTCGGCGGCGCCGTTGCCGACACCGCGCGATCATCTGGTCGTCATCGCCGTCGACGGGAAAATTCACGCTATCGGCGGACGCTTCAAAGGCCCGCTCGACCGCACCGGCCTGCATGAAGTGTACGATCCGGCAACCGACAAATGGTTTTCCGCGGCTCCGCTGCCGACGCCGCGCAGCGGCCTCGCGAGCGCGTATTATCGCGGAATGATCATGGTGCTCGGCGGCGAACTGCCGCCCGATCACACGTTCCCCGAAAACGAAGGCTACGATCCGAAGACCGATCGCTGGACCACGCTGGCGCCGATGCCGCACGGCCGGCACGGTTTCGGCGGCGCCGCGATCGGGGACGACGCTTACTTCGTCGGCGGCAATCTCGATCCGGGCGGCGGCAGCACCACCGACCAGCTGATCATGTTTCATCTGCCGTGAGGCGGCATATTGCATCGGCAGAAGCCATCGTCCGTGCCTTGTATGGTAATGCGGAGAGGTTATTGTGCGGCCAACGCGCTCGTAGCTCAGCTGGATAGAGCATCAGACTTCGAATCTGAGGGTCGGGAGTTCG
>CAWFBB010000023.1:0-144115 GCA_963813825.1 uncultured Alphaproteobacteria bacterium
GCCGGCAAGTGAGCTCTGAAACGCCCGCGCGTTGCCTTGAAACGTGCCGATCACCTTATCCGGCAGTGCGATGTCGCTCGACGCCGCAGTGATGGCGTCAACCGCCTGTCCGAGCGCAACGCCGGGGGCGAGGCTGAACGATAGCGTGATGGCTGGGAACTGTCCCTGATGCGAAATCGACAAGGGGCCGACCCGACTGCGGTCAATATGGACCAGCATGGAAAGCGGCACCGCTTGGCCGCTCAGCGGCGATTTGATGTAGATGCGATCGAGCGATGCGAAGCTGTCCTGCAGGTCCGGCAGGACCTCTAAGATGATCCAATAGGTATTGAGCTGGGTGAAGTACTGGGTGATCTGTCGCTGGCCATAGGCGTCGTTCAGCGTATCGTCGATGGCCTGCGGGGTTATGCCGAAGCGCGCCGCCTGGTCACGGTTGATAGTGATCATGAGCCGCGGCGCGTTCGCCAGCAGGTCGGTTGACACATCGACCAGTTGTGGCAGCGTCCGGAGCTTCTGGAGCAGCTTCGGCGACCACTCAACCAGTTCGGAGATGTCGGGGTCTTGCAGCGTGTACTGGAAGCTCGCCCGGGCCGACCGACCGCCGATGGTGATATCTTGCGTCGCCTGTAGGAACAGGTTTGCACCTTCGACCTTGGAGATCTGTGGCCGCAGCCGGTTGATGATCTCCTGGTGGCGGTGAGCTTGCGTTGATCGCGCGGTTTCAACGCGATGAAAAAACGCGCGGTATTCGCGGTCTGCGCGTTGCCATTGCCGCCCGTGCTTCCGGTCTGCGAAGCGAAACCGGCAATATCGGGGGCACGCAACAGGATGTCGCCAAGTTCGCGTTGCAGGCGCATCATTTCCGCGGGCGATACATCCTGCGCAGCTTCGGCAAGCCCATTGATCATTCCTGTATCCTGGATCGGAAAGAACCCTTTTGGTATTTCGACAGACAGAACAATCGTCAGCGCCATGGTCGCAAAAAACACGCCGAGCGTAGTCCTCTGATGCTGCAATACAATGTCGAGAGTTCGCCGATAGGCCGCCAGCATGGCGTCGAAACCGCGTTCAATGGCGCGATATAGATTGCCGCGTTCTTCGGACCGACTGGGCCGCAAAAAACGCGCGCACAGCATGGGCGCCAAGGACAGCGACACGAATGCAGAAACCGCGACCGCGGCCATAACCGTCACCGCAAATTCGCGAAACAGGCGTCCGACAATTCCGCCCATCAGCAACAGCGGGATGAAGACCGCGATCAGCGACGCGCTGATCGACAGCACCGTGAAGCGTATTTCCGCCGATCCGATCAGAGCGGCTCGGAATGGCGGCGTGCCGTGCTCGATATGGCGATAGACGTTTTCGACTTCGACAATCGCATCGTCGACAACAAAGCCAATGGCGATCGTGAGCGCCATGAGCGACAGATTGTCCAGGCTGAAGTCAAACGCATACATCACCGCAAACGCGCCGAACAGCGATAGAGCGATGGTGAGGGCCGGCACCAAAGTCGCCCATGTGTCGCGCAGAAACAAAAGAACGACGAGAACGACGAGAATGACGGTCAGGATCAACGTGAACTCGACGTCGATGACCGGAGGCGCGGATCGTCGTAGTGCGGTCGAGTACGGTATCGACCTTGACCGCCGGTGGAATTGCCGCGGTGATCTTCGGCAACAGTGTCTTGATGCGCTCGACGGTGTCGATAACGTTCGCCCCTGGCTGTTTGTATATCGAAAGCAAGATTGCCGGCTTATTGTTGTCGTAGGCTGCGGAAAATCGATCAGAGGCGGCGGCGATCGCGCGGCCGACGTCGCGAACCCGCACTGGCGCGCCGTTGTTGTATGAGACGACAACGTCGTCGAATTGCTTGGCGTCGGTAATCTGATCGTTGGCGTCGATGGTGAAACTGGTCTTCGCCGTCGTCAGCGATCCTTTCGGCGCATCGGTCGTGGCGGTCACCAACGCGCCGCGGACCTGTTCAAGCGTTAGCCCGCGCGCGGCGAGCTTTGCCGGATCGACCTGAACTCGGATCGACGGTCGCTGCTCGCCGCCGATAGCAACCTGAGCGACGCCCAGGACCTGCGAGATTTGCTGCGCCAGATAGCTGTCGGCGTATTCGTCCACCTGCGTCAACGGCAAGGTGTCGGACCGCGCGGCAAGGACCAGGATCGGCGCATCGGCGGGATTGAGCTTCTTGTAGGTCGGCGGCGTCGTCATCGTCTGCGGCAGCGTCTTGCCGGCAGCCGTGATCGCCGCCTGCACATCCTGGGCGGCAAGGTCGATGTTGCGGCTGAGGTCGAACTGAACCGTGACCGAGGTGGCGCCGAGCGCGCTGAGTGAGGTCATCTCGGTAACGCCCGGAATTTGGCCGAGCTGCCGCTCCAGCGGCGTCGCTACCGATGACGCCATGGTCTCGGCGCTGGCGCCGGCGAGCGTGGCGGTGACTTGAATGGTTGGAAAGTCGACTTGCGGCAGGGGCGCCACGGGCAGACGCAGGAACGCTGCAACGCCAAGGAGCGCCACCGCCGCCATCAGCAGTGAAGTCGCGACTGGGCGGCGAATGAATGGCTCGGAGATGTTCACTTGGGTGCCATCGGCTCGGCGGCGGCCGGTGAGCCATCGGTAATCACGACCTTGGTTTTCGGCTGCAGCTTGTATTGTCCGGCCGTGACAACGCGATCGCCATCCGCCAAGCCGGCGGTGACGATGGTTGAATCTCCGGCGGCGGGTCCAACCTCGATGGGACGCGGCTGGGCGGTGTCGTCCGACGCCACGACCCAGGCGAACAGCCCCTGCGGTCCATTCTGGATCGCGGCATTGGGGACAGTGGTCGCGTCGTGGCGGGTTTCGACCAGCACCCGTGCGTTGACGAACTCGCCCGGCCAGAGCACGTCGTCGACATTGGCGAACATCGCCTTGAGCCGGATGGTGGCCGTTGCCGGGTCGATGGCGTTGTCGATCAGCAACAACGTGCCGGTGACTTAAGGCGGTTTTATCGTCCTGGTCGAATGCGTCACCTCGACCGGGCCGCGGCGGAGCGCCCCGCGCACCTCATCGACATCGGACGCCGGTAACGTGAAGATGACGGCGCTGGGCTGCGTCAGCACCAGATTGGCGAGCGGCTTGACATCGGAGGCATGCACCATGTTGCCTGGATCGACCAGCCGGATGCCGATGCGGCCGTCGCTCGGCGCCTTGATGTCGGTGTAGTCGAGTTGGGTCTGGGCCGACTTGATCGCCGCGGCGTCGGCCGCGATCAGGGCCTTGGTCTGATCCACCTTCGATCTTTGCTGATCGACGTTTTGCTGGGTTTCGACGTTTTTGAGGATCAGAGCCTCGGCACGGTCGAGGTCTTTCTCGGCTGCGATCAACGCCGCCTCATCTTGCGCCTTCTTGGCTTTCGCCTGGTCGAGCGCAGCCTGAAACAGACGCGGGTCGATTTTGGCAAGGTCATCGCCCTTTTTGACGTGCTGGCCTTCGGTGAACAGCACCTGCCGCAACTCGCCATCGACCTTCGAGCGGATGTCGACGGTCAGTGAAGCCTGTACGGTGCCGAGTCCGGTGAGATAGATCGGCACGTTTTGGCGCGTGGCGATAGCGACGCTCACCGGAACGGCGACATTTGCCGACGGGCGCGCACTGACGAAGGGCTTGTCGCCAGAATACCAGTAGAGCACTCCGCCGATCGTAAAGAGGATCAACGCGGTGGAAAACAGAACGACGGCACGCGAATACCGGCGGGCCGCGCCAGACACGCGAGTGCTGGCCGTTTCCTCGGAGCGCTCGCGGTTGATCGCTTCTTGACGATTTAAAACGCTCGCCAGTTCTAGTTCTTCGGTGGCTGTGGAATGGCGCGGCCTTTGTCTTTGTCGGCGACGATAAACTCCAGGAAGCGTAGCGGTTCGGTTGTGCTGGGGTTCCAATGGGTGTGGATGGTCCCAGCGGGGACGAACAGGCTGTCGCCAGCATGCAACGTAACCGGCGGCTTGCCGTCTTCCTGCCAAACGCCGGTGCCGGACAGGACGTGGAAGGTGATAGCCGCCGGATGCAAATGTCGCGGATTGACTGCGCCGGGAGCGTATTGCGTGTCCCAAACGATAACTTCTTGCCCCGGTGTATTCGGCAGTTCGTTTTTCAGGAGCGGCGCATGGGTAATGCCGGGCCTTTCCTGGCTGACCGCGGGTTGGGATTGCAGCGCGCACACGCCCGCAAGCGCCGCGATGCGGAATACGTTGGGAAAGAAATCTGCCGGTCAAAGCGCACCTCTCGGTTGGTTGAGAGCGTCCATCGCGCACCTGAAATCTTGGCTAGGTTCGCTAATGGAGGCTTCTCTTAACGCAGGCTGACTTATCGCCTCCTCGAAGTGGAATTGCAGTTTCCGACGCATCAATTTGCTCCGCAAACGGTTTTATCTTATGCTTACCCCAACAATTTATTGGGGTAATGAATGGCGCGGCAGCTGCCGTCGCTGAACGGACTGCGGGCTTTCGAGGCGGCGGGACGGCATGGCAGCTTCACCGCCGCGGCGACCGAGCTCAACGTCACCCAAACTGCGGTCAGCCGCATGGTGCGGCTATCGGAGCAGCGGCTAGGCTTTGCGCTGTTCCGTCGTCGTGCCAATGCGTTGGAACTGACGGTCCAAGGTCAGGCCTTGCTGACCGGACTGAGCGACTCTTTCGACTCGATCGCGAGATTAACCGAACAGGTCGCCGCGATGCGGGCGGGACCGGTGCTGACGCTTGGCGTTGGTCCAACCTTGGCGGTGAATTGGCTCATTCCGAGGCTTGGGCGCTTTTACCAATCGCATCCGCAGATCGAGGTGCGCATGGCGACCGGCGGCCGGACCCGCCCGGTGCGTGACGATTGGACCTGTACGATTCGTCGCGATATCGGCTCGTGGCCGGGCTACATCGCCGAAGAGCTTTTCCCAAGTACGCTGATACCGGTCTGCACGCCGGCGTTGGCGGCGGACCTGCGACAACCCTCCGATCTGCGTAAGGCGACGCTGATTTTTGTCCCGCACCTCGCCAATGATTGGGCCTGTTGGTTCGACGCTGCTGGTCTGCGCCAACCGATCCGGCCGGGCAGCGAAGTCTTTTTCGACAACAACGCTATGGCGATGCAAGCGGTACTCGACGCGGTAGGAGTAGCCATTGCGCAGCCCCTCTACGTCACCGACGCGCTGGTAAGCGGTCGCCTGGTCGCGCCGTTTCCAATCATCGCTACTAAACGAGAAGGCTGGTATTTCGAATATCGTCCCTCCCGCACCGAGGAGCCGGCGCTGCTCGCCTTCCGTCAATGGCTGCACGAAGAGGCAAAACGGCAGCGCGAGACTGAAGCTGAACTAATGCGGCGAGCGGTGAGACCGTCGAGAAAGTAGGATATGGCACCTTAAGGTGCGTAACCGAACCTCGCCTACTGATGCCGTGGTCTCCTCCGCCCGGCACGCGAGTGCCTGGGTGTGGGTGCCAATAAAGCGATACATCCTTCGCGAAATTTGTGTGGTGCATGAGTCCGGTTGTGGCCCATGAGCGTCATTTTCCGGTGATGAAGAAATTCATGTCGCTGTCGGGGTCATAACGGACATCACCGGTCCGGCCGACAGCGTCGTCTCGGTCGCGTCTGACCCAAAGCGGTCCTGATATTCCGGTGTTTAGGACAAGGCTGATATATTCGATATTGTCAGGGCTTGGGGGATGGCACATGGAGAGGCCAATACATTACCAGACGGCGTTTTACCTCTCGATTTATCTGGGTCGTAACATTCATCCTTTTCGATATTGTCTTTAGGACTAATGCACACGCCTCCTATTATTTCGGCTTGCCGGTCGCAATCCCCGTAGGGTCCTGGTTAAAGAGCAATTTTGTACGTAGTCTTGGTGCGGTTTATCTAGTGATTGTCGCGGGAGGTTTGCTATGGCCCGCGTGTCTTCCAATTTTGTATTAATCCGCCCGCCGCTCGCCGCACTGTACATTTTCCTTGCTGGAATAAATTTTCTATCGCAGCAATCCTGCTGTTGTCGAAGCAATTTGCTACCGAGTGGACAAAGGAGCGGGATCAACAACCAAAATACCAGCGTTACCTTCGGCTTGGGCTTCTTTACGGGATCATTGGAGCAGCAGTGATCGCGACGTTCAACGACATCGTCAATCTAGCATCGAATTAAATTGGTCGTAAGATGAAGGAGCGATTATGAGCTTTGCAATCGAACATGTGGGTAGTCTTGATGGGACTACGTCGCCTTTTGTGCAGGTTTCTCGGACGCCGGAGGGAATGCTCTATCGGCGCGCGCGTGTGCCGGCGTCCGAGAAGCGCCAAGGCACGAAATCGCGGTGGGTGGGGCACACCGCGGTGAGCAGGCTCTATGGGATTGCATGTCGGCGCTGTGGACGGCATCGGGTGGGGAGGCGGCCACCCGGATAGCAGAACGCTTCCACAACTTTCGCGTTTCGGCATGAATGTTGCACAAGAGGGGAATTAATGTTCTCGGCATGTGTAATTTCAAATAGTTGCGCGTGGCGGAAATGGCACATCCGACAACCATTGCGCGATTGATCAGTCGATACGGTGTGTAGTGACATGAAGTGAATTAATTTTTTGCGAGCCGAAATATGCTCGGCACGTTCAAGCACACTGGTTGGCGCTATTCGTCAAGGCAATTGTGTAATTGCGTTATCGGTGGGGGGTGATGTGGCTCACCGCATCAGGGTGCTGGCCCGCAGATCATCTGATCATCTCGCAGTACGCTTGTTGATCGTGTTGACCTCGCCACACAGTTATCGCAGTCCTGTCGATCGGGTTACCGGCCTCTTGGCTCCCGCCCCCGCGAAGCGGGCTATCGCGAAGCGATTTCGTGCGTTGGCCCATCGCGACCAATCGCGGCGTTGAAATACCTTGGTCGCTCGTAGATGCATAACCGACATTGGGCAGCGTTGGCGCGGCAAAGCGTCGGTAGCGGACTGACGACCCGTACCGGACATTGAACGGTTCAGGTTGGCTGCACCGCGCTAAAGCTATTTCCAGGGTGCTGGTTTAACCCGCTACGATGGCTTGTAAGGGCAGTGGCAAGGTCATGAAGCGGCGCTCAAAAGCAGGCGGTAAAACGGTAAAGGCGCAGCGCGGCAAGGCGGCTGCGGGTACACGCAATTCGCCAAAGGCTGACGACCGATAGCACCCGTTCTGGCGGCCAAAAAGCTCCGAGCGCGCTGCCCGCCGACGAGACTCTGGAACAGCTTGCGGCGACCGCCGAGGTTCTGAAGATCATCGGCACGTCGCAGGGTCAACTAGAGCCGGTATTCCAAGCGATACTGGAACGTGCAGCGCGCTTGTGTGAAGCCAAATTCGGCACGCTTTATCTCTATGACGGAAAGACTTTCACCGCAGCCGCCACGCACAACGCTCCGGCAGCCTATGAGAAGCTGCGCAAAGGCGGCCCTATCCAGCCGGGACGGGGACGGCTCTTAGGGTCGTCAGGACAAAACGACTAGTCCATATTGCCGATATTACCAAAGAGGAGGCTTACCTTCGCGGTGACCCCACTTTCACGAGTGCAGCAAAACTAGGCGGCTATCGCACACTACTTTCGGTGCCGATGCTTCAGAACGGGCAGCTCTACGGCACAATCGCGATGCAGCGCCAAGAGGTGCGCCCGTTCACCGACAAGCAAATTGCGTTGGTTCAAAACTTCGCCGCCCAGGCCGTCATCGCCATTGAGAACGCGCGACTGCTCAACCAATTGCGGCAGCGGACGACCGACCTTGCCGAGTTGCTCGAGCAGCAGACAGCGACGTCGGAAGTACTGCGCGTCATCTCAAGCTCGCCCGGACAGCTAGAGCCGGTTTTCGATGCGATGCTCGAAAACGCAGTGCGTATCTGTGAGGCCCATTCGGGCACATTGGTCTTACGTGTGGACGACGGTTTTCGCGTCGTCGCGCTCCACGGTGCGCCTGCAGCATTCAGCGAGGCGCGCTCGCGCCAGCCAGTCATTAGATTTGAACCCGGGCATCATATTAATCGTCTGGTTCAGACAAAAGGCATTGTTCACATTGCTGATCTTGTGGCGGAGCCCGCAGCTGCTCCACACCTTGCCAAGTTTGCTGGCGCTCGAACACTGCTTTCAGTGCCGATGTTGAAAGATAATGAAGTTATCGGCGCGTTTGGCATCTACCGCCAGGAGGTGCGTCCTTTCACTGACAAGCAGATCGCGGTGGTTGAGAGCTTCGCTGCTCAGGCCGTCATCGCCATCGAGAACACGCGGCTGCTCAACGAATTGCGGCAATCGCTGGAGCAGCAGACCGCAACGGCGCAGGTGCTGAGTGTCATTAGCTCGTCGCCTGCCGAGTTGGACCCTGTATTCCAATCCATGCTCGAGAATGCGACCCGCATCTGCGAGGCCAATTTCGGCACGATCTATCGATATGATGGAAAGCTTTTTCACACCGTTGCATCCCGGGGCGAGCCGCCGGCGCTCGTCGAATTTCGGCGGCAGCGTGGTGCGTTCGTGCCCGTTGCCGGTCAGCCGCTTGACCGCATGTTGCGAGCGCGAGCGGTCGTCCAGAGCGCCGACGACACGACCCAGCCTGTTATGTCGCCGGCGGCCCAACTCGGCGGCGCGCGCTCTCACCTTACTGTGCCAATGTTCAAAGACGACGATCTTGTCGGAGCAATCACCCTTTATCCACGGGAAATCCGACCGTTCACCGAGAAGCAAGTCGAATTAGTTCAGAACTTCGCCGCGCAGGCCGTCATCGCCATCGAGAATACGCGGTTGCTTAATGAATTACGCCAATCACTGGAACAGCAGACCGCGACTTCAAAGGTTTTGAGCGTCATCAGCTCGTCACCCGGCGACCTAAAGCCGGTGTTCCAGACAATGCTGGAGAACGCCGTCCACATCTGCGACGCCAAGTTCGGCAATCTGTGGCTTCGAGAGGGCGACTTGTTCCGCGTGGTCGCTGTCCACGGTGCACCGGCTGCTTACAGTGAAATGCTGTTCCGGTGCGGCCATCCGCCCTGGCCCGGAAACCGGCCTCGGAATGCCGCTGAAAACGAAGCGGTTCGTCCAGATCGACGATATTACCAAAGGGAAGGCCTACCTGGAACGCGATCCGCTGCGCGTGGCCACAGTGGAGCTTGGCGGCGGCCGGACGCTGGCCGAGGTGCCGTTACTAAAGGACGGAGAATCGATCGGCTCGATCAACATCTATCACCAAGAGGTCAAGCCCTTCACCGAAAAGCAGATCGGGCTTCTGACCAATTTCGCCGCCCAGGCCGTTATTGCCATCGAAAACACGCGACTGCTGGAACAACGCAATTGCGGCAGCGAACGACCGACCTTACCGAGTTGCTTGAGCAGCAGACAGCGACGTCTGGAAGTACTGCGCGTCATCTCAAGCTCGCCCGGTCAGTTGGAGCCTGTGTTCCAAGCGATGCTGGAAAGTTCGGTTCGTATGTGCCAGGCAAAGTTTGGACAACTGTATCGCTTTGACGGTCGGGCGTTCCATCTGGCGGCTGGAATTTATCATCCTGCTGGATTATGCCGAATTCCTGAAGAAGCGTGGACCATTCCTGCCACCGGCAGGCAGCCAACTCGACCGGGCCATGAGGACGAAGCGGGCAAGCTACACCGCCGACATGGCTGCCGATGCCGCTCCGGGTTCGCCGGCGAGGCTCGGCGGCGCGCGGTCAGCAGTCGCCGTGCCGATGCTGAAGGACGACGATCTGATCGGCGCGCATCATCATTTACCGGCAGGAAGTCCGACCATTCACCGACAAGCAGATCGCGCTAGTCGAGAACTTCGCAGCCCAGGCCGTGATCGCCATCGAAAACACGCGACTGCTCAACGAACTGCGTGAGTTGCTGGAGCAGCAGACGGCGACATCGGAAGTGCTGAGCGTCATCTCAAGTTCGCCCGGTGAATTGGAGCCGGTATTCCAGGCCATGCTGGCGAATGCAACGCGCATATGCGAGGCCAAGTTCGGAAATCTCTTGCTTCACGACGGAAACGTCTTCCACGTCCGAGCGATGCACAATGCTCCACCGGCATGGCACGAACTGCGGCGACGCGATCCCAGATTTCATCCCGGCCCCAAACATCCCCTTGCCCGCATGGCCGCGAGCAAAGAACTGCAACACATCACCGACCTAAAAGCCGACGTGTCATATTTGGAGCGCGATCCAACGCTAATTCCCATCGTCGACCTTGCGGGTGCTCGGACCGCCCTTGTCGTGCCGATGCTCAAAGAGAATGCGCTGATCGGGGCTATCGTCATATATCGCCAGGAGGTCCGGCCATTCACCGAAAAGCAAATTGCGTTGGTACAGAATTTCGCCGCCCAGGCCGTGATCGCCATCGAGAACACGCGGCTTTTGAACGAGCTGAGGCAATCGCTGGAGCAACAGACTGCGACTGCGGACGTGCTGCGCATCATCAGCACTTCGCCGGGCGAGCTGGAGCCTGTTTTCCAAGCCATGCTGGAGAATGCAACACGCATCTGCGGTGCGAAGTTCGGCGTTCTCTTATTATTCGAAAGCGGCCGAATGCGCGTTGTCGGTATGCACAATGCGCCAGAGGCATTCGAGGAAATGCGACGCCGCGACCCATATATTCCGTTAGAGAAATCGATTCTCGGCCCCGTCGTCAGAAACTAAGAAGTTGGCGCACGTCACCGACATTACCGTTGAGGAACCCTATGCTAGTTCTCCGTTGGCAAAGATCGGCGGCGCACGAACTGCGCTCGGAGTTCCAATGCTTAAGGAAAACGAGCTAGTCGGCGCGATTGCCATTTATCGCCAGGAAGTGCAGCCATTCGCTGATAAGCAGATCGAATTGATTCGAAATTTCGCCGCCCAGGCCGTCATCGCCATCGAGAATACGCGACTGCTGAGCGAGCTGCGCCACCGCACCGACGATCTTTCGGAATCGCTTGACCAGCAGACCGCTATCAGCGAGATCCTCCGTGCGATCTCGAGTTCACCGAACGACGTGCAGCCGGTGCTTGACCTAGTCGCTAAATACGCCGCACGCATTTGCGACGCCCGGATCGCGGACATTCTCGATTCTTGAAAATGGAATGTTCCGCAACCGCGCCTGGTACGGCGAACTAGCGCGTCCCACCGGGGCGGAGGCGTTGCCGCTTGTTCGCACATCAGTGATGGGACGCGCCGTACTCGACCGAGCGCCGGTCCATGTCCACGATTTGCAAAATGCCGGGGAGGAATTTCCTCTTGGCCAGCAATTCGCATTGAAGTGGGGTCATCGCACGATCCTCGGCGTCCCGCTGCTGCGTGAGGACCGGGCGCTTGGAACGATTCTCGTGCGACGGGACGAAGTGCGGCCATTTGAGGAGAAGCACATCGCGTTGCTCAAGACTTTTGCCGAGCAGGCGGCAATCGCGATTGAGAATGCGCGCCTGCTCAGCGAGCTGAAGCAGTCGCTGGAGCAGCAGACGGCAACAGCCGACGTGCTGCGCGTCATCAACTCGTCGCCTGGCGAATTAGAGCCAGTGTTCCGAGCCATGCTGGAGAAAGCAACGCGGCTTTGCGAAGCCGAGTTTGGCAATCTATTTCTGTACGATGATGGGGCTTTTCGCACTGCTGCGCTTTATCAAGCGTCACAAGCCTATACAGAGGCGCGACAACGTCCATTTTTGGCTCGCGATCTTCATCCTGATGTTCCTCTCGTCCGCATCATTCAAAGCAAAGAAGTCATTCATGTTGCCGACGTTAGAACTGAGCGATGCTACATTGCGGGCGATCCTGAGTTTTCCAAGCTCGTTGATGTCGCCGGCGCCCGGACCCTTCTGCTCGTTCCGATGCTTAAGGAGACTCAATTTGTTGGGGCATTCGCCATTTATCGCAAGGAAATTCGCCAATTCTCAGACAAGCAGATCGAACTGGTGAAAAACTTTGCCGCGCAGGCAGTAATCGCCATTGAGAACACGCGGCTGCTCAACGAATTGCGGCAGCGGACGACCGATCTCACGGAGTCGCTAAAGCAGCAAACCGCCACGTCGGAAGTGCTGCGCGTTATCAGCTCGTCGTCAGGGGATTTGCAGCCCGTATTCGAGGCGATCTTGGAGAATGCGACGCGCATCTGCCAGGCCAAGTTCGGCCAGCTTTTTCTTGCTGAAGACGGCGTCTACCGCGCTGGCGCGATGCACAACGTGCCGCCTGAATATCTCGAGTATCGGCGAATTGAACAAACCGTAAGCATGACCGGCGATTCGCGATGGGCCGAGTGGCGGCAACGAAACAGACTGTGCAGATCGCCGATATTGCGGTCGATCCCGCCTACCAAACGAACGAACGTCGCCGCTTCCAAAGCATGACCGGCGCACGCACGATCGTCAGCGTGCCTATGCTCAAAGAAGACGAATTGGTCGGAGTGATCAATGTCTACCGCGACGAGGTTCGTCCTTTCGGCGAAAAACAGATGGAGTTGTTGACCAATTTCGCCGCCCAGGCGGTCATAGCCATCGAGAACACTGCGGCTGCTCAACGAGCTACGGCAGCGCACGGTGGACCTGAGCGAGTCACTGGAAGAATTGCGCACCGCGCAGGATCGCCTGGTTCAAACCGAGAAGCTCGCCTCGCTCGGCCAATTGACCGCCGGCATCGCCCATGAGATCAAGAATCCGCTCAATTTCGTCAACAATTTCTCGTCCGTCTCAGTCGAGCTGATCGATGAATTGCGAGGAGGCGCTCGGCGGCATTCACCTAGACACCAAGGTGCGCACGGAGATCAGCGAGATTGCGGATACGCTGCAAAGCAATCTCGACAAGATCGTGCAGCACGGCAAGCGCGCCGACGCCATCGTCAAGAACATGCTGCTGCATTCCCGGCAGGGCTCTGGCGAGCATCGGCCGGTCGATATCAACGCTCTTGTCGAGGAGAGCCTCAACCTCGCCTATCACGGGGCACGGGCCGAGAAGCAGGGCTTCAATATCACCCTGGAGCGATCCTTCGATCCGGCTGCCGGCGAGGTCGATCTGTTCCCGCAGGAGATCACGCGGGTGCTGCTCAACCTGATCTCAAACGGCTTCTATGCGGCTACCAAGCGCAAGGCCGAGACCAATGGGGGCGATTACGAGCCTATTCTCGCTGCCGCGACCAAGAACCTCGGTCACAGCGTCGAAATCCGCATTCGCGACAATGGCACCGGCATACCCTCCGACGTGAAGGAAAAGATGTTCAACCCGTTCTTCACGACAAAGCCTGCCGGTGAAGGCACCGGGCTGGGTCTTTCCATCAGCCACGACATCATCGTCAAGCAACATTCCGGGTCTATAGAGGTCGATACCAAGCCCGGCGAGTTCACTGAATTTCGGATCGTCCTGCCGCGCACTGGGGCATCCTCTATCAAGTCAGGAGAACATGCGTGAACCTGCTCATTCTCGTGGTTGATGACGAGCCGGATGTCGAGGTGCTGTTCCGCCAGCAGTTCCGGCGCGATCTCCGCGCCGACCGCTTCACGATGGACTTTGCGCAATCCGCCCCGATGGCGCTTCAACGCATCGCCGATGCAGGCGACCGATCGCTTATCCTGATCCTGTCGGACATCAATATGCCGGGGATGAGCGGTCTTGAGCTTCTGCCCAAAGCGAAGGCGATGCGGCCGGACGTTCCGATCATCATGATCACCGCCTACGGCGATGCGGAGACCAAGCGCAAGGCACTGGAGAACGGCGCTGAGGCGCTGCTGACCAAGCCAATCGACTTCGGGACACTCCGCAGCGAAATCGACATGCGGGTCGAACGCGCCGCGTAGCGGAATTGCCCCGTTAAATTTGTCCAATTTGTTGCAGTGCGTGAGGCAGTTCATGGCCCAGGCTGTGTGAAAAGTCGCACGGATGCTATGATTCTTTTTGAATCGGCGGTCTGGAGCGATGAATGTCAGGCTTTGTGGAGGGGACTGATCGGAGCCAAAGCAGTTTGTTCCCAGCCGAACTTGAAGACTATGTGGCCGAGGACAATCCGGTTCGTGCGGTTGACGCTTTTGTTGACGGTCTTGATCTTGGCAAGCTTGGTTTTGGTCGGGTTGCGCCGCTGGAAAGAGGACGGCCCTGCTATCACCCGGCGACGCTGCTTAAGATATACATTTATGGCTATCTCAATCGGGTTCCGTCGAGCCGACGCCTTGAGCGCGAATGCCAGCGTAATATCGAGCTGATCTGGCTGACGGGACAGCTGGCGCCGGGCTATCAAGACCATTGCGGATTTCCGTAAGGACAATGGCAAGGCCATTCGTGAGGTCTGCGGTAACTTCGTGGCGGTGTGCCGCGAGCTTAATTTGCTGAACGAGGCGAGCGTCGCCATCGATGGTTCCAAATTCAAGGCTGTCAATGCGCGCGATAAGAACTTCACCGAGGCCAAGATGAAACGGCGTCTGGGGCGGATCGAGGAGAGCATCGCGCGCTACATAGCGCAACTGGAGACTGCCGACCGTCGTGGTGATGCGGTGCCGGAGGCGAAGGTTGCGCGGTTCAGGGACAAAATCGAGAAACTGAACGAAGAGATCGCACGGCTCGATGCGATCAGTGCCGAGCTGATGAAGAGCGAGGACAAGCAAATCTCGCTGACCGATCCCGATGCACGTTCGATGGCGACGAGCGGCAAGGACACCGAAATCGTCGGCTACAATGTGCAAACCGCAGTCGATACCAAGAACCATCTCATTGTGGCCCACGAGGTGACGAACGTCGGCACCGACCGCCATCAACTGTCGAATATGGCCGAGCAGGCGCGAACCGAGATAGGCGTTGAGATGCTCGATGTCGTGGCAGACCGCGGCTATTACGATGGCGAGGAGATTAAGGCTTGCGAGGACGCCGACATCACCGTGACATTGCCGAAGCCGATGACCTCGGGTGCCAAGGCTGCTGGCCGCTTCGGCAAACAGGACTTTCTTTTTAGCGAATGCGATGGAGCTCGGCCGACAGCGACGGTGAGGTCGAACGATGGTGCGCCGAGCTACCGGGTCAGTTGGTTTTGCCGGGGCCGGCGATCGACATCGGGCAGGGCCTGTATGGTCCTCTTCGCTCGACGTTTCCGACCGGCACATTATCCCTTGGCGCGGGGCGCGGCGGATTCAAAGGTGACGTCGGCCGCCAGCCGGCTGCGGTTCTTTTTAGCGAATGCGATGGAGCTCGGCCGACAGCGACGGTGAGGTCGAACGATGGTGCGCCGAGCTACCGGGTCAGTTGGTTTTGCCGGGGCCGGCGATCGACATCGGGCAGGGCCTGTATGGTCCTCTTCGCTCGACGTTTCCGACCGGCACATTATCCCTTGGCGCGGGGTGCGGCGGATTCAAAGGTGACGTCGGCCGCCAGCCGGCTGCGGTTCTTTTTAGCGAATGCGATGGAGCTCGGCCGACAGCGACGGTGAGGTCGAACGATGGTGCGCCGAGCTACCGGGTCAGTTGGTTTTGCCGGGGCCGGCGATCGACATCGGGCAGGGCCTGTATGGTCCTCTTCGCTCGACGTTTCCGACCGGCACATTATCCCTTGGCGCGGGGTGCGGCGAATTCAAAGGTGACGTCGGCCGCCAGCCGGCTGCGGTTCTTTTTAGCGAATGCGATGGAGCTCGGCCGACAGCGACGGTGAGGTCGAACGATGGTGCGCCGAGCTACCGGGTCAGTTGGTTTTGCCGGGGCCGGCGATCGACATCGGGCAGGGCCTGTATGGTCCTCTTCGCTCGACGTTTCCGACCGGCACATTATCCCTTGGCGCGGGGTGCGGCGGATTCAAAGGTGACGTCGGCCGCCAGCCGGCTGCGGTTCTTTTTAGCGAATGCGATGGAGCTCGGCCGACAGCGACGGTGAGGTCGAACGATGGTGCGCCGAGCTACCGGGTCAGTTGGTTTTGCCGGGGCCGGCGATCGACATCGGGCAGGGCCTGTATGGTCCTCTTCGCTCGACGTTTCCGACCGGCACATTATCCCTTGGCGCGGGGTGCGGCGGATTCAAAGGTGACGTCGGCCGCCAGCCGGCTGCGGTTCTTTTTAGCGAATGCGATGGAGCTCGGCCGACAGCGACGGTGAGGTCGAACGATGGTGCGCCGAGCTACCGGGTCAGTTGGTTTTGCCGGGGCCGGCGATCGACATCGGGCAGGGCCTGTATGGTCCTCTTCGCTCGACGTTTCCGACCGGCACATTATCCCTTGGCGCGGGGTGCGGCGGATTCAAAGGTGACGTCGGCCGCCAGCCGGCTGCGGTTCTTTTTAGCGAATGCGATGGAGCTCGGCCGACAGCGACGGTGAGGTCGAACGATGGTGCGCCGAGCTACCGGGTCAGTTGGTTTTGCCGGGGCCGGCGATCGACATCGGGCAGGGCCTGTATGGTCCTCTTCGCTCGACGTTTCCGACCGGCACATTATCCCTTGGCGCGGGGTGCGGCGGATTCAAAGGAAACAAGGAGACTGCTGACCAGTCACCTTTGCTTAGGCTTTGTCCCTGAAGAGTCCCGATTCCAAAGAACGTCTAAGCGTCAGCAATGGGATTGTGCAAAGACTCTATAATTATGCAGTCAAGCAACCCGTCGAACTCTGACTTCTGGCGGCCTTTCAACATATAGTCGATCCAACCCGCGTTCGCACAGTCGCGGACCAGAATTCGACCGTAACCCCACTCGATCTTCGCCCAACAGTCGCGGATTAGCCTTTCGAGGGCAACAGCATCGAAGTGCAATGGCAATTCAATTGCACAATGAATATGCCAACGGCCGGACGCGCCACGCTCCCACGTACGTAACGCACGAGCGCGAACTTCGCCTTTTTCAAGGACGGGTAGAACACGAAGGCGTTTCCCGTATCGACGAAACGCCGCGCCATATACGGCCCTGTTGATTAAGTTCATGAAGTGCCGAAAAGCTTGCCGACACGGATAATCGTCGATCTTTATCCATGTACCTTTGTCGGACTGGCGGCCTTGCTTCAAGGTTAGCGTGACGTCGCAAAATGGACCCCAGCTGCTTGTATCGAAGAAGTGCGATTTGGCGGATTCAAAAGGATCAGATCTAACTTCCATCGAATAGTTCTATGTCTTGCAGAGGTCATTAAAATTAAAGAGGTCTTGCTGCACCGTTTAAGTGCCAACCCGATGGTTGGATATGTCGTTCCAAAATTCTCGAAGAAGCTAGGCTTTGGGCTTCTGAATCTTCCTGGACATCGACTTCCACTTCCTGGCCATGACGCTGGCGGTCGTATTATATTCGGGCTTCTTAGTCACGTCACCGATGACAAGTACGCCACCCTCGTGCGGAGCGTCGATCTTCGGTTGCTTGCCCCACCTGCCGGGACGGTACTGCTCCAAGATAAACCGCATCGCCTTCAAGTCCACTTTGCGAACGGTCTCTGGTATAGGGTTTCCGTTCTCATCCCTCAGATAGGCGTCAGGGCCCTGAAAACCGAGGCCCTCGAGGCCCTGGTCGATCTTGTACATCACACGGCCTCGACGGGTTAGAACTTTGTCGTAGCCCAACAATGCCCTCTGAAACATGATGTCGCGGAGTTTTTGATGTGCCTCGTCGATCGCTGATTCGCAGTGTTCGTGAAATCTCCATCTGATGCCTTGCCACTTGACGTCATAACCTTTAGCGCCAGCCTTGCTGTCCCTTATCCAATTTTCAAGTGTCTTGCGGTGGATGCCCGCTTTATCGGCCGCCGACCAAAGGAAGGGATATTGCCTGAGGCTGTTGAGGACAAGTCGCATTCGCTCAGGTGACAGCTTCCGTTTAACTTTCGCGATTTGCGCTGGCTGGCTTTGCTTCTGACGAGCGTCGCTGCGACCTCGTGCGCGGTCCATCTCTCCGGGCGAAGCCCTCTCTGCTTTAGGTCTTGAGGTTTCACTTCTGAGCGCCTTCGCTCGTGGCGCCAGCTCGGTTCGCGTCGACCCGTCCGGAACTTTAGCTTTCACGCGTGCTAGCAGCGACGTCGGCGGGTACGGAGGCGGGTCCCCGCGCGGAGTATTGATCAGGGCAACATCGCCTTCTTTCTGACTATGATGGGGCGATGTCTCACAGGTGGGCGCCGCTGGTGTAACTCCGACATTACCTTCGTCTTCGACAGGCAGCTCCGGTAGAACGGATCCTTGTTCAATATCAACAATGCGTCGGAAACTTCCCGCGTTGTCATTTAACCAACGCGCCTTTCCCCAGCTCGGCGTGCCGAGGTAGCTACATCGATGCCCGTGTGTGGCAAACAGGAGGTTGTCTGCGACCAAGGAGCGGTCAATCACTGACTTCATCGGAGCACCGCGACGCAGGGACCGTCTGTTATCAAATATTTCTGCTCACCGTAACCGCAATAAATGGACGCCTCTTGCACCTCAGTTAGTGATAGGTCGGCTGCGATTTTGCGGCTTAAAGGCGCCGTAATGATCGGGCTATCAGGGGCTGGGTTACGCATGACGGAGTGGTCCTCAACGGAGGCGTGCCAGGGATCGCCGGTTGCGGTCCGCGTGGCAGCAGCCCTGAAACAACATAAGGAGACAGGTGCGGTCTGCTCTCGTCCACGCGAGATTTCAGATTGTCGATGTCTCGGCTCAGGACTAGCTGGAACCCACGGTCCGGCTGCGGGCCATCCCGCTAATCGCTGACATGAAGGGCTTGGACTTTCGTCCGTTCTGGCCACCCAATGTGGCCGTCCAGCATGCACCCCAGCGCCTCAAGTCCGACCCAGATATATTAGCCCCGTTACGGTGTCGCAAGGCTGACTCCGGCCATCCGGCAGCAACCAAATCTCGTGATCCGTCGCCTTGCTTTGGTGTATCGTCAACCCGCATCGCGATTTTGCATGTCGCGCGAGCGCGCCTTGACGTCGGAAGGATTGATGGCCGGATGTGGCAAGCTTCACGCGCACTTCGGCCGGTGGGCTACGGTGTCTCAGTCTCGCCAACCTTGAGCACCTCGCGGGCGGGACCATTCCGCTCATAACAGGCCGCACGCATCTTCGCTCCCTCAATCGAATGACGGCAGCGCCGAGAGATCGCACTTCACTTGCACGCCAGGCCGCTCGAAGCGCTGCGCCAGCGAAAGGCGACGCCCGCCCAGATCGCCGAATACGCGACCGCGGCCGGTATCTGCAAAGTCGTGCAACTCTATCTGGGCCGGGTTAAGCTATTTGATCACGCTCACGCGTGCGCGAAGGCGCGCGCGCCGGCGGCAGCGAGCCGCTCGAGCCGGTGCTGCGGCTGTGGCCGACGTCGCCAATTCCACTTTAGCGATTGCGGATCGGGACGACGATGGAGCTCGGGCGGTCGGGGCGACCGACGATGATGCTGATGTCGGCTTGGTAGTGGCGGCGCCAGTCGAGCTGCTGGAGCTACGGGGTCGTCGACAACATGATCGTTGAATTCGCAGCACGGCAAGGGGGTGCTTGGTCTCGCTCGCGCAACGCGCCGCTCTGACAGATCAACGGAAAGATTTGATCACGCTCACGCGCGCTTCGAAATAACTGCATTGACTAATATTCGATGGTGCCAAGTCATCGATGCCGAAGTCCTAAGCAGCGACCGATATCGTCGCGATGCATGTACGAGTTCTAATCCCCTTGGCTTGAACAATCTGCAAAATCTGACGGACGGTGCGTGCGCGTCTCGACGCCTTCTCGTCAGCCGAGCATGAAGGCCGCGTGCTGCTACGGATCGAGTGCGACTCGCGCCATAGTGGCAGCCATCCTTGGGTCCGAGCATACGCGACCATCCTGCAGGCTTCGGCTGCAGAAACTATTTTCCCGTCGATACCCGCGCTCATGCTGCGGCCTGCTTTCAAGTCACTGTCGAGCGAGCGGTAAAAGCAACGTCGGTAGAATTCTCCCATTGGATTCAAAATGTGCACCGGCAAGCCGCGCACCGGCATCAGTCTTGTGGCTCGAACAATTGCAGGCGCACATATGAGGGAAGGGGTAGCACCGATTAGGATGCTTCTGCGCGTCATTCGGTAGTCTTGGTGGCGGTTGGTCAGGAGCGGTGACTCTTCCTCGGCCTGCACTTGGAGGCTACTGGATATCATCGCCTGGTCCGACTTGAAGCGATTCTGGCAATGCAACATTGGCTGGAACCCAGCCCACTTCTCCGGTTGGCCATTTTGCCCACCGCCATCCTGTAATGGGGCTCTTCACCCAGGCGCCTGGGCGACAGTTCGAAAGTCGCAACTTGGCGCCCTGAGTATCGATCATGGCCGTAGATCCGCGTGGTCGATCCTCGTGCAGACAAGGAAGAGTGAACAGCACAGCAGGAATAGGGACTTGATCAATAGACGGCAGAGGCTCCCTTGCTGGGCCGTGCCGTCCGTCCATCCACTCGACCTTGGTAAGAACAAAATCTGGCACCTCAGACCAAGGTACACCAGACGAGGTTACACCACCTGAACCCGCCGCTGCGCCATTCGTTTTTCGCTTGGACATATTTTCCGCGCGAGCCGCGCTCCGACTCCAGACCGACCCCCATCTGGAGACGCTTGCAGTAGCGCGTGAAATCCCTGCTTGGAGTTAGCCCGTTTTTTTCTGACGAGCGCTCGGTCGTTCCGTGGGGTTGGCCACGGCGTCCTTGCCTTTCTTGCCCGGAATGGAAAGCAGCATCTCGCCCTGTCCTTCAACGCGCTTGCGTCCTTTCTTGGGCGCAGCGGATGCGGCTTTTTCCTCGGCGATGCTGCGGCGGAGCGCGTCCATGAGGTTGACAACGTTCTGCGGCCGCGGCGCCGCATGCTCGCGCGATACCGGCAAACCGGCCTCTTTCTTCTTGAGCATCTCGACCACGGCTTGCTCGTAGTGATCTGCGAACTGTGCCGGGTCGAAGTCGGCCGCCTTGCTTTGGAGAATGTGCTCGGCCAACTTGAGTATATCGGTCTCGAGCTTCACTTTCGGAATGTCGTCGAAGTATTCTTTCGCGTCCCGAAGCTCGTAGGGATAGCGCAGTGTGGTTCCCATCAGCCCCTTGTCCCAGGGCTGGAGCATGATCACCCGTTCGCGTTTCGCCAACACGACACGACCGAGCGCCACCATGCCCTTGCCACGCATGGCCTCGCGGATTACGGCAAAGGCTTCCTGGCCAGCCTGGTCGTTCGGCATGATATAATAGGGGTTGTCCAGGTATCGCTCGTCGATTTGCTCGCGCGGAACGAACGAGTCGATATCGATGGCGTGGTTGCTTTCGATCGCAATGGCATCGAGTTCATCATCGTCCACCGGAATGTAGGCGTTCTTGGAATACTCGTAGCCGCGGCCCTTATCGTGGGCCTCCACTGGCTCACGCGTGACCTCGTCGACCAGCTGCTGGCGCAGTCGGTTGCCGGTCTTCTTGTTGATCTGGCGGAAAGAGACCCGCTCGGTCGACGACGTCCCGGTGTAGAGGGCGATCGGGCACGAAACGAGCGAAAGCTTGAGGTAGCCTTGCCAATACGGACGCGCGGGGACCATGGATATCTCCTTGGTTTGCGGGTGCCACTTCGGCACCTGCCGCGTTTACGGACCACCTTGCGAGGAGAAGCGCAGGCTGGTGCGGGCCAATCCGTCGATGCCCGTCTCTTGTACGCTGTCACTGATGTAGGATGTGATTTCTGCCAAGCGAATCGTTTCGCTCGGGATGGTTAATGTGGGCCTTCCCGACCGTATTTCGCCGGCCACCCGAGCGACAGGATACCCATGTACGAGGGAACGTGATCAATTCTGTTGAAGAGGTCGGGGTAGCGTAGACGAGACAGGCCGACGAGCGACCCCGCCGCGGACGACGGGGAGCCATGACATGATCCGACACGCTCAGAACTCATTCAAAATTCTGGACATTGAGCCGCGCTGGCTCGCGGACATTAAACGCGACGAGCGGCGCGATGCGGCTCGACCTGCTCAAGCCGCCTGGGCGGTGCAGCGGCTGCTGGCCGCACGACGGTGAGGTCGACGGCCGCGCCGTCGACATTTTCGTTTAAGTGAATCTGGTTGCGGGGGACGATGGAGCTCGCGGCGGTCGGGCGACCAATGATGATGAATGTCGGCCGGCGCCGGCGCGGCGCGACCTACGGGGTCATCGACAGCGATCGCCAAAATTCTGCAGCACTGACATGGGCTCATGCCCGAGCGCATCCTCCGGCGTCGGCCAACTTGGCAGGACGGTTTTGTGGGTGTGCGGCCAAGCGCTTCGTCGCCGTCACTAAGAGCGGCAATCAAAGGACGTGGTTACCTGTCGCTAATTACTGCCGCTAATGTCGCTAACGAATTCCTCTAAGCTATTGATTTTATTGGTGTGGCGGAGAGGGAGGGATTCGAACCCCCGATACGGTTGCCCGTATGCCGCATTTCGAGTGCGGTGCATTCAACCGCTCTGCCACCTCTCCGCAGATCGAGGATGCTTGAGCGTCGCGGCGCAGTATTTAGCGGCGCCCTCGGCGAGACACAAGGGCGCGAGTATCGAACGCGCCTAGAGCTCCCAGCCAAGCTTGCGATCAAGTGAATACGGGCCGCCGCCGCGCAGCGCGATCGCGAAGGTCACCAGCCCCCACAGCAACACGTATTCGTAGCCGCGGTGCATCCAGCCGAAGCCGTTCGCCCAATACAGGATCGTGATGATGAGAAGTTCAATCGCCGCCGCGGCGGCGAAGAAACGGGTGAAAAGGCCGACCATGATCGCGATGCCGGCCGCGGTTTCGGTCATGGTCGAGGCCCAGAACCACAGCTCCGGCGGAGTGAACCCCATATCGGCATAGCCCTTGATGGCGCCCGCGGTAGGTCCAAGGGTGATCTTGCCCCAACCATGCACCAGCAAGTTCCAGCCAACGGCGACACGAATGATAAGCCAGGACAGCGGAAAGACGGCTTCATAGAACGGCCGAAGGAACGGCAGCATCAGTTTCGGCTTGGTTTGCGTTTCGGCCATGATCTTCCTTCCGATCACATTGTGATCGAGCATAAATTGGCTGGGCGTCAATGGATAGCGCGCCGGGAGTTGTGAGTCGCGTACTTGTTGGTTTGGGCGCTGCTCACCTATACTGACCAGCAATTGCCGGCTCGGTCGGCGTAAGACGTACGGGAAACGTTCGATGGCAGAATGGTTTGTCGCCAAGGCATCGGAACTGCCCGAAGGCGACCGGCGCATCGTGACCGCCGGTAAGAACGAGATCGGCGTGTTTCACCAGGACGGCGCATACTACGCCTACAGCAATTATTGCGTCCATTCCGGCGGTCCGGCCTGCGAGGGAATCCTCATCAACAAGGTCGTCGATCTGATCGCCGAGGATCGCACCTACCAGGGCCAGACGTTTTCCGACGAGATGCATTTCGTGTGTCCGTGGCATGGCTACGAATACGATCTCAAGACCGGGCAGTGCATGGGCGACGCCAGGTTGAAGCTGAAGAAATTCAACGTCGTGCGACGAGGCGACGACATCTACGTCGTGGCCTGAGGAGGATAGGCATGGATACCGTTCCTAACGAGGTCCGTCAGCTTAACTTCAATGACTACTCGACCGCAAAACATCTTGAGCATGCCGCACAACAGGCCCGTGCGCGTAACTATCAGGATTTTCTCATCGTCGATGTCGACGCACATCATTACGAAAACGAGTCTTACAAAGAGGTCTTCGAGTACATCGAAAGTCCGGTGATCCGTCGCGACGCTATTGATGCGTCACGCCGTCCCGGCCGGTCCGGCATGCTCAACAGCCAGGTCGGCAACCAGGGCATCGGTGGCCGCATCACCCGGCACAACCTGCGCGGTTTGCAGAAGGTGCCGCCCGGCGGTCATCATCGCGATGTGCACATGACGCTCGAGTGGATGGATGCGATGGGCATCGATTACGCCTGTCTGTTTCCGACCCCGATGCTGTTCCTCGGCCTGCATCCACAGGTCGAGATCGAGGTCGCGATGTGCCGTGCCTATAACCGCTGGCTCTGCGAGCGCATTCTCGCGGTCGAGCCGCGGCTGATCTCGATGCTTTACATTCCGTTCAACGACCCTGAAGCAGCCTACAAGACCGTCAGGGATTTCGGCGACAAGAAGGGCGTCGTCGGTTTCATGGTGACGTCGCCGCGTTACAAGCCGGTGCACGACAACGCCTACATGAAGACCTACGCGCTGCTCGAAGAGATGGGCAAGCCGATCTCGTTCCATGCCGCCTACAATTGGAACGACCAGTCGCTCTCAGTGACCAACCGCTTCATCTCGGTGCATGCGCTCGGGTTCATGTGGTTCAACATGGTGCACATGACCAATTGGGTGATTAACGGCCTGCCCGAGCGCTTCCCCAAGCTCAAGGTGATGTGGATCGAAAGCGGCCTGACCTGGGCCTACTGCCTGATGCAGCGGCTCGACCACTCCTACATGATGCGTACCTCGGACTGCCCGTCACTGAAGCGGAAGCCGAGCGAATACATGCGTGAGATGTTCTACTCGTCGCAGCCAATGGAAGTGCCGCAGGACCTGTCGATCCTCGAAGCGACGTTCAAGATGATCAAGGCCGACACGCAACTGATGTGGTCCTCGGACTATCCGCACTGGGATTTCGATCTGCCCGGCGTGATCTACGATCTGCCGTTCCTTGACGAGACCGCAAAGCGCAACATTCTCGGTGGCAATGCCGCGCGCGCGCTCGGTCTCGATACCAAGGTGGTGAAGCACATTCCGTAGCCTGCGATGGGGGGAATTTCGCCATGCCGGTTTCCGCCGCGAAGTCTCTCGGCCCGCTGACGTTGCTGCTGTTTCTGGCGGCCTTCGGCGGCTCCGCCGTTGCACTCGATTATCCGACGCGGCCGATACGCTTCATCGTCTCTTTCGCGGCCGGCGGTCCCAACGATACGATCGGGCGCATCCTCGGACAGTACCTGTCGGAGCAACTCGGCCAGCAGGTCGTCGTCGAGGACCGCGTCGGCGCCGGCGGCAATGTCGGCATGGCGGACGTGCTGTCGTCGTCGCCCGATGGCTATACGATAGGCTTCGTCGCGCCGAACAACGCCATCAATGCCACGCTGTACCAGCACATTCCCTTTGACTTCGTGCACGATAGCGCTCCGGTCGCTGGCACCATGAAACTCGCCAACGTCATGGAAACCAACCTGGCGTTTCCGGCAAAAAATCTTGCCGACTTCATCGCCATGGTGAAAGCCAGCCCGGGCAAGATCAATTTCGGCTCCGGCGGCGTCGGTACCTCGCCGCACATGTCGGGCGAGCTGTTGGAGGCCATGGCCGGCATCAAGCTCACCCATGTGGCGTATCGCGGCACGGCACCGGCGATGACCGATCTGCTCGGCGGCCAGATCCCGGTGATGTTCGACAACCTGCCGGGCTCGATTCAGCAAATTCAGGCCGGCAGAATCCGCGCGCTCGGCGTGACCACGGCGAAGCGTGTCGACAGTATTCCGAACGTACCGACCATCGGCGAAACCGTGCCGGGCTACGAGGTGTTCGTCTGGTTCGGCATCTGCGCGCCCAAGGGCACACCGCCCGAAATTGTCGACAAGCTCAATGCCGCCGTCAACGCCGTGCTGGCCAAGCCGGCGCTTGCGGCGCGCTTCCACGAACTCGGCGGCGAGCCAATGCCTATGAGCCCGGCCGAATTCGGCAAACTCGTCGCCGACGAGACGGTGAAATGGGCCAAGGTGGTGAAATTCGCCGGCGTGAAAGCGGAGTGACGCCGTAGTCCCTGCGATTGCACTCAGGTTCCGGTAAAAACCGGCTTACGCTTTTCCATGAAGGCGGTACGGCCTTCCGTGAAGTCGCGGCTGGCGTAGCAAGTCTCGACCATCTCGATAGTCTTGGCGACGTTGCGCTTGTCGTCGTCCTTCAGAATCTCGCCCACCGTAAACTTTACCGCCTTGATGGTGAGCGGCGCATTGGCGCAGATCATGTCGGTGATGCTTTTGACGGAAGTCTCGAGTTCGGCGGACGGCAGGGCGCGGTTGATGAGACCCATGGCGAGCGCTTCCTGGGCGTCGAATTGGCGTGCGGTGTAGAAGATCTCCTTAGCGAAGGCCGGGCCGACGATGTCGGTAAGCCGTTTCAAGCCAACATAGCCGTAGCCGATGCCCAGCTTGGCTGCGGGGACCGCAAAGCGGGAATTGTCGGTCGCGATGCGCAGATCGCAGCAAGTCGCGAGCCCAAGCCCGCCGCCAATGCAATAGCCGCGGATCATGGCGATGGTCGGCTTGGGAAATTCATAAATGCTGGAATAGGCCGCATCCGCCCTTTTTGAATAAGCGCGCGATGATTCCAGATTGGCGCGTTCGCTTTCGAATTTTGAAATGTCGGCGCCGGATACGAACGCCTTGCCGCCGGCTCCGGTCAGCACAATGACGCGGATATCGTTGTCGGCGGCGAAACCGTCCAGGATGTGCTTGGTCGCGTCCCACATGTCCAGCGACACGGCATTGAGCCGCTCGGGATTGTTAAAGGTCACATAGCCGACGCCCCCTTCCTTGCGGGAGAGCATTTTGTCGGTTTGAGTCATGGTCCAGTCCTTTTTCCTACTGCGGCATGCGCGGGCATGGCCCGTTGAAGAATGGCGTCGCTTCGCTCGTCTATGCCCCTCGCATCCCGAATCCCGGAACGCCGAGTTCAATGATTGGGATTGCCGGGTCAAGCCCGGCAATGACAGCACGAAACATCACACCGCTTTTGCTTTATGCAGCGCGGCGATGTCGCGTTTGCTGAAGCCGAATTCCTTGAGCACCGCGCTGGTATGTTCGCCAAGCTCCGGCGGCCGGGCGACGAGCTTCGATGGTGTGCGCGACAAGGCCACGCCTTGGCCGACCAGAAACATCTTGCTCTTGTCTTTTTTGGTGACGCTCTGCGCGATACCGAGGTGCTTTACCTGCGGATCAGCGAACATCTGATCGATGTTATAGATAGGCCCGCATGGCACGCCGGCCTCGTTCATGATCTCGACCCATTCATTACTGGTCTTGCCGACCAGCCGCTTGTTGATCTCGGCGTCAAGCGGATCGCGGTTCTTGGAGCGCGTAGCACCGTCGATGTAGTCCGGATTCTTTGCCAGCTCTGGTGCTCCAAGCACCTCGCAGAACCGCTTCCAGATCGTTTGTCCGGCGGTGGCGATATTGATGTAGCCATCGTCGGTCTTGTAAACGCCGGTCGGTGCGCTGGTCGGATGATTGTTGCCGGCCTGTTTGGCGACTTCGCCCTGCACCAGATAGCGTGCGGCTTGGAAGTCGAGCATGAAAATCTCTGCCTGCAGCAGCGAACTGGTGACGTGCTGGCCTTTTTTCGATTTCTCCCGCTCCAGCAGTGCAACCATGATACCGAGCGACGTCAACAGTCCCGCACTCAGATCGGCGATCGGGATACCGACGCGCATCGGACCTTGTCCGGGCAGCCCGGTCACCGACATCAGGCCACCCATGCCCTGCGCAATCTGATCGAAGCCCGGCCGGTTGGCGTAGGGGCCATCCTGGCCGAAGCCGGAGATGCTGGCGTAGACCAATTTGGGATTGATCTTCGACAGCGCCTTGTAATCGATGCCGAGCCGCTTCTTCACATCGGGCCGGAAGTTCTCGACCAGCACATCGGCTTTCTTGACCATGCGCTTGAGCGCGGCGATGCCTTCGGGCTTCTTCAGATTGAGCGTCATGCTGCGCTTGTTGCGGTGCAGGTTCTGAAAATCGCCGCCTTCGCGCGGGCCGCCCATCGGCTCTTCGACGCCGGGTGGGGTCTCGATCTTGATGACATTGGCGCCCCAGTCGGCAAGCTGCCGCACGCAGGTCGGCCCCGATCGTACGCGGGTCAGGTCCAGCACAGTGAAACGCGCAAGAGCTTTCGAAGCGCGGGGAAAGGGCATTGCGGACGCCTCCAACGTCGGGTTTTTCAGGCCCGGATTCTGCCGGCTGAGTTTTTTGCCGGCCGTCGGGCCGGAGGAGCCGAACTTCCCCGATCTGACCGCCGTTGTCTACCGGCTCGGACGGCGCGTTTTGGCGATCGTTTTGGTGCTACTACATGGATAAAATGTTAGCCGCGACAGCCATCTTTCCGGCACTTTCGCGAGGCGATCATGAATGAAGAAGAGTTCAACGTCAGCATTCGTAAGTTTCTCAAGAAAGTCGGCATCACGTCGCAACGCGAGATCGAACAAGCGGTACGGGCCGCGGTCAGCGCGGGTCGCCTGAAAGGAAACGAGACGCTGCCGGCCAAAGTTACGCTGTCGATCGCGGGAGTGGCGCTTGCGATCGACATCGAGGGCACCATCGAACTTGAATGACGGGACGCGCTGCGCTCCGCAAAATTCCGGGAAACAATGATGATTGATCTGCGTCGCATATTGGTTGCGCTGATACTTACCGCTGCCGCCTCCACCGCAGTCGCCCAGGACCATTCTGGCCACGGCGGCGGTGACCGGACGAACCGCCAGGAACAGGGCCAGCAAGGTGGCTCGCCGCAGCAAAGCGGCCCCGGCGTTCTCGCGCTGCTGCCCGCCGATTCGGTCACCGAGCACACGGTCGATCTCGGGGCCGGCAAGCTTGCTTATACGGCGACGGCCGGAACGCTCTCGCTTTTCAACCAGTCTGGCGAGCGTTCGGCCGCGATCTTCTATACCGCCTATGTGGCCAAGACCGACAATGTCGCAGCGCGGCCGATCACTTTCGTGTTTAACGGCGGTCCAGGCGCGGCCTCGGCATTTCTCAATCTCGGCCTGGTCGGCCCGCGCATCGCCCAGTTCGGCATGGATGGGCATGACGGCGCCAATGTTCACCTCGTCGATAATCCCGATACCTGGCTCGCGTTTACCGATCTGGTGCTGGTCGACCCGGTCGGCACCGGCTGGAGCAGGACAGCCAAGCCCGACGGCGGCAGCGCATTCTGGAGCGTGCACAGCGACGCCGAATCGATGGCCAAAGTCATCGCGCTCTATGTCGCCAAGAACAACCGCGCCAACTCGCAGAAATTCATCCTCGGCGAAAGCTACGGCGGCTTCCGCGCCGCCAAGGTCGCGCGCGAGGTGCAGGACAGTCAGGGCATCGTCGTGTCTGGAATCCTGATGGCGTCGCCGATGCTCGATGGCGCCTTCCAGTTTGGAGGCGACCGTTTTGCACTCGGCGCCGCCTTGCAATTGCCGTCGCTCGCGGCCGCCGAGCTCGAGCGCAGGGGCACCTTCAGCAAAAGTGCGTTGGCGCAAGCCGAGCATTTTGCACTGACCGACTATCTCTCGACGCTGGCCGGGCCACCGTTGCAAGGCGATGCGGCGAAAACCTTTTACGCCCGCGTCGCGCAAATGACCGGATTGCCGCCCGATACCATCGCCGAAGGACGCGGCTTCATTCGCGACCAATATATAAAGAACCTCCGCGCCGGCGATCATAAGATCGTCAGTCACTATGATGCGACGTTCGCATCGGACGATCCGTATCCCGAAATCGCCGTCCCCGCGTGGGCCTGATCCGATCCTCGACGGTGTCGTGCGCGCTTACGGCGGTGCGTTCGTCGCCTATGCGCGTGACGAACTCGGCTTCAAGACCGACATGACCTATAATCTGCTCGCCGGGGAAATCACCGGCAAATGGGACTGGGGCGGTTCAGGCCACGCCCAGCCCAGCGCCGCCGACGATCTGCGTGTGCTGCTTGCACTCACGCCGTCCTTCCATTTGATGATCGCGCACGGCTACAGCGATATGGTCACGCCTTACGCCGTGACCCGCTATCTGCTCGACCACCTGCCGCCAATTGAAGGCGAAGAGCGGGCTCAGCTCAAGCTCTACCGCGGCGGTCATATGTTTTATCTCGATCCGGATTCCCGCAAGGCGTTCTCAGCCGACGCACGGACGATGTACGCGTCGCCGTAACGGCGGCGGCAAAGATGCCTATTTGCTAAGCAAGCAGGCGGCGGCCATTCACCATGAGCGCGACGCAGGCAGCGACGCATTGTCTCACCGCTTTTAGGGCGGTTGCCCAACTTCACCCGTCCTAAGAGCAGGATTCCCCAAGGAAGCATCCTCGGCGAGGCGTTGGCCGCGAGCTAAAAGTCAGAATCTCTCAATTTCCACGTCCGCGGGCGAGCCGAATGTGACAATCGTGTGATTGAACAGATCAATCCGATATGGGCATATGGGTCCGACACCAAGATGAGGCCGACAAATCCGGCCCTATCAGATTGAGGGAGAGAAAATGTCGAAGGGTCTCATTGGCGTGCCCGTCAAGCGGCGCACGCTACTCAAAGCCAGTCTTGCGCTTGGCGCAATGCAGGTCGCCAGTCCATTTGTCGTGCAGTCGCTCGCGGACGATCCGGTCAAAATCGGCATGGACAATCCGCTGACCGGCACCTTTGCGGCGCTCGGCAAGAACGAATTGATCGGCGCGCAGCTTGCTGTCGAACAGATCAATGCCAACAACGGAATTCTCGGCCGCAAGGTCGAGCTTCTGGTCGAGGACTCGACCAGCGGTGACACCGCCACGGCGGTGCAGAAAGCCGACAAGCTGATCGATCGCGACAAGGTCAACTTTCTGATCGGCAACATCAACTCGGCGCTGGCGCAAGCCATGGCCAACGAGAGCAACCAGAAGGGCGTGTTCCACATCGTGCCCGGCGGCCACACCGACAGTGTCACCGGCACGCAATGCCATTGGAACGTATTCCGCGTCTGCAACACGACGCGGATGGAAACCAATTCGGTCTCCAAGGTCTTGCTCGATAGCTACGGCAAGAAGTGGTACTTCATCACCACGGACTACGCGTTCGGCCACTCGCTCCAACAGGGCTTCGAAGCGAGCTTGAAGACCGCCAACGGCAGCGAGCTGGGCGCCGATTTCACACCGCTCGGCACCACCGACTTCTCGGCCAATCTGATCAAGGCGCAGTCGACCAACCCGGATGCGATCATTCTTCTGCTGGCGGGCGACGACATGATCAACTGCCTCAAGCAGGCGGTGCAATTCGGGCTCAACCAAAAAATCCACATCGCCGGCGCGCAGCAGGAACTCGAAGTCAATGAGGGCCTGCCTCCCGAAGCGCTCTTCGGCGACTGGGTTTTTGAATGGTATTGGAATCAGCCCGGCGTCCCGCATGTGGCGGAGTTTGTCGCCGACGTCCGCAAGCATTCCGGCGGCAAGGTGCCGACCGCGCGCACGTGGTTCGGCTTCGCGGCAATCCACACCTGCAAGCTGGCCGCCGAGAAGGCGAAGTCACTCGAGCCGATCAAAATGGCCAAGGCGATGCAGGGCCTGGTGCTGCCGCCCGAGGTCGCACTGATGCCGAACAATCCGTATTACCGCGAGGGCGACAACCAGCTGATGCCGACGCTGTTCGTCGGTCAGTCGCAGCCAGCGCCGAAGGGCGGCGATCCGGAAGATCTGTTCAAGGTCAACCAGCTGGTCAAAGGCGACCAGGCCGCGCTCTCGGTCGAAGGCACTGGCTGCAAGATGACATGGCCGTCCTAACGGCTTGACGACAACCGGGCGCCGATCCGTGGCGCCCGGAATTTCCGGGGTGGGTAAGGGGTTAACATTGACGTCGGGGGAAGTTGATTGCATTCGCGCCGGCGCATTTGCGGCGTGAGCTGCGGGCAGCTAAGACGTTAATCGGCGTATGACACAGCTTGTTCTTTTCAACATCTTCAACGGCCTCATCATTGGCGCGTTCTACGCGCTGATGGCGCTTGGCCTATCGCTGATCCTCAACCTGTCCGGCGTCATCAATTTCGCCCACGGCGGATTCCTGGCGATCGGCGGTTATCTTGCCTACACGCTGATCCCGTATCTCGGTTATTGGGGCGCGCTGCTTGTCTCGCCTTTCCTCGTCGCCTTCATCGGCATCGCGGTCGAGCGGGTGTTGATCCGCCAGCTTTACGGCCGAGATCCGCTCTACAGCCTGCTGCTGACCTTCGGCCTCGCCTTCATGATCGAGGACGGCACGCGCTTCATCTGGGGGGCGCAGAGCCTGCCTTTCCAGATTCCGAGCTGGCTGTCGCGGCCGCTCAGCTACCAGTATTTCTTTCTCACCGGCTATCGCGTGTTCATGGTGTTGCTGGTCACCGCGGCCGTGGGCGGGCTGTTCTTTATCCTCAACTATACGCGGCTCGGCGTCCGCATCCGGGCCGGCACGCTCGATCTCGAGACCGTCTCGGTACTCGGCGTCAATGTGAGGGTGTTGCGCAACCTGAATTTCGGCCTCGGCATTTATCTGGCCGGCCTGGCCGGCGTGCTTGCCTCCGGCATGCTTGGACTGCAGCCGACAGTCGGCGACAATCTGATCATGCCGAGCTTCATCGCCATCATCGTCGGCGGCCTCGGCTCGCTACCGGGCACGCTCATTGGCGGCATTCTGATCGGCGTCGTCTCCGGCGTCACCACCGTATTCCTGCCTTCGGCGAGCGAGGCGGTGATGTACGTGATGATGGCGGCGGTGCTTATCGTGCGGCCTCGCGGTCTCCTCGGCGAGGAGGGCCGCTTCTGATGCCGAAGTTCGACAAGCGCGCCGGCGACGTCGTGGTCTGGGCTCTGCTTCTGAGCGCGCCGTTCTGGCTGCCGATGATCGGCAGTTACGTCGAGCTCGGCAGCCGCGTCGTGATCTACGCGCTCGCCGCCATGGCGCTCAATTTTCTCCTCGGTTACACCGGCGTTCTGTCGTTCGGCCATGCCGCCTATTTCGGCCTCGGCGCTTACGGCACCGCGCTCACCATAAAATACGTCTACCCGAGCACGCCGTTGGGCATGCTGGCCGGCATTGTGCTCGGCACCGTAGCGGCGGCACTCATAGGCCCGATGATCGCCCGGCTGCGCGGCGTCTATTTCGCCATGTGCACGATTGCCTTCGGCCAGGTGTTCTACTTCATCGCCTTTCAGTGGTTCTCGCTCACCGGCGGCGATGACGGCGTCAGCGCCTGGTACCGCGTCCCGCTCCATCTCGGGTTCACCTCGGTCGACATCCTCAACAACAACAAGGCGTTCTATTATTTTGTGCTGGCTGTCTTCGGAGTATCGGCGGCCGCGATGGCGTTCCTGCTGCGCTCGCCGTTCGGCCGGACGCTGTTGGCGATCCGCGAGAACGAGCGCCGCGCCCGCTTCCTCGGCATCCCGGTGGACCAGCACATCTGGATGTCCTGGGTCGTTTCCTGCTTCTTCGTCAGCATCGCCGGCACGCTGTTCGCACTTATGAATGATTTCGTCGATCCGCGAGCACTGCGCTGGGATCAGTCCGGCAATTTCGTTATCATGGCCGTGCTCGGAGGCATGCGCAGTTTCTGGGGCCCGCTGATCGGGTCGGCGATCTTTCTGGTGCTGCAAGATTACATCTCGAGCGAGACGCAGAACTGGATGTCGTTCATCGGCCTGTTCTTCGTTCTTGTCGTGCTGTTCTTTCCGCGCGGTGTACTGGGGATCATTCGGCGAAAGGTGGCATCGTGAGCCTCTTACGGGTCGAGAGCGTCTCCAAGCATTTCGGCAGTCTCGTCGCCGTCGACAAGGTGTCGATGACGGTCGAGCCCGGCGAATTGCGCGCGGTGATCGGTCCCAACGGCGCCGGCAAGACGACCTTCTTCAACCTGATCTCCGGCTTTCTCAGCCAGACTTCCGGTCAGATCATTTTCGATGGCGAGGATATTTCCGGCCTGCTGCCGGCGCGGCGGGTGTGGCGCGGCATCGCCCGGACGTTTCAGATCACCGAAGTGTTTCCGGAGCTGTCGATCCGGGAAAATCTCAAGATCGCGGTGGAAGTGGCGAGCGGATATCGGGTGCGCATGTGGCAATCGCAGGAGGCCGATAACGAGGTCAAGTCGCGGGTCGAAGAGTTGCTTGAGATGAGCGGCCTGACCGCGAGCGCGAACCGCCTGGTGGGCGAGCTCGCGCATGGCGATCAACGTGCGACCGAGATCATGATGGCGCTTGCGCTCAAGCCACGGCTGTTGCTGCTCGACGAGCCGACCGCCGGCATGGGCGATCAGGAAACCTACAATGTCACCCAGCTCATCCGCAAACTGCACAAGGACGGCAAGCTGACGATCGTGCTAATCGAGCACGACATGCGCGTGGTCTTTCACCTCGCCGACCGCATCATGGTGCTCGACCAGGGCAAGTTCCTCGCCGAGGGCACGCCGCAGGAGATCGCGGCGAACAAAGCGGTGCAAACCGCCTATCTGGGGCAGGCCGCATGACCGCCGCGCTGACCGCCGAAGGACTGCACACCTATTACGGCAAGAGTCATATCCTGCATGGCGTCAGCCTCGAGGCCGCCGAAGGCAAGGTGACGGCGCTTCTCGGCCGCAACGGCGCCGGCAAAACCACGACGTTGCGCAGCCTCATGGGTTTGACGCCGCCGCGCGAGGGCCACGTACGAATTTTCGGCACCGAAACCACCGGCTGGCCGCCATACCGCGTTGCCGCGCTCGGCGTCGGCTACGTGCCGGAAGGCCGCAGGATTTTTCCCAATCTAACGGTGGATGAGAATCTGATGGTGCCGTTGGAGCGGCCAGGTCCATGGACTCCGGCCAGCGTCTATAAGCTTTTTCCACGGCTCGAAGAGCGCAAGCACAACCGCGGACGTCAGCTCTCCGGCGGCGAGCAGGAAATGCTGTCGATTGCTCGCGCACTGCTCATCAACCCGAAACTTCTGATGCTCGACGAGCCTTCGCAGGGCTTGGCGCCGCTCATTGTGCGCGAAGTGTTTCGCATTGTGGCGAAGATGCGCGAGGAGGGAATCAGCGTTCTGCTGGTCGAGCAAAACGTGCGGATGAGTCTCGAAATCGCCGACAATGCCTATGTGCTCGACGACGGCCAGGTGGTCTATTCCGGCCCCGCACGCGAGCTGGCTGCCGACGAAGCGCGCGTCCAGGCAATGGCCGGCGCCAGCGCCGAGGAATGGACGCTGCCGGCGTAAGTTCAGCCGCTTAAATCGCCTTGTTCGGATTGAGTCCGTGGGTCGCGCACATGTTGGCTACGATCGCTGCGTCCTTGCCGCCCGCGATTAAACCGAGCACAGCTGCGGTAACATGGCCGCCTGTCACCTTGGTATCGACGATGTACGCTTGCCGGCCGTTATAGGCTGCATGGGGACTGTTGCCGTCCACGGTCGCGCAGTAGGCAGGCTGGTCGGTCTCGGGGACCGTCGGAAATTTCGTCCAGTGGTACTTCGCGCTTCCGGGATTGGTCAGTGACGACGAAAGTGCGTTGATGATGAGTTTCTTTTCGTCCGGCGTGAGGTCGCGCTCCGCCACCGAAAGGCTGGCGGCCGCGGGCGCAGCCCCGGATGTCGTGGACGACGGCGTCAAGTCCGATGTGGTCGTTGCTGTCGACGAGGCGGCGCAGGCCGAAAGCGCGAGCGCTGCGGCCAATGCGGCAATGATTTTGTGTCGGTTTGTCAGCATGAGATTCAGCCGGTTCATTGCGAACGTATCAATACTCGCCGCCGTGTTGCAAATCCATGAACGACCCGGACTTACTTCTCGCTCGGCAGCAGCGCTTTGACGGTCTCGATCACAGCTGGCGGCGTCTTGTAAAGATTCGCAACAAGCTGCTCGAGATGCTCTGGCGGTGTGTAGGTCATATCCATCTTGATGCCGGCAGCCTCGGCGAGAAGGTCCGGATCGTGTGCCGCTTGCGCAATCGCCTTGCGCATGACCTGCACGCGATCTGCCGGCACCTCAGGCGGAAATGCGTATGGCCGGCCGAATTCGGTCGACGAAAACACAAAGCGCATGAGCTGACGCTGTTCGTCGGTCTTTGCGTAATCGAAGATCGACGGCACGTCGGGGACTTCAGCAATCGGCGCCTCCTCCGCGCGCAACAAGAACGTTATCTTGCCGTCACGGACGAGCTGATCGGCAATGCGGAATTGCGCGTATGAACCGCAGATACCTTGCGTTTCGCCGCGCTCCATCGCCAGCATCGCGTCACCCATGCCCTGGTAGCCTTCGACGATGCGGAATTCGGTGCCCAATACCTTGTTGAGCACTGTCGGTACTATGGCGAGCGAGGACGTGGCGCCGGCGGCGCCGACGATGAATTCCTGGGTAAACAGGTCGGCGGGCGTCTTCACCGGCGCGGTGTGCCAGCGCGCACAAACCCGCGACGGCCGCGCGGTGGCGCCAAGCCAAATCAGGTGACGCGGATCGACCATCACGTTGGGTTGGCCGGTCAGCGCATCGTTGACGATATTGCGTGAAAACGACCCCAGCACGGTGCCGTCGTGCGGGGCCTGCACGTAAAGATAATTGGCGGCGACGACACTTGCCGCCTGCGGCATATTCTGCACGATGATGCTGGGCTGGCCGGGAATGTATTTCGGCAGATATTTCACCAGCATCCGCGCGCCGAGATCGTAATCGTTGCCGGCAGGAAAACCGGCAATCAGTCGGATTTGTTTGCCCTTGTAGAAGTCCTCCGCGTGCGCAGCCGGCGCGACAAGGAGCAGGCCGAGCACAATAGCGAGCCCCACTTTCATGCTTGGCTATTCGGCGGCGCGTTTGCGCGCGAGCGCCGCAGCGGTTTTGTCGTAGCTTTCCTCGCGCGCAAGCATCGCCTTGAGGCCGACTAGCTCGTAGTAATCCTCGAGAGGCAGCAGATGGTCGAATGTAGCCGTCAGCGAATTCTCGCGCTTGAGAATGCGCAGCACGTTGCGAACAGCCTGCGCGGCGGCAAACAGCGCAATCGAGGGAAACGTCGCGGCGACGACGCCGGCGCCTTCCAGCTCTTCGAGGCTGCGCTTCTTCATGCCGGCTGCCTGCGACAGCGTTGCCATATGCGGGCCGCCCACCTCGCGAATGACGCGTTTGATATCGTCGATGGTATCGACGCCCATCGGCTTCGCCATGTCGGCGCCGGCTTCCATGAAAAGCTGGCTGCGCGCGATCGCGGCATTGATGCCTTCGACACCCGCGGCGTCAGTTCGGGCGGCAATGAAGAAATCCGGGTCGCGGCGCGCATCGAGCGCGGCCTTGATCTTGGCCAGCATCTGCTCGACCGGAATCACCTGCTTGCCCGGCAAATAGCCGCAGCGATTTGGGAACACCTGGTCGCTGATGAAGACACCGGCGAGACCGGCCGCCTCAAAAGCGCGCACCATCTGCCGCACGTTGTTGACGCCGCCGAAGCCGGTATCGGCATCGACATAGACCGGCACTTCTACCGCCGCGGCCAAACGCCCGTAATGATCGGCATAGTCGCGCATATTCGACTGGCCCATGTCGGCCTGCGCCAGCATCGAGCCGATTGCCGCGTACCCGCCCGCGCAGATCGCTTCGAAGCCTTCGGCTTCCATGATGCGGGCCGATAGTGCGTCATAGGCGCCCGGCATCAGCACCAAGCGCTTGCCCGCCATGATGGCTTTGAATTTCTTTCGCACGCTCATCGCGCACTCTCCCCTTTATCTCAGCGGCTATCCCGCACCGATTGAATCCACGGCTGCGCGGCACCAGCGCGCTGCTCCCAGTTTGCGACGTCGCCCATGTGCTTGAGCGTCAAGCCGATGTCGTCGAGGCCTTCGAGCAGGCGCATGCGCTCGGCGGGTGCGATCTCGAACGCGACATCAGGGCCGCCTGGCCCGCAAATACGCTGTGTGTTGAGATCGGCCGTAAACGGTGCCGCGCCGTCGACGGCGATGACGCGCGCGATGAAGGCATCGGCGACGGCCGGTTCAAGCGCGACCGGCAGGACGCCGTTTTGCAAGCAGTTCTCGCGATAAATGTCGGCGAAGCTCCTGGCCACAATGACGCGAACGTTGTTAGCGATCATGCTCCACACCGCCGACTCGCGCGACGATCCAGCGCCGAAGTTGTGCCCGGTCACCAGAATTCCGGCATTGCGGAACTGCGGCTTGTTGAGCACGAAGTCCGGATTTTCGTTGCCGTTCTCGAACCGCCGCGCGCGGCTGAACAGCATCGCTTTGTAATCTTCCTTTAAGCCGCCCGAATGGACGCTCGGAGCGATCTGGTCGGTGTTGACGTCATCCTTCAGATACGGTGCGGCGACGGCGGTATGGCTGGTGAAAGGCTGCATCACGCGGCCTCCCGATGGAGCTGGCGAACGTCGGCGATCCGTCCGGCGATCGCGGTGGCCGCCGCCGTCACCGGGCTGGCCAAATGTGTGCGCACGTTCACGCCCTGGCGATTTTCAAAATTGCGGTTGGTGGTCGAGACACAGCGTTCGCCGGGCTTGCCACGGTCGCCGTTGCCGCCGGCGCACATCGAGCAGCCGGACTCGCCCCAGAAAAAGCCGGCATCGCGGAACACGCGATCAAGCCCTGCCGCCTCGGCTTCGCGCTTCACTGTGGACGAGCCAGGCACCACCATGGCGACAACATTCTCGGCAACCCGCCGTCCGCGCACAACGGCAGCAGCGGCTTCGAGGTCCGGCAGCCGGCTGTTGGTACAGGAGCCGATGAAGACGCGATTGACTGGCAGGCCGGCGAGCGGCGTTCCGGGCTTGAGGTCCATATAGGCGAAGGCGCTTTCCGCCGCGGCGCGCCGGCTCGGATCGACGGCGGCGGATTCGGGCACGCAGCCGGAAATACCAACCACTTGGCTCGGATCGGTGCCCCAGGTGATCTGTGGCTCCAGTGCGCCGCAGTCGAGTACGACGTCGCGGTCGAATGCTGCATCGTCGTCGCTGGCGAGCGTGCGCCAATAGTCCATCGCGCGATCCAACATCGCGCCCTGCGGTAGGTACGGGCGGCGGGCGAGCCATTCGAACGTCGCGTCGTCCGGCGCCACGAAGCCCGAGCGGCCGCCCATTTCGATATTGAGATTGCACAGCGTCATGCGCTGCTCGATCGGCATGGCGCGGACGGCTGAGCCGGCATATTCGACGACGTAGCCGCGCGCGCCGGCAACGCCGAGGTCGGCGATCAGCCGCAGCGCCACGTCCTTGGCGCTGACGTGGGCACCCAGCTGGCCTTCGAGTCGCGCGCGCATGCGCTTCGGCCGCTTCAACGCCATCACCTGCGTAGCCAGGATGTGCGTCATCTCGCTCGCGCCGCAACCGAATGCCAGCGCGCCGACGCCGCCGACAGTGCTGGCGTGGCTGTCCGGAACCGCGTGCGTTGCGCCCGGCAGCACGATGCCGAGTTCCGGCGCCACGACGTGCGAAATGCCTTGCTCAGGATCGCCGATATCGAACAGCCTGATGCCGTTCTTGCGCGTGCCCTCGCGCATCGCCCGCAGGAAAGCGGTACCCGACGGATTGGTGTTGTCGTCGCGGCCGGCGCTGGTCGACACAGTATGATCCTGCACCGCAAACGTCAGATCGGGACGATGAATCGGCCGACCCTGCTTCTCCAATAGCGTAAACGCATGGTGGGCGTGCAATTCATGCAGCACATGCCGATCGATATAGATCAGATCTCGGCCATCGGCACGCTGGCCGACCAGATGAAAGTCCCAAATCTTGTCGAACAAAGTGCGCGGCATGGCGTTTCTCTTGCACCCTAGGCGATTTTCTTGCGCCCGAAAACTTGCGCTATCTTGGGCGCGCTATCGGCTCAACGCAAGCCGTGATCCGGCGGCCGTAGAACGGACAAGCTCATGCCTCGCGTCGTCGGTATCGACCATCTCGTGCTCAGCGTCGGCGACTTCGCACGCTCCAAGGAATTTTACGGCAAACTGCTGAGATTTCTCGGCTTCAAATTAAAGCACGAATACGGCGATATGGCCGGCTGGAGCAACGGCAAGACCTTGTTCTGGATCGCCGCTGCCGATGCACAAGGCAGGAAGCGCAAGTATCGCAAGGGCGATATCGGATTCCATCACTACGCCTTCGAGCTCGCCAGCCGAAAAGCAGTCGACAATCTCGGCGAGTTTCTGGAAAAGAACGGAATGAACGTGGTCGATCCGCCCGGCGAGTACTATGGCCGCAATTATTATGCTGTCTATTTCACGGATCCCGACGGCATGAAACTAGAAGCCATGATTTGGGCACCCGCACCAAAGAGTTCAGGTAAACGCAAACGCGGATGACGCCGGCCGGTGTCGAGATCTAAGCGACGAGCGGTGGGTGCTCGCGATACTCCGACGACGAGTCGGATTTCGCGGATGGTAACCAGCGTCGGCAGGCTAGCGGTTACCCTGTTGCGGCCGCAACGCTTCGCGGCGTAGAGCGCGCGGTCTGCCGCTTTGACCAGATCGGCCGCGGTCTGGTCCGGCCGCGGCACGATCGACTCGACACCGATGCTGATCGTGACATAGCCGCGCGGCGCTTCGGCATGAGTGATCAAGAGGTCTTCGATCGACCGGCGTGCTTCCTCGGCAAGCGATGTGATCCGCGGCAGATCGAGCCCGGGCAGCAGAAGCGCGAATTCCTCGCCGCCGTAGCGCGCAACCAGCACGGCGTTTTCCAGGGTCACCAGCGACAGTGTCTCGCCGACCGAGCGCAAGCATGTATCGCCGGCGACATGGCCGTAGCGGTCGTTGTACAGCTTGAAGTGATCGATATCGATCATCATCAAGGCAACCGGTTCGTGCTGATCGAGGGCGTGCTTCCATTCTTGCTCGAGCTGGCGGTCGAAACCGCGCCGGTTGGCGAGGCCGGTCAGGCCGTCGAGGCTCGCCAGTTCATCGAGATGCTCGTTGGCAATGCGCAGCTCTTCCTCGCGTCCGGCGAGCTTGCGCGCCATATCGTCGAGCGCAACCGCAAGCGGCTCGAATTCGGCGAGCCACGAATCGCTGGTCGCACGCACGTGCAGGTCACCGCGGCCGAAACGCGTGGCGGTGCGCACCAGCGACCGGATCGGGCGCACCACGAGCTGCTCGCCGCCGAACCATGCGACGAGCAGGACAAACAGCCCGAACAGCACGAGCTGCAAATAAGCGACGTTGAGTTCGCGGTCGATATCGCTCTGCACCACTCTCTGATCGAGACCGACGGCAAGCCGTGCCTGCGTCCCCGGCACGCGAACATAGGCGAAGATGCGCGGGATGCCGTCGAGGCCCGCGCTGGTCACCGTGCCTTCGTCGCGCGAAAGGATGTCATGCGCCAAATCCCGTCCCGCGAAAGGCTTGCCGATAAGGTTCCCCTGATCGGCCGAGGCGGCAATGAGCGTGCCCCCGCCGTCAAACAGCAGTACGGTAGCGCCCGCATGCTGTGCGGCGGTCGTCACCAATTCGCTGATCCATTGCAGATTAATCGCCGCAAGGACGACCGCATTGACCGATCCGTCGTCCCCGATGGCGGGAAACGTGGCGATGAGACTCGGTACCTGATGAATTCGGTTGATCAGATATTCGCTGAGCGCAAAATCGCGGGAATGCAGCGCGCTCTGGAAATGAGCGCGATCGGCTACGTTCAGCCCAACCGCATTCGGATCGGTCGAGCAATTGATCTGGCCTTCGGTTCCGGCAATCGAGAGCGCGCGAATCCAGGGAACGTTGCCGGTAAGCGCGGTGAGATATTTGTTGCAGTCTGCTGGAGCGAACGGCATCCTGGCATAGGCGCGCGCGACGACATCGAGGAGGGCGCGAACGGAATAGATGATCTCTCGCTGCGATGCCGCGCCGCGTTGCGCCAGATCCATCACTTCGGAGCGAGCGTGGTCGTTACGAAGCGCGCGGGCAGCTTCGAGTCCGTGAACACGCTCAAATACCAGCGGCGCGATGATCAGAAGCGCAAGCACGATCAGCCGGGCGCGGATACTGAGTATCGGCTTGCCACGCCACGACGGCTTGCGCGTTTGAGTTTGATTGCCCGCCATCTGCACCCTCAGCCCCGATGCGCAAAGTAACGTACATACGTAAAAACCAGCTTCGGAGTTCCCATAAAACTTGAATGATCGGCTGAAGAATTCACCAAATGGAAAGCATAAACAGCCCGGACGGCCTTGCTGCGGTGCGCGCGCAGATGGATCGAGCTTGCCGCGATGCCAATCGCGATCCGGCGACCGTCACTTTGGTGGCGATTTCGAAGACTTTCGACGCCGATGCGATCGAGCCGGTCATCGCCGCCGGCCAGCGGATTTTCGGCGAAAATCGCGTCCAGGAGGCTAAGGCCAAATGGCCGCCATTGACGGCGCGCCATGACGGCCTGGAGCTTCACCTGGTCGGGTCGCTGCAATCGAACAAAGCCAGGGAGGCGGTGACGCTGTTCGATGCGATCCATTCGGTCGATCGGGCAAGCCTCGCCGAATCGCTTGCCAAGGAAATGGCCCGGCAGAAGCGGCATCCGCTGCTTTTCGCTGAGATCAATACCGGCGCCGAGCCGCAGAAAGCCGGCGTGCTGCCGCAGGATGCTGACTCTTTCCTGGCCGCTTGCCGCGACCACTATGGGCTCGTCATTTCGGGCCTGATGTGTATTCCACCGCACGATGACGCGCCGGGGCCGCATTTCGCACTGACCGCCAAGATTGCCGGCCGCAACGGGCTCAAGCTGCTCTCGATGGGCATGAGTGCCGACTTCCCAGTGGCGATTGCTTTCGGTGCAACCCACGTGCGGGTTGGTACGGCGATTTTCGGCGGACGTAGCACGACAGCCTAGCCCTGAATCAGAATTTCCGTCTTTCGTGTTAGGGATCCTAGAAGCCGTTGCAGGTCGGACCGGCGCATCGTCACACAGCCGGCGGTCGAGCTAAATCCGGGGCGGGCGATATGCAGGAAGACGGCGCTGCCGCGGCCAGCCACGAGAGGCCGGGTATTGTGGTCGATTTCGATGATCAGGTCGTAGAGCGCGTCGTCGCGACGGAGCCGGTCGCCTGGTTCATTGGCCGAGCGACGAAAGGGCCCGTTGTAGCGGCGGTCATGCGGATCTTCGCACCAGGCGTCGGCAGGATCGATCCGGCGCATCGGCAGCGCAGTGTGCGGCCGCGGCAGGCGATCAGCCCGCCACCACAGCCGGACCGGATGAAACCGGCCTCGTGGGGTGCCACCGTCGCCCTCGCGCTTGTCGGCCTTGATTCCGGCACGGCCGAGCGCGACCGGGACGACGAGGCTCCCGGCAAAGAGCCAGCCCTGCGCGCGCTGGCCGGGCCGGCTGGTGACGCGGATCGAGCGCAATGAAGTCCGTCGCGTGGTGGGCCTAATTCCCAACTTCCGCTTGCTCCTGTACTCTCTAAGGTTCTACGTCGCTCCAGCGGCGCGGCAAAGCGGCGGTCGGATCGGAATTCATGCCTAATACACGCAAGATACTCATCGTCGACGACGATCCCGAGTTGCGCGACGCGCTGACCGAACAGTTGTCGCTGCATGAGGAATTCGAAGCCGTCGCGGTCGAGAACGGCAGCAAAGGCGTCCAGGCCGCAAAGGCGGGCCAAATCGATCTGGTCATCATGGACGTGGGTTTGCCCGACATCGATGGCCGCGAGGCCGTGCGCATCTTGCGCAAGAACGCCTTCAAGGCGCCGATTATCATGCTCACCGGGCACGATACCAATTCCGACACCATCCTCGGTCTGGAGTTTGGTGCCAACGACTATATCACCAAGCCGTTCCGGTTCGCCGTACTGCTGGCGCGCATCCGTGCCCAGCTTCGCCAGCACGAGGCCAGCGAAGACGCGGTCTTCACCATCGGTCCTTATACGTTCCGGCCAAGCTCGAAACTTTTGCTCAATCCCAAGGGCAGCAAGGTCCGCTTGACCGAAAAAGAAACTTCGATTCTGCGCTATCTCTATCGCGCCGGTCAGCGGCCGGTGTCGCGGGAGACGCTGTTGCAGGAAGTCTGGGGCTACAACTCCGGAGTGACCACCCACACTCTCGAGACCCACATCTATCGATTACGACAAAAGATCGAAAAAGACGCCGCCGCTCCCGCCATCCTGGTCACCGAGGCCGGCGGCTACAAACTGGTGCCGTGATCGCGGCTGCCCATGACGATCGAAGACGACATTTCTTTTCTCGAGCGGATACCGCTTCTCCGCCGGCTCGGCGCCGCCGCATTGCGGATCCTCGCCATCGGTGCCGAAACCCACGACGTGCCGGCCGGGCAGGTTCTGTTTACAGCCGGCGAACCCGCCGACGGAGCGTATATCGTCCAGCGCGGCTCATTTACTCTCGCTCCCGAAAAGAGTGATCAACCCGAGGTCATTGCCGGGCCTGGCACCCTGCTCGGCGAATCGGCCCTGCTCACGGAAACGCGGCGGCCGGCCACAGCGCGGGCGCGTGAGAATTCTACCGTATTGCGCATTTCACGCACGATGTTCCTGCGCATGCTCGACGGCTATCCGGACGCCGCGTTACGGCTCCGCGAACTGATTGCATCGCGGGCGGATCAATGGGCTCGCGAGCTTGAAAACGTGCATGCTGCGCTGACGCGCGGCGAGACGCCGCCGCGGCAGCCTTGAGCCGTTCTCACACGCTCTTCGATTGCCCGCGGTGCGAAATCTCGAGGCTGACCAGCCGCGCCAGCAGCGTCGCCGGATAGAGCTGACCGAGTACGGCTTCAAAATTTGCTATGTTGCGCGCCATCGGATGCAGCGGTGTGATATCGCCGTAACCGACCGTGGTCAGCGTGCTGAAACTGAAATAGAGCAATGCCGCGCCCGAGCCGTATTCCGAACCCGCCGGCGGCAAGCCGTGGAAAGCATCCGGCGCCAGCACGTCGATAAGCCGGTAAATCGTGAAGAAGAACAGCGCGAAATTCAGGTACAGCACGACCGCGCCCTGAACGCGATGCACTGTCACGCGTCCGGATCCGAACACGGCGCGTGCGATCACCAGGCTCATGACCGCGATGGCGAGCAGGCGTCCGCTTGCGCTCAGCCATTCGGTCAGAACCGTGGGATGTTCGGCATGAATGAAAGCGCCGGCCGGGCTGAGCAGGACCGCGATGAACACCAGCAACGCGGCGAAGCGGCTACGTGACGTCACCACAAGGATCGCTAGCACGAATAGGATGAACAGCGCCGGCAGCACGAATTCCGGCAGCAGCCCCATGCCGCCGAGCGGAATGGCAAGGAATATCAGCGTACCTTCGATAACAAGCAGCGCCGTGAGACCGGGCTCGCGGGTGCGCTCCTGCCAGCGCAGGAAGCGCAGCCAAAACGCCTTGAAAGTCTTTGTCGGTGAACGCATTCCGGAGGGCTCCGCACCTGAATCGGAAACGCGATCCTAGCGTTGCTCTACCAATCAGCAAGCCTCAGTGCGGCGAGGCGACCATCATTCGATAGACCTGATAGGCCATGCGCCACGCCGGAGATTCGCGCGGCAGATAGGCGATCGCGCCCAAGCGGACGCGGTCGACCACATTTTCATATAGGCGATTATAGTACCAGTCGGCGCCGGCGCGGCGCTTGTATTCCTTCAGATAGGCGTCGACTTCACGGTGCGTCTTGACCTGTCCGTTGTCGCCGAACTTGGTGACTGCGAAATTGAATTCGCCATCGTAGAGCGAGCCCATCTTGTGCAGGGTCGTTTTCATGAAGTTGCCGATCAGGAGATCATCGAAGATCTCGTAATTGATCGCCGCCATCAGGCTATGGCGCGGAACTTCGAAGGTAATGCCGCGGTCCTTCCTGCCGCTCAGGGAGACGAAATTGTCCTGGCCGCCGACGCGGAAATTGATGAACGACAGATAATCGCGCACCACTTCCTTGCCGCTGAAATAGCTTGAAAGCTTGTCGAGATCGGCGCGCTCGAGCACATCGCTCCAGTTGTCGCCGAAATCCTCGGGCCGCCGCACCACTGTCTCCATGCTCGCCGGATTGAGCGGCGTGATCGCGCCGGTCACGCAATCGATGTGGGAGAACGCTGGAATGAAATCACACCGCGCGTGATCGAAGCCGCGGGAATAGTCTTCAAGCGGCGTGACATAGGTTTGCGCCCAGATCGAGTCGCTGCGTGCATACGAATGAAACGAACTGAACGGGATCACGCTGCGAATTCCGAGCGACATCGCGCGCAGGCTCATCTGACGGCCGGGCGGCGGCTTTTGCGCCGCCTGCGGTACGATGAAGGTGCCGTCTTCGTCGTAGAAATTGATCATGTCGGCATCGCCGTAGCCCGACAGCGCCAGCATGTAGCTGTGTTTGTATTGCGCGGCGATCTTGCGGATCAGCAGCGTGCAATCGCGGCTGCCAGCATCGTTGAGATCGACGAACAACCGGCCGTTGACGTCGACCAGCAGCACGCTGTCCTGGATCATGGTCGAGATGCAGAACACCTTGATACGCGGCGACAGTTCGAACCATTGCCGGTCCGGCAGGATCGTGACCTCGAAGCCTTGGATGCGCAGATCGTTTGCGATCCGGCCACCGACGTGATCGGCAAGCAGAATGTGCCGGCCCCGAATCTGCTCGAGGCTGTCGCCGTTGAGATGGTCCGGATGGCCGTGCGAGAACCAGATGTACTTGGCGTTGACGATGTCGCGTTTGCAGTCCGGCGGGATGCGATGGCTCAGCCCCCAGCTGCCGAAATAGGCCGGGTTGTCATCGCCGAACCACGGATCGGTCGCCAGGATCGGCTTGTCGTCGTAGGCAATCAGCGTCGCATTGCCCGTGGTCGAAACTCCCAGCATCGCCTGCTCGCTATTGTTGGCCGATCTGCCGACATCGGGCCGCGCTACCCTGCCCGAAACTGGCAAATGCGGCGTTAAGGCGATGTCTCGGCTTTAAGCGGCCAGGCGGGGGCGTTCAGGTCTCGATTGTCGCCGTCACCGGCACGTGGTCGGAGGGCCGCTCGGCGCCGCGATATGTCCTGGCGATGGCGATGGCCGAGACGCGGTCGGCCAGCATAGGCGAGGCCCAGATGTGATCGAGCCTTCGCCCTTTGTCGGCGGTTGCCCAGTCCGGCGCGCGATAGCTCCACCAGGTGTAGAGCTTGGCCGGTTCCGGCGTGTGCATGCGCATGCTGTCGATCCAGCCGCCGGCGTTGCGCGCGACGTTGAGTTTCTCGCACTCGAGCGGCGTGTGCGAGACCACCCGGATCATCTGCTTATGGCTCCAGACGTCGTGCTCGAGTGGCGCAACGTTGAGATCGCCGACCAGGATCGCGCGTTCGGAATGCGCCGGCCGCAGTGCCGCGCTGTCGCGCATTTCGTCGAGGAAGGCGAGCTTGTGGGCGAATTTGGGATTGACCGCCGGGTCGGGAATGTCGCCGCCGGCGGGAACGTAGAAATTGTGGACCGTGATCGGATCGCGCAGTCCGGCCCGTTCGCCGAACACCGCTGAAACATGGCGGCAATCGGTCTTGCCACAGAACTTTTGGATATTGAAGGTCTCGAACGGCAAGCGCGAGAGCACGCTGACGCCGTGATAGCCCTTCTGGCCATTCAGCGCGACGGCCTCGTACCCGAGACGCTTGAAGCGCTTGAGCGGAAACTTGTCATCGGGACACTTTGTTTCCTGCAGGCACAGAATGTCGGGCCGTACCGCCTTGATGAACTTGGCGACGAGATCGATGCGCAGCCGCACCGAATTGATGTTCCATGTGGTGAGCTTCAGCCGCATGCGAAAGGAATCGAGAATCGTGAGGCGAGGATCAAGACAATAAACGGGAATTCCACAGCCAAAGCACTAGCCGGCGCCCGATGCTTGTCTCCAGATGCCCGATCACTGCAGCGTGCCGATATTGCGTTGATAATTGATGACGAAGAGGTTCGGATCGGGCTTCTTCGTCACATCGAGATTGTACACCGCGACGGTAGTGTCGAGCCCCTGCGGATCGGTAACGGTCCATTGCTTGAGCGTCAAATCCTTTGCGTCGAACATGATCATCAGCCTGCTGGTGCCGACCACCAGTTGTTTCTCCTGGATGACCACGGTGGCGAAAGTATCGTCGGCGGAAACGCTGATGACGTCGGTGTCGCGCAGCAAGTCGATGTGGTCGGCAAGCAGATAGCGCAGCGGCGTCTGCGACAGGGGATAGAGGTCCTGCGTCGCCAGATTGCGGTCGCGCACCACCACCGAGGAGCCGTCGGCGATGATGTCGATCGGCGTCGGTGGATTGTATTCAAATCGCACCTTGCCCGGCTTCTGAATGTAGAACGTGCCCTCGGTGCGGCCGCCGTCGGGGCCGACCTGCACAAAATTTCCCACCATGGTCTGCACGCTCGACAGATAAAGGCTGATGCGGTCGAGCAGCGCGCGCTGTTTGCCGTCGAAGGCGGTGGTCTGTGCCGATGCGCCCTTATCGAGAAGCGAGAACGGGAAGAAATGTAACGGGCTGCTACTATCCGACGCAGAGGGAGCGGCGGCCGGCGGCGGCGCGTTGCCGGTCTTGGGCAGGGGCGCGGGCGTGGGCAGCGGCACGCTCTCGGCGCAAGCCGGAGCGATGGCAAGTGCGGCGCAAATCGCCGCTACGAGGACCGCCGTCGCGCCAAATGCGCACCGTCCCGCCATTTCGCTCTCCTGCTGGTACTCTACTCACCCGCGGCTAAACTACACCCGCGCCGTGATCATCCGCTAACGTTGCGGTATGGCGAATTCGCGGCCACTGTTCCGCTTAACGGTCGCATGGACAATTCTCGATAGGAATCATCGTCGCCGCCTTCGACCAGGATCTCGCGCTTGCCGGCATGATTGGGCTGGCCGACGACGCCTTCCTGCTCCATGCGCTCCATCAGCGAGGCGGCGCGATTGTAGCCGATTTGCAGCCGCCGCTGGATATAGCTGGTCGAAGCCTTGCGGTCGCGCACAACAACCTGCACCGCCTGCTGGTACAGATCGCCGCCCTCGCCGGCACCGCCCATCGCGGTGGCGTCGAAGATCGGATTGCCGTCTTCGTCCTGCGGGTCTTCCGCGGTGACCGCTTCGAGATATTCCGGGGTGCCTTGCGACTTGAGGTGCCGCACTACCTTTTCGACTTCTTCGTCGGAAACGAAAGGTCCGTGCACGCGGCTGATGCGGCCGCCGCCGGCCATGTAGAGCATGTCGCCCTGGCCGAGCAGTTGCTCGGCGCCTTGCTCGCCCAAAATGGTGCGGCTGTCGATTTTCGACGTGACCTGAAACGAAATGCGGGTCGGGAAATTCGCCTTGATGGTGCCGGTGATGACGTCGACCGACGGCCGCTGCGTCGCCAGGATCACGTGCAAGCCGGCGGCGCGCGCCATTTGCGCGAGGCGCTGCACCGCGCCCTCGATGTCCTTGCCGGCAACCATCATCAGGTCGGCCATCTCGTCGACGATGACGACGATGAATGGTAGCGGTTCGAGATCGAGCTCTTCTTTCTCGTAGATCGCTTCACCCAACTCCTTGTCGTAGCCGGTGTGGACCGTGCGGGAGAGCTTCTCGCCTTTGGCGTTCGCTTCGGTGACGCGCGCGTTGTAGCCGTCGATATTGCGCACGCCGAGCTTCGACATCTTTTTGTAGCGCTCCTCCATCTCGCGCACCGCCCATTTGAGCGCCACCACGGCCTTTTTCGGGTCGGTGACGACGGGCGTGAGCAGATGCGGGATGCCGTCATAGACCGACAATTCCAGCATTTTCGGATCGACCATGATCAGCCGGCATTGGTCGGGTTGCAGCCGGTAAACGAGGCTGAGGATCATGGTGTTGATGGCGACGGATTTGCCCGAGCCGGTGGTGCCGGCGATCAAGAGATGCGGCATGCGCGCCAGATCGACCAGCACGGGCTCTCCGCCGATCCCCTTGCCGAGGCAGAGCGGCAGCCGCACGCCAGACTCGACGTAATCGCGCGACGCGAGCAGCTCGCGCAAATAGACTTTTTCGCGCACCGGATTTGGCAATTCGATGCCGATGGCGTTGCGTCCCGACACCACGGCGACGCGGGCCGAGAGCGCGCTCATCGAACGCGCGATATCGTCGGCGAGGCTGATGACGCGGGATGATTTTATGCCGGGCGCCGGTTCGAGTTCGTAAAGCGTGACCACCGGTCCGGGCCGCGCATTGATGATTTCGCCGCGGACGCCGAAATCGCCGAGCACGCCTTCCAGCGCCGTCGCGTTGGTCTGCAAGGTTTCGCTGCTCACGGTGGCGCGGCCGATCTTGCTCGGCTGCGTCAACAGTTCGAGCGGCGGCAATTGATAGCCGCTGCCCGACCGCCGCGGCTTCGGCGCGCGGGGTTTTCGCGGTGCGCGCGGCTCGGCGTCCGGCACCAGTTCGACTTCGGAATCCTCGACATACCGCTCGGGCGCGGGAGCGCTGGCGCCGTCAAAGCGCGGCTCGATGCGCCGTCGCGGCATCGCGACGTCATTGCGCACTGCCGGCAGCGCGCGCGGGCGCCAGCGTAACAGCCGCGTAAACTGCGCGCGCAGGCTGAGCACCGCGTGCATCATCCAGCCGAGCGAAGTCCATCCACCATCGTCGTCTTCGGCCGCCGCCTTATCCTCGTCTTCTTCGTCCGCCGTATCGGCATCCTCGTCATCTGACGCGTCATGCCAGATAATGCCTGCGGCGCCGGCAAAGCTGACGAGCGCCGCAATGCCGAGCAACGATCGCGGCGGCAAGCCGATTGGCGCCAACGAGCTGTATGTGGAACATCACCGTCGGCAGCCGCAGCATGGCGTCGCCGACCACGCCGCCGAGGCCGCATGGCAGCGGCCAGTGCGCGCCTTTCGGGAAGCACGATGCGAACGCGGCGCTGAAAACCGCGCCGAACAGCCATAGCACCATGCGCAGCTTCTCGCGGCTGAGCCGGCGGTGGCCGAGCAACCGGTAGCCCCACACCCCGATGGGCAGCAACAAGGCCAGCGAGCCCAGGCCGAGCAATTGCATTGTCAGGTCGGCCGCAATGGCGCCGGGCCGGCCGAGCAGATTGTGCACCGGCGCATCGGTGGCGTGGCTCAACGACGGGTCGCGCACCGACCAGGTGGCGAGCGCCAGCGCCGCCATCATGGCGAGGCTGATCATCGCGATACCGCTGACCTCGCGCAGCCGCCGCCGCAGGACAGCGCCAAGCCGGCCGGTCAAGTAGGCCATCCCGTCAAGGCTGCGATCGATCATCGACATCGAATGCGGCCTCAGCCTAATACGCCGACGAGACGATGCAGCGCCTCGGCGGTGATCTCGTTGTTGTGGACCATGGCGACGCGCACATAGTCGGCGCCGGGATTGCTGCCGTCCTCCTGCTCGCGGGCGAGATAGCGGCCGGGCACGACGCGAAGGCCGGCCTCGCGCCACAGCTTGAGCGTCGCCGCCTCGCTGCCGCCCTGCGCCGACACGTCGAGCCAGAGAAAAAATCCGCCGGCGGGCCGGCGATAGCCGTAGCGGTCGCCGATGATCTGATCGGCGAGATCGAATTTCTCCCGATACAGGCGCCGGTTTTCCTCGACGTGGGTCTCGTCGTTATAGGCGGCGATGGCGACGTGCTGCAGCGGCGTCGGCACCATCGGTGCGGCGACGTTGCGCAATTCGAGATAGGCTTGCATGAACGAGCGATCGCCGGCGGCAAAGCCGATGCGCAGACCCGGCAGGCTCGATCGCTTCGACAGCGAGTGGAACACCGCGACATTGGCGAATTCCGGCCCGGCGGCTTCGAGCATGCCGTGCGGCGGCCGGTCGCTGTAAATCTCGCAATAGCATTCGTCGGAGAACACCAGGAAGCCGAAGCGGCGCGCCAGCGCGGTGAGCCGCAGCAGATAATCGCGGTCGGCAACGGCGCCCTGCGGATTGGCCGGCGAGGCGATATAGAACGCGACAGTGCGGGCGAGCAGTTCGTCGTCGAGCGCGTCGAGGTCCGGCAGGAAGCCGGTTTCCTTCGTGGTCGGCAGATAGACCGGCTCGCAATCGGCGCCGATCGCGCCGGCCGCATAGGCGGCATAGAACGGATTGGGGATCAGCACGGCCGGCCGTCCGGCGCGCGGGCTCACCCAGTTCCTGGCGGCAAGCGCGGCGAGGAATAGTCCCTCGCGCGTGCCGTTGAGCACCAGCACTTCGTTCGCCGGATCGACCGGGCGCTCCAATGTGAAGCGGCGGCCGAGCCATTGCGCGACCGCCTGGCCAAACGAATCCATGCCCTTGTTGGCCGGATAGCGGCCGAACTCGGCGACATGGGCCGCGATCACCGGCGCGACAAAGGATGGGATCGGATGCTGCGGCTCGCCGACCGCGAGGCTGATCGCCGGCATGCCCGGCGGAAACGGATCGATAAGTTCGCGCAGCCGCACAAAAGGCGACCGCGAGCCGGTAGCGCGAACGGGCGTCGGAGGGATCTGGCCGGTCATCCTGTACATCGGTCGACAGCGGGTCCGCCCGCCGAATTGGCGCCCAGATAGCATAGGTTCGGCGAGGTTAAGACCCGTTTAACCATCGCCTCATCCCGCCCCGCCACAGCGCGGAGGGGGCATAGGCGGCGTTCGGCCGCAGTCCTTTAAAAGCAAGCTGACGCGGTGCGTCGGCTTTGGCTCTTGCACGGTAGGCGGGGCATGGGCGCAGATACACGCAAGTCCTCCATTCTGTCATCCTGAGGTGCGAGCGGAGCGAGCCTCGAAGGATGCCGGCCGAGGCGCCCGGGCCGTCGTCCTTCGAGGGCCGCTTCGCGGCCACCTCGGATGACGGTGAACGAGTAAGCTTCATCGTTCTCGCGATGCGGTCTGCGCCCGAGTTGTTGTTCACGCTCGCGAAAGCTTTCGCTCTCCGCACCGATCTTCGTCAGAGACATGCCGGCGGTGGTCACTGGCATCCTCACGATCAATGCTTTGAGCCACGAATGTAAGCGTAAGAAGAAAAAGGAAAGCGGAACGCCGACAAACGCTGTTCACGAAAACCACCGCACCTTCCGGTGCGGCGCGCGCCTTGCAAGGCGCGCTCGCCCATCGGCGTTCCACCACGGCTCTTACCTAAGGGAGTCATCGTCCCAAAGGCTCACCCCGGGCCAGGCTTCGTGCGGAGAGCGCCACGAGGCGGGTTCGCCGCCGACGCGTCACCACACTCCCAGCGAGCACCTCGCGCGCCGGTCATAGTGCCGGCAGGCTTGATACCCGAGACGCCCGGGAGCGGAGGTGACGAGCCGCCGCCCGCGGGCACCGCATCCCGTTCCGATCAGCCAGGGTCACCGGCTGACGTCCTTCACGGCGAACGGGATTGATCGCCCTTTATTCAAATCGCGAAAGCCCTGTCAAGGAATTTATTCCGCATAGAGTTTCGCCCGATAAACCGGGGCTTTTATGCGATGTGCGGTCCGCGACACCATCCTGCAACATCTGCGCGTTTTGAAAATAAAGATTCGCACCTCTCATTGCCGCAAAGCGGCGGGCAAGATTCAGCGCGGGCGGGGAAGCATTCTCATGGCCTCCGCCGGAAACGGCTTGAGCAGATCGTGAGGATCAGGGTCGGTGCCGAGCCAGCGCGCGTGGTGCTCGACCGGAATGATGGCCGGCATCCGGTCGTGGATGACGCCGACAAGCGCGTTGGCGGAAACGGTGATGATGCAGAATGTCCGTTCCCACGCGCCGTCCGGATTGCGCCAGTTCTCCCAGATGCCGGCGACGCCGAACGGCTTGCTGTCTTTCATGGCGAAGGCGTGCAGCTTCTTGCGCTTGTCGCGCTCGTAGAACGCATCCATCGGCACGATGCAGCGGCGCCTGGCATAAGCGTCGCTGAACATCCGCTTCTCCGCGACTGTCTCGGCGCGGGCATTGACGGGCCTGATTTCCGGACGCGCCTTCATCCAATGCGGAATAAGGCCCCACCACAGCTTGCCCTCGGTGGGTTCGCCAGTTTCGGGATGGCGCCGCCACACCGACAAGTTCGCTCGATGGTTTTGCATCCGTCTCGCGGTACAGCGTGGCTTCAACGCGCGTATCCGAGACGAAAGGGTCTTCTTTGGCACGCACTCTGACAAGACCGCACATGCTGGACTCCGGGCCGGCCGAGGACAGAACAAAACATGAACATAGAAGTCAAGCCATGGGCCGCCGCAAAGAGGAATTGTCGTCCGCGCGCGTCGACCAGGACTGGCCGCACCAGGTGGCGATTCCGGAGGCGCGGGCTATGGGCGCAAACCCCGCCATTATCCGCGCGTTCTGCAAGGAGCTATCGCTGTGCAGCCGCGGCCATGCGGTGGCTCGCGAGGGCGAGTGGTGGCAGGTGTTCTGCTTTGCGGACAAAGAGCACGCCGAAAAATTCATGCAGCATTTCGGCGGCGAAGATTTCTATCCGAAGCAAAAATGGAAAGGGAGGAATTGGGCGCGGTGGAGGAAATAAAGATCGTAATTTCTAGTTTGTAGGGCGGATTACGCCTTCGGCTAATCCGCCCTACGCGCTGCGGTTCTACGTAGAGCTGCGGGGAAGTGTGATTATGTGGAAAACTCGGTTTCCTTTGTCGGAACAATTCCCGCGATCTGGAATATTATCAGATCATTGCTTTAGCTGACGAAGGGTCCGATCGAATGATGAATGTTATTGCACTTTGTCCCAACGATCATCGTGAGGCGCATTTTGGTCGTAGGCATGGCGGCTTGAGCAAAGAACGATTCTACATAGTTCGGGAGCTTGAATTTCGCTCCTAAGAGCATGGCGTATCCGTAGTGCGTGCTATTCCGTAGAACGGATTAGCGAAGCGTAGTCCACCATTTCAGTCGCAGCGAACGGCGGATTACGCCTTCCTGGCTAATCCGCCCTACGCGCTGCCGTGCCGCCAAAGAGGATTGCGGCAGATAGATCAATCTTGTTACGCTCGGATTTGGGGCAGTTTGGCGGGATGGGGCGTTCTTATGAATGCGGCTCGTGCGGTCCGTTTAGGCTTTCTACTTGCGCTGATGGCGAGTTTCACATTGACGCTCTTTGTCGGCGCGGCGCAGGCGCAGACTTGTGCATCGGGCGCAGTACCGTGCTTTCAGGGACTTGGAACAACCTTCACGGCTGCGGCTGTCAACAGCAATGCAGTTGTTGTGGGGTCAGCGCTCACAGGCGCGTCTGTTAGTCGAGCCGCGACATGGGCCAGCGGCACGATCACCTCACTGGGGTCTTTGCCTTCATGCGCAAGCCCGTGCAGCAGCAGCACGACCGGCATCAGCGCGAACGGCTCGGTAGTGGTGGGATCAGGCATCGATGCGAATGGCAACACGCAAGCAGTCCGGTGGGTAAATGGCGTAGTTGTTGGTCTCGGCTATCTGCCGGGGTGTACGGGCTCCTGTAGCACTCAAGCAACCGGGATAAGCTCGGATGGCTCTACCGTCGTTGGCTGGGGAACGACATCCACCAGTCCTAATGAAGCCTTCAGTTGGTTGAACGGAAGCATCACTGTTCTCCAACTCCGTCGGAGTGCACTTTCTGTCAAATTACCGCTTTCCAAGCGAATGGGGTGAACTCCATTGGTTTGGTCGTAGTGGGCTGTGTTTGTTCGCTCGGATGGTACCCAGGCCGTGGTGTGGACTAGTGGAAACCCAAGCCTTCTGCGAACGCTGTTTTGGGGCATTCTCATGCCCGGCCACCGGGGTCAACACAGATGGCTCAGTCATCGTCGGGAACGGTGCCGCCGAATGCCATTTTGGAGGCTGTTACACCTCCGAAGCAGCAAGATGGGTCAATGGCACGTTTAACTTCCTTGGTTTTCCGGGGACCTGCATTTCGGATTCGTGCTCTAGTGAGGCCAACGGAGTTAGTGCCGACGGCGTGACTGTGGTTGGCACAGGCTCAGTTTTTCGTAGCAGGCAATTCGGCAACGGTTTGGACTCCTACAATTGGCATGCAGTCAGTCCAAACAATTCTCGACTCGTGTGGCGGTATCAATACAGCCGGATGGACATTAACGAGTGCAGTAGCGATTTCTGCAGATGGCAAAACCATTGTTGGAACTGGCGTTGATCCGAGCGGTGCGACAAAATCATGGATAGCTCGGCTCCAGTTTTCGTTGTGCTCGGCGCCGCTCCCAACCGTTACCGGCATCTCACCAAAACGCGGATTGCCGGCCGGTGGAACAACCGTATCGATTAGGGAACGAACCTCGCAGGCGCGAGCTTCGGTGAATTTTGGGCAACTCCTGCGACCGCATTCACAGTCAACAGCCCGACTTCGATCACCGCAACTTCACCAGCAGGGTACCGCACCGTAGATGTGACGATCAGGACCTCATCAGGCACGAGCGCCACCAGCGCAGCCGACCAATTCACTTTCTTGCCGGCGGCTCACGACTTCAATGGCGACGGCAAGAGCGACATTGCATGGCGCGACGCGGCGGGTGACGCCGGGCTGTGGCTCATGAACAGCACACAAATTATGCAGACGGGGGTCATTGGTAATTTGCCAAACGTCTGGGCAATCGTCGGACAGCGCGACTTCAGCGGCGATGGCAATGCTGATTTTCTCTGGCGCGACACGGCGGGCGACGTCAGCATATGGCTGATGAGCAGTTTAAATCTTTCGAGCATCAGTTCTTTAGCGGCGTGCCGGTCAATTGGTCCGTGGCTGGTACGGGTGATTTCAATGGCGACGGCAAAGGCGACATTCTCTGGCGCGATACCGCAGGCGACGTCGTCATTTGGTTCATGAACGGAACGTCGAACCCAATCATTTCGACCGTGGGCAACGTGTCGACGAACTGGGTCATCGCCGGAGCTGATATGAACGGGGAAATTTTCTGGCGGAACAACGCCACCGGCGAAGTCGGCATCTGGGTTATGAATGGCGGCCAAGTCGCGCAAACGGTTGATTTTGGTGTGGTACCATTGAATTGGACAATCGATGGCCTTGGTGACTTTGACGGCAACGGCTCGACTGACATTCTCTGGCGCGACAGTAGCGGCAATGTCGGCATCTGGCTGATGAATGGCACGCAAATCATGTCGACTGCTGTGCTCGGCAACGTATCGGCCAATTGGTCGATTGCCGAGACCGGCGATTACAACGGCGACAGCAAGACCGATATTCTTTGGATCGATAAATTGGGCAACGTCGGCACCTGGTTCATGAATGGCGCGAGCATTTCGTCGACTACAATCTATGGCAACGTCGGCACCGCTTGGAGCGTCCAGTCGCTCAACGCTGAATAATGGAAGCCTGGAGTAAGGAGCAGGCCGCGCCACCTTACCCGGTAGCGTGGAGGGCGATACTTCTCTGGTCTTTCGCGCCGTGTGCTGAATGTTTCGGCGCCCGAGGTAGGCTTGCAAGTCCTCGTGTGTCTCGCCCTCTCTTCGCCACCGCATTACGGCAGGCGTGCCGGATGGTGGCGGAGCGCCGCTATCGGTCATTAAGCGACATGGCGCAATGTCCGAGTCGAGTCCGCTTTACTGCCGATTGTGTTGCAAAAGTCGTTTTGCACCGATGCTTAAAAATTCTAAGGGCTACAGGCGCGGATTTCGTGTAAAGATGGGGGCCACATCGCCCCACGTTAAACTCATAGGCGACCTCGGTAGCGCGATTGAGGTTGTACAAATCGGCGATTGCTTCTCGCTTCGGATTTTTCGCGAAAATTCGCAGCCCTGCAACTTTCGACTTTTGCAACACAATCCTGCCGATAGCGGCCATTGGGCTGCCCCTACCGATAGGGCATTTGGCTGCCCGTTTATGAGTCCGCGCCATCGCCTCGTCCGACCGAAAAATAAAAGAGGCCCCGGCTTGCGCCGAGGCCTCTTTCCCCCACCCCACTTATTCGCGTTACTGGATCGTCTCGCCGTGCAGCGCGAGATCGAGGCCGTCGCGCTCGACCTCTTCGCTGACGCGCAGCCCGATGACGAGATCGAGAACTTTGAGGATGATCAGCGTCACCACCGCATCGTAGAGGACGACGATGCCGACACCGATCAGCTGATTGACGACCTGACCGGCATTGCCTTCGATCAAGCCGGATGTGCCGCCGTACTCGTTGATGGCGAATACGCCGGTGAGGATCGCGCCGGTAGCGCCGCCGATGCCGTGCACGCCGAACGAATCCAGCGCGTCGTCATAGCCGAACATGTGCTTGAGCCCGGTGCAGCCCCAGTAACAGACGATGCCGGCCGCGATACCCATGGCGAACGCGCCCATCGGACCGACAAAACCCGATGCCGGCGTGATGACGACAAGGCCCGCGACCGCGCCCGAGCAGATGCCGAGCAGTGTCGGCTTGCCGCGCATCATCCATTCGACCAGCATCCAGGTGAAGCCGGCCGTCGCGGTGGCAATGTGCGTCACTGCCATCGCCATGCCGGCCTGCATGCCGGCGCTGACTGCCGAACCGGCATTGAAGCCGAACCAGCCGACCCACAGCAGCGAGGCGCCGATCATGGTCAGCACCACGTTGTGGGGCGGGCCGGTTTCCTTGCGCTTGCCGAGCATCAGCGCCGTCATCAGGCCGGCGACGCCGGAATTGACATGCACGACCGTACCGCCGGCGAAGTCGAGCACGTGGAATTTGGCATCCGAATTGGCGCTGTTGAGGAAGCCGTCCGGTCCCCACACCCAATGCGCGATCGGCGAATAGACGAAGATCGCCCATAGCGCCATGAACCAGAGCATGGCCGAGAATTTCATCCGTTCGGCAAACGACCCCGCAATCAGCGCCGCGGTGATGATCGCAAAGGTGAGCTGGAACATCGAATAGACGGTCTCGGGGATTGTCGGCGCCAGCGGATTGGGGTTGCCGATGCCGGTCGTTATGTCGCTGAGGATTCCTTGCAGGCCGGCGCGATCGAACCCGCCGATGAACGGCGTGCCAGCGCGGAACGCGATGCTGTAGGTGAACAAGAGCCAGAGAATACTGATCAGGCAGGTGACGGCGAAGCTCGTCATCACGGTGTCGACGACGTTTTTCTTGCGCGTCATGCCGCCGTAGAACAGCGCCAGCCCGGGAATGGTCATCATCAGCACGATGGCCATCGAAGTGAGCATCCAGGCGGTGTCGCCCGAATTCGGCGTGCACTTCTCCATCGTCTTGGCATCGCAGGCGGGCGGTGCCGGGGCTGCGGCCGGAGCAGCAGCGGGCGCGGCGGCCGGCGCCTGATCGGTGGCGGCCGGTGCTTGCGCATAGGACGAATGCAAAGTGGGCGCGCTCATCACAATGCCAAGCAGCATTGCCGCGGCTAGCGCGAGAAGGCCCGCACGCGAAAATGTCTTCAACGTCATAGTCTAACTCCTGTCATGGGAATTGGTGTGCGGGCTTGTTAGAGCGCGGCGGCATCGGTCTCGCCGGTGCGGATGCGAACCGCGTGATCGAGGCCGAAGACGAAAATCTTGCCGTCGCCGATCTGGCCGGTCTTTGCAGCCGCCGTGATGGTTTCGACGACCTTTTCGACCTGGTCGGAGGCGCAGGCGATTTCGAGTTTGATCTTCGGCAGGAAGCTCACGGCATATTCGGCGCCGCGATAAATTTCAGTGTGCCCCTTCTGACGTCCGTAACCTTTGACCTCGGTCACCGTCAGGCCCTGAACGCCGATTTTGGTCAGCGCATCGCGGACTTCGTCGAGCTTGAATGGCTTGATGACAGCCATGACTACTTTCATTTCCAGTATCTCCCCTACGCGCACTGCATCACGGGCGGACGCAGATTCAACCACTGCCGCGCAGGATTCGCCCCCCTTGCGGCAGCACTGGGCCACCAGCAATCAAGCAACGTGCCAACTTCGGCACCGCGTTAGTATTTTGATAACCAATGGTTTTTGGGCGAATGCCGCAGTTTACGGCACGGATCAAACAGCATCCGTCAAACGGGCAGTGCAGGCATTAGACAGCCTGCACAAAAATTAGTCAGTGAGCAATGTTCTGCTTCAGGAGAAGGGCTTAGAGAGCGTCCGCGTCGGTTTCGCCGGTGCGGATGCGGACCGCCTGGTCGATGGGGGTGACGAAGACTTTGCCATCGCCGATCTGGCCGGTCTTGGCCGACCCGCCGATGGCTTCGACGACCCTGTCCACCTGGTCTGAAGCAACGGCGACTTCGATCCGGATCTTGGGCAGGAAGTTCACGGCATATTCGGCGCCGCGATAGATTTCGGTGTGGCCCTTCTGGCGGCCGTAGCCTTTGACTTCGGTGACGGTCATGCCGTGAACCCCGACGGCGAGGAGCGCGTCGCGCACTTCATCGAGCTTGAACGGTTTGATGATGGCGATGACGAGCTTCATGAGGCTTTATGATCCCCGCTGGGTATGGCCTTGTTAGCATAGCCGTATTGCTGACGGGAATTAAGGCGGTAGTTGCCGGAATGCCAGCCTATTTCGGGCGGCGCTGCCGCAGCAGCCCTTCCTGCGCAACCGACGCAATCAAGGTGCCGTTGAGATCGAAGATCAGGCCGCGCGAAAAGCCGAGCGAGCCGGCGAGGTTCGGGCTGTCCTGCGCATAGAGCAGCCATTCATCGGCACGGAACGGGCGGTGGAACCACAGCGCGTGGTCGAGGCTCGCCGCCATGATGTCTTCCGAAAACACGCTCTTGCCGTGCGGGATCAGCGCCGCGTCGAGCAGCATCATGTCGGACGCATAGGCCAGCACGCATTGATGGATCGCCGGCTCGTCCGGCAGCTTGCCGTTGGTGCGAATCCAGATATCGAAGCGGCCGGTCTCGGATTTCTCGCCGAGGTAGCGGCTGTACTCCACCGGCCGGAATTCGATCGGCCGCTCGCGCTCGTAATAGCGCCGCGCCGCCGGTGGCAAGAGCGGGTAGATGCGCTCCCTGATCTCGGCTTCGCTCGGCAATGCGTCGGGTTTTGGCACATCCGGCATCTTGAACTGATGGTTCAACCCCGGTTCGGCGCCGTGGAATGACACCGACATCGAGAAAATAGCGCGGCCGTGCTGGATCGCTTTGACGTTGCGCGTGGTGAAGCTCTTGCCGTCGCGGATGCGATCGACCTCGTAAATAATCGGCACTTTGGGATCGCCGCCGAGCAGGAAATAAGCGTGCAGCGAATGTGGCGGGCGCGTCGCGACGTCGTCGACAGTGCGGCAGGCCGCGACCAGTGCTTGGCCGATCACCTGGCCGCCGAACACCCGCTGCCAGTACGACTGTGGCGAGCGGCCGCGGAACAAATTCACCTCAAGCGGCTCGAGATCGAGAATATCGATGATTTCCTGTACGGCGGAGGCCATGCCCAATCTCTTGCCCAGTCTCTTTGCGTCAACGCCCGGTGTCGCGCTTTCTTGCATACGGGATCGGTTCCGGGGTCAAGCCCGGCCCGGTCCGACATGGTAAGGTGGAGGCATGACGCGCAACACGACAGATGTGCTGATCGCCGGCGGCGGATTTGCCGGACTGACGCTGGCGATTGCGTTGCGGCAGGCGCTCGGACCGTCGTTTGCGGTAACACTCGCCGACCCGGCGCTGGGCGCGAGCCACGCCGACGATGAGCGCGCCTCGGCCATCGTCGCGTCAGTGCGGCGGCTGTTCGAGACAATTGGCGTTTGGGACAGCGTCGCCGGCGAGGCGCAGCCGATCCTCGACATGGTCGTCACCGACAGCCGGCTTGGCGACGCCGTTCGCCCGGTCTTTCTCACCTTCGCCGGCGAGATCGAGCCGGGCGAGCCGTTCGCCCACATGATCGAGAACCGGCATCTGATTGCTGCGCTTAACGGAAAAGCGAAAGAGCTTGGCGTATCGCTCAATCCGTCGGCGGTCGCCAGCGTCGGCACCGAGGGCGAGCATGCCGCCGTTGTGCTGCGCGATGGTAGCGGGCTCCGCGTCCGTCTGGTTGCTGCCGCCGACGGCGCGCGGTCGCAAATCCGCCAGGGCGCCGGCATTGCCACTCACGGCTGGAATTACGATCAGTCTGCCATCGTCACCACGGTCGGCCATGAACGCGATCATTGCGCTCGCGCCGAGGAGCATTTTCTGCCGGCCGGCCCGTTCGCGATCCTGCCACTTAAAGGCAACCGCTCCTCGATCGTGTGGACGGAAAAAACGCCGGAGGCGGCGCGCATCGTGGCGCTGCCGGACGACGGCTTCCACGCCGAACTCGAGCAGCGCTTCAAGCTGCATCTCGGCGACATCACCGCGGTCGGCGCGCGACGCACCCATCCGCTTGGTTTCTTTATCGCGCGCTCATTTATCGCCGAGCGCATCGCGCTCGTCGGCGATGCCGCCCATGTCATTCATCCGATCGCCGGGCAGGGCCTGAATATGGGACTGAAGGACGTCGCCGCGCTGGCCGAAGTCGTCGTCGATGCGGCGCGGCTCGGGCTCGATCCCGGTTCGGCAACAGTGCTCGAGCGTTATCAGCGCTGGCGGCGGTTCGACACCGTGGCGATGGGCATTGCCACCGACGGCCTCAACCGGCTGTTCTCCAACCGCTCCGACCTGTTGCGCGTGGCGCGCGATATCGGCCTCGGCCTGGTCGACCGCGTGCCCAATCTCAAGCGGCTGTTCATTCGCGAAGCCGCCGGCTTGGTCGGCGACGTACCCAAACTGTTGCGCGGCGAATTGCTATAGTTGCGCCATGGCGTTCAATCACATCGCGGTCATCGGCGGCGGCGCTTGGGGCACGGCGCTGGCGCTGACTTGCGCGCGCGCCGGGCGCAAGGTCACGCTCTGGGAGCATGACGCCAAAAATGCCGCGCAGCTCGCCGGCAAGCGCGAGAGTTTGTTTTTGCCCGGCGTGCGGCTCGATCATGGTATCGCGCTTGCCGGCACCCTGAACGATGCCGCGCAGGCCGACGCGATCCTCCTGGTCGTTCCCGCCCAGGCCGTGCGGGAGGCGGCGACGGCGTTGGCGCCATTGCTGGTGCCGCGTACGCCGGTGATCGTCTGCGCCAAGGGCATCGAGCGCGGCAGCAAAAAATTCATGAGCGAGATCGTCGCGGCGTGCGCGCCGGGCGCCGTGCCGGCGATCCTGTCGGGGCCGAGTTTTGCCGCCGATGTTGCACGCGGACTGCCGACGGCAGTCACATTGGCGGCGAGCGACGGCAAGCTCGCCGCGGCGCTGGCGCAGGCAATCAGTGCGGCGAGCTTCCGGCTTTATCATTCCACCGACATGCGCGGCGTCGAGATCGGCGGCGCGGCGAAGAACGTGCTGGCGATCGCTGCCGGCGTCGTCACCGGCCGCGGCCTTGGCGCCAGCGCCGGCGCGGCGCTGACAACCCGCGGCTTCGCCGAACTCGTTCGCTTCGGCAAAGCCTTCGGCGCCAAGCCGCAGACCATGATGGGCCTGTCCGGCCTCGGCGACCTGCTGCTGACCTGTTCGAGCCCGCAGTCGCGCAATTTTTCCTTCGGTGTCGCGCTCGGCCGCGGCGGCAAGCCCGACGACATCCAAGGCACCACGGGTTTGGCCGAAGGCGCATTCACGGCCGCGGTGCTGGCCGAAATGGCGCGCGAAAAATCCGTCGACATGCCGATCTCGTTCGCGGTCGACGCGCTGTTGTCAGGCAAGATGAATGTCGATCAGGCCATCGGCTCGCTCTTGGCGCGGCCGTTGAAGGCTGAAGAATGAGAGGGACACCATGGCGTATTGGCTGATGAAGACCGAGCCGGAAGAATTCTCCTGGGACGCTCAGGTGAAGCGCGGCGCCAAGGGCGAGGCGTGGAGCGGCGTACGCAATTTCGCGGCGCGCAAGCATCTTCAATCGATGAAGAAAGGCGACAAGTTTTTCTTCTATCACACCGGCGACGAAAAGCAGGTGGTCGGTATCGGCGAAGTGATCCGCGACGCCTATCCGGACCCGACCGCGAAGAAAGACGAGCCATGGGTCGCCGTGACCACCGCAGCGGTCGAGCCGCTGCCAAAGCCGGTGACGCTCGCAGCGATCAAGGCCGAGCCGAAGCTGAAAGACATGGTGCTGGTGAAACAAGGCCGTCTCTCGGTGCAGCCGGTGACGGCCGAGCAGTGGAAGCTCGTCTGCAAGATGGGCGGCATGAAAGCCTGAAGGGTCAGGCGGCGACTTCGGTTTTGATCGTCGCCGCCACCTTCGCCAAAATCTGCTCGCGCCGCGTGCTGGAGCGGCACTCGCGCAAGGCCTCGGAGAAACGTTCGAGGACGCCGTCTTCGAACGCGTTGACCACGGTTTCGTGCACATAGCTCTTGCGGCAGATCGCCGGCGTGTTGCCGAGTTCGGCTGCGGCATCGCAGATGGCGTCGAGTAGTTGCTTGCGGCGCCCGCGTTTGCTTGTTGCCGGCTCGGCGCGGGCCAGCGCCTCGAGCACCGACACTGAAGCCAGCAGCGTGCGAAAATCCTTCAGTGAAATTTTGGCGTCGGCGATCTCGCGCAAGAATGTGTTGACGTCCTGGGCGCTGGCCGTGCGCAACGCCCCGCCTTCGCTGCGATATTGAAATAGCCGCCGCCCGGGCAATTGCCGCAGCACGTCGATGGCGCCGGAAAGCGTTGGCGCCTTGACTTCTTTTTCGATCAGTTTTCCACCCTTGGCGCGAAATCGCAGTTTGACGGTCTCGCCATAGGTCGTGACGTTCGATTTCAACAGCGTCGCCGCGCCGCGCGTGCCGCGCAGCCGCGCATATTGTTCGGTGCCGGGACGTATTGCAGTTCGCGCCACGAGCTCGATAATGGCCGACAGGGTGAAGGCGCGTGTCGGCTCTCCACCTGCGAGATGCTGGGCGATGCTGCGGCGGATGCGCGGCAACGCCTCGGCGAGCTGCGCCAGGCGGCGCGCCTTTCGCGTCTCGCGCACGCGCTGCCAGTCGGGATGATAGCGGTATTGTAGACGGCCCGCCGCGTCGCGGCCGATCGCCTGAATATGCGCCTTGGGATCGGCGGCATAGAGCACATCGTCATAGGCCGGCGGTACCGCGAGCGACGCAAGCCGCTTGGCCTCCGCAGCGCTCACCGATTTGTTCGCCGTGACATAACGAAAGCTGCGGCCATGCCGCTGCCGCCTGATGGTTAATACGTCCGTACTGACGTAGGTCAGCCCGGCCCGCTTCACGAGCTTGAGCGTCGCCGCCGACACTTGCGTGCGTTCGCGCCGCGATTGTGGGCGGCGCGATGGTTCCGGCTGGGGTTCTTGAAGCGACATGAGGGGACCAGTTTTCGATACTGCAAGCCTCCGGCTTCGGATTTTGTTCCCAACAGGCGCCGCCGCCCTCCCGATTCGCGCCAATCCGCGCTAGGCTCGCCGTAACAACCAGGGAGCGACACAATGGCCTTCGCCGGGATCAGCTACATTGCCGTCATTGCGGCCGCCGTTGTCGCCTGGCTGGTTAGCGCCGGCTGGTACATGAGCCTCTGCCGCATCTACCAGGCGGCGCTCGGCATGACGCCGGAACAGGGCAAGGCGGAGATGCAAAAGCCCGGCGCGTTCCTGCCGTTCGTCTATGCCTTGATCGGCAATCTGGTCATCGCCTGGATGCTGGCCGGCGTGCTCGGCCATCTCGGCCCCGGCGCGGTGACGCTGAAGAACGGCGTGATCACGGCGGCCTTTATCTGGTTCGGCTTCATCCTCACCACGATGGCCGTCAACTTCGTCTTCTCCGGGCGCGACAAACGATTGCTGGCGATCGATCTCGGCAACTGGCTCCTGGTGATGGTCGTCATGGGCGCGGTGATCGGATGGATCGGTGTGTGATGAAGCAGCGCCTCGCGATCATCACCGTAATTGCCGCGAGCGTGCTTGCGAGTGCGCGCGCCGGAATTGCGCAACAGCCCGCGGCACCCGTTGCAGCACCCTTGGCAGCGCCGCAAGGTGGCGCGGCGGCGTCGCCTTACGCGATGACCATGGGCGACATGATGAACACGCTGATCCAGCCGCGCCACGCCAAGCTCGGCCTTGCCGGCCACGCCGAGAACTGGCGGCTCGCGCAATATGCCTCAGCCGAAATCCGCCAGGCCTTCGCCGGCATCGCCAAGGCGCAGCCGAAATTTTCCGGCATGCCGGTCGGCGAACTGGTCGACGTCGCCATCGTGCCGCCGCTCAACGCCATCGACGCCGCCATCAAACAGCAGGACGCGGCGAAATTCACCGCCGCCTACGGGCAACTCACGCAGGGCTGCAACGCCTGCCACATGGAGCTCGATCACCCCTATGTCGTGATCAAGATCCCCGACGCATCGGCGTTTCCGAACCAGGATTTCGGGCCGGCGCGGTAGTCCAATCATCCCCTCGGCCCCGCGCCAGCGTGGACCCAACGCAATACCCGCTAGGCTGGGCGCGCAGTCCGGATTGCCGCTTTCGCCGGAATGAGCGGAAATCGAGACTTTTGGCCCGCTTGTCCGCGGTGGCGGCGGCGTCGATAATGGACCTCATTTGAACGAAGAATGTGCGCGCTCGATCGCGCCGCGTGGAGGATGTGATGTCGGAAAAGATTTACGAAGTGCCCGCCGATTGGACCCAACGGGCCTTCGTCACGGATGCCCAATACAAAAAAATGTATCAGTCATCGCTGACCGATCCCAACGGGTTCTGGGCCGAGCAGGCCAAGCGCATCCACTGGAACCGGCATTTCAGCAAGGTCAAGAATACCTCGTTCGACAAGCCCAACGTTTCGATCAAATGGTTCGAGGATGGCTCGACCAACGTCGCCTACAACTGCATCGATCGTCACCTGCACACGCGCGGCGACCAGACCGCGATCATCTGGGAAGGCGACGACCCGAAAGAGTCCAAACATATCACCTACAAGGAACTGCACGACGAGGTCTGCCGCTTCGCCAACATCCTGCGCACCCGCAACGTCAAAAAGGGCGACCGCGTTACCATCTACATGCCGATGATCCCGGAAGCGGCCTACGCCATGCTGGCGTGCGCGCGCATCGGCGCCATCCATTCCGTGGTGTTCGGCGGCTTCTCGCCGGATTCGCTTGCCGGCCGCATCGAGGATTGCAAGTCGAACATCGTCATCACCGCCGACGAAGGCTTTCGCGGCGGCCGCAAGGTGCCGCTGAAAGCCAACACCGACGCGGCGATCAAGAAAGTCGGCGGCGTCGATTTCGTCATCGTCGTCAAGCGCACCGGCGCGGCGGTCGATATGGATCCGGTGCGCGACGTCTGGTACCACGAGGCCAAAGAAGTGGTGACGGCGGACTGTCCATGCGAGGACATGAACGCGGAAGATCCACTGTTCATCCTCTACACTTCGGGCTCGACCGGCAAGCCGAAGGGCGTGTTGCACACCACCGCCGGCTATCTCATCTACGTCGCGATGACGCACCAATACGTGTTCGATTATCACGACGGCGATATCTACTGGTGCACCGCCGACGTCGGCTGGGTCACCGGCCACAGCTACATCGTCTATGGGCCGCTTTGTAACGGCGCCACCACGCTGATGTTCGAAGGCGTGCCGAACTATCCGTCGATGTCGCGATTCTGGGAAGTCATCGACAAGCACAAGGTGAACATCTTCTACACCGCGCCGACCGCGATTCGCGCGCTGATGCAGGCCGGCGACGCGCCGGTGACGAAAACCTCGCGCGCCTCGCTGCGCCTCCTTGGCTCGGTCGGCGAGCCGATCAATCCGGAAGCCTGGGAGTGGTATCACCGCGTCGTAGGCGATGGCCGCTGCCCGATTGTCGATACCTGGTGGCAGACCGAGACCGGCGGCATCCTGATCACGCCCCTGCCTGGCGCGACGAAATTGAAACCCGGCTCGGCGACGCGGCCGTTCTTCGGCATCGTGCCGCAGATCGTCGATGCCGACGGCAAGGTGCTCGACGGCGCGGCGACCGGCAATCTGTGCATCGCCGATTCCTGGCCGGGCCAGATGCGCACCGTCTATGGCGACCATCAGCGCTTCGTCGACACCTATTTCAGCGCCTATCCGGGCAAGTATTTCACTGGCGACGGCTGCCGTCGCGACGATGACGGCTATTACTGGATCACCGGCCGCGTCGACGATGTCATCAACGTCGCCGGCCACCGCATGGGCACCGCCGAGGTGGAGAGCGCGCTGGTCGCGCATCCGAAGGTGTCGGAGGCCGCCGTGGTCGGCTATCCGCACGACATCAAGGGGCAAGGCATCTACGCCTATGTCACGCTGATGACCGGCGAGCATCCGACCGAGGAGTTGCGCAAGGAGTTGGTCGGCTGGGTGCGCAAGGAAATCGGCCCGATCGCGTCGCCCGATCTCATCCAGTTCGCGCCGGGCCTGCCGAAGACGCGCTCCGGAAAGATCATGCGCCGCATCCTGCGCAAGATCGCCGAGGACGAATCCGGCAATCTCGGCGACACCTCGACCCTGGCCGATCCCGCCGTGGTCGATGATCTCGTCAACAACCGGCAGAACAAGAAAAGCGCGTAGCTCCATACGTCATTGCGAGTAGCGAAAGCGACGAAGCAATCCAGGGGTTGCTTGCATTGAGCGCTGGATTGCTTCGCGGAGCTTGTCATCGGGCAGGCCGCTTCGGGCCGGACCCGTTGGCTCGCAATGACGACGGCAACGCGTGAAGCGAGCCACAAATTTACCAAACGTTCACCCTGTTCTCGCCGCGGCCGTGAGAGTGCGCGTTTTTCGACTATGGTGAATCCCGCTTAAGCATAGTTGCGTGACTGGAGTGTCGATATGCGGCGAACGGTTTTCGGCGCGGCGCTGGCGGCGGTTGTGGCGGCGAGCGCGTTTTGCGCACCGGCGCGCGCCTCCGGTGAAATTGTCACGATGGCGGAGCCTTATCAGCCCGGCACCATCGTGGTGAAAACCAACGAGCGGCATCTTTATCTGGTGATCGCGCCCGGCGAAGCGATCCGCTATCCGGTCGGCGTCGGCCGCGCCGGCATGCAATGGTCCGGCACGTCGGTGATCGACGCCAAATATGTCCAGCCGGCGTGGGAACCGCCGCCCGACATCCGCCGCGAAAATCCGCGCCTGCCGCCGCTCATTGCGGGCGGTTCGGCGCACAATCCGATGGGCGTCGCGGCGATGACGCTCGCCGGCACCGACTACGCCATCCACGGTACCGACGAGCCGCGCTCGATCGGCCACTTCGTTTCGCACGGCTGCATCCGCATGTTCAACGAAGACGTCACGGATTTGTTTTCGCGCGTCGGCGTCGGCACGCCGGTTGTCGTTCAGTGATCGAGAATTTCGCTGACCTGATGAATGTCAGTTTCAAGCGGCGTCGCGGAAGTGGGGCGCACAGGGATCGAGGTCCGGTTTCGTAATTTCTAATTTTTGCACGGCCAGGCTTTTGCCATCGCTTCATTGGCAAGAAGCCTGAAATCCTCTTTCATGCGGTCCGGCCGCGCCTCGATATAGGCAACGATGACGCGTATCCGTTCCAGGTTGTTGGTGGTCTCGGGGGCACAAAATGCCTTGGTATCCTGACTTAGAGCATCAAGGACTTCGGCCGCTCCGACACAACGGCCGCCGAGGAAATCCATTTTTCCGGCAATGAAATTTTTGCAGCCCGGCAGGTAAAACTCGGCTGAGTATGTGCGTGAGACCGCGGGCGCGCCTGCCTGCGCAGGCAAGCCGATGAGTGCGATCGCAAAAGCAAGCAGCAGCCGGGTCATTCGTCCCCCGTTTCCAATTCACCAACCAGCCCCATAGTAGCAGAAAGCATGCCCTTCAAGGCGTGGGGATGAACAGTTCCGCCGGGCCGCACAGGATTCTATTCGCTGCGCAACTCTGTTCGATGGTCCGGGCCGGCTGCCTTTCGCACCTGGCTGAAAACTTCTTGTGCGATCGATCGGCCCTTGGCGGTCAGGCGAACCTGACTTCTCTGCGACACCGTGGGATGCGGATCGATGGTCACGAGGCCGAGACCCGGGCCGCCGCTTCTGGCCCGGCCGCCGATGTCGTGAAGACATCGCGACATCGCGGAACGATGGATGCCCATGGCACGGGCGTAGGCGTTGACGCCTTTGCCTTCGTCGAGAGCGACCATCAAGAACGTCGTCACAGCCGAAAGCGGCACCGAGCCGCGCAAGTTCGCCAGCGGCTTGAGCGCCCACAACAGGGCCTGGATGGCCCTCTCATCGCTTCGGTTTAATACGGTCTCGTCAACGAGGGCTGTCGCCGCGGCAGGAGCTACTGACGCACGGGCCATGACACGCTACGCCCACCCGATCAGCCTCAGAAGCCGTTGAAGAGGTAATTGACCCCAACGGTGACCATCTGGATGTTGCGGCTGCTGGTCAGAAAAGGTCGCCGGCAACGCGAACACGGAGAAGGTAGCGGGAACAGTGAAGTTGTAAGTTGTTCAGCCCGACGTAGTCGTACTCCACTTTCGCGGTCCAGTTATTGAAGAAAGCGTACTCCAAGCCCCCACCGACCACCCAGCCGGTGTTCGAGCTGCTGGTACCGAAGGCAACTGTGCCACCCGTTCCCACGTTGAGCAGGGTGAGATTATTGTTGCCCACCCATGCGCCGCCACCTTTTGCGTAAACGAGCACCCGGTCAAAGGCGTAGCCAAGCCGGCCGGTCACGGTCGTAAGCCACCGGCCATTGCTGCTTCCCGAAAGCGTTGTCGTACCAGAAGGGCCGAGTATACCGTTCCGCCACCGGAATTATTGTTGTCTGCAAACCAGTCGAAGTCGCCCTCGACGCCGACGACAAAGCTATTGAACTGGTAATTGGCGCCGACCTGGCCACCGCCGACGAATGTCGTTTTGTTATTAAGGCCCCAGTTAAAAGAGCGAGGTGTCGGTGATGGTGCCGTGATTGCGGCCTCCGCCAAGGTTGCCGCCAATATAAAAACCGGTCCAAGTGAAGGCCGCAGGTGCCGGGACGTACACGGCTGGCGCGCGTGGCGGCGGCGGTGCTGCGGGAGGCAGGTCAGCAGCGAGGGCAGCGCCCCCGGCAACAAACGACAACAGCGCCGTCACTAAAATCCGCTTCATCGGATACCCCTCCGCGTTGAACTTGGCGCTGGTTATACCAGTTCGGGCTGTAAATTACTGTTGCCGAGAGGGCACAGCTTGAACCTATTTAGGCGGCAAACATGGTTAACACAGATCGACGTTTCGACGTATTTATCGTTCAATAACAGTAACTTATATGATCAATCGCCGAATTTCTGGCCATCATTTTCCGTTGCTGAAAGAGTGCGCAGGTCTCCACGGATCATCACGCGCAAGCGGCGTACTAGCCGCACCAACTGCCGCGCTTGCCGCCGCCATAGGCGCGCGCGAAGCCGCCGCTGAGCATCGCCGCCGACACGTCGGCGGTACTGCGCGTCGCCACCGTCGCATCGACGCGGCCGCCGTATTTGTCGACGCCGACCCGCGAAATGCTCACGCCGCCTTCGGCCAGGATGGTTTGCAGCGCCGTGCGCGCGGCCTGCGCCTTGGCGAGTTCGTCGCCGCAGCGCGCGTGCAATTCGGCGGCGTCGATGCCGCGCAAGCGCACGTGGGTGTCGACGTCGAGTCCGGGCCACACCCGCACCCGCGCCTCGAAGGTGTCGCCGTCGATGATGCGGATGACCTCGATCGGATAGACGAGGTTTTGATCGAACCGGTGTGCGAGCGTCGTGTCGGGCGGTGGCGGCGCGGGGGATTGCGTGTCAGCGTATTCGGGTGCGGCGACTGCCGCCGCCTGCGGCGTGAGCGCCGGCCGGATGAATCCGCCAGCGACGATGCCAAGCGCGAAGATTGCCACGGCGCCGAGCGCCAGGTTGCCCTGGCGCGAGCGGGCGAATGTGGAAAACGGCAGATGGCGCATCGAGGGCGATTCGGAGTAGATTGTATTTTATATATAATCACTTTATGGTTGTAGGATTATATTCTAGTATCTAGGGAATAAAGTCAAGATCAAAGGCTCTCCGCCGCATGAGGAGAGGGTTGCCGGCGGCTCAAAAATCCGACGCCAGACCGTCCTTCTCCCAATCCCCATAGCGCGTCGGTTCAGGGCCGTTGCGGCCACCGGATTCCTTGGGCTTGTCGATTTGCATGCGGTCGCGTTCGGCGCGGCGGGCAGCGGCTTCGGCCAGCGCGCGTTCAGCGGCCGGCGTCAGCGGGCGCTTTTCGACCGGCTGGTCCATTGCGTCTTCGCCAGCAGGAAGCGGTTGCGGGGTGGGATCGTTTGGCATCGTCCCTGAATTGGCGTAGCCGTGCGGCCACCGCAAGGAGCAAATCGTCATCTCGGATCGCGCTCTGCGCGCCCTCGGAATGAGTTGGATTAGGAACGTGAATGGCTCGTCCTGCCAAGAATCCTGCCAAGAATCCCGCCAAGGCCGCTCAAGACGCTCCCGGTTTCGCGACGCGGCTCGCCGCTGCGAATATCATCGAGGGCGTATTGCGGCAGCGCCGCGGGCTCGATGAATTGCTCGACGAGGCGCACGCCGGTGGCAGCGCATTGGCAGCGCTCGACGAGCGCGACAGAGCGCTGGCGCGCGCGCTGGTCGGCACCGTGCTGCGCCGGCTCGGCACCTTGCGCCATCTGATCGGCCTGTTCGTCGAACGCGGGCTGCCGGTGCATGCGCCCCGCGTCGAGACCGCGCTCCTGCTCGGCGCTGCGCAGATTTTGTTTCTCGATGTGCCGGATCACGCCGCGGTCGATCTTTCGGTGCGGCTGGCGCAGGCCGACAAGACGGCGTCACATCTCACCGGCCTCGTCAACGCGGTGCTGCGGCGCCTCGCGCGCGAAGGCGCGGCGAAGCTCGCTACGTTCGACGCGCCAGTATTTGATACACCGGAATGGCTCTATTTGCGCTGGAGCAAGACTTACGGCGCAACGGCCGCGCACGACATTGCCGCCGCCAACGCCCGTGAACCGGCGCTCGATGTCACGGTGAAAAGCGATGCGCCGGCCTGGGCGGAAAAACTCGGCGGCAGGGTGCTGCCGACCGGCACGGTGCGCGCGGTCGCGCACGGCACGGTGACGGCGCTGCCGGGTTTTGCTGAAGGCGCATGGTGGGTGCAGGACGCGGCGGCGGCGCTGCCGGCGCGGCTCCTTGGCGACATTAAAGGGCTTCGCATTGCCGACCTCTGCGCTGCGCCCGGCGGCAAGACCGCGCAGCTCGCCGCCGCCGGTGCTCATGTGACGGCGATCGACCGCTCGCCGGCGCGGCTCAAGCGGCTCGCCGATAATCTTGCGCGGCTGTCTCTCGAAGCCGAACTGCTCTGCGCCGACGTTGAGAAGTGGACGCCGGAGCAACCGTTCGACGCTGTACTGCTCGATGCGCCGTGCTCGGCGACCGGCACCATCCGCCGCCATCCCGATGTGCCGTGGCTCAAGCGCGAGGTCGATATCGCCACGCTCGCGGCGATGCAGCGCCGCCTGATCGACCGCGCCGTCGCTTCGACCAAGCCCGGCGGCACCATCGTCTATTGCACCTGCTCGCTGGAGCCGGAGGAAGGCGAGGGCGTCATCTCAGGTCTCCTTGAACGCGAAGCCGGTGTGCGGCGACTACCCATCACGGCGGGCGATGTTTCGGGCCGGGGCGAATTCATCACCAGAGATGGCGATCTGCGGACCCTGCCGTGTCACCTGCCCGATGCTGATTCGCGCTTCGGAGGCCTCGACGGCTTCTATGCGGCGCGGCTCGAAAAGCCTGCAAAGCCATAGATTCGCGCGTGGATTTGGCCGCTTCGATCAGTGTCCGTTATGGTGCGGCGGGTTGTCTCCTCCCCATCCGCCCGAGCGCGGGCGAGGGTAGGGGCGACGCCTGAGGGGCAGGCGCGTCGATGCCGCGCGGTGCAATGGCCAATAACATCACGCTGTCGTGGTTGCTCGTTCGCGGCGGGTTGCGGCAGGTAGCTGGGCGGCTCAACGGCCACCCGCTGCTGCGCTGGTCGCTGCCGATCCTCAGGTCCGACCGCCTGCTGATCGCGCCGCAGGAATTGCGCACCGCAGACGCCACGCGCGCCACCGAAATCTATTCCGGCCGCTTCGCCTTCGCCGGCAAAGTGGTGATCTGCGACGGCCGCTCGATCTTCGAGATGGAGCCGCCGTCCGACGAATGGGCCGCAGCGCTACTCGGCTTCGGCTGGCTGCGCCATCTGCGTGCCGCGGACTCCGCCATCACGCGCGCCAACGCGCGCGCGCTCGTCGACGAATGGATCGATCTGCAAGGTGCGTGGCATCCGGTGGGCTGGCGCCCCGACGTCCTGTCCCGCCGCATCATCTCCTGGCTCAGCCAGGCGCCGCTGGTTCTGGAAGATGCCGACGCGCGGTTCTACCGCCGCTTCCTGCGCAGCCTCACGCGTCAGGTACGCTATTTGCGCCATACCGCGATTGATGCGCGCCGCGGCATCGCCGGCATGCAGGCCGTCATGGCGCTCAACAACGCCGCGCTCTGCATCGCCGGCCAGTCGCGCCATATCAAATCCGCGACCGCGCGCCTGCAACACGAACTCGAACGGCAGATACTGTCCGACGGCGGCCATGTCTGCCGCGATCCCGGCGCGATCATCGAGATGCTGCTCGAACTGTTGCCGCTCCGTCAGGCCTACGCGTCGCGCAACCTCGCGCCGCCCCAAGCGCTGCTCAGCGCCATCGAACGTATGATGCCGATGCTGCGCTTCTTCCGGCACTCCGAGGGCACGTTGGCGCATTTCAACGGTACTGGCACGACGCCGGCCGAGCAGCTCATGACCCTGCTCAGATACGACGACACCCACGGTGCGCCGCTGTCCAACGCGCCGTATTCCGCCTATCAGCGGCTCGAATCCGGCGGCGCCGTTTTGATCATGGATACTGGCGGCGCGCCGCCCGTCGACATGAGCCTTGACGCGCATGCCGGCTGCCTGTCGTTCGAGTTCTCCTCGCCGCAGCAGAGTCTGATCGTGGTGAATTGCGGCATGCCGCCGACCGGCCGCGACGCCTGGCGGCGCTTTGCCCGCTCGACGGCGGCGCATTCGACGGTCACCTTCAACGATGCCTCGTCGGCGCGTTTCGTCGAGAGCGCGGCGTTCCGGCGCGTCCTCGGCGGCTCGCCGATGCTCGGTGGCCCGGGCAATGTCGCCGTGAACCGCGACGACCGCGACGACGCCATCGTGCTACGCGCCGCGCATGACGGCTACGCCGACCGCTACGGCGTCCTGCACGAGCGCACCGTCGTGCTGGCCAACGACGGCACCAAGCTCGAAGGCGAGGATATGTTTGTCGCCGCCGACGGCGGAAAGATACGCCGCGGCCAGGATGCCTATGCGGTGCGCTTCCATCTGCATCCGTCGGTCAAAGCGACGCGGCTCAGCGACGGCCATAGCGTCATGCTGATGTCGGCGAACAAGGATGTGTGGACGTTCAGCGCCCCCGATCATCGCGTCGATCTCGAGGACAGCGTCTATCTTGCCGGCAGCAACGGTCCGCGCCGCACCTCTCAAGTTGTCATCCGCGGCAATGCCGGCACTACGCCGCGGGTGCTGTGGACCTTCCAGCACAGCACCGCCACAAGCCTCGCCGCCGCCACCCGCCAGCGCGTTCGTGCCGACGAGCCGAGGCTGCCGTTGTGATAGTCTGGTGAACGATGACAGAGCTTCGCCGCGCGATGCGCGCCCTTATTTCCGTCTCCGACAAAACAGGCGTGATTGAATTCGCCCGCACGCTCGCGGGCTACGGCATCGAACTTGTTTCCACCGGCGGCACCAGCAAGGCGCTGGGCGATGCGGGCCTCAAGGTGATCGACGTCAGCGATCTCACCGGATTTCCCGAAATGATGGACGGCCGGGTCAAGACGCTGCATCCGGCGGTGCATGGCGGACTTCTCGCCGTGCGCGGCAATGCCGCCCATACCGATGCGATGCGCAGCCACGGCATCCGGCCGATCGATCTCTTGGTGGTCAATCTTTATCCGTTCGAGGATACCGTGGCGCGCGGCGGCGATTTCGCCGACTGCATCGAGAATATCGACATCGGCGGCCCGGCCATGATCCGCGCCGCGGCGAAGAACCACGACGATGTCGCGGTCGTAGTCGATGCGAGCGATTACGCGGCGGTACTCGATGAATTTGCCATGCATGGCGGCATGACGACGCTGGCACTGCGCCGCCGCCTCGCCGCCAAGGCTTATGCGCGCACCGCGGCTTATGATGCGGCGATCTCGAACTGGTTCGCGCGTGAACTCGGCGACGATGCGCCGGACTACCGCGCGGTCGGCGGCCGGCTGATCGAGAAACTGCGCTACGGCGAAAATCCGCACCAGTCGGCGGCGTTCTATCGCACGCCGGATGTGCGCTTCGGTGTCGCCACGTCGCGGCAGGCGCAGGGCAAGCAGCTCTCCTACAACAACATCAACGACACCGACGCGGCGTATGAGTGCGTCGCCGAGTTCGATCCGGCGCGCACCGCGGCGTGCGCGATCATCAAACACGCCAATCCGTGCGGCGTCGCCGAGGCGGCGAGCATGATCGAGGCCTATCGCAAGGCGCTGGCGTGCGATCCGACCTCGGCCTTCGGCGGCATCGTCGCGCTCAACCGCACCCTCGATGCGGACGCCGCGCGGGCGATCACGGATATCTTCACCGAAGTCATCATCGCGCCCGACGCTACGCCCGAAGCCATCGCTATCGTGGGGGCGAAAAAGAATTTGCGGCTGCTCCTTGCCGGCGGCATGCCCGATCCGCGCGCGGCGGGGCTCACCGCCAAGACCGTCGCGGGGGGCCTGCTGGTGCAGTCGCGCGATAATGCGGTGGTCGACGACATGGATCTGAAAACGGTGACCAAACGCGCGCCGACCAATGCCGAGCTGCGCGACCTGCGCTTTGCCTTCCGGGTCGCCAAGCACGTCAAATCGAACACCATCGTTTATGCGAAGGATCTGGCGACCGTCGGCATTGGCGCCGGACAGATGAGCAGGATCGATTCCGCCCGCATAGCAGCGCGCAAGGCGCAGGATGCCGCCGCGGCCGCCGGATTGAAGGAGCCCGCGACCAAAGGCTCGGTGGTCGCCTCCGATGCGTTCTTCCCGTTCGCCGACGGCTTGCTGGTCGCCATCGAAGCCGGCGCCACCGCGGTGATCCAGCCCGGCGGCTCAGTGCGCGACGATGAAGTGATCAAGGCCGCCGACGACCACGGCATCGCCATGGTGGTGACCGGGACGCGGCATTTCCGGCATGTCAAGCCGTCATTCCCGCGAAAGCGGGAATTAACAAGGTAAATACGAGAATCGGTCGCGCGGGATGAGCGGTTTGGCAATCACACCGCCGCAGTGATCCACTGCTCGAGCTTCTGCTTCGGCGCGGCACCGACCTGGCGGGACGCGAGCTGGCCATCCTTGAACAGCATCAGTGTCGGGATCGACATGATGCCATACTTCGACGCGATGCCGGGGTTCTCGTCGACGTTGAGCTTGACGATCTTGACCTTGCCGTTGAGCGTCTTGGAAATCTCTTCCAGCGCCGGCGCGATCATGCGGCACGGGCCGCACCATTCCGCCCAGAAATCCACGACCACGGGCCCGCTCGCCTTGAGGACGTCCTGATCGAATGTCGCGTCGGTTGTCTTGTCGACCATGGAAAACCTCGCTTTTTTGGAGAATTGGCTGCCCGAGGCTTTGAAGGTATGAATGGGTCAGACAGGCGTCAAGGCATCATCAACGGGGCGTGATGGCTTCGCCATTAGCGCGGTAAACGCTTCATCCATGGCTGCGGCTGGAACCTCCATCAGCAGAGGCCCTTCGGTAAACAGCAGCGCCGCGCGCACGCTCTTGCCCGGATAAAGCCGCCCCAGCACAGCGCGGTAGAGTGCAAGCTGGGTAACATAGGGTTTGACCTCGCCGAGACCACGTGGCACGGCGCGGTCGGTCTTGTAGTCGGCGATCAGGACGGTGTCGTTGGAGACCGCCAAGCGGTCGATCTGGCCGGAGACATAAAACGGCGGGACGTCTTTATTGGCAATCTTGCCGACGATCGGCACCTCGGCGCGGCTGCCCGCCGCGAACAATTCCGCAAACTCAGGCTCGGCAAGGATAGCGAGAACCTGTTGCACGATGACCGCTTGCTCCGCGTCGTTGAAGTTCGCCGCGGCGTTCTTCAGATAGCGCGCGGCGGCGCTTTGCCGATGCTCGGCCGGAATGTCGGGCAGCGACTGCATCAGCCGGTGCACGACGCGGCCCTTGTCGAGGGCCTTTTGCCGGTCGGCGGCGGACGCCGGCGCTCGGCGCAACCCGTTCGATATCGTCGTCGAATGCCGACGACGGCGCGAGCGGAATTGCGAACGGCGCCTGCGCCGGTGCCGGAAGACGCAGCCACGCCGGCAATTCGTCCATCGTGTTTTGCGGAGCCGCGTCGCGCGGTTGCGCCGGTGCCTGCGGCTTGCCCGCCTGCGCCTTGCGATAGCGGAAAACTTTTTCGCCGTTGTCGTCCTCTTCGACCAGCGAGGTGCCTAGCGGCTCGCACACCAGGCCGTACCAGCAGCCGTCCGGCCGTTTGGTCTTGCCGTCGGCGCCGCAAATGATCAGTCGGTCCTCGGCGCGCGTCATCGCCACATATAGAAGCCGTCGGTATTCGTTCTCGGTCTCGCGGTCGGCCAATGCGCGCGCACTGGCGACCGGCGGGACATCCTCGCTCTTGCTCTCCGGCCAAATCATCGCGCCGTCGAGCGTCAGCAGTCGCGGCGGCTTCGGCCCGGTCGGCCGCGACGTGGTGTCGGCGAGGATGACGACCGGAGCTTCGAGTCCCTTGGCGCCGTGCACGGTCATGACGCGGACTTCGTCGCGAGCAATCTCCATGTCGCGCTTGATCTCGATTTGCGCGTCGCGGAGCCAGGCGACGAAGCCTTGCAGCGATGGCGTCTCGCGGCGCTCGTAGTCGAGCGCGAGGTTGAGGAACTCGTCGAGTGCGTCGTTCGCCTCCGGGCCAAGCCGCGCCCAGATCTGCCGGCGTCCGTCATCGGCGCCGAGAATCTTGGCGTAGAACGAAAACGGCATTTCCCGCTGCGCCGCCTTTGCAAGCGCGTCGAGGCGCGTCGTGGCGGTGGCGAATTTCTCGCCGGACTTTTGTGACAGCGCTTCGCGCAGCGACAGCGGGCTGCGGCCATAGGCGACGTCATAAAGGTCCTGGTCGGAGAAGCCAAACAGCGGGCTGCGCAGCGCGATCGCCAGCGCGAGATCGTCCTGCGGCAACAGCAGCGCGTCGGCGAGCACCATCAGGTCCATCACCGCGATGTGCTCGGTCAGCACCAGCCGGTCGGCGCCCGCAACCGCAATCTCGGCATTCTTCAGCGCGCGGATGATCGCTTCGAACAGTTCGCCGCGGCTTCGCACGAGGATGAGTACGTCGCCGGCTTTTGCTTCGTTGCGGGCGATCAGTCGCTGGACGGCGGACGCGATCCGGCGCGCGAGCTTCACCCGCGGGCTGGTTTCGCTCACCGTGTCGAACGGCGCATCCCAGCCTTGCATCGCCGGCCGCTCGTCCGGCTGCTCCGGCTCCCAGATTTCGACGAGACCGGCCGGCACGTCCGGCAAAGCGATATGCGGCGGGAAGCCGCCCTCATCGGACGTGACGCTCGGTGCGATGTTTTTAAAAATCGCGTCCACGGCACCAAGCACGCTGTCGCCGGACCGAAACGAGTGCTCGAACTTCATGGGAATGAACTTCAGCCCGGCATTGTCGAATCGTTGCTTGAAATAAAGACGCCGGTCGGCGAACTCGGCGGGCGCGGCGTTCTGAAACGAATAGATCGACTGCTTCTCGTCGCCGACCACGAAGATGGTCCGTATGATATCGCGTGCACCGACGCCAGCGGCGAATTCGTCGGTCAGCGCGACAATAATGTCCCACTGCTTCCTGCTGGTATCCTGCGCCTCATCGACCAGCAAATGGTCGATGCCGAGGTCAAGCTTGAAGTGGACCCAGCGGGCATCGACATTAATGAGTAGCTCACGTGCCCGGTCGATCAGATCGTCGTAGTCGAGAAAGCCGCGGCGTTGTTTTTCCGCGCGATAGCGCGACAGCACTTGGTAGGCGACGGTCACAAGCGCCGCGCTGCGGTCGCGGCAGATCACGGCGCGCCGGCGTTCCAGCAGTTTGCAGATGCGTTCCTGTTCGGCGAAAAGCCGGTCGACCAGAGCCTGATCCTTGATCGACTTGGTGACGACGTTTTTGCGCGCCGCCCTTTCCTTGGTGCAGAAGATGTCGAGGTAAGTTTCAAGTCGCTCGCCGCCGGTGAGCGTCTGGATATCCTTGAAGCCGCGTGCCCGGTCGTTGTCGGTCTTGGAACCCTGCGCTAGCGCTTCCGCGATCGCCGGCCAGTGTGCCGACGGAATAAGCGAGCTTAAGAAAAATTCCGCATCGGCCTTTACCAGATCGTCGGATGGCGCGACGCCCAGCGATGTCGACAGCGCCGCTAGCGCTGCGGGCAGGCCGCCTTTGCCGCTGACCCACGTCGTGATCGCGTCGTGCTTGCCGATGGCCTCGCGCACCACGTCGCGAAATGTCACGTCGGCCGCGGCCATCATCGCCATCGTGAGCGCGCGCCCGAGTTCGCTGTCGGGTGCTTCGGCGCCTTCCAGTAGCACTTCAAGGGTGAGGCGTTCGAGCATCTCATTTCGCTCGGCGTCGTCGAGCACGTCGAACCGCGCCGCGACATTCGCTTCGAACGGGAACTGATGCAGAAGCTGGGTGCAGAAAGCGTGGATAGTCTGGACTTTCAGGCCGCCCGGCGTTTCCAGCGCGCGCGCGAACAGCCGCCGCGCCGCGGCGCGTTTCAACGCGTCCGGCTCCTTCCCCGACAGCTCAAAGATTGCGTTGTCGAGCTTGGTATCGTCGAACGTCGTCCATTTCGCGAGCGTGTCGAACACGCGCTTCGCCATGTTGGCGGCGGCAGCCTTGGTGAAGGTGATGCAGAGAATTTTTTCCGGCGCTACGCCGTCAAGCAACAGATTGATCACCCGTTGCACCAGCACATAGGTCTTGCCGGCGCCCGCATTGGCGGTGACCCAGGCCGACACCATCGATTCCGCCACCGAACGCTGCCGGTGGCGCACTTCGTCGGGAATGATGAAATGTTGCCTCACGCGTCGTCTCCGGAGATGCCGCCGGTGCTCGACCATTCCTTAACGCGGGCGAGATGATCGTAGTCGCCATACGCGTTAGTCCACATCGGATGGACCAGCGAGCGGTATGGTTCGTCCTGTTCGAGAAAGCGTCGGGCCACATAGGCAAGTTTTGCGAGCGCCTCGTCGGCGAGCGCGTCCGCCGTGACGTCCTTGAACTGCAGAAGTTTTGGCTCGCCCGCAGGATCACCGCCTTTCAGCAGCACGTAGCCAAGCCGCTCGACCGTCGACCTTTCCGGAATCCCCTCGAAGCCACCGTGGCGTAGAATTGCGGCTTCAAGAGTGAGCTGTGGCGCGAGTCCCGCCTGCACCTGGTTCGCCGAACGAGCGGCACCGGTCTTGTAATCGAAAATGGAGTAGCCGCCATCTGCGCCGCGTTCGATGCGGTCAGCGCGCCCCGACAAGGTGAAGACGCCTTCTGTGAGCGGAATTTTTATTTCCCCGCGAATCTCCGCAGCGATCTCCTTGATCGCGGGCCGTCGTTCCTTTTCCCAGCCGGCGAACCAGCGCGCGATGCGTTCGAAGCGTGGCCACCAGAACGCGCGCGCCTCCGGGTAGTCCTTGAGCGCGGCAAAGGAGGCCTCGCCGAGCTTAAGCAATTCAGCTTGCGAATCGGCCGGCAGTCCCATGGCGAAGCGGGCGGTGAATTCGCCGATTGCGGCATGGATGAAAGTGCCGCGCTCGGCGGCGCCGGGTTCTGCGCCGATCGGATCGAGCGGCTTCAGCTTGAGGATGTGCCGGGCATAAATGGTGTAGGGATCGCGCAGCCAGTCCTCGATCTCGGTGACGGAAAGTTTTGCCGGGCGCCCTTCGCGCGGCGGCTTCGGTTCCGGGCGCGGTGCAGCCACCGGCTTGCCGTCCGGCCGGTCGAACGCGCGCGCCCAGGCGAGATATTTGTCGCCGCGGTCGCGGGTGCTTCGCCATCGCTCGCCGGAAACGGCGGCGAGCCGTTGCAGGAAGCGCGATGGCACAGTGGGCGCGCCGTCCATCTTCGCCGCGTAGGTGAGAACCACGTCCGGCGCGCCGAGCATCTGCGCGAAGTCATGAGCGGTGAGGCCGATGCGGCGCTCTGGCAGATCGAGGCCGAGCTGTAATCGCATCGGGCGGTTGAGCCAGGGATCGTTCTGGCTGTCCGGCGGCCATGAGCCTTCGACCAGCCCGCCAAGCACGATGCAATCACTTTCGGTGAGGCGCGCTTCCAGAAGTCCGAGGATGCGCACGCGGGTGCCGGGGCGAAGCTGCCGGCGCACCACGCGGTCCGCCAGCGCGGCCGAGAAGAGTTCTACATAATCAGCCGGCGCGACTTCAAATCCCGCCGCCGACGGACTTGCCGCAAGTTCATCGAGCGCTTCGGCGAGCTTGATGCCGTCGGGGCCGCTGAACGCGGCCGCCTTGCCGTCGTGCAGCGACAGCGCGGCAATGACCTCGCGATGGCGTTTTGCCAGTTCGGCGAGAGATTGAGGCTTGCGATGAAGCGACTCGATCGGCGCCAGCGCGTTTGCAAGCCGCGCCAACAGATCGGCCGCACCGGCAAGCTCGCCTTCGTTCAGCGCAAGGCGCGGATCGGAATAGTGCAGATCGGTTTTTTCGTTGCGCCGGGCTTTGTCGATTGTCGCGCGAATGGCTTGCAGCGCGTCGGTCAATCCGCGGCTGCCGGGGCTCGGTCGCGGGCCGCGCAGCACGGCGCGCTCCAGCGCTGCGACGGCGGTTTCCTTCGCCTTCAGATCGAGCCGGAGCATTGCATGTTTGAGAAGCGCCAGCAGGCTCACCGGCTCAAGGCCGCCAAGCGAGCACTCGGCGGCAAGCCGCGCGAATACGCCTGCCGGTGTATCGGCAAGCGCGTCGCCGCCGGAGTCTTCCGCGTCCACGTTCCAGCGCCCGAGTGCGGCGAGCACGCGGCGGCCTAGGCTGCGATCCGGCGTGACAAGGGCCGCCGTCTTGCCGTCCTGTACTGCTTCGCGCAGCGCCAGCGCCACGGCGAGCGCTTCCTCCTCGGCGTTGGCCGCTTCGACGACGGTGATCGTTCCGATCGCGCTTTCGGCATGCGCTTCGAACGCGGCTGGGTCGGTGCGCTTATTCCATTTCTCTGTCGTTGCCGAAGGTCGCAAGGCCTCCGACAGCAGACGTTCACGGCGGCGTGGCTCCGCCAGATTGCCGACGGCGGCGCGTGCGATGCCGATCCGCGTCAGCAACCCCTGCAACGCGAATTGTGGATGGCCCGACGCCGGCGCAATTTTTTTCTTCGGATCGCCGGCAATAAGCTGCCAGGCCTCGTCGTCGAGATCGGTGTCGAGTCCGGGCAGCACCACGGCGCCGTGTGGCAGACGTGCGATAGTGGCGATCAATTCGGCGGTCGCAGGGATAGAACCTGTCGAACCCGCAGCAATTACCGGAGCATCGGTCTTGTGGGATAGCCGCGCGGTCTCAGCCTTGATCAGCGCATCGCGCCGTGCCGCTGGTTCCATCGCGTCGCGGTCGTGCAATATGGCTGGCCAACTCGTCCGCGCAATGTCGAGAAATTTCAGCGTGAGCTGCCAGTACCGGTCGAGCTCCGGCGGGACTAGCTTGTCGAGCGCATCCCACGACACATTCCGCATTGTCATGTCGTCGATCAGTCGGGCGAGAGCGTCCGCCAGCGCGCAGGCCGCAGCCGGTGTCTGCGCCACCAGCGGCGCGCCGGTTGCGCCGTGCAGCTCTTCAGTCCTTGCCCAGCGTTCGATCAGCCGCGTCAGCAACAGCCGCCGCTCGAGTCCGCCGAGCGCCTGAGGCAGCGCAAGCGCATCTGCCGCGATGTCCCCAGTCGCCGCATCGGCGAATGCAATCTCGTCCTCATCGATATCGCCGAGCGGGATGATGCGCGGCAACAGCGCAGCATCGACTTTCAGCACATCGAGAAATGCATCGCGCGCCAGCCGGCAGGCGCGTCGCGTTGGCAAATAAAGCGTAGCGGACGCCAGTGCCAGCGGATCGCGCAACGCCGGCAAGCCGAGTCCGCCGCCGAGCAATGCCTCGATCAGCGTCGGCAGGAACGGCGCCGACGCCGGAATGGTAAAAACGCGAGGGGCCATCGAATTCCGTAATTCCTGGAGGCCTGCGCCAGGCGCGGGCGGCTCCGGATAAGGACATCTATTATCAGATTTTAGTTGGTCGCGGCGAGGGCGGCTTCCGCGGCGGCGACAGCTTCGGGCGTACCAACATGCATCCAGACGCCCTCAAGGCGCAGGCCGAACAGTCGGCCGTTGGCGCCGGCCCGATCGAACAGTTTGGTCAGCGCAAATGCGCCAGTAGGCGCATCCGCAAACAGGGCGGGCGAGAGAATTGCGGCGCCGGCATAGACGTAAGGCACCACGTCCTGCTCGCCGCGTCGCCGCAGCCGGCCGTCGGACAGCATGGCGTAGTCGCCGCGCCCTTCGTAGCCGATGCTGCCCGCCGTCGGCGCCAGCAGCAGCAGCGCATCCATGGTATTGCCGTCATAGGCGTTCGCCAGCCGCGCGAAATTGGGTTTCACGCCGTCGAGCCAGAAGGTGTCGGAGTTGCTCAGGAAGAACGGCGCGTTGCCGATTTTCGGCAGCGCCTTGGCGATGCCGCCGCCGGTACCGAGGAGTTCGCCGCGCTCGTCGGAGATGACGATGCGCGGGCGCTGGCGTTTGGCGAGATGCTGCTCCAGCGCGTCGGCGAGGTGGTGCACGTTGACGACTGCGACCTCGATGCCGGCCTCGGCCAGCCGGTCGAGCCCGTAGTCGATCAGCGATTTGCCGCCGACGGTCACCAGCGGCTTGGGCACGTGACCGTTATGCGGCCGCATGCGGGTGCCGAGACCCGCCGCCAGCACGAACGCGCTTTTTGGCATCACTATCGTGTCCCGCCCGGCCATTTCGCGATTCGCGACATTATAGCCGGTCTCTTGGCCGGAGATTGGCGTCGTACCAGGTTTTCAAGGGAACCAGGGCCGGGTGGGACAGCGAGCGTTGCAGGTAATTCCATATGCGGGGCATGTGACGCAGGTATTGCGATTTGCCGTCCCGCCGGTTCAGCCGGGCAAAGATGCCGAGGATTTTCGTGGCGCGTTGCGCCGCGAGCGTCGCATAGAGTTGCGTGAAAGCGGCAGTGTTGAAATTGCCGTTGTCGCTCAGCCGCGCTCGCACATAACGGCTGAGCAGCGCCACCTCCATGGCCTCGGGGACATCGACGCGCGCGTCCTGCAAGAGCGAGGCAACGTCATAGGCCGCGGGACCGATCAGCGCATCCTGGAAATCGAGCACGCCGATCCGCGCCACATCTTCGCGATCCGGCAGCCACAGCAGATTGGGCGAATGATAGTCGCGCAATACCCAGGTCGGCGGTGCTTCGAGCGCCGGCGCCAGCGCTTCGCGCCATAGCGCGACGAAGGATTTTCGCGCTTCGGCCGACGGGCCACCGCCGTCCGCCGCCATATACCAGTCGAGCAATAACTCGGCTTCGATCAGAAACGCCTCAAGATCGTAGCGCCGCAGCCGATAATCGAAATGCGGCGCCACTTGCAATCGATCCGGCAGCTTGCGGCGATGCAGTGAGATCAAGAGATCGACCGCTGCTTCGTAACGGTCGGCGATCGGCGCCGGCGGGTCACCCCCGACGATGCGTTCGTCGCCGAGGTCCTCCATGACGATGAGGCCGCGTACCGGATCGGCGTGCAATATCGCCGGCGCCGACAGGTTGCGCTCGCGCAGGCCGCCCGCCATGGCAACATAGGGAATCGTGTCCTCGGCCAGATGGGCGATGGCGCTGTAGGGCTTGCCGTCGCGCACCGGCGGCCCATCGGGTTTTGGGGGCGCGTTCATGAATACCGTGGTCGGGCCATCATTCGCCAGTCGTTCGAAGATGCGGGTCGACGCGTCGCCCTGCATGCGCTGGCGCTGCGCAGTGGCATAGCCGGCTTCATCGAGAAAAGCGCGAATGAGTCCGATGCGCTCGGCGCGCGCGGCGAACGCGCCGTAGCCGGTCAAGCGAACGGTGCGGCCCTCGGCGCCGAGCGCCGGTGCCAGCGTGAACGTAATGTCGAAGCGATCCGGCGGCAGCAATCCGGCGGCGCGATCGGGCCATTCCAGCAGCATCACCGCGCCTTCCGGCAGGTCGTCGAAGCCGAGCTCAGCGAGCTCGGTCGCGCCGGTGAGCCGATAGAGATCGGCATGCACCAGCGTGAAGCGCGGCAGCTCGTAGCTTTGCAACAAGGTGAAGCTCGGGCTCGGAACCTCGATTTTGTCATTGCCGGCAAGGTGGCGGATCAGTGCGCGGGCGAAGGTCGTCTTGCCGGCGCCGAGATCGCCCGACAGCGTTACCAGATCGCCCGGCTCGAGCGCGCAGCCGATGTCGGTCACAAGGCCGGCCATCGCCTGTTCGCTCGGCAAGGTCATAGTGGAGCTGGCGCCGACCGTGCTGGTGAGCAGCATCACGCGTTCCGCGCGATTTTGAGTTGGCGCATGATCATTTCGGAAAACCGGTTCCACCTTTCCGGAATCATGCTTTAGGCCGCACTCAAAGTGGCGGCTTCCCCAAGCGGGAAGGTGCAGGTCACGGTAGTGCCCTGCCCGACCTGCGAGGCGATCGCAACCGTGCCGCCGTGCAGCTCGACGAAGGAGCGCACCAGCGACAGGCCAATCCCCGGGCCGCGATGCTGCGAGCCGAGCGAATGCGACTCAAACCAGTCGAACACTTTTCCGAGTACGTCGGGCGGGATGCCTGGCCCGCGGTCGGTGACCGAGAACATGACAGCGCCTGCATTCCGCTCCGCCACGAGCGTCACCGTTTCGCCGGCCGGCGAGAAACTGACCGCATTGGTCAGAAGGTTGAACAGGATTTGCCGCACCCGCCGCTCGTCGGCGACGAAGCTGCCGATCTGCGCCGCGGCGCGGATGTCGAGCGTGATGCCGGCGCTGACCAGCCGGTCCTGCACGCCCTCTGCCGCCGACTCCATGGTGGCGCGGATATCGACATTGCCGAGATTGAGCTGCATGCGGCCGGCGTCGATGGTGGCGAGATCGAGGATATTGTTGATGAGAGCGAGCAGCGTATTGGTCGAGACCGTGATGAAGCCGAGATATTCGCGCTGCTTTGGCGCCAGCGGTCCGGTCGACGGCTCGCCGAGCAGGTGGACGAAACCGATAATGTTGGTCAGCGGCGAGCGCAGTTCGTAAGACACGTGGTGGACGAAGTCGATCTTGATCCTGTCGGCATCGACCAGCGCTTCGTTGCGTTCGCGCAGCGCGCGCTCGACGTTCACCGAGTTGGTCACGTCGTGGAACGTCACCAGCGTGGCACCATCGGGCAGCGGTACGGTCGTGCAGTCGACGACGCTGCCGTCGCGCCGCTCGAGCCGCCCCGCGATTGCCTCGCGGCTGTCTATCGCGGTCACGACCTCGCGCAGGGCCTGCCAGGTGGCGTTGTCGCCGTGCAGCGGCTGGCACAGCGTGGTGACGGTTTCGATGTGAGGGCGCTCGGCGAGCGTTTGCGGCGACAGCCGCCACATCCGCGCGAAGGCCGGATTATGCAGTCGGATCCGACCGTCGCTCGAGAATACTGCGACGCCTTCGGCCAGATTGTCGAGTGTCTCGCCCTGGAAGCGGATCAACTCCTCGAAGCGCCGTTCGAGATCGAGCCGCTCGGTGACGTCGTGGAACAGGTAGGTGACGCCGCCGTCAGGATTGGGCGTGGTGACCACGCGCAAGGTTCGGCCGTCCGGCAAGTGCCACGTATATTCCTTCGGCTCGACAGCGCGATAGGCTTCGTGAAGCTCCGCCTTCCAGACCCGGAAGTCCTGCTCCTCCGGCAATTTGTCCGCCGTGCGCAATTGGTCGATCACCGACGAGTCGGTGGGGTTCTGGTCGAGATAGGCAGCATCGAGGTCCCACAGCGCGCGATAGGCGGCATTGTAGAACGTCAGCCGGTGCTCGCCATCGAACATGGCGACGCCCGCCGACAGAAGGTCAAGCGTGCGGCGATGGGCATCGACCAGGCGCGCCAGCGCAATGCGCATGGTTTCGGCCTCGGTGGCATCGACGCCAATGCCGGCGCTGCCGCTCGGCGTGTGAATATCGAAAACGTCGAATGTCTGCCGCGTGCCGGCGACGACCGCGGGCAGCCGGCCGGAATAGCTGCCGCTGGTAGCGCGCTCCCGCGCGATGCTCTCTCGCGCAGTGCTGTCGAGCAGCTCAAGACGCCGCTCGATGGCGTCTGCGGTGTCCTTGGCTTCCACAGCGCGCGCGTAGGCGACATTGACGAACGTCACCGCGCCCTCCGCGTTGCGGGTCCACAGCGGGGACGGTAGCGCCTCGGCAAGCGTACGCAGCGAAGCAACTTCGGTGAGCAAGGATTGGTGGCGCGACAACAGATCGGCGAGATCGCGCTTGACACCACTGGCGTCCTTCAGCCGCAGCACAGCACGGCCGCCGACCGCGCGGCCCTGCGCTTCAATGGGATGTCCGGACAGTGTCGTAAGCGTCATGGCAAAACCTTCGCCGCGGCTGCGCAAGGCTTCGACCGCCTGCTCCATCGCGGCCGCCTTGCCGGCTTCGAGCCAGGTTCCAAAGGCGAGCACGCGATGTGCCGCGAACACGCCGACGATCGCCGGATCGCCGTCGATGCTTGGCTGGTCCGACGCCGCCGGCCAATCGATCAGCACTTGCGGCTCGGAAAACAACAGCGCGTTGGCGCGGTCGAGTTCGCCGCGCAGCGCGGAAATCTGGTCGCGGGAGCTGGATTCGAGGCCCGACGCGCGCGCGTGTGTCCGTAGCAGCATGATCGCCGTGACGACCGTGAAGAATATCAGACCAAGCAGCAGGACCAGAACGGCGATCTCGTGGCGGTCGATGCTGTCCTGCGCAGTCAGGACAAGTTCGTGCAGCGCCAGCGCCGGTTCCTGATCGGCGAACGCGGGGACAGGCAGGATTGTGCCCAGGATTGTGCCAATGGTGGCGATAACGGCACGAGCAAATCCGCTTTGCCACGGACGAGCGCAGCCCCCGCTGATCCGGATCGTATCCGGCATGCCCCTTTGCCTCTACTGGCAGCCACCACCATTCGCCAGTCCCCTTCCTTATTCTCCCGCGCGCGCGTGGAAGACCGGGAAGGGGGAAGAGCCCGCGAATCGCTCGACTTTACTCTCAAGCGGAATCGCGCCGTAAGAGTCCAGATCGTGAACGTTAGAGCGGCGGACCGCCGTGCCCGATCCGGCGCGGCAATACCTCAGGCGCTCAGTTTCAGGCTCTCGGCGCGGCGCGCCATGTCTTCGAGATTGATGCGGGCAAGAGCAATTCCGAATTCTTGTTCGGCCGAAGACAACGCCGGCAGAACCACCCTGTTCAGGAGATCCGAAGCTGCTGGATGTTCCGCTACATCATCGACCGTACCGGCCGCGCGCAATATGTCGTTCGCCGTCACGCGCCGCGGCTCTCGCGCGAGTTCATAGCCGCCGCGCGGCCCGCGAATACCTTTCAATATCCCGTCACGCACCAGCGCCTGCAATACAGACTCCAAATGCCGTGGCGGCATGCCATGGCGGGCCGCGAGGGTCTTTGCTGAAATCGGTCGTCCCTGCGCATGTAAAGCCACGTCGATCACAGCGGCTATCGCAAGAACTCCTTTGTGCGAGAGGAGAGGCATGTATGAAGGGAAACGCCGAGTGCGGGAATAGGTTCGGATGGAGGTATTATCGTACACCTCGATTCCGATCCAGTTGATCTGGCTATTAGTCGCAGTAGTCGCCGGTCTTCGTTTCGACTCCGGTCGATCCAAAGCCGCCCGAGGCGCGTTCTGTCAGGTCTAGACTGGTCAATTCAACAAGTTCTGCATGTTGAATTGCCGCGATTACCAGTTGTGCGATCCGCATGCCGCGCCGGACAACGAAATTTTCGGTACTAATATTTACAAGAATAACCTGTAATTCTCCCCGATAGTCGGCATCTATTGTGCCCGGCGCGTTGAGGACGGTGACGCCGTGCCGCGCCGCCAATCCCGAACGCGGCCTGATCTGGCCCTCGCTGCCAGGGGGCAGGGCAATCGCAATGCCCGTTGGAATCATCGCGCGTCCATTCGGTGCGATCTCGACCGGCGCCTCGGCTGGCACCGCGGCCATGAGATCGAGCCCGGCCGCAAGCGCGCTTTGGTATTGCGGCAACGGCAAATCCGCGGCGTGCGGCAGCCGCATGATGCGCACCTCGATTTTGACTTGGCCGGTCATGTGTGGCCACTCACGCTTTCGCACTCACAAGCGCCGCGGCGATACGCTCGATCAAAAACCGCGCCACCTCGTTCTTCGATTGCGGCGGCCACGCTTCGATGCCGCCGGGCGTAATCAGGTGAATGGTGTTGATGTCGCCGCCCATGATCCCGGTCGCGGGCGACACATCGTTGGCCAGGATCCAATCGCAGCCTTTCCTGGCGAGCTTTGCCTTGGCGTTAGCGATGAGGTCGTCGGTCTCCGCGGCAAAGCCGATGACGAGGCGCGGCCGACCGGATTTGCGATGCGCGATCGTCGACAGGATGTCCGGGTTTTCGGTGAGCGCCAGCGTCGGCGTGCGGCCGGCCTGCTTTTTGATCTTGCTGTCACTCGGCTGCTCGGCGCGCCAATCGGCGACGGCAGCGGCGAAGATCGCGACGTCGGCGGGTAGGGATTTTTCGACTGCCTCAAGCATTTGTCGCGCAGTCTCGATCTTTTTCACTGCGACGCCCGGCGGATCGGGAATATTGACCGGCCCGCTGACTAGCACGACCTCGGCGCCGGCGGCGGCCGCCGCTGCCGCGATGGCGTGGCCCTGCTTTCCGGACGAGCGGTTGGCGATATAACGCACTGGATCGATCGGCTCGTTGGTCGGTCCCGACGTGACCAGCACGCGTCTGCCGGCAAGCGTGGAGCCATCGCGCATCAGGGCTTCCGCCGCTGCGGCGATTTCAAGTGGCTCCGCCATGCGGCCCAGCCCCGCCTCGCCGCGCTCGGCCATTTCGCCCATGTTCGGGCCGATAATGTGCACGCCATCGGCGACGAGTTGCGCGAGATTGCGCTGCGTCGCCTTTGCCGCCCACATCCGTGGGTTCATTGCCGGCGCAATGAGAACAGGCTTGTCGGTCGCGAGCAGCACGGCAGTGGCGAGATCATCGGCCTGGCCACCGGCCATTTTCGCCACGAGATCAGCGGTCGCTGGCGCGACGACAATGAGATCGGTCTCGCGCGCCAGGCGGATATGGCCGACGTCGAACTCGCTTTGCGGATCGAACAGATCGGTATAGGCGCGCTCGCCGCTCAGCGCTCCGGCGGCAAGCGGGGTGACGAAGCGCTGCGCGGCAGCAGTGAGAATGCAGCGCACCTGGGCGCCGCGATCTTGCAAACGCCGGATCAGGTCGAGCGATTTGTAGGCCGCGATGCCACCGCCGATGATGAGGAGAATTTGCTTCCGGTTGGCCGCAGCCTTGCGCGCCTGTCGTGGCGCTAGCTGCGGTGGCTCGAAGGGATCGAGACTATCTGTTCCGGTCTGTTCCGTCGCCTGCTTGAGGATGACGCGGACCTCGTCTTCCATCGAACGGCCATGTTTAGCAGCGCGAAGCCGCAACAGCTTCTTCAGCTTGTCGTCGAGCTGCCTGACCGTGAGGCTTGCCATGGCATCTTCCGTAGCGATTTCAGGATGGTATCATCATATTGATAGCAGTGCAATCAATGCAATCAAAAGACTTTCAGGGCAATCCAAAGCAGTAGCGCGGCGATGATCCACAGCGCCGCGACGGTCCAACGGCTGCGCCGGCTCTCGGCCTTGTCGAATTCAGCGATCGTCTGTGGCGACAGCACCAGGCCGTCGCGCGTCACTTCGTCGAGCTGATCGAGCACGCGGGCGCCGCGCCGCAGCAGACCCGGCGCGCTGCCGACAAAGCGTCCGACGTCGGCGGCGCCCTGCGCGGCATTTTCGAGCATGCCGGCCGGGCCGAGATGCCGCGCCATCCATTCGCGCACTACTGGCTCGGCAGTGCTCCACATGTCGAGCTTGGGATCGAGTGAGCGCGCCACGCCTTCGACCACCACCATGGTTTTTTGCAGCAGCAGCAATTCCGGCCGTGTGCGCATGTCGAACAATCCGGTCACTTCGAACAGCAGCGTGAGCAGCTTCGCCATCGAAATGTCTTCGGCGCTGCGATTGTGGATCGGCTCGCCGATGGCGCGGATCGCCTGGGCAAAATCTTCGACCGAATGTTGCGGCGGCACATACCCGGCTTCGAAGTGAACCTCGGCGGTGCGGTGATAATCGCGGGTGATGAAGCCGTGCAGGATTTCGGCGAGGAACAGCCGCTCCTTGGCGCCGAGCCGGCCCATGATGCCGAAATCCACCGCAATGAGCCGCCCGTCATCGTCAACGAACAGGTTGCCCGGATGCATGTCGGCGTGAAAGAAACCGTCGCGCAGCGCGTGGCGCAGGAATGTCTGGATCAGCGAGCGGGCGAGCTTCGGCAGGTCGAAGCCTTGTGCGACCAGCCTGGCGCGGTCGGACAGCGGCGTGGCGTCGATCCATTCCAGCGTCAGCACTTCCTTGGTGGTGCGGTCCCAATCGACCGCCGGCACGCGGAAATCCGGATCGTCCTTGGTGTTCTCCGCCATCTCCGACAGCGCCGCCGCTTCGAGGCGGAAATCCATCTCGACCATGACCGAACGCCGCAACGTCTCGACGATCTCGATTGGCCGCAGCCGCCGCGCCTCCGCGGATAAATCTTCGGCGTGCTGCGCGGCGAAGGTGAAGGCGGCAAGATCGGTGTGAAAGCGCCGTTCGATGTCCGGCCGCAGCACTTTGATGGCGACGGCGCGCGGCCCGGCCGCTGTCGCCACTTCGCCACGATGCACCTGCGCGATCGAGGCGGCGGCGACCGCAGGGCCGAAGCTCAGGAATACCGATTTGACGGGCTTTCCAAATGACGCCGCCACCACCGCTTCGGCCTGCGCATGCGGGAAGGGCGGCATCTGGTCTTGCAGGCGCTCGAGATCCTTGGCGAAGGCCGCTCCGACCACGTCCGGACGCGTCGCCAGGAACTGGCCGAGTTTGACATAGCTTGGTCCGAGCCGGGTCAGCGCCGCCGATAATCGTGTTTCCGCCGTGCCCTTTGTGCGCCGCTCGAACAGCCGGGCGAACCGCAACAGCGGCCGCGCCGGGATCGGCACGGCGGCAGGATCGACCAGGCCGAGCACGCCCTCGCGGGCGAACACGAAGCCGGCACGGCCGAGACGAACTATATGCGCGGGCGATGAGATCACAAACGCCAGCCGCAATGCAGCGCCACGATGCCGCCGCTCATCTGCTGATAGGACACGCGGGAAAAGCCCGCGGTGCGCAGCATGGCGGCGAAGGCATCGGGTCTCGGGAAGCGGCGGATCGATTCGACCAGATAGCGGTACGACTCGGCGTCGCCCGCCACCACGCGGCCGAGCGCGGGGATGACGTTGAACGAATAAAACTCGTACAGGCGGTCGAGGCCGGGAATATCGACGGCCGAAAATTCGAGACAGAGGAATTTGCCGCCGTGCTTGAGCACGCGGAACGCTTCCTCGAGCGCGACGTCGATGCGCGGCACGTTTCGGATTCCGAACGCGATGGTGACAGCGTCAAAGCTCTTGTCAGCGAACGGCAGGGCCTCCGCGTTGGCTTCGGCGAATGTGATCCGGTTTGCTATCGTGTCACGGCGTGAGCGGGAGGATCTGGCAGGGGCACTTGCCGCCGCACGCTCGCGGCCGACTGCGAGCATATCGGGATTGATGTCGCACACCGTCGCCAGGGTGAGCTCGCCGCCGGCTTGCAGCGCGCGGAACGCGATATCGCCGGTGCCGCCAGCAAGGTCGAGCAGTGCGAACGGCTGGCTTTTCGGCGGATCGAGCGCCGTGATCAGCGCATCCTTCCAAGCGCGGTGCAGCCCGAGCGACATCAGGTCGTTCATCAGGTCGTAGCGCCGCGCCACGCTGCGGAATACGTCGTCGACCAGCGCCTGCTTGTCCTCAAGCGGCACCTGTCGCGAACCAAAATGGGTGGCGTCGGCCATACTCAATTGCCTGTCGCGCAGACCATAGCGCGACGGCGCTAGCGACGCTATGAGTTGAAATTAATCATATTTGTCCGTGGTAAACGCCGGATCGAACGATGCCCGAACTTCCCGAAGTCGAGACGGTGCGCCGCGGCCTCGAGCCGGCGATGGACGGCGCACGCTTCAGCAAGGTCGAGGTCCATCGCGGCGACCTGCGCTGGCCGCTGCCGAAGGATTTTGCGCGCGCCTCGAAGGCACCACCGTCACAGGCCTCGGCCGGCGCGCCAAATATCTGCTCATCGATCTGTCGTCCGGCGACGTGCTGGTGATGCATCTCGGCATGTCGGGATCGTTCCACGTGTTCGGCAAGGAGCGGCAGATTACGCCTGGCGCCTATTATCATGAGCGGTCGAAGCACGTCGCCCACGATCATGTGGTGCTTTCACATGTCGTCCGGCGCGATCGTGACTTTCAACGATCCGCGCCGCTTCGGCTCGATGAAGATCGTGGCGCGCGACAAGCTCGACGCGGAGCCGTTGTTGCGTGGCCTCGGTCCCGAGCCGCTCGGCAACGCATTCGACTCAGCGATGCTGGCGCGCGCCTGCAAGGGCAAGAAGACAAGTCTCAAGGCAGCGCTGCTGGACCAGCGCGTCGTCGCCGGCCTCGGCAACATCTACGTCTGCGAGGCGCTGCATCGCGCGCTGCTGTCGCCGAAACGTAAGGCGTCCACGATCGCGACAAAGGCCGGCGCGCCGAACGAGCGCGCCGAGCGGCTGGTCGAGAGCATCAAGATCGTTCTCAACGATGCGATCGAAGCCGGCGGCTCGTCATTGCGCGACCACAAGCTCACCGACGGCGGGCTCGGCATGTTCCAGCACCGCTTCCGCGTTTACGACCGCGAAGGCGAGAAATGCCGCACGCCTGGTTGCCCCGGCACCGTCAAGCGCATCGTGCAGAACGGTCGTTCGACGTTCTATTGTCCGACCTGCCAAAAGTAGAAGCCAAAAATCGCACTCATTCCTTCGGCGGTAGCGCCTGATCGAGCCACTTGGCAATCACGGCGGCGATGTCCTCGTTGTTCTTCTCGTTCATCATGACGTGACTGTTGCCGCGAATGCCGAGGTCGACAAGCTTGATGTGGGTCGGCTTGACGCCGGCCTGGACCAGATATTTCACGGTGCAGTGATCGTACGGCGCGTGGTAGGACGCTTCCGACGTCAGCACCATGATCGGCATTTTTTGCAGATTCGGAAGCTGCCGCGCCGGCTCCGCCTGCATCCAGCAGCGCACCAGATCGGGACCGTCCGCCTTCTCCTCCTGCACTTTGGCGATCTCGGAGGCGTCTTTGACCGGCGGCGAATAGTTGAGCGGCACGGCGCTCAGTCCATAGGGCAGGGCGAGTTTGCCCTGCTTGAACCAGTCCGGCGCACCGATGAAGTTGACGTCGTAGAATGGCGGGCCATTAGGCTCGACGCCGACGATGGCTTTGACCAGTTGCGGCCGCGCGTCGGCCACCGGCCAGGCGAAGGCGCCGGCCTGCGAGTGCACCATCAGTATGGCAGGGCCGATCTTGTCGAATAGCGCCACCAGTAAATCGCGGTTGAGGAATTGCTGCTTGGTGAAATCCTCGATCTCGGGCAGATAGTTCGACACCATCGCGATGGTAACGGGATCGTCGGGCGCACCGCTGCCCGGCCATTGCGTATGCAGGTGCGCCTGCGGCCACAGATTGAATTTCTCCTGCGCCAGATATCGCCGCATCCCGCCTTCCATGTCGGCGACATGCGAGGGGCCGTAGTCCTCGACCGAATAGCCCGACCGGCCGCGACCCGGCTGATCGACGACATAGACCGCATAACCGCGGCGCACGAAATATTGCGCCCAGCCTTCGCGGCCATCCGGTGTGCCGGTATATGTCGTCCCCGAGCGCGTGCCGCCATGCACCATGACGATCGGATACGGATGCGTCTGTTGCGCCGGAATGCGAAAGTCGACGTACATCTGATCGACAACATAGGTGTGGCCGTCGACCACTTTCGTTTTGCCGCCGACATAGAAGTAGCCGTCGCGCGCCAGCACCATCGGCGCGTCGTCGGCCATCGCCGGCGTGGAAAAGAATGTAAATACGGCTGTTGCCGCCACGATCAGCGCCAGCGCGAAACCGGCATAGGTCATCACGTCGTTTGTTTTCACGGCTGCCTCCCTGCCGCGGTATCCTAGCAGAGCGCCACGGGCTAAAATATCGGCGACGCTTGAATTGCACCGGGAGCGGATTGCATGAGTTACGACAACATCATCGTCGAGGCGCGTGGCAGGGTCGGTTTGATCCGGCTCAATCGGCCGCAAGCGCTCAATGCGCTCAATCGCGCGCTGATGCACGACCTCGGCCAGGCCATCGCGGCGTTCGAGGCCGATGCCGCTATCGGCTGCATGATCATCACCGGCTCGGACAAGGCGTTTGCCGCCGGCGCCGATATCAAGGAAATGGCGGACAAGGATTTTGCCGGCGTTTTCTTCGATGATTTTTGCGCCGACTGGCATCAGGCCGCGCAGGCGCGAAAACCGGTGATCGCCGCGGTCGCGGGCTTCGCGCTCGGCGGCGGCTGCGAGCTTGCCATGCAATGCGATCATCATCATCGCCGCGGACAATGCCAAGTTCGGCCAGCCCGAGATCAAGCTCGGCATCATTCCCGGCATCGGCGGCACGCAGCGGCTGACGCGTGCCGTCGGCAAGGCGAAGGCGATGGACCTCATCCTTACCGGCCGCATGATGGACGCGCAGGAAGCCGAACGCGCGGGCCTCGTCGCCCGCATCGTACCGGCGGCAAATTTGCTCGACGAAGCCGTGAAGGTCGCCGAGACCATCGCGGCGATGTCGCTGCCGTCGGTGCTGGCGGCCAAGGAATCGGTCAACCGCGCCTTCGAAACTTCGCTCGCCGAAGGCATCCGCTTCGAGCGGCGTATCTTTCATTCCCTGTTTGCGACCCACGATCAGGGCGAAGGCATGGACGCCTTCGTCGAAAAGCGGCCGCCGAAGTTTCGGAATAAATGACGCGAAGGCGCGCGTCACTTCCGCACGCAGATCACCCGCAGCACCGATTGGTCGATTGCGGCGTGGCCAGTGGCCGGTGCTATTTTTTGGCTTTTGAGAAAGGCCGCAATGGCGTCGGCGGGTACGAGCGCCGCTTGGCTGCCGACAGCCGCGCCGGCAACGACCGGCCATTTCAGATCCACTATGCCGGCAAAGCGGCCTTGCGCATCGATTGCCGCCGCGCCGGAAAAACCAGGCTTTGGCGCCGGGTCGAGGCCTTGCGCGGTCATGTGCGCCGGCGCGCGCGTCACGCTGTCGGCGGTCTGCGACAGCGGATCGGCGATACCGATCAAAGTGAGATTGTCCGGCGTCCCGGCATCGCCGGCGAGTGCAGCCGCAGCCATGCCTTGCCCGCCATACAGGCGAAGCAGCGCGAGTTCGCCGGTTGAGTCCGTCGCGATGCGCTCGGCGTGACCTAGTCCGGGAACAGTGATGGATTGGCATTGGCCGGTGGCCTGCGCCGACGTGAGCAAGTAGCCACGCTCATTCACCACAATCGCGGTTGCGTATTCGACGCTACGCAGCAAGCCGGGCGGCGGACCGGCGCTGGGATCGGGAAAGCCTTGGAATGCATCCGCCATCGCCAGCGCGACCGGCGCCATCATGCCTTCCGTCGCCTGGTCGTAGAGAATGGTAATACCACGCAGCTCGCTGCCGCTCGCCTGGACGCGCTCGACAAATCTTTTCAGGCCCTGCTCGCCGGACATGATGAAGGAATCGGGCTTGAGCGTGCTGCGCTCGACCGTGCGGCGGCGCGTTTTCTTTTCGTCGTCGAACAGCGCCGGCAACGCAGCCTCGTGCAAGCGGAAGGTTTCGATCTGGATCGTGCCGTGCGCAGATGTCCAGCGGCTGCCATTACGGGTAAGGCTGGCCTGAGGCACCAATGCGCTTGGTACGCCGAGCCGTGAGCCCGTTACCAGGTCGTCGATTATGCGCCAGCCGACGGCTTCCAGATGCGCAGGAGAAGGCGAGTTGAAGCCGTCCAGGATGGAAGCGGTGGTGTCCTTTGCGGCCTTGGCCGTGTCGGCCTTTGCCGCGGTGTGGCTCTTTTTTGCGACAACCTTGGGTGCCGCTTTGGCCCCCAATTCCTGAGCGCAGACCGGCAGCGCCAGCCCCAGCAGGGCAACGACAACGCCTGCTACCCTCATGCCCATCGCAACACCCGATAGTGACGGCTGAGCGTAGCCGAACCACCCGTACAGGCCAACGTTTGTTCGCGTCTGAGCAATTCCGTATGGTGCCGTCATGCTGAGCGCCGATGAGCTTGAACGCTATGCGCGGCACATCGTGTTGCGCGAAGTGGGCGGTCCGGGCCAGGCCGCACTCGGCCGCGCCCGCGTGCTAGTGATCGGCGCCGGCGGTCTTGGCGCGCCGGTACTGCTTTATCTCGCCGCTGCCGGCGTCGGCGCACTCGGCGTCATCGATGACGACGTCGTCTCGCTGTCGAACTTGCAGCGGCAGGTGATCCACGCCACGCCCGACATCGGCGTGCCCAAAGTCGACAGTGCCGCGGCGACGATCCGAAGGCTCAATCCGCACGTAGGCGTCGAGCTGCACGGCATGCGGCTCACGGCGCAGAACGCGCTCGAACTGATCGGCCGCTACGACATCGTCGCGGACGGCTCGGACAATTTCGCCACGCGCTATCTGCTCTCGGATGCCTGTTACTTTGCCAAAAAGCCGCTGGTTACCGCGGCGCTCGGTACATTCGACGGCACGCTGACCACGATCCGCGCCCACGAGCGGGGCAGCGATGGCAAGCCGAACCCGACATACCGCTGTCTGTTTCCCGAACCGCCGCCGCCCGGTACCGTTCCGGTCTGCGCCGAGGCTGGCGTGCTCGGCGCGCTGGCCGGCGTCATCGGCTCGATGGCGGCGCTCGAAGTCATCCGCGAGATTGTCGGTTTCGGCGAAGACCTGGTCGGTCGCCTCGTCATGGTCGACGCCCGCTCTATGCGCTTCGAGACGCTGCGCTACGCCTGGGATCCGGAAAATCCGTTATCGGGCGAGCGTCCGACGATCAAGGATTTATCGGTCCACGTCTGATACTTCGCAAACCTCACCGCCATCGTCTGAGCCGTTCTATTAATTTTGTTCAGACGCGGCGGGATGAACGTGCCTATGGTGTTTGCGGGCCCCACGCGAACCGCGTGCCACAGTCGAGCCGAGGTCACAGGATGCGCAAAATGCTTTGGGCTTTGGCGGCGTTGATCTTTGTCGTTATGGGCGCGGTCGGAAGCGTGCTGGCGTTCGACGCACCGCGACAGCCGCCACCTTTGGCCTCGGTCAGCGAGCCTTTTAAGCATGTCGATTTCAGCGGCTTGCCGGCGATACAGACTTATTCAGCGCGCGACGGCACCAAGCTCGGCTATCGGATTTATGACGGCAGTGGTGCGCAAGTGGTGGTGCTGATTTACGGTTCATCGGACGATGGGGCCGGCATGCATCCGCTGGCCAAGTCGCTGCAGGATGCCGGTGCGACCGTCTTTGTTCCTGTCCTGCGCGGGCATGGCAACTTCGGCCGCAGCGGCGATATCGACTATATCGGCCAGCTGGAGGACGATCTCGCCGACTTCATCGCTGTGTTGCGGCCGCTCCATCCTAACGCCAGCTTTTCCCTGATCGGCTTCTCCTCCGGCGGCGGCTTCGTGCTGCGCGTGATCGCCAGTCCCGAAGAAAAGTTTTTCGATCGCTTCATTATGATTTCGCCGGCCCTGCCGCCGGGCGCACCAACCATTCGCCCGGATACGGGCGGATGGGTCGAGATCGCGAAGCCGCGCATCATCGCGCTGGCGATGTTGAACCGTGCCGGCATCGACTGGTTCAACGGGTTGCCGATCGTGGCATTCGCGACGTCGCCGACTGCTCCGCATCTTACCAGCGTTTATTCGTTCCGGCTCGCCGTCGACTTCGGCGCGCCGCGCGATTATCTGGCGGCGCTCGGACGCAGCACAAAACCGGCGGCACTTTTGGTCGGCGGCAGCGACGAACTGTTTTTCCCCGATCGCTTCGGGCCGTTGTTCAGTCCGGTGCGGCCCAACCTGCCCATCACGATAGTGCCTGGCGTCGGCCATATCGGGATGACTGTAACGCCCGACGGCATCGCCGCGGTACGCAAGTCCTTCCAGGCTCTAACGGCGCCCGCCACAGGCTAAATTGCTGCAGCCGTTAAGGCCGGCGTCGTCTTTGTTATTTGCTCCACGTTGCCATGATGGTCGAGCCCTTGAGCACAGACCATTTGTTGTCGCCGGCGGCGGCAACGGTGAAGCAGTTGGACATGGCGCCGTTCCATGTGGTGCAGAAACCGTCCTTCGACAATTTCCAGGTGCCTTCGCCCCTGCTGCCGGTGCCAATCGGCTGACGTTTCATTTTGCCGTCCGAGGTGAACGTCATCTTGAATTTCACGTTTGAGGTGGTCGACGCGGTGAACGACTGGCCGGTGAAGAAAGTCGTCTGGATGTCTGCTGGCGCAAGCCTTGCGACCGGCGGGGCGGCTAAAACGGCGGCGCTAAAGACGATGCTCGCGGCACTCGCGGTTAGAATCTTGGTGAAAGTTGTACGCATCGTTGCCCCCGTTCTGCGCCATTCCAGTTGGCCACCTTATACCAAATCGGCGGGCTAATCTTCCTATCGCGCTTGGCGGTGATACACGCTGTTCGGCCGCATGTCGGTGGCCGACGCCACGCGGTTCGACATGTTGAAAAAGCCGGCGACGGCGGCAATGTCCCAGATGTCGCGATCGCTGAAGCCCGTGCGCCGCAGCACTTCGCGATCCTTTTCCTCGACCAGCCACGGCTCGGCGGTCAGCCTCACGGCGAAATCGAGCATGGCGCGTTCGCGTTTCGACAGCCGCGCCGCGCGATAATTCATCGCCACCAGCTCGCCGAGCGGCGGGTCGCCGGAGAGCTGGCGCACGGCGGCGCCATGAGCGACCAGGCAATAATAGCAGTGATTATGCGATGACACCGCGACCGCGATCATCTCGCGTTCAAGCTTGCTCAGGCCCGATGGTGCCAGCATCAGGTCGTTGTACATGGCGACGAAAGCAGAAAGTTTAGCGGCGTCGAACGCATAGGCCTTGAGTACGTTCGGCACGAAGCCGAGCTTCTCCTCGCATTTGGCGAAATAAGCGGCCATTTCGGGGGCGAGCGGCGCCGGCGCGAGCTTAAGCGCAGTGATCGCGGTGTCGTCGCCGGTCGTGGCGGGGACGCGGGCCTGCTTCGGATCGACTTTGCGGTTGCGCTTGGCCATGCCTATCTCCCTTGCAGCTTCCTTGTGTCCTTACCGCCGCTAGAATGCCATGTTGCGGTGGCCGAAGGGCCTGTCGTGCGCGTAATATTGCAGAGATTCCCGCTTGTGAGGGGGTGCGGGACCATGAACGTCCAGGATTTTTCCCCCGCTGTGGAAGAAGTCGCCGGCCAAGCGCTGATCGGCGTGGCGAGCGCCGCGTTGGCAAAGCGCCGGAATGATATCCCCGAAACGTTTCTTGCTGATTTGTTCGGGCACGCCGCGCCGGACGATCTGGCGCGCTACAAGCCGGAAGAGCTTGCCGCCATTGCCGAGCAATCGTGGTCCGAGGTCGCCCAACGCGGCGCCGGCAAGCCGAAGATCGCTTTCGATCCGGCGCCCGGGTTGCCCAGCATTGCGGTGCTCGACATTGTCAACGACGACATGCCGTTTCTCGTCGATTCGGTGCTCGGCGAACTCAACCAGCGCGGCCTCGAAATCCGCTTGCTGGTGCATCCCGTGTTTAGTGTCGAGCGCGACGCGACCGGAGCCCTGACCGTGTTCGAGCGCGTGGCTAAAGATCAGGGCCAGCGCGAAAGCTTCATTCACGTCCATGTCGATGGTGCGGCGGACGCTGCGGAGCGGGCAGACGTCGTCCGCGCGCTTAGCGACATCCTCGCCGACGTGCGCCTGAGCGTCCAGGATTGGGGCGCGATGCTGGCACGGGTGCGTGACGTGATCGCCGACTTGCGCGCCAACCCGCCGCCGCTTCCCGCAGCCGAGATAGCCGAGGCGGTCCAGTTTCTCGAATGGCTCGCTGGGGATAATTTCACGATGCTCGGCGCGCGCGATTATGCTTTCACCAGCAACGGCACCGTGCTCGAGCCGGACTTCGCGACCGGTCTCGGCCTGTTGCACTCGCGCGACATGCGGCCGTTGCAGCGCTGGAACCAGCCGCTCACCATCACTCCGGAAATCGGCGCGTTTCTGGAACTGCCACGGCTTCTTCTTGTCACCAAGTCGACGATACGTTCGCGCATCCATCGCCGCGCCGATCTCGACTATATCGGCATCAAGCGTTTCGACCGCGACGGCAAGCTGCTCGGCGAGCACCGATTTTGCGGGCTTTTCACCTCAACGGCCTATACGCGCTCGGTCCGCGCCATTCCGTATTTGCGGCGCAAGGCGGACAACATCATTCGCCACGCGGGCTTCGAGCCGAATAGCCATTCCGGCAAGGCGTTGGTCAACGTGCTCGAGAACTATCCGCGCGACGAGCTGTTTCAGATCGAGGACGACCAGCTCTACGACTTCGCGCTTGCGATCCTGCAGCTCGGCGAGCGGCCGCGGGTGAGGGTGCTGCCGCGCTACGACCGTTTCGATCGCTTCGTGTCGGTTCTCGTCTACGTTCCACGTGATCGCTACGACAGCCGCGTCAGGGCGCTGATCGGGGATTATCTGGCCGCGAGGTATAAAGGCGTGGTGCGTGCGTTCTATCCGTTCTTCCCGGAAGGCCCGCTGGTGCGCGTGCAGTTCGTCATCGGGCACGGCGAAGGCGAGATGCCGCATCCCGACCGCGCCGTGCTGGACGGTGCGGTCGAGGCCATCGTGCGCAGTTGGACCGACGGCTTGGCGCAGGCTCTAGGCGCGGCCTATGACCCGGGCAAGGCGCGGTCGCTGCTGGCGCGCTACCGCGACGCTTTCCCGATCGATTACCGCGAGGTCTATCTGCCGCCGGTTGCGGTCGGCGATATTCGTGTCGTCGAAGCGCTAACGCCGGAGCGTCCGCTCGGCGTAGGCTTTTATCGAAAGGGTGACGCGGCATCGGCGCGCGTGGGGCTGAAGGTATTTAGCCGCAGCCGGCCGATTTCGCTCTCCGAGCGCGTCCCGGTGCTGGAAGACATGGGCTTCCGCGTCGTTGACGAGCGCACCTACCACATCGAGGCGCAAGATATTGAGGAAGCCTGGTTCCATGACATGGAACTCGAAAGCGCGTCGGGTGAGCCAGTCGACCTTGCGGTGCTGGAGCAGCGGCTCGAGGCCTGTTTCCTCGTTGTGATGGGCAAAAAGGCCGAGAGCGACGGCTATAACGCACTTGTGCTCGCCACCGGTCTCGGCTGGCGCGACGTCGCGCTGATCCGCACCCTCTCGCGCTTTCTGCGTCAGATCCGCGTGCCTTATTCGCAAGACTACATGGCGGCGACGCTACGCAAGCACTCGGCCATCGCCGCGCAGGTCGTGGCGCTGTTCCACGCCCGCTTCGATCCGCATCGCAAAATTGCCGACGAGGCGCGAGCAGCGAGCGAGGCGGAGATTGCCGCCGCGATCGACAGCGCCTTGCAGGCGGTCGAAAGCCTCGATGAGGACCGCATCATCCGTCACTTCGTCAACGCGGTACAGTCCGCCATCCGCACCAATTACTTCCAGCTCGATCGCGACGGGCAAACTAAAGAGCTGATCGCGATCAAGTTCGCGAGCCGTAAGGTCGACGACATGCCGTTGCCGCGGCCGCTCTACGAGATTTTCGTCTATTCGCCGCGGGTCGAGGCCGTGCATCTGCGCTTCGGCAAGGTGGCGCGTGGCGGCATCCGCTGGTCCGACCGGCCGCAGGATTTTCGCACCGAAATCCTCGGCCTGGTCAAGGCGCAGAACGTCAAGAACGCCGTGATCGTGCCAGTCGGCGCCAAAGGCGGCTTCGTGCCCGCATATCTGCCCGCCGCCGGGTCGCGCGAGGCGATCCAGGCCGAAGGTGTCGCCACCTACAAAATGTTCATCTCGGCGCTGCTCGACATCACCGACAATATCGGCCCCGGCACCGCTGGCGTCATCCCGCCCGTCGACGTGGTGCGCAAGGAAGGGGACGATCCCTATCTCGTCGTCGCCGCCGACAAGGGCACGGCGACGTTCTCCGACATCGCCAACGACATCGCGATCGCGCACGACTATTGGCTTGGCGATGCTTTCGCCTCCGGCGGCTCGGCCGGATACGACCACAAGAAGATCGGCATCACCGCCCGGGGCGCTTGGAAATCGGTCAAGCGGCATTTCCGCGAGATGGATATCAACATCGCCGCCACGCCGTTTACCGTGGTCGGCGTCGGCGACATGTCGGGCGACGTGTTCGGCAACGGAATGTTGCGCGAGAAAACAACCAAGCTGATCGCCGCCTTCGACCACCGCGATATCTTCATCGATCCCGACCCCGATCCGGAACGCAGCTTTGCCGAGCGGCAGCGCATGTTCGATTTGCCGCGCTCGAGCTGGCAGGATTTCGACAAAGCGCTCATTTCCAGGGGCGGTGGCGTCTATCCGCGTTCGGCCAAGGAAATCCACATTTCAGAGGAGGCGCGAAAGCTGTTCGGCGTCACCGAGCGACTTGCGCCGCAGGATCTGATCCGCGCCATCCTCAAAGCGCCAGCCGATCTTCTTTTCTTCGGCGGCATCGGCACTTATGTCCGCGCCGCCGACGAAACCGACGACGCGGTCGGCGACCGCGCCAACGACGCTATACGCGTTTCCGGCAAGGACTTGCGCTGCACGGTGATCGGCGAAGGTGCCAATCTCGGCATGACCCAGCGCGGCCGCGTCGAGGCGGCGTTGGCCGGCATCAGGCTCAATACCGACGCGATCGACAATTCTGCCGGCGTGAACACTTCGGACATGGAGGTCAATCTCAAGATCGCGCTGAGCATTCCACTGCGCGACGGCCGGCTGGATATGAACGGCCGCAACGCGCTGCTCGCCGCCATGACCGACGACGTCGCCCATCTGGTGCTGCGCAACAATTATTTGCAGACCCTGGCGCTGTCACTTGCGCAACGCCGTGGCATGGAGGATTTCGGCTTCCAGCAGCGGCTGATGCAGACGCTCGAAGCGCGCGGGTTGCTCGATCGCGCGGTCGAATTTCTGCCTGATGACCTGCAGCTTACCGAGCGCCGCCGGCGCTCGCAGGTGCTGACGCGCCCGGAACTGTCGGTGCTGCTGGCTTATGCCAAGCTCGCGCTTGATGAAGATCTGCTCGAATCGGCAGTGCCGGACGATCCCTATCTGGCCCACGAGCTCGGCCGCTATTTCCCGAAGGCGATCGCCGAGCGCTTCCCGGACGCGCTTGACCATCATCGCCTTCGCCGCGAGATCATCGCGACGCAGCTCGCCAATTCGATGATCAATCGCGGCGGCCCAACGCTGATCGTGCGGATCGCCGACCAGACCGGCGCCGCGCCCGCGGCGATTGCATCTGCGTTTGCCGCGGTGCGCGACAGCTACGGCATGCCGGCGCTCAACGCCGAGATCGATGCGCTCGACAATCGCATTCCGGGAAAACTGCAACTCGAGCTTTATGCGGCAGTACAAGACCTGCTGCTCGATCGCATCGTCTGGTTCTTGCGCAATGCCGATTTGTCGAAAGGCCTCGCCGGCGCGGTGGCGCATTATCGCGACGGCATTGCCGCGGTCGCCGCCGCCCTCGACGGCGCCAGGTCCAATGAGAGCCTGAGCGCACGGGATGCGCACAAGGCCAAGCTTGTCGAGGCGGGTGTACCCGAACCGCTTGCCGGCCGCATCGCCGATCTTGCGATTCTTGCCGCGGCGCCGGACATCATTTTGGTTGCCGACCGCACCGGAAGGGCGGTCGGTGAGGTGGTGGCAACTTATTTCGCTGCGCGCAGCTTCTTCCAGCTCGATCGCATCTCCGGCGCGGCCGCCAGTATCCCCGTCACCGACTACTTCGACCGGCTGGCACTCGACCGGGCGCGAGATTCAATCGGCGACGCTGAGCGCCGGCTCGCCGCGGCGATGGTGAGCAGTAACGCCGTTGCCGGAGCTGCCGCCGTCGAGACCTGGATTGCACCGCGCCAAAGCGAGGTAGAGCGCATCCGGTTGGCGATTTACGAGATCGCCAATTCAGGGCTGACGCTGTCGAAACTTTCAGTCACCGCGAGCTTGCTCGGCGATCTGGTCAAGACCTGACGCCTCCTGAAAAAGAAAGAACCCCAAGCTGATACGCTGCTTGGGGCTCTTAAGTTGTTGCCTCAACTTTAGGCTTATTTGGCCCGGGCGGTTTGGGGGTGTCGGGGGATGGGGAACCGCCCTGGTCGGCCTAATGACAAACAAATAAGTGCGCGCTTTGCCGATGCAACGCAGTTCACGGTTTAGTGTTTGAATGTGCGGCAAAACGCGCAGGTTCATGACGGTTTCTTTTCAAATGCAAGCGCGGCACAGGCTGGCAACCAGTGCAATGCCGCAATGCAAAACGTATCGCGGTGGTGACACGCAATGTCACGGTGACAATGGGATTTTACTAAATTGCGGAGCTACAAAGGAAATTTGTTCCCGGATAGGAACGAAGTCTGCTTGTGCGGTTTACGATTGTTGGTCACGATAGAGCCGCCGTTCAATGCAGTCTTCGTCAGCGAAGACATAGGGCTTTGAAATCACGTTTATGAACGCGATCAACTCGGTACAGCCGTTTTATTCCTTCGCTGGATTCGCCGTCGGTCTGCTAGTCGGGCTGACCGGCGTTGGCGGCGGCTCGCTGATGACGCCGATCCTGATCGTCCTGTTCGGTATCCATCCGGCTACGGCGGTCGGCACCGACCTCCTGTACGCCGCGGCGACCAAGACCGCAGGCAGCCTGGTGCACGGCTACAACCGTACGGTTGATTGGCGCGTGGTGCGGCGGCTGGCGACCGGCAGCGTGCCGTTGACGGTCCTGACCATCTGGGTTTTGAGCCGCATCAATATGAACGGTCCGGCCGCGCGCGAGGTCATTGCCGGCGTGCTGACGATAGCGCTTTTTGTCACTGCCTTTACGCTGGTATTTCGCGACAGGATCGTTAGGCGCTATGCCGTGCACGTCGGCCGGCTATCCGAACGGCGGACCGCCGAGCTGACGGTTTGCGTCGGCGCTATTCTCGGCGTGCTGGTCTCGATTTCGTCGGTCGGCGCTGGCGCCATCGGCGTTACCGCGCTGATCTTGCTCTATCCGCAACTGCCGACGGCGCGGATCGTCGGCTCCGATATCGCTCATGCGGTGCCGCTCACCCTCGTCGCCGGCGTCGGCCATTGGTGGCTGGGCTCGATCAACCTCGATTTGCTGGTTCCGCTGCTGCTGGGATCGGTGCCAGGCATCGTGCTCGGCAGCTACACGGCCGCGCGCGTGCCGGAAACTGCGCTTCGTCTCTTGCTCGCCGGAACGCTGATCGTGGTGGCGACCAAACTGTCGCTCGACACCTATTCCGCGTCAGGCGCCGTCATAACGGCGACGACGAGCCGCGCGCATCCCTAACTGACCCTTGCAAGCGGGAAAGGCCGCGACGCGGGATCGGGCAGCCCGTATCGGTGCAGATCGGCGCCGTGGGCGTCGAGCCACGCCTTGGCGCGGTCGTGGTCAGGGCAAAAGCGCTGCACCACCCGCCAGAACCGCGGCGAATGATTCATCTCGACGAGGTGCGCCACTTCGTGCGCGGCGAGGTAATCGAGGATATCGCTCGGCGCCAGGATCAGACGCCAGGAGAACGACAGCACACCGGTCGTCGAGCACGAGCCCCAGCGACTCGATTGATCGCGCACCACGATGCGCTTGAGCGCCACGCCAAGTTCGGCGGCAAATCTCAGGCTCGCTGTTTCGAGATCGCGCTTGGCTTCGCGGCGCAGGAAATCGCCGACGCGGCGATCGATATGAGGCGCGTCGCCGGCGACACAGAGCAACCGTTCTCCTGCTAAACCGTCTTCGGTCCAGACCGTGCCGCGGAGGCCGCCGCGATGGACGATCCGGTACGGCACGCCGCGCAGCGGGATGACCGCACCATCGGCAAACGGCGCCGCTTCCGGGAGCCGCCCGAGCCGGGCTGCGATCCAGCCACCGTGCTTTTGCGCGAAGCTGCGCGCCTCCTTCAGCGAGCCGCGCGGCGGAATGGTGACAATGATTTCACGCGTTGCCGCCTGGATGCGCAGCGTGTAGCGCCGCGCCTGCCGGTGCCGTCGCACTTGAACCAGATAAAGCGTGCCACCGAAGTCAAGCTCGAGCGTTTGAGGCTCGGCCGGGCGGCGATAAAGCAAGGCACGCAATGTCATGGCTGATCAGTCATGGCGGATCATCCGGGCCGATGCCGAAGCCAATACTGCCACGATTCGACGGCTTGCGCGATGACCGCGGCGATCAAGCCTCTTGCAGCACCGCGCCATTGTGCGCGCGTCGCCGTTCAAGGCCATTGCGGGCGCGTTGCGCGGTGTGCCCCATCGTCAGGATGAAGTCGGAGATACGCGGAGCGATTTCCGATTTGAAGCGCGAGCCGTTGAACACGCCATAATGGCCGACGCCCGGCTGCAGCCAATGCGCCTGGCGGTCCGGTGGAATGTTGACGCAGAGGTTATGCGCTGCCTCGGTCTGGCCGACGCCGGAAATATCGTCGTGTTCGCCTTCGACGGTGAGCAGCGCGATGCGCTTGATGGCGGCGAGATCGACGGGTCGGCCGCGGTGCGTCATCTGGCCGAGCGGCAGCGCATGGCGCACGAAAACGGTATCGACCGTTTGCAGATAGTACTCCGCAGTAAGATCCATGACGGCGAGATATTCGTCGTAGAATTCCTTGTGCTTTCCCGCCGAGTCGCCGTCGCCCTTCACGAGATTGAGGAACAACTGCTTGTGCGCCTCGATGTGCCGTTCGAGGTTCATGGTGACAAAGCCATTGAGCTGCAGGAAGCCCGGATAGACGTCGCGCATGAAGCCCGGATTGGGGAACGGCACCTTGGTGATGACGTGACTATGAAACCATTCGACGCCGCGATATTCGGCCAGCTTGTTCACACCGGTCGGATTGACGCGCGTGTCGATCGGGCCACCCATCAAGGTCATCGACACCGGGACGTATGGATCGTCGTCGGCATCCATGAGCGCGGCGGCGGCCATGACCGGCACCGAAGGCTGGCACACGGCGACGATGTGGGTGTCGCCACCGAGCGCGTGCAGGATCGAGATCACGTAGTCGATGTAGTCGTCGAGGTCGAAGCGCCCTTCCGACACCGGCACCATGCGCGCATCCACCCAATCGGTGACATAGACGTCGTGATTGGGCAGGAATGCCTCCACTGTGCCGCGCAGTAGCGTGGCGAAATGTCCGGACATTGGCGCGACGATGAGGAGCTTCGGTTGCGGGCGTTTCGGACGGTGCTCGAACAGGCGCTCGAAATGAACGAGGCGGCAGAACGGCCGCTCCCACACCGTCGTGACTTGCACCGGCACGCGCTCGCCGCCGACCAGCGTCGACGTAATCCGCCATTCCGGCTTGCCGTAGCGGCGCGTCGAGCGTTCGAACAATTCGGCCGCCGCGGCCATCGTTTTCCCGTATGTCGTGAAGGAGAGCGGATTGACCGGGTTCTTGAAGAACAGGCGGGTGGCGTCGGCCCAGGCGCGCGCCGGGTTGAGCGCCGCATGGCTCATCTCATAGAACCAATACATCGGCGCGGCCGACAGCAAGGCGCCGCTGTCGCCTGGCACGGCAGGCGCGCCGCCAAACTCTCCGATCGCCATTGATGATCCTTGCCCGGATTGCTGCAGTGCAGCATTTCGGCTCTGATATGTCATAACACCAACATAAATGCAATTTCTTTCGCTGTTCCTTACATATGGAGGGCGCGATCACCTCTCCTGTGGACATCAACGCCTTCCAGCTATTCGCAGCGCACATAGCGTGCATTCGCCGCACAGCAGTGCGGGTCTCCGGCCGGTCTATTCACCCGCCTGGATCAGCGAGCCGTGGCGGCGGGCGCTCTGCAACAGCTTGAGGAATGCAAACACGCCGGCGGCGAAGAACACGACGTTAAGCCCCAGCGCATCGAGCATCAGGTCCGGCCGGAACGTCTTGTCGATCAGCAACGCGCGCATGCCCTCGAAAACATAGGTCGGCGGCAATAGCCACGATACCGGCTGGAGCCACACCGGCAGCGTCGTCACCGGATAATAGACGCAGGTCAGCGGCATGAACAAAAACATGATCGACCACGCAAGATTCTCAGCGCCGAGGCCATTACGCAGCACCAGCCCTGAAACGAAAATTCCGACCGCCCAGCCCGTCAGCATCAGGTTGATAAAGAACGCCACCAGCGCCAGGCCGAGGCCGTAGAGGTTGAAACCGAAAAAGGCGATTGCCAGCAGCGTGACCGGGATGGCGCCGACCGACAGCCGCACGATGCTCATCACCATCAGCGCGCTGAGGAATTCGAACGGTCGCAACGGGCTCATCATCAGGTTGCCGATGTTGCGCGCCCACATTTCCTCCATGAACGAGATCGAGAAGCCGAGCTGGCCGCGGAACAGAATGTCCCAGAGCAGCACCGCGCCGATGAATGTGCCGCCGGCGCGCGCGAAGAAACCGGCATTCTGCATGATGTAATATTGCAGGAAGCCCCAAGTGATCATCTGCACCGTCGGCCAGTAGACGAGATCGAGCAACCGCGGCCACGACGAGCGTAGCAAATACCAGTAGCGCAGCATCATCGCGGCGGCCCGCCGCGGCGAGTAGTCGAACGTACCTTCGGCGCGCGGCATCAAAGCGCTGCCTCCTGTTCGACGCCGCGGCCGCGCGCGACATCGAGAAACACTTCCTCGAGTGTGCGCCGGCCGTAGCGCGACAAGAGTTTTGCTGGCGTGTCGTCGTCCTCGATGTGGCCGCGCTTCATGATGATGACGCGGTCGCACAGCCGTTCGACCTCGGCCATGTTGTGCGAGGCGATCAGCATCGTGGCGTTGCGCTCGCGGCGATAGCTCTCGAGCCGTCCGCGTACCCAGTCGGCGGTATCGGGATCGAGCGAGGCGGTAGGCTCGTCGAGCAGCAGCAATTCGGGCGAATTGATCAGACCCTTGGCCAATGCGACACGGGTCTTCTGCCCATCGGAGAGACGCCCGGTTGGGCGATCAAGCAGATCGGCGAGATCGAGCTGCTCGCCAAGCTCTATGATGCGGTGATTGAGATCCGAAACGCCATAGAGCATGCCGAACACGGTGAGGTTTTGGCGGATGGTGAGTCGCATCGGCATCGCCACATAGGGGCTTTCGAAATTCATCCGATGCAGCACGCGATAGCGCTGCCGCGGCATGTCGGCGCCGAGCACGGTGACGCGGCCCGACGTCGGCGTGGTGAGCCCCATGATCGACGCGATGGTCGTGGTCTTGCCGGCGCCGTTGCCGCCGAGGAGGCCGGTGACCGATCCCGCCTTTAGCGTGAACGAAATGCCGTCCACGGCTGGAACGGTCTTGTAGATTTTGACAAGCCGTTCAATGGCGATCGGTGCCGGATTGGGGGCGATGGCGGGCATCGCGCACATGTGGCGCGCTGGCGCGGACGAGGCAAGGGGAGGGCACAACAGCTGCAACGGGCGGGTGTATGGCAGAAGCCGCGAGAAGATGGCAGAACACGCCGCGGGGAGAAGCGTCAGTCATGTCCACCATCACGCTCGATCAGGCCGAGTGCATCATCGATGCCGTCATCGAACGCGGCGCAGCGCTCAATTGCCGGCCATTGAGCGTGATCGTGGTCGAGCCCGGCTGCAAGGTGAAGGCCTTCAAGAAGGAAGACGGCTCATCGATGATCCGTTTTGAGATGGCGTACGGCAAAGCCTATGCGGCTTTGTCGCTCGGCCGCAGCTCGAAGCTTGTGCGCGAGCGGGCGCAGGAGAAGCCGATCTTCATGCGCTATCTGATCGCCGCGAGCGGCGAGCAGATTTTCCCCGAAGGCGGCGGCATGCTGATCCGCGGCGATGACGGCGAAGTCATCGGCGCGGTCGGCGTCACCGGCGACACCGAGGATCGCGACGAGGAGCTTGCGGTTCATGGCATCCACGCCGCCGGACTGAAAACTGACGCGGATTGCGCCGGGATGGGCCGGCACATTGGCCTGCCGAAGGCAAACCAGTAATGGGCCTGCCGAAGACAAACCAGTAACGAGGCATCATGAAAATCGGACTTTTCGATCACATCGAGCATGGCGATCGCCCGCTCTCCACGCTCTTCGACGAGCGCCTGAAATTTTTCGAAGCAGCCGATGCGGCCGGCTTCTATTGCCTCCAGCTCGCCGAGCATCATGCGACACCGCTCAACATGGTGCCGGTGCCGGGCGTTTTCCTCGGCGCTGTCGCCCGCGCCACGAAGCGCATGCGGCTCGGGCCGCTGGTGTATCTGTTGCCGCTTTATTCGCCGCTGCGCATGATCGAGGAAATCTGCATGCTCGATCATTTGAGCTATGGCCGGCTCGATGTTGGCGTCGGCCGTGGCGTGTCCCCCTACGAGCTCAAATATCACAAGGTCGAGCACGACCAGTCGCGCGAAATATTCATCGACGCGTTCAAATGCATCAGTGCTGGCTTGGTGACCGACTCGCTCAGCTACAAGGGTGAGCATTATGTCTATGAGGATGTGCCGATTGCGATGCGGCCGCTGCAACAGCCGCACCCGCCGTTCTGGTACGGCTCATCGAACGAGATTGGCTCGGTCTGGGCTGGCGAGCAGGGGTTGCACTTCGTGACGCTGGGACCGATGACGACCGCCAAGGCCAATATAGCGGCCTATAAGAAAGCGTTGGCGCAACGCGGTGGGCCGGCGCAGCCGAAGGCCGAATTTTCCGGCGGCGCGGTGATCGGCGTGCAACGCCACCTCTTCATTGCCGACACCGACGCGGAAGCGGTCCGTTTCGGCAAGCCCGCGATGGATCGGCATCTCGCCCATCTCAACTGGCTGCGCATCAAACACGGTCAAACCGGCCTGACGTCTCGGCTGAACGTTCCGCGCGGCGCCACCTTCGAGGCCTGCGTTGAAGACGGCACTGTCATCGCCGGCTCACCGGCGACCGTGCGCGCGGAAATCGAGCGGCAGGTCAAGGAGCTAGGCGCCAATTATCTGCTCACTTATCTCATGCTCGGCACCATGTCGCTTGCCGACGCGCTGCGTTCGCTCGATCTGTTCAGCAACGAAGTGATGCCGCATTTGGCGAAGCTATAGCCGTCATGCCCGGCCTAGCGCCGGGCAGCTCGATTTAGCGGGCGCAGTGCATTGCTAAGCGAGATGGTCGGGACATAGGCGAGCGAAGCGACGCCGTCTTTCTGACGGCTACGCCCGGCCATGACGGCCTGCGTTACTTCCCGCCGTCGTCCGCCACCTGCTTGTGATCGGCCCGCAGCGCATCGGGGTGCGGCATGGCGATGACGTTGTAGCCGGAATCGACGAAATGGATTTCGCCAGTGACGCCGGTCGATAAATCCGACAGCAGATAAAGTCCCGCACCACCGAGGTCGTCGAGCGTTACGCCGCGATGCAGCGGCGAGTGGCGCTGCTGGAACGCAAACATCGCCCGCGCGTCGCCGATGCCGGCACCGGCGAGGGTGCGGATCGGTCCGGCTGAAATGGCATTGACGCGGATGGCGCTGCCGCCGAAATCGACCGCGAGATAGCGCACAGAGGCCTCGAGCGCCGCCTTGGCGACGCCCATGGCGTTGTAGTTTGGCATCGCGCGCAGTCCGCCGTTATAGGTCAGCGTCAGCATGGCACCGCCGTTCGGCATCATGGCGGCCGCGCGCCGTGCCACCTCAGTAAACGAGAAGCACGAGATCAGCATGGTGCGCACGAAGTTCTCGCGCGTGGTGTCGGCGTAGCGCCCGGTGAGCTGCGATTTGTCGGAAAATGCGATGGCGTGGACCAGGAAATCGAGCGTGCCCCAGGCGCGCTTGAGTTCGGCAAACACCGCATCGACTGAAGCGTCATCCTCGACATCGCACGGCAGCACAAGATCAGCGCCGACTGACGCCGCCAGCGGCTTAACCCGTTTACCGAGCGCATCGCCCTGATAGGTGAAGGCGAGCGTTGCGTCGTGCGCTGCCAGCGTTTTGGCAATGCCCCATGCAATCGAATGGTCGTTCGCGACACCCATGACAAGGCCGCGCTTGCCGTGCATCAGCTCCGGCATGGGTCAAGCATCCACGTGTTTCAGAACGATCGAGGCGTTGGTGCCGCCGAAACCGAAGGAATTCGACAGCACGCAGCCGAGCGTCACGCCGTCGCGCCGTTCGCGCACAATCGGCATGTCGGCGAACGCCGGATCGAGCTTCTCGATGTTGGCGCTCTCGCAGATGAAGCCCGAGTTCATCATCAGCAGCGAATAGATTGCCTCCTGCGCGCCGGCGGCGCCGAGCGAATGTCCGGTCAGCGATTTGGTGGCCGAAATCGGCGGGCACTTTGCGCCGAACACCTCCCGGATGGCCTCGATCTCCCTAAGGTCACCGATCGGTGTCGAGGTGGCGTGAGGGTTGATGTAATCGACCTGCGGTTTCACGCCGGCGAGTGCCATCTTCATGCAGCGCATCGCGCCTTCGCCGGAGGGCGCCACCATGTCGGCACCGTCGGAGGTGGCGCCGTAACCAGCCACTTCGGCGTAGATTTTTGCACCGCGCGCCTTGGCGTGTTCGATCTCTTCCAGCACCAGCACGCCGGCGCCGCCGGCGATGACGAATCCGTCGCGATCGGCATCGTAGGCGCGCGAAGCTTTGTTCGGAGTTTGGTTGAAGCTCGACGACATCGCGCCCATGGCGTCAAACAGCACCGAAAGCGTCCAGTCCAGTTCCTCGCACCCCCCGGCAAAGATCATATCCTGCTTGCCGACCTGGATGGTCTCATAGGCATTGCCGATGCAATGATTCGACGTTGCGCAGGCCGACGAGATCGAATAGTTGACGCCCTTGATCTTGAACCAGGTCGACAGCGTTGCCGATGCGGTGGATGACATCGCTTTGGGCACCGCGAACGGGCCGACGCGCTTCGGGCCCTTGCTGCGCGCAATATCGGCGCTCTCGACGACCGTGCGGGTCGATGGTCCGCCCGACCCCATGATGAGGCCGGTTCGCTCGTTGGAAATATCGGTCTCCTCGAGACCGGAATCGCGGATCGCCTGTTCCATGGCGACATGGTTCCAGGCGGCGCCGCCGCCGAGAAAGCGCATGGCGCGGCGATCGACAGCTTCGCTCGGATCGAGCGTCGGCGCGCCGTGTACCTGGCAACGGAAACCGAGTTCGGCATATTTGTCGGCGCGCACGATGCCGGATTTGGCTTCGCGCAAAGACGCCAGCACTTCCTGCGTGTTGTTGCCGATGGACGAGACGATGCCCATCCCGGTGACGACCACCCGCCTCATCTTTGCCTCGAACTATTTAGCTGGAGCATGATCTTATCCGAAAACCGGTGACCACTTTTCGGGATCATGCTCGCGGCTGAACCGCTCACGCTTCTGTCGGTTGCGGTCCCGCGTCGCGGAACAGGCCGACTTTGAGATCGAGCGCACGATAAATCACGGAGCCGTCCGCCGACAACCAGCCGTCCGCAATGCCAAGCACGAGCTTCGAGCGCATCACGCGCTTGATGTCGATGCCGTAGACGATGTTCTTCATCGACGGCAGTACCTGCCCCGAAAATTTCAGCTCGCCCATGCCGAGCGCGCGGCCTTTACCGGGTGAACCGAGCCAGCCAAGGAAGAAGCCGAGCAATTGCCACAACGCGTCGATGCCGAGGCAGCCCGGCATCACCGGGTCGCCTTTGAAGTGGCAAGGGAAGAACCACAGATCCGGCTTCAGGTCCAATACGGCCCGGACCATGCCCTTGCCGTATTCGCCGCCCGCTTCCGCGATTTCCGATATGCGGTCGAACATCAGCATCGGCGGCAACGGCAGTTGCGGGCCTTCGACGAACAGCTCACCGCGGCCGCAGGCCAGCAAGTCCTCGTATTGGAAGTTTGAACGGCGATCTTGCATCCGCTTTACGCTCCGCCCCGGGCCCCAGTCGATGATCCAAGCCCCTAACATATAGGGGATTAGGGGCAAAGCCACAGGCGGTCAAAGTGCAACCGCAGCGGGTAACTGGCGCGGCGGCCTGGTGCCGAAACAGTTGCAGCCCCCGCGGCGTGGCGTATAATGATTTCACTTGCAACAATCTTGCTACGCCCAACGGGCACTGGATCACGTCAATGGCAAATTCTGGTTCAATCGCGCGTCCAACCGCCTTCGGGTTTAGTCCGCAACCGCCGGCCATGCCGGCGCGCAACGACCTGACCGGTTGCCCCTGGCATGACGTCAAGGAGAAGCTCCGCGGCGTGGGCTTGCGTCCGACGCGGCAGCGCATGGCGCTCGGCTGGATCCTGTTCGCCAAAGGCGATCGCCATGTCACGGCGGAAATGCTCTACGAGGAAGCAACCCACGCCAAAGTGCCGGTGTCGCTGGCGACGGTCTACAACACGCTGCATCAATTCACCGAAGTCGGTCTGCTGCGCCAGGTCGCGATCGACGGCTCGAAGGCCTATTTCGACACCAACAATTCCGAGCACCATCATTTCTTCATCGAAGACCAGAACGATCTGATGGATATTCCGACCAGCGATGTCGTTGTCGGCAAGGCACCGGTCGCGCCGGAAGGCTATGAGATCGCGCGCATCGATGTGGTGGTGCGGCTGCGCCGCAAGAAGGGCTGAAACTGTCATGCCCGCGCAGGCGGGCATCCGGTAATTACCGCGCCAGGGGCTTCATTTCGGTACCTGACGAAATCGACACAGATTACCGGATCACCCACTTTCGCGGATGATGACAAGAGCTGGCGCCTACTCCACCTTCTCGTTCGGATAGACGCCCCACAGCTCGTTCTGCTCGATCCAGCCGTTAAAGCCATCGCCTTCGATCTGGCACCAGGATCCGGTGCAGTGTTTGACCGTGCCCAGAACGCCAACCTGCAATTGCGCCGTCACCGTGCTCTTGTCGTCGGGCTTGGCGTAAAGTGCGGCGAGATCGGTCTTCGATTTCATCTGCACGACTGCCGTGCGCTTGCCAGATAGCAGCGAGTGATAGACCCAGCCCTCGGTGCCGTCGGAATCGCGGATGCGCCGCCAGTCCTCGAACTCGGCGGTGATTTCGACCGGCCAGCCGACCCGCGTGTAAATCCACGAGACGTCGTGGTCCTTGTCCGGCCCGCCGCGCACATTGACGCGATCGGCCTTGATGCTGACGAAGCGCGGCACCGGCAACGCGCCGGTGTCACTGTTACCGGCGTGCGCCGGCCCGAAGCTCAGGTCCAGCGCGAAAAAAGCCAATGCGAATAGGACCGCAGCCGCGCGGCGCCGCGGGTTCCGGACGCGCTTTGTGCGAGCGTCGCCTTCTGGTACAGAGATTTTGATGACGCACCTCCCAGCCCAAGTGTCGGCGAGGGCGGTTAAAGAGACCTGAACGGGCGGGTGCGGAGAAGACCGGCGGGGCCGGTCGATCGGGCGTCAAGAGGCAGCGTATGGCATCCGCCAAGAAGCCGCTGGTCGTGGTCACTCGGAGGCTGCCGGACAGCGTCGAAATGCGCATGCGCGAATTGTTCGATGCCCGCCTCAATGCCGACGACAAACCGATGAGCCAGGCCGAACTGGTCGCCGCGGCCAAGACCGCCGACGTCATTGTTCCGACCGTCACCGACCAGATCGACCGCGCCGTGCTCAGCCAGTCGGGCGAACGGCTGAAGTTGATCGCCAATTTCGGCAATGGGGTCGACAATATCGACGTGGCGACGGCCGTTCAGCGCGGCATTACGGTGACCAATACGCCCGGCGTCCTCACCGAGGACACCGCCGATATGACCATGGCGCTGATCCTCGCCGTGCCCAGGCGGCTCACCGAAGGCGCCCAGGTACTGACCGGAAACCAGGAATGGGGTGGCTGGAGCCCGACCTGGATGCTTGGCCACCGCATCTGGGGCAAGCGGCTTGGCATCGTCGGCATGGGCCGCATCGGACAGGCGGTGGCCCGCCGCGCCCAGGCGTTCGGCCTCAAGATCCACTATCACGACCGCCGGCGCATGCCGGCGCAGGCCGAAGAGGCATTGAACGCGACCTATTGGGAGAGCCTCGACCAGATGCTCGCCCGCATGGACATTATCTCGATCAATTGTCCACACACGCCGGCGACCTATCACCTGCTTTCGGCGCGGCGGCTGAAGCTCATCCGCCCCGATGCTTATATCGTCAACACTGCGCGCGGCGAAGTGATCGACGAGAATGCGCTGGCACGGCTGATCGAGACGGAGGATATCGCCGGCGCCGGCCTCGACGTGTTTGAGCACGAGCCGGCGGTAAGTCCGAAGCTCGTCAAGCTCGCCCGTGCCGGCAAGGTCGTGCTGCTGCCGCACCTTGCGTCGGCCACAGTCGAAGGCCGCGTCGACATGGGCGAGAAAGTTATCGTCAACATCAAGACCTTCATGGATGGGCACAGGCCCCCGGACCGGGTCTTGCCGTCGATGCTGTGACTGCCGCACGCAAATCCCGCGCAATGCATAAGTTGCATCGGCTTTCACTCCCTCGTTTCTCAGCATTTGTGCTGATCGGCAGTCTTGCACTGCCGATCGTCGCGAAGAGCGACGGTCAGATCGGCCGCGCCCAGGGCGTCGCCGCCGCAAACGGCATGGTGGTGACGCAGGATGCACTGGCGACGCGCGTCGGCGTCGAGATTCTGCAAAAGGGCGGCAATGCGGTGGATGCGGCGGTCGCGGTCGGTTTTGCCATGGCCGTGACCTATCCGCGCGCCGGTAATCTCGGCGGCGGCGGTTTCATGCTCATCCACCAAGCCGACGGCCACGACACCGCGATCGACTATCGCGAAACCGCGCCGCAAGCGATCACCAACAAAACTTTCCTCGATGCCGCAGGCAATGCCGACCCGCAAAAATCGCGCGATAGCGCGCTCGCCATCGGCGTGCCTGGCACGGTCGAGGGATTTGCCTTGGCGGAGCGAAGATACGGCTCTGGCCATTTCACGCTGGCCGACTTGTTGGCGCCCGCGATTGCGCTGGCGCGCGACGGCTTTGCCGTCACCGCGGACTTATCGGATTTGTCGCCCACCGAGCTCACGCGGCTCAAGCGCTGGCCGTCGTCGGCCAAAATCTTTCTAAAACCTGACGGTACCGCGCTCGGCCTTGGTGACCGCCTGGTGCAAAGCGATCTGGCAAATACTCTCGAGTCCATCGCCAAGGACGGACCCCACGCGTTCTATGTCGGTCCGATCGCGGAAAAAATTGCCGCCGCCGTACAGGCCGCGGGTGGCGTCATGACCGTAGACGATCTGAAGAGCTACAGCGCGGTCGAGCGTGTGCCAGTGCGCGGCACTTATCGGGGCTATGACATTATCTCGATGCCGCCGCCATCGTCCGGAGGCGTCGAGCTGATCGAAATGCTCAATATCCTGGAGGGCTTCGACCTTGCCCATCAGGACGAGGCGCACGAACTCCATCTCCTCGTCGAATCCATGAAGCGCGCTTACGCTGATCGCGCGCTGTTCCTTGGCGATCCCGATGCGGTAAAAGTGCCCGTCACGAAGCTGATCTCCAAGGACTACGCCGCGCAGTGGCGCGCCACCATCGATCCGGAGCATGCGACACCGGCAGGCGACATCCGTGCCGGCGGCGCAGTCGACCACGAAGGCCACAACACCACGCATTTCTCGATTGTCGATAAGTTCGGCAACGCGGTGTCGAACACCTACACGCTCAATTTCAGCTTCGGCGTCGGCCTGGTCGGCGAGGGCACCGGCATTATTCTCAATAACGAGCTCGACGACTTCGCGGTGAAACCCGACGCGCCAAACGCTTACGGTCTTATCGGCTACGAGGCCAACCAACCGGGCCCCGGCAAGCGGCCGTTATCGTCGATGACGCCGACGGTCGTGCTCAAGGATGGCAAGCCGTTCCTCATCACCGGTTCGCCGGGTGGCAGCCGCATCATCACGACGGTCTTGCAGGTCGTGGTCAACGTGATCGATCGCGGCATGGACATCGCCGGCGCCGTATCAGCGCCGCGCATCCACAATCAATGGTTGCCCGATCAGGTTTTTGTCGAACCGGGTGTTTCGCCCGACGTCATCGCGGCGCTGCAAGCGCGCGGCGATAAAGTGGTTCCGACGCGGCCTTTTACCTCCGCCGCTTCCATCGTGGTCACGCCGCAAGGCTTTATCGGCGCCGCCGATCCGCGCAGCCACGGCGCGCTGGCGGCCGGCTACTGAGTTCCCAACAACGATTTATCTTTCTGTACGATGCCGCGATAAAGATCGAACTGCTGGTGCGTCAGGGTATCAAGCTCCGCTGGGCTGGAGCCGACGGCTTCGGTTCCGACGTCGGCGAGACGTTTGACGACCGCCGGGTCGCGCATGGCGTTGCCGACAGCCGCCGCAAGCTTATTGATGATCGGTTTTGGGGTCTGGATCGGCGCATAGATGGCGGTCCAGAACGGCACCTCATAGTCGAGACCCGCTTCTTTCATGGTGGGAACATCCGGGATGGATGGTGAGCGCGTGGTCGTCGTCACCGCGAGAGCGCGCACGGTGCCATTGCGGATATTCTCCGTCTGAACCGGAACACCGTCGATCATCATCGCGATACGGCCGGCGAGAAGGTCGGGCATTGCCGCGCCGGTGCCGTGATAGGGAACATGGACCATATCGACGCCGGCTTTTTGCTTGAACAGCTCCTCGGCCAGATGAACGGCAGTGCCGGTTCCCGATGATGCGAAGCTGTACTTTCCAGGGTTCGCCTTCAAGAGCGCAATGAATTCCTTCAAATCTTTGACTGGGAGCGTCGGCGATACAATCATCACGGGAGCAAACCGCGTGACGATCGAAACCGGCGCGAGGTCGCGCGTCCAGTCGTACGGCAGGTTCTCCGTGACGGCGGCGTGAACGATACCGGTCGTCGAGTGATAAAGCAGGGTGTATCCGTCCGGATTCGATTTCACGACGGAATCCGTCGCGATCGCACCGCCCGCACCACCTTGGTTCTGCACGATGACCTGTTGGCCGAGCACATCTGTCATCGCCTGTGCAGCAATCCGTGCGGTCACGTCGATCCCTCCTCCCGCAGGAAAAGGAACCATCATCTTGATCGGCCGAGACGGAAAATCGGTCTGCGCAAAAGCCGTGGCCGAAAGCGCGAGAATCGAGACAAGGCCGGACAACAGGACTGTCGGCAGCGCTTTCGCCGTCATTGCACTTCCTCCCTGGTGCGTCGATCGCCGTGAGGCGCGTTCGCCGCATAAGACGCCGGTCAAGCGACGCTTCTTCCGGCCGCCAGTATCCGCAATGAAAACGGCGCTTTCAAGCGCGCAGTACGAATGACCGCGAGCACGTACATGGCTGTCTCTCGTTTGCGTTCTGCCGCATGCGATGGGCAAATATGCGCCGCGGCCTTGCGGTTGCTGCACATTGAATGGCAGTGCCATACTACGTCGGAAATCGTCCAAAGGGACCTTACGCACAAAAAGAATCTGCGCGCGGCATCCGGGTTCAGCGTCCGAGAACGAAATGCCGCGATGTCTCGAACAATAAATATGGGAAGAAACGATGAAACTCAGCGTTGATCGCATATTGACCACGCACGTCGGCAGTCTGCCGCGGCCCGATGATCTCTTCGAAATGATGCTGAAGAGGATGGACGGCGAGCCGATCGACGAAAATGCCTATGCCGCGCGTGTGCAGAAAGCCGTCGTGGATTGTGTCAAGCAACAACTGGATGCCGGTCTTGATGTTGTCAGCGACGGCGAGATGGGAAAGCCGAGCTTTATCACCTACGCGACGCAGCGTCTCGCCGGCCTCGAAACTCGTCAGGGCGTGCGTCCCAGTCCTTTTTCCAACACGCGCGAAACCAAGGATTTTCCCGAATATTATCAGTCAGCGGTCGCCGAACAGGTGAGTGCCCGGCGGCGCCGAGCGCTCATGGTCTGCACCGGACCTATCAAATACAAGGGTCATGCCCAGTTAAAATCCGATCTTGAAACTCTCAAATCGGCGTTGAAGGGTGTCAGTGCGACGGAAGCGTTTGTACCCGCGATTGCACCGTCGAACGTCGAAACGACGACTCCCAACGAATATTATCCGACGCCGGAGGCTTATGTTTTCGCGATCGCGGAGGCAATGCGCGAGGAATACAAGGCCATCGTCGATGCGGGCTTCCTGCTTCAGATCGACGATCCATTTCTGGTCACCTATTACATCACCCGGCCCGATCTCAATATCGCGGATTGCCGCAAATGGGCCGAAATGCGCGTGGAAGCGCTCAATTCCGCAATCGCCGGCATTCCTGCGGACAAAATTCGCTTCCACACCTGCTACAGCGTCAATATGGGCCCGCGCATCCATGACATGGAACTTAAGGACATCATCGACATCATTCTGAAGGTTCGCGCCGGCGGCTATACGTTTGAGGCGGCAAATCCGCGGCACGAGCATGAATGGGAGGAGTGGAAGCGGGCAAAGCTGCCGGATGACAAGGTGCTGCTGCCCGGCGTCATCACGCAATCGACGGTCTTGGTCGAGCATCCGGAGCTGGTGGCGCTGCGCATCGGCCGGTTCGCTGACGTCGTCGGCCGCGAGCGCGTGATTGCCAGTGCCGACTGCGGATTTGCGTCCTTTGCCGGCTCGAACGAGGTGCACCCCTCGATCGTATGGAGGAAGTTCGCGTCGCTGGTCGAGGGCTCCCGCATCGCCAGCAAACGGCTCTGGCCAAAATAGCCCATCATTCGTTTCGCGACGGAGCAAGGTATGACAAAGGCTGGGGATCAGGCTCGATTTGAATGGCCACACAAGGCGAGAATTGCGGTTGTCGTAACATGCCTTCTGGAAAACTGGTCCGAAGGCAAGGGGCCGCCCTTCAGCGTTCAGACCACGGCGTTGAAGCCGGGCACGCCCGATCGCGCCGCGATGACGTGGGGAACTTATGGCGGTCACGCCGGCGTTTGGCGTCTTCTCAAAATCCTCGACGAGAACAGAGTGCCCGCAACATTTGCGGCGAACGCACGGTCGCTGGAACTCAATCCAGCCGCGGCCAAACAAATCATCAAATCCGGACACGAAATCTGCGCGCACTCGTATCTTCAGGACACGATCCTCGCCTATCTGTCACGCGACGAGGAGCGTGCCGTAATCCGCAAGACGCGGAGCGTGATCGAGACAGTGTCCGGCCGGGCTCCCAAAGGCTGGCTCAGTCCGGTGCTGGCGTCGAGCGAGCACACCGAATCTCTCATCGCCGAAGAAGGCTTTCTCTGGTACGGCGATTATAACCACGTCGATCTGCCGTTTTGTGTTCAGGTCGGCGCCCGCACCGTCGTGGCAATTCCGCATTCGGATTTTGCCGATCATCGCGTTCTTCGCGGCAATCCGAGAGACTGGTACGACGTTTATCAGGATACATTCGACTACCTTTATCGAAACGAACCGACGCCGTATCTCAATATCACCGTGCATTGTCATTTCGGCGGCCGGCCGCTGATCGCCGCGCAAATCGACAAAATTCTGAAATACATTCGCGGCTTTCCCGATGTCTGGATCGTGCGGCACGATGAATTGGCCCAATGGGTGTTGGACAACGGCATTCGCGAATGGACCAACGGAGATCGTTTTTATTCGGCGGTCTGAGTTGTCTTTTTATGTTAGGAAGCATACCTCGGTCGGCGGCAGAGTTCGGCGTGTATGAAGCGAAGCATTCAAAGAATTCTCACGACCCACACCGGCAGTCTGCCCCGCCCCCCGGATCTGGTCGAAGCACTCAACGCCAAGGAACTCGGCGCAACCTACGACGAGCACGCGCTAACAAGCCGCGTCAGTCGGGCGATCGCCGAAATCGTGCGGCGCCAGACGGATATCGGGCTCGACGTGGTCAACGATGGCGAGCACAGCAAGGTCAGCTGGATGGCCTATGCCCGCGGACGTCTTTCCGGTCTGCAGGAGATCGACAGTCCGATACGCTTTCGCGGGGCGACGCGTGACTCACAAACCTTTGCTGCTGCGTACGAAGACATGAAGGTTATGCTGGCGAGCCGGTCTTCCGCCATCGTCGCAAAACGAACCGTGCGACCCAAGGCGTGGATTTGCGGCGGGCCGGTTGCTTACGTGGGACAGGATGAACTGCGCGCCGATATCGAAAACCTCAAGGCGGCACTCAAGGGCGTGAAAGCGGAAGAAGCATTTCTGACTGCGATCTCGCCATCGAACCTGGAACTCTATTACGAAAATCAATATTACCGGTCCGCCGAGGAGTACCTCGCGGCATTGGCCGATGCGATGCACGTCGAATACCGGGCCATCGTCGACGCCGGTTTCTTGCTGCAAATCGACGATCCGCGCTTGGCCACACACTACAATCGCACGCCGGACGCTTCGATCGAAGACTGCCGCAAATTCATGATGCTGCGCGTCGAGATGCTCAATTACGCGTTACGCGGCATTCCGCAGGATCGAGTGCGATTTCATACCTGCTACAGCGTCAATATAGCACCGCGCGTATTCGATTTCGAGTTGAAGCACTTCGTCGACCTGATGCTCCAGATCAATGCCGGCGCCTACGCCATCGAGGGCGCCAATCCCCGCCACGAACATGAATGGGAGCTATGGGGCGACGTGCCGTTGCCGGATGGCAAAATCCTCATCCCCGGCGTTGTGTCGCATTGCATTCATCTGGTCGAACATCCGGAATTGGTGGCGCAGCGCATTCTCCGGTTCGCCGGCGTAGTGGGGCGCGAGCGGGTCATCGCCGGCACCGACTGCGGCTTCGGCACCTCAGGCGCCGGCGACGAAGTGCACCCAGATGTGGCTTGGGCCAAATTGCGGTCGCTGGTCGAAGGCGCCCGTTTGGCGAGCGCGAAGCTCTGGACGGGTTAGCCCCACAATTCCTTGCTTGCCAGAGCAGCGCCGGCAACAAGTGAGTCAAGCTTCAAGTACACGACCTCCGGATCAAGTTTGCCGTGACCGGCGGCGGTGCCGAAGCCGCAGTCCGTATTGGCGATTACGCGCTCCCGCCCGACAACGCTTGCGAATTTGACGATGCGCTCGGCAACCAGCGCGGGATGTTCGACGTAATTGGTCGACGTATCGATCACACCGGGCAACAGTACCTTGTCGTCGGGCAAAGCGATATCCTTCCAAACGGCCCATTCATGCGCGTGACGCGGATTGGCCGCTTCAAGCGCGATGCCCTGCGCTCGAACGCCGAATACGGTATTGATGATTTTGGCGAGATCAATGTCGTGGGTATGCGGGCCCTCGTAATTGCCCCAGCATACATGAATGCGGACCTTATCCGCGGAGATGCCGTCGAGCGCATGGTTCAGCGCCTCGGCATGAAACGCCGTACGCTTGAGAAACTCGGGTTCGGAAAGCTGCTGAAAAGCCGTATGGCGGGACATCGCGAGGTCGGGGCAATCGATTTGAAGAACGAACCCGGCCGCGACGATGGCCGCGTACTCTTCCCGCATCGCGTCCGCAATGGCTCCGACATAATCTTCGTGAGTCCGGTAATACCGATTGGGCAGAAAGCTCGCGACGACGCCAGGAGAAGCTGCCGTCAAAAACGCCTCTGCCGGCCGCGCTGCATCGACGGCGTCTCGCAGATTGGCAAGATCGCGTGTCAACCCCTCATGGCTTTGAACGGCAATCGGGCCGATGCAGGCGACACGCTTGAAACGTCGGGCGCCGGTGAACTTTGCCATTTTCGCCCGCAAATCGGGGAACGGCGCCAGATCGGCGTGCGGTCGCGACGCCTCGGTGTCGCCCTCCTCCGAAAAGCCCGTGAGCCTGTTGTGCACGTAGGTAGCGTAACTGATCTTGCTGGTTTCGCCGTCGCTGACAATATCGATGCCGACGTCGGTTTGCCGCTTTACGATATCCAGCACGGCCTGCCGGATTGAGCGGTCGAATGCTGCCGTGTCGAAGGCATGCCGGTTTTCGCGTTCTTCGAGAAATTCCAGGACCGTCTCGTTACGGGGCAGGCTGCCGACGTGTGTTGTCAAAATTCGCGTTTGGCTCGTCCTCATGAATGCCCGCCGCTCGAACCGGTGCCATGACGCACCCTGCGTTCGCAGGCGTGCAGAAGCGTGTTGATAGCGACAGCAAACAGGAAGAGCAGCAAGGTCAGCGCAAAAATATCGACGACGTTGTGAAGGTCGGTTGCGCGTATCAGGGCGAAGCCAATACCCGAAGACGAGGCGAATAGCTCGGCGATCAGAATGCCAAGCAGTGTGACCGCGACTCCGATGCGGATACCGGAGAGAATCTCCGGAACCGCCGCGGGCGCCAGCACCGTCACGGCCGTAGCGAACGGCGACAAGCGCAGCGCCTTTGCCGTTCTGCGGTGCACCGGCGCGACGTTTCGAACCGCATTCATCGTGAATATGGCCACGGGGAAAATGCCGTGAATGACGCCGAACGCGACTTTCGCCGCCAGGCTCAGACCGAAAACCAATAGGATGATCGGGTAAAGCGTGATTTTCGGGATCGAATAGACGGTGCCCAGGATCGGATCGGCGACATCCCCGGCAAAGCGATTGAGGCCGAGAACCAGTCCCAAGATCATCCCGCCGGCAATACCGATAACGCACGCGTAAGCAAATGCAACGCCGGTGCTCTCAGCGTCATTTAGGAAATTCCGCGTCTGCAACAGCGCGACCGCGCGCAAGATTGTGTCGGATGGTGACGACACTACGTCGGCCCCCACCAGCCAGTAGATAAACTGCCAGCAGAACAGAAATCCCACCGCCAACAGGAGGGCATCGTAACCGCGCGGCTTCATTGCCGTCCAAAGCGATGATGCAGGCGCTTCTCCCAATATGACAGAGCGCTATTGACGATCATGACCAAAATCAGGAGCAGCAAAAGCATGCCGTACATCATCCTGTTGTCGAAATCCTGATACCCGAACGCGATGCGCTTTCCGATACCCGCCGTCGCCAGGATGAATTCGCCCGCGACAATGCCGATCACCGAGTAGGCGACGGCAAGCTTGATGCCGGTGACGAGAAACGGCGACGCGGCCGGCAGTCTGATGAGCACGAGCCCGCGCAGTGGACTGAGCCGCATGACCGACGCGGTTCGCAAGACAGCGGAAGGCACGCGATCGAGGCCCGTTGCAGTATTCACGATCATGGCGACTACGCCGAACATTGCTCCCATGACAATGAGTGCGGTCCGTCCGACGCCGAATGCAACGATCAGCAGCGGGTAGAAAATAAAAACCGGTACGGCGTAATAGGCCGACAACAGCGGTTCGAATACGCGGCGCAGGCGCGGCAGCGCGTGCAGCGCGGCGCCGAGCCAGAAACCGAGAAAAACCGATAGCGCTATCGCCGCGACCGTGTTGATGAGCGTGAAGGCGATATCGTTGTTCGCCTGCCCGCTGCGGAGTATTTGCGACAAACCGGAGGCCATCTCGGTCGGCGGAATCATGGTCGCGCGCGGAATGATGCCTGCGCGGCACAGGACTTCGAGAGCGATGAAGGCTCCGGCAACAATCCCTGTGCGGGTCAGGCCGACCGTAGTGAAACGCAAACTATGCTCCGGCTGGCGGCTGCCGTAGGCGACCGCGAATGGCGGGGCGCTTACAGCGGTTTCTGCAAGTCTTGCGGCAGGAATTCCTGGTCGATCATTGCGTTCCAGTCGACGGGCTTGTCGATTTCGTCGATGATCGACAGGCCTTCCGACATTTTCGCAAGTCCTGTCTTCTCGAACTCGCCCCGCGTCCATTCGCCGTCATAGCCGAAATATTTGGGGAAATAGGTCGCGACCTGTTTGGGATCCTGCTGCCAAACTTTGGCGTAGATCTGCATCGCGTCGTCGCGATTCTGATAGATGTAATCCGCGGCGCGGCGGTGAATCGCGATCAGCTTGCGCAGCAGTTCCGGGTTCTTCTTGGCGAATTCACGCGTCGTGATGCCGACCAGCCACGTCATGCGCGGAATAACATCGGCGAACGGAAGAATAACGCGATATTTGTCCGCCTCAAGCGTCAGAATCGGATCGATCATTGGGGCTGCCGCGATCGCGCCTGTGGTCAGGGCGGTGATGCCCGGGCCGAAACCGCCGGTCGCGATGGTTTCGACCTTGTCGGTCATTTGCTTTTCTTTCAGGGCCAAACGCAGCAAGACGTCGCTGGTCGATTTGGGAGCCGTATACCCGGCCTTTTTGCCGGCGAGATCCGCCATTTTGCGGACGTCGGACTTCGCATCGGCGACCAGCGAGATTTCTCCGATATGACTGCTCGACGTGTTGACGATGACGACATCAAGTCCCGCTCTGCTCGCCGCGATCGCGGCGGAGGTGGCGACTTCGCCGTAGGGAAGATCGCTGGCGAGCACATTGCGCAACGTTGTGCCGCCGCCGGCGCCAGCGATCACCTGATCAATCTTGATTCCGGCGTCGTCAAAATAGCCCTTTTCCACGGCCACGGCCCAGGGCAGCGTAGCGGTGACGCGTCCATACTGGCTGATCGCAAGCTGAAAGGCATGCGACGGCGATGCGAGCGTCGTTACGGACGCAATGATCGCTGCCCAAATTGTTTGCCTTTAAATCATCGGCGTTTCTCCGGACCAGCGGCTCGGGCCGCAACCGATACGCGCATAATTGCAGCGAGTATCTTGAACTGCGATTCATGATGCAAGAGGCGCACGCGCAGCACGCCGCACCGTAGGCGCTAGCACGACGATGGTGATCGCGCACAGCGCGGCCGGGGCGAAAGCGGCAACCGGCATGTGGGTTTCGTCCCACAACCAGCCGCCCAACACGGACATCACCATGGCGCAACTGTAGCTGACCGTAAACATGCCGGCTGAGGTCCGATGCACATCGTCCGGTTCGCTGAGCACTGACGGTAGCGAGAGCGCCAGAACCAGTGTGGCCGCGCCGGTGAATCCCGACAAGCCGGCCCAGACCACGATCCAGATTCCGTTCGATGTGAGAATGCCGATAAGACAGACGAGCGAGAGTAATCCGGTCGCTGCGTAGGCCGCCGGCCGCGTCACCAGTTTGCCGGCAATGCCCAGCATGATGAGCGCCGCGGGAAGCTGACCGACGTTCAGCGCGGTCAGCGCACTGCCAACCAGATCGGGGTGGCCGTTAGCGACCATGTAGTCAGGCAGAAACGCGTTCGAGACAAAATAGGTCGCGTTGACGCTGCCGAGGATCAGGCCGAGCTGCCAGATCAGCGGCCTGCGCCAATCCGGCCACCAGCGGCGATTGGCCATGGGGATAGCGGCGTTGCGGCCGCCGCCAAGGCGAGGCGCGTAAATGCCGACGATCAGCGCCGTCAACAAAACGGGAGCCGTCCAGACGACGAAGCTCAAGCGCCAACTGCCGCCGACCAGCGGCAAGACGAGCGGGATCGTGAATGCGGCGGCAACGATCTCGCCGCACAAAAGTCCGGTGGTGTAAACCGCGGTCGCGAAGCCGATCTGCTTTGGATACCAGGCGCGCACCAGCGGTGGCAGCGTCGGCTGCATGATCGATACACCGGCCGCCATGACGATGGTGGCGGCGTAGAGCGCCGTCACGTCGGGAATTGCGCCGCGCGCGGCGCCGCCTACAGCGGTGAGAATGAGCCCGATCAGCAGTGCTGGCACCACGCCGAAGCGCGCGATCAAGATCGACCCCGGCACCGCCGCGATCGCAAACAGCATCGGCGGCAGGCTCGCGAGCCAGCCGATATCGGTCTCCGACAGGTGCAGGTCGGCGTGAAGGAGCGGCACCACCGGCGGGATCGCCAGCACGGTAAGCCGCAGGCATGCACCGGACAGCCAAAGCAGAAGGAGTGGGATCAGGCGGGGAGTGATGACGGGCTCTCTCGGCTTCTGATTTATTTTGGCCTGTCCGCGCATGGCGGGCCTGACGCTGGAGCGTACCGCATCCCGCTCCGCAAACGGAACCCCGAAGGGCATCGTATCCGCCAGTCAGATATGCCAAGCTTTGCTCAGTCTCGCGGGCCGAAGAACGGGCGGCGGCACGGTCGTTGCATCGCCAGGCCGGGAAGCTGGCGGCAAAAGCTGGATCGCCGCGAACGCGAGGAACGGGGGCCATGAGCCAGACTCAGCCAGTCGACGAAATCCTGCCTTGGCCGCAATTGGTCCTGTTCGGCCTCCAGCACGTGCTGGTCATGGCGGCTTCCCCGATCACGGCGGCCTTCCTGGTCAGTCGGGCCCTCCATTTTACGCCCGAGCTCACGCTCAATCTGATCAGCGCCACTTTCCTGATCTGCGGCCTCGGCACACTGCTGCAGAGCTTCGGCCCGTTGGGCTTTGGCGGTCGCCTGCCGTTCATCATGGTGCCAGGCGGGGCGCCGATTGTGATTTTTGTGACCATCGCTCAGCAAACCAATTTGGCCACTGCCGCCGGTGCGGTGATCCTGACCTCGGTCGCGTATTTCATCATTCTGCCGGTCTTCGCCCGCTGTCTGAAATTCTTCCCAAGGCTGGTGATCGGCACGATTCTGCTTCTGGTCGCGGTCAATCTGGTCAAAATCTACGGCGGCATCATCACCGGACAAGCTGGTACGCCTGCTTTCGCCGACCCGACCAATGTTCTTTTGGCGTTGTTGACGGTTGCTATGACGTTATTGTTTGCGCGCTTCCTGACCGGGGTTTGGCGGCAACTTTCGGTCCTCCTCGGCCTCGTCGTCGGCGCCTGCATTTCTGGCGCTCTTGGCGCGATGAGCCTTGCCGGCATCGGCACTGGAGCGATTGTCAGCGTTCCTACCGTGTTCCCGTTCGGTTGGCCGGCATTCGATTTCGTGGCGGCAATTCCGTTGATCGTGTTCAGCGTCATCTCGATGGCGGAGGCGACCGGTCAGACCATCGCTATCGCAGAAGTGGTCGGCAAAGACATTGATCCGATGAAAGATGTGCCTAAAACGATCCGCGGCGACGCGCTGGCTTCGCTGGTCGGCGCTTGCCTCGGCACCTCGCTCATCATCACCAGCGGCGAGAATATCGGCATCGTGCGGGCGACCGGAATTCGCTCGCGATTTGTCACCGCGGCGGGTGGCGGCATCCTGATCGCAATGTCATTGTTCGCTCCGCTGGGCCGCCTCATCAATGCGATCCCCGGCCCGGTGGTCGGCGGTACGGCGATCATCGTGTTTTGCGTCATCGCCGTGATGGGTATCGATATCCTGCGCAAGACCGATCTCGGCGAACACGGCAACCTGTTCACACTTGCTGCTGCGCTCGCAATGGGCCTCATTCCGATCTTGGTCCCCGGCGTCTACAGCAAGTTTCCCCAAAGCGTCCAACTCGTCCTCGGTAACGGCCTTGCTGCCGGCACGCTGACCGCGGTGCTGTTCAACATCATCTTTCACCATATCGGGATCGCGACGGCAGAGCCCGCAAAGCCTACAGCCGATATTCCCATCGTGCCCTCGGGCATGCCATGACGCACAGTTTCGATGGATGATCTTCACCCGGAACTGTTCGGCCAACCGGACTATCTTCTCGCGCCCGAGCACATGTTGCTCAAAACAGGTAGCGAGGGCGGTCAGGCGCTGGTGGTGCGTGGCGGCATCATCGCCGAAGTCGGGCCGCGCGACGGTGTCGTTGCGCGGAATCCCGATCTTGCCGTCCACGACCTTCCGGGCCATGTCGTCATGCCCGGTTTCATCGACGCCCACCATCATCTGACCCAGAGCTTCGGCAAGGCGCTGGCGTTCGGCGAACCGTCGGAAATATTCCGCCGCATCTGGGTGCCACTTGAAGGTTCGCTCGATGGCGAGGGCGTCTATCTTGCGAGCAAGCTTGCGGCGCTCGAATCGTTGCGCGGCGGATTTACTACTGTCGTGGATGCGGGCACGCGATCGGAGGCCGACGTTGCCGCAGTCGCCCGCGCGACCAAGGAAGCGGGTCTACGATGCGTGCTCGGGTTCATCTGTAACGATGCCGGCCCGGCGGCCGGCCGTGACAAGGAGGAGATCGTTCGTGCCGCGGAGGCACATCTCACACGATGGAAATCGGACGGCCTTGTTCATCCGTCACTCGCGGTCTCGATTCCGGAAGTTGCCACCGACGCCATGCTGCATCGCGTATCGAAGCTTGCCGCCGAAGCCGGCGCGATTTTTCAGACCCACGTCAACGAGCATCTTGTCGCTGTCGAGCGCTCGCTGGTCGAGCGCGGCCTGCGTCCGCTCGAACATCTTGCTGCAGCCGACGCCCTTGGCCCGCAAGTCCTGATCGCGCATTCGACACTGGTGACGCCGCCCGAGCTGATGCTGCTGCGCGATACCGACACCGCCGTCGCCTACAATCCCGTGGCCTCGACATGGAAGGGCAATGCCGTTGCGCCTGCCGAACTGATGGCCGAACTCGGCATCCGCTTTGCGATTGGCACCGACGGTACACGCAGCGACGCGTTCCGCATGATCGAAGCCGCCGAAACCCTGCAACGCATCGCATTCGGCGTCGGCGTTGGCGATTTCTCTACCGGCGGCGGCTGGACGTGGCTCGATCATGCGACACACGCCGCGGCCGATGCAGTCGGCCTTAAGGGAATCACCGGCGAGATCGCGGTCGGCAACGCCGCCGATCTCTTGGTTGTCGATGTGAACTTTCCCGAATTCATCCCATCGTGGGACCTCGACTGGGAACTGGTTCGCTTCGGCAATCGCGATCAGATCGTGGCGGTTCTGGTGGCTGGCAAATTGCGCCTGTGGCGCGGCTGGCCGACCGATTGGGACGCGCGGGCGCTGCTTGCCGAAGTCGCCGCGGTCGCGGGCAAGGCGGTGGCCGCCGCGCCGATCAAGCGCATCCATCCGACGTCCCGCGAACACCGTGTGAAGCGTCAAAACAAGGCCGGCGCCGGCGAATGATGACGCTGGCGCTGGTTGCATTTGCGGTCGCGGTCGCGGCCCTGATCCAGGGCGCCATCGGCGTCGGCTTTGCCCTCATCGTCGCCCCGATCGCCGCGATCGTTCGGCCGGATCTCTTGCCAGGATCGCTTCTCATACTGATGCTGCCGCTGAATGCCTACGTCGCCTGGCGCGAACGCGGACATTTCGACTGGCGGGGCACGGGCTGGATCACGATCGGCCGTTTCGCCGGCACATTTTTCGGTTTCTGGATCCTGGTCGTCGTCACCGCGGCCATGCTGGATCTTGTTGTTGGCGCCACCACAGTGCTGGCTGCGATCGCGACAAAATTGGCGCCGAAGTTTTCGCCGAACCGGAGCGCATTCGTCGGGGCCGGGTTCATCACCGGCATCACCGAAACCGCAACCGGGATCGGCGGCCCGCCACTCGCTCTGGTTTATCAGCATCATCCCGCGCCGATGCTGCGCGCCACCATCGCGCTGTGCTTTCTGATCGGGGAGGTGTTTTCACTCCTCGTCCTGGCGGCCGAAGGCCGACTTGGACTGGACCAACTCAGCGGTGCCGCTTTGCTCCTGCCGCCGCTTGTGCTCGGCCTCCTGGGGAGCGGTCGGGTACACGAGAAGATCAGTCCCGCGCGCCTGCGGAACGCGCTTCTCGTTTTCGCGGTGGTCTCAGGCTGCGTTTTGATTGTTCAGGCGGTGATCGTCGTATCCAAATAAGGCGCAGGCGCCGGACTCGTGGCGCGACAGCGATGGACTCCCTATTCGATCACCTCGTCGGCGGCGACAAGAAGCGATTGAGGTACTGTCAGCCCTAAAGCCTTCACGGTTTTCAGGTTGATCACGAGCTCAAACTTTGTCGGCTCTTGGACCGGCAGATCGCTCGGCTTTTCGCCGTGAAGAATACGCGCGGTAAATGCGCCGGCGAGACGTGCCGTTTCATTGAGACTGTTGCCGTAGCTTATCAGGCCGCCAGCAGCAACGGACTCGCGAAATGGAAAGATGGTGGGGATAGAGCGCTGCGCCGCCGAGGAAACGATTTGGTCGCGACGGTTTGTGAAGTAAATATCGCCGGGCACCAGCAATGCACCAGCGTTTTGATCCGACATCGCCGCGAACGCGGCGTCGATTTCTTCTGCTGTCCCGGCTTTCAGCAGCAGGGGGTCCATACCGTTTGCGTGCGCTGCTTTTTCCAGGTCCTCCGGATCGGGAAGAACACTCATATTATTAGGATTCGCAAGCACCGCGATCACGCGTGCTTGAGGTACGATCGCATGCAAGATTTCCATTTGCTTCGGAACCAAGACCGGAACGAAGAGGGTCACGCCCGTTACGTTGCCTCCTGGCCGATTAAGGCTCGCAACAAGATTGCTTCGGATGACGTCCTGACCGACCATAAAGACGATGGGAACGACCGAGGTGGCTTTCATCGCTGCCCGCGCCACGATATCTCCGCCGATTGCGGCAATCACGTTCACACGACGGCTGACTAACTCCTCGGCGAGCGCCGGCAGCCGATCAAAACGCCCCTCGGCCCAGCGATATTCGATGGCGACGTTTTGGCCCTCGACATAGCCCGCTTCGCGTAATCCGTCGTGGTAAGCCGCCGCTTGGTCTGCAAATACGGTCGCCGACCCGCCGTGCAGAAAACCAACTACCGGCACGGTCGCTTGCTGCGCGCGCGCCGGGAGCGACCAGGAGGCTGCCGCGCCGCCGAATACAGCGATGAAATCACGTCGCCCAATTATGACAGTCATTCGACCCCGCCCCGAAAAACATCAAGGCCCGAACAAGCGAATGGACGATACCACGCTTTAATGGCCCGTTGTGTGAGTGGGATCACACGCAGAAGCTACCTGAAGGCTGCCTTCGGCAAAAGTATTGGGATCGCGGAAGTGTCGCTAAGTGTTTGATTTTGTAATTGGAGCGGGCGAAGGGATTCGAACCCTCGACCCCAACCTTGGCAAGGTCATAGACCGTTAGCCAATGTTACAAACATTTCCTCACTAGACTAGCTCCAGAACCTCCCATTTTACCGGCGTTTCCCCTACGTTGGTGGGAGACGTTAGAAACATCGCGCAAACAGGTCCAAACAGTGAACTTTGTTACCCCTGTGTTACCCCGGAATCGACCCCAACCCTTCGAAGGGCCACCCCACTTGCGGTGGGCCCGGCGCGGCGGTTTGGAGAAGCAAATGCCCGTCACACTGACCGACCGTGTCGTTCAGCAGGCCAAGGCCGGCAAATCACGTATCGAGATACGCCGACGCTGTGTTGCCAGGGCTTGTACCTGATCGTGCAGCCGACCGGGGTGAAGTCGTGGGCGGTCCGTTACCGGCATGGGGCCATCGTACCCGAAAGCTGACGCTGCCGGCCGCTATCCAGTCCTCTCGCTGGCGAAAGCCCGCGAGGCCGCGCGAGCGGCCTTGGAAAGCGAATTACGACGGGGGAGGACCCTGCCGCTGCCAAGCAAGCGGGAACGCCCGCTAATGACACCTGGCCGCGTATATAGCGCTCTATCGGGAAAAGCATGTCAGCACGGTGCGACCCGGAACCGCGGCCAACATCAACCGCGAACTCGAATACATGCAGGACGCATGGCCGGGGCGGACGCTGCGATCGATTTCAAAGAAGGACGTCGTCGTGTTTATCGACAAGGCGATGAAGCGCGGCCCGTCGGCTGGCGTGACGGCTTGGAAAGTTGCGAAGGCATTTCTTCGCGTGGTGTGAGGCGAGGGAGGATGATTTCGTTAGCCCGGCGCGTGTAATTCGTAAGCCGGCGAAGGAAAAGTCCCGTGATCGGGTGTTGATGACAACGAACTCAAACTCACATGGGAATCGGCTGATGCGGAAGGGGGCGCTGCGGGAGCTCTGATCAAGCTTTTGATATTATCCGGTGCCCGACGCAACGAGATAACCGAACTCGCGCGTGACGAGATCAAGGACCAAGCAATTGAGTTACCCGGCGACCGAACCAAGAACGGCCTTCCGCATACGATCCCGATAACGCCGATGATCCGGCGCGTACTCGAGTCGTTACCGGCTAGCGGCAAATATCGTACTCAATGGCACGGATCGACCGTTCGGCGACCACAGCGGAGCGAAGGAAAAGGTTTCGCCTGCCATCGCGCCTTGGACGCTGCACGACTTGCGACGAAGTTTTGCTAGTGGACTACAGCGACTGGGCGTGGCGCCTCACATTGTGGAGCTGGCATTGAACCATCGCAGCGGCACGTTTAGCGGCGTCGCCGGGATTTATCAGCGTCACCGCTACGAGAAAGAAGTTCGGGAAGCTTTTGAATTCTGGTCGAAGCACATAGAAACGCTCATTGCTAGGAAGGCAGCTGCCGCTTAGCGAAACGACCGCAGGCATCGTTGACGAAGTCTGCTTTTTTCTCAGTGCGTCGCGCCGCCGGAGAGGCGGGCGTACCATCCGATGAAAGTTTGTGGCGACTGACTCCGACCGGCGGTGGCGCCGCCGGCATGAGCTGAATCGCGGTCCGTATCGCCGACTGCGATCGGGATTGGTCTGAAACCGATATATGGAAATCGCCCCAGAAAGTGCTCTTAAGAGCACTTTAAGTCATTTAAGATGCTCTTAAGAGCACTTTCAGTGGACAGCCGCATCCGGGTTTGATATGCTCTTAAGAGCACCTAATCCCCGTTTAGAGGCTCTTAAGAGCACATGGTCGCAAAAAACAACCTCCTGACCGCGCCACCGTATGCCGTCGAGCAAGCCCTCAAAAAACTCGGGTCTAACCTCCGCACGGCACGCATCAGACGCAATATGACGATTGAAAACGCCGCCGAGCGCATCGGCACTGGCAAGCGCGCGGTCATGCTCGCCGAGAAGGGCGCGGCTTCAACCACCACGGCCGTGTATGCCGCCTTGTTGTGGCTCTACGGCATGCTGTCGCCGATGGAGGAGCTGGCCGACCCAGCTAAAGACAAAGAAGGCCTGGCGCTGGAGGCGTCAAAGGGACGGGTCCGTTCGCGCGAGAAAAAAGGGGCTCGATAATGATTTCTAAGAATCCAGCCTCCGAATGCTACGTCTACATGACCCTGCCGGGCAAAACGTCTTCGGTTACGGCGGGGCGATTTGTGCTCGACAAAAATCGGGACGGCACGGCGCTCGGCAAATTTGTCTACGGCAGGAGCTACCTTGCACGAAACGATGCTGTCGAAATCGATCCGATCGAGCTCAAGCTGTCCGACACGACTTACGAAACCGCAAAGCTTCAAGGCGTGTTCGGGGCGTTGCGCGACGCCGGTCCTGATTACTGGGGCCGCCGCGTCATCGAGAAGCATTCCGGCAAAACAAATCTCGGCGAACTCGAATATTTGTTGGAATCCCCAGATGACCGAGCCGGGGCGCTTGGTTTTGGGTTAGGGCAACAGCCGCCGGCGCCAAAACGACAGTTTAATCGCACGCTTGAACTCGCGAAACTTCAAGAAGTTGCGGACGATATCGTGAAGGGCGAGGCCGGCGCGCACGATCCCAACGATGCCGCAATGGTCCAGGAACTAATGCTGATCGGCACCGCCATGGGCGGCGCGCGACCCAAAGCTGTCGTTGAAGGCAACAAAGGCCTTTGGATTGCGAAGTTCAATCGGAATGACGATCGGTGGAACTTCGCGAGGGTAACGACGCGATGCTCGTCCTGGCGCGGCAGTGCGGAATAAGAACCGCCGAGAGCCAAATCGCGACCGTCGCTGGCAAGGACGTGCTGCTGGTGCATCGGTTTGATCGCTTCAAGCAGGATGACGGTTATGCACGAGCACGAATGATCAGCGGCATGACCGTGCTAGAGGCGGAAGAAACTCAACGCGACCGCTGGTCTTATGTTCTGTTGGTTGAAGAAATGCGACGCATTGTAGCGGCACCTTCGAAGGACGCCGCGGAGTTGTTTCGCCGGATGTGTTTCAACGCGCTAATTTCCAACATCGACGACCATCCGCGCAATCACGCGCTCATCGCCAAGGAACGCGAATGGAGCCTGTCGCCAGCCTATGACCTCACGCCCACTCCTGTCATCGGAAAGGATCGCCGCGACCTCGCGATGTCGTGCGGAGATCAGGGCCGATTTGCGTCTGCGAGTAACCTCGTCTCCCAGCACACGCGATTTTCTCTGGGCCCGGTCGATGCTCGAACGATCGTCAACAAAATGAAGGAGCAGGTGGCAGCAACGTGGTATGACGTCGTACGTGCAGAAGGCGTGAGCGCAAATGATGCGGAAGTGATCCGCGACGCCTTTGTTTATGAAGGCTTCGATCGATAACGGGAAATGGCTTTACCGTCATGCGCGCGCGAGGCCCGCCCGGGGGATTTGGGGTTGTGCGGCAACGCTGCACTGCAGTTCCGCAAATCCTGACTTTCCCGTCGCCGCGAAAAACCTCAGAAAAAAGGACCTGAGTGTTTACCCAACATTAACCAACGACCAAATCCAGCCTGTGCCGCCTTGAACGCCGGCGGCCGGATCACCTACTTAGCGATAGCGTGAGGACGATCTCCAGATACTGAAGGTCTGAGGGTCGTTCTGTGAAGAAGCGAAGCAGCTAGTCGGTTTAAAGCTTCGCGCCAAGACCCCGCGCCAGTTCCTTCTTCGGCGAGTGGGCAGTGGACACCGACAACACGCGCCGGCGCCATGAGGCGGCGGCAGCCAGAAGAAGGAGTTTCTAATGCGCAACGCGCATACTTCCGCCGTTAGTGTGTCCGAAGTCGCGGACCGTGCCGACGTGATCTTTTCGCCCGGCTATGGCAACGACCCGTCAGCTTTCAATCAAGGCTTCGTCGCCATTGACGCCAACGCCAAAGGGCGCGAAGCCGTCAACGCGATCTTTCCCGGTGCATCGCTTCCGTGGGATAGCAACAAAGGATACGGGTCCATCGACCCGGCTTTTGGTCCCGCGTGGCATTCGTGCGCGCCGCACCTGCCGCTCTACGCTGCCAGGTATCCGAACACACTCCCCGAACATCTTGTGAAGCTCGGCCCGCTCGATTTGAAATCGGATGGTCAGCTTTGTTTTTTGATGGCGGTTGCAGCGGGTCTGCATGGGGCGCGGACAGCATGGATCGATCTCGACCAAACCGGGCGCGGGATCAAGAGCATTAACCTCCTAACCGACCGACGTAAGGACGAAGCGGTTGTCTCTTTGGATTTTGAACGGCTGAAACGCAATCCGCGCAAAGTCCCGTTGTCGTCCAATTTCGCGTCAAAGCAGGTCCGCAGTGTCCTCGCGGGTCGCAAGGTACACTTGTTTGAATTAAGCCCGCCGGTCATAGCGGAAATCGCGCGGATGCCGATGGAGGAAAGGCTTGCCGAGTTAGAGGGCTTACGCGAGTTCGATTTGCTGCACTTACCCTTCGGCGATAATGAGCCGATTGCGCTCCGCTTCAATCTCGGCGCGCTCGCTGAGAATTGGAGCTTGCGCCACGACGTGCTTGAGGCGATGCGCAAGCAAACCTTGACCGTGTGCTTGAGCGGTGCGGTGGAGATCATAGATGGCCGCGAAAAGTCGAACAAAATGGTTTTGGCGATGCCATCAGATATTGCGCCGGAGTTGTTCCTAGAGCAGCCCGGGGAACCGATGCACGTTGTCGATTTAGAGGCACAGCCCGACGGTGGCACAAATCTATGCGGGATGACATTCGAGGCCATGACGATCCTGCTACTCGCGCTCAGCGACAAAAATATCGTCAAGCGTGACCGTCTTCGCGATGCCAAACCGAGATCACTTCGCGGCCTCACTGCCGGGCCGCAAGGAATGGTTTACCTAAGTCGTACCGCGCTTGAAGTGCCTGAAAATTTGCCGCTTGTGCCGGGCACACATGTGTCGCCGCGATGTCATAGGCGGCGCGGTCATAAGCGGCGCGTCGCATTCGGCCTCCGCCGGACCGAGCGGCGTTGGCAATGGTTCCCCGCAGTTTGGGTCAACGGTGATCCGCCTGAGAACTGGCGACCCACAATTTATGAGATTGCATCGTGAGCAAACGCTTAAATGACTTGTTACGCCCGCCATCAGGATGGCGCAGCGATCCGATCATTGTCGTGGATCGTACCGACGACGTAGAACGCAAGAGCATCGCGCTTGGCTGGTTCTACAGGCACAACGCCATGCACGCGGGCACTACCCCGATGTTGCTCGACGAGTTTGGGCGCTGTGCTCGATGCGTCGAGCTCGGCTTTTGGAAACCGGACGCCTAGCCGCCGCAGCCGCTCCGCCGTCGCGCGCTCAATCCTTCGATTTTTTCTTTCCGATAAGTTTGGGGGGCGGTCCCGGCGATTTCGGGCACTCCGTCACCGCCGAGCGCTTTGATTAAAGGCAATGTGCCTGACTTCCCGAGAACACGAACGGTCATCCGCTCCCGGTCGGTATTTATGGTGATGCGGACGTTGTCGATGGCGAACTTGATGGTTTCCTTGGTCTCGTCTGCATCCTCGATCTCTATTCCGTGATCCTCAATGGCATCCCGCAGCACCGCGAACTTGCCCTGCACGTTCTGCAGCGGCACGACGAGCGTATCGACCGGACTCGGAAAGATGTCGTCGAAATCTTGCGGCAATTTCGACGAGCGGCGTGCTCGATCGCGCGCCGGACGACCGCATCCGTGCGGTCTGCCTTGCTCTGACCGACCTGAACGGAGTAGCGAAACGCGTCCGCGTCGACGCTGTCGGCGCCTTTCGTCAGATCGCGGTATCTCAATTTCAAAATGTCCTTGGCGTTGTTCACGATCATCTGGAGCTCCTCGCCAATCTCCTCCGCAAGGAGTTCGCCGGCCCAGCTCGCGGCGCGCTCACTCCGTCCCGAAGGCGGCTTATGGCCTATCTTTGAATTGAAGCCCGGTAGGTTGCGGTACGGGCGGGTTTCCTGGCCTATGAAGTAGGCTTCCGCAAAGTCCGGATTGAGCAGTCCGTCGACCGTGGGCGCGACCGGGTCGGGCAACGTGAGCAGTGGCACCGTGCCGGCGTGATGGAACGTCGCATACGGCGTCTGGCTGGCTTTGATCGTCATCTTGTCGCGGGTGAACTTCTTGACCGCGTCCAGCAGATAGTTCTGCAGGCTGGTATTAGTGACGAACTTGTCTTTATAGACCGCGCCGGGTTCGAGGCCGCGAAGTGCGCGCTCCAGGTGGTAGGTCCAGATTCCGTGCTTGAGCGCCTGAGACGAATAGGACTTCTCCTTGGGGAGCAGGCGAAGAATGCCGCGGTGCATTTCGAATCCTTGGCGAATTTCTCGAAGTCCTCTTTCCGCATGTCGGCGAGCAGATCGCGGGACTCTCCCTTTGTCACGTCCTGGGCGCACGCATCGATGAACAGTGCAACAGTCTTGCAGCCGGCTGCGCGAAGCGGATCCAGCAGCAGATCCTCAACGCCGATCGTGGTCCCTTCCAAGTTGACGAGTTGGCTGTCGTAAACCGTCAGGCGGTTTCCGCCCTTCGGAAACCAGAAGCCGTGGCCCGCGTAGAAGAAATAGAACTCGTCGTCCGGCCCGATGTTCTTGACGGTATACGCCAGCTCATTCGCCAGGCGGGCAGCGGTGGCCTGATCGTCCAACCAGACCTGGATATTGGCGCTCGGAACGCCGAGGCGCTCTTCGAACACGTTGGCCATCGCCTTGGCGTCGTCGTGTGCGTAGTTGACCCCGGTGATGGTTGGCTGCTGATACTTCTGAAGGCCGATGGAGACGGCGAATGACTCGGACACGACACGCTCCGCAATTGATCGCCGCTCATATAGCCGCAACCGCCGCCTACGCAATGCATTTGTATGTCCTGAGCCGACCCGCCGAAAGGCTAGGTCGGCGCGCAAAACCCAGCCAAATTCGAACCGCCGGCGCCCCTTCTCGCCGGTCGCCTAAAGCAGGAACAAAGGACGGTCTACTTGCGCACCTGCTTGCCGTAGAAGTCGGCGCTCGATGGAGTTGCACGACGCCGGACCTGGAGCTGGATATCTTCTCCTCGATATCGGCGGGCAAAGAGCCCGGGATCTCGCTTTCGGCGCCTCTGTCCGAGCTATGCCACCGACTTCCCAACGTCCGCTTCGCTCCTGATAACGACCAAATATCGTGGATCGCCCGTCGTGACGCTTCGGGCCAGTAGCGACCAAAGTGCGGTGCAGCAGAACGTGGTCTATTCGATCACCTCGTCGGCAAGCGCGATAAGCTGTGCAGGGACTTCGAGGCCGAGAACCTTTGCGGTCTTGAGATTGAGTACAAATTCGAACTTGGTGGACTGCATGACCGGCAGGTCGGTCGGCTTCTTACCCTTGAGAATCTGCCCAACGTAAACGCCGGCTTGACGGTATGCTTCGGTAATGCTGGCGCCGTAGCTAATCAGACCTCCGTCCGCGACGTACTCGCGCAAGGAGTACATCGTCGGCAGTCTGCTGCGAGCCGCCAACGCGACCAGTTGCTGTCGATGGGCCGTCAAGAATGGCCCGGCACCGATGAGCGCCGCGCCGGCACCGCCTTGCACCAAGGCTGCAAAGGCGCTCTCGATGTCGCTGTCGTGCGCAACGTCGTAAATACTGAGCTGCTGTCCGATCCTAAGGCTCGCGGCTAACAAGTCCCTCCTCTCCGCCTCGGTTTCAGGAGTATTTGGGTTCACCAGCACGCCCATCGTTGTGGCCTTGGGCACCAACCGGCGCAGTAACTCCAGTCGCTTCGCCCCTAAGTCGCTAGTGATAAAGACCACGCCGGTGGCATTGCCATCGGGCCGGTTAAGGCTACCGACAAGGCCGTCCCTAACCGGGTCACTCCCGGTGATGAAGATAATCGGCACCGTTTTGGTAATAGTCTCAGCCGCCACCGCCGCAGGATTGTTTGCAACGATCACGGCCGCGGGCTTGCGAATCAGATCAGCCGTAAGCTGCGGCAGTCGATCACTACGACCTTCCGCAAAACGAAATTCAATCGCGACGTTCTGACCCTCAACGAAACCCGTCTCCTTCAAGCCTTGGCGAAACGTGGTTACAAATGAAGTCGAGTTGGCAAGTGACGTATGCGGAGGAATCCAATCACCGGCATCGCGCCCTGCTGCGCGCGTGCCGCAAGCGGCCAACCGACCGCAGCACTACCCACAAGCGTGATGAACTCGCGCCGCCTCATGTGCCCTCATGCCGAGCACCGCACCCTATCAGCAAGGACACCCTTGTGCATCACAGCTAATCTTGATGACCGATGTCGCCTTCAGACCTGACCGAGCCCACTTAGGACCGAGGTCTTCTGATGTCCGTTGTGCCCCCAATAACGACCGGATTTTAGTCGCGCTGCAATTGGTCGAGATGGGCCAAACCCGGAAGTGAAGCGCAGCCTATTTCAACATCGGTGCCTTGACCGGATAGCTCCGCGCGGGCGTCTGCGGTGGCGCACTCAGGTCCACCGTGAAGCCCACCTTCACCACGTATCTTCCCTGCGGAAGTTGTAGTCGAAGAAGGGCGAAGCCGTTGGCCTGTTGAAGTTCGCGTCTTGCCACCATGTGTGCTGATACTCGGCGAATACCGACACCGGGCGTCCGAAGCCTTGCAAGAAGCTCGGCTGGAAAGCACCACCAACGCCCACCGTGCCGCCCGCGACCCATGCCGACTGCGAACTCGCGACGGGGATGAAGTTGACGTTGAGCGTTTCATTCATCACGCTCACGCCAGCGATGCCATATAGCCAGACACCCCCGCCAAGCTGCGGACCGATCTTGACACCGCCGTGCCCATGAAGTTCGCGGTGGTGCCGAGATAGCTTCCACCGGGGAAGGTGTGGTTCACCGGAGCGTTGAGGAAGTCGAACGAGGCGAACGGGCTGACGATGATGTTGTTGGCCCACGGCGCGAACTTGTAACCGATCAGAAAACCACCGCCGACCGGATCGGCGCGGTCGCTGAACTGGTTCGTGACAAAATCGGTCCCAGCGAGCCGCTCGGTCGAACGCAGCCAGCCCGAGTTCTTGACGAGTTCGCCGCCGAGATAGAGGCCGGAGGAGACAGCGGTTTGTAGTGGGGGACAGGGCTGCCAATAGAGGTTACGAACGTGACCCTCTAGATCGTGGATCGAGGCGTTATTCTCGTTGCTACCAAGAGCACCGCGAGGTGTTATATGGACTTCTGCACCGTTGGCCGAATCACGCCAAGTATTGCAGACGTTATCCCAATAGAGGTTACGAACGTGACCCTCTAGATCGTGGATCGAGGCGTTGTTCTCGTTGCTACCAAGAGCACCGCGAGGGGTTACATGGACTGCTTGGCCCGTTGCGGAATCATACCACGTCGCCTTGGCCGATTGGCTAAAGGCTCCAACCACCGCGAGCGCCAATGCCGCAACAGCAATCCCCATCCCACGCGAAATGCCATTCCCACGCATGACCGCCCCCGGACCGAAACAAGACTAGCAAAGGAACAGCGAATGCCCGGCGGTATGGGGTGTCAACCGGTAACGGTACTGTTATGGAGGGCCAGCCCGTTTTTGCTACCGGTGTGTCTGCGGCGCAACACGTCCGTTCGGGGTCATTCTCGACCGAGGCCAAGCCGTCGACTCGTCCGGTGATGTCCGTTATGCCCTGATGGCGACCGAATTGTTTCGTCGCTGGAAATGACGCTAGGGGCCAGGAACTGACTCTTGCACCGCACCGCGGTAGGCCAGATTAACGCGTTAAACCTCTCCGAATTTTGCAGGACGGAGGCCCTGAGAAGCC
>CAWFBB010000024.1:0-210234 GCA_963813825.1 uncultured Alphaproteobacteria bacterium
AAGGCGCGGGCAAAGCCAAGGCAGCGGCGCACATTGCCTTGGGGCGCGATGGCAAAATCGACGAGGGCCACCGGCCCGAACTTGCTGTCGATCTCGCCTGCCGGTTTGACGTCATCAGTCACGGTGTAGTCGATGATGCGCGCGGCGATCTCGCTTGAGGCGTCGAGGAAGCGCTCGGCCTGAGGGCCGGACCGAAACACTTCGGCCATCGCATAGGGCCGGGCGTCGGCGGCATCGCCCCATGTCAGGACATCCTTGCGTGCGCCATCGCCGCGGCGGCGCAGAATAGCGTAGTTGAAGGCGCTGCCGTTGAGTTCCGGCATGACCAGCTCAAAGGCGGGGTAGGGGCGTTCGACGGCGGTCCACGCCGCAGCGGCACCGGATGGATCGCCGCAACGCCGCCGGGTTCCTGAAAAAAGCTCGCCGCCGCGACGGCAAGAATCGCAAAGCCGCCCATATAAGCAAGGATGCGCGCGAAGGTGGCGCGGATATCGTTTGGTACGGAGTACGAGGCCGGCTGCACCGCCGCTCCCATCAACGTTGTGTTAGGGACGTTTCTCGCCTAGAAGCGCTTCCGCTCTGGTTCCCAGGCAGCGTTGTTCGGGGCGAATTTTCGGTGGAGAGTTAACAATGGGTTACAGCGTCGCCGTCGTTGGCGCGACCGGCAATGTAGGCCGCCAGATGCTCGAGATTCTGGCCGAGCGGACGTTTCCGGCCGATGAGGTCGTGGCGCTGGCGTCGCGCCGCAGCATGGGCACGGAAGTATCCTTTGGCGACCGCACGCTGAAGGTCAAAGCGCTCGAGCATTTCGATTTCTCCGGCGTGGATATCTGCCTGATGTCGGCGGGCGGCGAGGTCTCTAAGGAATGGTCGCCGAAGATCGCCGGCGCGGGTGCGGTGGTGATCGATAATTCTTCGGCGTGGCGCTACGATTCCGACGTCCCGCTGATCGTGCCAGAAGTCAACGCCGATGCCGTCGTCGGCTTTCGCAAGCGCGGCATCATCGCCAATCCGAATTGCTCGACGGCACAACTCGTCGTCGCGCTCAAGCCGCTGCACGACAAGGCAAAGATCAAGCGCGTCGTGGTCGCCACCTATCAATCGGTTTCGGGCGCCGGCAAGAACGCGATGGACGAGCTTTTTTCGCAGACCAAGGCGGTGTTCCAGATCAACGAGGTCGTGCCGAAGCAATTTCCCAAGCGCATCGCCTTCAACATTATTCCGCAGATCGACACATTCATGGAGGACGGCTACACCCGCGAAGAGTGGAAGATGGTGGTCGAGACCAAAAAGATCCTCGATCCCAAGATCAAGCTCACCGCGACTTGCGTGCGCGTGCCGGTATTCATCGGCCATTCCGAGGCGGTGAATATCGAATTCGAGAACGAGATTTCGCCCGATGAAGCGCGCAATATTCTGCGCAACGCACCGGGCTGCCTCGTGATCAATTCGCAGGAGCCGGGCGGCTACGTGACGCCTTACGAGGCGGCCGGCGAGGATGCGACCTACATCAGCCGCATCCGCGAGGACGCCACCGTCGAGAACGGGCTCGCAATGTGGATCGTTTCCGACAATCTGCGCAAGGGCGCGGCGCTCAATGCCATCCAGATCGCCGAATGCTTGATCAACCGCAAGCTGATCACCGCCAAACAGAAGGCGGCTTGAAAGCCGCCGTGGAATCTCGGAAAAACCGCATTGGCACAACGGCTGCAAAGCCGTTAGCGTGAGATCGCCGGACTTTGGTGGAGTTTTGCGATGACCGTTCGCCCGCGCCGCAGTGTCCTTTACATGCCCGGATCGAACGCACGCGCTCTGGAAAAGGCGCGTGAACTGCCGGCGGATTGCATAATCCTCGATATGGAGGACGCGGTGGCGCCGGAGGCCAAGGCGCAGGCACGCGAGCTCATCGTCAAATCGCTGAAGAACGGCGGCTTCGGCAGCCGCGAAGTTTTGGTGCGGATCAATGGCCTCGACACTCGCTGGTGGGTCGAAGACCTCGATGCGGTGGCGGCGGCCAAACCGGATGCGGTGCTGGTGCCGAAAATCTCGGATCCGTCTCAGTTGCAGGACCTTGCCGCCCGCATTGTCGATATGGGAACCGATCCCAAGATCCGCGTCTGGGCGATGATGGAGACGCCACTGGCGATGATCAATGTCGGCCAGATTGCCGCCGGAGCGCTCGATTCCGAAACCCGGCTTGCCGGCTTCGTCATGGGCACCAACGATCTCGCCAAGGACACTCGCGCGCGTCTCGTGCCCGGCCGCGCCCCGATGCTGCCGTGGCTGATGAACTGCGTCGCCGCGGCGCGCGCCTACGGCCTCGATATCCTCGACGGCGTCTATAACGATCTCGGCAATGCCGAGGGTTTTGTCGAGGAGTGCAAACAGGCCCGCGACCTCGGCTTCGACGGCAAGACGCTGATCCACCCGCGGCAGATCGAGCCGTGCAACGAAACGTTCTCGCCGAGCAAGGACGAGGTGGAGGCGGCGCGCAAGATGATCGCCGCCTTTGACCAGCCGGAGAATGAGAACAAGGGCGTCATCCAGATCGACGGCCGCATGGTGGAACGCTTGCACGCGGAGATGGCGCAGCGCACGGTTGCAATCGCCGATGCCATCGAAAAGCAGACGAGCAAATGACCGCCAATCCAGCGTCAGACGCTGGATTGCTTCGCGGAGCCTGGCATTAGAACGATCCATGACCAAGCTCTCCCGTTCTCGCGGCACGCCTTTGCGCCGGAGTTTCTGATGACGGTCACGTGAAGCGCGAAGGCCGGGGAGGAAATGGAAAGAGGGGTGGTGCCTCTGTTTCTTTATTCGCTACGCGGTTTCGCAAAGCAAGACTAAAGAAAGCCAAAAGAATAAAGGAAGCGGAACGCCGACAAACGCTGTTCACGAAAACCACCGCACCTTGCGGTGCGGCGCGCGCCTTGCAAGGCGCGCTCGCCTATCGGCGTTCCACCGCGGTTCTCGCAAAGGAAGTCATCGTCCAAAGGCTCAGCTTCAGGCCAGGCTTCCTGGGACGCAGTCTGAACGGGCGTTACCCGCCATCGCCTGTCCCAGTCCAGCGAGCACCTCGCGCCCCGGTCATAATGCCGGGAGACTGATGCCCAAGCCGCCCGGGAGAGGACTGCAAATCCGCCCGCGGGCACCGCCTCGCTCCTATGGCCCGGCATGCCTCCGGACCATGTCCTTCACGTGAGCGAGGATGCGCAAGTAACTGTGGCGGGGACGCTTGTCAAGAGGGCGTCGTAACTGGGTTGGAGGCCAACATCCTATAGCGACCGGAACGCTGCGTCGCGCTGAGTAACGTTAGGCTTTAGAATTTCTGGAGATCACGGCGGACTGATGAAATGCCATCATCCAGCGCCCGTCGCGATTTACAAAGATATTGGTACCAAAATTGCGGCTATTGCTGACCTCGCCCGTCTTCTTGCGCCGGCGTGATGTCTCGACGCCATGCACCCAGGCAACCGGCCCGCCAATGTTGACCTTGGTCACTCGCATCGACACCCTGAATTGGTCGAAAGTCGGCCAATACGCCTCCCAGTTACGCTTGATCGCGGTCCAACCGACATGCGCATGTGGATTGCCCGGCGGAGCAATCAGAATGTTGTCTGCGGCGCAGGTCCACACCGCTTCCATCGCGCGCAAGTCACGCGCTGACAGCGCCTTGTAATAGGCGAGATTGACAGCCGTGACCTTGCCGGTTTCGGCAGATGTGGCAGATGAGCGCTTCGCCATGGTGGCCTCCGGCGGAGAGTTTAGCCGAGATTTTCTCGGATCACTCCCGGCCCGAGACGAAATATAGAAAACTTTTGGCCTCCTCGAAAGCCGACCACAAGGTGCCGACGGCTAGCTATCCGAGCAATGCTGCTCGCCATTGCCGATCAACTCGTCGACATCCAGCATCACGCTCAAGGTGCGATTTTCTTTTCCTGGTGAGAGCTTCAACAAGAATCTCAAACGTAACAAGCGGGTTCGGAGTGTGCAGCGAAAAGGCATTCCGAGACGACAAGCGTTAGAGGCATAATGAGATATTAACCTTATTAAGGTAAATAGACGGTCATCGACCCTTTGGATCGGACTTACCAGGACTGTAAACTGTAACCGCAAGGTACCACCATGTCTGATATCACTTTGAGTTCCGGCATTCGGCAGAACTTGCTGTCGTTGCAGCAGACCTCCGCGGATTTGACCACCACCCAGGAGCAATTGGCGACTGGCAAGAAGGTCAATTCGGCCGCCGACAATCCGAGCTCCTACTTCACCTCGCAGAACCTGACCAACAACGCCAACTCGCTGTCCGCCTTGCTCGATCAGATCGGCCAGGGCCAGCAGACCATCAATGCGGCCACCGACGGCCTCACCGGCATCTCCAGCTTGTTGCAGCAGGCACTTGCGACCGTGCAGCAGGCGCAGCAGGCGAGCCCGACCACGGCGGCTTCCACGACTGGCACTGTCGCACTCACTACCGTGAACGCCGGCGGCAACCTCGTGCTCAACGTCGGTGCGTCCAGCTATACGGTCTCGATCACTGCCAGCGAGTCGATCAGCGCGATCGAAGCGAATATCAACGGCACCACGGGCCTCGGTTCCACGGGCGCATTGACCGCGACCGATGATGGCAGCGGACACCTGGTTCTCACCGCCAACTCGCCATCCAGCAGCGTCACTGTCGTTTCCGGTGCGGAAGCCACGGCGCTCGGTCTCAGCAACACTCCGGTGTACGGACAAAGCGCCACACGCAGTACGCTGCAGACCAACTACAACGGACTGCTGACTCAGATCAATCAGCTCGCCGGCGACGCCTCTTACAACGGCGTCAATTTGCTCAGCGGCGACAATCTGACGATCGATTTCAACCAGAACGGGTCGAGCGCGCTGGCGATCCAGGGCGTGAACTTCAACGCGGCTGGACTCTCGCTTTCGTCGATCGCCGGCACGGGAGCGGGGTCGTTCCAGAACAACGGCACGCTCACAGGGACAATCACGTCGCTCAATGCCGCGATAGCGCAGGTGCAAAGCCAGACCGAGACGTTCGGCACCAATTCGGGAGTCATTGGGACCCGGCAGACGTTCACCACGAGCCTGATCAACACCTTGCAGACGGGTGCTGCCAACCTCGTGGCCGTCGATCAGAATGCGGCGAGTGCCGACCTGCTCACCGAACAAACTCAGCAGCAGCTTGAAATCTCCGCACTGTCCATCGCCAATCAGGCGAATCAGTCGGTCCTTAAGTTGTTCTCGTAATCTCCACTGGTGCAGGCCTAAACTAGGCGGCGGAGCGAAAGTTCCGCCTCCTTTTTTATGTGCGATAGCGCCTTCACGCCAAATTCGTCGCCGTTGCGATGTCCGGTTCTCCCCCAACGGCGGACATCGGGACCGCCGTTGTTTATGAATACGCGCCCTATAGGCCATGTATTCATAAATCGGTTCTGAGGTTCGGCTCAGTCGATGTCTGCTTTGCAAGACCGGTTGGCAGGAGGACCGGGCTTCCCCTATGGTCTCTCCCATAAAATCCCCACCTGAAGGAGAAACCGAAATGGCGTATTCGTTGTATGACGCGGCTGTAACTCCCTGCGCCCAGCAGCTTGGCGCGCTGGCCGGCATTATCGACAAGGCTGCCGCGCATTGTGCCGCTAACAAGATCGAGGAATCGGCCTTGCTGCAGGACCGGTTGTATCCCGACATGTTCTGCCTCGCCCGTCAGATCCGTCAGTCTGCGGATTTCGCCATGAACACTGGCGGCCGCCTGGCTGGCATTACTCCCCCCGCGTTGCCGGCCGTCGACGACGCCAGTTTCGCCGCCGCCAAGAGCCGCGTCGAAACCGCCCTGGGCTTTGTGAAGTCCCTTACTCGCGCACAGCTCGACGGTGCGGAGGACAAGGTCATCGCTTGGACTGGCGGCGCCAATGCCCGGAAAATGAAAGGCAACGACTATCTGCAACAGTTTGCCCTGCCGAATTTTTTCTTCTTTGTCACGACAGCGTACAACATCCTTCGTCATCGCGGCGTGCCGCTCGGAAAGCGCGACTTCCTCGGCCCGCTCAACTGGCTCTAGGGCGCCGCATTATGGTGCCGGCTCTGGCCGATCGGCAATTGCCGCTACGGCCGGGCTGTCCCGACGCTTCCCCTCCAGCTCCATGATGCGTTGACCAAAGGAGCCAACCGCCGCCATGAAATTCGGCTATTTCACACTGAGCGACAACCGCTACCCCGACAATCCGCGCTCGCCCGAGCAGTTCCTGGTTGAGATACGCGACCAGGCGGTGTTGGCCGAGAAGCTAGGACTCAACTCGGCCTGGATTGGAGAGCACCACTTCAACCGGCGCGGCTGCGTGTCGGTGCCCGCGGTGGTGCTGGCCAATATTGCCGCCTCCACGACGCGCCTGCGGCTTGCCCCGGCCGTCGTCGTGCTGCCGATCCACCACCCGATCCACGTCGCGGAGGAATGGGCGACGCTTGACCAACTGTCCGGCGGGCGCGTGGATTTCGCGGCAGGGCGCGGCTACGACAGTCATGAGTTCACGCCCTTCAATACCGATTTCCAGGTTTCCGCTGAGCAGTTCAGCGAAGGCATCGAACTGTTGATGCGCTGTTGGACCGAAACCCAGCCATTCAACTTCAAGGGCCGGTTCTACAATTTCGAAGACGTTGAGGTCTCTCCCAAGCCTTTGCAAAAGGACTTTAGACCCTACATGGGCTCGTTCTCGCGCTTCTCAATGGAATTGGCCGCGAAGTGGGACTGGAATCTGCTGCTGGCGCCGTTCGCGACAACCGTTCTGTTCGGCAGCTTGGGCAATGCCGTGAGCACCTATCGGGAGATTTGCGAGAAGGCGGGAAAGCCGGCGCAGAAAGTCAAGTGCAGCTACTTTATCAACATCGGCGAGGGTGAGGACGAGCGTCAGCGCGCACTGGAGCGGATGGTCAGCTACATTACGATGGCGGGCTTGCGCAAGACGATGAGCCATGGCGGCAAGGGCGCGCTGCCGCCAACAATGCAGTACTTCAAGAAGATGGGCGAGCGGCTCAATGACGCCAAAGCTTCCGACTTCGACGACAATTCGCTACTTTATGGTTCGCCCCAGCAGATCATTGACACCTTGAAGCGGGTCGAAGCGGTCGGCATCGACGAGGTCATCCTCTACTTCAACTTCGGCAATCGCCCCGACGCCTATGTGCGCGAGCAGATGCACCGTTTCATGGGCGACATCGCGCCTGCCTTCAGCGGCGCGACCGGCGAGACGGCTGCAGCGGCCGAGTAGGCGCGGCACCGGGTTTGGCGGGCAACGCACCACTCAACCCCGCAATGCTAGCGAGGTTGGGATTACGATGAGGTTGCCGGCGCGCGTCGATCTTGTCCCATCTTTGTCTCGAAATCGCTGGCGCTATGGCGCTCGTGCATTTGTTCTTCAGGCGGCCCGCTGGCGCGGTTGACCATTCGCCCCCGCTTGACGGCCGGGCGCGCGCCGATTTCTTTCGTCCAGCGCGTCAGGTTTTTATATTCGTGCGTCTGCAGGAACTTACGCGGGTCGTTGTAGGAGGCGCCGTTCAACATGCCGTTGCCGTACCACGGCCAGATCGCCATATCGGCGATCGTATATTCGTCGCCGGCGATGAATTGATTGTCCGCAAGCCGCCGGTCGAGCACATCGAGCTGGCGTTTTACTTCCATTGTAAAACGGTCGATGGCGTATTTGATCTTCACCGGAGCATAGGCATAGAAATGCCCGAAGCCGCCGCCGAGATATGGTGTTGAACCCATTTGCCAGAACAGCCAGTTCAGCGCCTCGGTGTGCTTGCCGCGATCCTTTGGCAGAAACGCGCCGAATTTATCTGCCAGGTAGAGGAGGATCGCGCCGGATTCGAACACGCGTCGCGGCGTCTGCTCGCTATAGTCCATGAGTGCCGGGATTTTGGAATTCGGGTTCACCCCGACAAATCCGGTACCAAACTGATCACCCTCACCGATCCGGATCAGCCAAGCGTCATATTCCGCTCCGCTATGACCGGCGGCGAGCAATTCCTCCAGCATGATAGTAACCTTGACGCCATTTGGCGTCGCTAGTGAATAGAGCTGAAGCGGATGCTTTCCGCGCGCCAATTCCTTCTCATGCGTCGCGCCCGCGATAGGGCGATTGGTATTGCCATAGCGCCATTTGGGACTGTCGTCTTTCTCCCAGACCCAGACTTCCGGCGGCGTGTATTCAGGTGTGTCAGTCATGTTGGGCTCGCGTTTGTCTCTCGATAGGTTCGCTAATGGATAGAGCGGCGATCGTGGCCTGTCCAATCATGGTTGTGAGTGTTGTCATGTCATGTGGCGGCCGCCCACCCGAGCATCCAAAGAAACGCCCGCCGATGCTCCTAGTTCTTCAGCCGATATCCGGTCTTGAAGAACCACCAGACGATCGCCATGCAAACCACCAGGAACAGAAAGGTCATGGCCACGCTGATTTCGACGTTCACGTCGGCGATGCCGAAAAAGCTCCAGCGGAAACCTGAGATCAGATAAACCAGTGGATTGAACAGCGTAACTGTGCGCCAGAACGGCGGCAACACGCTGGTCGAATAAAAGGTGCCGCCGAGAAACGTCAGCGGCGTGATGATCAATAGCGGCACGATCTGCAATTTCTCGAAGCCATCGGCCCATAGCCCGAGAATGAAGCCGAACAGGCTGAAGCTGAGCGCGGTCAGCGCCAGAAAGGCAAGCATCCAGAATGGGTGCGAAATATGCAGTGGCACGAACAGGCCGGACGTAGCGAGGATCAGCAAGCCCAGAATGATCGACTTGGTTGCCGCCGCGCCGACATAGCCGAGCACGATTTCGAACGGTGACACCGGCGCCGAAAGAAGCTCGTAGATGGTGCCGACGAAGCGGGGAAAATAGATACCGAACGAAGCGTTGGTTACGCTTTGCGTCAGCAGCATCAGCATGATCAGGCCCGGTACGATGAACGCGCCGTAGGGCACGCCTTCGATCTGGGTGATGCGTGAGCCGATCGCGGCGCCGAACACGACGAAATAAAGCGAGGTCGAGATCACCGGGGAGACGACGCTCTGGAACAGCGTTCGCCCGGTTCGCGCCATTTCGTAAACGTAGATTGCGCGCACGGCGTAGAGGTTCATTGTCCTTCCCTCACCAAGCCGACGAAAATGTCCTCCAGCGAGCTCTGCGTCGTTTGTAGATCCTTGAATTTGATGCCCGCCTGCGCGAGGTCGTCGAGCAACGCCGTGATGCCGGTGTATTCACTCTTGGTATCGTAGGTGTAGGTCAACTGGCTGCCGCCGCCTGACAGACTTAGTTTGTAGGTTGCGAGTGCCGCCGGCACTGCGGTAAGCGGCTCGCGTAGCTCGAGCGTCAATTGCTTCTTGCCGAGCTTGCGCATCAGCTCGGCCTTGTCTTCGACCAGGATGATCTCGCCGTTGTTGATGACGCCGACCCGGTCGGCCATGTCCTCCGCCTCTTCGATGTAATGGGTGGTGAGGATGATGGTGACGCCGGAGGCGCGCAGTTCGCGCACCAGTTGCCACATGTCCTTGCGCAGTTCGACGTCGACGCCGGCGGATGGTTCGTCGAGGAACAGGATGCGCGGCTCGTGCGCCAGCGCCTTGGCGATCATCAGCCGGCGCTTCATGCCGCCCGACAACATTCTGATCTTGTCGTCTTTTTTGTCCCACAAAGAGAGTTCCTTGAGGACTTTTTCGATGTGCGCGGGGTTTGCCGGCTTGCCGAAAAGCCCGCGGGAAAAACGCATGGTCGCCGGCGGTGTTTCGAAGGCGTCGGTGGTCAATTCCTGCGGCACCAGCCCGATCAGGGAGCGGGCGGCGCGGTAATCCGAAATGATGTCATGGCCGTCCACAGTCACCGTGCCGGTGGAGGGACTGACGATGCCGCAAATAATGCTGATCAGCGTCGTTTTGCCGGCGCCGTTGGGGCCGAGAAGAGCGAAAATTTCGCCGTCGCGGATGTCCAGGTTGATGTTTTTGAGCGCCCGAAAGCCGGAAGCGTAAGTCTTGGAGAGATTGGCGACGGAGATTGCAGCGGTCATGATTCCGGACTTTGAACGAGGGCCATATTGATCGCGTCGCTATCTGTTTCGGCCAGCGAAACCTGCCGCCCGGACATGCGTTATCCGCTTATAGGTCGTTTCCAGGAGACGCATCCATGTCCGACATAAGCGAACGCAACGGCATTTGCACGCAAATCACCACGGTGAAGATGGGTCCCGACAATCAGGACGAAATTCTCCGTCTGATGGTCGAACGCGCCCGTTTCATGGCGAAACAACCCGGCTTCGTATCGGTGAATCTGCACCGTAGCAAGGACGGCAGCCATATCGTCAATTACGTCCAATGGACGAATGCCGACAAGCTTGCTGCGGCGCATCACTCTCCTGAGTTTCGGAAAAAATGGCCACGATTCGGCGAGTTGGTACGGGAGATCGAACCCTGCCTCTATGACGTCGTTCACGTCGAAGCGGCGTAATTGGATTGTTGGGATTCGCCGCCTACACCCAGGGCCGCGATGCCTTGGCGGCGTTTTCGAAACTGCCGATCTTGCTCTGCTTTTCCATCGTCAGCCCGATATCGTCGAGGCCATTGAGCAGGCATTTCTTGCGGTGCGGATCGATATCGAATTTGACCACACCTCCGTCGGGGCCGCGGATTTCCTGTTTTTCGAGATCGACGGTCAGCGTCGCATTGGCGCCGCGGTCGGCGTCGTCGAACAGCTTTTCCAGATCTTCCGGAGACACTTTGATCGGCAGAACGCCGTTCTTGAAGCAGTTGTTGTAAAAGATGTCGCCGAATGAGGTGGAGATCACGCAGGTGATGCCGAAATCCATCAGCGCCCAGGGTGCGTGCTCGCGCGAGGAGCCGCAGCCGAAATTGTCGCCGGCAACCAGGATCTTCGATTTGCGGTAGGCCGGCTTGTTGAGCACGAAATCCGGATTCTCGCTGCCGTCGTCGCGAAAGCGCTTTTCGGCGAACAGGCCCGTGCCGAGGCCGGTCCGCTTGATGGTTTTCAGATACTGCTTTGGAATGATCATATCGGTGTCGATATTGATCATTTTAAGAGGTGCCGCGACGCCCTCGAGGGTTGTGAACTTTTCCATCCCGGGTTCCTGACATACGTCCGTTGCGACGTTTAATGGCGACTCGCTGGGCGCGGGTCAAGCCCGCTTTGCCGCCGCAGCATCGGCTTTGAACTTCGATTCGCGGTCGAGAGTGCAGACCTGAATACGATATTCGCTGTAATATTTTTGGCGAGCCAGTTTCTGCGCCGCAATGTGCTCAGGGTTGGTTCGCCACGTGAGAAGGCCCTCCTCGTCCGCAAACTCGACGATGGTCACGCGTTCGCCGTCGCCGGCCAAAAAGTCCTTGCTTGAAACATAGCCAGGCATGGTCCGGGCGAGCTCGACCATGCGATCGGACAAGGCACCATAGTCAACGCCGACCCCAGCTCGTAAGCGCGATCGAAAGACCGTAACAATCATGGCACTCCCTCCTTGGCGAAAAGATCATTGCACGGACGATCTGTGCTTCTGGCTCTAGGCTTGTGCCTGCTTCTCACTCTTCGTCACGTCGCCGAGCTCGGTGACCCACGGGCGTGCGGACCGAAACCATTGCTGCCGGCGCGGGGCGAGCTGATCGCGCTGACGCAAAATGCCGACGCGCACCGTGTAGGAAGGCTGCGGGCCTTCTCCCACCGTCGTGGAATAAATCGGCGTGCCGCATTTGCCGCAAAATGCCTGCGCGCGCAGTTTGCCGCTGTCGGCGGTTGTCTTCACATAAATGGTAGGCTGCCCCGTCATCTTGAACGTATTGCCGGCAACAGGGATCGAAATGCGAAACGCCGTGCCGGTCGAGGTCTGACAATCCGTGCAGTGGCAGATTTGCGCTTTCTCCGGATCGGCCTCGCCTTCGACCTTGATTGCGCCGCAGTGACATCCACCGTCTATTCTCATGACATCGCTCCTGGTGTTCAGTCGGAAGCTTGCTCGATTGCTTCCATGTTGGCATCCGACAAGCCAAAATGATGACCGATCTCGTGCACCAGAACGTGGCGAACGATCGTTCCGAGCGTCTCATCGTGCTCGGCCCAGTAATCGAGGATCGGACGCCGGTACAGCCAGATCATATTGGGCATTTGCACCGGCGCGCTCTCGGTGCGGAACGGCAGGCCGACGCCGTGAAACAGCCCGAGCAGATCGAACTCGGTCTCGGCCTGCATCGCGTCGAGCACCTCTTGGGTCGGAAAGTCGTCGACCTGGATGACCAGGTCCGTGCACAATTCGCGAAACTCCTTTGGCAGCTGGCGAAATACCTCGCCGGCCAGGACTTCGAACTCCACGAGCGAGGGCGCCTTCACCGGGCGCCGGGCGGCGGATCGGAACCGATATCAGCCATATTGTTGTTGTAACGTGGCAGACTAGGGCTCGTGAAGCGGCGAGCGCAGCGTCCGGCGAGGTGGCAATGTCAGTGAAATCGTTCATCGTGGCTGGCGCCATAATCGTGGCGTTTCCCGCTGCGCCAAATCTCGCGGTGGCCCAGACGCCGCAAACCGCGCAAGTCGGCGACCAGATCGTACCGACGCCGACCCGCGCGCGGCCGCGCATCGAAATCCATCCGAGGCCTCTGCTCTACCGGCGCTGCGTCGATTGGTACGAACTGCAATACCGGCCAAGCGGTACGGTGCTCTTTCCGCAAAAACACTGCTGGTGGGTGCGGGGTTAGTACGCTGTCATGCACCGCCAACGGGCCGGCCACCGCGCGCCGGACCCATTCGCGAATGCAGCGCTCTCACTTCCACTCGCGGATATCGACGAAATGTCCGGCGACCGCGGCGGCAGCGGCCATTGCGGGCGACACCAGGTGGGTGCGGCCCTTGTAGCCCTGGCGGCCTTCGAAGTTGCGGTTCGAGGTTGAGGCGCAGCGTTCCCCCGGTGCGAGCTTGTCGGGGTTCATGGCCAGGCACATCGAACAACCCGGCTCACGCCATTCAAAACCGGCCTTGACGAAAATCTTGTCGAGGCCTTCGGATTCGGCCTGCTCTTTAACGAGGCCAGAGCCGGGCACGATCATGGCGTTGACCTTGGCGTTGACGTGTTTGCCGTCGACCACCTTGGCAACCGCGCGCAAATCCTCGATGCGCGCGTTGGTGCAGGAGCCGATGAATACGCGATCGACGGCGATATCGGAAATTTTCTCGCCGCCTTTCAGCCCCATGTAATCCAGCGCGCGCTGAATGGACTCGCGCTTGCCTTCGTCGGTGATGCCGTCAAGGTTCGGTACGCGGCCGCCAACCGAGACGACCTGCTCGGGGCTGGTGCCCCAGGTCACGAGCGGCGGCAGCTTTGCGGCATCGAGCTTTATCTCGCGGTCGAAATGCGCGCCGTCGTCGGAGCGCAGCGTCTCCCAATAGCGCAGCGCGGCGTCCCAATCCTTGCCCTTCGGCGCTTTGGGGCGGCCGTTGAGATAGGCATAAGTCTTCTCGTCGGGCGCGATGAAGCCGGCCTTGGCGCCGGCCTCGACCGACATGTTGCACACGGTCATGCGGCCTTCCATCGACAGCGCGCGGATCGCCTCACCGGCATATTCGAGCGCGTAGCCGGTGCCGCCGGCGGTGCCGATCTCACCGATGATGGCGAGGATGATGTCTTTGGCGGTGACGCCCTCCGGCAGCTTGCCGTCGACGACCGCGCGCATATTTTTCGACTTCGACTGGATCAGCGTCTGCGTCGCCAGCACGTGCTCGACTTCCGACGTGCCGATGCCGTAAGCGAGCGCGCCGAACGCGCCGTTGGTCGCGGTGTGACTGTCGCCGCAGACCAGCGTCACGCCCGGCAGCGTAAAGCCCTGCTCCGGACCGATGATGTGAACGATGCCTTGGCGCTTGTCGAACTCGTCGTAATATTCGAGGCCGAAGAATTTGGCGTTCTCGGCGAGATATTTGATTTGCGCCGCGCTCTCCGGGTCGGGGTTCGGCAGGTTTCGATTGGTAGTCGGCACATTGTGGTCAACCACCAGCAATGTCTTGTCCGGTGCGCGGACTTTGCGGCCGGCAAGGCGCAAGCCCTCGAAGGCCTGCGGGCTGGTCACTTCGTGGACGACGTGGCGATCAATATAGATGAGCGAGGCGCCGCCCGGATCGTCCTCGATCAGATGATCTTCCCAGATTTTGTCGTAGAGGGTGCGGGCTTTGGCCATTTTTACTGCTCTCGCCGTGTTTCCTTGCCCGACAGATATAGGGCTTGGGCCGTCCTTTAGCGCCTCGCGAGCGCGAGGAAAAGGGCGGCTATTCTGCCGGTGCCAGCCATGCGGTAAGCTCGCCGGGTCCAGGGAGCACCGCCGACATGAAACGCAGCGAAACCGCGATCAGAACCTCCCATGCCGGCAAGTTGCCGGCCGTGGCGCCGCAGTCCGACAGTCTGCCGGGCAGGTCGCCGCGATCATCCGCAAGCAAGTCCAAATCGGAATTGACTGCGTCGGCGACGGGGAATTCTGGAATGGCCGGAATTTTCTCTACTACGCCCAGCAATTGGAGCGGCGTGACGCCGCGCCAGCTCCGGCCGGGCGAACGGGCGGCGGCGCGGGAAGAAACCCGCGAACGCGACGTGTTCCAAAAACTCTACGCCGACATGGATCGCGTTGGCACGATGTTCTGCGTTCCCGGAGAAGAACCCCGGTTTTCTCCGCCGCATAAAATGGTCGTTACCGGTCCGATCAAGGGCCGGGCGACGGACGCGATCCAGCGCGAGATCGGCGTCTTCAAGGAGGCGCTGACCGCCGCCGGGGGTGCGGAGGAAGCGTTCATCTGCGTGTTCGCACCGGGGTGGCTCGATCACCACATCTTCGACGAGCATTACGGCAGTGACGAGGAATTCGTTTTCGCTCTGGCGGACGCCCTGCGCGATGAATATCGCGCGGTGGTCGATGCCGGCTTCATCTTGCAGATCGACGATCCCGGTGTTGCGACGTCGTGGGACATGATCAAGCCGGCACCGACCGTTGCGGAGTACCGGCGGCATCTGAAAATTCGCATCGATGCGCTCAACCACGCGCTGTCGGGCTTACCGGAGGATCGCGTGCGCCATCACTTCTGCTGGGGCAGTTGGCATGGCGCGCATACCCACGATCTGCCGCTCAAGGACATCATCGATCTCGTGCTCGAGGTGCGCGCGCAGTGCACCAGTTTCGAGGCCGGGAACGTTCGGCACGAGCACGAATGGACGATCTGGAAGGACATCAAACTGCCCCCGGGCAAGATCATCATGCCGGGCGTGGTCAGCCACGCGACCAACATTGTCGAGCATCCCGAGCTGATCGCACGGCGCATTCGAAATTTTGCCGAGGCGGTGGGACGGGAGAACGTGATTGCGGGAACCGATTGCGGGCTGGGATCCCGGCTGCACGATGAGCTCGTCTGGGCAAAACTCTCCGCGCTTGCGCAAGGAGCACGTCTTGCGTCGAAAGCACTGTGGGCTCGGTGATTGATTAAAGGCCCGCGCGGCGTGTCGTATTACTTCGCAGCCTTTTCCTTGCCGCCTTCGGCCACGTGTTCTTGCCGCTCGCTAATGCGGGCAGACTTGCCGCGGAGGCCGCGCAGATAATAGAGCTTGGCGCGCCGCACCTTGCCGTGGCGCACGACCTTGATCGAATCGATCATCGGCGAATAAAGCGGGAAGACGCGCTCGACGCCTTCGCCGTACGAAATCTTGCGCACGGTGAAATTCTCGTTCAGTCCGGCGCCGGCGCGGCCGATGCAGACGCCCTCGTAGGCCTGCACGCGGCTCCTTTCGCCTTCGACCACCTTGTAGTTGACAAGCACCGTATCGCCGGGCCGGAAATCGGGGATTTCCTTACCGGCAGAGAGCTTTGCCACCTGTTCGTTTTCGACTTCCTTGAGCAGATTCACGGCGAATTCTCCATGGGCTGCGCCTGGCGTGCGCGCGGCTCCGACCGGGGCTTAACGGGTTGGCGCAGCTTCTACGCCACCCGGCGGCCTTTGTCACCCTCTGGTCATGCGGTTCGCGAGCCGCCGCCGAAGCGGTTCAGAAAGGCCGCCCAGAGGTCCGGGCGGCGCTCCTTGGTCAGCCGCTCGGCCTCGGCGCGGCGCCAGACGGCAATTTTACCGTGGTCGCCCGAGGTGAGGATTTCCGGGATCGGACGGTCCTCCCAGAGTTGCGGGCGGGTATATTGCGGATATTCCAGCAGGCCGTCGGCGAAACTCTCCTCGGCGCCGGATTCCGGCTTGCCCATGACGCCCGGAAGCAGCCGCACGCAAGCATCGAGCAATGCCATCGCCGCGATCTCTCCGCCGGACAGCACGTAATCTCCGACCGAGATTTCTTCGAGGCCGCGCGCCGCGATGACGCGCTCGTCGATACCCTCGAACCGGCCGCAGACAAGCAGGACTCCCTGCTTGGCTGTCAGCGCTTCGACGCGGGCTTGCGTCAGCGGCGTGCCGCGCGGCGACATGAGAAGGCGCGGACGCGCGTCGGTCGCGGTTGCGTCGACGGCGCGGCCGAGGACGTCGGCCTTCATCACCATGCCCGGGCCGCCGCCAGCGGGCGTGTCGTCGACGGTGCGATGTTTGTCGGTCGCGAACGTCCGGATATCGACGACATCGAGCGACCACGCACCCGCCGCCAAAGCTTTGCCGGCAAGGCTCGCGCCCAGTGGTCCGGGAAACATATCGGGGAAAATGGTGAGAACGCTGGCGCGCCACATCTCACTCACACTCCGCCGGGAGTTCGACGACGAGGCGTCCCGCGGCAAGATCGATCTCCGGCACGGTCGCCTCGTCGAAAGGCACCAATTCGGTCTTGTCGCTGGTGTTAAGCCGCAGCTCGATCAGATCGCCGGCGCCGAAATTATGGACCGCGACCACGGAGCCGAGTTGCCGGCCGGCGCGATCGACGACAGCGAGCCCGACGAGATCGGCGTGATAGAACTCGTCGCCGGCCTCCGGCTCGGGCAGCCGCTCGCGCGGCACGTAGAGCTTGACGTTCGTCAGCAACTCGGCGGCGTTGCGGCCGTGTATTCCGACGAGCTGCGCGACGAAGTGATCTTTGGCCGGCCGCAGCAACTCGATCTCAAAGGTACGGCCGTCGTCGGTTTCGAGTGGGCCGTAGCGGGCGATCGCCGACGGATCGGACGTGAACGAGTGCAGTCGTACCTCGCCGCGCAAACCGTGCGCGGCGCCAATTTGACCGAGGCAGATGCGCGCCCCGCCTGCCATTATTGCGCCTGTTAGGCGGCCGGAGGCGTTGCGGGCGTCTTGGCAGCGGCTGGCGCTGCGGCCGCGGCAGCCTTGGCGGCCTCTTCATTCGCCTTGCGTTCCTTGCGCGGGACTGCCCGTTCCGGATTGTTGCGCTTGGGGCGCTTCAGGATACCGGCGGCGTCGAGGAAGCGCATGACGCGATCCGACGGCTGCGCGCCCTTGGCCATCCACGCCTTGACCTTCTCCAGATCGAGCTTCAGCCGCTCGGTCTTTTCTTTAGGCAACAGCGGATTGAAATAGCCCAGGCGCTCGATGAAGCGCCCGTCGCGCGGGCTGCGGCTGTCGGCCACGACGATGTGATAGACGGGCCGCTTCTTGGTGCCGGCACGCGCCATACGAATTACGAGCATCTAGTTTCCTTTCGTTTGATGTTCGAATTGCAGATGAAAGCGATCATTTCTTCTTTCCCATTCCGGGAAGTCCGGGAAAACCGCCGGGGAGCTTTGGGCCGAGGCCCGGAAGTCCGCGCGCCAGGCCACCGGGCGCGCCGGGAAAATTCGGCGGCAGGCCCGGCGCGCCTGGCATTCCGGGCGGCAGGCCGCCAGGCATTTGCTGTGCAAGCTTCGCCATTTCCTCGGGGCTCGGTGCGCCGCCGCCGCCGAAGCCGAGCATATTGGCAAGACCGGCCATGGGTCCGCGCTTGGCGCCGCCCATCGCCTTCATCACGTCGCCCATGGTGCGGTGCATTTTCAAAAGCCGGTTGATGTCCTCGGGCTTGGTACCGGAGCCGGCCGCAATGCGCCGCTTGCGGCTCGCTTTGAGCACGTCGGGATTACGCCGTTCCTTTGGCGTCATCGAATCGATGATCGCCACCTGGCGCTTGAGTACCGTTTCGTCGAGATTACGCTCGGCAAGCTGATTTTTGATCTTGGCGACGCCCGGCATCATCGACATCAAACCGCTCATGCCGCCCATGTGCTGCATCTGCACGATCTGCTCACGCAGATCGGACAGATCGAATGCGCCCTTGCGCATTTTCTCGGCGACGCGCGCCGCCTTCTCTGCGTCGATGGTCGACGCGGCCTTTTCCACCAGCGAAACGATGTCGCCCATGCCGAGGATGCGGTCGGCGATGCGCGCCGGATAAAAGTCCTCGATGGCGTCGAGCTTTTCGCCGGTGCCCAGCAGTTTGATCGGCTTGCCGGTGACGGCGCGCATGGACAAGGCCGCGCCGCCACGGCCGTCGCCGTCGATGCGGGTCAGTACGATACCGGTCAAGCCCACGCGCTCATTGAAGGAGCGCGCCAGATTGACCGCGTCCTGACCGGTCAGTGCGTCGGCGACCAGCAACACTTCATGGGGATCGGCGGCGCGGCGAACTTCGGCTGCCTCGGCCATCATCGCTTCGTCGAGGGTCAGGCGGCCCGCGGTGTCGAGCATCACGACATCATGGCCGCCGAGCCGCGCGGCCTGCACCGCGCGCATCGCGATCTGGACGGGGGTCTGGCCGGCGACGATCGGCAGCGTCTCGACGCCAACTTGCTTGCCCAGGACCGCGAGCTGTTCCATCGCGGCCGGCCGGCGCGTGTCGAGCGACGCCATCAGGATTTTGCGTTTGGCGGTATCGGTGAGCCGCTTGGCGATCTTGGCCGTGGTCGTGGTTTTGCCCGACCCTTGCAGTCCAACCATCATGATGACGACCGGCGCGGCCGCATTGAGATCGATCGGCTGCGCATCCGAGCCCAGCGTCTGGATCAATTGATCGTGGACGATCTTCACGACCATCTGGCCGGGCGTGACCGACTTGATGACTTCGACCCCGACCGCCCGCTTCTTCACCTCCTCGGTAAAGCTGCGGGCGACGTCGAGCGCGACGTCGGCTTCGAGCAGCGCGCGCCGTACTTCGCGCAATGCGTCATCAACGTCCGCCTCCGACAGCGCGCCACGCCGGGTCAGGCGGTCGAGGACCGCACTCAGCCGTTCCGAAAGACTGTCAAACAAAATCTGCGTCCTCTCAGCACGGCCGTCCCCTGCGGGCGGCCTGTGCCAACACATTGTACGCCCGAGGGCGCATTGCGCTGTCGGGCGGTTACCTCCGGTCTCAGGGGCCGGTCGGCGGTTGCAATCGTTCTCTTGCGAGAGCGGTCGGAAAATAGGGGCGGGGGCAGCCCACGTCAACCGGCCCATTGCCGATCCGGCGCACTCAATTGCGGTATAGTGGCAACAGAATGTCGCGATATTACAACGGCCCGGTCTCCGATCATTTCGACGGCGAACGCTTCTTCGATGCCCAGGGTGCGCCCCCGAGGAACCGGCTCGACCTGTTGCGGTGGCTCCTGGTGCGCCGCTGGCGCGGCACCAGGGCAAAATGGCCGGCCTGGGCGCCGTCGCCTTATGCCGATCGCCCGCCGCCGCGCGTGACCGGCGCGGCCTGCCGTATCTCGTATATCGGCCACGCGAGTTTCCTCATTCAAACGGCGGGTCTCAATATCCTGCTCGATCCGGTATGGTCGACGCGGGCGTCGCCGTTCCGCAACATCGGGCCGAAGCGGGTCAACGACCCCGGCGTCGCGTTCGCCGATCTGCCACCGATCGACGTCGTCTTGGTCTCGCACGCCCATTACGATCATCTTGATCTCGCGACGCTGTCGCGACTCGCAGCCTCGCATCGCCCGCGCGTCATCACCCCGCTCGGCAACGACACCATCATGCGCAACGCCGATCCCGCGATCGCGGCCGAAGCCTACGATTGGGACACCCGCGTCGAACTCGGCGCGGCTGCTGCAGTGACTCTGGTGCCGACACGACACTGGTCGGCGCGCAATCTTTCCGACCGCAACATGTCGCTATGGGCGTCATTCGTGATCGAGACGCCGTGCGGGCGGATCTATTTCGTTGCTGATTCCGGCTATGGCGATGGCCGGCTGTTCCGCCGGACGTGCGAGCGCAACGGACCGTTCCGGCTCGCCATTCTGCCGATCGGCGCCTATGAGCCGCGCTGGTTCATGCGCGACCAGCACTTGAATCCGGCCGAGGCGGTGCAAGCTTTCATCGATTGCGGCGCTGAATTCGCGCTCGCGCATCATTACGGCACGTTTCAGCTCACCGACGAAGCGATCGATGCGCCGCCCCTCGCGCTGGCCGAAGCCTTGCGAAGCGCCGGAATTTCGGCTGAACGCTTTCGCGCTTTGCGGCCGGGCGAGATATGGCAGTTGTAAGCGCCGATGACCGAGGCGCGAAAATCCCGGCGCTACTTCAGCAAAACGTAGACGTTGACGGTGAGCTTCTTGGGGTCGGCGGTCACCGGATCGGTCACGTACTCCTCGATGAACATATCCTTGGCTTCGAGCCGCTTGTCGTCGAGAAAATTCGTGATCGCCTCGTATGTATTGTCCAGGTCGTCATAGGTACCGTGATGGATGAATTTCAGGGCGTGCCCTTCCGGTGATTGGCCGAGCGCGATGTCGCCACGCGGCGGGTTCTTCGGTGCCTCGGCGATCGGCACGGCGGCCTGGAATTGGAACCCGGCATCGTCGGTCGACGTGAAGATCGTCATCTGCAAGCCGTCCGGCTTGAGCCCTTCCTTGTCGGTGTAGGCTTGGAGCTTCTTGAACGAAGCCGTAATCGTCTGGAACGCGTTGTCCCAGGTCCCGGTGCCCTTCAGGTACACGATCGGCTTCGCTGTGAGCGTAGTGTCCTCGCCGAACGGCTCGCCGGATGGTGCGATCGTGGCCGGCGGAGCATCTGCCGGGGGTGTCGCCTGCGCCGACGCGGGCATCGGCTCGGCAAGCGCCAGTGTTGTGGCAATGGCGAAACCCGCCACGCCGAGCGCAAAGCGCAGCAACATCAGATTCTCCTCGACACTGGCGACGCGAGCGCTCCCGGCCGGCGCCGTTGTCGTATGGTTCTATCGCCCCAATGAGATTCTAGCACGACACGGCCCGACCCCTGCGCTCAATTTCGCTACTGGCGCGCGATCATCAAGACCTCATATAAGTCGTGCACATTCGGGCATTATCATGGGCACGCTGGCGAATCGCGACTTCGTCAAGATGAACGGTCTCGGCAACGAGATCGTTATTGTCGATTTGCGCCGCATGCCAAGTCTGATCGTGGAAACCCCGATCGCGGCGGCCGAGGCCCGCGCTGCCGCGCGCCAGGAGCCCTACGACCAGCTCATGGCGCTCTATCCGGCGAATGCCGGCAGCGACGCTTCGGTCCGCATTTTCAATAACGACGGGTCGGAGGCGGGCGCCTGCGGCAACGGCATGCGCTGCGTGGCGTCGCTGGTCAGCGCCGAGACCGGGCATGCCAGGCTGACGTTCGAAACGGCGGCCGGGCTGATACCGTGCTGGCGGGCGGAAAGCGGCCTGTTTACTGTCGACATGGGCCGGCCGTACTTCCGCTGGGACGAGATTCCGCTCTCCCGCGAGATGCCCGATACGCGCGCCATCGATTTGAACGTTGCGGACGTGCCGGGCCTGCATTCGCCCTCGGCTGTCAGCATGGGCAATCCGCACGCGATCTTTTGGGTTGACGATCCACAGGCCTACGATCTGCGTACCATCGGTCCGCGGCTGGAGCGCGATCCGATTTTTCCGCAGCGCGCCAATATCACGCTCGCGGCGACGCCCTCGCGCGATCGTGTAGTGATCCGCACCTGGGAGCGCGGCGCCGGGCTGACCAAGGCCTGCGGCTCGGCGGCCTGCGCCGCGGCGGTTGCCGCGGCGCGACTCGATCGTACCGGCCGCCAGGTCACGGTTACGCTGCCCGGTGGCGATCTCGCCATCGAATGGCGCCAGAGCGACGATCACGTGCTGATGACCGGCCCCGCCGAATACGAGCATAAAGGCCGCTTCGATGCGGCGCTGTTTGCCGGCGTTGGCGCGATCTAATGAGTGTCGACGTTGTCACCTTCGGCTGCCGGCTCAACGCTGCCGAATCTGAAGTGATTCGTCGCGAGGCGGAGCGCGCCGGCTATCGCGATACGGTCGTGGTCAATACCTGCGCGGTAACGGCGGAGGCGGTGCGTCAGGCGCGGCAGAGGATTCGGGCGCTGCGGCGCGAACGCCCACAAGCCAAGATTGTCGTCACCGGTTGCGCGGCGCAGACCGAGCCGCACACATTTGCCGCCATGGTTGAGGCCGATCAGGTTTTAGGCAATGCGGAGAAGCTTGACGGCGCGGCGTGGCGGCGGGCGCATGCCGCGCTCAGCCTCGACGATGCACCGAAGGCGATCGTCAACGACATCATGGCGGTTAAAGAAACGGCGGCGCATCTCGTCGATGCTTTCGAGGGCCGCGCGCGCGCCTTTGTTCAGGTGCAAAATGGCTGCGATCACCGTTGCACCTTCTGCATCATTCCCTATGGCCGCGGTAATCGCGCTCGGTGCCGATGGGCGCCGTGGTCGAGGATGTGCGCCGGCTGGTCGCCAACGGCTATCGCGAGATCGTACTCACCGGCGTCGATATCACGGCCTATGGCGCCGGCCTGCCGGGCACGCCAGAACTCGGCCGCCTGGTGAAGCAGATTCTCAAGCACGTGCCGGAACTCGAACAGCTGCGCCTGTCGTCGATCGATTCCGTCGAGGCGGACGACGAACTCCTCGATGCGATTGCCGGCGACGCCAGGCTGATGCCGCATCTGCATCTGTCGCTGCAATCCGGCGATGATCTCATCCTCAAGCGCATGAAGCGCCGGCATTCGCGCGCCGACACGATTGCCTTCTGCGACAAGGTGCGCCGGCTGCGCCCGGATGTTGCGTTCGGCGCTGACTTGATTGCCGGATTCCCTACCGAGACCGAGGAGATGTTCGCCAACTCACTCGACCTGGTCGACGCCTGCGGCTTGACGCATCTGCACGTCTTTCCATTCTCGCCGCGGCCGGGAACGCCGGCCGCTCGGATGCCGCAGCTTCCTCACGACGTCATCAAAGAACGGGCGCGGCTGTTGCGCGAGCGCGGCGCGCGGGCGTTGCGGGCGCATCTTGATGGCGAAGTCGGAATGACGCGCCGCATCCTCATAGAGTCGGATCGTGCCGGCCGCACCGAGCAGTTTGCACCGGTCCTTTTATCCGCAGCGACCGAACCGGGACAAATCCTAAACCTGAAATTAACCGCGCATAACGGCAGACAATTGCTGGCGGCTTGATTAGACTCCAGGCGCCAAAAGCGGAGACCGTGCGATGGACGCCGACGGCCAAGATCACACCATCACGACGACCGAGCAGCTCGAATCCCTATACGCCGATGCGCCTTACGGTCCGGCGCTGATCAAGGAAGTCGACCGCATCACCCCGCAATACCGCAAACTGATCGAAGCAGCGCCGTTCGTCGTCATCGCGACCAGCGGACCCGAAGGGCTGGACTGCTCGCCGCGTGGTGACCCTCCAGGTTTCGTGCGCGTTATCGACGAGAAGACGCTCGTCATTCCAGACCGCCGCGGCAACAATCGCATCGACAGCCTGCGCAATCTCGTCCGCGATCCGCGCATCTCGCTGTTGTTTCTCATTCCCGGCGTTGGCGAGACCATGCGCATCAACGGCTGCGCCAGGATATCGGCCGATCCGAGACTGACGGAAACCTTCGCCATCAATGGCAAGGCGCCGAAATGCGTTCTGGTGGTGACGGTGCAGACGGCTTATTTCCAGTGCACCAAGGCGATCATCCGCTCCAAACTGTGGGATCCGGCAAGCAAAGTCGATCGCAAGACATTGCCGACACCCGGATCGATCATTGCCGAATTGACCGACGGAAAAATGGGCGGGCCCGACCACGACCGCCTCGCGCCGGAACGCATCAAAGAGACGATTTACTGAATGGCCGCGACTTCGCGGGAGCGGATGTAGAACGCCGCGCCGTCCTCTCCCGGCCAGCCGCATTGCGCGAGCCACTCCTTCATGTGGGGCGGCACCGGCGCGGTAACATGGATCGGTGCGCGGTTCTTGTAGAGCGGCACGACGATTTCGCGGGCCAGTAGTTGCAGGCCGGGGCCGCCGGAACGCGGCGCTGTGCCATAGATCGCATCGCCGAGGATCGGCCAGCCCGTTTCGGCGCAATGGACGCGAAGCTGATGCGTGCGGCCGGTGAGGGGCTCCAGCGCCAGCCAGCTCAGTTTTGCGTCGGCGGATCGGCCCAGCACCGTCCATCGCGATACCGAGGGTTTGCCGCCAGGATCGTGCTTCATCCACCAGCCGCGGGTATCGTCGAGGCGACCCAGGGCCAGTTCGATGGTGCCTTTATCCAAATCCGGGCCGCCTTCGACAATGGCCCAGTACGTTTTGTCTATGGCACCGTTCTTGAACAGCTTGCCGAGTTCGGCGAGCGCTTTGCGATGGCGTCCCAGTACCAGACAACCGGACGTGTCCCTGTCAAGCCGGTGCGCCAGCGCCGGTGGCCGCGGCAAGCCGAACCGCAGGCCGTCAAAATAGTCTTCGACGCTCGCGCCGCCTTTCGGGCCGCGGTGCACCGCAAGTCCCGCGGGCTTGTCGATCACCAGCATCAGCCCATCGCGGTAGAGCAGCCGCGATTCCGTCTCTTCCGGGGTCATGGCTAAACCGCTATCACGGGTACCTCATGCAAGACAGTCCGACAGACGACACCGCCGAAACGGCAAAAGCTGGCGGAACCTGGTGGCAGCGCCTCGCCGGCGGGCTCAAGCGCAGTTCGTCGGCATTGACAGCGGTCTCCGATCTTCTGACCAAGCGCAAGCTCGACGACGCCACGCTGGTTGAGATTCATGATGCACTTGTCCGCGCCGATCTCGGGCTCGCGCTGGCGGATCGCATTGCGGCGGCGCTCGACCGAAAGCCGACACGATGCGGCGATCACTCCGGATGGAGTCAAAGCCGTGGTCGCCGCGGAGGTCGAAAAATCGCTCGTCCCGGTGGCGCAGCCGTTGATGATCGATCCGGCAACCAAGCCGTTCGTCATTCTCGTCGCCGGCGTCAACGGCTCCGGCAAGACCACAACCATCGGCAAGCTGGCGGCGCAGTACCGCGACGAGGGCCGTACCGTGATGGTGGCGGCAGGCGACACGTTCCGGGCCGCGGCTATCGATCAGCTCAAGATCTGGGCGGAGCGCAGCGGTGCCGATTTCATCTCCAGCGCAGCCGGCGCGGATGCTGCCGGTCTCGTCTTCGACGCGGTTGCCGCGGCGAAAGAACGCGGTGTCGGTGTGCTGCTGATCGATACAGCAGGCCGCTTGCAGAACCGCACCGAGCTGATGAGCGAGCTGGAAAAGATCGTGCGTGTGATGAAGAAGGTCGATCCGTCAGCGCCGCACGCGGTGCTGCTGGTGCTCGACGCCACCGTCGGCCAGAACGCGCTGTTACAGGTGGAGGTTTTCCGCAAAGCGGTCGGCGTCACCGGGCTTGTCATGACCAAGCTCGACGGCACCGCCCGCGGTGGCATCCTGGTCGCCATCGCCGACAAGTTCCAGGTTCCGGTTCACTTCATCGGCGTTGGCGAGGGCGTCGATGATCTTGCGCCGTTTTCGGCGCGTGAATTCGCGCATGCCATCGTGGGGCTTGATTCCTGATTGAGTGACGGTTACGTCGCGCTACACACCATGCTGCCTGAGAATTTTCGATGACACCGATAAAGCCGCAGCTCAATCCGTTTCTCAAGCTCGCCCTCGATTTCGGGCCGCTTGTGCTGTTTTTCTACGCCAACTCGCGCTACGACATTTTTGTCGCGACCGGCACGTTCATGATCGCGGTGCTGGTGGCACTGGCGATCTCTTATGCCATGACGCGGCATCTGCCGATCATGCCGGTTGTCACGGCGATCATCGTCGTCGTATTCGGCGGGCTGACGCTGTTTCTGCACGACGCGACCTTTATCAAGGTCAAGCCGACCATCATCTACGCATTGTTCGGCGCCATACTGCTCGGCGGCCTTTTTTTCGGCAAATCACTGCTCGCAACCGTGCTCGACTCGATGTTCGAGCTGACTGACGAAGGTTGGCGCAAGCTGACATTGCGTTGGGCGCTGTTCTTTTTCGCGCTCGCGATCCTCAACGAAATCGTCTGGCGGAATACTTCAACCAACGTCTGGGTCGATTTCAAGGTGTTCGGCGTCACACCGCTCACCTTCCTGTTTGGCGCGCTGCAGGTCCCGTTGTTAAAAAAATACGCCGTGGAGCCGGCTTCCGCCCCGGAGTGATCACGAGCCCGCGGCGAGCGCTTTCTCGAGCTGTGGCTTGAGCACCGTTTCGAAATTGTCTGCGGTAATCGGCCCGACCAGCTTGTAGTCGATGTGGGCAGTTCGGCCGATCACAAAAGTTTCCGGCACCCCATAGACGCCCCATTCGATCGCGGCGCGGCCGCTCTCGTCGGCGCCCGCGGCGGCGAACGGATTGCCGTAACGGCCAAGGAATCGCCGCGCATTGTCCGGCTGATCCTTGTAGTTGATGCCGACGACGTGCAGCCGGTTGTCTTGCGCCAATTGCATCAAGAGCGGCGCCTCGTCGTGGCATGGCACGCACCATGACGCCCAGACGTTCACGACGGTCACCGCGCCCTTGAAACTTGCCGGATCAATCCCGGGAATTGGTGCGCCATCCCGCTCAAGACCGGCAACGGGCGGCAGGTTGGTTTGCGGCGCCGGATGTCCGATCAATGCGGATGGAATGAGTGACGGATCGCCGCCGCCCACGAGGCGAAAGAAAAACAGCAGCGCGAGCGCGAGAAAGACGGCGAGCGGCACCAGCACGACGATCCGGCGCCGGCCGGCATGCGCGCTTTCGTTTGTCGCGTCGGTCATGCGTCCTCGCGCGCTTGTTGCATACCGCGACCGGCTGGCGCCGAGCGGCGCGTGACGCCGCGGCTTTCGAGATCCGCAAGGTTGCGCCGTTGTGTGCGAAAATCGAGGGCCACCCACACGATCAGGCCGAGGACCACAACCGCGGCTGCCGCATAGGATGCCACGATAAAACCGGTATGGCTTACCGTGTCCATCAGCTCACCGCGCTCGCCTGCATCAGGCGCAACGTCCGCACCCGGCGGCGCAGGATTTCGTTGCGCATTGCCGCAAGATGCAGCGTCACGAACAACAGCGTGAATGCCGCCGCCATGACGAAAAGCGGCATCAGGATCGATGAGTCGATTGTCGAGCCGCCGAGACGGAACACCGATGCACCTTGATGCAGGGTGTTCCACCAATCGACCGAGAATTTGATGATCGGCAGATCGATGGCGCCGACGAGGGTGAGGATCGCCACCGCGCGCGCCGCGCGCGATGGATCGTCCACGGTACGCCATAGCGCGATGACGCCAAGATAGAGCAGGAACAGTAGCAGTTCCGAAGTGAGCCGGGCGTCCCAGACCCAGTACGTGCCCCATTCCGGCCGACCCCATAGCGAGCCGGTGATGAGGCAGAGCAAAGTAAAGGCCGCGCCGATCGGCGCTGCCGCTTTGGCCGCAACGTCGGCAAGCGGATGGCGCCAAACCAGCGTGCCGAGCGCACCAACCGTCATCACCGCCCATCCCAGCATGCCGAGCCAAGCCGACGGTACGTGAAGGAACATAATCTTCACGGTCGCGCCCTGCTGATAGTCGTCAGGCGCCCGCATTGCCTGATCGATGCCGAAGGCGAACACGATGAGGGTCAGGCCGGCCAACCACGGAATCACGCGGTTGGCGACTATCAGAAAGCGCGACGGGTTAGCGAGATTGGCGAGAGCCATCATTCCTTCCTGGTTCCGGTGGCGGGCACTATAGCGCCACTGCCACCGCCGGATTTCACTTTTCCATGAGCAGAATGACTATTCCATTTCCTGCCTCAGTGCGGCGGCCGCGGCGAATGGTCCGACAACGAGGCTTGCGAGCGTCAGCGCACAAAGGATTGTAAAGGGCGTACCGAACGGCACGGTCCCCGCGATGGCGGCATTCGCGGCGGCGACGCCGAAGATCAGGACCGGAACCGTCAACGGCAACACGATCACGGCAAGAAGGAGGCCGCCACGGCGCAGTGCGACCGCGATGGCTGCGCCGATCAGACCGATGAAGGTGAGCGCCGGCGTGCCGGCGAGCAGTGTCAGCACCAGCGCCGCCTCGGATGGCGGGTCGAGGTTGAGGAACAGGCCGATCAGCGGCGCCGCGACGATCAGCGGCAGACCAGTGGTGAGCCAATGGGCAATACCCTTCACCATCACCACGAGTTCGAGCGGCGCACGGCTCATGAGGATGAGATCGAGCGAGCCATCCTCGTGATCGGATGCGAACAAACGATCGAGCGCCAACAGGCTGGCCAGCAGCGCCGCGAGCCACAGGATCGCCGGCCCGATGCGCTTAAGCAGCGCCAGATCCGGTCCGACCGCAAATGGCACTAGCGTCACCACGACCAGGAAGAACAAAACGCCCATCAGCGCGCCGCCGCCAACCCGTACGGCGATGCGCATGTCGCGAATGAGGATGGCGGCAAGGGGACTCACGGCGTCGCCTGATCGGCGATGGCCGCTGTGGCAGTCGCCCGCACGCCGTCGAGTTGCAATTGCGCCGTCGCGCCAAGCCCGAGCGCGCCGTGCGTTGCGGCGAGGATGATGCCGCCTTCGGTGAGATGCGCGCGCATGAAGCCGGCGAGTTGATCCTGCGCCGCGTTATCGAGCGTGCTGGTCGGTTCGTCCAGCAGCCAGATCGGACGCTTCACAGCCAGCAGGCGGGCGATTGATAGCCGCCGGCGTTGCCCAGCCGAGAGATAGGCGGCGGGCAGGTCGGCAAGCTCATCGAGGCCGACCGCATCGAGTGCAGGACGGATATGCGCACCGCGCGCGCCCAGAAAATCCGCCCAGAAACGGAGGTTCTCGCTGACCGACAGCGCTGGCTTCAAGGCGTCCTGGTGCGCCAGATAGTGCGCTTGCTCGGGAATTGTCAGTTCCGGGTCACCTTGTTCAAGCGTAAGGCCGCCGCGAGCGATGCGCGAAAGCCCGATGATAGCCCGCAGCAATGAGGATTTTCCGGCTCCGTTGCGGCCGGTGATGGCCAGGGCCTCGCCCGAGGACACGGCAAAGCTTAAGCCGGCGAAGACGTCCCGCCCGCCGCGGTGACAGGCCAGATCAACAGCACAAAGCCGCATCGGTGACGTCCTGGGCAGATTGCAAGGCCCGGCTAAACCCGTCCGGTTGCTGCGTGCAAAGACCGGATGGCCGGCATTTTATCGGCCATTTGTTGCTGATCTGGCACAAATTAAGAAAAGACCTTATAAGCCAAAAACAGGGCTGCGCCGCGCCGGCGACGCCTCCCGCCCCCGACCACCAACCCCTCGTTGGGGTCTGTTAAGGCCATTAATTACCTCCAATTTCGCCCCGGCGCCCGCCGGGAGGATGGGAAAAAAGTCATGGGTTCGCTCGACAGCTTCAAGTGCCTTCGGCCGCTCAAGGTCGGCTCGAAAACCTACGCCTATTACAGCCTGCCGGCGGCTGAAAAAAATGGGCTGAAGGGGATTTCGCGGTTGCCGTTTTCGCTGAAAGTCCTTCTCGAAAACCTTCTGCGCAACGAGGACGGACGTTCGGTCTCCAAGCAGGACATCCAGGCCGTCGCGCTTTGGCTCAAATCCAAAACCTCAGATCGCGAGATCGCGTTCCGTCCGGCGCGCGTGCTGATGCAGGATTTCACCGGCGTTCCGGCGGTGGTCGACCTCGCTGCTATGCGCGACGCCATGGAGCATCTCGGCGGCGATCCGAAGAAGATCAATCCGCTGGTTCCTGTCGATCTCGTCATCGACCATTCGGTGGCGGTGAATTTTTTCGCCCACAAGGATTCCTTCAAGAAGAACGTCGAGGAGGAATACAAGCAGAACCAGGAACGCTACCGGTTTCTGAAATGGGCGCAGCGCTCGTTCGAGGATTTCCGCGTAGTGCCGCCGGGCACCGGCATCTGCCATCAGGTCAATCTGGAGTACTTGTCGCAAACCGTCTGGACCGCGAAGGCTAAGTTCACCTTCCCCGACAAGTCTGTTGCCACCGAGCTCGCTTACCCGGACACACTGGTCGGTACCGATTCACACACCACCATGGTGAACGGGTTGTCGGTCCTCGGTTGGGGCGTCGGTGGTATCGAAGCCGAGGCGGCGATGCTCGGCCAGCCCTATTCGATGCTGCTGCCGGAAGTGATCGGCGTGCGGCTGAACGGCAAGCTCAAGGAAGGCGTCACCGCGACCGATCTGGTGCTGACCGTAACGCAGATGCTGCGCAAGCGCGGCGTCGTCGGCAAATTTGTCGAATATTTCGGCCCGGGTCTGGCAAGTCTGTCGATCGCCGACCGCGCCACGCTCGGCAACATGTCGCCGGAATATGGTGCGACTTGCGGCTTCTTCCCGATCGATGACGACACGCTCCGCTATCTGCGCGACACCGGCCGTCCTGCCGATCGGATTGCGCTGGTGCTCGCCTATGCCAAAGCGCAAGGCATGTACCGCAGCAAGTCCACGCCGGATCCGATATTTACCGATGTGCTCAAGCTCGAATTGTCGTCGATCGAGCCGTCGCTCGCCGGGCCGAAGCGCCCACAAGACCGCGTTGCGCTCAAGGAAGCCAAAGGCAGCTTTGCTGGTTCGATGGACAAGGAATTCGGCAAAGGCGCCGAGATGGACAAACGCGTTCCCGTCGACGGGCGCCAGCATACGCTCGGTCACGGCGATGTCGTGATCGCGGCGATCACGTCCTGCACCAACACATCGAATCCGAGCGTGATGATGGCGGCTGGCTTGCTCGCCAAGAAGGCGGTCGAGAAGGGCCTCACGGTGAAGCCGTGGGTCAAGACGTCGCTCGCGCCAGGATCGCAAGTGGTCGAGGAGTATTACGAGAAGTCGGGATTGCAGACCTACCTCGACGCGCTTGGCTTCAATCTTGTCGGCTTCGGCTGCACAACCTGCATCGGCAATTCGGGGCCGCTACCGGAAGAGATTTCCGAGGCGATCAACAAGAACGATCTCGTCGCCGCCGCAGTTCTCTCCGGCAACAGAAACTTCGAAGGCCGCGTCAATGCCGACGTACGCGCCAACTACCTTGCGTCGCCGCCGCTGGTCGTCGCCTATGCGATTGCGGGCTCCATGCAGATCGACGTGGCCAAGCAGCCGCTCGGTACCGACCAGAAGGGTCGCAAGGTCTATTTGCGCGACATCTGGCCGACGAGCCGCGAGGTCGCAACAGTCATCAGCAAGAATATCAACAAGCAGATGTTCCTGCGCAAATACGGCGACGTCTTCAAAGGCGATGCCAACTGGCGCAAAATCGCAGTGAAAGGCGGCCTCACCTACAAGTGGGACGACCGCTCCACCTACGTGCAGAATCCGCCTTACTTCGAAGACATGCAGAAGCGCAGCCAGCCGATCGAGGACATCATCGACGCGCGCATCATCGGACTGTTCCTCGAACTCGATCACGACCGACCACATCTCACCGGCTGGGTCGATCAAGGAGGAAAGCCCCGCAGGCGAATACCTGCGCGACCATCAGGTCCGTCCGAAGGACTTCAATCAGTACGGCACGCGGCGCGGCAATCATCAGGTGATGATGCGCGGTACATTCGCCAATATCCGCATCAAGAACCAGATGGTGCCGGGCGTTGAGGGCGGGTTCACCATGCATTACCCTTCGAAGCAGCGCATGACGATGTATGACGCCGCGATGCGCTATAAGAGCGAGCACGTGCCGCTGGTGATATTCGCCGGCAAGGAATACGGCACCGGCTCCTCGCGCGACTGGGCGGCCAAGGGGACGATATTGCTCGGCGTGCGTGCCGTGATTGCGCAATCGTTCGAGCGCATCCATCGCTCCAATCTGGTCGGCATGGGTGTGGTGCCGCTGGTGTTCGAGGAAGGCACGTCATGGCAGACGCTCGGCCTAAAGGGCGATGAACAGGTGACCATCCGCGGCCTGCACAGCGATCTCAAGCCGCACCAGCGCCTGCTCGCCGAGATCGTGGCGTCCGACGGCGGACTCAAGCGCGTTCCGCTGATCTGCCGGATCGATACGGTCGACGAACTGGACTACTTCAAGAACGGTGGCATCTTGCAGTACGTCCTGCGCCATTTGGCAGCGTAATTTCCATGCCTCACCTCAAATTGAGTGGCGGGTGACTGCTCCCGGCGCTACCAAAGCGGCGGGCGATATCGCTGCTGTAAAAGGGGTTGCCGGGGTGGAGATGCAAATGCTGCGCGGCCGCCTTGCGTCGGCGTCCCTCACCGCCGGGCTTTTAATTGCAACCTGTGGCGTCGCTCTCGCCGAACCGAAGGCGCTGCTCGAGTTGTTCACCAGCCAGGGCTGCTCGTCGTGCCCGGCGGCCGACAAGCTGCTCGGCGAACTTGCGGACGATCCCTCGCTTGTCGCCATCAGCGATCCGATCGATTATTGGGATTATCTCGGCTGGAAGGACACGCTCGCTAGTCCGGCGCATTCGGCGCGGCAACGCGCCTATGCGCGCGTGCGTGGCGATCGCCAAGTCTATACGCCACAAATCGTCGTCAATGGTGCGATGCACGTGCTTGGCAGCGATCGCGCTGCAGTAGAGCGCACGATTGTGCAGACCGATCAGAAACCCGCGGTCATGTCGCTGCCGGTACTGCTGACGGTCGGCGGCACCAGTTTGAACGTAACTGTCCAGAACAAGAGCGGCGAGCATGCCGGCGGCGAGGTCTGGCTCTGCCCGCTGGAGCGCGCAGTGGCCGTTGACATCAACCGTGGTGAAAATCACGGTCGGACGATCACCTACCACAACGTTGTGCGGCGCTGGGTAAAGCTCGGCGACTGGGGCGGCACGGACGCGACCTGGACGGTCCCGCTGTCCGAGATCAATGCCGATGGCGTCGATGCAGCCGCCATCATGGTGCAAGAGGGCACGCACGACAAACCGGGCGTCATTCTCGGCGCGGCATTTACCGCGCTCCAGGCGACGGATGCCCGAGGACACACCACAGAAAACAAATAATACCGGCGGGTCGCGCGACTGCCGCGAACTTGCATTCATCATCTGTCGCCGGACTTGCACCCCTCGAAAAAGAAACCTGCGCCTCCCGAAAAAGAAAAAGGCCGGCTACTGACTGCCGGCCTTAACGCTACTCGTACTGAACCCGTACGCGAAACTCTGGCCCGGTCCGTCCGCGCCCCGGGGGGCTGGGGGGCTGAGGAATCCGGAGAGCGATCCGGACCGGGCCCTGAGGCAACGGGACTGTATTTCGCAGCTCAGCTTGGCGCGTGATTGTCCGAAATGGGGCCGCTTTATGATCCCATTAACGAAAGCGTGATTCCGGCAGTCCGAAATGTCGCACCCTGCGCTGGCGAACTCTCGCAGAGGCAGGCCGCTCCCAGCTTTCCGTTGCAGCTGCGGCGCATATGGAGCTTAGGAAGCCCTTGCCGCCGTCGCCGTCCGGCGCGATCATGAGCCCTTGATGACAAAAGGAGGCGCCGCATGGACGTTGGCGAAATCGATCCGAGCGCGTGGCGCGGGGGTGAGCTTCGTTCGTCTGCCCCCGCGAGTGAAGTCACTTTCAGCCGGCGCGAGCTGGACCGTATTTTGAGCCTTTATGGGCGCATGGTCGCCGCCGGCGAATGGCGGGATTACGCAATCGATTTTCTCAAGGACCGCGCGGTGTTTTCGATTTTCCGCCGCGCCTCGGAAGTTCCGATCTATCGTATCGAGAAAAACCCGCGGCTTGGCCGGCGGCAAGGTGCCTACAGCATCATTTCCGCAACCGGCCATATCCTGCGCCGCGGTCACGAACTCGACCGCGTGCTCAGCGCGCTGGATCGCTCGCTGCGGGTGGTGACGGGCTAGGCGATTCCGGCAGTGCCGTATCGCCTTTACCAAGCGCGCGCTGCATGAGCGGTGTGTCGAGCCATTGGCCGTGCTTGAAGCCGACCGAGCGCAGCGTGCCGACCATCGCGAATCCAGCCGCGGCGTGAAGCGAGATCGATGCGGTTTGGGCGGAATCGCCGATGACCGCGATCATTTGGCGAAAATTCCGCCGCTCGCACTCCTCGATCAGACAGAGCAGCAACAGTTTGCCGATGCCGCGGCGATGAAACTGCCGAGCGACATAGACGGAATTTTCTACGCACCATTTGTAAGCCGGGCGGGCGCGGTATGGAGCCGCATAGGCGTAGCCCGCCACCGCACCATCGATCTCGGCGACGAGGTAAGGAAAGCTGTCGGTAAGAAGCTTCTCTTGCCGCCGCGCCATCTCGGCTTCGTCTGGAGGCTCGAGCTCGAAGGAGGCCGTGCCATTTGCAACGGCATCGGCGTAAATCCGGGTAATGGCGGCAATATCGCCCGGCCCGGCACCCCGAATGCTGAAGTTGTCCATGTGACTGCCGACAATAACAAAAACAAAACGCCCCGGATTTGACCCGGGGCGTTTCAGTAGCAGTGTAGCCGTTAGCTTAGCGGCGATCGCCGAAGATGCGCAGCATCATCAGGAACAGGTTGATGAAGTCGAGATAAAGCGAGAGCGCGCCCATCACCGCCTTGCGGCCGGAGACGGTGCCGTCGTCATTGACGTTGTACATTTCCTTGATCCGCTGCGTGTCGTAGGCGGTCAGCCCGACGAACACGAGCACGCCGATCACCGAGATCGCCCAACCGAGGCCGCTCGATTGCAGGAACATGTTGACGAGGCTGGCGATGATGATGCCGATCAGGCCCATGAACATGAACGAGCCGACACCGGTCAAATCGCGCTGCGTGGTGTAGCCGTACAGGCTCATCGCGCCGAAGGTCGCGGCGGAAATGAAGAATACCTGTGTAATCGACTGCCCGGTATAGACCAGGAAGATCGACGCCAGCGATAGGCCAAGCAAGCCGGCATAGACGAAGAACAGCATCAGGGCCGTTCCCGCCGATAGTCTGTTGATGCCGAAGCTCAACAGCATGACGAGCCCGAGCGGGGCCAGCACGAAAACCCACATCAGCGGACTCTGGAAGATGGCGTGGCCGAACGACGTCAGCTGGAGAGAGCCGCCAACATCGGTGACGGCGGCCTGGAATGTGAACCATGCCACCAGGCCGGTAAGCGCTACGCCGGCGGACATGTAGTTGTAGACGCGGATCATGTAGGCGCGCAGACCCGCGTCGATCGCGACCTGGTCCGTGCGGTAGCCGGTCCTGGCGGTCGCGAGATTCCGATCGAGGTCGGACATGGAAATACCCCTGGGTTGCCCCGGCCTTGCCGGGTCTTGTTTCGGCGAACACCGAATTCACGTGACCGAAATCTAGTGCGAAAGGGCTGCGTGCGCCAGATGGGTGCGACGCCATATTTGCAATGGTTACAATTCGGTCACGTAGGCCTGCCGGTTACAGATTCCTCAATACCTCCGCGGGCTTGCGGCCAAGTGCCGTAAAGGTCCCGGCAAGCCCGAGCGCCAGGGTGACCGCGAGCGCGGCAACGGCGGCGACGCCTGCCTGCCAGGCGACCCAGGTAAAGGGAAACTCCATCACGCGGGTGACGATGAGATCAGCCGCGACCGAACCCATTGCGACGCCGAATAACACACTGATCAAGCCGATCAAAAGATACTCCAGCGCATAAGTGGCGAGGAGCCGTGCCCGCGTCGCGCCGTAAGTCTTCAGCACGACGGCATCGTAGATGCGGAAGCGCTGGCCTGCGGCAAGCGCGCCGCCGAGTACGAAGGCGGCGGAGATCAGTGTGATCGAGCTGGCGCCGCCGAGCGCCAGCACCAGATTGCCGATGATGCCGTCGAGCGTGTCGAGCGTGTCCTTCACCCGCACGGCAGTGACCGTCGGAAACGCGTCCGCCAGCGACCTGATGATCGCGGTCTCTTCGGCCGTTGTGCCGCCGTCGGCAAAGGTCAGCGTGGCGATATTGCTGTGTGGTGCGCCGCTGAAGGTGCCGGCCGAGAACACCAAAACGAAATTGATGCCGAGATTGTCCCAGTCGACGGCGCGGAGATTGGCGATCCGGGCGGTGACATTGCGGCCAAGCACGTTGACGGTGATCGGGTCGCCGATCTTGAGATGAAGATCTTCGGCCGTTCTATTCTCGAGCGAGACCAGAGGCTCGCCGGAATAATCTGCGCTCCACCATTGTCCGGCTACGATGCGCGATCCGGTCGGTACCGTGGACGCGAAAGTGATGCCGCGATCGCCTTGTAGAACCCATCGCGATCCGGCGGCGGGCTTCAGATCCTCAGCCTTGACGCCGTTGACCGCGACGATGCGGCCCCGCAACATCGGAACCTGCTCGATCGCGGCGTGCGGCGTCTGATCATGTATGAACGCGTCGAAGCGGCCGGCGTCAGCCGCGGGAATATCCAGAAAGAAGAACGACGGCGCCTTATCGGGAAGCGCCGCGGTGAACTGGCGATGCAGATTGCCGTCGATCTCTATGATCGTGGTCAGCAATGCCAGACCGAGCCCGAGCGAAAGAATAACAGTCGGCGTCAGCGAGCCGGGGCGATGAATGTTGCCGATGGCCATCCGCAAGGCCGTCGAGCGGAAGCGCGGCAGTCGGCGCGCAATCCAGATCGTGACCATCGCGACCAGCCGCAGCAGCGCAAATACCGCAATAGCGGACGCGACGAAGATCGCCGCAATGCGGCGGTCGTAAGTGGTCTGGATCGCGAGCACTGCAAGCACTGCGGCAATCACCGCAGTGGCAGCGATATAGCGGCGGCGCGGCCAGCGCCGTCCAGCGGCGACCTGGTCGCGAAACAACATCGACACCGAAATATCGTGCGCCCGCCCGAGCGGCCACAGTGCGAAAGCCAATGCCGTAAGCAGTCCGTAGATTATGGCCAGCGCCAGCACTTGCGGATGCACCGCCGGCGCGACCGGCAACGGTATGATGGCGCCGAACGCCCAGCTCACCACATAGGGTAACGCCGCTCCGAGTGTGGCGCCGATAGCCGCGGCGAATAGCGCGACAAGCAGCATTTGCGTGCAATACACGGTAAACACGTTGCCACCGGTGGCGCCGAGCGCTTTCATGGTGGCGATTGGATCGCGCTTGCGCGCAAGATGCGCGCTGACCGCATTGGCGACGCCGACACCGCCAACAAGAAGCGTGGTGAGGCCGACCAGCGTCAGGAATTGGGTGAACCGTTCGACGTTGCGTTCGAGTTGCGGCGACGCTTTGCTGCGGGTGCGGACTTCCCAGCCGGCATCGGGAAACGTGGCCTGCGCTTGCTTCTCAACCGCCGTCACCGCGCGATCGCTCGTATTGTTTTCCGGCAGGCGCAGCCGATACAGCCAGCGCACCAGGCTTCCGGGCTGAATGAGGCCGCTCGCTTGCAGGGCGGCATCGCTGATGAGCAGACGCGGCCCAAGTCCAATACCGCCGGTGAGCTTGTCCGGTTCGCTGACCAGCGCGGCGCGCAATTCGATCGTTGTGCTGCCGATGGTGATGCGGTCGCCGGTTTTCAGATCAAGCCGGGTCAACAGTGCCGGATCGACGGCAGCGCCGAACGCGCCGTCGTGTTGCGCGAGAACGGCTGGAAGCGCCATCGCGGGTTCGGTCGTGACCGATCCAAACAGCGGGTAATTGGCATCGACTGCTTTGACCTCAACCAGATTGGAACGCCCATCGCTGGTTCGCGCCATTGCGCGCGTCAGTGCCGCAACCGAGACCGTGCCTTGCGAGCTCAGGAAAGCGTGCTCGGTATCGCTCGCTTCACGTTGAATAAGCGCAAACGCAAGATCGCCGCCGAGGATGACCTGGCCTGCGCCGGAAATGCCGTCGGCGAGGCTTGCTGCAACCGAGCCAACGCCAGCTATCGCCAAGACGCCGAGCGCAATACAGGCGATGAAGACGCCGAAGCCGCGCAGCCCGCCGCGCATTTCGCGCCAGGCAAAGCGCAGCGCGAGCCTCGCCATTCGCCACGTCGATGGATCGTCGCGCAGCACGGAGCGCGCATCCGCCAGCACGGTCATATGTTCTTCTCTCCGTGCGGCATCGGCTCATCGAGCCGCCCGGAATGCATGCGTAGCACGCGATCGCAACGCGCGGCGAGTTGGGTGTCATGGGTGACAAGGACGAGCGTCGTGCCACGCTCGTTATGGCCTTGAAATAAAAGTTCGATGATTTCGCGGCCCGTTGCCTCGTCGAGATTGCCGGTCGGTTCATCGGCGACGAGGATTGCGGGATTGGGCGCCAGCGCGCGGGCGAGCGCGACCCGCTGCTGCTCGCCGCCGGATAATTCGGCCGGGTAGTGATGCAGCCGCTCCCCGAGACCAACAGCCGAGAGCTCCTGCTCAGCGCGGTGCAGCGCGTCCCGATCGCCGGCGAATTCGAGCGGTACCGCGACGTTTTCCAGCGCGGTCATTGTGGGGATCAGATGAAAGGCCTGAAAAACGATACCGATGTTCTTGCCGCGAAAACGCGCGAGACCGTCCTCGTCCAACCGGCGCAGGTCCTCGCCGGCGACCACGACCGAGCCGGCATCCGGCTGCTCCAGCCCTGTCATCACCATCAAAAGCGTCGATTTGCCGGACCCTGAAGGTCCTAGCAGTGCAACGGCTTCGCCACGCCCTATATTGAGGTCGATCTGACGCAGGATATGGACGCGGGCCGCGCCGCGGCCGAGCGAGAGGTCAACGCCGCGCAGCGCAATGACGCCGCTCGCGGAAGGATAGTTGGAAATGTCGTTCATGATGCCGGCTGGCCCGCGCCCTTCGCTGTCGCCTTGTGCCCAATCATATGGGTGGCGCCGCGCCGTGGTCCAAATCGCGGTCGCTGCGCTGATCGGTGCCACGTCCGTAGCGCCTGTCCATGCACAGGCCCCAGTGAAGATCGTCGCGTTCGGAGATTCTTTGACGGCCGGATATGGCCTGCCGGACAAGGACGGCTTCGTGCCGCAATTGCAAGCGGCGCTGACAGCCAAGGGCAATCCGGTCGACATCCAAAACGCCGGCGTCTCCGGCGATACTGCTTCGGATGGACTGGCCAGGCTCGATTGGTCCGTCCCGCAGGGGACAGATGCGGTTATCGTCGAACTCGGAGCCAACGACATGCTCCGCGGCATAAACCCGGACGTCACGCGGCGGGCGCTCGAGACGATCATGAGCCGCCTGACCGAGCGCCATATCGCCGTCCTCATTTGCGGCATGCGTGCCGCGCCAAATCTGGGGCCGCAATACGGCCAGGCCTTCGAACGCATCTATCCGGAGCTTGCCGCCAAATACGGCGCGCAGCTCTATCCGTTCTTCCTCGACGGCGTCGCAGCCGTTCCCGGCATGACGCAGCACGATGGCCTTCATCCCGACGCGGCGGGGGTCGGCGTTATCGTCGAGCACATTTTACCGAAAGTGCAGGAATTGATCGGCGGCGCGCGCGCTCAACATCCGTCGTGAGTCTTTGCATGCGTCATACGATCGCCGCATGCTGCATGTGCTGCGATTCGCGAACGACGAGCCGGAGTTTGTCATGCCCCGCTTGTTCACCGGCCTCGAAATCCCGCCATCGGTCGTCCAATCACTGGATATGATGCGAGGCGGATTGCCGGGCGCGCGCTGGATCGATCCCGAGAACTATCATCTGACGCTGCGCTTCATCGGCGACATCGATGATGCTTTGGCGCATGAAATCGCCGGCGTGCTCGGGCGCGTCCGCCGCGGCGCCTTCGAATTGCGTCTCGACGGACTGACATCCTTCGGCGGCCGCAAGCCGCGTGCGTTGGTTGCGTCTGTTGCGCCGATCGCCCCGCTGATGGAATTGCAGGCGGAGCACGAGCGGCTGATGCAGCGGCTTGGCCTCGAGCCGGAAGGCCGCAAATATACGCCCCACGTCACGCTGGCGCGGCTGCGCGATTCGTCGAGTTGGCAGGTTGCCGACTATCTCAGCGCGCGCGGTCATTTTCGCTCTGCGTCATTCGAAGTGCCGCGCTTTGTGCTGTTTTCGTCGCGCGCCTCCGTCGGCGGCGGCCCCTACGTCATCGAGGCGGAATATCCGCTCGGCGAGCCAGCGCTCCGGCGAGCGTGAAATCAGGCGCGTAACATTCGCGTTTGCAAATCGAGCATCGCCGTCGCAAAGCCATGGCTGTCGGCCATGAATTCGCGCATCAGGGACAACGGCGTTGGCCGCGACAACTCGACTTCGCCAATCACATTGCCAAAATCGAACGACAGCTCGGCGTCGAACTTGCGCGCGAGCTGTTGCATGCGGCGGTTCTGGGCGAGACAAGCCATGTGCAGCAGACGAATAACGCGGTTGCGCGCGGCAAGCAGCGTGTGACGCAACAGCGCAGAGCCGACGCCGTGGCTCTGCCACGGCTTCTCGATACTGATGGCGGCTTCCGCCTGATGTGGGAAGCGAATGCCTAGTGGGCGCAACTCAGCGGCGCCGCGCATCAAGCCGCCGAGAAAAAATCCATACACGACAGCGTCCAGCGAATTGGACAGATCGACATATTTGCGAATGAAGTCATTCGAAACGCCGCCGGCAAAGCGGCTGTGCCGGCTGTCCGGATCGAGCCGCAGCATATGGTCGCGGTATTTTGCTGCTTCACCGATCCATAATTTGCGGATCACGCCGCCTTCGGGAAGAACGTCCTGCATTCCAAGGGTCTCCTGACACTGTCTTCGATTAGTACTGGCAAAGACGCCGTCAATAAGACCTCCCGATCATTTCCTCCGCGGTAGCTGGCAGGCGTGGCAACGTCTTCCGCGCGCACGCCGAATCAAATCATCATGTCGTGTGGTGGCGAAATTTGGCAAGCTGAAGCATTGAGCAGCATGCCTACATTCCGTATACGCATGCCTTGCAATCCGCTCACGATTGTTTGACGACTTGGCGATTTCGCGTTTGAGTTCCCCGCCACGTTTTGCACACATCGGTAAACCCGCAGATGGCGAGTTCGGTCAAAGCGCAATACGCCGCCGGCATCGCGACGGGGCAAATCGCGAGCGACGATGCGCAACGCGCCGTCGTCGACATGCTGGCGCGCCTTGAGGCGCGAATCGCGGAGCATCGGCTGGCGCGAAAATCGTCGTCGCTCGGCTGGCTGTTCGGAAGCCGCAAGGCCGATGAGCCGAAAATCAAGGGCCTCTACATCTACGGCGACGTCGGTCGTGGCAAGACTATGCTGATGGATTTTTTCTTTGAGGCGAGTCCGGTCGTGCGCAAGCGTCGCGCGCATTTCCACGAATTCATGCTCGACGTACACGAACGCATCTACGAATTCCGCCAGCGCATCCGGGTCGGCGAACATCCCGGCGCCGATCCGATCCAGCTTGTTGCAGAGCAATTATTCGAGGAAGCGTGGCTGCTTTGCTTCGACGAATTCCACGTCACCGACATTGCCGACGCGATGATTCTCGGCCGGCTGTTCGCGCAATTGTTCGCGCGCGGCGTCGTGGTCGTCGCTACCTCGAACGTGGCGCCGGACGACCTGTACAAGGACGGTCTAAACCGTGCCCTGTTCGTGCCATTTATCCGTATGCTCGAGGAGCACATGGACGTGGTGCGGCTTGACGCCCGCACCGACTTCCGGCTGGAAAAACTTGCTGGCCTGCCTGTCTGGTACGTGCCTGCGGATGCCGCGGCGGATTCCGCGCTCGATGATGCTTGGCGGCGGCTCACGGGCGGGCACGACGGCGCCGCGCAGGATCTGCCGCTCAAGGGGCGCACCGTTCACGTACCGCGCGCCTTTATGGGCGTCGCGCGCTTCGGGTTTCACGATCTCTGCGAGGCACCGCTCGCTGCCGCCGACTATTTGCGCCTCGGGCACGAGTATCACACGGTCATCCTCGACCACATTCCGGTGATGAATTTCGACAACCGCAACGCCGCGAAACGCTTCATCATCCTCGTCGACACGTTCTACGACCTGAACGTGAAGCTGATCGCCTCGGCCGCCGGGGAGCCGGACGCGCTGTATCGGGCCGACGAAGGCTTCGAGGCTCAGGAGTTCAAGCGCACGGTTTCACGTCTTATCGAGATGCGTTCGCAGACGTATTTGGCACGGCCGCATGGCGCAGTGCATTCACAGCCGTCCGGCTCCTCAACCGGCATCGTCGAGACATGAAATGAAGTTCTAGCTGCCGCCGCCGGTGAGCAGCATTGCGGCGACGACAACAGCCATCAATGCCGTGGCGCACCAGCCGAAGATTGCCAGTGCCGGCGAAGCGACGTGTTTGCCCATGAGCTTGCGATTACCGACGACCAGCATGATTCCGAACATCAGCGGCACGGCGACGACGCCGTTGACCACTGCGCTCCAGAACAGCATCCGGATAGGGTCGAGCGGAGTGAGCGCCACAAGAAGGCCCGCGATAGTCCCCGCAGCAACGATGAGATAGAAACCCGGCGCGCTGCGCGCCGGCATTTCCAGGCTTCCCTTCCAGCCGAATGTTTCCGCCACCGCATAGGCTGCCGAGCCTGCCAATACCGGCACGGCCAGCAATCCCGTGCCGATGATGCCTAGCGAGAACAGTAAGAAGGCGACTGGGCCAGCGAGCGGCCGCAGTGCTTCGGCGGCCTCCGCAGCAGTCCCGATATGAGTCTTGCCGTGAGCGTGCAGCGTCGCCGCGGTGGTAACGATGATGAAAAAGCCGATGAGGTTCGACAGTACCATCCCAAGCGTAGTGTCGATCCCGATGCGGCGGGATTCTCCGCTCGACAGCCGCTTGGCAACGTAGCTCGCCGCGCCGTTGCCGGTCTTGCTGCGTAGCCTGCGCTCTTCAGCCTCGAGTGACGCCTGCCAGAAGAACATATAGGGGCTGATCGTGGTGCCGAATATCGCAACCAGCATCAGCATGTAGTCGCAAGTCCACGACAGATGCGGCACAAAGGTCGCAGCGAGCACTTCGCCCCAAGGAATGCGGATGCTGAATGCAGCGACGACGTAGGCGAACAGCACAAGCGTCAGTGCCTTCAGATATCGCGCATAGAGGTGATACGGAATCAGGATTTCGGCGGTGAGACAGAAGATTCCAAATGCGGCGACGTAGACGAGCACCGGACCGCCAATGACCAGCCGCAACGCTTCGCCCATAGCCGCGATGTCGGCAGCGAGATTGAGCGCGTTGGCGATGAGCAGGAGTCCGACCAGGACGTAGAGCAGCACTGCGGGCAGCGCCTTCATGAGATTGTCCGCAAGCCCGCGGCCGGTGACGGCACCGATCCTGGCGCTGACCAACTGGATGGCGATCATGAACGGCGCCGTGAGAAACATCGTCCAGCACATACCGAAGCCGAACTGGGCGCCGCCCTGGGAATAGGTCGCGATGCCGCTCGGATCGTCGTCGGCCGCACCGGTAACCAGTCCCGGTCCGAGCATGCGAAGCAACGCCGTTACCGATCGGTTCTTCTTCGCCATATGGCTCTCGAATGCTTCCCGCCGGCCCGCAATAGCCCGTCTTACAAGGACGGGGGAGCCGTTTTCGTTCCACACTGTGCTTGCTGTAGGCGACTTGAACGTGTCATCCGAAACGGCTAATGACCGCGATAGCCGGGCCTCTTTTGGCATTCAAGGACATTTGTCGGATGGCGCGAAACAAGATTGCACTCATCGGCTCGGGTCAAATCGGCGGCACCTTGGCTCACCTCATCGGCCTCAAGGAGCTCGGTGACGTCGTGATGTTCGACATCGCCGAGGGTGTGCCGCAAGGCAAGGCGCTCGACCTCGTTCAATCATCGCCGGTCGACGGTTTCGACGCCAAGTTCTCCGGCGCCAATTCCTATGAGGCGATCGAAGGCGCGTCGGTGTGCATCGTCACCGCCGGCGTGCCCCGCAAGCCCGGCATGAGCCGGGACGATCTGCTCAGCATCAACCTCAAGGTCATGGAGCAGGTCGGCGCGGGCCTCAAAAAATACGCGCCCAATGCCTTCATCATCTGCATCACCAATCCGCTCGACGCCATGGTCTGGGCGCTGCAAAAGTGTTGCGGGCTGCCGAAACAGATGGTCGTCGGCATGGCCGGCGTGCTCAATTCCTCGCGTTTCCGCTATTTCCTGGCCGACGAATTCAACGTATCGGTCGAGGATGTCACCGCCTTTGTGCTTGGCGGCCACGGCGACAGCATGGTGCCGCTGGTGCGCTACTCGGCGGTGGCCGGCATTCCGCTGCCGGATCTCATCAAGATGGGCTGGACGACGCAGGCGCGTCTCGACGAGATCGTCGATCGCACGCGCAACGGCGGTGGCGAGATCGTCAGTCTGCTTCGCACCGGTTCGGCCTTCTACGCGCCCGCAGCATCGGCGATCGCGATGGCGGAAAGCTTTCTGCGCGATAAGAAGCGTGTGCTGCCGGCTGCCGCCTGGCTCAATGGCGAGTACGGGATCAAGGACCTCTATGTCGGGGTGCCGGTGGTGATCGGCGCCAAAGGTGTCGAGCGCGTCGTCGAGATTGAGTTCAATGGTGCCGAGCGAGCAATGTTCGAAAAGTCGGCCGCGGCCGTGGAAGGCCTGGTCGAAGCCTGCAAAAAGATTGCGCCCGATCTCGGAAAGTAAAACTATCCGTCACCCTGAGGTGGCCGCGCAGCGGTCTTCGAAGGGCGTCGGCCCGACATTTCGTCCGTTCATCCTTCGAGGCTCGCCTCGCTCGCATCTTAGGATGACGGATCCCAGGCTCAAGCGGATCGGGCATCCTCGATGAACATTCACGAATACCAGGCCAAGGCGGTGTTACGCGAATTCGGCGTACCGGTGCCGCGCGGCATTCCAGCGTTCAGCGTCGCTGAGGCCGAGAATGCCGCCAACGAGCTCGGTGGACCGGTCTGGGTCGTGAAGGCGCAAATTCACGCCGGCGGCCGCGGCAAAGCGGGCGGTGTGAAAGTCGTGAAGTCTGTCGCCGATGTGAAGCGCGAGGCCGAGCGGCTACTCGGCTCGACGCTGGTGACGCACCAGACGGGGCCGCATGGCAAAGAAGTTCGCCGCCTTTATATCGAGGAAGGCTCGGCCATCGACCGCGAATATTATATTTCGGCGCTGATCGATCGCGAGACCTCGCGCGTCGCTTTCGTCGCCTCGACCGAGGGCGGCATGGATATCGAGGAGGTTGCGCGCACGCATCCGGACAAGATCGTGAGCTTTTCGATCGATCCGGCAACCGGATTCATGCCGCATTACGCACGTCACGTGGCGAACGTGCTTGGCCTGAACGCCGCGCTCACCAAACAGGCCGAAAGCGTCTTGCCGAGGCTTTATCAGGCGTTCCTTGCCAAAGACATGAGCCTTCTTGAAATCAACCCCCTGGTTGTCACCAAGTCCGGCGAGCTGATCTGCCTCGACGCCAAGATGGGCTTCGACGACAACGCGCTGTATCGCCATCCCGACATTCTGGCGTTGCGCGATGTGACCGAAGAAGACGAAAAGGAGATCGAGGCGTCGAAGTACGATCTCAACTATGTTGCGCTCGACGGCACCATCGGCTGCATGGTGAATGGCGCCGGTCTCGCCATGGCGACCATGGACATCATCAAGCTCTACGGTATGGCGCCGGCGAACTTCCTCGACGTCGGCGGCAGCGCCACCAAGGAAAAGGTGGCGGCTGCGTTCAAGATCATCACCTCCGACCACAACGTGAAGGGCATCCTGGTGAACATCTTCGGTGGCATCATGAAATGCGATGTGATCGCCGAAGGCGTGGTCGCGGCCGTGAAGGATGTCGGCCTGCGGGTGCCGCTCGTCGTACGCCTTGAAGGTACCAATGTCGCCCTCGGCAAGGAGATCATCGCCAAGTCGAATCTCAACGTCACCTCGGGCGATAATCTCGACGATGCCGCGCAGAAGATCGTCAAAGCGGTGAAGGGAGCGGCCTGATGTCCATCCTGATCGGCAAAGACACTAAGGTCATCTGCCAAGGGTTCACCGGCAAGAACGGCACCTTTCATTCCGAACAAGCGATCGCTTACGGCACCAAAATGGTTGGCGGCACTTCGCCCGGCAAAGGCGGGATGACGCATCTTAACCTGCCGGTGTTCGACACAGTTGCGGAGGCGCGCGAGAAGACCGGCTGCGACGCTAGCGTGATCTACGTGCCACCGCCGGGTGCGGCGGATGCGATCTGCGAGGCAATCGATGCCGAGATTCCGCTGATCGTTTGTATCACCGAGGGCATTCCAGTTGCCGACATGGTCAAGGTCAAGCGCGCGCTCTCGGGCGCAAAATCGCGGCTGATCGGTCCGAACTGTCCGGGCGTTATGACGGCCGGCGAATGCAAGATCGGCATCATGCCGGGCAATATTTTCAAACCGGGCAAGGTCGGCATCGTGTCGCGCTCGGGCACGCTGACCTACGAGGCGGTGTTTCAGACCACCCAGGAGGGGTTCGGTCAGACCACGGCCGTCGGTATCGGCGGCGATCCCGTCAAAGGCACCGACTTCATCGAAATGCTGGAAATGTTTCTCGCCGACAAAACGACCGAGGCCATCGTCATGATCGGCGAAATTGGTGGCTCGTCGGAAGAGGACGCCGCGCAGTTCCTCAAGGATGAGGCCAAGCGCGGGCGAAAGAAACCGATGGTCGGCTTTATCGCCGGCCGTACCGCACCTCCCGGCCGCCGTATGGGTCACGCCGGCGCCATCATCGCCGGAGGCAAAGGCGGTGCTGATTCAAAGATTTCCGCGATGGAAGGCGCTGGCATCAAGGTCTCGCCATCGCCTGCCCGGCTCGGCCATACGCTGGCTGAAATATGGAAATCATAATTCATTCTTAGTGTCTTTTGCCTGCCGTATCGAGCCATTAAATAGGGTACAAAGAGCAATCCCAGCGCCGGGCCGGGCTGATTCAAGTCTTTCCGCATTCGTGCGGTTTCTCGCATCCGCGCGTCGTTTTCACCCACTCGGTCCGGATAAGCCCAGGACTTGTTCCAGGAAAACTCTCATGTCCCGCCAGGACGCAAACGCTGCCTTCGCCCTCACGTCGTTCCTCTATGGCGGCAATGCCGCCTATATCGAAGACCTCTACGCGCGCTATGAGGCCGATCCCAAGGCGGTCGACGCCGAGTGGCAGTCGTTCTTCCAGAGCCTGAAAGACAATGCCGCCGACGTGACGAGGAATGCGCGCGGTCCGACGTGGGGCCGGCCGGATTGGCCGCCGTTACCGGGTGGCGACCTCGTTGCGGCGCTGGACGGCAACTGGGCCGAAGCTGGCAACGCCATCGGCATCAAGGTCAAGGCGCAGGCGCAAAGCCGCGGCGTTGAACTCTTGAACGCCGACGTCGAACGCGCAACTCGCAACTCGGTGCGAGCGCTAATGCTGATCCGCGCTTATCGCGCGCGCGGGCATTTTCACGCCGATCTCGATCCGCTCCATCTGGAGCCGCAGAAAAACGAAGAGGAACTTGATCCGCGCAGCTACGGCTTCGGCGACGGCGATCTCGATCGTCCGATCTTTCTCGATAAAGTTCTTGGCCTTGAATTCGGCACCATCCACCAAATTGTCGGCATCCTGCGGCGTACCTATTGCCAGACTCTCGGCGTCGAGTTTTTGCACATCTCGAATGGCGCGCAGAAGGGCTGGATCCAGGAACGCATCGAGGGCCCCGACAAGGAGATCAGCTTCACGCGCGAGGGCAAGCGCGCCATCCTCAACAAGCTGGTCGAGGCCGAGGGCTTCGAGAAGTTCTGCGATGTGAAATTCACCGGCACCAAACGCTTCGGTCTCGACGGCGGCGAGTCGATGATTCCGGCGCTGGAGCAGATCATCAAGCGTGGTGGTGCGCTCGGTGTACGCGAGATCGTGATTGGCATGCCGCACCGCGGACGGCTCAACGTGCTGGCCCAGGTTATGGCCAAGCCGCAGCGCGCCATCTTCCACGAATTCAAGGGCGGCTCATCGATGCCCGGTGAAATCGAAGGCTCCGGTGACGTGAAGTACCACCTTGGCGCTTCGTCCGATCGCGAATTCGATCAGAACAAGGTGCATTTGTCGCTGACCGCAAACCCGTCGCATCTCGAAATCGTCGATCCGGTCGTGCTTGGCAAAGTGCGTGCCAAGCAGGATCAGTTCGGTGCCACGGCCGATGACCGCACGATGGTGATGCCGCTGCTCATTCACGGCGATGCGTCGTTCGCGGGCCAAGGGGTGGTCGCAGAATGTTTGGGGCTTTCCGGACTGCGCGGGCACCGCACCGGCGGTTCGGTACATTTTATCGTCAACAATCAGATCGGCTTCACCACCAATCCGCGTTATTCGCGGTCGTCGCCCTATCCGTCCGACGTCGCCAAGATGATTGAAGCGCCTATCTTCCACTGCAATGGCGACGATCCAGAAGCGGTCGTGTTCGCCTGCAAGATTGCAACCGAATTTCGGCAGAAATTTCAGAAGCCCGTCGTTATCGACATGTTCTGCTATCGCCGCCACGGCCACAACGAAGGCGATGAGCCGTCGTTCACGCAGCCGTTGATGTACAAGGCGATCGCGGCACACCCTGGCACGCTGGAAATCTACGGCAACAAGCTGGTCGCCGAGGGCGTCGTCACCTCGGGCGAAGTCGAGAAGATGAAAGCGGACTGGCGCGGCCGGCTCGACGTCGAACTGGATGCCGCGCAAAGCTATCGTGCCAACAAAGCTGATTGGCTCGATGGCCGCTGGACCGGCTTCAGGCGCGCTGAAACCGACGACGATCCACGCCGCGGCCACACCGGCGTCGAACTCGCAAAGCTGAAGGAAATCGGCGAGAAGATCACGACGCTGCCGCAGGGCTTTCATCTGCATCGCACGCTTAACCGGTTTATTGAAAGCCGGCGTAAATCCATCGAGACGGGAATCGGCATCGACTGGGCGACCGGCGAGGCACTGGCGTTTTGCTCATTGCTGTTGGACGGCAACAAGGTGCGGCTGTCCGGCCAGGACTCCGAGCGTGGCACGTTCTCGCAACGGCATTCCGTGCTGATCGACCAGGAAACCGAACACCGCTACACGCCGTTCAATCACCTCGCCGACAACCAGGCCCGCTACGAGGTCATCAACTCGATGCTGTCGGAAGAGGCCGTGCTCGGCTTTGAATACGGCTACACGCTGTCGGAGCCAAACGCGCTCACGTTGTGGGAAGCGCAGTTCGGCGATTTCGCCAACGGCGCGCAGGTCTTGTTCGACCAGTTCATCTCGTCGGGCGAACGCAAGTGGCTTCGCATGTCGGGGCTGGTGTGCCTGTTGCCGCATGGTTACGAAGGGCAGGGTCCGGAACATTCGTCGGCGCGGCTCGAGCGCTTTCTGCAAATGTGCGCCGAGGACAACATGCAGGTCGCCAACTGCACGACGCCGGCGAACTATTTTCACATCCTGCGCCGGCAGCTCAAACGCGAATTCCGCAAGCCGCTGATCCTGATGACGCCGAAATCGCTGCTGCGCCACAAGCGCGCGGTGTCGCATCTCGACGAGATGGGACCGGACACGTCATTTCACCGGCTGCTGTGGGACGATGCGCAGATGCTGCCCGACGAGAAGATCAAGCTCGTTGCCGACGACAAGATCCGCCGCGTCGTCATCTGCTCGGGCAAGGTTTATTACGACCTCTACGAGGAGCGCGAGAAGCGCGGCAGCGACGATATCTACCTGTTGCGCATCGAGCAGCTCTATCCGTTCCCGACCAAGGCGCTAATGACTGAATTGTCGCGCTTTAAGCAGGCAGAAATCGTCTGGTGCCAGGAAGAGCCGCGCAACATGGGTGGCTGGGTGTTCGTCGACATTTTCCTTGAATGGGTACTCAACCAGATCGGCGCTAAATACCACCGGGCGCGTTACACCGGCCGGCCGGCGTCTGCGTCGACCGCGGTCGGACAGATGTCTATTCACCTCAACCAGCTCAAGCAATTTCTCGAGGACGCGTTGGGATAAACGAATTGTCATGCCCCGCGTAGGCAGGGCATCCAGTAATCGCCGGGGATGTTTGTGATTACTGGATCATCCGCCTTCGCGGATGATGACAGCACCGACAGGGACTGGACCATGGCTGAGATTCGCGTACCGACACTCGGGGAATCGGTCACTGAAGCGACCATCGGCAAATGGTTCAAGAAGCCGGGCGATGCAGTTGCCGTCGACGAGCCCTTGGTTGAGCTCGAAACCGACAAGGTAACCATCGAAGTGCCGGCTCCGGCGGCCGGCGTTCTAAGCGACATAGCCGCCAAGGATGGTGAGACGGTCGCCGTTGGCGCAGTGCTCGGCCAGATCAAAGAAGGCGCTGGCACGCCGGGGAAGCCGCAGCCGGCGGCTGCGGCGCCGCAGGCCGCGCCGTCACCAAAGCCGGTAACTGCAGCACCGCCAAAGCCGGTCCCAGCCGCGCAGCCGCCGGGAGATGCTCCATTGGCGCCGTCGGTGCGCAAGCTTTCCGCCGAATCCGGCATGCCTGCTTCAGGCGTCGCCGGTACCGGAAAGGACGGCCGGGTCACCAAGGGCGACATGCTCGCCGCTATCGAGCGGGCGGCGGCGCAGCCTACCCCGGTTACGCAGCCCGCCGCCGCGGTTCAGGTCCGTGGGCCGTCGCCGGCCGACGACGCAGCCCGTGAGGAGCGGGTGAAGATGACGCGGTTGCGACAGACCATCGCGCGCCGGCTCAAGGAGGCGCAAAATACGGCTGCTATGCTCACGACCTTCAACGAGGTCGATATGGGCCATGTTATGGCGTTGCGTACGCAATACCGCGACCTGTTCGAGAAAAAGCACGGTGTGAAGCTCGGCTTTATGGGCTTCTTCGTGAAGGCGTGTGTACAGGGGCTCAAGGAAATCCCCGCCGTCAACGCCGAGATCGACGGCGCCGATATCATCTACAAGAACTACTACCATCTCGGTATTGCGGTCGGCACCGAGCGCGGACTCGTCGTGCCGGTAGTACGCGATTGCGATCAAAAATCGCTCTCCGAAATCGAGAAGACGATTACCGATTTCGGCCGCCGCGCCCGCGACGGCTCGCTCAAGATCGACGAGTTGCAGGGCGGCACCTTCACCATCACCAACGGCGGCATCTACGGCTCGCTGATGTCGACGCCGATTCTCAACGCGCCGCAGTCCGGCATTCTCGGTATGCACAAGATCCAGGACCGGCCGATGGCGGTCGCTGGCAAGATCGAAATTCGGCCGATGATGTATCTGGCGCTGAGCTATGACCACCGCATCGTTGACGGCCGCGAGGCGGTGACGTTCTTGGTGCGGGTGAAGGAATGCCTGGAGGATCCGGCGCGGCTGGTGCTGGATTTGTAAGATTTCGTCCTGTCGTGGCCGGGCTCGTCCCGGCCACCCCGCTCGGATTGGCACCGCATAGCCTTTCGATCGGGATTGCCGGGACAAGCCCGGCAATGACGATCAACAGGTGATTGTCATGGCTTCATACGATCTCATCGTTATTGGCAGCGGCCCCGGCGGTTATGTCTGCGCCATTCGCGCCGCGCAGCTCGGGATGAAAACCGCCGTCATCGAGAAATGGGCCACATTCGGAGGCACCTGTCTCAATGTCGGCTGCATCCCGTCGAAGGCGATGCTGAATGCGTCCGAGCTTTACGAGGAAGCAGGCGGCAAATTTGTGGAGATGGGCATCAAGGTCGGCAAACCCGCCGTCGATCTTGCGGCGATGCTCAAATACAAAGCAAAGGGCGTCGACGGCAACGTCAAAGGCGTCGAATATCTGTTCAAGAAAAACAAGATCGAGACTTTTCGCGGCACGGCCCGCATTACAGCCCCCGGCAAGGTCGAAGTGAAGGCGGATGACGGCAAGGCGCAGGTGCTGGACACCAAGAACATCGTCATCGCTACCGGCTCGGACGTTGCGCGACTAAACGGCATCACTATCGACGAAAAACGCATTGTGTCCTCGACAGGCGCGCTCGATCTCGAAACGATACCGCAGAAGCTCCTCATCGTCGGCGCCGGCATCATTGGGCTCGAACTCGGCTCGGTGTGGCGGCGGCTCGGCGCCGATGTAACCATTGTCGAATTTCTGGATCACATTTTGCCCGGCATCGATCGCGAGATCGCCAACCAGTTTCACCGCATGCTGCAAAAGCAGGGCCTCACCTTCAAACTCTCGTCGAAGGTCACGGCGGTCGACGCGTCCGGCAAGACACTCAAGGTCAAAGTCGAACCGGCCGCCGGGGGCGGTGCCGCGGAAACGCTCGAGGCGGATGTCGTACTGGTCGCAATCGGTCGCGTGCCTTACACAGAAGGCTTGGGGCTCGAAGGCGTCGGCGTGAAGAAGGACAATCGCGGCCGCGTCATCGTCGATGAGCACTTCCACACCAACGTCGCCGGCATCTACGCCATCGGCGATGTCATCGCCGGGCCGATGCTGGCGCACAAGGCGGAAGAGGAAGGCGTTGCGGTTGCTGAACTGCTCGCCGGGCAGGCCGGACATGTGAACTACGGCGTGATTCCAAACGTCGTTTACACCTATCCGGAAATCGCTTCGGTCGGCAAAACCGAGGAAGAACTGAAGGCTGCCGGTGTGAGTTACAACGTCGGCAAATTTCCGTTCACCGCCAACGCCCGGGCCAAGGTGAATCTGACTCCCGACGGCTTCGTCAAAATTCTCGCTGACGCCAAGACCGACCGCGTGCTCGGCGTGCATATCCTCGGCCCCGATGCCGGCAACATGATCGGCGAGGCTGCGGTCGCGATGGAATTCGGCGCGTCGTCCGAAGACATCGCGCGCACCTGCCACGCCCATCCGACATTGACCGAAGCGATCAAGGAAGCCGCATTGGCGGTGGCGAAGCGCGCGATTAATTTTTGATTCGCGCTGTCAGCTATAAGCTCGCGATGAATGGCACGGCGTGCGGCGCGAACACCCCGATTGCCATGATGACAAGCCCGACGGCGCCGATCAGACCGCCGAGCCAGACCAGCGCCACCATCCCCGTGATTACGGCGGCGGATGCGAGCACGATGCCGACCTGGAAGGCCGCGGACGCCAGCTCGTGGTGGTGATATTTAGCCAGCGACAGATCGCGTTCTGCTTCTGCGTCTTTCGCTTGTTCCTCGAGTTGCTTGCGTCCGTTGCCTGCTTGCGGATCCGATTCATAACGCTCCGCGGTCTTGTGCCAGGTCTCGATCTGCTTTTCGATTGCGGTTTTCGCGGCGGGATCGGTCAGGCCGGCGGCTAGCAGGTTGGTTTGATCGGCCGCTACGTTCAGCGTGGTCCGGCGAATGTCTTTGGCCTGAAAGAACGCCCACAAGTCGGACGCTTCGATATTCTTGGTGTTGGCCTCATTCTGCGCGCCTTTGCCGAGCGTTTCGGAGAAGGCCAGAAACAGCGCCAGAATCGCGATCACCAAAGCGATCTTGCGATTAAATCCTTCGCCGTGTTCGCCTTCTTCAGCCTTTTCAATCGCTTCGTGGATTTCCGACATGGACTACGCCCCTCCGTTGGCAATGTGATTCCACGCCGATAGCACGAAATTGGTCTATGCGCGCGGATGGGCGCTGCGGTAGGCCTCGATCAGGCGCTCGGCGTCGACTTCGGTATAGATCTGGGTCGTCGCCAGCGAGGCATGGCCGAGCAGTTCCTGGATCGAGCGCAGATCGCCGCCGCCGGCCAGAAGGTGGGTGGCGAAGGAGTGCCGGAGCGCATGCGGCGTTGCGGTTTCCGGCAGCCCGAGCGCGCCGCGCAGCCGCGCCATGGCAAGCTGGATCAGGCGGGCTGCGAGCGGACCGCCCTTGGCGCCGACGAATAGCGGACCATCGTCCGGCAGGTCATAAGGACATAGCGCTACATAATCCGCGATGAGCTTGCCGACCTGGGGCAGGATCGGAACCATGCGCTGCTTGCGGCCCTTGCCGGTGACTGTGATGGCGCCGTCATCGCCGAGGTCGACGGGCTTTAGGCCGAGCGCTTCAGAAATGCGCAAGCCGGAGCCGTACAGCAAGGCTAGCACCGCGGCGTCGCGCGCATGCAGCCACGGCTCGCGCCCGTCGCCGGCAGCGGTGTCGGGATGCGCCACGCGCTTGGCAGAAGCGGCAGTAAGGGGCCGTGGCAGGGTTTTGGGCATCTTCGGCGCGCGTACTGCCGCGAGCGCGCCGACCTTGCCCTTGCCGTTGCGTTCGAGGAAACGGGCGAAAGCGCGGTTGCCGGCGAGCATACGCATCAGTGACCGGCTGCCGACGCCGTCGGCCCGGCGCGACGCCATGAAGGCGCGGACGTCGGCCGGGGCCAGCGCGGCGAGGTCTTTCAGCGATGGTGCGCCGCCGAGATGCCCAGCGAGAAATTCAAGGAACTGAAGCACGTCGCGCCGGTAGGCCTCAATGGTCTTGGGCGACATGCGCCGCTCGGCGCCGAGATAGCGTAGCCAAGATTCGATCTCGGCGGCGACTTTTGGCGCCACAAAATCCGGGAGATCCTTGTTTTGCGCCATTTTCCGCTCGTCCCCGCGAAAGCGGGGACCCAGCCTTCAATGTTTGCGGTGCGATACTAAATTCCCGCTTTCGCGGGAATGAGCGGAGGATAGGGCAGAGGCCTTTCCCCTTCCTAAACCGCCCGGAATCGGCCGAAAGTCCAAAAATGCCCAGACGCGTTGTCGATGTTCTTGTGCCGGTCGCGATCGACCAGGCCTATTCGTACACAGTACCGGCAGAGCTGGAGCTGGCTCCCGGCGACATCGTGTCGGTGCCGCTCGGCGCCCGCGAAGCGACCGCTGTGGTGTGGGCGGAAAATCCAAAGCCCGACATCCGGCTCGACAATCGGCTCAAAGACGTCGAACAAAAACTCGAACTGCCGCCGCTCAAACCGGAGTTGCGCAGCCTCGTCGATTGGGTGGCGAATTACACCGTGAGTTCGCGCGGCATGGTGCTGCGCATGTGTCTTCGCATGGGCGAGCGTCTTGGCGCCGAGCGGGAACGCATCGGCGTGCGGCTTACCGGCCCTGCGCCGCAGCGCATGACGAGTGCGCGGGCCCGGGTGATTGCTCTTCTCGCCGACGGTATGACGCGGGCAAAGGGCGAGGCGGCCCGCGAAGCCGGTGTCAGTTCGGGCGTGATCGATGGACTGATCGATGAGGGCACGCTCGAAGCGGTCGTGCTGCCGCCGGAACCCATAGCAGAAAGACCCGATCCTGATTTTGCCCAGCCCGAATTCGTTGACGGCCAGAGTGCCGCCGCCTCGGCATTGAAGGCAACGATCGCCGAGGACGAGCTATTCGGTGACGTTGCTTGACGGCGTGACAGGTTCCGGCAAGACCGAGGTTTATTTCGAAGCGGTGGCCGAGATGATTCGCCACGGCCGGCAAAGCCTGATCCTGATGCCGGAGATCGCGCTCACGGCGCAATTCCTCGACCGCTTTGCCGCTCGCTTTGGGGTGCGGCCGGCGGAATGGCATTCGGAGCTGTCGCCACGCAAACGCGCACGCACCTGGCGGGCTGTCGCCGATGGTGAGGCCTCGGTTGTCGTTGGCGCGCGCTCGGCGCTGTTCCTGCCCTTTGCCGATCTCGGTCTTATCGTCGTCGATGAGGAGCACGATCCGGCCTACAAGCAGGAGGACGGCGTACACTATCATGCCCGCGACATGGCGGTGGTGCGCGGCCACATCGCGAAAATTCCGGTGGTGCTGGCGTCGGCGACGCCGTCGCTGGAGACCGAGGTCAACGCGCGGCGCGGCCGCTACCGGCGCATTTCATTGCCGGAGCGGTTCGGCGGCCAGCGCATGCCGTCGGTCGAGGCGATTGATTTGCGCCATGCGGCGCCGCCGCGCGGCCGCTTCATCTCGCCGGTGCTCGCCGAGGCGGTGAAAAACACCATCGAGCGCGGCGAACAGGCATTGCTGTTTCTCAATCGCCGCGGTTACGCGCCGCTGACATTGTGCCGCGCCTGCGGTTTCCGCTTCTCCTGTCCGAATTGCGACGCCTGGCTGGTCGATCATCGCTTTCGCAAACAACTCGTCTGCCACCATTGCGGCTTCGCCATGCCGCATCCGCCCGCCTGTCCGAAATGCCAGGCGCAAAATTCCTTTGTCGCCATCGGGCCCGGCGTAGAGCGCCTCGAGGAGGAAGTGCGCGTATTGTTTCCGCAGGCACGCGTGCTGGTGCTGTCGTCCGATCTCGTCACCTCGGTCGACCGCATGCGCGAGGAATTCGCCGATATCGCCGCCGGCCGTTTCGACATCGTCATCGGGACTCAGTTAGTGGCAAAAGGCCACCATTTTCCGATGCTCAACCTCGTCGGAGTCGTCGATGCCGATCTCGGGCTGAGCAATGGCGATCCGCGAGCGGCGGAGCGCACCTTCCAGCTTCTGCATCAGGTGGTCGGCCGCGCCGGGCGCGAAGCCGGCACCGGCCATGGACTGCTGCAAACCCACCAGCCCGAACATCCGGTGATGCGCGCGCTGATCGCGCAGGATCGCGAGGCGTTCTACAGCGCCGAGATCGAGGGACGCGAGAGCGCGCACTATCCGCCATTCGGCCGGCTCGCCTCGATCGTCGTTTCCGGCCCCGATAAGAACGACACGGCCGCATATGCAAGGGCGCTGGCGCGCGCCGCGCCGCAAAGCGATGACGTTCGTGTGCTCGGCCCGGCCGAAGCGCCGCTCGCCTTGGTGCGTGGCCGCCACCGGCTGCGGCTGTTGCTGAAAGCGCCGCGCAATTTCGATCTCTCGGCCTATCTGCGCGAGTGGCTCGCCGCGGCACCGAAAAAGCACGGCTCGCTCAAGATTGATATCGACATCGACCCGCAGAGTTTTTTGTAGGATCCAGGAACTTTTCGTAGGACTCATGACGGCGACGATCCAAACTGTTCTGTTCTTCCTCGTTGTGTTGGTCGTCGTCGCCGTGGTGGCGCGGCGGCTCAATACCGCGCCGTCCATACTTCTCGTCATCGCCGGCATCGCGCTGGCGCTGACGCCCGGCCTGCCGCGCATCGAACTGGCGCCGGAACTGGTATTGCTCGGCATTCTGCCGCCGCTGATCTATTCGGCCGGCGTTGCCATGAGCTGGCGTGAATTCAAGTTCAATCTGCGGCCGATCGCGTTGTTTGCTTTCGGCTGTGTCGTCTTCACCACGTGTGCGGTAGCGGCGGCGGCGCATTGGCTCCTCGGTATGCCGCTGGCGGTGGGCTTCGTGCTCGGCGCCATCGTGTCGCCGCCGGACGCGGTTGCGCCGCTCGCTATCGTCCGCCGTTTGGGCGTCCCGCGCCGGCTCATCGTCGTGCTCGAAGGCGAGGGCCTCGCCAACGACGCTACGGCGCTGATTCTTTACCGCTTTGCCGTCGCCGCGGTGAGCACCGGCTTGTTTTCCTTCACGGCGGCCGCCGGCGACTTTGCGCTGATCGTCGTCGCCGAGATTGCCTACGGTATCGCGATCGGCTGGCTTAGCCTGCGCCTGCGCCGCTGGGCTCGCGACCCTCGCGTCGAAATCACGTTGTCGCTGCTGACGCCTTACGCTGCGTTTTTGATTCCCCAGCAATTGGGCGGATCGGGCGTCCTGGCGACAGTGGCAGCCGGTCTGTTCGTGAGCTGGAACGGGCCGTTGCTCATTCCCGCGGCAACGCGGTTGCAAGGCATCTTCTTCTGGGACCTCGTGGTCTATCTGCTCGAAGGCTTCGTGTTCCTGGTGACCGGTATGCAGACGCGGACGCTGTTCGTTCAGGCGCACCAGGTTCCGTGGCAACACTTTGCATATGCGATCCTGCTGACCGTGGCGGTAGTGATTGTGACGCGCTTCGTCTGGGTCTATCCGGCGGCGCTATTGCCGCGCTGGCTGAGCCCGGCACTCCGCCGCCGCGATCCGCTGCCGCCCTGGCGGTGGCTGTTCTTTCTCGGATTTGTCGGGGTGCGCGGCGTCGTCTCGCTGGCGGCGGCTTTGGCCATTCCGCTGACCACCGCGGCCGGCACGCCGTTTCCCGATCGCGATCTCATTCTCTTGGTCACTTTCGGTGTCATCGTCGTCACGCTGATTGGGCAGGGCTTGATGGTACCCGGCGTCGTCCGCTGGCTCGGATTGGCCGAGCACGCCGCCGACGAACGGCAGCGCGAACACGCGGCTGAGCTTGCGGCGCGGTCGCAAGCCCTGAATGTAGGGCACAAGCTCTTGAAACAATTCGAGGCCGAAGGCCGAACCTCGCCCGAGGCGCTGGCGATCTTGCGTTCACGCTACGAATATCGCGCCGGCCGGCTGCCGGAACATACAACGGACGCTACAGTCGCCGCCACGGTGGCAGCGGACTTAAGGATGGAACTGATTGCCGCCGAGCGCAGATACATTTACCAAGCCTTGCAAGACGGCCTCATCACCGACGAAGCGCGCCGCCGCATCGAGCGCGAGCTCGATCTGGAAGAGGCGAGTATCGCCTGCAAAAGAGAAGGTGGCGAGGAGCCGCCGTTGTAGCGAATGATCCGCCGCCGCGCCGGAAACGCGTGGGTCGATCCGGGTTGATATCGACCGGCAGAGTTCACTCCGCTTCGGGTTCCGGCACCGGGACATTGAAGCCATTGAGCGTCACCGAGACGAGGCAATACAACCCGACGAGATAGATCAATTCGGCCGCGCCGTGCACGCCGAACGCCTGCACGGCCGCGCGGTAGCTCAATTCAGGCAAGGTACCGTGGTGCAGCAGCGACGAGGCGACGTCGTAGGCGACGCCTTCGTCGGGCGTGAGGTCGGCGGGGCGCTGGCCGGACACGATGGTGGCGAGTTTGTCGTCGGACAATCCGCGGCGCTCGCCGGCGATGACATGGGCGTAGAGTTCGTAGGCCGAGTGGAACGCCGCGCCGGTGGCGAGGATTGCCACTTCCCGTACCGGACGCGGCAACGATGGCGATATCGACAGCGCTAACGTCAAATCCCAGATCGGCTTGCCGAATTTCGGCTCATGCAGCCAGGGATTCCACGGCCCCAAAAGCGCGCCATTTTCGGCGATGGTCTTGAAGCCCTGAAAGTTCTTCTCGATGCCGGCCTTCATGTCGTCGTAAACCGGACGCTGTTCGGCTGTGAGGTCGGCGGGCGGAATCAGAGGCAGACGCATGGGTTTCTCCTGGGTCAATGACGCTTCGGCCTACTGGTGGTCTATGACAATTTTAGTGCGTTGTATTCCGCCGCGCTCAACCCGCGCTATTTTTTGTCCGTTTTTCGCCTCACCCGCCGGCGCGGCGCAAATTTCTTGCCTTCCGCGACGGCAAGCGCGCGCTTCGCCCAAACCGCGAGTTCATCGGGATCGTCGTATAGCCGCTCGGGCAGCCGCCAATACGACAGCGAGACGCTGCCAGCGCGTTTGCTGCGCGTATAGGTGAACGGCTGGCTGCCTTCGCGATCGAAATCTGGGATGCTGGTCTCGTCGGCTTTCAGATAGATGATGTCTCGGATAATCAGCCCGAACATCAGACCGTCGCAAAACAGACCAGCGCCGCTGAACATGCGCCGGATCGTAACCGGACCGAATTGCGCAAACAGGTCGCGGATGAATTCGGCATCCAAATGGGTCATCTTCTACGGTAAGGCATCCTGGATCGAGAGGCGGCGAAAAATTTACGCGAACCGTTCGCGCGCCCGGGCGCGAGCTTTCGCGACTTCCTCTTCGCGATTCTTGGTCGGGCTTGCCGTTTCCAGGGCGCCAAGGAGCCGCCGCGCGGCGGCCGATACTTCGTCGACCGCGCGGTTGAACGCCGCCTCATTGCCGCGTGACGGATGGGTGAAGCCGCTCAGCTTGCGCACGAATTGCAGTGCTGAGGCGCGAACTTCCTCCTCCGTTGCGGGTGGCTCGAAGTTGAACAGCGTGCGGATGTTACGGCACATCGGTTCCTCCGTTGGCGTGCAGAAAGACTAGTCCGGATTGAACGCCGGCGAAATACGGCACTGTCGTCGCTTCACGCCTGGCTTGCTCCCTCTGGATCGGCCACGCCGGGTCAAGCCGCCTTGAGCGGAATTGCGCCCAAAAAGTCACGCTTGCCGACGTCGACGCCGCAATGGCGCAGGATCGCGTAGGCGGCGGTGCAATGGAAATAAAAGTTCGGCAGCATGAAGTGGTTGAGATAATCGTCCCCCTTCATGTGGCCCATTTTTCCGCCGCCCACCGGAAAGGTGATTTCGCGCTCGGCCGAGGCATCGATCTTGGCGCGATCGAGCGTTTTCAAGAAGGCGATCGTTTTCGCGATGCGCTCCTTGAGTTGCGCAATCGTGGTCTCATTGTCTTCGTAGCTTGGGGCCTCGACGCCGGCGAGCCGGGCCGAACCGCGTTTGGCTCCGTCAGTCGCGACCTGCACCTGGCGGGTGAGATTGAACATGTCCGGCGACAGCCGTGATTGCAGTAGCACCGCAGCGTCGAATTTCTTGGCGGTCGCGAATGCTTCAGCCTTGTCGAGAATGGCCGACAGCGCGTTGAGATTGATTTCGAAAACCGGCAGTGAGGCTTGCGACATGGACTGCGGCATGGAGATATCCCTGTATTGTGAATGTGTTGCAGGAGAACTGAAGCGCCGGGATGGTGGGAAATCGGATTGCCCCGGCACCGCTGGATATGGCTCGCGCCCGCTCGCGCCGCAAGGTTCGATCGGACTGCGTCAAAACCGCCGTTTCTTCTTTTTCTTGATCGGTGCCGGTGCCGGCAGCGGGATCGGATGCAACTTTTTGCGAAGGCGCTTGTTTGCCCGCCTTGGCGCGATCGAGGACGAAGCGGGCATAGTCGTCCATATCGCCCTGAAATGGCTGGATGCGGCCGTCGGCGGCGAGCCACAGCCGGTCGGTGACAAGTTCGATCAGCGAGCGGTCGTGGGTGATGAGGATGACGGCGCCCTCATAGTCGTTGAGCGCATCGAGCAGTGCGCGGCGGCTTTCGATGTCGAGGTGATTGGTAGGCTCGTCGAGAATCAGCAAGTGTGGTGCGGCCATCGCCACAAGGTTCAGCAACAGCCGTGCGCGTTCGCCGCCGGAAAGATTGGCGACAGTGGTTTCCTGCTTGTCGAACGACAGTCCGAATTGCGCCAGCCGCGACCGGCGTGAGCTTTCGCTATCCTCCGGGAGTTCGCGCCGGATAATGTCCAAGGGCGTATCGGCCGGATCGAGCGCTTCGATCTGATGCTGATGAAACCAGCCGACTTTGATGCGGCCCTCGCGCTTCATCTCGCCGGCTTGCAATGGCAGCGCACCGGCGATCATTTTGGCAAAGGTCGTTTTGCCCGCGCCGTTGACGCCAAGGAGCCCGATCCGGTCGTCGACATCGAGCCGCAGGTGAAGATTGCGCAGAATTGGCGTGCCGTCGTAGCCGACTGCGGCGCCTTCAAGCTGGAGCAATGGCGGCGCCAGCGGCCGAGTCGGCGAGGGGATCGTGAACGGCGCGACACGCTCCTCGACGACTTCCGCGACCGGCTCAAGCTTGGCGAGGCGCTTGATGCGCGATTGCGCTTGCGCCGCCTTGCTGGCCTTGGCGCGGAACCGATCGATGAATTTTTGCAGATGTGCGCGCTCGGCGTCCTGCTTGACCCTGGTCGCCGATAACAACCGGGTCCTTTCGGCGCGGCGTCTTTCAAAGTCGTCGTAGCCGCCGGTGTAGAGTTCGAGCTTGCCTTCGCTCAGGTGCAGGATGGCGTCCACCGAATTGTTCAGAAGCTCGCGGTCGTGGCTGACGATCAGCGCGGCGTGCGGATATTTCTTCAGTCGCGCTTCGAGCCAAAGTGCACCCTCGAGGTCCAGGTAGTTGGTCGGTTCATCGAGGAGCAGCAGCTCGGGCTCCGCGAACAACGCGGCCGCCAGCGCTACGCGCATCCGCCAGCCGCCGGAGAACTCCGCCATCGCGCGGTCAAGGTCGGCGGTCGAGAAACCCAGGCCGCTGAGGATTTCGGCGGCTCGCGCCGGCGCGCTGTCGGCGTCGATTTCAATCAACCGTTGGTAGATTTCGGCAAGTTGTTCGGGCTCCGCGGTCTCCAGCCGGGCATTCAAAGATTTCCCGCTCGACATCCGCGGCCAGAATTGTATCGAGAAGGCTGACTGGCGTGGCCGGGTGCTCCTGGTCCACTGATGCGACCCGGGCGGCCTTCGGCAACTGAATCTCTCCGCCATCGGCAACGAGCTCACCAAGAATCAGCTTAAACAAGGTCGATTTCCCGACTCCGTTGCGCCCGACCAAGCCGACCTTGGCCCCGGCCGGGATCATGACGCTCGCCGAATCGAAGAATCGGCGGCCCCAGCCGTTGAAAACCAGATTATCGATTTGCAGCATACGTGGTGCGCCGGGCGGTATGTGATGAGTTGGGGAGGGAAGGGGCCGTTCCTTACCGCACGGCGCTCCGGATAGCGAGAGCCCGCGGTTTACCGGGATTTGGTATCTCGCCCGACCTGCGGCAATGGCTCGCGGCTGCTCCCAAGTCGTCGATGTCGACCCGTAGGCCAATTTGTGAGAAGAAAATATATGTTTATGAGAAGAAAAATCTTGCCGACCTTCAAAATCCTTCGGTCGCTGCTCGCGGTATTCGCGATCTGTGCGGCTGCAGACGGTGCTCTGGCACAATCTTTTCCGTCGCGGCCGGTCACCATGATCGTGCCGTTTGCCGCAGGCGGCCCGACAGATACCATCGCACGCGTGATCGGCGAGCGCATGGGCCGGTCGCTCGGCCAATCCGTCATTATTGAAAACGTGACCGGCGCCGGCGGTACGATCGCCGCAACGCGGGTCGCGCGCGCGCCGCCGGACGGCTATACGCTGGATCTAGCCACCTGGTCGACGCATGTGGTCACGCCCGTCATCTATCAACTGCAATACGATGTGTTCAAGGATTTCGAACCGGTTGCGTGGCTCACGCAGACGCCGTTGCTGCTCGTCTCCAAGACGGACATTCCGGCTAACAATCTGAAAGAATTGATTGCCTGGCTTAAGGCTGACCCCAATGCAGTATTGCTCGGCAGCGCCGGCGGTACCGATCAGGTTGCCGGTTACCTGCTTAGGCAGCAGACCGGCGTCCAAATTCAGATCGTGCCCTATCGCGGCCTCGCTCCGGCGATGCAGGATGTCTTGGCGGGGCGCATCGATCTCTTGTTCGATCAGCCGTCGGACGCGATGCCGCAAATCCACAATGGCAGCATCAAGGGTTATGCGGTCACCGCGGAGAAGCGGGCGGCCGTCGCGCCAGAGATTCCGACGGTCGATGAAGCCGGCTTGCCGGGGCTGCATCTGACGCCGTGGCATTCGCTGTGGGTGCCCAAAGGCACGCCCAAGGATGTCGTGGCAAAGCTGAACGCTGCGGCCGTCGATGCGCTTGCGGATCCCGCGGTGCGCAAACGGCTTACCGATGTGGGTCAAGAGATTGTGCCACGCGAGCAGCAGACGCCCGAGGCGCTGGCCGCTTACTACAAGAGTGAAACCGAGAAGTGGTGGCCAATCATCAAGGCGGCCGGCATCAAAGCGGAGTAGCGTCGGCTTAGGCTGCGCCATTGAGTTTGCGCCAGAGCGCAATTATTTCCGTTTGGAAGCGATCGACCCATTCAGGTATCGACAATCATCTTGCCGACCGGCCACAACGCGATTCCAGCTAATTTCAAATGCGCCCAGGCGAATGGAATGCCGACGATCGTCACGGCCCAGATGATCGCGAACAGGAGATGGCCGAGCGCAAGCCACCATCCGGCCAGGATGAGCCAGATCAGGTTACCGATAAAGCCAAACAGTCCTGTGCCGATATCCTGCGTGCCAAGATGTTCGGCACGCGAAACGGCCTTCCGGCCGAACGGCAGCATCGTATAGGAGGCGATGTTGAATGCCGCCCGCGCCCAGGGAATGCCGATGATCGTGATGGCCATGATTACGGCCGCGACAAGCCAGCCGATCGACATCCAAAGGCCGCCGAAGACGATCCACAGCAGGTTGAGCAGGAGTGAGACAGGGGACATGGTTCTGTCGGCCGTTTGCTATGTCCGCACGAAGCTGCGCAAAACGCGTCGGCGGACAGTGATCCATCTCAAGCCATTCCCGCGGATGTGACCGGTCACATGAACGCCTGGATGCCGGTCTGCGCGCGCCCTAGCACCAGCGCGTGGATATCGTGCGTGCCTTCGTAGGTGTTCACCGTTTCCAGATTGCACATCACGCGCATGACATGAAATTCCTCGGCGATGCCGTTGCCGCCGTGCATGTCGCGCGCCACCCGCGCGATGTCGAGCGCCTTGCCGCAATTATTGCGCTTGAGTAGCGAAATAGCCGGCGGTGACGCCGTGCCAGCGTCGATCATCCGCGACAGCCGCAACGCCGCGTGCAGGCCGAGTGTAATTTCGGTCTGCATATCGGCGAGCTTTTTCTGAACAAGCTGGTTGGCCGCGAGCGGTCGGCCGAATTGCTTGCGCGTGAGCACGTAGTCGCGCGCGCGATGCCAGCAGAATTCGGCGGCGCCCATCGCACCCCAGGCAATGCCGGCGCGCGCCACGTTGAGGCAGCCGAATGGGCCTGCAAGGCCGCTGACGTTCGGCAGCAGGTTCTCCTCGGGGACGACGGCGCCTTCGAGCACCACCTCGCCGGTAATCGAAGCGCGCAACGACAGCTTGCCTTCGATCTTCGGCGTCGAAAAACCCTTGGTGCCGCGCTCGACGATGAAGCCGCGGATCCTGCCATCGAGCTTCGCCCAGATCACGGCGACGTCGGCGACCGGCGCATTGGTGATCCACATCTTGTTGCCCGTGAGCCGAAAACCGCCGGCGACTTTCTCGGCACGCGTCACCATCGAGCCCGGATCGGAGCCGTAATCGGGTTCGGTGAGACCGAAGCAGCCGAGCAGTTCGGCGGTGGCCATTTTCGGCAGATATTTGCGCCGCTGGGCTTCGCTGCCATAGGCATAGATCGCCTGCATCGCCAATGACGACTGCACTGACATTGCCGAGCGAAAGCCCGAGTCGACCCGTTCGAGCTCGCGCGCGATCAGCCCATAGCAGACGTAGTTGAGACCTGCGCCGCCATATTCCTGCGGGATCGTCGAGCCGAGCAAGCCGAGTGCGCCCATCTCGCGGAAGATCGTCAAGTCCGGCTTTTCGTCGCGATTGGCCGCGAGCACGCGGGGAAACAGCTTTTCCTGGGCATAGTCGCGCGCAGTATCTCGCACCATGCGCTCTTCCTCGGTCAGCTCGCCTTCGAGGTCGAGCGGATCGTCCCATTTGAACGCTGCGTCCTTGATCTGGGCGCTTTTCGGCTGGTGCTGTTCCATCTTTTCCGCAAGCTGCGACATTGACCGTCTCCTTGCACCGTCTCATCGGTTCTGGACTTCCGTAAAGCTTAGAAGGGGGCGTAGGCAGCGGCAAGCGGCGGACATTGCCGGATTGCCGGGCTTTCGCTATCAACGCCGGAACGCGCCCGTAGCTCAGCTGGATAGAGCGCTGCCCTCCGAAGGCAGAGGTCAGGGGTTCGAATCCCTTCGGGCGCGCCACCGGCCCGCTTTGCCGACCGCGCCGTATTGGTAACCAGTTCATTAACGCAAGAGCAATAATTCTGTCGGACCATGCGCCGGTCTGGGGCTGATTAAGAATTTTCAATCGTCATGCCGACCAATCTCGTGCAGGCTTTCGAGGCTCGTCTTGCGCTGTACAGCCTGGACGATCGTGCGCGACGCATGCTGGCCGAAGTCTGGCCGCTGCTCGCTCCGCATCTGGAAGAAGCGATCGATGAAGTGATTGTCGCGGTGCGGGTGCTGCCGCGCATCAGCGAGACGGTGGCTCAGAACGTCGAGTTCTTCAAAAGGCTCCAGTTGGCGCACTTTCGCGCGCTGCTCGGCGGCAAGCTCGATCGCGACTATGCCGAGTTTTGCCGGCACACCGTGCATCAGGAAGCCGCAATGGGAATGGATGGCCGCATCCACAGCACCGCCGGCAGCTACATACTCAAAGCGGCACTCGAAGCTCTTGCCCGTAGATACCGGTTTTCCGCAGCCACGGTCGTGGCCTATGGCACGATCATTTCCAAAGTCATTGCGTTTGACGTGTCCAACGCCATGACGTTGCACCGGCAGACCGCGGAAGAGTTCATCGCAGCGCGACGCACCGCGATCGATGACGCGATTGCCGATTTCGCCGGCGCGATCGGCGAAGTGGTCAGTGCGATCAAGGAAACATCGGAGTCGCTCACCGCCACGTGCGCGACATTGAACGGAGTCGCTGACGACACGCGCAATCGCATGGCCTCGGCGTCAACGGCATCGGCCGAGACCGCGCACCGCATCGAAGCCACTGTTGCCGCCACCGAACAGCTATCGGGCTCGATCCAGGAGATCGGCCAGCAGGCGACGCGCGGTCTCAGCATGGCGCAATCCGCCGTGGGCGATGCCGAGCGTACACAGGATGTGATTCGCTCGCTCGACAACGCCGCCGACCGCATCGGCTCGGTAGTCGGCGCCATATCGTCGATTGCGGCACAGACAAATCTGTTGGCGCTGAACGCGACCATCGAGGCGGCGCGGGCTGGCGATGCCGGAAAGGGTTTCGCCGTGGTTGCCGCCGAAGTGAAGACACTCGCCAATCAAACCTCGCGCGCCACCGAAGATATTTCAAAGCAGGTTGCCGCCATTCAGGTAGCGACGAAGCGTTCTGTCGAGGAGATTTCCTCGATTGCGCGGGTCATCAACGAATTGACCGGAGTGTCGACCAGTATCGCTTCGGCGGTGCAAGAGCAGAGCGCGACGACTGGATCGATCGCGGAAAGCGTGCACAATGCGGCCGATTACACCGCGCAGGCCTCGACGGAAGTCGATTCGGTTGCGCAGGCCGTCACCCGCAGCGCTGCTGCAGTCGGCGACATCACAAGCTGGACGGCAAAATTGTCGGCGCGGGCGCACGACCTGGAAATCAAGGTCGCCACCTTCTTCAGCCGCGTTCGCGCGGCATAAAAGCGAGGCTTGCTGAAAGACTACTTTGCCGGTTGCTTCGGCAGTTGTTTGGGCTTTGGCTTCGCTTTTGTAAAAGTGGCCCGGAGATTGTCCCAGAGCTGAATCTTGGCGCCGTTGCGGTGCATGATCACGCTCTGTTGCAGCACCGAGAGCGAGTTGTTCCAGGCCCAGTAGATGACGAGTCCGGCCGGGAAATTCGCCAGCATGAACGTGAAAATGAGCGGCATCCAGGCGAAGATCATCTGCTGGGTCGGATCGGGCGGCGCCGGGTTGAGCTTCATCTGCACCCACATGGTCACGCCCATGATGGCCGGCCAAAAACCGAGATGCAGGAAGCCGCCGACAACCGGCAAAATCGCCGGATCGAACGGGATCAACCCGCCCAGAGTGAAGATGTTGGTCGGATCCGGCGCCGACAAATCGTGAATCCAGCCGTAGAACGGCGCGTGCCGCATCTCGATGGTGATGAACAGCACCTTGTAGAGCGAGAAGAACACCGGAATCTGGATCGCAATCGGCAGGCAGCCGGCAATGGGATTGATCTGCTCTTTCTTGTAGAGCTCCATCATCGCCTGCTGCTGCTTCATCTTGTCGTCGCCGTAACGCTCCTTGATCATCGCCATCTGCGGCTGCACCGCCTTCATCTTCGCCATCGAGGCGTAAGATTTATTGGCGAGCGGAAAGAACAGCGCCTTGACAATGACCGTGACGATCAAAATGGCGATGCCGAAATTGCCGACGAGATGGAAAAAATAGTCGATGCCAAGGAACATCGGCTTGGTGATGAAGTAGAACCAGCCCCAGTCGATCAACAGATCGAAATGGTTCAGCCCAAGCGCCGCGTTGTAGCCGCCATCAATGCCACTGAGGAAATTGATGCCGACCACCGAGACTTCCTTGGCGCCGGCAAACAGCCTTGCATCGGCCGAGCCGGTTGCGCCTGGCGCAACGGTCTGCGCCGGCAACAGATAATCGGTCTGATAGGTCTTGGTGCCGTTGGCGTCGCCGGCGGAGAAGCGCGCGCGCACCTTGGCGTCGGTGTCGGGAAGCAGCGTTGCCGCAAAATACTTGTCGGTAAAGCCCAGCCACGCGTCCGTCGCGTCCCAGCTTTCGGACTTTTTATCGTCCATTTTCTTGTAGGTTTCGGTCTGCTCGCCCTGATCTCCCATCACTCCGACCAGGCCTTCATGCAGAATGTAATAGCCCAGCACCTTCGGTGCGCCGTGGCGCGAGATCAGTGCATAGGGAAACAGCGTGACCGCATTGCCGCCCTTGTTCTGGACTTCGTCCTTGATGGTGAACAGATAATGGTCATCGACTGCGATCGTTCGGTGGAAGATCAAGCCCTGGCCGTTGTCGTAGGTCAGCGACGCCGGATGGTCGACGCCGAGGGGACCTGATCCGTCCTGCTTCCAGACCGTGTCCGGACCCGGCATGGTTGCCGTAGTGCCCGGAGCCGGCACCCAGCCGAACTCGGCATAATATGCTTCCGGCGCTCCGGTTGGGGAGAACATGACGATCGGGGGTGAATTTGGATCAATCGTCTCGCGGTATTGCGTCAACGTCAGATCGTCGATCCGGCCGCCTTTGAGATCGATCGAGCCGCCAAGCCGCGGCGTATCGATGACGATCCGAGGTGTACCGCTCAGCACCGCCTCGCGCGTGGCGGCCTGTGCTTGCGGTGAGGGCGCAGCGGCATTCGGCACGCCCGGTGCTTCGGGCGGTGCGCCGCTTGGGGCCGCCGCGGGCTGGTCGGTGCCGGGCCGATTGGTCGCGCCGGGCTGGGTCTGTGCCTGCTCTTGCTGCTTTAGCTCGGCCTGCTGACGCTGCCGCTCCATCTGCGGGTAGCCGACGAAATATTGCCAGCCCACAACCACCACCAGGGACAGCACGACGGCGATGATGGTGTTCTTGTGATCGCCCATTCAATGCTCACGCCTTGCGGGGTTTTTGCCGGGCTGCTCGAAGCGTTTTTGCCGGCGCTGAACCCGTTTCATGTAGGTGCCGCCCGCCGCTCGTACCAGTTCCGGCATGCACGGCGCTGGAATCCTTCGCATGAACCCGGCGCAGCGTCGCATCAAGTTCCCGTTGCATCTCATGAAACGGCAGCGCCAACGCTGCGCGCCGCCCGATCAGCACGTAATCGTGGCTGCTGCGCATTTCGCTGCCGGTCGAGAGCCGCACGATTTCCCGCAACCGGCGCCGCACCCGATTGCGCTCCACCGCGTTGCCGACCTGACGCGATACCGTAAAGCCGACGCGGATGCCGTGTTCGTCACCGCGGCTTCGGGCCTGCAACACGAAACCGCCGGTAGATGCCCGCGCTCCGCCCGAAGCAGCGCGAAAATCGTTTCGGCGCGTCAACCGCTCCACGGCAAGGGCGGGAAGCGTATCCCGATCACGCACTGAGCTTCTTGCGCCCCTGCGCGCGCCGTGCCGACAGCACCTTTCGGCCGCCTTTGGTCGCCATGCGCGAGCGAAAACCATGGCGGCGCTTGCGCACCAATTTGCTCGGCTGATAGGTCCGTTTCACGGGATTTGTCTCCGCTGCGCCTCGACCCCGGCCGCTCGTCGATGGACCATGTCAAAGGCGTGAAATCGCCGCTGGGGCGCGATTGGCGCGGCTTATACGAAAGCCCTCCCGGAACGTCAATCTAACCTGCCAAACCCCTCTTTTGGTGGAAAAATACCTCCGCCGCGGTATTTGCCGCCCCGCCCGGCCGCGCTGGAAAACGCTTCGACATGACCTATTTCTGTCTTACATGGGTTTGACGTATTCCGGCATGAGTCGCATCATGTGGTAGCTGCGCCGCCTGGGTTTGCGACCGGGTGCAAGCGAGGCTTAAGCGAATGAGTGGTGAAATCGCTCCGCGGCCGGGATCGGTCCGTGTGCCGCGATTTGGTCTTTCAGGAAAGCTCCTCGTCCTCACGATCCTGTTCGTGATGATCGCGGAAGTGCTGATCTATGTGCCATCGGTTGCCAATTTCCGCGTGACCTGGCTCAGAGACCGGTTGGCAACCGGCTATACCGCCGCGCTCGTACTCGACGCCGCGCCGAACGGCATGGTTCCCAACTCGCTCGCCAAGCAAATCCTCGACAGCATCGGCGCTCGCGCGGTGGCCATGAAAATGGGCGAGCGCCGGCGCATGCTCGCGATCGACGATATGCCGCCGGCGGTCGCCGATACTTTCGACATGCGCAACGTCACCGCCTTCGATGCGATCGTCGATGCATTCAGGATGATGCTCAACACCCGCAAGGACGTCATGCGGGTCGTCGGGCCCGCGCCGATGGGCGGCGAATATATCGAACTGATCATGGATGAACCGCCGCTACGCAAAGCGATGCTGCGCTACTCGGTGGATATTCTACTGTTGTCGCTCGTCATTTCCGTCATCACCGCGGCGCTGGTTTACCTTGCGCTGCACTACATGTTCGTGCGCCCGATGCGGCGCGTTACCGCCAACATGATGGCGTTCCGCGCCGATCCGGAAAACGCCGATCGCATCATCGCGCCGTCGGCCCGCGCCGACGAGATCGGCGTCGCCGAGCGCGAGCTCGCCGCGATGCAGACCGAACTCGCTTCGATGTTGCATCAGAAGAGCCGGCTCGCCGCGCTCGGTCTCGCGGTCTCGAAGATCAATCACGACCTGCGCAATCTGCTGGCGTCGGCACGATTGTTCTCCGATCGCCTGGTTACTCTGCCCGATCCCGGCGTGCAGCGTTTTGCACCCAAATTGATGCGCGCGCTCGAGCGCGCCATTGCGTTTTGCGAATCGACATTGTCCTACGGACGCGTGCAGGAGCCGCCGCCCGAGCGCCGGCAAATCCTGCTCGAGCCGTTGGTCGAGGAGGTGCACGAGACACTGAACCTTGGTCCCGATGCGCCGATCCGCTGGATCAGCGCGGTCGAGCGGGGGCTCGTCGTCGAGGCCGACTACGACCAGTTGTTTCGCATCCTGCTCAATCTGTCGCGCAATGCCTTGCAGGCGCTTGAGAGCCGCGATGCGCGCGATCCCGGCCGTGATCAGATCCGTATTACCGGACGGCGCGAGGGCGCTGTCGTCGTGATCGAGGTGTCGGACACGGGGCCCGGGTTCTCCGAAAAGGCGCGTGAGCACTTGTTCGAGGCGTTTCAGGGCTCGACTCGCTCGGGCGGTACCGGCCTGGGCCTCGCCATCGCCGCCGAGCTTGTTCGCGCCCATGGCGGTGAAATCCGGCTGGTTGAAGGCACCATCGGCGCTACTCTGCGCCTGACCATTCCCGACCGCGCGGTGGAACTGTCCGCGCGGCGCGGTGCCCGCGCCCACGGATGAGACGCATCAATGCTGGTCACAAAAGTTCTCGGCTACTCTAGCTTCGTCTTCATCATCGGGTTTTTTATCTTCGGCTTTTGGCAATGGTACCAGACCAAGCGCAAGAGCCGGCCTGATTAACGGTCATCCGACCCCAGCGGCGGCGCAGCCACTGCTTGGCCGCCGCCTTGCCATGAAGCGGCGAAATCTATAGCTACGACGCGCCGCGCCCGTAGCTCAGCTGGATAGAGCACCAGACTACGAATCTGGGGGTCGGGAGTTCGAATCTCTCCGGGCGCGCCAGTTTATGGGACTTTCTGAACAGAGCCGAAATTTTTGGCTCTTTATTTTGGCGCGGGAAGAACTTTCTACACAATGTGCCGCCTCATCTGCTCGGCGAATGCTCACGGATGAGCATGATGCCGTTGCGCAAGGTGAAGCGCTCGCGGGGCCAATTTCTTCCAGCTGCGTCGAAAGCGGCATGAGCGATCGGCACGTTTGCGGTGGTTGCAATACAGCGAACGTCGGCTAAGCGAGCGCGAGCCTATAACTGACCATACGATTTACTACGACCCAAAAATGCGAGCCTTTGGTTCACAGCGGGCGGTAGGAATGGTGTGCACGTCGGCGGCACCTCTCCGGAGACACGTTGAAATAAGGAAAAAGCCCCGCTTCGGGCGGGGCTGGAGTTAGCGCAGACTTTTCTTCTTAGCGGTTCTGCGGTTTCTGATTTTCCTGTCCGCCACCGCCTTGCTGTCCGCCCTGACCGGGCTTCGGCTGTTGTTGGCCTGGCTGCTGGCCCGGCTTCTGACCTGGGTTCTGATCGCCCTGCTGGCGCCTTGTCCGCCCTGCTGGCCACCCTGGTTTTGGTTCTGATTCATGCCTTTTCCTTGCGTTGTTGGAGCTCTTCGCAAGAGGACAAGTGTGCTCGATGAGGTAACGTTCCTAAAAACGGAAAACTGTTTCACCACGTCTTTTTTATGTATTTTGTACGGTACCGAACAATCGAGCGAGTGGCGCGTTGCCTTCTAAACGACAAGAAAAAGAAGCGCCATGAACAGAATATGCCCTCGCTGCAATAGTGAAATGGAGTGCTTTCTCGAAACCGTGAAGGTGCCAGGCGAGCCGCAGGTGGTCGCGTGGTACTGCACGAAATGCGGGAACGCAGACACCACGTTTTCGAGCGAAAATCGACGAAGGGTGTTGGGCGGCGCAATATAATCTCCGCGTGTGCGCGGACGGGCTAAGGCAGGCAGCGCCAGAGATCCCGCGCGCGAGAATTTTCGATCCCGTCAAGCACAGCTTCAACCCGCTCGCTCACCTTGGCTGCAAGGCAGCACGTGAGCTAGCCGACGTTCTCTATACCGTCCTCTATACCGTCTCGCCGCTGGGCGAGAACACGCGCACGTCCGCAATGAAAGGCATGCACTGCTGCGGGCACTATCATGAAGCTCCGGAGTTGCGGCAGTGCGACAATGCAAACGACGATAAAAGTAACGATGACAGCAGAGATGATCGGGCGATTGAACGTCAACGAGCCGTTGGGCGGCCTCTCTTTGTTGAATTTGAAAGCCCCGCGCAGATCGTGTGGTGGGATGAGTTCCGCCCGTTCCTCTTCACAGATGATGGCCCATAACCTCTCTCCATCAAATGATGCTGCAAGCCCAGCATCATTTGATCGGAGCAATTCCGTCTCCGCTTCAGTGATTTTATCTTGACGGTTGTCACTATTTCAGATATGATTGGTCAATCAAAGATTCGCGCATCGCGGCCTCGCCCTCCGGAGGCAAGCCTAAGGTGGCGAATGCGGTTTTCAGCTAAGGCGGCCGGCCGCCTTGGCGACGACCGCGGTGGAGCGCCGGGAGGCGCCGCGCGCCCGAAGCAGGCGGTTCGCGCAAGCGGATCGTTCTGTGGCGCGCGCCGCGCCCGAAGCGCGAGCGAGTGGTAACATTCGCCCGCGTGGCGCGGCCCACGACCTTGGCGCCTCCCGGCGCTCCACTTGTTCCGTTCGTTTTTTGAGTTTCTTTATGTTGCGCACGATCTTGTCCGAAAACCGTAGCCATTTTTTCGGGATCATGCGCTTGCAAAGCTCGGGCGCAAAAGGCGCCGTGAGAACGCGCGTCATTGCGTCGTTCCTTTCGGACGATAAATGCTATTCTGTCGCCGGCAGGGCTGGGTGCGGCCCGGCGTGCCATTCGAGGAGCACATCATGGCGTTCAAGTTGCAGCGTAGATCGTTCTTGCAATTGGCAATGGGCACTGCCGCCGGTATTGGCGCGTTATCGCCCTATGGCCGCGCCGTCGCCGTCGGCAGCGATGCGGCGACCATCGCTTGGCCGAACGACGTTCCGTCATGGGATCCCAATCAGCGCTTCACACCGGATGCGCAGCCGATCTTCAAGGCGGTGTACGACCAGCCGCTCGACCAGGATCCGCAGCTTAAACTGATTCCGCATCTCATCAAAAGCTGGACCCTCGCGCCCGACGCGTTGAGCATGGCGGTCGAGTTGCGCGACGATGTCACGTTCCACAACGGCGACAAGATGACGACGGAGGATTTCCGCTACACGTTTCTCGAGCGCAACAAATCGGGCGTCAAGCTCGATATTGCTAATTCGATGCGCAAGGTTGACGACATCGTTATCGAATCGCCAACAAAGGCGACGATGAAATTCAACGCTCCGGCGCCGACCATGCCGCAATGGATGGCATTTCTCGGCAGCTATGTGGTGCCCAAAAAATATATCGAAGGGCAGGGGCTCGATAATTTTCTGAAGAGTCCAGTCGGCACCGGGCCCTATAAGCTCGCAGAATATGAGCTGAACTCGCGCATCGTACTGGAGCGCAACGACACCTATTGGGGCCCGAAGGCCAAGGTCGCGCGCGTCACCATCCAGATCGTCAAGGATCCTTCGGCGCGCGTCGCAGCCATCCAGTCCGGCGAAGCCGATTTCACCATCAACGTGCCGGTTCGCGAGGTCGAGCGCTTCCAGAAAGAGCCGAGCTTGGCCGCAGAACTCGATCCGATCACCCGCGTGATCCTGTTGCAGATGCGCGCCGATCTCGCTTTCGCCGACGAGAACGTCCGGCTTGCCGCGCACCACGCCATCGACAAGGCCGCGCTGTCGCGGGCGTTTTACGGTGGCGTCGCGGTACCGCTTTCGGTGCTCGCAACGCCGGGCACGCCCGGCTATCTCACCGACTTCTCGTTCAAATACGATCCGGCACTGGCCAAATCGCTGCTTGCCAAATCGAACTTCAGCCCCGCCAATCCGGTGAAGATCGGTTTTGCTACCACTAACGGACAGTTCCCCAGTGACTATGACATCGCGCGCGCCATCGCGCAGATGTGGAAACAGGTTGGTATCGAGGCCGATATCCAGGTCATCGAGTACGCCAAATACTTTGAGCTGAACCGCGGCAACAAACTACCGGAGACGACGCTTTATAGCTGGGACAATGCCACCGGCGATCCGGAGATTTTCTCGGGCTATCAGCTCAATCCGAAAATGCCTTTCTCGCCGTGGAAGGACGAGGATATCGGCAACAAGGTGCTGGCGCTGTTCGGCGTTGCCGACTACGACAAACGCATTGCCGGCTACAAGGATTTGGAGCGCTATGCGGTGGAGAAGGGTGCCACGGTGCCTCTGCTCCAGAGCGTGCTGACGATCGTGCGCAAGAAGAATCTGGCCTACACGAAATACGCCAATGGCTGGGTGCTGCCGCAAACCATGCGGTGGAGCTGACGCAGACCGCTGTGCTGCAAATGTGCTAAGCGCAGCAATATGGTTGCCATTGTCGTCAAGCTGATTGCGCGGCGCCTGTTGGCAGCGATCCCGATCCTGCTTGTCGTCTCGGCGCTGCTGTTTTGCGTGTTGCGGCTGCTTCCGGTCGATCCAGCGGCGATGTCGCTGCCGCCCAATGCGACCATCGAGGAAGTCGAAGCCAAGCGGCGCGAGATGGGGCTCGATAAGCCGTTGCCGCAGCAATATCTGATTTGGCTTGCCGACGCGCTGCATGGTGACTTCGGCCGTTCCATCGCGCTGCGCCGTGAGGCGGGATCGCTGGTCGCCGCGACTTTGCCGGCAACGATCCAGCTTGCTTTATGCGCGATGGTGATTGCTGGTGTTCTGGGCGTCGGAGGAGGATTGCTGCTGTTTCACGTCCGCGGCACATTGCTCGAGCCGGTCGCCGATCTTTTATCGGTGCTGCTGCTGTCGATCCCGGAATTTCTCTGGGGTCTGATCCTGTTGTTTGTGTTTGGCGTTGCATTGCAGCTTTTACCGTTCACCGGCGAAGTTTCGCCGGGGCTGCCGATCCCCCACGTCACCGGATTTTTGCTGCTCGATTCGCTACTTGTCGGACGTCTCGACGTTTTTCTCAGCGCGTGCAGCCACCTTATCTTGCCTGCCGTCGCGCTCGGTCTTGCCTTCTCGCCGACCATCATGCGCGTTCTGCGCTCAAGTCTGTTCGATATCTATCACGAAGACTACATCGCACAGGCGCGGCTGCGCGGCCTCTCGGAATCGCGGATTCTGCTTCGCCATGCACTCAAGAATGCGTCGTTGCCCACCCTCACGCTCGCCGGCGTGCAATTCGGGATTTTGTTCAGCGGCACGCTGCTGGTCGAAGTGATCTATTCCTATCCCGGCATGGGCAATCTGATGGTCGACGCGGTTCGCAATGCCGATCTGCCGTTGATTCAGGCAATCGGGCTCACCTATTGCATCGTGGTGCTCATCGTCAACACGATGATCGACGGTCTTTATGTCGTCCTCAACCCGAAATTAAGGCTGCACTGATGAGCGCCGTGCTTCGCTCGCTGCGCTCGCCTCGGGTGCTGATTGCGCTCGGCATGATACTTTGTATCGGCTGCTGTGCAGTCTTTGCCGGCTACCTGGCGCCGCATGACCCGGGCGATCAGAACTTGCTCTCGATCTTGACGCCGCCGGCGTGGGCTGATGGCGGCGACCCAAATTATCCGCTCGGTACCGACAGCCTCGGCCGCTGCGTGCTGTCGCGCCTGATCTACGGCGCGCGCACTGCGATGCTGGTGGCGATATTCGCTTCGCTCGGTGCCATGATCATCGGCTCGATTTTGGCGCATATCTCAGGTTATTTCGGCGGCGCTATCGATTGGATCATTGGGCGCCTGGTCGACGTCTGGATGTCGTTTCCGCCGGTGATCCTGTCGCTCATCCTGATGGTCGGGCTTGGCGTCGGGCTCAGTAAGGTCATCCTCGCCATCGTGCTGGTCGACTGGACGCGCTTCTGCCGCGTGCTGCGCGCTGAAGTTCTGGTCGTGACCCGGCATGATTACGTTGCAGCCGCGCGGCTGCTTGGCTTCACCCATTGGCAGACAATTGTCCGCGAAGTGCTGCCGGCGACTCTGCCGTTGCTGATCACGCTGTTCAGCCTCGAAATGGCGATCGCGGTCGTGGTCGAGGCGATCCTGTCCTTTGTCGGGCTCGGGGTCGGCGCCGATCAGCCGGCATGGGGCCAGATGATCGCCGATGCGCGGCAATACGTTTATCAGTCGCCGTGGAATTTGCTGCTGCCCATCCTGGCGATTTTTATGACCGTCACCGCATTCAATCTGCTCGGCGACGGGCTGCGCCGCACGCTCGATGTGCGGCTTGCGGAAGCGGCGCGCTAAAACATGCTCGCCCTTCAGGCCAAGAATCTGACAATAGGCGCCAAGATCGACGGTGCTGTCGTTCCGGCGATACGCGATCTTTCGTTCGACCTCGCATCCGGCAAGATTCTCGGCCTGGTCGGTGAATCGGGCGCCGGAAAGACCATGGTTGGGCGCGCCATCGCGCAGCTTCTGCCTGCCGGTTTCGCCGCCGCGTCCGGCTCGCTGTTGTTCGAAGGCGAGGACATGGTGCGGATGGCTCCGGCGCGGCGGCGGGCACTCCTCGGCCGCGCCATCGCCTTCATCCCGCAAGCGCCGATGACCGCGCTCAATCCGGTGCTGACGATCGGTGCACAATTCGACGAGCATCTGTCGCGGCTCGGCGAGGACGGCCGTGAGGCACGCCGCGAGCGTGCGCTCGCCTTGCTGGGCGCGGCACGATTACCCGACGCGGGAGATTTGCTCGCGCAATATCCGCATCAGTTGTCCGGCGGCATGTGCCAGCGCGTGCTGATCGCTCTCGCCTTCGCCAGCAATCCGCGCCTTGTGATTGCCGACGAACCGACCACCGCGCTCGACGTCACGATGCATCCGCCGATCCTGCGGCTGATCGCCGAGATGCAGCAGCGGCACGGCACCGCGCTTATTTTCATCACTCACGACCTGCGCCTCGCTGCACAACTATGCGACGACGTGATCGTAATGTATGCCGGTCGCGCGATCGAGAGCGGGCCGGCCCGCGCTGTGCTGTCGACACCGGCGCATCCCTACACGCGTTGCCTCCAGCTCGCCAATCCGTCGATGCAGACCGTCCGCCGCGCGCTGTATGTCATGCCCGATCAGATGCCGAGCCTGCGGCAACTTCGCGACATGTCGGGGTGCCATTTTGCGCCGCGCTGTGCTTTGGCGACCGAAGAGTGTCGCGTCGTCGAACCGCCAACAATCGCTGTGGCGCCCGGCCGCGCAGCGGCCTGTATCCATGTTGAAGCGGTGCAGGGTATCGGCACGGCGGCGGAGGTGGCGCTGGTGCCGAAAGTCTCCGAACGGCTGGTTTTGCGGGTCGAAGATTTGCAGAAGCGGTACGAGATCGGCGTCGGATTATTCGGTGGCGTACGTAGCGTGACCGCCGTAGAGGGCGTCTCGTTCGGCATTGCCGAGAATGAATTCGTCGCCCTGGTCGGCGAAAGCGGCAGCGGCAAGAGCACGGTCGCCAAGTTACTGGCGGGGCTTGAACAACCGAGCGGCGGCCGAATCCTGCTTAACGATGAGGACCTGAGTGGTGTTTCACTGCGTCATGGCGAGCGCCGCGCCCAAAGCGTGCAGATGGTGTTCCAGGATCCGCAATCGGCGCTCAATCCGCGCCGCCGTATTGCGAGTATCGTAACACAGGCGATGGAAGCCGGCAGGCGGCATGCGACTTGGGACGAGCGGCTGGCGCGGATGCGGGAATTGCTCGCCGAGGTAGGCATGTCGCCCGATTTTGCCACGCGGCTGCCGGGCCAACTATCCGGCGGCCAGCGCCAGCGCATTAATATTGCACGCGCGCTGTGCAATATTCCCAAGGTTCTGGTAGCCGACGAGATCGTGTCCGGCCTCGACGTCTCGATTCAGGCGCAACTTCTGAATCTCTTGGCGCGGCTGCGCGCCGAGCTTGGGTTCTCCATGTTGTTCATCTCGCACGATCTGTCAGTGGTGCGCCACCTTTGTAGCCGTGTGCTGGTGATGTATCGCGGCGAAATCGTCGAACAGGGGCCGATCGAAACTGTGTTCGCAAATCCGCAACACGCCCATACGCGCGCGCTGCTGTCGTCGGTGCCGCCGGAAGAGCCCGAGGAACGGTGGGCGGCGTTCGCGCGCTGAGGGCGCCCGCGCTCCGTCGCGGGCATCCCGACGACCCGGGCAGTGCCTATCGGATCGAGATGGCCGGAACAAGCCGGCCATGACGGGCAATTACCTCAACCGTGGTTCAGAAATTCCTCGAGCGCCTGGGGCGACGGCAGGGCAAAACCTGACTGCGGGTGGCGGCTTGCGATTGGCAATCCGAGGCGCTTCAACTTCACCGCCATCTCGGCCGCTTTGATCACCACGGTGACGCCGTTGAGAAGCGGTGCGCCGTCGACGTTGGCACCCGGATCGTTGCCGAACAGCATCATCGGAATGCCACCGGTCGGTACTATGACATCGGCGCCGGCATCGATCAGGCGGCGCGCCTCGCTCTTAAAGATGGTCCACAGTTCCGCTTTTTTGGCTGGCGCGGCGAAAGCCTCCATGTAGTCCGCGATGCTGGCGTTGATGGCGCGAATACCGGCGATACGTTGTTGCAGCCCATAGCGATGGATCTGCTCGGCATGGGTCGCAATGAAGGCGGGATTGATCGCAAGCAGGCCGAGCTTGCGGCCGATCGTGCAGGCGTGCAGCAGGGTTGCTTCGCCGAGGCCAAGGACGGGAATATTCACCGAGGCACGCGCATCGTAGAGTCCGACATCCTGAAAATGGTTCATGAAGAAGACGTCATAATTCTCGCGCTCGGCCTGGATGGCGCCACGGACCACCGCGCGCGAGAAGCGGTGCTCGGAGAGCGCATGCACGGTCGTGACCGAGGGCGTCATGGTCTTGAATTCCAGCTCGAAACCGGGATCGGTACACGCCTTCATGTGCGGCAGCAGCGCCGCCAGGTAATTGCGGTGGCCGACCTGATCGGTCGCGCCCTGCGCCCAGATGCGAAACATCTTCGTAGCGGTCAATTCGCCCTCCCAACCCCTAAGCATGACGGACCTTGCCGCAATGGTAAATGCCGCGCCGCAGTGAAATGATGCGAAGTGCCAGAAGCGGCAGTGAGCAGTCGCGGCAAAGCAATGAGCAATTCGCAGGTCATACTGGGTTGTTGTTCGGCACGCTGGCGCTGCATCATCGGCAGGCGCGCCAGTGCCTGGATGCCCGACAGATAAATGCGGTCGGAGGGAAGGGTGTGTTTGTCCTCCAGGTTCACGCGCGCCAGGCCAAGCACTTGCTCCAGTTCGCGGCGCGATGGCCGGTTCTTCAGTCTATTGCGTCCCGGGCCGCAGTTCGAGGATTTGCGCGGCTATGTTAGGAATCGAGGCGCGGATTTGGAGGCGAGGGCGGCCGTGACGGACTTTGTTTACGAGATCGCCTGCAGCGGCGGCCAAGACCAGGAGGGCGCCACGCAGGCTTGGGCGCATCGGGATGCATCGCCGCTCTGGACGGCGCTGCCGGGATTATCGGCGGTCGATCTGTACCAGCCGGTGCGCGGCGGCACCCACGACCCGTTCAATAGCGATGGGCCCGGTCCGCTGCTCATGGCGATGCTGCAATTTTCGACCAAGGACAAACTCGAAGCCGGATTGTCCGACCCGCGCTTCGCGCAAAGCATCGGCAAACAGCCGTTGGGTATTGCGATCACCGGCACGAGCTTCGAGCGGCGGTTCTATCCGGTCGCGGGTGCGCCAAATCCCGGACCGTTGCGCGCCCCGTTCTCCTATGTGGTGCGTTATCACCATCCGGCGGAGAACGTCGCGGAGTTCGTCTCGCATTACGTCGCCGACCATCCGCCGATCCTCGGCAAGCTGCCGGAGATCAGATCGGTGCTGTGCTATCTGCCGGTCGATCAGACTGGGGCCGCGATCTTGCCGCCGGCGGACTATATGGTCGGGAATGAGGTCGTGTTCGATTCTCCGGAAGCTTTCAACGCGGCGATGGCGTCGCCGGTGCGTCTTGAGCTGCGGGCGCATTTCAAGAGCTTTCCCAAGTTCACCGGCAAGAATACCCATTACCCGATGATGCGCCGGCAGGTGCTGCCGCGCTGATCGCCGCAGGCTACCAGCGGCCCTGCATGTATTCCTCAATGCACGCCGCCGATGCTTTGGCATAGGTGCCGCGGCGGCTGACCACCGAGCCGGTGAGCCGATACAGGGCGAGCGCCATCTCGGCAGCCTTCGCGGCCACCGCGATGCCGCTGAGCACGAGCGCACCATCAATGACGAACGGACATTCGCGCGCGAACAACAGCATCGGCAGGCCGCCCGCCGGCAGGATGACCTCGGCGCCGTCGGCCACCATGGGCCGCACTTGCTCGACGAATTCGGCGCGGACTCGTGCATAGCTCTCTGCGTCGGTAAAGGCGCGCATGAACCCGTCGAGTTCGGTGCGGATGGCGCGCACGCCGACCACCCGTTGGTCGAGCCCATGCGCCATCACCTGGCGCTCGTGCCATGTGATGAAGCTCGGATCGATGGTCACGAGACCGATGCGGCCGCCCATGCCGAGCGCGGCCAACAGGTTGGCTTCGCCCAGCCCGATCACCGGGATGTCCACCGCGCCGCGGATTTCCAGAAGGCCCGGCTCCTGGAAATGGCCGATGACGAAGGCGTCGTAGCCAGTGCGCTCCGCTTCGATGGCGTAGCGGATCACCTGCGCGGCGCAGCGGAATTCCGTCAGCGGATGAAAGTGACGATCGGGAGGATCGAGGCCGTGGACTTCGAACCGGATATCCGGCGCAGCAATCTCATGCAGAAATGTTTGCAGCCGTTCGATATAAGGCGCCTGCTCGACCGGATGGACGAAGCTCTGATACCAGATCCGAGCCGGTCGGGATGATTGAACCATGGTGCGGTCCCCGCTCTGCAAACGTCGTGCGTTCCGATTTAACATGAGAGGCCGATGGACGATATCTTCTATGAGGACGTAAAACCCGGCGCCGTTCTGCGCGCCGGGCCATACGTTATTCCGGAGCAGGAACTGCTGGATTTCGCCGTCGCCTGGGACCCGTTGCCGATCCACGTCGACAAGGTGTACGCCGCCCAGCACGGCGGCATCACGGCGCCGGGAATCTATCTGCTCGCAATCAAAATGCGTCTCGTCCACCGCTTGCCGTTCCGCCGCACGGTCATCGCCGGCGTTGGCTTCGATGAGGTGCGTTTCCATCGTCCAGTGCATCCCGGCGACGCGTTGACGCTCGGGCTGACGTGGCGCGACAAGCGGCGATCGAAATCAAAGCCCGATCGCGGCATCGTCAGCGGCCACTACGCGCTCATCAACGCGGCGGACGAAACGGTCTTGAGTCATCTGGATACGATCCTGATGCGGCTGCGAAACCCGCAGCGCGAGGATTAGCGGCTACCGAGGGCAGCCTCGCGATCCCAGGTGCGGGCGGTCACGCCGCGGTCGCGGAGCTTGAACTTCTGCACCTTGCCGTTCTCGGTCACGGGCAATGCGTCGACGAATTCGATGAAGCGCGGCACCGCGAAATAGGCGAGCCGCGGCTGGCAGAATTCGCAGAGCGCGCGTTCGGTGAGCGCACTATCGGGTCGCCGGACGATGGCGGCCATGACCTCGTCCTCGGCGAGTTCGGACGGCACTGGAAAGACCGCTGCATTGCCGACGTCCGGGTGGCTGAGCAGGACCTGTTCCACTTCGAACGACGAGACATTCTCGCCGCGGCGGCGGATGGCATCCTTGAGCCGGTCGACGAAACGGTAATAACCGTTTGTCTCGCGGACGGCGCGGTCGCCGGTGTGAAACCAGCCGTTGCGGAAGGCCTCGGCGGTCTTGTCGGGTAGGGCGAAATAGCCGGTGGCGAAAGCAAGCGGTTCATGGGAGCGCAGGACAAGCTCGCCGGGCTCGCCGTTGGCCGCATCCTTGCCGTCCTGACCGGCGATGCGTGCGTCGAAACCGTCGCACACTTTGCCCATGCTGCCGGGACGAGGCTCCGCGAGCATGCCGCCGATGACGAAATTGGTCTCGGTCGAGCCGTAACCGTCGATCAGGCGGATGCCAGTGCGCTGTTCAAACGCGGTGAGGAGATGCGCGGGCACGCCGGGCGCCAGCGCGAGACGGACGGAGTGTGCACGCTCCTCGGGCGAGGGCTCACGCGACAGCAGGATTGGCACCATGGCGCCGAGCACATAGGTGATGCTCGCGCGCTGCTCGATCAGCGTCTGCCAGAACCGTGAGGCGGAAAAGCGCGTCTCAGCTACCAGCGTCGCGCCGGTCAGCAAAGCCTGATGGAACGTGCCCAGCGCGTTGGTATGAAACAGCGGCAGCGTTGTGCAAAGCACGTCACCCTCATGAAGCCCGAGATTGCGGACGCCATGAAATCCCCACCAGAAATATTGCGCATGCGGACAGCACACGCCTTTCGACGGGCCGGTCGTCCCTGACGTATAGAGGATCGCAACAGTCTGCGCCGGATCGATCGTCGCGGCGGGAAGCGCCTGCGTTCGCGGCGGAACGCCGGTGGTCGGAATGCGATCGAATGATGCCGGCGCGCCGCCGCCGATCAGCCATATCCGCTCCAAGGCCGCACCATTCAAGTCGACATGGCGAAACGCTTCCAGCAATTCCGTTTCGATCACGAGAAGCCGTGCGCCGGAATTGTTCAGAATGTGTCGTAGCTGCGATCCGCGCGCGGCGATATTGATCGGGACCGCTATCGCGCCAAGCCAGGCGCAGCCGAGATAGGCTTCGAGAAATTCCGGCCGGTTGGAGCACATGATTGCGACACGGTCGCCCGGACGGATTCTCGCGGCGGCCAGCGTGCCGGCAAAGCGCGCCGCAATGCCCGGCGCTTCGTCAAAGCGCCAGCTTGCGCCGCCGGTCTTGAACAATGTGCGGCTGCCGTAACGGCGCGCCTGCCGTTGCAGCATCGCCGGCAGTGTGCGGTCGTCAGGCGAGAATGCGGCGAGAATGTCGTCGGCGCTCATCGCTGCTTCTTTGGGCGCTTCTTCCGGGCGCGGCTCTTCTTCGCGCGGGCACCGCCTTTTTTGGCGACAGCCATTTTGACGGCGCGGGCCGGCGTGCCTGTCGACGACGGCACCAGCGCCAGCACGCGTAACGGGCTGCCGCTGCCTTCCTTGATCTTCAGCGGCGCCGCAATGATCACCGCGCCGGTCGGCGGCAGCAGGTCGAGATTGGTCAGGCATTGCAGGCCGAACCGGCCCGAGCCGTGCATATAGTAATGGCACGGATAGGGCGGCTTGAGATGAAAAGCCTGTCCGGCATCTGTGCCGATTGCCTCGGAGCCGAAGCCCAGAACCTGGCGCTCGTCGACGAGGAATTTCACGGCGTCGGTATCGGGGCCCGGCGTGTGCTGGCCGGTCGCGTCGATATTTTGATAGGCGACCGGATCGGTGCGCTTCGACCAGTCGGTGCGCATCAGGATCCATGATCCCGACGGGATGCGGCCGTAACGGCGCTCCCATTGGCGCAGGAAAGCGACGTTGAGCAGGAAATCAGCGTCGGCGGCCGCTTCGCGCGAGCAGTCGATGACGCAGGCTGGCGCGATGAAACGCTCAGCCGGTATCGTATCGGTTGAGTTGTCGGGCAGATGCCGGCCCGAAATCCAGTGGATCGGTGCGTCGAAATGCGTGCCGGTATGTTCGCTGCAGGAAAAATTGTTCCAGTACCAACCCGGCCCGCGCGCGTCGTAGCGAGACGCTTCCTCGACGCGGAACGGCCAAGCCTGTCCCATTTCGGGCGGCAGCACGATCTGCGGAAATTCGGGCGACAGCGTCTGCGTCAAGTCGACGACGCGGATGCGTCCTGCGGCGAGATCGGCGACCAATTGCAGCAGCGCGGGCTCACTCATCGCGTCCTCGTCATCATCGCGGCGTGAGCGCCAGCTCACGCTCCAGCGCTTTCGGATTGTCGCGCCAGCGCGCCAGCCAATCCTGCGCGATGTCGCCGGGGAAGACATCTTCCGCGCCGCTGCGCAGGGCGCCGATGATGTCGGCGGCAAGCCGCTCCGGCGCGATCTTCGGCGGCGGCAGCGCCTGGCTCCATTCGTCATCGATCGGGCCAGGAAAGACGTTGATGACCCGCACGCCGGAAGGCGCCAATTCGGCGCGCAGACATTGCGCGAGCGATAAGGCAGCGGCCTTCGATGCCGAATAAGTGCCGTGCGGCGGAAAGTTCGACAGCGCGAAGACCGAGAGCAGGTTGACCCAGGCGACCGCACTCGACTGTCCGTCGGCGCCGCGCGCGCGCATTGCCGGCGCGAATTCCTGAGCCAGCCGCAGCAGGCCGAAATAATTGGTGTCCATCTCGGCGCGCGCCACTTCGACGCCTTCGCGCGCCGCGATGCCGTAAGTGCGGTGATGATCCGCGGTATTGATGAGGATATCGACGCGGCCGCCGATCTCGCCGGCGAGATTTTTGACGGCGCGCGAGTCGGTGAGATCGAGCGGCACCAGCGAAACTTGAGGCAGCTTCGACAGCGCTCGAAGCCAGGCGGCTTCTTCCACGGCTCGGCGCAGCCGGCCCAGACCAGGTCGGCGCCAGCCGCAACGATGGCTTCGACCAGCGCCTGCCCAAGCGCGGTTTTGGCGTCGGTGATCAGGATTTTGCGAAATTGGGGATCGCACGTCATTTCGCGAAGCTGGCGATCGTCGGCCATGTTGGGCGTGTCCTTCTGCGGAACCGCGATCAATGCGGCCTGTCCGGCTTTGTCGAGGCCGGCGCGAACGTGCACGCGTGATGGTGCGGGCGGGCAATCGCCATGAACATGTGCGACGACGATTGGTCCGCTGTCGAGCTTGATGACGCCGAGCCGCCAAGGCATGCGCTCGCGGTAGAATAGTTCGTTGCTGTGATGCAGCGTCGTTTCCGAAATAAGCTCGCCGGCGCCATCCTGGGCGCGCCAGTCGAGCCGGCGCGACAGGCATTTGCGGCAGGCCTCGCGCGGCGGATATTGCACCGTCCCACAGTCGCGGCAGACTTGCAGCTCGAACTGTCCGCGCGCCGCCGCGGCGGTCAGCCCGAGCGCGACACGGCTGCGGCTAGCCCGGCGGCAGCGTTGGGACTCGCGTGCGCAGGATCGGATTTTTGCGCGGCGGCCGCACCAATGGACGCGTCATTATTTATTTCCTTGGCTTATTGCCCCGCTGCGAGGATGGCCGCGCCGCTGCACAGACCGCGATCGTAATTGATCATACCGAAGCCGCTCGCCAGACCAAGTCGCGCATCGAGGACTTTGGCGCCGAGCGATTGGCCGGTGATTTGCCGAATGACTTCGACAAGGCCGAGGAAGCCGCCGGCCGCGCCGGCCTGGCCGCCTGAGAGTTGCCCGCCGGATGTATTAAACGGAAAGGAGCCGTCGGCGGTGAAGGTGTTCTGCCGCACGAACTCCGGGCCTTCACCCTTCTTGCAGAAACCGAGGTCCTCGATCTGCATGACATTGATGACGGGATAATCGTCATAGGCAGCGACGACGTCGATATCGTCGGGACCGACGCCGGCCTGCGCATACATCTCGTCGCGGTCGAGTGCCCAGCCGCCACGATACTGAATCGGATCGTCCGGGAAGGCATTGTGCCGCTCGATGGTTGCGAGGATGCGCGCGTAGGGAAGGTCGAGTTTTTCGGCTTCGCCGCGGCGCAGCACCAGAAAGGCGTCAGCGCCAGCGCAGGGCATGACGCAATCATAGAGGCGCAGTGGATCGGCGATGACGCGGGCGGTCAGATATTCCTCAAGCGTCAGCGGCTTTTTCATCACTGCGGTCGGGAACGCCAGCGCGTTGCTGCGCTGCGCGACACAGAGCTTGCCGAAGTCCTCAGGTTTCGCGCCATAAGTCCGCATGTAATAGGCGGTGAGAAAGGCGAAGCTCGCATTGGCGCCGCCCGAGCCGTAGGGATAGACCGCGTCGCGCGCGAACTGGCTGAAGGTCGCGAGGTTTTGGCGGAACGAGTCGGTGTGGTTGGTGTCGCCGGCGATGCAGGCTATGGCATCAGCGTCACCTGACTGCACCGCGCGCGCGGCGCGGCGCAGCGCAACAATGCCGCAGGCGCCGCCCATCGGAATGTGGTCGAGCCAACGCAAGGTGAGGCCGAGATGCTGCGTCAGGCCGACCGCGCTGTCCGGGGCCAGCGTGAAGCTCGATACGCACAAGCCGTCGATGCGGTCTTTGGCGATCCCCGCGCGCTTTAGAAGCTCGGCAAGAGCGCCGGCAAGAAACCAATGGGCGCCGTGGATCGAATAGCGCACATACGGCACCGTCGTAGGGCAGACGACGACAACGTCCTCATAGGCGGCGCGCCGGCTGGTCATAATCCCTTAATCCCCGCCTCAAACCGGTACGACGGCCGTGGCCTCGATCTCGACCTTGGCCTCATCCTCCACCAGCGCCACGACTTGAACCAGCGTCATTGTCGGGAAATGCTTGCCCATCACGCTGCGATAGGCCTGTCCGAGATCGCTCAGCCGCGACAGGTATTCTTGCTTGCTCGGTGACGTACCAGGTCAGCCGCGTAATGTGTTCCGGCTCTGCCGCCGGCTTCGTGAACGAGCGTGACGATATTCGCCAGGGCCTGGCGCACCTGCGCGACAAAATCCGTGCTGTCGAAGTGTTGCTCTGAATTCCAGCCGACCTGGCCGGCGAGGAAAACCGTCCGGCCCTCGGCGGCGATGCCGTTGGCAAAGCCTTTCGGCTTCTTCCAGTTGGCGGGGTGAAGGTATTGATGGGCTTTAGTCATGGCATCGGCGTCCTGATACTTCGCTCATTCCCGCGAAAGCGGGAATCCAGCGGGCGCACTCTGGGTCCCCGCTTTCGCGGGGACGAGCGGAATGGAGAGTGCGCTCATTGCGCGCCAGGTCTTAGGCGGAACCTCTGAATCTTTCCGGTCTGCGTCTTTGGCAGCGCCTCGATGAATTTCACCGAGCGCGGATATTTGAACGGCGCAATCGTTGCTTTGACGTGATCCTGCAGCCGCTTGACCGTGTCGACCCCGGCAATGACGCCGTCCGTGAGCACGACATGCGCCTCGACGATTTGGCCGCGGCCTTCGTCGGGCGCACCAATCACCGCGCATTCTTTGACGTCGGGATGGGACAGCAGCGCCGCTTCCACCTCGGGTCCGGCGATGTTGTACCCCGCCGAGATGATCATATCGTCGTTACGCGCGGCGAAATGGAAGTAGCCGTCAGCGTCCTGCGTGAAGGCGTCGCCGGTCAGGTTCCAGCCGTCGCGGACGTAATTGCTCTGCCGCTTGTCGGCGAGGTATCGGCAGCCGGTCGGGCCGCGCACCGCGAGCTTGCCGACTTCGCCGCGCGGTTTCTCCTTCATGTCGTCGTCGACGATCTTGGCCTCGTAACCGATCACCGGCTTGCCGGTCGAACCCGGCGCGGCATCGTCGAGCCGGTTGGAAATGAAGATGTGCAGCATCTCGGTCGAACCGATGCCGTCGAGGATCGGCTTGCCGGTCTTTGCGATCCAATCCTTGAACACCGGCGCCGGCAATGTTTCGCCAGCCGACACCGCGCATCGCAGCGACGACAGATTGGCGCCGGCCTGCAACGCCGCCAGCATGGCGCGGTAAGCCGTCGGCGCCGTGAACGAGATAGTCGCTTTGTAGGTTTCAATGATCTCGATCATGTTGGCGGGCGACGCGTTTTCCAGAAGCGTTGCGGTGGCGCCGAAGCGCAGCGGAAAGATGGCCAGACCGCCAAGTCCGAATGTGAAGGCAAGCGGTGGCGAACCGACGAATACATCATCCGGCGTCACGCCGAGGATTTCCTTGGCATAGCCATCGGCGATGATGAGCAAATCGCGATGGAAATGCATGGTCGCCTTGGGCTCGCCGGTGGTGCCGGATGTAAAGCCCAGCAGCGCGACATCGTCGCGCCCGGTCTTCACCGCGTCGAAGTTCACCGCCTTGCTCAGCGCGATACGGTCAAGCTCGGCGTCATGATTGGCGGTGCCGTCGAAGCCGATCACCTGCTTGAGGAACTTCGAGGTCTTGGCGCAAGTGACCAGCTCGTCCATCAGCCGCGTATCGCACAGCGCTAGCGCCACCTCGGCTTTATCGACAATCTTGGCGAGTTCGCCGGCGCGCAGCATGGGCATGGTGTTGACCACGACTGCACCGGCTTTGGTCGCAGCCAGCCAGCACGCGACCAGCGCCGGATTATTGGCCGCGCGAATGAGGATGCGATTGCCGGGCTTGACGCCGAAATCCTCGACCAGCGCGTGGGCGATGCGGTTGGTCCAGTCGGACAGTTCTTTGTAGGTGCGGCGACGGCCGTTGCCGATCAGCGCGACACGATCGCCGTAGCCCTGTGCCACGATGCGGTCGGTCAGCTCGACGCCGATGTTCAATTGCTCGGGATACTGAAAACGGCCGAGCGGGATCTCCGGCCACTGCTGCGATGGCGGAAGATTGTCGCGGGTGAAGGTGTCGGTATGTGCCGAGCGGCCAAGCGATGGCGAAGCCATGGTCATGCTCCTGAAAGCATTTGCCGTGCGATGACGATTTTCTGAACTTCCGACGCGCCTTCGTAAATGCGCAGCGCCCGGATATCGCGATAAAGCCGTTCGACGATGTGGCCACGGCGCACGCCGTCGCCGCCGTGAATCTGCACGGCCTTGTCGATGACCTTTTGTGCGCGCTCGGTGGCGAACAATTTCGCCATCGCCGCCTCGCGGGTGACGCGCGCCGCGCCGTTATCCTTCGTCCACGCGGCGCGATAGACTAACAGCGCGGCGGCATCGACATCGACCGCCATCTCGGCGATCGACGCCTGCACCATCTGCAAATCCGCCATCGGGCCGCCGAATAATTCGCGCGTTTTCGCGCGCTTGATGGTTTCGTCGAGCGCGCGCCGGGCAAAGCCGAGCGCCGCTGCAGCGACCGTCGAGCGGAAGATATCCAGCGTTGCCATCGCGATCTTGAAACCGTCGCCCGGGTTGCCGAGCATTGCCGTTACCGGCACGCAGGCGCGTTCGAATTTCAGCCGCGCCAGCGGATGCGGGGAGATGGTGTCAAGCCGCTCGGCGATCGAGAAGCCCGGTATCTTGTTCGGCACGATAAACGCCGAGAGGCCTTTCGCGCCGGGCGCTTCGCCGGTGCGCGCGAACACGACATAAAGGTCGGCGATGCCGCCGTTGGAGATCCAGGTCTTCTCGCCGTCGAGTACATAACCGGTGCCATAGTGCTGGGCAGTGAGCTCGATAGCGGCGACGTCGGAACCGGATTTCGGTTCGGTCAGGGCGAAGGCTGCGATGACACCGCCGGAACGAGTGCGCTTGAGCCAGTCGCGCTGCTGCGCATTGCCGAACAGGCTGATTGGGCCGGCGCCGAGCCCCTGCATGGCGAAAGCGAAATCGCCGAGCGCGTCGTGCCGCGCCAACGTCTCGCGAATGAGGCAAAGGGTACGCACGTCGAGCGGTGCCAGTGCATCGGGATCGGGCGCCGTAGCTTTCAGCCAACCGTCACGGCCGAGCTTTTGCACGAGATCGCGGCAGGCCGCGTCGACGTCGCCGTGATCGACCGGCAGGTTGGCCGCGGCCCACTGCTCGATGCCTGCCGCAACCGCGCGATGGCGATCATCGAAGAACGGCCAGTTGAGGAATGATGTGTCGGCCATATCCTAAATCCGCTCATTCCCGCGCAAGCGGGAATCCAGGGGGCGCTCGCTCTGATTACACGCTGGGTCCCCGCTTTCGCGGGGACGAGCGGCTGAAACACACATTGCTAGTTGCCCTCGAACACCGGTTTCTGTTTGGCGACGAACGCCTTGTAGGCGCGCTCGAAATCTTTGGTTTGCATGCAGATCGCCTGCGCTTGCGCCTCGGCTTCGATGGCCTGATCGAGGCTCATCGACCATTCGGCAACGAGCTGCGTCTTGGTGATGCCATTGGCGAATGTCGGGCCCGCGGCGATGCGGCGCGCGAGCGTCAGCGCATCCTGCTCCAGCGCATCGGCGGCAACCAGCCTGTTGTAGAAGCCCCACTGCTCGCCTTCCTGCGCCGTCATGGCACGGCCGGTGAAGAGCAGTTCGGCGGCGCGGCCTTGGCCGATGATGCGCGGCAGGATCGCGCAGGCGCCCATGTCACATCCGGCGAGGCCGACGCGATTGAACAGAAATGCGGTCTGCGCCGCCGGCGTGGCTATACGCATATCCGCCGCCATGGCGATGATCGCGCCGGCGCCGGCCGCCACGCCATCCACCGCGGCAATGATCGGCTTGCCGCAATGAAGCATTGCCTTGACCAGGTCGCCGGTCATACGGGTGAAAGCGAGCAACTGCCTGGCGTCCATCGCCACCAGCGGACCGATGATCTCGTGTACGTCGCCGCCGGAACAGAAGTTGCCGCCGTTGGGCAAAAAAACGACGGCGTGCACATCGTCGGCATGAACGAGCGCGCGAAAAGTGTCGCGCAGCTCAGCGTAGGACTCGAAGGTGAGCGGGTTCTTGCGCTCCGGTCGGTTCAACTGGATCACGGCAACCCCGCCATCCATGCGCCAAAGGAAATGCGAAGGCTTCAAATCGGCCATCCTGGTCATGCTTCGCCCTCCCAATCGCTCCGAAACGATTTCAACTTGGCTGACATTTGTTCGGCGTCGCCCGCCGTCAAGCCACCGAGCAGCTCATCGACCCAGCGCTCATGGGCGGCCGCCATCTCGCCGAATGCGGCGCGGCCCTTGCGCGTAAGGGTGATGAATGAGGTGCGGCGGTCGCCGTTGCGCTGCGCCCGCGCGACAAAGCCGTCCGACACCAGCCTGTCGACAATACCGGTGACGTTGCCATTCGACACCATAAGGAAGCGCGATATCTCGCTCATCAGCATGCCGTCGGGCTTGCGATAGAGCGCCGCCATGACGTCGAAGCGCGGCAGCGTGGCGTTGAACTGCGATTTGAGCCGCTCACGCGCCACGCCTTCGATCAGCCGGCTGGCGCGCAAAAGCCTGATCCAAAGCCGCAGCCGTGACTTGCTGTCGCTCTCGAGATGCGCGGCGGGAAGCGGCGCGCTCACCATGTCTCGCCTCCTGACACGGAGATGGCCTGGCCGGTGATCCCGGCACTCCCCTCAGCGCAGAGCCACAGCACCGCGTCGGCGACTTCCTGCGGCTGGGTAATGCGTCCTTGCGGATTATTGGCGGCGAGCACCGCGCGCGCGTCATCCTCGCTACGCTTTGTCGTTGCCTTAATGCGCTGAACGGCTTTTTCGAGGAGTGGCGTTTCGGTGTAACCGGGGCAAACAGCATTGACGGTGATGCCCTGCTTCGCCGTCTCAAGCGCCAAGGCGCGCATCAGACCAATCACGCCGTGCTTGGCGGCGACGTACGGCGCGATATAGGCGTAAGGCTTCAGTCCAGCGGTCGAAGCGATGAAGATGATGCGGCCCCAATGGCGCTCGCGCATACCCGACAATGCGGGCTGTACCGAAAAAAAAGCGCCGCTGAGATTGACGTTGAGCGTATTGGCCCACAGATCGGCCGAAATTTTTTCGGCAGGCGCGCTTTGTGCACTGCCGGCATTGGCGACGACAATGTCGAAGTGTCGGCTGCCGTAGAGTCCGGCGATAGATTTCTGATCGGTTACATCCGCCACTTCGGCATGAATGGTCTTGCGGCTCTTTCCGATCGCATCGAGCGGCTCTTTGCGCCGCCCGCAGATGGTAACCTCCGCGCCAGCGTCGGCCAGCGCGACTGCAACGGCCGCGCCGATGCCGGTGCCGCCTCCGGTAACAAGCGCATGTTTGCCGGCAAGGCTCATGATCACACCGCCGTCGGTACGGGTTCGGTGCTGCCGGACAGCCGATAAAGCTGGTCGCGACCGGGATAGTAAGGTTGCGGCCAGGTCTCGCCGCGATCGCCGAGCTCGGCCGCGGCGTGCAGCGTCCAGTACGGATCGGCGAGATGCGGCCGCGCCAGGCACACCAGATCGGCGCGTCCTGCCATCAGGATCGAATTGACGTGATCCGGCTCGAAGATGTTGCCGACCGCCATGGTCGCCATGCCGGTCTCATTGCGGATGCGGTCGGAAAACGGCGTCTGGAACATGCGGCCGTACACCGGATGGGCATTGATGGAAGTCTGGCCCGCGGACACGTCGCAGATGTCAACACCGGCCTCTTGCAGCATGCGGCTGATTTCGACCGCATCCTGCGGCTGGACGCCTTCGGCGCCCACCCAATCGTTGGCCGAGATGCGCACTGAAATCGGCTTCTCCGCCGGCCATACCGCGCGCACGGCGCGAAAAACCTGCAGCGGATAGCGCATGCGGTTTTCCAGCGAGCCGCCGTATTCGTCGGTCCGCAAATTCGTCAGCGGCGTGATGAAGGAGGACAGCAGATAGCCATGCGCGCAGTGTAGTTCGAGCATGTCGAAATTGCAGCGTGCCGCCATCTCCGCGGCCGCCACGAACTGATCGCGCACGCGGTTCATGTCGGCGCGGGTCATGGCGCGGGCACGCTGATTGCGCGGCGACCACGCCACCTCCGATGGCGCGAGCACCGGCCAGTTGCCGGACTTCAGCGGCGCATCCATGTCTTCCCAACCGAGTTGGGTCGAGCCCTTGGCGCCGGAATGACCGAGCTGGCAGCAAATTTTTGCGTCGGTTTCGCGGTGAACGAAATCGACGATGCGCGTCCACGCCGCTTCGTGGTCGGGTGCATAGAGGCCGGTACAGCCGGGCGTGATGCGGCCTTCCGGGCTGACGCAGGTCATTTCGATGCAGATAAGTCCTGCGCCGCCTTTGGCGCGTTCGCCATAGTGCACCAGGTGCCAATCGGTCGGGCAGCCGTCGACCGCCTTATATTGCGCCATCGGCGAGACTACGACGCGGTTCTTCAGTCGCATGTCGCGCAGCTTGAACGGCGCAAACATTGGCCTGCGGATGGTATTGTCTCCGGCGCCGGCGAGGCGCTGGAACCATGCCTCCGCGCCCTCGAGCCACTCTCTGTCGCGTAGCCGCAAATTCTCATGGCTGATGCGCTGTGAGCGTGTCAGCAGCGAATAGTTGAACTGCACCGGATCGAGATGCAGATAGCGCTCGACGTCTTCGAACCATTCGAGTGAATTACGTGCCGCGGATTGCAAGCGCAGCACCTCGGTGCGGCGGGCATCTTCGTATTTCGCAAATGCCGCCGGCATAGTCGCCTCGGTATGGAGGTAGCTTGCCAGCGCGATTGCGCTCTCCATGGCAAGCTTGGTGCCGGAACCGACCGAGAAATGCGCGGTGGCAGCGGCATCGCCCATCAGCACGATGTTGTCGTGCGACCACCTCTCGCACAGCACGCGCGGAAAATTCAGCCACGCCGAGCCGCGCAAATGCGTCGCATTCGACATCAGCCGGTGGCCGCCGAGATATTTGGCGAAAATCCGCTCGCAGGCTCGGCAATTCTCATCCTGGCTCATCGCGCCGAAGTCGAATTTTTGCCAGGTCTCATCCGAACATTCGACGATGAAGGTCGCGGTATCGGCATCGAACTGGTAGGCGTGCGCCCATATCCAGCCGTGCTCGGTTTCTTCAAAGATGAAAGTGAAGGCATCGTCGAATTTCTGGTGGGTGCCGAGCCAGACGAATTTGTTCTTGCGTTGCTCGATCCCCGGCTTGAAATGATCCGCCAACTCATTACGCGTCTTTGAGTTCAAACCATCCGCGGCGATGACCAGATCGTAAGATTTCGCCAGTTCCCGGGCACTGTCGATATCGGTCTGAAAGCGCAGATCGACCCCGAGCGAACGAGCGCGCTGTTGCAACAGCAGCAGCAGCGTTTTTCGCGCGATGCCGGAGAAACCGTGGCCACGCGAAACGACTTTCTGGCCGCGATAGTGGACCGCGATGTCGTCCCAATAGGCGAAGTTGCGGCGGATCTCGCCGGCGCTGATAGGGTCGTTGGCAGCTAGATTCTGCAATGTTTCGTCAGACAGTACGACGCCCCAGCCGAATGTATCGTCAGGCTTGTTGCGCTCGAACACGGTGACGTCGTGCGTTGCGTCGCGCAGCTTCGTGCTGATCGCGAAATAAAGGCCGGCCGGGCCGCCACCAAGGCAAGCGATCTTCATCGACGCGCCTTACCGCTTTAGGTCCCCAAACTCATGGCAGGGGCGCCTAATTATTTCAAGCTTAAAGATTTAAGTATGAAGCTTTATTCCGATGTTTTGTTGGGATGCTGGCGGATGCAAATCGGTCGCTTTCACCGCTCCAAAAGCCGTGTTATGAGCTTGTATTAATTAGAGTTTTTGCTCCCGCTCTGGATGTGAACATCGTGTCTGCACAATCTACAGTTGCGCATGTGATAGCAGGCGACCTCGCCAGTTACGGGGCGAAACGCTGCTTCGGCCTCCTTGGCACTGCTAACTTCAAGATTTCCCATGGGCTTGTGGAAGCCGGCGTTGAGTTGATTTCCGCACGTCATGAATGCAACGCCGCAAGCATGGCGGATGCCTATGCCAAAGCGACCGGCGAACTGACGCTCGTCAGCGTGCATTCGGGACCAGGATTGACCAATGCGCTGACGGGCATCGGCGAGGCGGCGAAAAGCCGGACGCCGCTGGTCGTCCTGGCTGGCGACGTGCCGAATGGCGCGGTGAAAAACAATTTTTATATTGAGCAGGCCGAAATGGTGCGCGCCGTCGGCGCCGTATCGGAGCGCCTACACACGGTAAATTCTGCGCGCGAAGATGCGCTACGCGCCGTGACGCGGGCGCTACGCGATCGACAGACGGTCGTGCTCAGCATGCCGCTCGATGTGCAACATGCCGAGCTGGCGTCCAATCTGCCGCCGCTCGAGCTGCCGCCGGCGCCGGGCCGCCTGCACCCCGATCCGAAAGCAATCGAGCGGCTCGCCGATGCGCTCGGTCGCGCGCAGCGTCCGCTTATTCTCGGTGGCCGCGGCGCGGTAATTTCCGGCGCCGAGGCGGAACTTATCGCGCTTGCCGACCGTGTCGGCGCGTTGCTTGCAACGTCGGTGTGCGGGCACGGTCTGTTTTCCGGAAATCCGTGGTCAGTCGGCATCAGCGGCGGCTTCTCGTCGCCGGTTGCGGACGAGTTGATCCCCGAAAGCGATTTCATCCTCGCGTTCGGCGCTAGCCTGACGCAATGGACCACCAAGAAGGGCAAGCTGATCGCGCCCGGCGCGGTGGTCGCCCAGGTCGATATCGAAGGGCCAAAGCTCGGGTATCAGATGCCTGTGACGCTCGCGGTGCAGGGCGATGCCAAGGCAACGGCGGAAGCTCTATTGGCTGAGCTTGACCGGCGCGGTCTGAAGCCTATCGCGGGTCGCCGTAACGATGCAATTCGCGCGCGGATCATTGCCGGCGACAATCATCACTTTCCGCACCCCGACGAATCGAACCATGAGTTCATCGATCCACGGACGTTGAGCAAAGCGGTCGACGCTATTTTGCCGACGGATCGCGTGGTGGCGTCGGACTCAGGACATTTCTGCGGCTGGGTGCCACGCTACCTGCGCGTACCGAATGCGCGCGCGTCGTGCCTGAGCCACTCGTTCCAGTCGGTTGGACTCGGCCTGCCCTCGGCGATTGGGCTAGCCGTTGCCAATCCCGGCAAGCTCGCGGTGCTTGGTACTGGAGACGGCGGTTTCCTGATGTCGATGGCTGACATGGAAACCGCGGTCCGGCTCGGGCTGCGCCTATGCATCCTGGTCTACAACGATGCGTCGTATGCGGCCGAAGTCCACTATTTCGGGCGGCAGGGATTTTCGACCGACATCGTGAAATTTCCCGACACCGATTTCGCGGCGATTGCCCGCGGCTATGGCGCGCGCGCTGCGACGGTGCGCACGTTGGCCGATCTTGAACCCGTTAAAGCCTGGGTGGCCGAAGGCGCGCCTGGCGTGTTCGTGATCGACGGCAAGATCAATCCCACTCTCGAAGCCGATTGGCACGCCGAGCATTTCCCCAAAGACAGCCACTAGCCATGATCCGATTCAATTGAATTGGTTCATGGTCTAGGTTTTTAATTTGGAGCATGATCTCTCGGAAAACTGGTTTCCACTTTTCCGGATCACGCTCTAAAGATTGCTGCCGACCGCTCGCGCCGGCAGGTAGTGCAGCACGCGCCGCTCGATGAGGATCACACCGACATAAGCGATGCTGCCGACTACGGTCAGCATGACGATCGAGACGAAGACCAGCGGCGTATTGGCCTGGCCTTCGCCGAACGTGAGGAGATAACCGAGCCCGGCATTGCCGCCGACCAGCTCGCCGACGACGACGCCGACCACGGCAAGCGTCGCGCCGATGCGAAGTCCGGCGAACATCGGTGGCATCGAGGTCGGAAACTCGATTTTCCAGAATATCTGCGCGCGCGTAGCCTTGAATGCGCGGGCAAGATTGATCAGATCCGGATCGACGGTGCGCACCGCGGTCAGCACGTTGACCATGACCGGAAAGAACACGATCAGGACGGCAACCAGAATTTTCGGATAAATCGTGAAGCCCATCCACAAAATGAACAATGGAGCGAACGCGACCTTGGGCGCGATTTGCAGGGCGAGGATGTACGGCGACAACGCAAGCTCCGCCGTTGGCGACATGCCAAGCAGATAGCCGCCGACGGCGCCGAGGAGACTGCCGAGGATAAAACCGGCCAGCACCTCGGCGATAGTGACGCCGGTATGCAGGAGCAAATGATCGAAACGCCAGGCGTGCACGAATTCGTCGGCGACCATCGATAGCGGCGGCACGATGAAAGTCGGGACGTGCAGCAGGCCAGGTCCCCATTGCCAGGCGGCCAGAGAGACAACGAGCAGCGCCAAACTAACGATCGCGCTGTTCCTCATGCCGCGCCTCCAGCCTGTTGCTCGAGGGAAGCGTGCGTAATATCGAGCCGGTCCATCAGCCGTGCCACGTAGTCGTTTGTTTTTGGATCGTGACGTCGCGCCATCGGATTATCGCGTTCCGGCATATCGATCACGATTTCGTCGATGATGGTTCCAGGCCTTCGGCTCATGACCAGGACACGGTCTGACAGCGTCACCGCTTCTGCCAGATCATGGGTAATGAGGAGCGCCGTCTTGCCCGCCTGCTTGAGCGTCTGGGCGAGATCACGCTGCAGCACCATCCGGGTCTGGGCGTCCACGGCGGAGAAAGGCTCATCGAGCAGCAAGACATGCGGATCGACGGCGAGCGTTCGCGCCAAGGCGACGCGCTGTCGCATGCCACCTGATAGTTGATGCGGATAATGCCCGGCAAATTCCGCAAGATTGAGATTTGCCAGCAGCGCCTGCGCGCGCCGCTTGCGCTCGGCGACCGGCACGCCCTGTATCTCGACGCCGAACATGACGTTTTCGGCAACGGTACGCCACGGCAGCAGCAAATCCTTTTGCAACATGAAAGCGACTTGTGAATTGGGCCCTTCCACGCGTGCGCCGTCGACAAAGGCGGTACCCTCGCTGGGCGTCGAGAGCCCGGAGCCGATATTGAGCAGGGTGCTTTTCCCGCAACCGCTCGGCCCAATCAGTGACACCACTTCGCCGTCGCGCACCGAGAAATTAACGCCCTGTACGGCAGTGAGCACGCCGCGGCCGCCGGACTCCTTAAAACGCATCGTCACGTTTCGGTATTCGAGGCGGACAACGTCGGACATATGCAAATCGACCGGTGCCTGTTTGAGCCGATTGCGCGCATTTCGCCGCCCAACCGCGTCGAGTATAGTGACAAACACCGGGATCGCCGATAGGGCAGGGGCTGCTCGCCCGCTGTGCCCGCACAAAGGAGCCAATGATGTTCGATCGCGTAAACGGACCGTCTCGGCGAAACTTGCTGCAAAGCGTTCCCGGTGTCGTTCTCGGTCTTGGTGCTTTGGGTGCAATAACGCCGGCGCTGGCCGATGAAAAGATCACCTATTTGTTCCCGGCGCCGCCGCTTCTGCCGGCGTTCGGGCCGATCCGGCTGGCGCAAGGCAGGGGCTATTTTAAGCAAGCCGGCCTCGATGTGGACTTCGCGGTCGGACGTGGCGGCGTCGATGTCGCCAAACAGGTCGGTGCCGGCAATGTGCCGCTCGGCGGCATCGTCGCTGATGGACCGATTATAGTCCGGCAGAACGGCGTGCCGGTGAAGATCGTCGCGCTGTTCGGCGGCAAGGGCTTTATGCAGCTTGTGGTGCGTGCGGACTCCGGCATCGAGAAGCCGGCGGATCTAAAGGGCAAGACCATCACAGTCATGTCCTATCAGGACACCACTTTTTATGCCCTGCTCGGCCTCCTCGCCAGCGTCGGCCTGACCAAAGACGACGTCGATATCCAGTCGGCGGGGCCGGTCGGCGTTTGGCAGTCGGTGGCGACCGGCAAGTCGGTCGGCATGGCCGGCGTGCCCGATTGGATTCCGCCCGTTGAAGCTGCGGGCGTTGCCATCAAAATCCTGCCGACTGATGAGTTCTTTCCGCACATGGCGCAGGCCGTCGCTGCGTCGGATCAGACCATCAAAGATAAGCCGGACATGGTGCGCGCTTTCGTCAAGGCGGCATTGCACGGCATGAAAGACATTATGGACGATCCCAACGGCACAGCTGTCGACTTCGTGAAATTCGTGCCGGAGTGGACCGGTAAGGAAGGTCAGGTCAAGGAAGCCTTCGCTTATTACGACAAGCTCATCTACCCTGGGCAGAAGGTGCTTGGCGCAGTCGATCCTGATCGCATGGCCAAATTACAGGATTTCTATCTGGCCCACGGCATCATCGAGAAAAAGTCGCCGGTGGACGACCTCTTCACTAACCAGTTTGTGATGTAGCGTTTCCGTCAGGATGACGTTGCGCGCACCGCGTCACTTCTTGCCGTAGCTGTCCGTGCCTTGCCAGCCGTTCTTCGAAATATCGAAGATGACGCCGTCGGGATCCTTGAACTTGCGCTCGAAATTGCCGTGACGTTCATCGCCGAGATCGAAGAAGAATTTGCCGCCGTTGGCCTCGATGCGCTTCTGGGTTTCGGCCAAGTCATCGACCTGGAAGCCGAAATGATGCGCTCCGACAAAGCCCTTCGGGTTCTTGATGTCGGAGGCCTTGCTGCCGGCGCCGGTGGAGAAGTTGAGCAAGGCGAGATTGATCGTGCCGTCGCTCATATAGATAGCCGAGCCGATGTCGAGATCCTCGCGCGCGATGCGCTTGAGATCGAACACGGTCTCATAGAATTTTGCGGCCTTGTCGAGATCGTTTACGCAGACGGCAAAATGGCGCAACCGTGCCATGTAATTCCTCCACCGGGCTGACATTGCCCCTTCCGTGATCATGATAATAACCTCATTGCGATGAGCAAGCGACACGCCGAAATCGTCGGTGCCGGATTTGCCGGCCTCACGACGGCGTGCGCCCTGGCGCAACGCGGCTGGAGCGTGCGTGTGCACGAACGGGCGGACCGGCTGCGCACGACCGGTGCCGGTATCTACATTTATGAGAACGGGCTGCGCGTGCTCGAAGCGGTCGGAGCCTACGAGGCCGCCGTGAGGGGCGCGCCGTTCGCGCATACGCGCGAGGTGCGCGACGGCGACGACAAGCTGATTTCAGTGCACCGCTGGCAAGGCAGCCGCGTCTTCAGCATCGTGCGGCAGAACGTCATCAATGCGCTTGCCGCCGCCGCAAGGCTGGCGGGCGTCGAGATCGTGACCGATTCGGCGGCTGCGGGCGCGACGCCCGATGGCGAGCTTACTCTGGCCGACGGCCGGAAGCTCAAAGCCGACCTGATCGTCGGCGCTGACGGCAACAATTCACGGCTGCGCGACTCGCTTGGCCTGCTGTCGAAGCGAAAATATCTCGTCGATGGCTGCACGCGGCTCCTGATGGAAAAGACCGCGGAGGAGCGCGCCATAACGAGCGGCGCCAAGACCACTGAATATTGGTCGGGCACCCGCCGCCTGCTCTACACGCCGTGCAGCGAAACCGACATTTATATCGCACTGACGATGCTCGATACCGACGAGGTCGCAAAGGCGGTGCCGGTGCGCAAGGACGAGTGGAAGCGCGCTTTCCCGCACCTTGAGACTCTAATCGACCGCATCGGCGGGCAGGGCCGCTATGATCGTTTCGATATGGTCAAATTGAAACGCTGGTCACGCGGCCGTGTCGCAATCGTCGGCGATGCCGCGCATTCGTTGCCGCCGAATATCGGCCAAGGCGGCGGTTGCGCCATGATGAATGCGCTGTCGCTCTCGGTCTATCTCGAGCGTGACAACGATGTCGCCGCGGCTTTGCAGACCTGGGAGAGGCAGGAAAGGCCGATGACCGAGCACACCCAGCGTATTTCGTATTTTCTTGGCCTGCCGACGACATGGCCACCGGCGCTGCGTGCCTTCGCGCTCGGCTTGGTCGGCCGCTCGAAATGGCTCACAGCCCAGCGCACGCGCACCGCGCTGCACCGGCCGACCGGGACTTAGCGTAATTCAAAACGGGATCGTAATGCCGTCCATTGGCGCGTCGCAATTGACCAGATCGATGCGCTTCCAGGCAATCATGATGCGGCCGTCGGCCTGGATCAGGCGGTGCATGGCGGTGCCGCCGAACAGGCGCTGCTGCTCGCGGCGATATTCGACCATCATGAATTTGGAGCGGACGGTGCAGACGTTCTTTCCTGCTTCTTCCATAGTAACGTTTGTGACGATGCGGCTCGTGCGCGAGCGGGGTTCCTGCGAATACATGCGCGGGCTGGCAAGCCGGCGCACACGGGTTTCAAGCAGCCGCCGGTCGTCATAGATCAGCGACACGGTCTCAACCGGGTCGGCCTGGCCCGGCTCGCTTGGCACCCAGTACCACGCATCCGGAGTGAATAAAGCGAGCCACGCATCGAACCTGCCGTCGTCGAGCAGGCGGGCTTCGTGCAGCAAAAACTGCTCACAGCGATCGACGTCGAGAGGATACCGGGGAGAAAAATTTGCCGGTCTGGCGCGCGCCGAGATCGGCCGCCGCCGCGGTGCTGCCGGTCTGCGCGCGCGTCTAGGCTTCCGTCCCATCAGTTGCCGGCGTGCGCGCTCTGCCTGCGTTCCCTCACATGCGGGGCAGGGTAGGCAGCGTCCGTGGTCATATAGCCGAGCCAGGCATCGAGCATGTTGCGGATATAGATTTCGCTGGTTGAGTTTTGGCCGCGCCTGCCGCCATGGGCATCAGGAGTATCGCTCTGCATGCCGCGTCCGATCTCGATCCACTCAGCGCCGGCGCTGGAAAGTCCCATGCCGATGCGATTGTAGATTTCGAGGTCATCGGTGAGCACCAGCGAGCCGGTGCCGTTGACGGTATTGGCGAAGCTGATGGTGTTGCGGAACATTTGCTCCGGTGCACCCTTGAGCCGGAAATTGTAGGTGTGGACGACGGTGCGGTTGACGTCGATCGGATGCACCACGCGAAGCTGTTGAAACTGGCTCATGAACGACACGTTCGGATAGACGTTGCTGTTCCAGCGCCGCACGTCCAGGACGCGGCGCGTTTCGACTTTGCCCTTCTTCTTCTCCATCGCCGTGATGTAGTCGCGAAACACCGGGTCCTTCAGCGCCGCGACCAGCTTGGCGTCGTCGTGATAGTCGCCGAGATAGGAGTGCCCGTTGGGATAGGTCCAGATGCCGACCTGCGATTCCCAGAAGCTGTACGGCGCGCCGTTCTGGCGCATCTGCCGAATGGCGATCTCGCCCGAGCCATCAGTGTGCACTTCGTCCGACTGCTGCTGAGCCGCGTCGATCGACGAGCGATGGGTGAACAGTGGGTGAGCGGCGTCACAGAGATTTTCCAGATAGAGTTTCCAGTTGGCGTCATAAGCGTGCTTGAACACTCCGCCGGCCACCTCGATCTCGCCATCCGGCGCACGATCAATCATGTCGTCGAGCGAAGTCGTCATGTAGCCGAGGAATTCCTCCAGGCTTGACCCGTCGGTGGCTTCGCTGGCGAAGACAAAACCGCGGTAGCTCGTCACGCGCGGTATCTGCACCATCGCGGTCTTCGGATTTTTCGGGTCGAAATCCCGCGGATAGCCGTGCTGTAGCGGCACCGCCTTGAGCCGGCCGTCGAGATGATAGGTCCAGCCGTGATAGCAGCACTGGAACTCCTCTGCGTTGCCCTTGTCGTTGGCAACGACCAGCGAGCCGCGGTGCGCGCACTGATTGTGGATGACGCGGATCACGCCTTCGTTGTCGCGCACCAGCACGACCGGCTTGCGGCCGATGAAGGTGCGGAAATAATCGCCTGGATTTTTTACCTGGCTTTCATGCCCGACATAGATCCAGGCGGTGCCGAAAATGCGTTGCAGCTCGAGCTCGAAAATGGCCGGATCGGTATAGATTTGCCGATGCACGCGGCCGGGCTGCACGAACTCCGACAGATTTTGGCCCATCGCTCTATGTTAGCTCAATTTCCGAAGTTTGCCGCCAGATAATCGGTCATGGTCTTGGCCTCGTCGGGCGTCGCTGTCGCACCCCATGCAACCATATTGTTGACGATGACCGGCCACGCCGCTTTCTGGCGTTTGGCGGTGGCGATGCGTTCAAGGTCGTGGCACAGGCCGCAGCGCGTTTCGACCAGATCTTTGCCGTGCCCGTCCGGCAGCGTCACCGGCTTGGCCGGTGGCAAGTTAGCGCCCGGGCCGAGATTGAGCGACAGGTAGTCCACGACTTTGTCGATCTCCGCCGGCGTTAATTGCGCACCGCGCAGCACCATGTTGTTGACGTAGACCCGCCATCCCGCGGCGCCATCGCGAATCTTGGCAATAGTACCGAGATAATGGCATTGCGAGCACGCCACCGCGACGATGTCGCGCCCGTCGCCGGGCGGCAAAGGATTGGCATTTTGCGCTTGGCCCGGCGATGCTGCGGCTACGATCACAAGCGCAAGAAAACCTGACAACACGGTCCGCATGGTCATACTTTCCGTGTGCGCTGGTCGGCGACGGAGTAGGCTGGATGCCATTCCGACACCGCGCCAATGCCTTCGCGCTTGACATGGATATCGAGTAGATAGGGCCGGCCCTCTACCGTCGCCGTTTTGGCGCGCGCTAGCGCCTCTTTGATCGCGACCGGTTCCTTGACTATTTCGCCTTCGACACCGAACGCGTTAGCGGCCTTGGCAAAATCAACGTCGGGATCGCCGTTGTAGCACGTCATGTCGCGGGCGGTTTCGAATTGGCGGCCGGCGGAATTCCAAATGCGATTGCGTTCGTTATTGTAGCTGTGATTGTTGAGTACGATCACGGTTACCGGCGCCTTGTATCGCGCCATGCTCCACAATGGCTGCGGGCCCGAGAACAAGAAGCTGCCGTCGCCGACGACGGAGACCACCGGCACGTCGGGTCGCGCCAGTTTGACACCGAACCCGGCCGCCATGCCCCAGCCCAGCACGTTGGGACTGGTACTGAAATATGGCTTGTCGTTGCCGCCGAAGCTCATCAGCGGATCCATGGTCTTGCCGGAGTTGGCGTCGGTGACGTAGCAGGTGTCGGTGTCGAGGTTAGCTTCGAGTTCTGTCCCAAGCCGCTCCAAGCTGATCGGCGACGAATCCGAAAGCCCGTTCGCGATGGCGAGCCGTGCATCCGCCATCTGCGCAGAATAGGCGCGGCTGCGGGAAGCGCGCTCGTCAGCGATCGAAGCCAGGCGCGCCGCGGGCGCCATGGAGCGGATCGCGGCGTTGAGATCGGCGATAGCGAGGCGAAGGTCGGCGACGATCGGCACATCGACCGGTGCACCGCGAGCAAGACTGGTCGGATCGAGTCGGATCGATATCAGCTTGGTGCCTGGAGAAGCCAGCTCGCCGAAACGGTTGCCGAGATTGAGCAGCACGTCGGGCTTGCCGGGATAGCGCATCGTGCGCAGCAGCGTGCCGATATAAAGGGGATGCCGGGTCGGGAACGGTTTCGACCAGTAGCCGAGACCGCCCGTGATGCTGGCGACCGGCGCGCCGAGCAATTCGGCAAGCTCAACCAGTTCTTTCTCGCCATGGCACGAGGTGATTTCATCACCGACGCTGATAAGCGGGTTCTTCGCTTCGATCAGCATACGTGCCGCTTTCTCAATATCGTCCTTATCGGGACGAATGCGCATCGGCACGTCGAATTTGCTGCGCTCCCATACCTGCGACTTGGCATGCCCCTCGAGGGTGTTGGTCGGCATTGACAGAAACACCGGCCCGCCCGGTGGCGTCGAAGCAAATTTCAGCGCGCGACGTGTGGTTTCGGCGATTGCCGCTGTCGACTGGTTCTGCCAAAACCATTTTGTGATGGGTTGCGTCATCAGTTCCGGATGATCGGTTTCCTGGAACTGGTCGCGCCCGAGCCCGTCCTGATCGACTGAAGCGACCGCGACCAAAAGCGGGACCTGATCCTTCCAGCTATTGACCATCTGCGTCATGGCGTTGGGCAGGCCAATATTGGCAACGACGACAACGCCGGTGCGGCCGGAGGCGCGGGCATAGCCGTCAGCCATTGCGACAACGGCGCCTTCCTGAACGCCTTTGATGAGCGTAATTTCGGGTACGTCGACCAGCGCGTCGAAGATCGGATGGTCGCCTGTCGATGGATTGAAGAAAATATATTCGACGCCGGCTGACTTAAGCTGTTCGACAAAAATCTTGCCGCCATTGCCCTCAACATCGCGGATAGCCGTTGGCGAGTTTGTCGCACTCGGTGTGACGGCCCCCTGACCCAACGGGCTTAAGTTCTGCGCCACGGCTTTCGCCGCGACCGAGCTCATGCCGAGCGCGCTCAGGCCGGAGACGAGCTGCCGCCGTGACATCCCGTGATCGATGTACTGCTTGATCAAATCCTTCATGGAATCCTCCCTTAACTACGGCCGGAACCGACAGGTCATCGCCTTATTGGCGTATGTTACAATGAGCCTATCACCGGCCGAACCGCGGCCAAAGAGCAAGGAGGACGCGCAGCCTTAGACGTCAGGGCCAGTTTCGATTGGCGGCCCGGAAATTGCATGGAAATTGCATATTTCTTGGGCAAATGCAGGCGTAACGCGTAACAGCATGTCGATCCTGGTTGGGCTCCATCACGCTACCCGCTACAGCTATGACAAGCCGATAAGCTTGGGACCGCAGATTGTGCGGCTTCGGCCGGCGCCGCACTGCCGCACCCGCATCCCGAGCTATTCCCTCAAGGTGACGCCGACCCAGCATTTCGCGAACTGGCAGCAGGACCCGCACGGCAATTGGCTGGCGCGTTTCGTGTTTCCAGAAAAGACGACTGAATTTTCCGTCACCGTCGATCTTCTCGCCGATCTCGAAGTCATCAACCCATTCGATTTTTTCGTCGAGCCTTACGCCGACAAATGGCCGTTCAAATTTCCGGTGGAGCTCCACGAAGACCTCGTTGCCTATGTCGAGCCGGAGCCGGCCGGCCCCCTTTTGAAAGAGTTTGTCGCCTCGATCCCGCGCACGCCGCGCAACACCGTCGATTTTCTTGTCGAGCTGAATTCAGCGGGTGCTGCATGCGGTCCGCTACCTCATCCGCATGGAGCCAGGCGTCCAGACACCCGAGGAGACGCTGAAATCCGGCGCCGGCTCTTGCCGCGACAGCGCCTGGCTGCTCGTGCAGATTCTCCGCCGCATCGGACTGCCGGCGCGTTTTGTATCCGGCTATCTCATCCAGCTGCGGCCCGATGTGAAGCCGCTCGAAGGCGCAGCCGGCACAGACGTCGATTTTACCGACTTGCACGCCTGGGCCGAAGTCTATCTGCCAGGTGCGGGCTGGATCGGACTTGATGCAACGTCCGGATTATTCTGCGGCGAAGGCCACCTGCCGCTCGCCGCGACCCCGCACTACCACTCCGCTGCTCCGCTCACGGGGCTGGTCGAGCCGGCCGAGGTTTCGTTCGCATATGAGATGAGCGTCAAGCGCCTCGCCGAACAGCCGCGCGTGACTGCACCGTTCTCGGACGAGGCATGGAAAGCTCTCGATTCACTCGGCGAAAAGGTCGACGCTGATCTTACGGCGCACGACGTGCGGTTGACCATGGGCGGCGAGCCGACTTTCGTTTCGATCGATGACTATCAGGGAGCTGAATGGAATACCGCCGCGCTTGGTCCGATGAAGCGCGAGCGCGCCGATGAGCTGATACGCCGGTTGCGCGATCGCTTCGCGCCGGGCGGTCTGCTGCATTACAGTCAGGGCAAATGGTATCCGGGCGAGCCGCTTCCGCGCTGGGCCTTCGCGCTTTATTGGCGCCGCGACGGCGTTCCAATCTGGCGCGATGAAAAGCTGATCGCGCGCGAGACCGAGACGTCGATGCCTTCGGCCGAGGATACGCGGCATTTCGCCGAAGGGATTGCGGCGCGCCTGGGAATCACGGCGGACTACGTGCAGCCCGCTTACGAGGACCCGGCCGACCGAATGATCAAGCAAGGCCTGATCCCGGAGAACGTCGATACCGACGATCCAAACGTCGACGATCCCGTTGAGCGGGCGCGCATACTGAAATTGTTCGACAGCCACCCCGGTCAGCCGATCGGCTTCGTGTTGCCGCTGCAACGCTGGACTGCGCGCGCCAAGCCCGGATGGCTGAGTGAAATCTGGCGTACGCGACGCGATAAATTATTTCTGATCCCCGGCGATTCGGCGCTCGGCTATCGGCTGCCGCTGCAATCTTTGCCGCAAGTTGCCCCGGTCGATTATCCGCATCTCGTACCGGCCGATCCGTTCGCGGAACGCCAACCATTGCCCGATCCGCTGCCGACCCACACGCTGGCGGCGGGGGGAGGTGCACGCGCGGTGATAGAGGACGCGGCGCCGCCGCTCGCGCCCGAGACGCTTGTCATGCAACGCGCGGCGAATGGCAACGGCGCTCCGGTGCGTACGGCGCTGGCTGTCGAAGCGCGCGATGGACGCGTGTGCGTCTTCATGCCGCCGACCGAAACGCTCGGCGATTATCTCGAACTCCTGGCAACGATCGAGTCGACAGCGGCCGAGCTCGATCTGCCGGTTCATGTCGAAGGTTATGCACCGCCGCCCGATCCACGGCTCAATGTGCTGAAGGTGACACCAGACCCCGGCGTGATCGAGGTCAATATTCAGCCGGCGACATCGTGGCGCGAAGCGGTCACGATCACGAATGGCTGTTACGAGGACGCGCATCATTCGCGGCTCGGCACCGACAAATTCATGCTCGATGGCCGACACACCGGTACTGGAGGCGGCAATCACGTCGTGCTCGGCGGTCTGAACCCTGCCGACAGCCCTTTTCTGCGACGGCCCGATTTGCTCAAGAGTCTCGTACTCTACGCTCTGCGGCGGCCATCGCTGTCCTATTTGTTTTCGGGATTGTTCGTCGGGCCGACAAGCCAGGCGCCGCGTATCGACGAAGCGCGTCAGGATTTGCTCTATGAACTCGAAATAGCCGTCAGCAAGGTGCCGGCTCCGGGCGGTATCGGCTGGGTGCCGCCGTGGCTTGTCGATCGCCTGTTCCGCAACATCCTGGCCGATGTCACCGGCAACACCCATCGCACCGAGATTTGCATCGACAAACTGTTTTCACCCGATGGTCCGACCGGGCGATTGGGCCTCGTCGAATTCCGCTCGTTCGAAATGCCGCCGGATGCGCGCATGAGCCTCGCGCAGCAGCTCTTGTTGCGCGCGCTGATCGCGTGGTTCTGGCGTGTGCCGCTTGACGGCAAGCCAGTGCGCTGGGGCACGGCACTGCATGACCGATTCATGCTCGAACATTTCGTCTGGGAGGATTTCCGCGAAGTCTTGGACGACCTCAAGCGTGCCGGCTACGTCTTCGATCCAGCTTGGTTCGAAGCGCAGCGTCAATTCCGCTTCCCTTTCTGTGGCAAGGTTCAGCACGGCGGTGTCACACTTGAATTGCGCCAGGCGATCGAGCCCTGGTACGTGCTCGGCGAGGAAGGCACTCCGGGCGGCACCGTGCGTTTTGTCGATTCCACGGTCGAGCGCCTGCAGGTAAAGGTCGATGGTTTGAACGAAAACCGTCACGTCGTGACGTGCAATGGCCGGCGGTTGCCGCTGACGTCGACCGGGCGATCCGGCGAATTTGTCGCTGGCGTCCGTTTCAAGGCCTGGGACTTGGCGTCGTCGCTGCACCCGACAGTCGGCGTTCATGCGCCGCTGACATTCGATATCGTCGATAGCTGGAGCCGGCGTTCGCTGGGTGGCTGTGTCTATCATGTGGCGCATCCCGGCGGCCGCAACTACGAGACCTTTCCGGTCAATTCGTACGAGGCGGAAGCGCGTCGGCGTGCCCGTTTCGAGGACATCGGTCACTCCGGCGGCCCGATTGATCCGCCTCCGTATGAACGCTCGCTGGAATATCCGGTCACGCTCGATCTGCGCCGCCCGATCTTATAATCCGCCATGTCAGCGCAACTCGACACCGCTGTCGAACAACAAGACGCCGGCCTGGAGCAATTCATTTCAGGCTACCGGCTGCTCCCCGGCGTTTTCGATGAAATGATGGACGGCGACGGCCGCGTGCGCGCGCACTGGCGGCCGTTCCTGTCGATGCTCGCCGCGCTCGGTGGGGACGAGATCAATCGCCGGTTTGCTGCGGCCGACCGATATCTGCGCGACTCCGGCGTATTCTATCGCGTTTACGAGGATGCCGCCGGAATCGAGCGGCCGTGGCCGCTGAGCCATGTTCCGCTCATCATCGAACCGGCCGAATGGAGGCAATTGGAAGCCGGCCTCATCCAGCGCGCCGAGTTGCTCGAGGCGGTTCTGGCGGATGCATACGGTCCAGCATCTCTGACCGGGGAAGGCCGCCTGCCGGCGGCTCTGATCGCCGGCAATCCGGAATTCCTGCGGCCACTGGTTGGTGTGGCGCCACCCGGCGGCTCGCATTTGCGTTTCTATGCTGTCGATGTCGGGCGGGGCGCCGATGGCCGCTGGTGGGTGCTCAACGATCGCGCCCAAGCGCCGTCCGGCGCCGGCTACGCGATCGAGAACCGGCTCGCTTTGTCGCGCGCCGTCCCCGATATTTATCGCACCGCTCGCGTCGAGCGCGTTGCGCCGTTCTTCCAGGCGTTTCAAGCCGAACTCCTCGCGCTCAACAAGCAGGATGATGCGCGCACCTGCCTGCTCACGCCGGGGCCGATGAACGAGACCTATTTCGAGCACGCTTATCTCGCCCGCTATCTCGGCCTGCTCCTTGTCGACGGCGAAGATTTGATCGTACGCGATGATGGTGTCTTTATCCGCACGGTGTCCGGCTTGCGGCGCACGGAAGCGATCCTGCGCCGTATCGATGCCGATTTTGCCGATCCGCTCGAGCTCAACGCCGCGTCACGCCTCGGTGTCGCCGGCCTGTTGCAAGCTGTGCGCGATGGCAAGATCGTGATCGTCAATTCGCTCGGCGCGGGACTGGTGGAGGCGCGCGCGATGCTGGCGTTCCTGCCGGCGCTGGCGCCGTCTGTGCTCGGCGCCGACCTGATGATGCCAAATATCGCGACGTGGTGGCTCGGTCGCGCCGACATGCGCGAGGAGATGATCGGAAAGCTCGAAAGCATGGTCATCGCGCCTGCCTTCACGGAGTCTTTTATTGATGGTCGCCTGGGCAGCGAAATCCTGGGCGCCGAACTCGACGACGCGCAACGCGAAAAACTCATCGGCGCGATCCGGGATCGTGGTGTCGATTTTGTGGCGCAGGAAGCGGTGACGCTGTCGAGCATGCCGGTTTGGCGCGACGGCCGATTGAGGCCGTTGCCGTTCACGCTGCGGCTGTTCTTGGCGAAGGTCGGCGAACGCTGGCAGGTCATGCCTGGGGGATTCGTGCGCATCGCAGATAATGCCGATGCGCGTGCGGTGAGTTTGCAGCGCGGCGCCGCGACGGCCGACGCGTGGGTCCTGACCCACGGCCCGGTTGGCGAAACGACGCTGTTGCCGACGCCCGAAAGGATTCAGGTTCAGCGCGCGAGCGGGCTGTTGCCGAGCCGTGCCGCGGATAACCTGTTTTGGGTCGGACGCTACGTGGAGCGCGCCGAGGCGACGTTGCGACTGGTGCGCGCCATGATCAATCGCAGCGCTGATGCTGACGATGCAACTGCGCTGGTTGTTGCCAGCATCCGTGGGCTGCTCGTCGCCTGGAATGCGATCGCCAGAGACGCGCCTGAAGGAGCGGCCGCGTTCACCGCGCGTGTCGTTCTCACCCGTGCTGATCCAGAGGGCTCGTTGCCGTATTTGACCCGCGCGGCGCGCTCGGCGGCCTCGGTAATTCGCGATCGCTTTTCGCCGGACGCCTGGCGGGCCATCAACGACCTTGCCGGCATGATCACCGCATCGTTGCCGATGGGTCCGTCCGAAAGCATCATCGCCGAGCGGGTCGAGGCGGCGCTGCGCATCATTTCGTCTCTGTCGGGTTTGGCTCAGGAGAACATGACCCAGCTTGCCGGTTGGCGCTTTCTCGAACTCGGCCGTCGCATCGAGCGCGCACTCCTGACCTGCCGCCTCGCCCGCACCTTCGCTGAGCGGGATGCGCCGGACGGCGGTCTGGATGTGCTTCTGGAAATGGCCGACAGCCAGATCAGTTACCGGCAACGCTATGTGATGATCGCGGCGCTGGCGCCGGTCATCGACCTTGTCTTGCTCGACCCCAATAATCCACGGTCGGTCATATTTCAGCTCGACCGCATCGAGACTCACCTCGGCGCCCTGCCGAAGCGGAATTCCACCGGCCGGCTCTCTCCGGTGCAGCAGATCGCGGCCTCAATCGCGACCGGTTTGCGCACCGCCGATGCCGGAAAAGTCACTGATACGTTGATCATGGAGATCGAGCAGTCGCTGATGAAGTTGTCGGACGCCATCAGTGCTGCTTATCTCACCAGCAACGAGCGCTCCGATTCGGTATGGGAGGCGCTTGCGTGATCTACGATGTGCGGCAGACGACGATTTGCGGGTACGCGTCGCCAGTCGCGCATGCGCGCCATGTATTACGCCTGACGCCGGTGCCACGCGAAGGTCAGCGTGTGCATGTCGCGGCTTTGCAGATCAAGCCTGAACCAAAATATCGGCGCGAAGGTCAGGATTTTTTCGGCAATCGACTGACCTGGATCGAAATCGAAGAACCCCACGATCTGCTCACGGTCAAGTTGGCGGCGCGGGTTGCGGTGGACGCTCCCATCGAGCCGGCGCCCCTGTCGACGCCGCCGTGGGAAAAGGTCCGCGAAGACGCGTTCGCGACCAGCGACATCGGGCCGCTGTCGCCGGCGCATTTTCTGTTTCCGAGTTGCATGGTGTCGCTCGATCCCGAGATCCGCGACTACACGCGTGAGAGTTTCACGCCTGGCCGCCCAATTCTCGACGCCGCCATCGAGATTATAGGCAGGCTTAAGGCCGACATCGTCTATGAAATCGGCGCGACTACAGTCACCACGATGCCGCCGATGTCGTTCGCGCTGCGCCGCGGTGTTTGCCAGGACTTCGCGCACATAATGATCTCCGGGTTACGCGGCATCGGCCTGCCCGCGGCCTATGTGAGCGGCTTTTTGCGCTCCGCGCCGGCAACCGACGCGACGCGGCTGCAAGGCAGCGAGGCTATGCATGCCTGGGTCATGCTGTGGTGTGGCGCGACGCTCGGCTGGATTGGGCTCGATCCCACCAACGCGGTGCTCGCGCAGGAAGAGCACGTCGTGCTGGCGGTCGGCCGTGACTATACTGATGTCGCTCCGGTGGATGGTGTTATTCTAGGATCAGGCGGACAGCGCATGGGCGTGTCCGTAAGCGTAACGCCGGCGGCGTGATCGCGCCGTTTTCGGTCAAGTCAAAAAATTCTCGGGAGGAGTCCGAATGCGTGCTTATCAATTGCCCAAGGGCGGCGCCGGCATCGAAGCACTTGCTCGTGTCGATCTGCCTGAACCGAAGCCGCAGCATCGCCAGGTTCTGGTCAAGGTCGGCGCGTGTTCGCTGAATTTTCGCGACCTCGGAATCGTCCGTGGCACCTATCGCATGCCGGTGCGTGACCAGGTCGTGCCGCTATCCGACGGCGCCGGCGAAGTCGTCGAGGTTGGCGCTGGAGTCACTCGTGTCAAAGCCGGCGATAAGGTTGCGGGCTGCTTCTTCCAGCGCTGGCCGGGCGGTGAGCCAAGCCAGAACGTTCAGGCCAGTGCACTCGGTGGCAGCATCGACGGCATGCTCGCCGAATATGCCGTCCTGGAGGAGGATGGTGTCGTCAAAATTCCGGCTCATCTTTCGGTCGAAGAAGCCGCGACCCTGCCGTGCGCCGCAGTGACCGCGTGGCACGCCATGATAGTACACGCCAAGCTGATCGCGGGGCAGACGGTATTGCTGCAAGGCACCGGCGGTGTCTCGATCTTCGGCTTACAGTTCGCGCATGCGATGGGCGTTGTCGCCGTCATCACGTCATCGAGCGATGAAAAGCTCAAGCGCGCCACGACGCTCGGTGCCGCGCATACCATCAATTACAAGACCGCGCCGGATTGGGAGAAGGCGGCAGTCGCGTTCACGGGTGGTCGCGGCGTAGATCATGTTGTCGAGGTAGGCGGCGCCGGAACTTTGGCACGCTCGTTTGGCGCGATCCGCATCGGCGGCAAGATCAGCATGATCGGCGGTTTGAGCGGGGCGGCGACCGAGCTCAATCCGGGATTGATCCTCGGCAGGCGCGCCAACGTACAGGGCATTTCGGTCGGCTCGACGGAGATGTTCGAGGCGATGAATGCCGCCATCGTGGCGAACAAGATCAAGCCAGTAATCGACCGAGTGTTCGGTTTTGACGAGGTGCAATCAGCCTACAAACATATGGCTTCAGGCGCCCACTTCGGCAAAATTGTCATTCGAGTCGGCTGAGCGCGTCGTGGGCGAGCGTGCGTCGCTTTATCTGAGTGCCGACGAGATCGACGTGAAGGTGGTCTTGAGCTTGGTGCCAAGACCTGTGACCACCGGGATGATTGCGACCGCGATTCCCGTGGCGATGAGACCGTATTCGATTGCTGTTGCGGCGTTCTCGTCTTTCATAAATCTGATGATAAGGCGCATTCAAGACGCTCCATAACGCATCTGTAGCTGTAGATCAGAAATCTTATCGGCTACTTAAACTCACCGATTAGCCATTCGGCGAACATCTTAGAGAAGCTTTAACCGTACGAAGACTTACGATGTTGGTTTTAATGCGCTTTATTTGTCGCGGCGGAAGCTGCTTTTCGATTTTTAAGGGTTGTCCGCGCAATCTTGTGCGGAACTTCGACGGACTGCATCCAGAGGTAGATACTATGAAACTCTACGCGCCGAATATTGCTTTGTTTGTTATTGCCGGATGCTTGGCCATGCTTGGCGTGCTGGCCGCATTTCCGATCGAATTACCGATTCCCGGCCTGACTGGAAATTCATCCTGGTACATTTTCCTCGCCTGGTTCCTGCTTTCCGCTGGCATCGTCGTGCCGCGTCAGGAAAATCTCAAGTCAGAGTGACGGCGTAGACGCCGACCCGGCCAAATCGCGGCAGGGCTATGCCAGGTTGTGCCATTGACGTGTGAGCACTGACGCGGGAAGAAAGCCTTCGACCGCGCCAGAGGAACCGTGAATGTCCGACCCGGAAGACAAGAAAAAGCAGGGTCATACCCTCACCGATCATCTCTACGGCCAGAACATCGTGCATGAGCACGGCGAAGATTCCGACCACGATCACGACCACGACTACGATTTCGAGAACGACGACGTCCCGCTGGAGGATAATCCACTGTGGCGTCAGGACTTCGTGTCGCTGATGACGGTCGGCATCGATATCGGGTCCTCGGGCACCCAGGTCATTTTTTCACGCGTGAATATGCGGCGGATGAGCGAAGATCTGACAAGCCGCTATTACGTCGTTTCACGGGAAACTTTGTTTCAGTCACCGGTCGCGCTGACCCCGTATCAGAGCGAAGAGCGTATCGACGACGCCAAGCTCGGCGCCATCATCGACGACGCTTACAATGCCGCGAAGCTTCGTCCCGCCCAGATCGATACCGGTGTGGTCATTCTCACCGGCGAAGCGTTGCGGCGCGAAAATGCCCAGGGCATTGCAAAAATTCTCTCCGAGCAGGGCGGGGAATTCGTCACTGCGACGGCCGGCCACCACATGGAGTCGATGCTTGCGGCCTACGGCTCAGGCGCGGCGCGCGTCTCCAGCGACGAGCGCAAGCGTATACTCAACATCGATATCGGCGGGGGCACCACGAAGCTCGGCCTGGTGGAAAAGGGAAAGGTGATCGCGACCGCTGCCGTGCATATCGGCGGGCGCCTGCAAGTCGTGGAAGACGGCAAGATCGTCCGTCTCGATCCGGCGGGAAAGCATCACGCCAAGCGTGCCGGTTTCACCTGGGCCCGCGGCGACGCCGTTGCCAGCGCCGACATGCAAAAAGTCGCCGAGAGCATGGCCGATACGCTGGTCGCCGCGGTTACGGCGCGGCCATTGCCGCACGACGTCGCGCATCTTTATCTTACCGATCCGATCGCCGAACTCGGGCAGATCGACGGCGTCATGTTCTCGGGCGGCGTTGCCGAATACGTCTACCAGCGCGAGGACCGCGATTTCGGCGATATGGGCCCGCGGTTAGGTCGCGCTATTCGTGCGCGCATCGAGCAGGGCACATTTCCCTGGCCGGTACTGCCGGCGGGCGAATGTATTCGCGCTACCGCGCTCGGTGCCTCCGAATACAGTGTCCAGCTTTCCGGGAATACCAGCTACATTTCGGCGCCCGGCGCGCTGCTGCCGCGCCGCAATCTGCAAGTCCTCCTGCCGCCCTTCTCCTGCGAAGAAACAATCGATCCGGAAAAGCTTGCAATCGCCATCCGCAGCCACATAACAGCGTTCGATCTCGCCGACAGCGAGCAGGACATTGCGCTGGCGCTGCGCTGGACCGGATTGCCGTCGTACCAACGTCTCGCTGCCTTTGCCGAAGGCATCAAGCGCGGGCTTGCTGACCGCATCGCCAATAAGCGCCCCCTTTACATTATGCTCGACGGCGACGTGGCGCAGACGCTCGGCCATATCTTGCGCGAAGAGCTTCACGTTGAAAGCGACCTACTGGTGATCGATGGCGTGGTGCTATGGGATTTCGATTACATCGACCTCGGCCGTATTCGCATGCCGTCCTACACCGTGCCGGTCACCATCAAGTCGCTGGTATTCAACGAGGACCCGCGCGGCCCGCGCCCGCGGCAGCGCCTGCACCACCATGACCATGACCATGACCACGACCATGACCACGACCATGACCATGATCACGACCACGACCATCATCATCACGATCACGACCATGAGGAGGTGGTTCCACGCCGCGGTCGCCCCTAGATGCGGTTGTTTTTTGATCTGCTAATCCGCCAAAATACTTGATACCATTCGGGGCGAATTTCCAAGGAGAGCCAAATGGCCAAAAACGCAGTCGTTTCCGAAGAGCTTGCCAGCAAATTCAAGACCGAAAAGGAAACGCCGTACACCCGGTGGGTAAAGGCCGAAGGCCTCGACATCATTCCGTCGTTCTACGTGCAAAACCTGCGCACCGTCGCGCTAAAGCCCTGGGCACGCCGCGGCGGCAATGCGGTGTTCCTCAATCACGACGCTTCGCGGACGTCGAACGATTGCTATGTCATGGAAATTCCGCCAGGCAAGAGCCTGAGTCCGCACCGTCAGCTTTACGAGGAGATGGTTCTGGTGCTCAGCGGCCGCGGCTCGACCACGGTGTGGAACGATGCCGGGGCACGCATCACCTTCGAGTGGAAAGAGGGCGCGCTGTTCGCCATTCCGCTCAATTGCCACCATCAGCACTTCAACGGTTCGGGCAAGGACCCGGCGCGCTATGTTGCGGTCACCAATGCGCCGCCCATCATCAACCTTTATGAAGACATCGATTTCATCTTCAATACCAAATACGACTTCAAGGACCGCTTCGCCGGCGAGCCCGACTATTTCAGCTCAAAGGGCGAGCAGATGGGCTTCCTGCTGCGAACCAACTTTGTGCCTGACGCCGTCAATTTGCCGCTCATCACCGCGACGGAGCGCGGCGCCGGCGGCGGCCATATCCGCTTCAACATGGCCAAGGGTTCGATGAACAGCCACATTTCGCAATTCCCGATCGGCACCTACAAGAAAGGCCATGCGCATGGGCCGGGCGCGCACGTCATTATTCTGTCTGGCGACGGCTTTTCGCTGATGTGGCCGGAAGGCGAGGAGCCGCAGCAGTACAAGTGGGAGGTCGGCACCATGATCGTGCCGCCCAACATGTGGTTCCATCAGCATTTCAATACCGGCACGACGCCATCGCGCTATCTTGCCTTCAAGCACGAGGGCGTCGCTGTCCGTAACGCCCAAGGCGTACCGAAGGCATGGATCAGCAAGCGCGTCGGCGGCGATCAAATCGACTACATCGACGAGAAGCCGGAGATCCGACGTCTGTTTTCGGCCGAACTTGCCAAGCACGGCATCGCGCCGCGCATGGATGCGGCCTACGCCAAGGAAATGGCCGATCTCGGCGTCAAAACAGCGTAGCGCGCGGCCTGCGCGGCCGTGCCGTGGCGCCGTTGTGCATCGGGCAGGCGCCATCTAGGCTGGCGGCCTCGATCCCCTGTATCGTTGCGTCCGGGTCAATGAAGCCAGCTCCCTTCGACTATCACGCGCCGCGCCAACTCCAAGAAGCCGCCAATCTGCTGGCTACACTACCCAATGCCAAAATTCTCGCCGGCGGACAATCGCTCGTGCCGATGATGAATTTCCGTTACGTCATGGTCGACCATCTCGTCGATCTCGGCGGTGTGGAGGATTTGCGCGGCATTGCGGTCGGCGACGGCATACTGCGCATCGGCGCCATGATGCGGCAGCGCGAACTGGAACAGTCGCCTGAAATCGCGCGCTATTGCCCGCTGATGGCTGAAGCGTTGCATCATGTGGGCCATCGCCAGACCCGCAATCGCGGCACTATCGGCGGCAGCCTCGCTCACGCCGATCCCGCCGCCGAATTGCCGGCGATCTGCGCGGCCTACGACGTTACCATCCAACTTGCGAGCGTGCGCGGCATTCGTGCAATTCCGTTCCGGGAGTTCACTGTGGGCTTCATGGCAACTGCGCTGGCGCCGGATGAAATGATTGCCGCCATCGATCTGCCGATCTGGCGGCAGGGTCATGGCTACGGTTTTCATGAATTTGCGCGCCGCCACGGCGACTTTGCGCTGGCCGGCGCAGCCGCACTGCTCGACGTCGGTGCCGGCAATGTCGTACGGCAGGCCGCGCTTGCGCTGTGCGGCGTTGCCGCTTCGCCGACGCGGGTCGAGGCGGCCGAGGCGCGGCTCGTCGGGCAGCCGCTCGATTCCGCTTTGATTCGTTCTGCGGCGGCGGCATCGTGGCTGGTCGAGCCCGTATCTGATATTCACGCCAGTGGCGACTACCGGAGGCACCTGGCGCAAGTTCTGAGCTTGCGCGCGCTCACCGATGCCGCGCGCCGCGCCGGCGTCGAAGTTCCGCGCGGCGCGTAATGTGATTGTGCAGAGAGCGTATGAGTAAGAAGCCGACGCGACTAACCGTCAACGGCAAAGCCTATGCGCGTATCGTCGAGCCGCGGCTGACGCTGGCCGATTTTCTGCGGCACGAGCTTGGTCTCACCGGTACTCATCTCGGTTGCGAGCACGGCGTCTGCGGCGCCTGCACGGTGCTGGTCGATGGCTGCTCGACACGCGCCTGCCTGATGTTCGCAGTGCAGGCTAACGGCTGCGAGGTCACGACCGTAGAGGGCCTTGCGCCGAACGGCGAGCTATCGATCCTGCAACAGGCTTTTATCGACAATCACGGCCTGCAATGTGGCTTCTGCACGCCCGGCATGCTGATCACGCTGACAGAGCTGTTGCGCGAAATGCCGGAGCCAAGTGAGCAAGACGTGCGTGAGGCGCTCACCGGTAATCTCTGCCGCTGCACCGGCTATGCCGGAATCGTTGCGGCGGCTCTCGACGCGGCGCAGCGCCTGCGCAGCGAGCGCGGGGACTGAACATGGGCGCAAAGCATTTCGGCGCGCGCGTCAAGCGTCTTGAAGATCCGGCGCTGCTCTCCGGCCTGGGCCGTTTCGTCGATGACGTGAAACTTGCGGGCGTACTGCACGCTTGCTTCGTGCGCTCGCCCTATGCGCACGCGCGGTTGCAGAGGATTGATATCAAGGCGGCCCTGGCTATGTCCGGCGTCCATGCGGTCCTCGCCGCGGACGATCTGCCGGGGCCGATGCGCACCGAACCGATGCCGATGCTGCTGCCCAATTCGGCGATCTCGGCGGTTTGCACCCAGCATGTGCTGGCGCGCGATGAAGTGTTCTATGTCGGCCAGCCCGTTGCCGTCGTCATCGCCGATTCGCGCTACATTGCCGAGGACGCAGCAACCGCGGTCGTTGCGCATTATGATTTGCTCGACGCCGTGAGCGATTGCCGCGACGCTATCAAGGAAGGTGCACCGCGCGCCCATGCAACTCTTGACTCGAATGTGCTTTCGACATTCCGGTTGGCCTATGGCGACATCGATGGCGCTTTTGCCGATGCCGCCCACGTCTTCGAGGAAGAGATCTGGCAGCATCGCGGTGGTGGTATGGCGATCGAGACCCGCGCGGTGCTCGCCAATTATGACGCTGCGGCGGATCATCTCACCGTGTGGTCGGGAACCCAGACGCCGCATATCGGCCGCCGCATGATGGCCGATCTGCTCGGCCGCGAACTCGAATCGATCCGCATGATCGCGCCCGATGTCGGCGGCGGGTTCGGGCCGAAGGCGATCTTTTATCCTGAAGAAGCGGTGATCCCGGCGGCGGCGCTGAAGCTCGGCCGCCCCGTGAAATGGATCGAGGACAGACGCGAGCACTTCCTCTGTGCCACGCAGGAACGCGATCAATACTGGGACGTCGCAATCGCGGTCGATGACGAAGGAAAAATCCTCGGGCTTCGCGGCCGGATGTTGCACGATTCCGGCGCATTTGTGCCGTGGGGCGTGATCATGCCCTATATCGCGGCGGCGACTGTGCCCGGACCCTATGTCGTTCCCGCGTATCAACTCGAAACGACGGTGGTGCTAACCAACAAAGTGCCGACAACACCGGTGCGCGGTGCCGGTCGGCCGCAGGCGGTTTTCACCATGGAGCGGCTTTTGGATCGCGTTGCGCGCGAACTTGGTCTTGACCGCGCCGAGGTGCGCCGGAGGAATTTCATCCAGCCGGAGCAGATGCCCTATGAGGTGGGCCTGATCTTCCGCGACGGCAAGCCTTTGATCTACGACAGCGGTGACTATCCAAAGGGGCAGGACACTGCATTGGCGCAAGCCGAATACGAGGGCTTTCGCGAACGCCAGCGCGCAGCACTCGACCAGGGCCGTTTCATCGGCATCGGACTTGGCAATTATGTCGAAGGCACCGGGCTGGGTCCGTTCGAGGGTGTCACAGTGCGCGTGCTGCCGAGCGGCAAGGTGGCAGTCGCCACCGGCGCCACCAATCAGGGCCAGGGTACGCGCACGACACTGTCGCAGATCGTCGCCGAAGAGGTCGGCTGCCGTCTCGAGGACATCATAATGACGATCGGCGATACCGGCGCGATCTCGCAGGGTGTCGGCGCCTTCGCCAGCCGCCAGGCGGTCAATGCCGGATGTTCGGCGCTTCTGGCCGGGCAGTCCGTGCGCGCGCAATTGATCGCGCTTGCGGCGCGCACGCTTGATGTCAAGGAGAGCGACATCGATCTCGATAACGGGCAGGCTATCGCCAATACCGGCAACAAGCCGCTAATCGGTTTCGGCGAACTTGCCCGCTTGGCGCAGGGTATTCCTGGCGTTTCGCTACCGATGGGGCAGGTCGCCGGTCTCGAGCACACGGCCTATTACGCGCCCACGCAGGCTGCCTATTGTTCGGGGACGCATGTCGCCGAAGTCGAAGTCGACGCCATGACCGGCGGCGTGAAAATTCTACGCTACACGGTCGCCCATGACAGTGGCCGCGTCATCAATCCGATGATCGTCGACGGCCAGGTGCAGGGCGGTGTGGCGCACGGCATCGGCAACGCTCTGCTTGAATGGATGCAGTACGATGAGAATGCGCAGCCGTTGACGACATCGTTCGCCGATTATCTGTTGCCGATGGCGACCGATGTCCCGACCTGCGATATCGCCCATGTCGAAACCGTCAATCCGCTCAATCCGCTTGGCGTCAAAGGCGCCGGCGAAGGCGGCACTATCCCGGCGGCGGCTGCAATCATCGCTGCGATCGAGGACGCGCTGTCGCCCTTCAACGTGCACTTCGTCGAGACGCCTCTGACGCCGGAGCGCATCGTCGCTGCGTTGCGCGTTGCGGGCGCTTATGAGCGGTTGTTTGTGGCATGAGGCCAACAGCATGACTGAGGTTCAAACCGAGACGACGCCGTTCTGGCGCTTCTCGCTGCACTTTTACCGGCAAACCGGCGTGTCGGACGCCTGCATCGCCTTGCAAGACGACTGCGGCGTCGACGTGAACCTGCTGCTGTTCCTGTTTTGGCTTGCATCCGACGGGCGCCTGCTCAGTGCAGACGAAGTGAAAAAACTCGATGAAAAAGTGCGAAGCTGGCGCGAACTTACGATCATTCCGATCCGCGACACGCGCCGCAAGCTCAAAGGTGCGGCAACACTGCTCGATGCGGGCAAGCAGGAGGCGTTCCGCAACAAAGTGAAGGCGGTGGAGCTCGACGCCGAGAAGTTGCAGCAGGAAGCTTTGTATGAGTTCACCAAGTCCGGCCCGCTCGGCAAGGAAGCGCCGCCGAAAGATGCGGCGCGCTCCAACGTCGACGCCTATGAGGGTGCGATGGGCAGCAACTTCCCGAAAAAGGCCGTCGAGGTTCTGATCGGCGGTTTCGAAAGCGCACTTTAAGCCGCGTTTCCGACCGGCTGGTGTGCCGCATCGTCTCGTGGCAAAAAGCGTCCGGCTCTGAAGTAGATCGAGGGCAGGAATGGCCAAGACCGCCGCGCGGCTCATTGTCGGCATATCCGGCGCTTCCGGCACCATCTATGGCGTGCGGATGCTCGAACTGCTGCGCGACACCGAGATCGAGACCCATCTCGTCATGAGCAAGTCGGCGGAAATGACGCTGGCCTACGAGACCGACATGAAGCCGAAGGACGTGCGGGCGCTTGCGACCCACCATTATCCCGCATCCGATATCGGCGCGGCGATCTCCTCCGGTTCGTTTCCGACCATGGGCATGATCATCGCCCCTTGCTCGATCCGGACCATGAGCGAGATCGCGACCGGCGTGACGGCGTCGCTATTGTCGCGCGCCGCCGATGTGGTGCTCAAGGAAAAGCGCCGTCTGGTCCTTGCCGTGCGCGAGACGCCGTTGCACGGCGGCCATCTTCGCACCATGACGACGCTCGCCGATATTGGCGCCGTTATCGCGCCGATCGTGCCGGCGTTCTACAATCGCCCGCAATCCGTCGACGATATCGTCAATCACACGGTCGGCCGGCTGCTCGATCTGTTCGGCATCGATACCGGAATCGTCAAACGCTGGAAGGGCGGTCCGGCGGAAAAGTGATCGTTCAATCGGAGTAAGGAAACACCATGGACCAGAAACGCTACGATCTCGGCCTCGCCAAACGCAAGAAGGTGTTAGGCGACGCCTATGTTGATCGCGCGCTCAATAACGTCGACGATTTCAATCGCGACTTTCAGCGCCTGCTTACGGAATATTGCTGGGGCGAGACGTGGGGCGACGAGACGCTCAAGCCGCGTGAGCGTTCCATTCTTAATCTCGGCATGATAGCCGCGCTCGGCAAGATGGAGGAATTCGCTACGCACGTTCGCGGCGCCCTCAACAACGGACTGACGCCAAACGAAATCCGCGCGGCATTGACGCAGGTGACAATCTATTGCGGCGCGCCGATCGGCGTCGACTGCTTTCGTGTCGCGCGTCCCATCATTGCCGAGCATGAGAAGAACAAGAAGTAGGGACGAATGCTGGACCAGCCCGACTCACGCCGCACTAAAGCTCCGTCGGCTGGGCCGCCGCTCGATTTTCAGGAGCACTTGGCGCGGCTGGAGGCGCAAGGCCTACTGGTGCGCGTCGAGCGGCCGATCAATAAAGACACCGAGCTTCACCCGCTGCTTCGCTGGCAATTCCAGGGCGGCCTGAAGGAGGAACAGCGGCGCGCATTCCTGTTTACCAACGTAGTCGACAGCGTCGGTCGCCGTTACGAGATCCCGGTCGCGATTGGCGCGCTGGCGTCGTCGGCGCGTATCTACGCTGTCGGCATGGGCTGCGCGGTCGAGGACATTGGCGATGCGTGGCTGCGAGCTATCGCAAATCCGATCGCACCCGCGACCGTAACCGCGGCACCGTGTCAGGAAGTCGTGATCAAGGGCGATGCGCTGCGCAATCCAAACGGCGGGTTGAAGGCGCTCCCGGTACCGATCTCGACGCCCGGTTATGACGCGGCGCCATATCTGACGGCGACGTTGTGCATCACCCAGGATCCCGAGACCGGCATCCGCAATATGGGCACTTATCGCGCGGCGCTCAAAGCGACAGACCGACTCGGCGTTCGCATGGCGGCACGCATCGGCGGCGCCGGCGGCTATCTGCATTGGCAGAAATACCGCAAGCTGAAAAAGCCGATGCCCATTGCGATCGTCGTCGGTTGCGCGCCGGTCGTGATGTTCACTGGGCCGCAGAAGCTGCCGATCGATCTCGATGAAATGGCGGTAGCCGGCGGATTGGCCGGTGTGCCGATCCGTATCGCCAGGGCTGTCACGATCGATCTCGACGTGCCGGCAGACGCCGAGATCGTGATCGAGGGCCTGATCGATCCCGAACTGCTCGAGCCGGAGGGGCCATTCGGCGAAAGCCACGGCCATATCGCGCTCGAAGATTTTAACATGTCGATGCAGGTCACCGCGATCACGCACAAGCGCGCGGCGGTCTATACCTCAATCCTCAGCGAAGTGACGCCAAGCGAATCGAGCGTCATGAAGCGGGTCGCATACGAGCCGCGCTATCTGGCGCACTTGCGCGACACGCTGGCGATCAAGGGTGTGCGGCGCGTCGTTATGCACGAGCCGCTGACCAATTTACGGAAGGTTCTGTTCGTGCAATTCGCGCCCGGCGTGCCGCGCACGGAAATCTGGCGAGCATTGCATGGCGCAGCGACTTTACAGGCTGATATCGGCAAATATGTCATTGCGGTGAGCGAAGACATCGATCCGGAAAATCCGGACGCAGTTTTCTGGTCGCTCGCCTATCGCGCCAATCCGGCTACGGACGTTATCATTGTTCCGCATCGCGCCGAGGGTCATGGCCCGAAATCGGGGCCGCGCGGTGAAGAAGCGACGCTGCTTATCGACGCCACGCTGAAAGAGCCGGCGCCGCCGTTGGCGCTCCCCAAGCGCGAATTCATGGAGGGCGCGCGCAAGATCTGGGAGGAGCTGGGCCTGCCGGCGTTGACGCCGCAGCCGCCTTGGCATGGTTACTCACTCGGCGACTGGGATGCGGCGTGGGATACCTACGCCAGCCGCGCCGTCGCCGGCCAATGGGAAGAGACCGGCAAGGAAACCTTCGCGCGCCGCCGCGGTGGATTGACACCGGAGACGCCGGTACGCAGCGTCAAAGACTAGGGCGAGAAGGCGATAACGACGCACGTGAAAGAAATTCGTACAGTCGGAATCATTGGCCTCGGCAAGATGGGCTTGCCGATGGCGCGACTGTTACGCGAGCGGGGCTTTGCCATAACGGGCTACGACGTGGCACTGCCGGCGTTGAAAGCCGCTTCAGGCATCGGTGTCGCTCCGGTCAATTCGCCGAAGGCCGTGGCAGCCGCAAGCGATCTCGTCATTGTCGCGGTAGGCTTCGATTCCGAAGTCGAATCGGTGATCTTCGGCGATAACGGGGCGCTTGCCGGTGCTTCCGACGGTGCCGTTATTGCCATTGCTTCGACAGTGGCGCCTCAAACGATGCGCAAGCTTGCGCGCCGCTGCGCCAGCCGGCCCGCTGTATCGCTGCTCGATATTCCACTGTGCCGCGGCGAACAGGCGGCCGAGCGCGGCAAGCTTCTGATCATGGGTGGCGGCGATAAGGACGTGTTCGATGCCTGCCGCCCGGTCTTTGCGGCGTTCGCCGATGCAGTGTTTCATCTCGGCCCGCTCGGCTCCGGCCAGGTCGGAAAGATGGTCAATAACCTCATCCTCTGGGCCTGCATTTCGGCGAACGATGAGGGACTGAAACTCGGCAATAAGCTCGGCGTCGAGCGCGATGCACTGCGCGAAGCCTTGGTGGCGTCGAGCGCCAGTAACTGGGCGCTGGCCTCGCGCATCGAGGAGCAGCCGATGCCCTGGGCCGAGAAGGACATGAGCATCGTACTGAAGGAAGCCGACCGCCTGCGTATGAGCGTGCCGCTCTGCGGCGTGGTTAAGGAGGTCGTCAAAACCGTGAAGTTCGAGCGCAACTGGCCGACCCCGCGCGAGCCGGGCGACGACGTCTAACGCGCCTTCATACTTTCAGCGCATCAGGGCCAATCCTGCATGGGTCGGATGCTCACAGTGGGGTAGCGGTTCCAGCCGCGGGACGATAGGTAAGCCGCGACAAATCAAGACCATAAGCCCGCGCTGGCCTTGACCGCGCGAAGGTTGGAAAGGTTTCCCTCGTGGCTCAGGCCGTCGTGGACCGGCAACAGGCCGGTAGTGGCGTATTTGCCGTTTTGGCGGCGGTCAGCTTTTGCCACTTGCTGAACGACCTGACAGTATCGCTCCTGCCTGCAATCTATCCGATCCTCAAGACCGCGTTCGATTTGAGCTTCGGCCAGATCGGACTTATCACGCTGGTGCTTCAGGGCATCGCCTCGCTGTTACAGCCGCTGGTCGGTCTCTACACCGACCGCAAGCCGCAACCCTATTCGCTGACCTATGGCATGGGTTGCACGCTGATCGGCATCTGCCTGCTCGCGTACGCACCGAACTATTTTGTGCTGCTTGGTGGGGCCGCTTTGCTCGGCCTCGGCGCATCGATCTTTCATCCGGAAGCGTCGCGGCTGGCCCGGCTTGCATCGGGCGGCGCCCATGGCATGGCGCAGTCGCTGTTCCAGCTCGGCGGCAGCTTCGGCAGCTCTATCGGTCCGCTGCTGGCGGCCTTCTTCATCCTCCCGCGCGGGCAAAGCAGTCTCGTATGGTTCGCGCTCGTGGCGCTCCTCGCCATGGGCATCCTGGCGCTGCTCGGCAATTGGTACCGCAACACAGGCCACGCCGCGCCGAAAGCGCGCAACTCGGCCAGCACCGCGGTCGTGCCAAAGTCGCAGGTACGGCGCGCCATCGCCGTGTTGATTGCGCTGATCTTCTCGAAGTACTTCTATCTGTCGAGCATCACCAGCTACTACATCTTCTATTTGATGCATCGCTTTGCGCTGCCGACGGCAACGGCGCAGATTTATCTGTTCGTCTTCCTCGCCGCAGCGGCCGCGGGCACTTTCATCGGCGGTCCGATCGGCGACCGTTTCGGCCGCAAGGTTGTCATCTGGGTTTCAATCCTCGGCGTGCTGCCATTCACGCTTGCGCTGCCCTATGTCGGCCTGACCGCGACAATCGTCTTGAGCGTGCTGATCGGACTGATCTTGTCGTCAGCGTTCTCGGCGATCGTCGTCTATGCGCAGGAGCTGATGCCGGGTCGTGTCGGCATGGTGTCCGGCCTGTTCTTCGGCGTGGCGTTCGGAATGGCTGGCATCGGCGCCGCAGCTCTGGGAGAGCTTGCCGATTTGACCAATATCGAATTCGTCTATCGTGTCTGTTCGTTCCTGCCGCTGATCGGACTCCTTACCGCGCTGCTGCCGGACATTGAGAGTCGTTCTCGATCCAGCGCAACCGCGCGATAACACGGGTCACCGCGGCCGCAACACCGTATCGATCAGCGCCGGCTTGCCGGCTTTCACCTGCGCGATGGCGCGCCGCAAGGCGGGCGCAATATCGGCGGGTTTCTCGATCGGGCCTTCGGCATACCAGCCCATGCTTTTCGCCATCGTGGCGAAATCGGGGTCAGGGCCGGTGATGTCCTGCGCGATGTAGGCGCGCTCGACCGGCGTGCCACGGTGGTGCGCGACGCGGATTTGGTGCTCCCAGTCGTTGTAATAGGCGCGATTGTTGTACATCACAATGAGCATCGGGATGTTGTTTTTCGCCGCGCTCCATAGCGCGCCAGCGTCGAACATGAGATCGCCGTCCGGCTGGATGTCGACGACGAGGCGGCCTTTGTCGCGATGCGCCAGCGCAACGCCGAGCGAGACGCCGATCTGGGTGCCGGTGCCGAGCGCTTGGCCTGGATGACGGTAGGGTTTGTCGAAGTCCCAGAGCTTGTAGACCCAGTCCTGGAGGTTGCACGCGGTCAGTACCCAGTCCTCGTCCTTGATCACGTCCCACAATTCCATTGCCAGGCGCGGCAACGTGATCGGCACACCGTCCCAATCCTTCTTGGCCTCATCGGCCCATTTCTTGAACATGGTGTCGTGCTTCTGTGCGACCGCCTTGCTGCGCTCGGCGACGGTCTTGGCGAGCGCCGCGTTCTTGGCGATGCGATCGCGGCAGATGCGCGTCAGCTCCGGAATGGCGGTGAGCGTGTCGCCTAGCACGCGCATGCTGCAGGTCGGCATCCGTGCATAGTCCATCGACCATTTGCTCAGATTGATTTCGCCGAAGCCGATCTCGATCATCTCGCAGTTCGGCGGATAGTGCGGCACAACCTGACGCTTAGTTCGATCGTTGAAGTGGGTCGACTTCTCCCAGTCGCGCGTATCGAGTGACAGGATAAGGTCGGCATCGCGGAAGATTTCCTTCTCGCAACTTAGATTGAGCGGATGACGGTTGGGGAAATTCAGCCGGGCGTGCACATCGAACACCGCGGCGCCGACCGTTTCGGCGAGCGCCACAAGATTCTCGAAGCCGCCCTCGCTGCGTGCGACATATTCGGCCATCAAAATCGGATATTTCGCAGCCAGCAAACGGTCGGCGACTTGTTCGAGCGCCTTGATGTCGGCGGCCATCGGCACCGGCACCTTATTGTCGGCCGCTTTCGGCAGTGCCACGTCCCGCGACAGCGGCTGTTCTTGCAGCCAAGCGTCGTAGCACATGTAGATCGGGCCTTGCGGCTCGGTCATCATCGCCGCATAGGCGCGGGCAAACAAATCCGGCACGCCTTCGATGCTCGAAGGCTGATAGTCCCATTTCACGTAATGGCGGACTTGCTCGCCATTGACGTTGGCGGTGTGAATCCAATCGATGAATGGCCGGCGGCGGCTTTCGTCCATCGGACCCGTGGCGCCGATGACGAAGACCGGGCAGCGGTCGATATAGGCGTAATAGATGCCCATGGTGGCGTGCAGCATACCGACCACGTCGTGGACGATCGCCACCATCGGCTTGCCGGTCGCCTTGGCATAACCGTGGGCGATCTGCACCGCGATCTTCTCGTGCTGGCAGAGCAGGATCGGCGGCTGGTTGCCGCCGTAATTGACGAGCAAATCGTGCAAGCCGCGATAGCTCGCGCCCGGATTGAGCGCGATGTAGGGGAAGCCATAATGCTTGATGAGATCGACGATGACGTCGGATTGCCAAGCCTTCTCGGCGTAGCTGACTGGTGCATTCGATCTAGTGACGTCATTCATCTGCGCGGCCTTTGGGATGATCTTGCGAAACCATACGGGGCAGGCGGCGCGTCGGCAACGCCGGTTACGGTCGCACCGCCGGTGTTTCTATCGCCATGCCACGGGCGCGCCACATCAGGAACATTTCGAGGTCGACGAGCTCGGGCGCGCCGTAGTCATAGGGCTCGGCGCGCACGGCGCTCATGCAGCCGCGCAGCCGCCGCTGCAGCGACCCGACCTCCTGCCACTCCAGCCGATAGATCGGATAACCGGTCGGCTCTGCTTGCGGGATCAGATTGCCGGCAAGCTTTTTCCCCCAATTATCGTCGTGACATTGCGCGCAGGACAGGTTGAGCTGACCTTGGCGGCGCTCGAAGATGGCACGGCCAGCCTCGATGAATGGCTTTGTTTGCGCGTCCTCCTCGACCGTAACCGGCAAGCCGCGTGACTGATGCGCGATGTACGTGGTCAGTGCGAGTAACTCCTCGCTCTCGAACGCCAGTGCCGGCGCTTTCTGGTCGCCGGCGCGACTCATATTGATCTTCTGTTCGAGGTCGACCGGGCGGCCAAGCTGCGCGTCGAACGCCGGGTAGCGCGCAGCGACGCCTTTCATGCTGACGGCGGCGTCGCCGTGACAGTCGGCGCACGATTTATCGGTCGCGCCGGCCTTTTCGTTCCACAGTGCTTCGCCGTCGAGCACCGCGAGCATCCCCGGATTGGCCGTGTCGTCGTTTTGCATGGCATGCGTATCGGCGCTGACGAAGGCGCTGTCCGAACGCCTTTGGTCGAGCGGGATTTCGGCCGCTGTGGTGGTTTCGGCGGCGGCAAGCGCTGTCGTCAGGACGGCAATGAACGCAAGCTTTGCCGCAGGCATCGATCATTCCACGTTGATTTGGGCGGTCTGCACCCGCGTGGCGCCATGCTGATCGGTCCATGAAAACGCCAGCGTGCCGCTTTCAGTTGCGACGGTGTAAAAGGAGATGAACGGGTTGGCCGCGATCGCTGGATAAAGCCTGGCGCGGAACACCTCCTCGCCGTTATAGGTGCAGACAAAATCGTCGATAATGTCACGCGGAATCGGCTGGCCGGTAACGCCGATGCGGTATCCGGTTTCCATGATGTGCGAGACCAAAGTCTTGATCTCGATGACATCGCCGCGCTTGGCGGTCGCCGGAACGTTAATGAGGGCGCGACCGATCACGGCTTCGGCTCCTCAACGCAGGCCGCGAGTGTCACGATGACGTCGATATCGTCGGACCAGCACGTGCCGTCGGACATTTCCGCGATCGCCGTCACGGTCTGAGTATCGGCCAGCCGGATGCGCGTCGAGAAACCGGCCCGTCCGGCGCGTGGACCTAGCTTCACGCTAATCACATTAGGTTGCGGATTCTTTTCGTTGAAGATGTGAATCGCTTTCACGTAGTCGGTAGCCGTCATCGGGCTATCGACCGATACCATGCAGGGCACCGAATTGCCGTTCTCCACCAGCGGCGGCAAATCCAGTTTGACCTTGCCTTTTTTGACCGGCGCTTCGCCGATGGCACTGCGTACCGCGTCCCGCATCATTTCCGGCGTAGCGTCAGCCGGCTTGACCGTAAGACGCGCCAGTGCGCCGGCGCCAGCCAGTGCACTGGCCGCTTTGAGGATTTTACGCCGTGAGTGTCGGTCAGCCATGCATTGTGATTCCAGGACTCATTTCAACGTCATCAGATATGCCACCACATCTTCAACTTCCGCGGCAGTAAGCACCGGCTTGTCGCGATACGCAGCCGGCACCCGCGTCAAGTCATCGATGCGATAGAATGGCGGCATGATGGTATCCGAGTTGAACTTGCGCGCATCGACAATTCGCAGTCGCAATTGCCCTTCGCTCCAGCGCGCAGCGGCGCCGCTCAGATTGGGCCCGATGTTGCCTTGAAATTGATCTTCCGGAAACGGCCCGGAGTGACAGAGCAGGCAAAGTCCGACATTGCGGTTGGCGACGATTGCCCGGCCGCGCGCGGGATCGCCTTTGGCGCCGGTTAACGAGGATGGAATCGCATCACCGGCGATTGTGTAATGCATGAGTTCGGCGCGCGTCGGCGCCGCCAATGTCACGCTCAGCGCAAGCGCCGCTATGCTGCGGCTGGCGCTAGCCGAAAATCTCGGCAGTATTTTCTTTGAACCACGCATCGGCTTTTTTCGCTTCCTCGACGCGAGAAGCCGGCGGCGCGTCAAGCGGACTGGAGCTGATGGAGTTGTCTACTTCCGCATACTCGCCGTTGACCGGCTCAAAGAGGCCGCTGATCGATATGGCATAATTGGGCGCGATCACGCTGTAGCAATTACTCTGGAGTTTTGCCGCCGTCGGTGTTTCGCCAGTGAGCAGACGTGCAACCGCGGCTGCGCACAGTTTGCCTTCGATTGACCCGGAGAAAGCCGATTTCGGCATGGCGCCGGCGAGCGCGGCGTCGCCGATGACGTGGATGTTCTTCTGTTGCAGTGACTCGAACGTCACCGGGTCGACCGGACACCAGCCGGTGTGATCCGCCACGCCCGCGAGCGCCGCGATCGTTCCGGCTTTCTGCGGCGGGATCACATTGGCGACGGCATATTGATAGGTGTCGAAGTCGGTCTCGATCGTCTTCTTTGTGACATCGATCGAGGCGGCATTGCCGCCGGACGACGGCGACTTCCATTCGATGATGCCGGGATAGAGCTTCTTCCATGCATTCATAAAAAGCGGTTGCATAGTGAAGGTATCCTTGGCGTCGAGGATCACCAGCTTCGATCGCGGTTTATTGTTTTTCAGGTAGTACGCGATCATGCTCGCGCGCTCATAGGGGCCGGGTGGGCAGCGTGACGGATTGGCCGGCGCTACGAGTGCGACAAGGCCGCCATCATCCATGGCTACGATCTGCCGTTGCAGTAATTCATACTGCGCGGCATCCGTCGTCCAAGCATGCGGCACTTGGCTAGCCGCGGCTTCGCTGTAGCCGGGCAGCGCGTCCCAGCGGAGCTCGATGCCGGGAGCGATCACCAGCTTGTCGTACGGCAGCGTGCTTCCGGTCGAGAGCGTCACGGTGCGAGCCTGCGCATCGACGCCGGTGGCGGTTGCAAAGACGACGCCGATGCCGGCTGCGGCTATTTTATCGTAGCCAAATTGCTGGTCGGACAATTGGCGGAGGCCGCCGAGCACGCCATTGCTCAGCGGCGGCGCCGTGTAGGTGCGTCGTGCCTCAACAAGGGTAATCGCAAGCTTCCCATCCGCGGCGCGCAAGGCGCGCGCGCAGCTTGCTCCTGCAAAGCCGCCACCGACGATGACGACACGCGGCGCCGCTTGCGCGCGTACGGCGCGCGGCCACAGCACCGCTGCCGCGGCCGCATGACCCGCACCTTGGAGAAGCTGCCGGCGAGTTCTGACCGTACGTTCTATCGTCATTACCAAATGGGAGTGGCGGGCCGAAGCCAGCCGCTCGTCCCGCCTAGGCGGAGTGCAGATCGTTGTTCTTGAGCGGGAAGTTGCGGATACGCTTGCCGGTCGCCGCGAATATGGCATTGAGCACGGCAGGCGCCGCAACCGCGATGGTCGGCTCACCGACCCCGCCCCAGAACTCATAGTCCGGCATGACGATGGCCTCGACCTTAGGCATCTCGTCGATCCGCATCACCTGATACGTGTCGAAGTTCTTCTGCTCGATGTGGCCGGCGCGCACGGTGCATTCGCCGTACAACATGGCCGAAAGCCCATAGACGAACGAACCCTCGACCTGTCGCGCGATCTGCTCTGGATTGACGGCGTGCCCCGAATTGGTACCGCCGACGATGCGGTGGATCTTCAACTGGCCGTCGGTGACCGAGACCTCCGCGCAGGCCGCGACATAGCTGCCGAAGCCCATGATCTGTGACAATCCGCGGTAGACGCCCTGGGGGGCGGGCGTTCCGTAGCCGGCCTTGTCGGCGACGGCTTTGAGTACCGCTGCGTGCTTGGGCTTGAGATATTTGAGGCGGAACGCCAGCGGGTCTTCACCGATCTCATGGGCCAGCTGGTCCATGAATGTCTCGACGTAGATCGCGTTGTGGTTGGTATTGACGCCGCGCCAGAAGCCCGCCGGTACCGACGGATTGCGCATGGCGTGGTCGATCAGGATGTTCGGAATATTGTACCCGAACGCGCCTTCCGGCCCGCCGGGACCAAGGCCCTGGAAAACGACCGGATCCTTGCCGTTTTCCATGCGCGAAGGAAGCACAGTGGCCAAGATCGACTGACCTGAAATGCGCATGTGGAACGCAATCAGATTCTTGTTGGCGTCGAAGCCGGCCGTCATTTTGCACTGCGTGATCGGGTGGTAATAACAGTGCGTCATGTCCTCTTCGCGCGACCACAAAAGCTTGACCGGAGTGCCGGGCATTTCCTTGGCGATCGTGACGGCTTGGCGAACATAATCGCTTTGTCCGCGCCGGCCGAAGCCGCCACCAAGGAACGTCTTGTGTACGTCGCACTGTGTGACCGGAAGGCCGGCGGCTTCAGCGGTTACTGCGAGCGCAGATTCGCCGTTTTGCGTCGAGCACCAGACTTCGCAACGATCGGCCGTGTAGAGCGCCGTCGCGTTCATCGGCTCCATCGGGGCGTGGTTCTGATACGGATAGGAGTAAGTCGCTTCCACCACCTTCGCGGCGCCAGTCAATGCTGACTTCACGTCGCCCGACTGATTACCGACAAAGGCCTGCTCGGCATCGAGACCTTCCTTGAGGAAGTCTGCGATGGTGGCGCTGGAGACTTTGGCGTTCGCGCCATTGTCCCAGACTATCGGCAGGTTCTCGAGCGCCTTCTTGGCGCGCCACCAGGAATCGGCGACCACGGCGACCGCATTGTCTCCGACGCGCACGACTTTCTTGACGCCGGGCATATCGGATACACGCGCGTCATCGACGCTTTGCAGTTTGCCGCCGAACACCGGGCAGGCGCTGATCGCCGCATAAACCATTCCCGGCTGACGGATGTCGATGCCGAAAACCGTCTTGCCGACAATCTTGTCCGCTGTATCGAGCCGCTTGAGCGGCTTGCCGGCGATCGTCCAGGTCTTCGGGTCTTTCAATGCCACGTCTTTGGGCACGTCGAGCTTGCCGGCGGCTTCTGCGACCTTGCCGTAAGTGACAGTGCGATTCGACGCTTTGTGGGCGATCGCGCCGTTTGCCGTAGTGCATTCGGCTACCGGCACGTTCCAGGCGCTGGCCGCCGCCTGGACCAACATCATGCGAGCGGCGGCGCCTCCTTCGCGCACATATTTATGCGAATCACGGATGCCGCGGCTGCCGCCGGTCGAGAAATCGCCCCACACGCGCTTACGTGCCAGGTTCTGGCCCGGCGTCGGGAATTCGGTCGTGACCTTCGACCAATCGGCGTCGAGTTCCTCGGCAACAAGTTGAGCGAGGCCTGTCATCGTGCCTTGGCCCATCTCGGAACGGGCGATGCGGATAACGACGGTCTCGTCAGGCTTGACCACAACCCAGGCGTCGACTTCCGGAGGTATATCGGCGGCGCGAGCGGCGCTGGAGCCGAACGGCAGATTGAAGCCGAGCGCGAGGCCAGTGCCGGCGGCGCTTGAGCCGATGACGAAGGAACGGCGGTTCACTGTGGATGTGCGTGTCATGATTGTGTTCCCCTCAGGCGTGATCGGCAGCCGCGTGAATCGCGGCGCGAATGCGCTGATAGGTTCCGCAACGGCAGATATTGGTCATCGCGGCATCGATATCGGCGTCCGTCGGCTTGGGGTTTCGCTTCAGCAGGTCTGCGGCGGCCATCATCATGCCGCTCTGGCAGTAGCCGCACTGCGGTACGTCGAGATCAAGCCATGCCTGCTGCACCGGGTGCAGTTTGCCGTTTTGCGCAAGCGCCTCGATGGTGGCGATGGACTTGGAGCCGACGGTGCCGACGGGCACCTGGCAGGATCGCGTGGCCACGCCATTGATGTGCACGGTGCAGGCGCCGCATTGGGCGATGCCGCAACCGTATTTCGTGCCGGTGAGCCCGATCGTATCGCGGATCACCCAAAGTAACGGCGTGTCGGACTCAACGTCTACGTTGTAGGACTTTCCGTTAATGGAAAGGGCAATCATACTGTCCTCCCGGTCTGAATGGTGCGCATCCCCATTTGGGACTGGCTTTCAATTTGGCGCCCACCTCGGGGCAAACTTTACCCTGTTCCAATTCGAATGCGAATCGCAAAATCGCGAGGTGGGATTGGCGGCCCCGGGAATTCTCGAATAACCTCGGTGTTTATGCCGGCCCAACGGGTCATGTCCATGTTCGGTAGGTTCATCGCAAGTCTAACGTGTTGTGCTGCGCTCGCCGTTCCGGCGTATGCCGCCGATACCGTCTCGGTGGGCTCGGTCGATGCCACGTCGGCCAATCTATGGCCGCTCCATATTGCCGCCAAAAACGGTTATTTCGACGATGCAAACCTGAAAATCGATCTGGTTTTCGCCCAGTCGAATGCCTCCGTCATCCAGCAGCTTGCCGCCGGCTCATATACCGTTGCACCCAGTGCCGGCATGGTCGACCCGATCCGGGCCATCGATAAAGGCGCGCCGGTGGCCCTTGTTCGCATTGTGATCCAGGCGCCGCCCTATGCGCTACTTGCCAAGCCAGAGATCAAGAAAATCGAGGACCTCAAGGGCAAGATCATCAGCATCGGCGGATTGAAAGATATCACCCGCATTTTCACCGAGCGGATGCTTGAGCCGCATGGGCTCAAATCAGGTGACTATGATTACGTATTTGCCGGGGCCACCAGTGCACGATTCGCGGCGCTGAAATCCGGCGCGGTCGATGCCGCGCTGCTCACTGTGCCGTTTAATTTCTATGCCGAGAGTGCGGGGTACACGAATCTTGGCTTTACGTTCGACTATTTGCCCGACATGCCTTTTGCCGGCATGGCGGTCAACCGGACCTGGGCGGAGGCCAATCCCGATACATTAAGGCGATTTCTTGCCGCCTATACCAAAGGTGTCGCCTGGTTTGACGATCCGAAGAATCGCGAAGCAGCGGTCCAGATCCAGGTGGACACCAGCAGGATTGCGCGAGACGACGTGGAGAAGTCCTATGATTTTCTTCATGACAAAAATTTGTTTGAGCCGACCGGCATGGTTTCCAAGAGGAAAGTAGACAGCGTGATCGGTGCATTACGCACTCTCGGTGATCTTCCTGCCGACTTCACGGTGGACCGTGTTCTGCTTCCCGGCGTGACGCAGGTTGCCGACTGATGAGCGCGACGAGTGACGGCGTAAAGACCCTAAATCCGCCGGCCCCCCGAGCGCCGGACATCGCCCCGCATCACTTCGTCAGCGCGCTCCGCCGCAGATACATGGCCGGCACGCTGTCGGTCGTCGGCGGCCTTTTGCTTTGGGAAATCATCAGTCGGCTCGCCGTCAACAATGCACTGTTCCTTGCGGCCCCGTCGCAAATTGCAGTCGCAATCTACAATCTCGCGGTCACCGGGCAGCTCTGGCATCACCTCGCCATCAGCGCCGCGGAGTTCGCGCTCGGCTACGTCATCGCCAGTGTGCTCGGCATCGCGCTCGGGCTTGCCATGGCCTCTAGTGTCACGATGAAGCAAGCTTTTCAGCCATGGGTTTCAGGGCTCTACGCCACGCCGACGATCGCACTCGCGCCGCTGTTTATCCTCTGGTTCGGCATCGGAATCTGGTCGAAGGTCATCGTCGTAATATCGCTCGTGCTGTTTCCGGTCACCATCAACACCGAAGCGGGCCTGCGCACGACCAGCGAGCGGTTGATCGAAATGCTGCGTTCGTTCGGCGCCACACGGCGGCAAATTTTCATCAAGGTCTCCCTGCCATCGGCCGTGCCCTTCATTCTGGCCGGCCTCAAGCTCGGTATCGGCCGCGGACTGATCGGCGTCGTAGTGGCGGAATTGTTCGGCTCGCGCGCCGGTCTCGGCCGCCTGATCAGTCAATCGGCCGACGCCTTCAACATGCCGGAACTGTTTGCCGGCGTCGTTATCCTAGCCTTCGCCGGCATTGTGATGACGGCGGGTTTTGGCTGGCTCGAAAAGCGGCTGGTGCCGTGGACGCGGGATTGAGGGATAGGATGGTGCCCAAACTTGCAATCTCGCGATTAAGTAAGTCGTTTGGCGATCTCGAAGCCTTGCGCGGCATCAATCTCAGCGTCGAGCGGGGCGAATTCATTTCCGTTGTCGGTCCGAGCGGTTGCGGCAAGACCACCTTCTTGCGGATTGTCGCCGGCCTCGAGCACGCGACATCCGGCGACGTGCTGCTCGACGGTCGCACCGTGCGTGAGCCCGGCACCGACCGCGGCTTCGTGTTTCAAAATGACAGTCTGTTGCCGTGGCGCACCGTGTTCGCCAACGCGATCATCGGGCGCGAGGTCACCAGATCAATCGGCCCTGCCGATCGCAAACGCACCGTGGAGTTGCTAAAGCTCGTCGGCCTGGAAGGCTTCGAGAACTATCATCCGCGTCAGCTCTCCGGTGGCATGCGCCAGCGCGTCAATCTCGCCCGCGCGCTCGCCATCGATCCCGAAATCCTGCTGATGGACGAGCCGTTCGCGGCGCTCGATGCGCAGACGCGTGAAATCATGCAGGCCGAATTGCTGCGCATCTGGGAGCGCGGTCAGAAAACCGTGCTGTTCGTCACCCACCAGATCGACGAAGCGGTCTTTCTCTCCGATCGCGTGGTGGTGTTCGCGCGGCGGCCCGGCCGTGTGCAGGCCGAGGTCGCGATCGCACTGCCGCGCCCACGCAAGCTCGAGATCAAGCGCACGAGCGAGTTCGTCGCGCTGGTCGACCGCATCTGGCGAATGATCGAGGATGATGTCCGGGCGGCCGCGCTTTACGAAAACGCCTGATCGCTCATCTTACCCGCGCGATGTAATACGCAAGATCCTGGAACTGATCGTCGGTCATCGGCGCGACGACGTCAGACATGGCAGCGTCATAGCCGCGGCGGGAATTGTCCTTGTAGCTGCGCAGCGATTTGAGGAGATAATCCTCGCGCTGGTCGGCGATGCGGGGAACATTTTGCTGCCCAGCTAAAGTCGGCGTGTGACAGAAGTTGCAATGGTTTTGCTCGATTAGCGCCAGGGCGCGCTCGATCCGGGCCGGCTCCGCGGGGCCGGTCGCTGGCTGTGGAGCCGGTAGCTTGGAAATAATATCGGCAAAGCTCTGCAGATCAGCGTCAGTAAGCCCCTTTGTCATCTCATTCATCGGGTCGACAACGCGCATGCTATCGCGGAACATCAAAAGCTGGACCGTCACGAAATAAGTTTGCTGGGCGCCGAGCGAAGGCACTCCGGTGTTCTGCGACAGGCCGTTCTCACCATGACAGGCAAGGCAGGTTGGCAGCCGCTCTTGCACCGTCTGCGCGGTTGCCGAAAGCACGGAAAAGTATCCAAGCGCGAGCGCCAGGCAAACTTGGCGCATGTCCTTAATCCGCAATTTCATTGGCGCGGCATGGCAACATGAAGACCGAGGGCGGCGTACCGCCCTCGCCCCGAGTTGCGGTTATCGGTTGGCGGTATGTGCGTTGCCGTAGCTCACCCGCCACACGGCGCCGTTCCAGTCGTCGGAGATAAGGAGCGAACCGTCCTTCATCACCATCACGTCGACCGGACGGGCGACGTAATTGTTGTCAGGCTGGAGAAAACCGGTGAACACCGGCACGACCTCGCCGGCATTGCCGTCCTTCTTGATTTGCACCATCGCGACGTCGCCACCGAACTTGTGGCTCTTATTCCATGAGCCGTGCCGCGCGACAAAGATGCTGTCATGATACATCGCAGGGAACATGTGCCCGGTATAAAACTTCATGCCGAGCGCGGCGGCATGAGGGCCCATAAGTGCGATTGGCGGAACGTAGTCCTTGCAATCGTGACCCCAGCCAAAGGTCGGGTCTGGAATATTGCCCTGGTGGCAATACGGCTCTCCAAAGTCCTCGCCGAGCTTCGTGATGCGATTGAGTTCGTCATTGGGCAGATCCTCCGACATCCAGTCGCGGCCGTTGTCGGTGAAGTAGAGCTCATGCGTCACCGGGCTCCAGTCGAAGCCGACCGTATTGCGGATGCCGGTGGCGATAGTCTCGAGCCCGCTGCCGTCGAGGTTGGCTCGGTGAAGGATGCCGTGGTCCTTGTCGTGCAGCACATTGTTCCCTGGCTGGCCGACCTCGAAATACAGCTTATTGTCGGGGCCGATCGCCAGATACTTCCAGCCGTGCGCCTCGTCTTTCGGCAGGCCAGAAATAATCACGGTCGGCTTCTGCGGCCCCTTGTCCAGGTTGGCAAGCACGTTGTCGATCTTGTCGATCTGATAGAGCTCTGCGATGTAGAGCGTGCCGTTTTTGAAGGCGACGCCGTTCGGCCTGTAGAGTCCTTGGGCAACGATTTTTACTTCGCGGCTGCCGCCTTTATTGACAATCGCATACACTTTGTCCCGCACGCGGTTGCCAACGAATATCACAGAGCCATCGTCGTTCTGCGCAAGCGAGCGTGCGTCGGCTATCCCGCTGGCATAGACCTCGATCTTGAATCCCTTCGGAGCCTTGAGCTTGTCGATCGGCAGCTTGTCCGCGGCGGTTGCGATCGGCGGCGCCGGCACGGGGGCGAGCTTCGAGGCCGCCTCGTTGTTGGCGGGACGATCATAGAGCGGCGATCCCGGCGGCAACGCTGCCGCGGTCGGGGCAGCCGGCGCGGCCACTGGTGCTGCGGTAACGGGAGCTGGTGCCGGTGCGGGCGTCGCAGCGGACGCTGGTGCGGCAGCCGGAGTCTCTGCAGCGGGCAGTTGCGCCGGAGTATTCTGCTGCTGGGCGATGGCGGTCGTGGCTAGAAGAGCTAAGGCTGCGGCAAGCAACGTGCCGCGCGGTGCGCGTCGAATCATAACGTTCCTCCCAGATGCGGAAGTCCGGTCCCGCCGGCTTCCTTGCCGCCAGTCTCCGACATTTCGACCCCTGCGTGCAATCGGGTAGCGTACAGCCGCTTGGTAGGACTGAGTCCAGTGGTTGGGCTGGCCCATCGTCGGTTTGGGCTGAATTGCCCTGAGGAAACAGCGGACAGGTCAGATTGCCACGCCGCCTAGCACTCTCTTTCCTCGGCCGCCAAAGAAGGGCATCCTGTGGCGGACACTCTCGCGTCGGTCGTACCCGAAGGCCGAGACGAGTGCCGCAAATAGAGAAACGAATTCTGGAGGATCTCCCATGAGTCATCGCATATCGCGGCGCGGCGTGAATGCCGGTATCGGCGCCGCGCTGATTTCACCCGCAATCGCCAGCACTCGCGCTTTCGCACAGGGCGGCGGCGAACCGATCAAAATTGGCTTCGGCATGGCTTTGACCGGCCCGCTCGCGGCCAACGGCCAACAGGCACTGCTCGGCGCCACAATTTGGTCGGAGGAAATCAACGCCAAGGGCGGTCTCCTCGGCCGCCAAGTTCAGCTCATCCATTATGACGATCAGTCCAATCCGTCGAATGTGCCGGGCATCTATACAAAGCTGCTCGATGTCGACAAAGCCGACCTTGTCGTTAGCGGTTATGCGACCAACATGGTTGCCCCGGCCATTCCGGTCGTCATGCAAAAGGGCAAGGTTTTCATCAGCCTGTTCGCGCTCGATGCAAACGCCGAGTTCAAGTATCCGAAATACTTCTCGATGATTCCGACGGGCGGTCCGAACCCGAAGCAGACCATCACCGAGGGGTTTTTCCAGGTTGCGGCGGCGCAAAATCCAAAGCCGAAAACCGTTGCGATTGCGGCCGAAGATGCCGAGTTCTCGCGCAATGCCGCTGAAGGTGTGAGAGCTAACGCAAAACAATACGGCTTCGAAGTCGTCTATGATAAAACCTATCCGCCGAACACGACCGATTTTTCGCCTATCATTCGCTCCATCCAGGCCGCGAATGCCGATCTCGTCTTGATCTGCTCATATCCGCTCAGCTCGGTAGGCATGACGCTTTCGGCCAATGAACTCGGTCTCAAGCCGAAAATGATGGGCGGAGCGATGGTGGGTCTGCAAGCCACCGTGTTCAAGGCCAAGCTCAAGGGCAAGCTGAACGGCATCGTCAACTACGATAATTGGGTGCCGTCAGAGAAGATGATGGCTCCGGCGGCTGACTTCTTCAAAAAATATCAGGCGCGCGCGCCGGGTCTCGGTATCGATCCGCTTGGCTATTATCTCGGCGGTTGGGGCTATGCTTATTTCCAGGTCCTGCAACAGGCTGTCGAGGGCGCCAAGAGTATCAACGACGACAAGGTCGCCGATTACCTGCGCAACAATGCGTTCAACACGATCATGGGGAACGGCATCAAGTTTGGGAAAAATGGCGAATGGGTCAAAGCCCATCAGCTCCAGGTCCAGTATCACAACATAACCGATGCGGCGGACCTCGAGACGTGGCGCGGCATGAGCTACCAGACGGTTGTTGCTCCGGCTGATGAGACAACCGGCAACGCCATCTATCCCTACGAGAAGGCGTTGGGATAATTCCACTGCCCGGCAAACGTGGGCGACACCGAGTATTCGAATGCTGTTTCCCACTTCCCTGGTCGGTTCCTACCCGCAACCGGATTGGCTGATCGACCGGGATAAATTGTCGAAGCAAGTTCCGCGCGTGCGCGCCGACGATCTATGGCTCGTCGCGCGGGACAAGCTCGATGCGGCGCAAGACGACGCCACGATCCTCGCCATCCGCGATCAGGAGCGCGCCGGGCTCGATATCATTACCGACGGCGAGCAGCGGCGTGAAAGCTATTCCAATCGCTTTGCGACCGCGCTCGACGGCATCGATAGCGCAAACCCCGGCACTACAATCAATCGGAGCGGCCGCCCGATCCCGGTCCCTCGGGTGGTCGGCCCGATTCGGCGCAGACAACCTGTCGAGCTTCGCGATCTCAGGATATTACGGGCCAACACTGAGCGGGCCATCAAGGCGACGGTTCCCGGCCCGTTCACAATGGGCAAGCAAGCGCAGGACGACTACTACAAGGACGAAGAAGCCGTCGCGCTGGCCTACGCCGACGCCGTCAATGCCGAGATCAAGGATCTGTTTGCGGCCGGTGCCGACGTGGTTCAGATCGACGAACCGTGGATGCAGCAGCATCCCGACAAAGCCCGGCAATATGGCCTCAAGGCGCTCGACCGTGCGCTCGACGGCGTTACCGGGACGGTCGCGGTGCATTTGTGCTTCGGCTATGCCGCGGTCGTGCACGACAAGCCGTCCGGCTATTCGTTCCTGCCGGAACTCGAGGGCTCCAAAGCGCAGCAAATCTCGATCGAGGCCGCGCAGCCCAAGCTCGATCTTGCGGTATTGCGGGAATTGCCTTCGAAAACCATTATCTTGGGGGTCATCGACTTGGCGGATATGACCATCGAGACGCCACAGATTGTTGCCGACCGCATCCGGCGGGCACTCGCCCATGTGCCGGCAAATCGGGTGGTGGTGGCGCCGGATTGCGGTATGAAATACCTGCCGCGCGCCAGTCGCTTTTGCTAAGATGAAGGCCATGGCCGACGGCGCGACCCTGGTGCGGCGCGAGCTTGCTGGCAACTGACGTTGCGAATTTTAGGGAGACAGTGATGCCTTACGTAACGGAAGAAACCTTGACCGATGTCGTGCGCGAGCGATGGAGCGACATTCCCGATCCTCGCCTCAAACAGGTAATGACTGCGCTCGTCAAGCACGTCCATGCCTTCGTGCGCGAGATTGAGCCGACCCAAGCGGAATGGTTCAAGGCCATCGACTTTCTCACCCGCACCGGGCAGTTGTGCGACGACAAGCGTCAGGAATTCATTCTGATGTCGGACGTACTGGGCGTCAGCATGCTGGTCGATGCGATCAATCACCGGCACTCGAGCGGTGCGACACCGAGCACGGTCGAAGGCCCGTTCCACATTCCCGATGCGCCACCCGTCGCTAACGGCGGCAACATGGCGGCGAACGCACCCGGTATTCCTTGCTTCGTCGTGGGCACGGTGCACGGCGTCAAGGGCGAGCCGGTTGCTGGAGCGACGCTCGATCTGTGGCAGACCGATGGTGATGGCCTCTACGAGGCGCAACGCCCGGAAATCGAGGGCCCATGGATGCGTGGCCTCTATCAGTCGCAACCCGATGGCTCGTATCTGATTCGCACCGTGGCGCCGATCGCCTACACGATCCCGATGGACGGTACGATCGGCGAACTGATGAACCGCACCAATCTGAGCCACATGCGGCCGGCGCATATACATTTTGCGCTTAGCGCGCCGGGCTACCACGGCCTGACGACGCATCTGTTCCAGTCCGGCGACAAATGGATCGAGCACGATGCGGTCTATGGCGTGAAGGAGCCGCTGATCGTCGACTTCAAGAAAATGCCGGAGGGCAGCAAGGCACCGAGCGGTGAGTTGATGAACGAGCCGTTCTATGTCGTGCGTTACGACTTCGTGCTGGCGAAGCAGGCGCAAGCCGTCGCGGCGTGACGCCGCGCTGCCGCGCGTAACGCAACGACCAACATCGCGTCGCGTGATGGCGTTGATCCGGACGCCATTGCGCTTTGCCGCTTAAGCCGCGGGTGGCGAAAGTCTAGTGCCGCTCCAGTGCGTTACGGTCCCATTTCGCCAGATCGGCGGCGGCTTCGTAGGTTTCCTGCAAAAATCCAAGCAGCAGCGCATCGGGGTCGGACGCTTTGCGAACTGCATCGTAAGGCAGAATGAATTGGCCGAGTTCCTTGTTGTAGGAGGCCTCGGTGGTACGTAGCCGGATGTCTCCATAACCGGAAGGTTCCGGGTAGGCATAGACGTAGAAGGCCGGGTAACCAAAGCCGCCATTGCCCGGCCAGAAGCCGCAGCTTGAAACTTCGTGCGAGTAGGCTTCCGCCATGACCCAGGCGGCGACATTCGGCGTGACGCCCTTGGGCGGCGGCGCGGTCCGGCCGGAAAAGCGCGTCACCGCGAGGTCGAAACTGCCCCAGAAGAAATGCACCGGGCTGACCTTGCCGATGAAGCGGGTGCGGAATTCATTCATCACCCGATTGGCCTGCACCAGCGCCCACCAAAATTTCTGCGCGTAGATCGGATCATACTCCGCATGCGCGCGGTCCAGATCGAACGGAACCGCATTCTCGATCTCGGACGGCATGGTCCAGATGTGCACATCGACGCCGAGTATGTGCAGTCGCTGCATGAACTCGGCGTAAAAGTCCGCAACGGTCATCGGCCTGAGCGCGAAACTCTCCGCCCGGCCCTCGCTGGTCTCGACGATCAGTTGATGGCTGGCAAAGTCGAAAGTGACATCGAATATGCCGCCGGTGTAGGGCATTGCGGCAGCGGTGAGACCGCGGGCGGTCACCAGAAACGTTGCATTCCACCAATGATTGACAAGCAGGGTGACCGCGATGCGTACCTTGCCTGCGATCTGCGTCCACAGATGAAGCGTGTCGCAGGTGTCGCTCCAGGCGCCGAGCGGTAGCTCCGGCCACAGCGGGTTTTCGCTCATCGCCTGATCCCGTATTCCCTCGTTTGCATTCCGGCCTTGTCGCATGCCGCCGCGGAATGCTTATAATGCTAAGGAATCTGCCTCGATAAATCTATCATGCAAGAAGACGCCGGCTCAAATCTGCTGCGGACCTGGATCGCGTGCGCTGCGCAGGCCGCACCGCAGAAGCCATGGGTCGTCTCTGCCGACGACGGTCGAACCGTCAGCTATGGCGAGTTGCGCGATACGATGGATCGCTTCGCGACTTTTCTGCGCGAACGCGGCCTCGGTCCGAACGATCGCGTTGCGTTGCTCGCCAACAATTCGGTCGAGCAATTGCTGTGCTATTTCGGCGTGATGGCAAGCGGCGCGACCGTCTGCACCATCCATGTCGAGATGAATCGCAACCAGCTCGGAAATATCTTTACGCGGCTCGAGCCCAAGCTGATCTTCTATCAGGACGGCTTGCAGCTGGACGATCTTCTTGCCGAGGCCTCTGCGCCGCGTATTCGCATCGGGCGATATGGTCAATTCGAGCCCGATACATTGTTCGCCGAACTCTCGCGCATCTCGCCGCGCCATCATCCGGACGTGGCCGGGCCGGAGGATGACGCGATTATTCTGTTCACATCAGGTACCAGCGCCAAGCCCAAGGGCGTCATTTTGAACTACCGCGAGTACTTGTTGAACATTGATCCGCTCGCGGAGGGTTTCGGTATCACCGCCAACGATCGACTTTACGACTTCCGCCCCTTCAGTTGGAACTCGGCACAGACTTTGGGCGCCCTCGCTGTCGTAAACCGCGGCGCAACTTTAATCTTGTCGGAAAAGTTCTCGGCAAGTCGTTTCTTTCATCTTGTGCGCGAATACGGCGCGACGATCGCCACCGGCAATCCGACCACGATCAATATTCTGCTCAACAGCGATCAGACCGCACATCGCGATAATCTGCCGAACCTGCGCTTTATTACTTCGAGTTCGGCCCCGCTGCTGCTCGAAGAATGGAAACGGTTCGAGCTGAAGTTCGGCATTCCGGTCGCCCAGGGTTGCGGCGCTAGCGAAGCGAGCTGGATAGCCGCTATTCCGGGCGAACAGCGTCGTCACGGCACGGTCGGACGGCCGCTGCGATATCACGATCTGGCCATCGTCGATGCCGAAGGCAGGCGCCTGCCCGCCGGTAAAACCGGTTATGTCGAACTCGGCGGACTCGGCGATCACCCGTTCCGCTATCTCGGTGACGATGGCGAAGTAAAAGTTCACAGTCGGGGCCGCTTCCGCACCGGCGATCTCGGCAGTCTCGATGCAGACGGCTTTCTGATACTCACCGGTCGCGAGAAGGAGCAGATCATTCGTGGCGGGGCGAAAATATCGCCGGTTGAAATCGATTCTTATTTGATGCAACGCCCCGATGTCATCGAGGCCGCCACCGTCGGCGTTCCGGATGCGATCTACGGCGAGGAGGTGGTGAGCTATGTCGTGCCACGTCCTGGCGCGAAGGTCGATGCCGACGATCTGCTGCGCTACTGCGCAACGGTGCTCCCGGCCTTCAAGACGCCGAAGCAAATCGTCATCAGCGCATCGCTGCCGAAGACCGAGCGCGGCAAACTGGACCGGCGTGCGCTCGCGGAACGGTGGCGGAAGGAAGCCGGCGGATAACATTCGCGGCGGCCTGGACGACGATCTGATTGCGGACGCGTTGGCGAAGCGACCACGAAACACGAATGCGAAAATCAATCGGCCGATCGGGATGGCGTGAGTAACGGCGCCCACTTGTCGATTTCAGACCGCAAGAATGTGGCGGCGCCTGCCGGCGTCGTCAGCTCGGTCGGCGGGATTTCCTGGCCCACAGCCACGGACTTGCGTTGAAAATCCGGATCGCTCAGCGTCGCCTGAAGCGCTCCGCTGAGGCGATCGATAACTGGCTGCGGCGTTCCCTTCGGCGCGTAAAGTCCACTCCAGACCTCAATCGCCACATTCGGCAGTCCTTGTTCCGCCAAGGTCGGCAAGTCGGGTACAAGCTGCGACCGCGCGTCGCCGACGATGCCGTACGCATTCACGCTGCCGGCTTTGGCCTGCACGGATGCGGTGATCACGGCATCGCAAACAAAGTCGGCGCGACCTGCCGCGACGTCGATCATGGCGGGGCCTGTGCCCTGATAGGGAATGAGGTTGAAGCGCGTGTGAAGCTGTTTCATCAGCAGTGACGCGCAGAGAAAGGACGGGCCACCCGGTCCCGTGGTTGCGGCGGCGACTTTCTCGCCATTGCTTTTCAGATATGCAATGAAATCGCTGAACGGCACATTGGCAAAGCTGGGCCGTGCCACCAGCATGGTTGGCGAGAACACGGCAATGCCAATGCTGACAAAATCCTTGACCGGATCGTAAGCGAGGTTCGTATACAGCGCGGGACTGACCGCCATCGAGATATTGGTGAACAGTACCGTGTAGCCGTCCGGTGCGGATTGCGCCGCGCGTTCCGCACCGACATTGCCGCCGGCGCCACCGAAATTCTCGACGATGACGGGTTGTCCGAGCCGCCGCGACAAAGCGTCCGCCAGAGTGCGGCCAGTCACGTCCGTAGGGCCGCCCGCAGCGAACGGCACGATCATCTTGATGGGGCGTGCGGGATAACTCTGCGCCAGGGCCACATCGCGCAAGAGTGCAAACGCAATCAGTGTCGTGGCCAGGCACAGAATGACGCGAGGGGTGCAGGCTTGCATACGTCAGTTTACCGAACCGCCGCCGTGTATTCGGCGGCGTGTTCGGCGGCAAGCAAGCCGAGGATGAACGCCTTTGACAAGCCGCCGACATAGCCGGCTCGCGGACCGCCCTCGAGTCCCGCGACCGGCGTCCCGACTGCATAAAGGCCAGGGAAAATGGCGCCATCCGGCCGTAATGCCTGGGCGTGTTCGTTGATCACGACGCCTCCCATCGTCCCGGTCACTCCCGCGCACAGCGGAATGGCGTGGAATGGCGGGGTACGGATCGGCATCGGCTTGTGCTTCCTGATACTGCGCGGCATCGCGAGGCGGGGCAAATCATTGTTGTCGATAGCCTGATTGTAATCGCTGATCGCTTGAGTAAGCGCATCCTGCGGCACGTCGATGCGCATCGCCAAGGCGATGATATCCGATGCGGTCGTCATTTCGCCGCCTGCATCGATCATCGTCGGATTGGCCGGCACCGTGGTGGTGAGCGTCGGCTCGATTTGCCAGATAGCGTCATCGAGAATCAGGAACGCGCTTAGAGGATCGGGCAGTTGCGCGATCGCATTGGCCATGCAGACGCCGCCCCGTCCTTCATCGGTGAAACGCTTGCCGTCGGTGCCAACCAGGATGCCAACCTCCGCCGCCGCATCGAGGTGGGGATACGGCCACTGTTGCCCGTTGGTCATTGCGCTGCGGTGATGGATATGGCCGTAAAAGGCGCCGAAGCCGCTAACGGCAGCGCCTGCTCGTTCGGCCATGCGGATGCCGTCGCCTTTGGCGCCAGGTCCGACACGGGCAAGCACGCGATCGGAACGCGGCGTGATGTATTTCGCCACCATGTCGGGGTTCGCCGCAAAGCCGCCATCGGCGATGACCACGGTGTTGGCGCGGATTTGCAGCCGCTGACCGTCGCGCACCACGTTGACGCCGACGCAGGCGTTACCCTCGATCACCAGTGCTTCGACCGTGGTGCCGCGCATGAGTATGCCACCACGTCGTGTCAGATTTTGCTCCAGGCGCTGCATCAGCAGGTCCGCGCCGCGATCCTCCCAGTCCAGTCCGGCGGTCTCCGACCGCGACGGCGCGAGAACCTGCTGTCCCGGCTGTTCATGCCGAAGCGCGCGGCTGGTGAAACAAGCGCCCTGACGCGTCAGCCACTCAACGGTGCGTTTGCCGTTGTCGGCAATGGCGCGCGCGACGGCGGGTTGGGCGTTGCGGCCGCTGCCATCCATGATGGCGCGGAACAGCCGCTCTGGCGCCGCCATGATGGGAAGCCCCATGACGTTTGTGGCGCCGGTCGCAAAGCGCGAGCTGCAAGGATAACGTTGCTCGGTCCGCGCCTCGAGAACGGCTACTGACAAGCCCAGTTCTGCAGCGCGGCATGCCGGCACGAGTCCGGAGAAACCGCCGCCGACTGTGACCACATCAAATTGCATCGACGTTTCCATAGCTGACTTTGATGGCTATACGCGCATCCTCCCAACATCGTGAGACTATAACGCGGGAGCCGCGGCAGCGAGTGCACTTAGCCATGCATGGTGTTTCAGGTGTTCTGCTATTGTGCATGAGCGGAATCGTGGCAGGACGCGAAGAGAGAGTAAGCATGAGCTGGAACCTCCGGACATTGCGGAGCAACCTGCGCCTCGTCAGCGCACTTGTCCTGCTCGCTTTCGTGATCTGTCATCTGACAGCTCATTGCCTGCTGCTTGTTTCGCTGGAGGATGCGGAGGCTACCCGGAACGTACTGATGTATCCATGGCGAACTTGGCTCGGCACCGGGTTGTTGTCAGCCGCACTCATCGTCCATTTCAGCAATGCGTTGTGGTCGATCTATATCCGGAGATCGCTTCGCCTCATACGGTGGGAATGGGTACAGCTCTCGCTGGGCCTTTGTATCCCTGCATTGCTGATTCCTCATGTCATGTCGACGCGAATCGCCGAAAGTTTTCTGGATGTGACGAGCTACTACAACACGGTGCTGATCGTTCAGTGGCTGATGTATCCCTGGCTTGGTGCCGTGCAGATGATCGCGGTGATCACAGTATGGACCCACGCCTGTATCGGTATCCACTATTGGCTGCGCACCAAGTCATGGTATCCGGCATGGCGGCCATTGATGTTTGCCTTCGCGCTGCTGCTGCCAGCCTTGGCGCTTGCGGGTTACGTCACGGCGGGAAATCAAATTCTTCGGGAGGCCAAAAGCCCCGATTATGTGAATACGTCGCTTGAGGATTCAAATCTCACCGAGGTGACAATCGCCGGTATCGGCCGGATGGAGCGGATTGGCTGGAGCGTCTATCTGGGCTTGGTGCTGTTGCCATTTGCCGGACGCGCCTTACGCGATTGGCATCATAGGCGCCAGCGGCCGGTGATGCTGGCTCACTCGAACGGCCGGCGCATGCCGATATTGCCCGGCGCCACCGTGCTTGAGACGCTGCGCCAAAACGGCATAGCGCACGCTTCGGTATGTGGGGGCCGGGGGCGTTGCACGACGTGCCGAATCCTGGTGACGAAGGGGCTTGACCAGATTCCAGTTGCGTCAGGATTGGAGGCGGCGGCCCTCGTGCGTATCGGCGCTTCTCCCGGCATGCGGCTCGCCTGCCAAATTCATCCGACCTCCGATATTTCGGTGATGCCGCTACTGGCGGCCGACGCGAGCGCAATCGACGGCACCGTGCGCGGCGGCCTCGAAGGACGCGAACGTCCGATCACCGTTGTTTTCGTCGATATGCGCGGCTCGACCACGTTGGGTGAGGCTAAGTTGCCCTACGACGTCCTTTTCATACTCAATCAGTTCTTCCATGCGATGACTAAGGCGCTTGTGGCCACGAATGGCCACTACTCGCAATTCACCGGTGACGGGCTCATGGCGTTGTATGGGCTTGATGCTGCTGATCCGGCAAGTGGAGCGACCGATGCCATGCGTGGCGCGCGCGAAATGCTGACGAGCCTCGACCAACTGAATTATCGGCTGCGCGGCGACTTACGGGAGCCGCTGCGGATCGGCATTGGTATTCATCACGGTGAAGCGATCGTCGGTGCCATGGGACCACCGCGCTCCCAGATCATCACCGCCATTGGCGACACGGTGAACACCTGCGCGCGGCTCGAAAGTTTGACCAAGGAGTATGAGTGCGTCGTCGTCTTATCGCGTCCGGCTGCCGAAGCCGGCGGGTTCAAATTCGAAGCTCTCGAGTTACAGGAAGCGCCGGTCAAGGGGCGGATGGAGCCGGTACAGTTCTATGCACTGTCGACGCTTGCCGACTTGCCGACATGATGCAGGCGATTACGGCGCGGCGATGTGCCAAACATTGTTGACGCCATCGCCGGTGACATCACCCGGCTTGGCATCCTTGCTCCAGTGATAGACCGGCTTGCCTTTATAGGCCCACTGCTTGGTGCCGTCGTCCCGGGTAAGGACGGTCCAGTCACCTGACGCTTTGCCATCGGGCGTGGCTGCAAGCGGCGGCCAGTTCGCAGCACATTGGCCGCTGCAATTCGATTTGCCGGCGGCGTCACGGTCGAAGACGTAAAGCGTCATACCTTTGCCGTCGACCAGCGCCTTGCCCTTTGAGGTGTCAGCCGTCGTTGCCGGAACCGCCTGCGCAAAAGCCAAAGCTGTGCAAATTGCAAATAGTGAGGCGGCGAATGCTGTTGAGACAATTTTGCGCATGAGTCTTCCCCTGTGTTGCCTATCGTCCCGTGCGCGCCAGCGAATGCACCCAACCCTGCATGCGTTTCTTGGCGTTGGCGATGTCCTGCTTGGAGAAGAAATCTTCCGGTTTCACTTTCTCGATGGGATAGACCGGCCGGAGGAAGTCGCTCTCATAGCCAAATGGAACGGTGGCATCGATGCCCATGCCGCCCTCGAATTGGGTATTCGAGGCCGTCCACTGCCGCTCGCCCGCGGTCATACGCTCGGCCGGCATGAATGTTTGGCCGCGGCCGCCGGGGATTGGATTGAGGATATCGGTGCGCGGATTCACGCGGGTCGTCAGGCACCACATGATATCGTCCATCGAATAGGGATCGACGTCCTCGCTTACCGCGATGGCAAGCCGCATGCCCTGGGAACACGACAGCGCCGCAGCCATGAAATTGCGCTGCCAGCCTTCGTCGATCTGGTGGCGCTTTTTCACCTGGATGATGCAGCCGCCCCAGTCGGTCATGCAGTAGGGAATCACCACGTTCTGCACGATGCCAGGCTGCAGCCGGTTGCACAGCTCATAGATCGCCGCCTCGCGCACCGTGGTGTCGATATTGTGGTCATCGAGCATATGCACGCCGAGAGCGAAGATGATCGGCTTGGTCTCCGGCTTGCGCATGGTGATGCCGGTGACGTGAAAGGTCGGGGCCTTGTAGGACTTGCCCATGTAGCCCGCCCACTCGGGATGGAAGTGATAGCGGCCCTGCACGCCGGCATCTTCGGCTTCCTTGGTCTCGAAGCGGCGGTCGCGCGGATTTACGTAGCCTTCGAGCACCAGCTCGCAATCGGCGAGTGCCATGGCGTTTACCGTGCGTGCCTTGACGAGACGGATCGGCGCCCCCTGCACCGCAGACGCAATGCCGATCTCATCGCAGCCCATCGGCAGCACGGCGTAATCGAAGCCCGCGCCCGCCATCAATGTACAGGCCGGCGGGACGCCGAAGCACATGGTGATCGGCACCGGCTCGTTCTCTTTGTAATACTTGTTCACCACCTGCCACATGTGCGAGCCGGGCGAAATCTGGAATGTGCCGATATTGCCCCAGCGAAAATTCATGCGGTTGTAGCCAAGATCGGAACCGCCATCGAATTGTTCGCCCGTCACACAGCGGATACCGGATCCGACGGTGAGCTCGGGTTCGTAGGTGGTATGCCGGATCGGCACCATCCATTCGTTGACGTCGCGCGGATTTTCGACGACGAATTCCTGGCACGGAGCTTCGCTCTGAGCGATCTCCACCGGCTTCAATGGATGAGACAGCGAGTGCGCCAGTTTGCGAACGCGTTCAGCGTCGTCATTCCAACCAAACATCCGATTGATGATTGCTATATCAGCGAACAAGTTTGTAATGACGCGGTGATTCGGCTTTCCCTTGACGTTGTTGAACAGAATGGGACAGCCGCCATCCATGTGCTTTTGCAGACCCGTGACCTGCAAGTCCGGATCGACTTCCTTATCGGTCTCGATCAACTCGCCTTGCGCGCGCAGCCACGCGATCGTGCTGCGCAGATCGAAAGCCTGGTTCGGCGTTGCCGCCGCCTGTTGGTCCTTGCGCACCGGCTGTTGCATCGATCACGTTCCCATTACATAGAATGCTAAGTATTATCGGCATGGCGAACCGGAGCTGTCAACGCTGATGCTGCCTGCCTCATTGCGAACCAAGGCACTGTCGATTCGCGCCGGTGATTTCCCGCCGCGGCTTTCGTCCGGATATCTGGTGCGTGACGCACACCGCGCGTTTCAACGGCTTCTGGAACGCCGCATAGCGGTTTATGGCGTGACACGCGGGCAGTGGTACTTCTTGCGGGTGCTGTGGATTACCGACGGCGTTTCGCAGCGCGAGCTGTCGGCGCGTGTCGGCATGATGGAACCGACGACGGTGATCGCATTGCGCGGCATGGAACGCGCGGGACTGATCCGCCGCGTCCGCGGCGCCGACGATCGGCGCAAGGTGCGGGTGTTTCTTACCGCAAAAGCAACGCGCCTGCGCAGCAAATTACTTGCGGTGGCGCGAACCATTACGGCTGAGGCCGAAAAGGGAATAGTGCGGCGCGATCTTGCGGCGTTTCGCCGGATTATCGCGCAAATGACTGAGAATCTGGATCGGGTCGAGCGTTAATTGGACTATGCGTGGCGACGGATCATGGGCGCATTGTAGTCGACGTGTCGCAAGGTAACGGTGCGCGGCGCAAGATCGAGGATCATGTAGCTCGCGCGACGGTCGAATGTGCGCGGCTCGCCGACCGTACCGGGATTAATCAGATAGTAGGCGCCGTCGTGGAGTTGGACTTCTTTCTCCAGGCGCTCGATGATCCGGTCATGGCGCCATTCATGAACACCCGCGCGATGAGTGTGACCGAACGCACAAATCCGGGCACCTGATGAGTGTCCCATAAGAGCGATGAAGCTCAGCAGGCGATGATCGTCGTTGTCGAGCCTCACACTTTCGCAATTTTCTTCGGGATGCAGTGCCCCGTGCACTGCGATGACTTCGCTGTCTACCACCGCCTTTACCGGTAGCCCGGCGAGAAACTTGAGATCGTCCTGCGTTAGTTGTTCGCGAGTCCAAGTCACCGAACGTACGGCGGCTTTGCCGAAGTCCTGCGTGGTAATTCGCCCGCACACGGCGAGATCGTGGTTGCCGGCGACGCACACGCAGCCGGTGCTGCGTATGCGAGCAATGCATTTGGCCGCGTCGCGATTGTAGCCGACGATATCGCCGAGACAGACGATACGATCTACCGATTGCAAGGCAATATCGGCAAGTGTCGCATCCAGCGCCTCGAGATTGGCGTGAATGTCGGAAATGAGCGCGAGCCTCACAGTCCGATCCAATCGCGGGTAGCGGAATGTTCGGCCGGCCTGCCGGCTCGCTGCGTCAGCAAACGGTACAGGGTCGAACGCAAAACCGGCATTGGATCGTTCCACGATAATGCCGACTTTGCCTCGCAGCGAAGCGTCCAGGGCAGCCACTGTCTCAGCGGAATGCCGGATGCACGCGCGGCTGGTAAATCCTTCCAGGCCCGGCACCAGCGAACGCCCGGTTTGGCGCGCGCCATCGGCGGCCGCGGTATCCCTGTCAGATCGGCATAGACCAGCGCTGGAATATTCAAGCCGGCGGCGGCGGCGAGATGATGCCACAGGGTGAAGCGAGGATTGACTTCCAGCAAATGCAGCTTTCCCGCGGGGTCACGCTTGAAATCGAGCTTGGCGACGCCGGTCAGGCCGAGCCGTTCGACGATATCGCGACCGAGCTTTTGCACATCGGCGGTATCGGTAATTTCGATCGCAGTGCTATGGCCGTAGCTCAGCGGGAAAGTGCGGATTTTCCTGCCGGTGAATTCGCCGGCAGTGCTGCCGCGTTTATCGACGTAACAATGGTAGCTCTCGATTTGCGCTTCGGTGCCTGGAATGAGTTCCTGGACCAGAAGGTCGGTCCCGACATCGAGCAGTTGCGGCCATAACGCGCGCAACGACTCGGCGTCTCGCGCGTCGATTGCTTTGCGCAGGCCGAAGGTATCGCTCCAGCGCTCAAGCCTGGTCAGCGGCTTGATGATAACGGGGAAGTGCAGGTCAAGATCGCCCGGCTCGACAGCGATAGGATGGAATTGGCGCGCTGCCGGTACCGGGAGGCCGAGACGTTCCGCCATTGCAGAAAATCTCGCCTTGTCGATCACGTCATCGATCAGTGCCGCATCGGCAATGACGAAGCGGAACGTCTCGGCGAGCCGCTCGCGCATGCGCGAGATAAAGATAAGCTGCGCGTCCTCCTCATAGAATAGGACCGGCCGCTCACTTTGAGCCTTGCCGAACCGTAGCATCGCGTCGAGAAGTTCTCCGCTATTCTGCGAGAAATCGTCCCAAGTCAGACGCGCCCTTGCATAGCGCGAGTACAGCGAGGGAACGCCCGGCCGCGCGACGACGGCACAAGCAATCCCAGCGGACGCGATCGGCTGCAACAGGTCCATGTCGCCCATGACGCAAGCGACTGCCTGCTGCGGCTTTGTTGCGCAAGCAATCTGCTGCTTGCGTCTCTGTTGCACCCGGTCGCGATCCAGGCGCGTGCCCAGTGCGGAACGAATGAAAGAAACAAGGCGCCACGCGATTGGCGTTTGTTTGATGAACCGTTTTATCCGGCGCCGTCCATGGGATAACAGGCTGGACGGCCAACCGCGCCAGGTCGCCGCCGTGCTGTAGTCGAATAACTCCAGGCTGCTGTCGGACCACTCCTGCTTGTAGGGTTCGTCGCCGATGGTGAAATCGAAGCGCCGCAGTCCGAGCTTGATTGCATGAGCGAGCAGTTCGCGTAGATGCAACGCGCCGGGTCCATAATGCGACATTGCGGCGGTTTCGTCGTAGCTCGCCAGCACATGGTAATAGCAATCGCCGAATACAATCGCGAAATTCGCCGCCACCCAGGTTTCGCCGACCTCGATGCGACTGATGTGAAAAAGGTGCTGGAGATTCGAATTCGAGGCGAGGTCGAATAGAAAGTCCCGGAAACCCTGCCGTGCGAAGATATTGGCAATGCCGCGACGCGCAAAGGCTCGGCTCTTTTGCTCCATCAGTTGTTCAAGCGTGCGCCGCGCGTCGTTGTGATCGGTACAGGTCACAAAGCGGACTTCGCCATATTCGGACATGTGCCGGCGTTTGGCGCGGTCGCGTCGGCGCGTGGCCGATGACCGCTTGGCGTAATAAAACTTCTCCCAGTCGTCGCCGAGCTGGGTGAGATGCGCCCCGCTGGGGTTGGACGTGACCTCGAGATAGGTGAACGGATTGACCTGGACGCCGACCGTCTGCGGCATCTTCTCCAGCTCAATCCAGTCATGATGCAACTGTGGATCGTTTTGAATGAGACAGCGAAGCTCCCGCCACGCGGCGAGAAAGCGATCGGGCGCGACGCGCTGTGAAAAATCGGGTGCGAGGAGCGGCGCGTTGTAATCACACTGATCCTGGCCGAGCCAGCGCAGCCGCCGGGACGCGCCGTCACGTTCGATTCCGAGCGGCGCAATGAGTGCAGTCTCGCCAGTGGCGAAATAGCCCACAGCAATGACGGGAATGACGCCGTCAACCCGACCGAGGTGACGATACCAGGTCGCCAGCCAATCGAACGACTGGAATGCCGAGCAATCGGCGAACTGCTCGAAGCGCCGCCACTCAGCTTCGACCGACTCCAGACTGTGATGAATGGAAAAAGTGATCTCGGGCGCAAACTCCTTGGATAAATCCGCCAGACGCGCCATTGCTGCGCGACCGGCATCGGCCGGCACGTCTGCATTCCGATGCGCCATGAATGGTGTCGCGCGTGTCACGCAATTCACTGGATGGAATAGGAGCCCTCTTCAAAGTGATAGGCGAGAAAGGCTAAGGATGCATCGCCAGCCGCCGCCAATAACTTGTTAAGGTAAAGCCGATCTGAATCGCATTTACCTTGAATTGCCTCACGACCGCTCAGGAACCGTGCGTGTGTGGTGGAAACAGCGTTTCACCACGCCAAGGGGCCTGCCACATGCGGCGTTTGGTAACGTTGAGACGGGGCTTAGTTGTGGGAAGGATCAGTGCCAAGGGAGGATGCTATGAAGATCGTATTTAGGCTCGCCATTGCCGGCTTCTGCCTGTTGATGCTGCCGGTGGCCGCCGCGTTGGCCCAAGCTGACAGCTACCCTGTTAAGCCGGTCACAATCATTGCCGACGCCGCCCCAGGTGCTACGCCGGATGTCGACGCGCGTTTCGTCGCCGCGGGTCTGAGTAAGATGTGGGGCCAGCAGGTCGTTGTGATCAATCATCAGGGCGCTAACGGCAGCATTGCCGCGCGGACTGCAACTGAAGCAGCGCCGGACGGTTACACGCTGTTCATGCCCGCGCTATCGACGTTCGTTGCGCTACCGTCAGTGGCGCCGAATTTGCCGCTGAGGTTGCCGCGCGATTTCCTGCCGATCGGCTACACCGCCGAAAATCCGATGTTCTTCGCCGTGAACCCGTCGCTTGGCATCTCGACGCTGCCGGAACTAATCGCCGCCGCCAAGAAAGATCCAGGCAAAATTTCGATTGCGGTGACAGGCGTTGGCCGTCTCACACATCTGACCGGCCTGGTGTTTCAGGAACGCGCCGGCATCAGTCTCCTTCCGGTTCCGTATAATGGCGGCCCGGCGGCCGCACTTGCCGACGTCGCCGCCGGCCGCGTATCGATGATCATCGAAGGTTATTCGGGAATCGTTGGTGCGGTCAAAGCAGGACAGGTGAAACTGATTGCTGTGGCTTCGCCGGAACGGCTGCCCGAGTTTCCCGACCTGCCGACCGTGGCGGAGACGGTCCCGGGCTTTGCCGCAAGGGGCTGGCAGGTTCTTGTGGCACCGCTCGGTACGCCGGCGCCGATCATCAACAAGGTCAGCGCGGATTTGGCCAAAGTGGTCAGCGATCCGGGTTTCAAGAAACTCCTCTCCAATGTCGGCAGCTATTCACGCGCGATGACGCCAGAGCAGGTGCTGGCCTTCGTGCAGAAGGAGCAGGATACTTGGCTACCTGAATTAAAGAAAATCTCGGAGAAATAGGCGCTGGTACAGCTGGGTGGATTCGAACCACCGACCTCTTGATCCACAGTCAAGCGCTCTAACCAACTGAGCTACAGCTGCACGGGCTCGCATGGTTGTCTTTGCCAGAGCATGTTCTTTTATTTCCGGATCATGCTTTAGCGCGCGGAACCTATGGGCATGGCTGTAGTTTGGCAAGGCCGCCTGGAGCCAATAGAGCGAAAGCCCGGGCTAAGACCCGGGCTTTACCTCATTCACATCTTAGAGTGTAACGGAAGGCGCTTGCGTCAGGCGACCTTGCTGAGCGCCTTGTTCATCCCGCTCTTGATCGGTTCGGCGGTCTCGGTCGCGACCTTCTGGGCCAGCGCACCAAGTTCCTTGCTCTGGGCGGTCAGCGATTCGAACTGCTTGCGCGCATGGGCACTCGACAGCTCGATCACTTCGGACGGTGACTTTGCCGTCATCAGCTCACCAAAGAAATCGAACGCCGCATTAGTGTTGACGCGCGTAGCCTCGATTATCTTGAGGCCGTACTCGGAAGCGCCCTTGGAAGCGGTCGAATAGGTGGTCTCGAGAACGTCGGTCGCCTCTTCGGCGGCGGCCTTCATCTTCTCGTAGGTATCCTTAGCCTGGGCGACACCTCGTTCCGCGAATTCGCGGAAAGCAGCCGGCATCTCGACCTTCGGAATCTCGAACTTCGGCATTTCGAATTTCGGAATTTCGAACGAGCTCGTCGCGGGTTTGTTCATCTTCGCTTTCGGGGCAGTAGTGGCTTCCACCATGACACTTGTTCCTTGGTTTTCGATCATCGCTTGATCACTCTCTGGGCTGTCTCACACGAGATTTCTTGCTTGCCGTCGTCGCCCGTTGCACGAGGCTATAATCGTCGCTGCTGACCTCGCGGCCGAACGCTTTGCATGCCCAGCACGGGTCCTTCCGGACGTACATATAACATTGTCATTGGTGCGATGCAATAGAAATTATTGCATCGCACAAATAATCATAAATGGCTGAAATATAATGAGTTTAGAGTGCGCCGCTGAACCCGGCTCGTAGATCACGTCTTAGGTTTGGCGGCATCTACCACTATTTTGGCAGCACTTTGACCAAGTTCCTGGACCTGCGCTGAAATCGTCTGCATTTGCCGGCTGAGATACTCCGATTGCAGTGCCATCACCTCGCTGGCATTTTTGGCGTGCATCAGTTTCTGGGCGAAATCGAATGTGGCGGCCACATTTCGCTCAGCGTAGGTCATGGATTGGTGGGCGATGTCGTGGGCGGTACTGCCTGCGCTCTGAGCTTGTCCTTCGAATTGACCCATCGCCTGGTTCGCCGCCTGGATAAAGCCGTCGAAGGCCTGCCTGGCCTGCGCCACACTCTGCTGGGCGAACGCCCGCATCTCGGGTGGGACCGCAAATTGCTCAAACGGGTCTTTGGCCATGGTCTGCTCCCTGGAATCGCCGGCTGCTGATCCTAGCTTAAATTCGCCTCGGACAGGCAACCCGTCAGGGCGACGCATACCGCGCGGGCGGGCCCGCGGTTAAGGTTTATCTTGCTTGGCCGTTGGCGCACCCGGTCGCGCCATGGACGCGGCACAGCGCCCGCCCTATTAAGATTTCCTCAGCCAAACGAGTTCCGTCGCATGCCGTCTGTTGAGTCAGAGCTCGGCCTATTGCGTGATCCGCGTCTAGCGGCGGTGGCGACGAGCGCGTGGCCTGCCTGGCTGTGGAGCACCGACGCATCGCAAATCCTCTGGGCCAATGCCGCCGGCGCGGCCCTGTTCGGTGCGGCAGACATCAGCGCCTGCATGCAGCGCCGGTTCGACATCAACACCCCTATGGCGGCCCAAATCATCCGTCTCGCGGCTACTTTGCCGTCTGCCGGTTCGCCCCGCCTCGAACGGCTACGCGGCTTCGGGACAAGTTTCGGCCGTACCCTTACCTGCGCATGCTCGCGCATACCGACTCCCGGCAGCAAGACTGGCGTCCTCATCGCAGCGACCGAACCGGCTGGGTCAGCGCTGCCGCTAGTTGAACGTGTGCGGCGGCTGTTCCCCGACGATGCGCGGCCAATCGCGGTCTTTACACCTGACGGTTCGCTTGTTCACGCCACCGAGGCGGCTCGTGCGCGGCTCGGCGCGTCGCCGGCGCTGTCTAATCTGGGTCTCACGGCAACCGCCGCGATAGCGCTCGAAACCGGCAGCGCGAGCGGCGCCTTTCCTGCGGCCGAAGCAAATATCGACGCCCTGATTGAACGTCTCGGTCACGAAGCCGCCCGCGTGCTTGTGCTGACTTTGCCACCGCAAGCTCCGGAGGTCGCCGCGGCAGTAAGCGTGCCGACCACGGCTGGCGCGTCCGATCAGGTCGCAGCCCCAGAAGCCATGCCAGCACCATCGCTATCGCTCGCCTCTTCGGCCGAGGAGCCGCTGGTAGAGCGTCGCCATCCACTGCGCTTTGTCTGGCAAATGGACGCCGACGGGCGTTTCGTCGTCGGTTCAGACGAATTCATTGATTTGGTGGGGCCGCGCACTATGGCGGCGTTTGGCCAAAAATGGAGCGATGTCGCCGCAGCGTTGATGCTCGATCAGGACAACCAGGTAACCCGCGCGATCGCTACCCACGAAACCTGGAGCGGGATCGTAATTTCCTGGCCGGTGGACGGGACCAGCGAGCGGCTGCCCGTCGAACTGTCGGGGCTTCCGGTGTTCGATCGCGACCGCAGCTATCGCGGCTATCGCGGCTTTGGCGTTTGCCGCGACATCGCCCGCATCAATCAATTGCTTCGCCTGCGCAGAGAGCGACCGATCGGTTTCATGCCGGCGCCGGAAACCATGCTGACGCTGAACGGCAGCACGCCCGTGGTGGAAGTGCAGCAAAGCACAGCCGTGCCGGAACAGCAGGAAACGGATCGCCCGGTACGGCCAGAGCGTCCTGCGCTAACTATCGCGCCTGCGGCTGCCAATGTGCTGCCGTTTCGCCAGATGCGCCGCACCGGAAGCGATGCCACCGGCACTCAGTGCGGGCGAGCGCAAGGCTTTCCGCGAATTAGCCCAGGAGCTGACCGCGCGTTTGCGCGGAATGCCGGACGCTCCAGCAGCCGGGGAGAGCGCAAGTGACCGCGTTATTGCCGAAGAGCCGTTAGCTCCAAGCCGGACCCCTGCCGCGCTTCCGTTACCCCCTCGCGTGGCGGATCCCGGCGTGACAGAGGCGCCTGTAAATAGCGATGCCGCTGCGGCCGCAGAGGAGCCGCGGGCGGCGCCCGTTATCGATCCGTCGCTGCTCGATCGGATCCCGATCGGCGTGCTGGTCTATCGGCATGATGCGCTGATCTATGCCAATCGACATTTTCTCGATTGGACGGGCTACGATGGCCTCGACGCTCTTACTGCCGCCGGGGGCCTGAATTCACTGTTTGTCGAGCCCGCCGCTGACGTGTTCTCCAACGATCCGGCTGCGCACTCGCTTTCGATCATGACACGGCAGGGCGACACCCTGCCGGTTGAGGGTCGGTTGTTTGCAGTGCCGTGGAATGGAGCGTCTGCAATGGCGCTGATCTTGACCAATGGTCCGGCAGCCGAACGCCGGCGCACGGCGGAACTAGCGCTCACCACCGCCGAGACCGAATTGCGCAAAGCCAAGCGTGAAACCCAGCGAGCCGCGGCGGCAAAGGCGGAGTTCCTCGGCAAGGTCAGTCATGAGCTTCGCACGCCACTCAATTCGATCACCGGCTTCGCGGAGGTGATGCTGTCAGAGCGCTTCGGGCCTATCGGCAATGAGCGCTACAGCGAATATCTGAAGAACATCCACGAGGCTGGCACGCATCTCGTCTCGCTGATCAACGATATGCTCGATCTGTCCAAGGTCGAATCCGGCCAGCTGGATCTGACATTCGTCAATGTCAGTCTTAACGAACTCACGCAGCAGTGCGTCGGTATCATGCAGCCGCAGGCTAATCGCGCGCGAATCATCATCCGCACCTCGATCACGCCTGGAGTGCCGCAAATTGTCGTCGACGAGCGCTCACTACGCCAGATTTTGATCAATCTGCTGGCGAACGCGATCAAGTTCACTGGTCCCGGCGGTCAGGTGATCGTGTCCACAGCGATCTCGGACAGCGGCGAAGTCGTACTGCGGGTACGCGACACTGGCGTCGGCATGACTGAGAAGGACATCGAAGCGGCGCTCGAACCGTACCGCCAGTCGGCAACCTCGGGAAGCTGGGGTTCCGGTGGGACCGGCCTTGGCCTGCCGCTGACCAAAGCGCTAGCCGAAGCCAACCGGGCCAATTTCAGCATCAAGAGCGCGCCGAATGCCGGTACGCTGGTCGAAGTCGCTTTTCCGCGCAGCAGGCTTGCCGCGAATTAGCCGCGCCGGTGCCCTTTATTCGGCGCGGAAACTATCCACTGGCTATTTAAGCATTGCAGCAGGGGTCGGGAAATCGGCTAGACTTGGTTGGTCGGGAATCCCGCTGGGCTGAAGTGCTAGCCACGGTGAGGTGCGAGATGCGCACGACCAGAATAGTTCTAGCGTTGCTTGTTCTAAGTGCAGTGTTTGCGCCATCCTCGGCAGGCGCGGCCGAGGACGTGGACCTTCTCCTGGTGCTTGCGGTCGACGTATCGCGCAGTATTGACGCCGCGAAATTCCAGTTGCAGCGCGAAGGTTATGCGGCGGCAGTGGCCGATCCGCGCGTGCTCGAGGCCATCAAATCCGGCCGCAGCGGGCGCATCGGCTTGACCCTCGTCGAGTGGTCTGGTGTCAGCGCACAGAAGGTGGTCATTGATTGGATGACAATAGGCGATATGGAATCTGCAAAAGGTTTTGGCGACCGACTCCTCGAAGCTCCGCGGTCTTTCGCGGATCGCACGTCGATCAGCAGCGCGATAGAGTTCGCGACCGGTCAGCTTGACAGGGCGCCTTACGAATCTGCGCGCCGTACCGTCGACGTCTCCGGTGATGGCACCAACAATGCCGGTCGCGATGTTGCGCTCCAGCGTGATGACGCCGTTGCCAAGGGCATCACCATCAATGGGTTGGTCATTCTCAGCGACAATCCAATGTCGTGGAATCCCGATCACACCAATCCACCCGGCGGTCTTGCCAACTATTACAAAACCAATGTGGTCGGCGGCCCTAACGCGTTTGTCATGGTCGCCGAGAATTTCAATTCGTTCGGACAGGCGATTGTCAAGAAAATGATCGCCGAGGTAGCACAGGCGCACGAGCCGAAGCCGCTGCGGGCGGCGGCTCGCTGAGGTGCACCCCTCAGAGCAGGCGCTGCGATTATTCTGCTTTCGTATCGCGATTTCGGGGATCAAGCGCCATGGCTCCCGGCCACGAAAGCGACACAGATACAGAGCACGTTTGCAGTCGGCCCACCGCTCGGTAATATCGACCGGCCCAACCACCACCGGAACAGCGCCCCTTGACCGCGGCTATCGGCTTGAAACGCGTTGCGATTGCCGTTGCCGCCATGGTCGCGGTGGCGTTTGTCACCCTGATTGCGTTGTCGTTCCTGATGCCCGCGGCGGCGGTCCGGGATGCCGTCGCCAAGGAAATTCACTCCGTCACCGGACTTGATCCGGTTCTTCGCGGTGACTTCAGCGTTTCGTTGTTTCCGTCAGGAACGGTGAGCTTCCACAACGTGCTGCTCGGCAACGACCGCACCGGCGAGCCTGCGGTAGCAGCCGACGAATTGACCGCTCGGCTGCGCTATTTTCCGCTGCTAGCCGGACGCATTGAAATCGCCGACGTTACGTTGGTGCGGCCGACGATTAACGTCACGTTTCTGCCTGGCGGCCGATCGAATTGGTCCGGGCTGATCGGATCGCTGGCGCGTGCGCTGGCGCCCGATCCAGATCGCTCGGCCTCGTTTTCCGAAATCGGCATCCACGACGGGACGATCGTCGTGCGCGACGCCGAAAAGGATTACGTCCAGCGGCTCAGTGATGTGGACTTCCAGGTCGCTTGGCCTTCGATCTCGCGCAGCTTCGGCGCCAACGGTCACTTCGCCTGGCATGGCGAAACGGTCGAAGCGAGTTTGACACTCAGTGATTTCCTGGCGGCGCTGTCCGGAGAGCACTCTGGAATTAAGATGCGGCTTGCCAGCGCTCCGCTCAACCTCGCCTTCGATGGCGCAGAGAGCTCGCAGCCGACGCTCAAGGTCGAGGGCACGCTCGGCGTCGACGCACCGTCACTGCGCGATGCCGTGCTTTGGACCAATAAGAGCAAAATTCCGTTCGGCGGCTTCGGGCGTTTTGCGTTGCGTGCGCAGAGCACAGTGAGCGAAGGCATCGTGTCGCTTTCCAACGTGAATGTCGAACTCGATGGCAACACCGCTGAGGGGGCGCTCACACTATCGAGTGGCGACTTTCGGATGGTCCAGGGCACGCTCGCGGTCGATGCGCTTGATCTGACACCATACGTTTCCGGGATTCGATTGCTGGCGGCAAACCAGCACAACTGGGATCAACTGCCCATCACCCTCGACGGCATCGCCGACCTGAATCTCGATCTGCGGCTGTCGGCAGCGAGCATTAAGGTCGCGCAGGCACGGCTGGGCCGCACCGCGATCGCGGCAAATATGCGTGGCGGCAAGCTCGATATCACGGTTGGAGAATCCCAAGCCTTCAGCGGCGTCGTGAAAGGCTCGATTGGGCTTGCCATTGCCAATGATGGAGTCGAGACGACATCACACTTGCAATTTGTCGATGTGGACCTCGAAAGCTGCCTGGGTCAGCTGTTCGGCGTTCAGAAATTGGCTGGGCGCGGAAACATGGCGCTCAATGTGGACGGTTCCGGCGATTCCGTGATGGCGTTGACCAGCACCCTCAATGGAACTGCGAGCCTGAATGCCCATGGCGGCGCTTTGGTCGGGATCAATGTCGAACAGTTGCTGCGGCGTCTCGAGCGCCGGCCACTTTCCGGCGCCGGCGACTTCCGCTCCGGCCGGACGCCGTTCGACGACCTCGCGATCAGCCTCAAGATCGATCAAGGCATGGTCTCGGTCGACGATATGCATATCGACGGTCCGACCGTGCGGCTTGCGGTCGCCGGCCAGGCGTCAGTGCCGATGCGCGATCTCGATCTCAAAGGCACGGCCACATTGATTTCGACCGCGACCGATAATCAATTCGAATTGCCATTCGTAGTGCAGGGCCGTTGGGACGATCCGATCATGCTGCCGGATCCGCAATCATTGATCCGCCACTCCGGCGCGGCTGCCCCGTTGCTGAACGCCGTCAAGGGCCACACTGCGGGCGAAGCTGTGCGCTCGGTGATCGACCAGCTGCTCGCGAGTCCGTCAGGCACCTCCACAGCGCCGGCGGCGCCCGCGCCGGCAATGGCAGAGCCAAAGACTGCCCAATAGAAACTTTTTTGACGGTACTAACGCCGGCTCGCTCTCGCAATTCATGCGGCCGCAGGCGGTATTTCCACGATTGGCCCGTCGTTAAGGGCATCGGTCACCAGTTTGCGCGGCACCGGTCCGTAATAGTCGCCAAGCTGCACCACGGGCCGCGGCTGCGACACGATCGCGGCCAGGCGATCGTACAGCGCTTTCGCCGAGACTGGCTTGACCAGGTATTCGTGGACGCCGAGCCGGACGGCCTCGACCACACGCCAGCGTTCGCCGTGGGCACTGAGCACGATGATCGGAATATCCGGCATCGGAAATACACCTGGCGAGCGCACGATGCGGACCAGTTCGGCGCCGCTCAGCAGCGGCATTTCCCAATCAAGCACCACGACGTCGGGGGCGATGCTGCGGATCGCGTCGAGCGCCGCGATGCCGTCGTTCGCCTCGAACACGTCCTTGATGCCGCAATTGAGCAGAAGATTGCGGATCATCTTGCGCGTGTATTGGTTGTCGTCGACCACGAGCACCGCAAGCGACTGGATCTGATCCTCGATATAATTCTTCGGTATGCTCATTGTCATGGGACTTTAATTGACATGCACGATCTGGCTGAGCGCCGGATTGGACTCCAGCTTGTAGTTCGACATCTTGCGCGGTTCGGGTCCGTAGTAATCGCCCTTCTTCACCATTGCCCACGGCTTGGCGAAAATGGAGACCAGGCGCGTGAGGAGCGCGGTGGAGGACACCGGCTTGATCAGGAATTCGTTGACCCCGAGGCGCACCGCTTCGACCACGTGGGAGCGGTCGCCATGGGCGGTGAGCATGATGATCGGCACAGCAGGGTACGGAAAGCTCTCCGGCGCGCGGACACGGCGGACGAATTCCGGGCCATTAAGCTTGGGCATCGACCAATCGAGAATGACCACGTCGGGCGCCAGACGGCAGATCGCATCGAGGCCGCTGCGGCCGTCGGATGCTTCATGAATATCCGCAACTCCGACGGCTCGCAGCAGTGACTGCGTTACCTTTCGCATCGTGGTCTCATCATCGACGATGAGCACCTTCAATGCTTTGAGTTGCTCCGAATATTGACTTGCGACCGCTTGCATGACGCCCTTGCGTTCGCTGGCAAACGCGAACCGCCCGGAGCCAGATCACCACAAATCCATTTTATTGGCGTGAAACCGATCGATAAAATTCAATCATTCGCCGGCGCCGGCCTTTAGCCCGCGAATTGGCCGGCCCTCAAGTCCGGCATCGCGCTCCGCTGCATAGGGCCCGATCGGCCGCATGGTGAACGAAGACTCAACGCTGGTGTAGTCGTGGTAGCCTAGCCGTGCGAGCGGCCTAATCTTCACCACGTCCAGCTTTCCCTCAGGCGTCAAGGCGTCATCACGGATATGCACGCCGACGACGCGGCCGATGACAACATGATGCACGCCATCGAGGGTGCGTGCCGGCAATGCCGTCGCGGAGTGGAATTTGCACTCCAGATGCACTGGAGACGCCGCGACCCGCGGTGGCTTGACGATGCGCGATCCGATCATTTCGAGGCCGGCGAGTGCCGCTTCGTCGACTTCCGGCGGCACGAATTGCGAAGTGATATTGACGGCATCGCGCAGTTCGTAGGTCGCCATATTGACGACGAACTCCCCGGTATCGGTCGCATTCTTGACGCTGTCCTTGCGTCGTCCGGATTCGGGAAACGAGTTTGCCGAAAACATGACGTAAGGTGGATCGTAAGCCAAATTGTTGAACTGGCTGAATGGCGCAAGATTGACGATGCCATCGCGGCTGATGGTCGAAACCCAACCGATCGGCCGCGGCACCACGATCGATTTGTACGGATTGAACGGCAGGCCGTGATTGTCCTTGTCGGGCTCGTAAAACATGCACTCCGTCCTCTTTCGTATCGCGCGAGCTCAGGGTTGCATCATGAAACGGTCGAGCGTTGAGCGCTGCGCATCTGTCAGACGCAGGCCAAGTTTCGATCGCCGCCATAACACGTCATCGGCGGTTTGCGCCCATTCGTTGCTCATCAAGTAACGCACTTCAGCGGCGGTTAGATCGGCGCCGAAGCGTACCCCAAGATCAGACGGGTCTGACACATCCTTGAGCACGTCGGCGACACGTGTGCCATAGGCATGAGCCAGCCGCCGCGCATGTTCCGGAGCAAGAAATGGCCAGGTCCGCATCGTACGCGTGACCAGCGTTTCTATGCCGTCGTAGACGAAGTCGCCGCCCGGCAGCGGGCTTTGCGCAGTCCAGGGCCGCGTGCGCGGAAAGAAGTGCGCAAGCTTTGCAAGCACATCCTCCGCAAGGCGTCGGTAGGTTGTAATCTTGCCGCCGTAGACCGTCAGTATCGGCGCTTCCCCGGGACGTTCGTCGAGCATGAGGGCATATTCGCGGCCGATATCCTGCGCCTTGCGTTTGCCATCGTCATACAGCGAGCGTACTCCGGCATAGGCCCAGACAACGTCAGCCGCGCTGATCGCGTTGCGAAAATATTCGTTCACGACGCCACAGAGGTAGTCGATCTCCTCACCAGATGGCGTGACCATCGCAGGATCGCCGACGAATTTGCCGTCGGTCGTGCCGATCAAAGTGAAGTCGTCCTGGAAGGGAATGGTGAATACCACCCTGCGGTCGGCTGCCTGCAGGATATAGGCACGGTCGTGATCGTAAAGCCGACGCACCACGATGTGGCTGCCCTTGTCGAGCAGCAGGTGCGGCTTCCAGTTTCTCGCATTTTGTGGCTCCGGTTGTTGCCGAACGATGGCTTGGGTGAACAACTCCACCCAAGCGCCCGCGGCATTGACCAGAACCCGCGCGGTTGCTACCTCGCGACGGCCATGCGCATTGAGGATGAGCTGCCATTCGTCGCTGCGTTCGGCGCGCACGCATCGCGTTCGCGTACGGATCGACGCGCCGCGCTCTGCCGCGTCTACGGCGTTGAGCACGACCAGCCGCGCATCGTCTGCAAAGCAGTCGGAATATTCGAAGGCGTGATGGAATGCGTATCGCAGCGGCTCACCAGCGGCATCGGTGAGGAGGTCGATTTCACGCGTACCCGGCAAGATTTTGCGCCAGCCGATCCAGTCGTACAGCAGCAGCCCGATGCGCAGCATTATGCCAGAGCGACGTGCTGGATTGACCGGCAGCACGAAGCGCAGCGGCCGTATCAGATGCGGCGCCGCCCGCAGCAGCACTTCACGCTCGTTGAGCGCCGCGCGCACCAAGCCAAATTCATAGTGCTCCAGATAGCGCAGCCCGCCGTGAATGAGCTTCGATGATGCGGAAGACGTTGCCGAGGCAAGATCGTTCTGCTCGACCAGCAGGACGCGCAAACCCCGCCCGGCGGCATCGCGCGCGATGCCGGTGCCATTGATGCCGCCGCCGATGACCGCGAGATCGAAATCAGCCACTGATTCTCCCCGCGTAGAATATCGCAGGTGTGCCTTGCGCTGCACAACGGATCGGCGATGATGGTGCATGGATTTTCGGGATCGTCATGTTGTCGTCACTGGCGGGGCAGGTGCGCTGGGCACTGCCGTGGTCGAATCCTTGATCGGGGCCGGCGCGATCTGCCACGTGCCGTGTTTCGATGAGGCTGAAGCGCAGCGTTTTCGGCTGCGCGACCACAAATCCGTCAAGCTGATCGTGGCTGGCAATCTGGCTGATGAGTCGGTTGTTGGCCGCGTCTACCAGGGCTTCGCGCCGCTTTGGGCGTCGATCCATATTGCCGGCGGCTTTGCCTTCGGTGCGTTGCGCGAGACAGCCGTTGCTGCAATCCGCCAGCAGTTCGACATGAATGTCATGAGCTGCCTGCTATGTTGCCGCGCCGCAGTCGCCGGCATGGCCGATAGTGGCGGCCGCATCGTCAACGTTGCCGCCCGCGCGGCACTGGAATGGCGCTCGGGCGCCGGCATGGTCCCCTACACCGCGAGCAAAGCGGCGGTTGCGGCACTGACGGTGGCACTCAGCGAAGAAGTCGCCAAGGACGGCATTTTGGTCAATGCGGTTGCGCCTTCGATCATGGACACACCGGCCAACCGCGGCGCCATGCCGAAGGCCGATTATGCGCCGTGGCCGAAAGTCGAGGAAGTGGCGGCGACGATTGCATTCCTCGCCTCGCCGGATAATCGGGTCACCCGCGGCGCGGTCGTGCCGGTGTACGGCAAGTCTTAATAGCCCGGCCACAGGCCGGGCGTTGCCAACTCGACGAGATGGCCATCGGGATCGCGGAAGTAGATGCTCTCGCCGCCGCGCGGCCATTTGGTGCGGCCTTCGATCTCGACGCCGGCCTTGGCAAGTTGCGTCTCCCAGGCCGCAAGCTCGTCGGCTGCAATTGAGAACGCGATGTGCACCGGGCCGTTGCCATCATGCGGGGGTATCGTGCCGCCAGGCAGTTTCACGGTCTCAAGCGAGTGTCCGCGCAGGAACAACAACAATACGCCGCGAGAGCCGACGTCGTAGGCGCAAAGCCGCTGGTCGCGATAGAGGCTGTTGAGCCCTAGCAGCTGTTCGTAAAACGGGCATGCGTTTTCGAAGGAGTCGACGTACAACGCCGTTTCCAGCACGCCGAGCAGATTGGGCATGCCGCCCTCAGCCGGAAACCGGCACTACTTCGCGCGCCGGCGAAGCGACCAGCCGCGTCACCGCCTTCGAGGCGACCACGGCGCGCTGCTGTGCATAGACCTCGTGGTTCCTCTCGATGTATTCGAGATCGTAGAGGTAATTCACCATCAGGCCGCAGGACTGCTGCAAGGCGCGCTCGGAGGTGTCGCCCAGCCAGTCGAGCCGCTCGAGCCGCGCGCCATTGCCGAGATGGAAGCGCGCGACCGAATCGAGCGGCAAGCCGCGCCGATTACGACCGCGCACATAATACCAGGCAGCGGCGCGAAGAAGCGGCTCGCGGATTTTTTCGGCACTTGCCGGCTCGCGCCACCAATCGGGGCGATCGAGCGCGGCGAGTGTTTCGCGGTCCTCCTCGTCGATCGCGAGTGAGGCCGAGCTGCCACGCTCGCGCCTGAGCCATTCGGCAAAATTCGGCGCCGGTGATAGCGTGACGAAGGTCGAGACTCGCGTGAACTCGCGCGACAGCTCTTCGACCACCTGTTTGATCAGGAAGTGGCCGAAGCTGACACCGGCGAGGCCGCGCTGGCAGTTCGTAATTGAATAGAATGCCGCCGTCGTCGCGCGCTCCGGGTCGGTCTCTTCGCGCTTGTCGGACAGGATCGGTGCGATCGCAGACGGCATTTCCCGCAGCAGCGCGATCTCGACGAAGATGAGCGGCTCGTCGACCAGGGCCGGGTGAAAAAATGCGTAGCAACGCCGATCCGGCGGATCAATACGGCGGCGAAGGTCGTTCCAGTCCTGGATTTCATGCACCGCCTCGTAGCGGATGATCTTTTCCAGGACGATCGCCGGCGTGGACCAGTCGATGCGGCGGAGCACCAGAAATCCGCGGTTGAACCATGACGAGAACAAATGGATGAAATCGCTGTCGACAACTCCGAGATCGTCGCGGTGATCCATGGCATCGATGAGCTGCTCGCGCATATGCACCAGAGCTGCAGTGCCGCCGGGAGCAAGATTGAGCCGCCGGAACAGTTCAAGCCGACGCGGCTCGCTCGCCTGATGCAATTCGGCAGCAGTCTCATCCGACGGCGATTGTCGCCACTTTGTGATGGCAGTCTCCACCCTGGTCCGGTCATGACCGAACGTCGTGGCAAGGGTCTCGAAAAAGGCGATACGTGGCCCAATTGTCAGTGCGGCGTAACGGCCCAGGATCTCGCGGGCCAGCGCCACGCCGGAGGCTTCGCCGCGGCCCGACAGCAACGCCTCGCACAGCTCAACCAAACCGGCGGATTGCTCGTGCGCCGTTTCCCGGCGCTCGCGCGAAATCAGCGCCCGCCCGCGCTCGGCGATCGTCTGCAACATATCGCTGAAGAAGGACGTGTTCACCGCTTCGGCCCATCCGCCCGGCGTTCAATAGCTAATGATGAGCCGCGGTAATGACAAGCTTGCGATGGTCCAGGCTGTAGACAAATGCCCGCCGCTGGGCCACTTAGGCGCCGCGCGGCGGCGGGCCGCGCTCGCTGGGAGTTGTTTATGCCGGGGCCATTGAGTGGGTTGCGCGTGCTGGAACTGGCCCGGATTCTGGCCGGGCCCTGGGCCGGGCAGATCCTTGCCGACCTTGGCGCTGACGTCATCAAGGTGGAACGGACGGGGGCCGGCGACGATACCCGCGGCTGGGGCCCGCCCTTCGTGCCGGCTGCAGACGGCGGCAATCTCAGCGCCGCCTATTTCCATTGCACTAATCGCGGCAAACGGTCGATCGAGCTCGATTTTGCCAGCGCCGAAGGTCGGCGCGTCGTCAGGAAACTCGCGGCGCGCTCGGACGTGCTGATAGAGAACTTCAAGGTCGGCAGTCTTGCCAAGTTCGGCCTCGACTACAAAAGTCTCTCCGACGGCAACCCGCGCTTGATCTATTGTTCGGTGACCGGCTTCGGCCAAACCGGGCCCTCGGCCTCGCGTGCCGGCTACGATCTGATGGCGCAAGGGATTGGCGGCATCATGGGCTTGACCGGCGCTCCGGATGGCGAGCCGATGCGGGCCGGCATTCCGGTTTCCGATGTTTTTTCAGGCGTCTATTCGGTTGTGGGCATCCTCGCCGCTCTGGCGCGGCGCGAGAAAACCGGTCGCGGCGGCTACATCGATGCAGCTCTCGTCAATTCCACTGTCGGCGTTCTGGCGTTTCAGTCGCTTAACTATCTCGTCTCCGGCGAGATTCCGAAGCGCATCGGCAATACCCACCCCAATATCGTGCCCTATCAGGTGTTTCCGGTTGCCGACGGGCACATCATCATTGCCACCGGCAACGACGCACAATTCATGAAGCTGTGCGGTATTCTCGGAGAACCGCAGCTCGCCGAGGTGCCGGCGTACAAGGACAATAAGGGCCGACTCGGCCACCGGGCCGAGCTGGTCGGTCGACTGTGCGGGCTAACGGCGAAGGTGACGCGCGACGTGCTCTTGGCCAGGCTCGAGGCCGCCGGCGTGCCGGCCGGACCGATCAACGATCTCGAACAGGTTTTCTCCGATCCGCAGGTTGTCCACCGCGGCATGCGGCTCACGCTGAAAAATCCGGGTGCCGAGGGCGGTACCAGCCCGGGTATCCGCACGCCGATCGTGCTCGATGGCATGCCGATGGCGTCAGACCGTCCGGCGCCGCGACTTGGGGAGCACAGCGCCGAGATTCTTCGCGAGATCGGCGAGGGCTGATACCGGCCGCTCTGCTACGCCGCCTTTGATCCCCACAGCTTCTTGCTCGCAATCGCCGCACCTTCGGTCAGTGCCGCGAGCTTTGCCCAAACAATGCTGTCGGCGACCATCGGTTGGGTGCGCACGGCGGTACCGAACCCGCAATCGACGCCGGCGATCAGGCGTTCGCGGTCGACGACTTGCGCGTAGCGGCCGATGCGCTGTGCGACGAGGTGCGGATGTTCAACAAAATTCGTCGTCGAGTTGATCACGCCGGGAATCAGGATCTTGTCGTCGGGGATTTTCATCTCCTTGAGATCTTCCCATTCGTGGTCGTGGCGCGGATTGGCGGCCTCGATACTGATCGCCTGCACGCGGGCCTTGAACGCGATGTCGATGATCTTTGTCACCGGCAGATCGTGGGTGTGTGGTCCCTCGTAATTGCCCCAACAGATGTGCAGGCGAATGCGGTCGGCGGGCAGGCCTGCGATGGCGCCGTTGAGCGCCGCTATGTTGCGTTCGGCAATCCTGTTGCGGAATTCCTCGTCGGTCAGATTGCGGTACTGGTTGTTGCGGCAGGAGCCGAGGTCAGGGCAGTCGATCTGGAGCAAAAATCCGGCTTCGACGATAGCGCGATATTCAACCTTGAGCACTTCGGCGAGCGCATCGACATAGGCTTCTTCGGTCGGATAATGCAGATTGATAATGAATCGCGTCAGGATGCCAGGCGATGGCGCGGTCATGAATACTTCCGCCGGCTTTGATTTTGCCGCAGCGGCTTTCAGGTTAGCGAGATCGCGGTTGAGCGCGGAACGATCCTTGTAGCGCAGTTCGCCGACACAACCGGGAAATGCGACGGCCGAGAACGTGCGGCGCGAACCGCTGAAATCCGGGTGCGCGAGCATGTCGCGGCCGATCATGATATCGATGCCCTTCTCGGCGGCGCGCGGATCGGGCTCGATGCCGGTAACGCGATGACGGATGTAGGTTGTATAAGACGGCTTGCTCATCTCGCCGTCGCTTACCACGTCGATGCCAGCGGCCACTTGCTGTGCGACGACACTATCGACCGCTTTGACGACTTCGGCTTCGAATGCTTGCGCCTCGACGGCGTCGCCTTTCTCGCGGCGCAAGATCAGGTCGATCAGCGGCTTCGGCCGCGGCAAGCTGCCGGTATGGGTTGTGAGTATACGGTCGGTCGAGATCTTCATTTATCGCTCCTTTGCGGCGCTCCTGCCCGACGTTGTCGAGGTCTGGTGCGAAGGATAGTGTTCGCCCAACACCGGGCCGGCAAGGGAGGAAAGTACATGCGTATCGTCGATTTGAGCCGGGAGCTTTATCACCGCACGCCATCCTATCCCGGGCAACCGCCCATCATCCATGGCATTTGGAAGACACACGACGAAGCGCGCGCCGAATCCGGCGGCGTTCACGGTAATAGCGTGATGTTCTTTTCCATGCCCGACCACGGTGGCACGCATATCGACGCGCCGCGGCATTTTGGCAAAAGCGGTACGCCAATCAACGAGTACCCGCTGGAGAACTGCATCGTCCAGGGCATCTGCGTCGATCTACGCCACATCAAGCCGCGCGCCGAAATCACGCCGCATGACCTTGAAGCCGCGGTCGAAAAGGCCGGCGTGCCGGTGCCGAAAAAGGGTACGGTATTGCTGTGCACCGGTCATCACGAGCGCACGTTCCCCACAGCGGCCTATGCGACCGACAATCCCGGCGTCAATGTCGCGGCGACCGAGTGGCTTGCCGCGCAAGGCATCGTGCACTTTGGCATCGATTCGATGCGGCCCGGGCCCGAAGGCAAAGTGAATACGCTCGTCCACAAAGCATGCCTGGATCTCGGGTTCACGCACATCGAAAGCCTATGCAATCTCGAAGCGCTGCTCGGCCAGGGCGAGTTTCAGTTCATCGGCTTGCCGCTGAAATGGCGCGAAGGCACCGGTTCGCCGATCCGGGCCGTCGCCGTATTCGACAAATAGCAATTAGCTAATAATTCCAGCACCGCTAGGAAACGTCCGCCCATGCAAATAGGCCACAATCGAAAAATGACCGGCGCGCAATGCCTTGCCGACATGCTCAAGGGCTATGGTGTCACGCATGTGTTCCATGTGCCGGCGGTGCTGCGCACCACTTATGCCGAGATGGAACGGCGTACCGACATCAAGCGGCTCCATGTGCATGGCGAGAAGGCCGCGGCCTACATGGCGGACGGCTATGCGCGAGCGTCAGGCAAGCCCGGCATCTGTATGGCTCAGGTCATCGGCGCGCTCAATCTCGCGGCTGGTCTTCGCGACGCCTGGCTCGCCCATTCGCCGGTCATTGCCATGACCGGCGGCCGCGAGCCGAAAAATAAATTCCGCAAAGTCTATCAGGAGGTCGACGACGTGCCGGCGTTCGAGCCGGTCACCAAGTTCAATGCCACCGTCGACGACGTTGCGCGGTTTCCCGACATGGTGCGCCAGGCTTTTCGCACCGCGGTAACTGGCTGTCCCGGCCCCGTCCATCTGCAATTTCGCGGTAACGAAGGACAGATCGACGCCGAGGAAGCCGATATGGAGCCGCTATGCGAACCGCAATTTGCTCGGGTGCCGGCGTTCCGACCGGCGCCGGACGAAGCAAGCGTGCGCGCGGCGCTGAAAATCCTTGAAGACGCCGCCCGCCCGGTCCTGGTCGCCGGCGGCGGCGTGCGCGCATCCGGCGCGGCGCAAGAGCTTGTTGCACTCGCCGAGGCGCTGCAAATTCCGGTCGCGACCTCGCTCAACGGCAAGGATTCGATTCCGGGAAACCATCCGCTCTCGGTCGGTGTGTGCGGCACCTATTCGCGCGATAGTGCCAATCGCGTCGTCAACGCCGCCGACCTGGTTTGCTTTGTCGGTACCGAGACCGGCGGAATGACGACACATTTCTGGGCGGTGCCGAAGATCGGCGCGCGGGCGATCCAGATCGACATCGAGCCGGAAGCGCTCGGCCGCAATTATCCTCTTGCCGCGGCGGTCAATGGCGACGCCAAGGTCACGCTCGCGCGCATGACGGCGCTTGCCGATCGTTCCACAGCGGCGAGACGCAAAACCTGGATCGGCGAGACACAAAACATCTGCGCTGAATGGCGGCAAAAGTACAAAGCCGACCTCGAGTCCGACGCCGTACCGATCAAGCCGGAGCGGCTCTGTCACGAATTGTCACAGCACGTGCCGGACAACGCCATTGTCGTCGTCGATACCGGCCACGCCGGCATGTGGATGGGTGGCATGTTCGACCTGAAGAGCCCGCGCCAGAGCTATATTCGCAGTGCCGGCCATCTCGGTTGGGCGTTTCCGGCGGGACTGGGCGCCAAGTGCGGCTGCCCCGACCGGCCTGTGGTCACGTTCACCGGCGATGCGGGTTTTTGGTACCACATTGCCGAGATCGAGACGGCAGCGCGCTGGGGCATCAATGCGGTGACGGTCGTCAACAACAATGGCGGCGGCAATCAATCGAAACGCGGCTTTGATCGGGTCTATGGCGGCAAGCAAACCGACAAGGCGCGCGAATTGTGGACCTTCAGCAAAGTCAATTTCGCGCGGCTGGCTGAGGACATGGGTGCAGTCGGTATTCGGGTCGAGCAGGCATCGGCGTTTCCGGCGGCCATGGCGCAAGCGCTCGCTGCCAATCGTCCTGTCGTCATAGACGTGGTGACTGATATAGAAGCGCTGGCGCCAACGGCTGTAAGTTAGAAAATTCAAATCAATTGCGGCCAATTTCGTACCGTCAAGAGCCTGGGGCGGCTGTGGCGGTCACGAATTTGCAACCATCTGCGACAAATCCTGCCTCGTTCGCGCTCGATAATTGTGAAAAACTACCCTCATCGCGTCGCCGCGATATTGGACGTCGATGAATACTGCGCGGGAATCGGCAGTTCGCCTGCTGAAGCTGATGATGATTGCGTCGCTGGTCCTGCCAGCGGCGCTCTATGCCTATGCTGCGTGGGTGAGCTACCGCGATACGCACGCCGCGGCCGATGAGCGAATCGAACGATCGCTCGACGTGCAGCAAGAGCAGGCGCTCAAGGTATTCGAGACGGTGGACCGCACCTTCGCCGAGGTGGATGAGGTCGTGCGCGGCATGTCGGACGACCAGATACGCGCTGCCCAGGCGACGCTTCACCCACGTCTGGAACGCATCTCCGGCGTGATGCCGCAACTGCAAGCTATCGTCCTGGTCGGCCGCGACGGTCGGCCAATGGCATCGAGCGCGCTGTCGTCGGTAAAAACCGACGTCAATTTTACCGATCGCGACTACTTCAAAGTACAAAGCGCGAAGGACGCCGGTACCTATGTCAGCGATCTTCGGAGGCCGAACCTGTCCGTCGTCGGCACCGATTTTTTCGATCTATCGCGCCGGCTGGAATCGCCCGACGGATCGTTCAACGGCGTCATCGCCGTGGCGGTGCGGCCGAAGTATTTCGAGGACTTCTATAGTTTGATCGGCCAGACGCCTGGCAGTTTCTACGCCCTGGTCCGCGCCGACGGTGCGATCCTGGCGCGCTATCCTTATCGCAGGAATCGGTCGCAACAACTCAGCCCGTCGGCGGCGCTGCGCCGCGCGATCAGTGGAGGTCTTACCCAGGGCGATTTCACTGTCGATTCCGAAGTCGATGGTGTTCCTCGGCGTGTCGGTTTCCGCAAGCTCGCCGGCTATCCGGTCTATGCGCTGTCGGGTATCAGCATCTCAGCGATCAACAGAGAGTGGTTGACGAGCATCAGCGTACATTTGATCTTCGGTTTGCCGGTTACGCTGCTGCTGTTCGCCGTGCTGTGGATCGCGCTTCGCCGTACCGAGCGCCTGCACGATGAGGCAGAACGCCGCCAAATGGCGGAAGGTGCGCTGCATCAGGCGCAGCAGCTTCAAGCCATTGGCCAACTGACCGGGGGGGTCGCCCACGATTTCAACAATTTGCTGATGATTGTCAGCGGCAGTGCGCAGAGGCTGCGCCGATTGATCAAGGACGAGAAGCAGACGCAATTGCTCGACGCCATCACCAATGCCACCGATCGCGGCGGGAGTCTGACCCGGCAATTGCTGACCTTCTCGCGGCGTCAGATGCTGCAACCGTGCGTCATCGATCTCGCCGAGCGGCTGCCGGAGATCAAGGACATGCTTAGCCGCTCGTTGCGTGGTGACATCGAGATTCGGGTCGGCGTGCCGCGGCGTCCGTGCTACGTCAAGGTCGATCCCAGCGAGCTTGAGCTGGCGCTGCTCAATCTTGCCTTCAATGCACGCGATGCGATGCCCTCGGGCGGGACATTGACGATTGCCGCCAAGCCCGTCGTGCTGCGCGGCAAAGCCAGCGAGGATGGCTTGAGCGGTGAGTTCGTCGCCGTCCGGATTTCAGATACGGGGACCGGCATTCCAGCCGATGTCCTGCCGCGCGTATTCGAGCCATTCTTCACGACGAAAGATGTCGGCAAGGGTACGGGCCTCGGCCTCAGCCAGGTTTACGGCTTTGCCAAACAATCAGGCGGTGCCGCGAGCATCGTCAGCTCGGCACGTCGCGGTACGGCCGTGACCTTGTTCCTCCCGCAAACGTGGGAGAAACCGGCGCAAGCGCGCGAGCAAGCCGTCGCAGTGGCGGCCAGGCGCGGCGCCGGCACTGTGCTGTTAGTCGAGGACAATGCGGAAGTCGCCGACGTCGGCAAGGCCTATTTGGAAGAACTCGGCTACCGGGTGAAGCTAGCTGCGAGCGCGCAAGCAGGCCTCGATCTCATTGAGCGCGAAGGTGATATTGAGCTGGTATTCTCGGACATTCTAATGCCCGGCGGTATGAATGGCCTCGAGCTCGCCGATGCCATCCGGCGCAGATTTCCAAGTGTCGCGGTATTGCTTACGACGGGCTACAGCTCAAGCGCCCAGGACGCCGTGCGGCGAGGTTTCGAGGTGCTACAAAAGCCGTACGATCTTGCTGCGCTTCAGCGCGCGCTGCGCTTGGCGCAAAGCGCCACGGCCGGACATTCCTCGCCAGCGCCGCAGTCTGTCGCTTGATTGATGTGACCTACGTTTTAAGGGTCGCTAGCCGCCTCCCAGGGTTCGGAGAAGCCCGACCGCCTTCGACGACGTGGACAGGGAGCATGGCGCAGCGCTAATTACTTGTGGTGAGGCTCGGGATCGATTCCGAGCGCTGTGAAAACACGCGTGTGCATGTTGTAGAGGCCTATCAGCACGGACAACTCAACGATCTGGCGCTCGTTGAAATGCGGCCGTAGCGCCTCGAATATCCCTTCCGGTACGACGATGTCGCGGCTCATGGCGTCGGTGTAAGCGAGCGCGGCGCGCTCGCGGGTGCTGAAGGACGTGGCCTTCTCCCAATCAGCCAGCGTGTTGCACTCCGCGTCGGTCAGGCCTGTGGGCGCGGAGAGCTGTGGCACGTGCTGCTTGAACACGTAAGTGGTCCGGTTGAGATGGGCGATGCGGACAATGACGATCTCGCGCAGTCGGCCGTCGAGTTCGGTCTTGAAGCGCGCGGTGCTGACGAAATCAAGCCATATCGCGGCAAGCGGGGGCGTGTGCAGCAAAAGCTTGTAGACATTGATCAACTCACCGCGCCGGCCGGCGCGGATTTTGCCGATCAGATCGGCGAGTTCAGGGTGGTCCCTTTCCTCGATGAGAGAGATGCGGGCCATGATACTTTCGGGGGTTGAGGGGCCGCGTCGGGCCATTAAGGTAGGGCACATCTTTTACCGGCTGCAGGCCGCCAAGTGAACCGAGGATCGGAGCGATGAAAGAGCAGTCCATCGAGATCGACACACCCGCCGGCAAGATGCCGATGTTTGTCGTCCATCCGCAGCAGGAAGGCCCGTTTCCGGCCGTCATCCTTTTCATGGACATTTGGGGCGTGCGCGAGGAGCTTTACGATATTGCGCGCTGGGTTGCGACGGTCGGTTATTATTGCCTGGTTCCCGACCTGTTTTACCGGCAAGGAAAAATACGCCATGAAGCCCGCGACCAACATGGCAAAATGATTTCGCTGAGCAAGCTCGATGACGCGACGCGAGCCAAGGTGCTTGCGCCGGCGAAAAAGCAGTTGGACGTCGAATTGATGGAGGATACGCGAGCCATTCTGCGGTTTATCGCCGGCGACACAGCGGCCGATTCAGGCGCCAAGGGTTGCTTTGGTTACTGCCTTGGCGGGCGGCTCTCCTTGCTCGCAGCCGCGAACTTTCCGGATCAGATCAAGGCTGCTGCCAGCTTGCACGGCACTGCACTGGTTACGGATGCGGCAGATTCTCCGCATCGGCTGGCGCCAAAGATGCGAGCTGAATTTTATTGCGGGTTTGGTGCCAACGACCACTACTCGCCACCGTCAACCATCGAGCACGTTGCCACGGCCATGAAGGAATCCGGCGCGAAATACAGCTACGAGGTCCACGTCAACACCGACCATGGCTACGCATTGCCGGATCGGGATATCTACAACAAGACAGCGACTATGCGCGATTGGGAATTGATCCTGGCAATGTTCCGTCGCCAATTGTCATCCTGACAGTCCTGGCATGAACTGTGCGCGGCAAAGCGGCAGAGGCCAATATAAACCGACGTTCGCGCCGCTATTCCCTCGGAACCCGTGGTCGCCATGGCCGTTTCTCTAGGTCCTGCCGGGCAGATTGGGAAATACAATGTCGAATCCGATGCAAACGTGGAACGCCTGGTGCGCTTTATCCTTTCAGGCTGCGCGGCTTGGCTGGGAGGCGCAAAGCGTCATGGCGCTTCGAATGATGCGACTTGCGTCGCAAAGCGGTCATGGGCAATCGGAGGCTCACCGCATGGTGACTGAAAAAGTCGCAGCATTGGCCGAAGCTCAAGGGGCTGCTATCGCCGCTGCAATTTCCGACGGCGGCAGCCATCGCGTTGCCAGGAAAGTCCTAGGCGTTTACAAAAAGCGCGTGCGCGCCAATAAGCGGCGCCTTACGAGATAACGATGCTGGAATTGCGCCCGAGTTGCGAATGCTGCGACAAAGATCTGCCGCCATCGGCGACCGACGCGATGATTTGCACTTTCGAGTGCACGTTCTGCCGCGATTGCGTGGACAATCGGCTTAAAAGCGTTTGCCCGAACTGTGGTGGCAATTTCGCGCCGCGTCCGGTGCGGCCCGCGGCGGAACTTGTCAATAATCCGCCTTCGACGCGCCGCGTTTTCAATCCGCAACGCTGCGGCCAGGCAATACGCGCTTAGCCTGAAGCGGAAAGGCGCGCGATTGCAATTCCGATTGCGACGCCGGCGAGTGCGGCGGCCGCGCCGATCGAAACCGTCTCGATAACCATGCGAAAAATATTTCGGTTGCCGATCAGTGCTCGCCCGATGCCGAGGGCGATCAGCAGTACCATTGTGACGATCCCGGAAATCACCCGGCCCTGGGGCACCGGAAGAAACGCGAACGGCAGGATGGGGACAGCGGCTGCGAAAAAATCGGAAATCAGCATCCACAGCGATTGAACGAGCGGGCCTTAGCTCAAATCGGAATCGGCAGAAGCGGAGAGCCCGGCGGCGACGCCCTTCAAAATAGTGGGTTGTGACGACAAGAAGTTGCTCACGGTCGCCGCTTGATCTTGCGGCATTCCGGCCGCTTGCAGCCGTCGTGTCACGCCTTCAAGCACGGCGGTGCTGCCGCTCTGCAAATCGGACTCGATTCGTGCCGTGAGCGCGCGCGCTTGATCCCGGTTCGTCTCGACGTCGAGATAGGTCCCGGCCATCATCGACACGGCGGCGGCCACCGCTCCCGACGCGCCGGCGATCAGCACCGCCGACTGATCGTTGGTCGTCGCGGCCACACCGAAGACGAGACCGAAGATGGAGACCGTTCCATCCTCCATGCCGAAAACGACCTGCCCGGCCGAAGCCGTGAGCGAAGTCTTGAGCCGTCCCAGCAATGATGTTTCGCGCACGGAATTCCTTTCAATGAAAATGAGTCGCCCTTATTGCGGTTTCAAACCTGCAAATTTCACGACCTTGCCCCACTTCTCCGTCTCGTCAGTGATGAGCTTGGCAAACTCGGAAGGGGACAGCGTAAACACGGTGACGCCGAATTCGGCCAGTCGCGTCCTGAACGCAGGATCGGCCTGCAGGTCGTGGATCGCCGCAGCGAGCTTGTCGACGATGTCATTCGGCACGCCTTTTGGCGCGACCACGCCGGTCCAACCGCTCGCTTCAAAGCCCGGGACGGTTTCTCCGATAGTCGGAACGTCCGGCAATTCCGCGATGCGCGCCGCCGTGGTCACGCCGAGCGCACGCAGTTTTCCGGCCTTGATGTGGCCGATGCCCGATGAGATGCCGCCGAAGCCGGTCATGATCTGCCCGCCCAGCAGGTCCGTCACCATCTGGCTCTCACCCACATACGGCACGTGCACGACATCGATGCCAGCCATCATCTTGAGCAGATCGACGCACAAATAGGGCGGAGTGCCGGCAGACGGCGAACCGACATTGAGCTTGCCCGGATTGGCTTTGGCGTAGGCAATGAATTCGGCAATATTTTTGGCGGGAAATGCCGGGTTCACATCCAGCACCAGCGGAATGCGATTGAGCGGAGCAACTGGCGTGATGTCACGGGCGAAGTCGTAGGGCAGGTTGGCAAAAAGCGTCGTGTTGATGGTGTTCGACGAGGCGCCGAAAAACAGCGTATAGCCATCTGGCGCGGCGCTGATCACTGCCTGGGCGCCGAGGTTGCCGCCTGCACCCGGCCTGTTTTCGACGACGACCGACTGGCCGATATGATCTCCCAGCGCCTCGGCGACGACGCGCGCGATGATGTCGACCTGGCCGCCGGCCGGAAAGCCGACGATCAGACGCACCGGATGTGTTGGATACGTCTGCGCCCAGGCGGAGTATGATGCCAAAGGCAATGCGGCAAATCCCGATGCCATACGCAGAAAATGCCGGCGTGGATGCCGCATGATGTCCTCCCGGGCGACAGTGCTTGAGGCGCGTGGACGCCTCTCATCGTTTGGCTACAATACAATAGACCCTCTGTAATCGCGACTTGCTCAAGGTGCGCCTATGAATCTCCAAACATTGCCGGTGAAGCCGGCCGGCTCGCGCGAACGCTCGCTCGATGAGGTCAAGGCGGAGTTCAGGCGCCGCGCCGGCCGCCTCAATCCGTTCGAGGACATTCGCCGCGAAGATGCCGAGCGCGTCATGAATGCGCTCATAAGCCTCGACAAGGATCATTGGGCGCAAGAATGGTCGAGAATCGGCCTCGGCTACGAGGAGGAGGCCGACGCGCGCGCCAAAGCCGGCGCCCTCGGCACGGAGCTAGCCGAACTGTATATGCATGCCTTCGACGCTTGCCGCGTAGGGCGGTATCCGACGCCGAATTCGACGGGAAAGCTTGAAGCATACAAACATTCGCTGCGCACGTTCCGCAAGGCGGCGAAGTATTTTGATCCGGCGCTCGAAGTCATCGAGGTGCCGTTCGGCGACAAAAAACTGATCGGTTATTTGCAGCGCCCGCCCGGTGTAACGAATCCACCGGTGGTGCTGCATTGGGGCGGCGTCGACGGCTGGAAGGAGGATCGCCTGCGCATTGCCGGTGCGATCATGGAGCAAAAGCTCGCATCGCTCACCGTCGACATGCCCGGCAGCGGCGAGAATCCGGTACTCTACAGCGATCCGGCCGCCGAGCGCAGTTTGACCGCTTGGCTCGATTATCTGCCGCAGCGCACCGATGTCGATGGCTCACGGGTTGCTGTCTGGGGAGGCAGTTTTGGCGCCTACTGGGCGGCACGGCTCGCCTATGTCGCCGCTGACCGCATCAGGGGCGCCGTGTTTCACGGCGGCAACGTGCATTACGGCTTTCAGAAGGAATGGCTCATTCCCGCCTTCACCACCGGCGGCGCGACCTATCTGTTCGGCGCACACAGCCTGCTTGAAGCACGCAGCCGCGCCATGGGTACCAGGACACTCGAAGAATTTTTGGAAATAGCGCCGCGGTTTTCGCTCGTGGCCATGGGCCTGATCGACAAGCCATCGGCGCCGATCCTCGGCGTCAACGGCAAACTCGACGACCAGGCGCCGGTCGACGACATTTATCTGCTGATGGAGCACGGCAGCCCGAAGTCGGCTCGCATCTACGCCAACGGCCACCATATGGGCCGCACGCCGGGCGAGCCGTCGGAGCACATCACGACAACGATCGTAGAATGGCTGCGATCCCAACTCGCGGGATAGCGGCGCCGGCTTTTCTTAAGCGCCGATTTACCCCTTTCCGCGTAAAGACCTGTCCCGAGGCAAGAGCTTTGTTATGCTGCGAATTCGGGCGTGCGGGATTTAGGTCATTACCGTGGTTTATGTGAACCGGACCTCGGAGGACGGCGCGTTGATCGGCCGGGACCTCCCCGACCTTTCGGCCAATCGCCTTGGCCGAGCGCTTCGAACGGCGCGCGATCTTGGGTTTTCCGGGATCTACGCAACTATTCGCCGCCACGGCTTCCACGAAACCGCGCACTTCATCGGCCGAAACTTGCGGCACATGATCGCCCACCGCATCGCCTTGGCATGGGATCAAAGATACGGCGTCGATACGGCCGGCTCGATTCAGCTTGACGGGCTCACCGTCAAAGGCCCGAACCGGAAATTCGGCAACGAATGCGTTTGCACTTCACCGCAGTCGTTCGAATTCATGATGCGATTCTTGCCGAAAGATTTGCGCGATTACACCTTCGTCGATTTCGGCGCCGGCAAGGGCCGGACTTTGCTACTGGCAGGCCGTAACGGCTTTCGTAAAATCATCGGCATCGAATTTGCCGGAGAGCTCGTAAAGTGCGCCTCGGGCAACATCGCGCATTACAAAAACGCCGCACAAAAGTGCCGTGATATTCAGGTCGTCGAAGCCGACGCGGTCGAGTTTGTTCTCCCCGACGGGCCGCTCGTGATCTACTTCTACAACCCGTTCACGCGCGAAGTTTTCGATTCCGTGATGCGCAATGTCGTCCGGTCCCTCAAGGCGGACCGGCGTGATTGCTATATCGTCTATGGCAGTTCTTCGGCCGACGCCATCGACTGGGCAGGACCAGCTATTCTCGCGACCGGATGTTTCACGCAAGTATCGACGCCACCGATGCCGTTTTTCTTCGACTCGGTCCGGACAATCCGCTTCGGCGTTTTCCACCTGCATTAATAGAACAGGCGAGAGCCGCTCATTCCGGCTTGAAATTCGTCGCGACGCCGTTAATGCAATAGCGCAAATGGGTCGGCGGCGGGCCGTCCTCGAAGACATGGCCGAGGTGGCTGCCGCAGCGGCTGCAATGCACCTCGGTGCGGGTCATGCCCCAGCTTCGATCGGTCGTGGACTCGACCGAACCCGCAATCGGATCGTTGAAGCTCGGCCAGCCAGTGCCGCTCTCGAATTTCTTTTTCGAGTTAAACAGCGCCTGACCGCAGCCGGCGCAATAGAACGTGCCGGCGCGTTTCTCGTAATTGAGCGCGCAGCTTCCGGCACGTTCAGTGCCGTGCTCGCGCATGATATGAAATTGCTCGGGGGTCAGTAGCTTTCGCCACTCCGCCTCGGTATGGGTCACGGGATATTGTTTGGTGTCTGCGCTGGTGCTCATGGCCTGGCCGCCCGTTCATTACAGGATGGGTGTCATAAAGGTAATCGATGTGCGGCAAAGCGCAACCGCGTGACGAGCCGACTACGAAGCCGTGATCGCCGGAGGATCGCGGTCAATCCGATACTCGCCAGAAAAATAAGCGCATTCGCCGCGACATTTCGGTCGTCGATGCTCCGTTATTTTTCGGTGACGCGGTTGGTGTAGTCGACGAGAAAATCCCTGATCTGGCGGGGCACTTTGCCCAGTCCGACGAGGATGTTCTGGCCCGCGGCGCCCGAGACCATGACGGGTTGTGTCGCTAAGACCTTGGCGTAGTCGGCAAGAAAACTCTGATCCTTCCATAGATCGTCGAACGCTGTTCGCATCACCGCGACGATGTCGTCAGTTGACTTTGGCGGCAAAACTGCGACGCGAAACATTGCCAGCTGCGGATCGGCAGCGGCGCGCATAGCCTGGTAGCGGAAGTCTCCGGCGGGCGACTTGCCCCCGGTGACGCTGGCATAAAACTCTTCGAAGGTCTGCATATTCGGCAGCGAACGGCTGCGTGGATAGTTCCCGTCGGCGCCGCGCGGTGCCAGTTGCCAGAGTGGAATGACGATATCCTTCATTGATGGCTCGGCCGAACCAAGCCAACCCGACAGCGACGTGTTGGCCATTTGCCCGGTATTTTGCAGAATGGCGGTCTCGACCTCCTTGAGGCCGCGGTACGCCGGTATCGGCTGATACTTGATGCCCAACAGGTCGAGTGAAATTTCCTGATTGATGCTGTTGATATTTTGGGCGTTGAGCGAGAGCGCCTTGAATTCCTTCGCCTTCATCAGGTCGGCCGGCACGTTGATGCCTGGCGGTGTGTCCTTTCGCATGTAGACAACCAGCGGGCTTTCCACTCCGGCAATCAACGCAAAATCGGAAAATTTGGTGCGGACCGACGGATTGTCGGTGAGTTCGGCCATGACGTCGAGTGTAAAGAATCCGATCGTCAGGCCATCGGGAGTAGCATCGCCAAGCTCATTGCTGCCAAGCAGGCCGGAGCCGCCGCCGACATTCTTGACAATGATCGTCGGTTGGCCCGGAACGTGCTGAGGCAAGTGTTGTGCTACGATGCGTCCCTCGATGTCGGTCGGACCTCCCGGCGGATAATTGACGATCATGGTGATCGTCTTGCCTTTGTAGATTTGCGAGCTTGCGCTTTGCGGAAAAACACCGACAAGCGCGAGCAGCGCAGCCAACAATGCGCGTTTCATAATGGCGCTCCCTTGCAGCAGCGTAAATTGAGCGACTTCACGGTCGCTTCAATCTCACAAGCATACCCCAACATCCAGTGGCTACAATGCCGTCCAACCTTCGTGCGAAGTGGTATCGTGCCGCTACGCTATTCTTAAGATCGAGTGAGGAAAACCGAATGTTCGAGAAACCAGGCATTGCGGATTTGCGCCGGGCGGCGCAGCTGCTCGGCATGAATCCGAGCAACGACTATCTTCGCGCGGTCGAAGAAATCACTGGACCACTGGCGCGGGCCTATGCGGCGCTCGATGCCATGCCGGACGAATTGCCGGCAGTGAAGTACCCGCGCGGCCCGGTGCACGTTCCGCAAGGCGATGAGAACAAGTATGGCGCCTGGTATATAAAAACCTCGATCAAGGGCAAGCCGGGCGGCAAGCTCGCGGGCCGGCGCATCGCGCTCAAGGACAATGTTTGTCTTGCCGGCGTGCCGATGACGATCGGCGCCGATGTCTTTGAAGGTTATGTGCCGGACGTCGATGCAACGATCGTCGAGCGCATCCTCGACGCCGGCGGCGAAATAGCCGGCAAAGCGGTGTGCGAATATTATTGCGTATCCGGTGGCAGCCACACCAGTTCGACAGGCCCGGTGCAGAATCCGCGCAAGCCGGGATTCACCACCGGAGGCTCATCGTCGGGCAGCGCCGCGCTGGTCGCCGCCGGCGATGTCGATATGGCAATCGGCGGCGATCAGGCCGGCTCGATCCGCATTCCGGCAAGCTTCTGCGGCATCGTCGGGCTCAAACCGACATTCGGCCTTGTGCCCTATACCGGCATCGCCCCGCTCGAAATGACGCTCGATACCTGCGGGCCGATGACCGCGAACGTCGATGATAATGCGTTGCTCCTTGAGGTGATCGCGGGTCCGGATGGCATCGACTCGCGCCAGCGCGGCGTCGCGGCGGGTCGCTACACGGAGTTACTTAACGGCGGCGTCAAAAACTTGCGAATCGGCGTGCTCAGGGAAGGATTCGGCCATCCGAATTCGGAAACTGATGTCGACGCACACGTGCGCGATGCAGCCAAGCGTTTCGACGGCCTCGGCGCGGTAGTCGAGGACATATCTCTGCCAGCACATTCCTCGGGCTTTGCGGTTTGGGCCGCAATCCGCGGCGACGCCGCCTGCGTGACCCTTCTGGAAATGAACGGCGCCGGCATCAACCACGAGGGACTCTACGTCACGAGCATGCTCGACAAGGCGATAGGCTGGCGCGGCCGCGCCGATAGTTTCGCCGACACCCTCAAGATCGCTTCGATATTCAGCAAATACACGCTCGATCGATATGGTGGACACTATTACGCGAAAGCGCAGAATATCAGGCGGCGGTTGCGGGCGGTTTATGACAAGGCACTCACGGCGCACGATCTTCTGCTGCTGCCGACAACGCCGATGAAGGCCACGCCGATCCCGAAGCGGGGGGCGACGCCGCAGGAAATCACGCGGCGAAGCTGGGAGGCGACCGGCAATACCTGTCCCCTAAACGTCACCGGCCATCCGGCCATCAGCCTGCCGTGCGGCATTGAGGACGGCCGCCCGATCGGCATGATGCTGATTGGGCGGCACTACGATGAGGCCACGATCTACCGCGCCGCCGCCGCTTTCGAGCGTTCGGGCGATTGGACCAGATTCTGAGTTCGTAGTGGGGCGCACTCAGGTCAACCAAGCGAGCGGCAGCCATCTCGCGTTGGCGATTGTCGCCACCGAATTGGCGGTGATGTTCGTCGGCGCCATCATGCCGACGCCACTCTATCCGCTTTACCAGCAGACGTTCGGATTTTCCGACGTCAGTCTAACGTTGATATACGCGGTCTATGTGCTGGGAAATCTTGCGGCGCTCCTGTTCTTCGGCCGTCTGGCGGATCAGATCGGCCGCCGCAAGACGAGCCTGATCGCCGTTGCGTTCGGCATTGCAAGCACGATTGTATTCGGGCTGGCCGCTGGCACGTCGTGGCTGTTTGCCGCGCGTGCGTTGAGCGGCTTTTCCACTGGCCTTGCTGCCGCCGCGGCGACCGCATGGATTGCGGAACTGTATACCGGTGCCCGCAGTGGCGTCGCCGCCCGCATTGCCGCCGCCGCCAACTTCTTCGGCTGCGCAGCGGGGCCGCTGCTTGGCGGTGTGCTTGCCCAGTCGGCGGACTGGTCTTTGCGGCTTCCGTATCTGATCTATCTGATCCTGCTCGCCGCAATCGCGATCGCCATTTGGCGCGCGCCGGAAACACTGGCCAGTCCGAAACGTCTTGGCGAAGTATCGTTGTGGCCCCGGCTCGGGGTGCCACGACGGATTTGGCTGCTGTTCATTTCGCCTGCTGTGGGCGGGTTCGCCACCTTCGCACTCATCGGCTTTTATGCCGCCTTGATTCCGAATTTGCTTGCCGAAAGGCTGAATCAATCTGCGCCGATCGTGGCGGGCGCCGTGGTGGCCGAGTTGTTCGGAATTGCCGCGGTGACGATCCTTTCCACCGCCTGGCTCGAAAGCCAGGCCGCCATGATGAGCGCGCTCGCACTACTGGTGCCGGGCGTTTGGCTTTTGGTTGCGGCGCAAGTCGCGCAATCGATGCCGCTTTTGCTTCTTGCCGCGGCGCTCGGAGGTATTGCCGGCGGTCTTGGTTATCGTGGTACCCTCGAGGTGATCAATCGCATCGCACCTGCCGATCAGCGCAGCGAAGTTGTATCGAGCTATCTTATTGCTCTGTTCGGCGGTAATTCGCTGCCGGTGATTGGTGTCGGACTGCTGACCGTCGCCGCCGGTTCGCTTGTAGCGCACGTGGCCTTTGCCGCAGTTATTACCGCGCTCGCTGGCATTGCGGTGTTGGCCGGTGTCAAATATGCACCGAACGCGGAGGGCAAGAGAAAGTGACGACAACGCAGCAGAATACAGATTCACGGGTGGTGGAGATTGTGAAAGCTGGCAAAGTCCGGGTTGCGCTCTATGTCCCGCAATACAGGAAGGACCCTGTCAGTGGTGCGCTCAGTGGTTGGGCGGTCGATCTTGTTTCGGCGCTTGGTGCGCGGCTCGGCGTCCAAGGCGTGCCGATCGAACATCCGACACCACCGCAAGCCGTGGCAAGCGTCGTGTCCGGCGCTTGCGACACATCTATTTTAGGCATCGAACCGGTCCGCGCGGCGCAGGTCGATTACTCGCCGGGCATCGTTCAGGCTGACTACTCGCTGTTAGTGTTGTCAGGCTCTTCCATTCGCAGCATTGCCGACGCTGATCGGCCGGGCACCCGGATCGCGGCGGTGCGCCACCACGCCTCCACACTGACACTTGAGCGGATGCTCAAGCACGCCACTATGGTCTATGCCGACTTGCCGGACGCTACATTCGAGATTATGGCCCGCGGAGAAGCAACCGTGATGGCGTCGCTGAGTGAAATTTTATTGCGCTACTCCGTGAGACTTCCGGGCTCGCGCGTGCTGGAGGAGCGTTATGGCTTCAACACGCTCGGTATGGCCGCGCAAAAAGGGCAGGCCGGATGGCTTGCCTATCTCAGCGCATTCGTCGACGAGGCCAAGGCATCGGGCGTTGTGCAGCAAGCAATCGACCGCTCCAGCTGGCGCGGCGTTCACGTCGCGCCGCGGGTCTAGCTGCTATTGCGGCTCGACGTCGAGTTCCTTGGCAACGGCCTTCCACTGATCCTGCTCGGCGCGAATGGCCTGAGCAGTGCTTTCCGGCGTGCCGCCGCCGCCGGTGGCGAGACCGAACGTCAAGAGTTTGGCCTGAACGTTCGCAGCTTCCAGATACTCGTCGATCTCGTGATTGAGCTTTGCGATCACATCCGGCGGCGTTCCGGCCGGAGCGACGATGGCAAAAAAACCGTTCATGGCTAACCCGGGAACGGCGTCGCGCAGCGGCGGCAGGTCAGGCAAGCTCGGAAATCGTCTTTCGGACAAGATCGCGAGCGGCCGGACTTTGCCCGATTGCACGACCGCAAGCGAAGCCGCAATCGAGCTCATCATCACCTGATTGACGCCGCTGGCGACATCTTGCGTGAGCTGCCCGGCGGATCGGTAGGGCACTTCGACGAGGCCGAGTCCGGCGCGCTTGTTGAACAGCTTTGCCGCGAAGGCGGCGGCGCCGGCCGTATTGTCGAAAGCGATCGATAGCTTGCCGGGATTGGCCTTGGCGTAGGCGATCAATTCGCTGGTGGACTTAACCGGCAAGTCGGCATTCACCGACAGCATTTGAGGCGCGAGATTGCACACCAGCGCGACGGCGGCGAAGTCCCGCGTCGGATCGTAGGGAAGCTGTTTGAAGGAAATCAGGTTGATCGCCATGCCCGATGTATTGGTAAACAGCAGCGTATAGCCGTCGGGTGCGGAGTGCGCCGCGGTTTCATGGCCCAACATGCCCGACGCACCAGGAATGTTCTCAACGAACATCGGTTGCCCGAGCGTCCGCGACACTCCGTCGGCAAGGAGTTTTGCCATGACGTCAGTCGCGGCGCCGGCCCCGGTCGGCACGATCAGCTTGATCGGACGGCTGGGCCAGGTTTCCGCATTGGCTTGCCCAGCCGCCAATATCGCCGCGAAGCAAAGCGCGGCGTTGAGAAGTTTTCTCATGGGTCGCATCACTTGATCGCCAGCGGATTGGTCGGCGAGCCGACGGCTCCGGTGATGGGAATTGCCGGCGCGACGAACATGAATTCGTAGGTGCCGTCGGCGGCGCAATCCTCGGCGAGGTCCTTGAGATAGAAGATCTCGCCCATGGTCATGCCCATGATCGGGATGGTGATCCAGTGCCAGGGTTGGTTGATGCCGTCATCGGTGTTGTTCGGCCGCACCTCGCAGCCCCAGGTATCGCTGGCAAGCGCAGCGAGCTCGGTCTTCGCCACGAATTCCAGGGTTTCGAAGGCAAAGCCCGGCGCATCGCCGCCCGGATAGCCGTCCCAATTGCCGGCTTTGAGGCAGCGTTCCATTTGCCCGGTGCGCACGATGATGTAATCGCCGCGCTTGAAAGCAACATTCTGCTTCTTCGCGGTGAGATCGAGGTCGGCACAGGTGATGCCATAGCCGTCGTCGAGACACTCCTTGCCGAGGGCGCGTGCGACGTCGAGGAATACGCCGCGGCCGACCATCTTGCTCTTGGTTTTCTCGATGCCGCATTTCGCGGCGCCGAATGACGACACCTCGCGGCAATCGTAGCCGTTCCACATGTTGTTTTCGTAGAACACGTGACCGAGTCCGTCCCATTGCGTGCCGCATTGCAGCGGCATCACCACCATGTCGTCGGCGGCGCGGATGCCGCGCTTGTCGAGCACGCCGGAATAAGCATCGGTGCCGGTGCGCAGCATGGTGTGCAGCGGATTGATGCGGCCGAGCGCCGGATAATTGGTCTTGCCGCCCTGCGGGCCGTTGTTGTCGAAATTGAGCGCGAGCGAGATCACCTTGCCCCTCTTCACCAGCCGCGCCGCGGCGATGACATCTTCCGGGCTGGTGTAATTGAGCGTGCCGATTTCGTCGTTCGGGCCCCATTTGCCCCAGTTCTTGTACTTTTCCGCTGCTTCGCGGAGATCGTCTCGCGTCACTTTGCGCCCGGCCATGGTCCGCCCTTTTGCTTCGTTGTGAGGGAAGTCATTGTGTCGCGCTCCCTGCCGGAAGCGGCCACGCAATGATAGCATCGCCAAAAGGCCTGGGGAGGGTTTTATGACTGCAGCGACTTATTCAACGCGGCTTTTCGCTTTGTGTGGGAGCCTATTATGGGCGGGTTCGTGCTGGGCCGCGAGCGCCTATCCCGATCATCCGGTGAAGATCATCGCACCGTTCGCGGCCGGCGGGCCGAGCGACTTCGTGGCGCGACTTCTCGCCGACAAGCTGTCCAAGAGCCTCGGCCAGCAATTCTATGTCGAAGACCATTCCGGCGCCGGCGGCAATATCGGCATGACGCAGGTCGCCCGCTCCGCGCCCGACGGCTACACGATCCTGGTGGCGAGTTCGAGCTTCGTGGTCAACCCGAGCCTCTACGCCAGCAATCCCTACGATCCGTATAAGGATTTCGCTCCGGTCACACTGGCCGGCGCATCGGCGAATATCCTGCTCGCGCATCCCTCGGTTCCGGCCAAGACGGTCAAGGAATTGATCGCGCTCATGCAAGCCAATCCGGGCAAATACGCCATCGCAAATGCCGGTCTTGGCACGACGCCGGAGCTTGCCGCAGAACTGTTCAAGCTCGATTTCAAACTCGACCAGCCCAGCGTGCCCTACGGCGGCGGTGCACCGGCGATCCAGGCCGTTATCGCTAATCAAACGCCGGTCGGTTTTGCCAATCTGACTCCAGCCGCGCCGCACATTCTCGCCGGCACATTGCACGGCGTCGCCGTGACCTCGCTCAAGCGATCCGCCGCGCTGCCTGATGTTCCGACGATGATCGAAGCCGGCATCCAGGGCCAGGAATCCGAGACCATGCAGGGCGTGTTCGTGGCCGGCGGCACGCCGCAGGCCATCGTCGATCTGCTCAACCGCGAGATGGTCAAAGCGCTGCATGAACCGGACGTGCAGGAGAAATGCAAGCAGGTCGGTCTCGAGATCGTCGCCGACACGCCGGCGGAGTTTGCCGTCTACATCAAGACGGAAGTCGACCGATGGCATAAGGTCATCGTCGATGCCAAGATTCCGCAGATCCAGTAAGAAACGGATTGGTGACTCGACGCACGGCTAATTCCGCGTCAATCCGGCCGCCCTTAGCGCCGCGCGGATGGTCGGAAGAGGCGCAACTCCTGTCGCTGTGCCAGCGGGTTCATTCGGCATTTCGGGTACGGGCAATCCCGCCGCCTTGAATGCAGCCGCGATCACGAGGTTCGGATCGAGCGAGGTTTGCGCGGTCCGGGTGGCATGCCGTCCATTGTCAGCGCTGTCAGTAAGGAGGTGTGTCCTCTCTGTTGCTCCAGCGATCTCGATTGGGCTGTTTGTTGGAATCGGATCCGGCTTCGGCACCATGGCTGTCGTGCGCGATGGTTCTGCCCAGTCTTCGCCCAAGTGCCAAAAGCTTGCGATGCGAGGCGTCGATGAGATTCCCGCATCAAGGAAAAACGCCCCGGCCACACCGTAGTTGTTTTCGTCCGCCGCTGATCCGAGCGGCACGCCGTGCGCCATGCCGTTAATTCGAAAAGACTCGATCACGGCGTCGCCGTTGGCATCGTTCCACACGCGGCGCGGATGGCCGGCAATCGATTCCTCAAATGCAGGCGCGTGTGGCAGGCTATGAAGTTCGATCCACTGCGCGAGGATGTGTTCGCTGTTCGAAGGCTTGACGATTGGATCTGCCGTGCCGTGCCAAATGGAAATTTTTGGCCAAGGACCCCGATGTCCGGAAGCCGCGCGCACGCGGTCGCCGAGCGCCTGCGCGGAATGGGCATGATCCGCGAACATGGCGTCGAACGCTTGCTGAACCGACCGGGCGCTTCCGTAGGGTAGGCCGGCGACGATGGCTCCTCCGGAAAAAACGTCCGGGTAAGTCGCCAGCATGACCGACGCCATAGCACCGCCGGCCGACAGGCCCGTCACGAACACGCGCTCCGGGTCGAGATCGAATGCCGCAAGGGCGTGCGCGACCATCTGCCGGATAGAACCTGCCTCCCCGCAATCGCGCGTGGTGTCGCTCGGCGAGAACCACGAAAAGCAATTTTTGGGGTTATTGGCCGGCTGCTGCTCGGGATAGACCACCGCAAAGCCAAGGCGATCAGCCAGCACAGACCAACCGGTGCCGCGCCCGTACTCATCGGCGGTTTGGTTGCAGCCGTGCAGGGCGACGACCAGCGGCGCCATATTTGGCAGCCGCTCGGGAACATGGACGAACATGCGCAAATTGCCCGGATTTTTCCCGAACTCGGGAAGTTCCCGCAGCTTTGCCGACTGCCTCGAAGTGGGTACGGTTCGGCCGCCAGAGGTTTTCTTGCCGGCAGTTTCGATGAGGCCTTCGAACTTGCGACGCAACGCATGAAGACGGGAGAGCGCCTTGTTATAAGGGCTTATCGGCATTTGTGCACCGCAATAATGATTTGCTGCAACGCAACATGGGTTCTTTTCGCGCATGAAACAAGAGGCAACGACAATTTAGCCATTTAGAATGAATCCCCATGCGCATCATCGATATCCGCGAAACTGCGATCCCGCTGAAATCGACGCTCGCCAATTCGAGCATCGATTTTTCGGAGATGACGACTTCGGTGGTCGCGGTCATCACCGATGTCGTGCGCGGCGGCAAGCCGGTCTGCGGCTTCGCATTTAACTCGACCGGACGTTATGCCTGCGGCGCGCAGATGCGCGCGCGTTTCATTCCGCGCGTGCTCAAGGCCGATCCGAAATCGCTTCTCAATGAGACCGGCGATAATTTAGCACCGGAAAACATTCTCGCCGTGATGATGCAGAACGAGAAATCCGGCGGTCACAGCGAGCGCTCGGTCGGCATCGGCACCATAGAGGTCGCGGTGTGGGACGCGGTCGCCAAGATCGCCGAGAAGCCGCTGCACCGCCTACTCGCCGAGCGGTACAATAACGGCAAATTTGCCGACAAGGTTTTTTGCTATGTCGGCGGCGGCTGGTATGCGCCGGGTAAGACCACCACCGATTTGCAGGACGAGATGCGCCGTCATCTCGATGCCGGGTATACTATGGTGAAGATGAAGGTCGGTGGCATGGCGCTTGCCGAAGACCTGTCGCGTGTCGAAGCCGTCAAATCGATTCTGCCAAAGGGCGGCAAGCTCGCTGTCGACGCCAACTCCAAATTCGGCCGCGACGAAGCGCTTGCCTATGCGCGCGGCCTCAAATCGTTTGCGTTGCGCTGGTTCGAGGAGCCCTGCGATCCGCTCGACTTCGCGCTGCTCGCAGAAATCGCCGGAGTCTATGACCCGCCGCTCTCCACCGGTGAGAACCTGTTCTCGACCCAGGACGTGGAAAATCTTGTTCGCTTCGGCGGCCTCAAACCGCAGCGCCAGGATGTCATCCAGGTCGATCCGCCGCAGGCCTATGGCATCGTGCACTATGCCCGCACGCTCGAAATGCTGGCGCGGCATCGATGGCCGCGCAGCCTGCTGTTTCCGCACGGCGGTAACCAGATGTCGCTGGCGATTGCCGCGGGTTTCGGCCTCGGCGGTGCGGAGTCCTATCCTGGCGTATTCGGTGATTTCGGCGGCTTCGCCGACGATGCCGAGCTCAACGACGGATATCTCACGTTGAGCGATCGCCCGGGCATCGGCTTCGAGGGCCAGTCACGGCTTTATCGCATCATGCGCGAACTCGCCGCCTGACTTGCGTGTTTGCACCTATGGGCGCGTTAGCGACTCGGCAACGGATAGGCCGTAGCGTGGCCGCCGTAGAGAAAATTGCGTGATCGTCACGAACGGCTCCGCATTCTAAAGAATGGCGCTCCTAGGTCTGCGGAGCCGTTCAACCCTTCAGCCTCATCCGGACAAACGTTCGATGGCCGCTCCGCAGCGCCCGAGCTTTTCTTCCAGCCGCTCGAAACCGCGATCGAGGTGATAGACGCGGTTGACGATGGTTTCGCCTTCCGCGGCCAGCGCCGCAATGACAAGCGACACCGAAGCGCGCAGATCGGTCGCCATCACCGGGGCGCCCTTGAGCTGCTCGACCCCTTCGATGGTCGCACGCTCGCCGTCGAGCTGGATGCGTGCGCCAAGGCGCGCCAGTTCCTGGACATGCATGAAACGGTTCTCGAACACCGTTTCGACGATGTGCGAGGTGCCATGCGCGCGCGTCATCAAAGCCATGAGCTGGGCTTGCAGATCGGTCGGGAATTCCGGGAACGGCGCCGTAGTCACGTCGACCGGACCGAGGCGCGAGCCGTTGCGGGCGATACGGATGCCCTGATTGGTCGGCGTGACGGTGGTGCCGGTGCGCGCGATGACGTCGAGCGCAGCCTGCAGGAGTTCCGGCCGCGCGTTCTGCAGCAGAATGTCGCCGCCGGCCATCGCAACGGCCATGGCGTAGGTGCCGGTCTCGATACGGTCCGGCAGCACGGCGTGGCGCGCGCCGTGAAGCTTGCCGACGCCCTCGACCACAATGCGACCGGTGCCGGCACCGGAAATTTTTGCGCCCATCTTGTTGAGGCAATCGGCGACATCGGCGATCTCCGGCTCACGCGCGGCATTTTCGATAACCGTGGCGCCGTTCGCGAGCGACGCCGCCATGATTGCGGTGTGGGTGCCGCCGACGGTCACTTTCGGAAACACGATCTCGCCGCCGCGAAGGCCGTTCGGAGCACGCGCGATGACGTAGCCGCCGTCGATCTCGATTTCTGCCCCGAGTTGCGAGATCGCCATGATGAGGAGATCGACCGGCCGGGTGCCGATGGCACAGCCGCCCGGCATTGAGACTTTTGCCTCGCCCATACGCGCCACCAGCGGCGCCAGCACCCAAAAGCTCGCCCGCATTTTGGAGACGAGGTCGTAGGGCGCGGTGGTGTCGATGATCCGGGCCGCGGATATATGCAGGGTCTGGCCGTGATCGGCGGTCTCGCCGCGGCGTTTGCCGCTGGTCATGATGTCGACGCCGTGATTGCCGAGAATGCGCTCGAGCAGCACCACATCGGCGAGCCGGGGTACATTGTCGAGGATCAGCGTCTCCTCGGTGAGGAGACTGGCGATCATCAGCGGCAGGGTGGCGTTCTTCGCGCCCGAAATCGGGATGGTGCCGTTGAGCGGCCGGCCGCCGACAATGCGAATGCGATCCATTATGACCCCCTGCGGCCCGTTCCGGACCGCCCCGTACCATCCGACTTCGGTCCCGGATTGCGGCGAAAGTCAGGATCGGCGGCCGTGATTTCAGCGTCGTTTCCCGGGCTGGCGGCGCGGCCGCGCGCCTGGTCCTTGCGTCGCTTGAGGTTTTCCCGCAGCGCCGCGGATAGCCGCTCGCTGCGCGCCGCCCGTTGCTCCGCCTTGCCGTGCTTGATCATGGCGTTTGCCGCGTCCGCTGAATACGGGCTGTTCAAAGCATGCTGCCTGCCGCGCCGCAACCGCTGGCCGCAAGCGCCCGTGCTTGCGCCAAGGTGCCCGCTATGGCAAGGAACGCCGCGCATTTTCATGTAGTCTTGCATGGCTTTCTGGCCACACGCCTTGGCTGCCGTAGCTCAGTGGTAGAGCACTCCCTTGGTAAGGGAGAGGTCCTCAGTTCAATCCTGAGCGGCAGCACCATACTTCCCCTTGTCCCACAGCGATTTTCTCACTTTTAACCCTGTTGTCAATTACTGTTGTCAATCCGCTGTTGTCATCGGCTGTTGTCAGTTACCTTCGGGCCAGCACCCATAGGAGTTGAATGGCGATGGCATCCGCAGAGCGTGCGCATCACGGCTCTTACCTTTTCCAGCGGCCCGGTTCATCGAATTGGTACGTTCAATTGCGCTCGCCGGACGGGCGCAAAGTTGTGTCGCTGAAAACTGCCGACAAGTTGAAAGCGCAAATCGAAGCCGCGCCCATGATCGCAGAGCACAAAGCAAAGCTCTTGGCGGCGCGTCCCCGTTTCAACACGGTTTGGAAACATGCAATGGAGCCGGGGCGCGAGCACGCGGGACCAGATGGCGGCAAGATCGTCGCCACGGACGAACAGCTTATCCATATCAGCCACAACGGAAGCATTTTGAAGACCGAGCCGAATGGCGGCCGGGCGCTTCAATTGGTGAGCAACAATGAGAATGTCGGCCCAAGCAATTGGCGGTTTGCGGCGGCTTTCCTAAATGCCGATGGCTCGCCGAAGTTCGACCAAGCGGCGCGCCCTGTCGTCAAGGCCAAGACTGCCGATGACATGCTGTTTCAAACCTACATCAACAGCGGTGCGCGCAGGGGCCGTGGCCTTGACGGCTACGCCCGCAAAGAAGCACAGGCGACATGGGATTTGTTCCGCTCACTGACCAAGGGCAAGGCACTCGAAAAGTGTGACCGCGACGATGGCCGCTTGCTGGTCAAGCACTACACGGCCAAGAAGCTTAGCTATCCGTCGACGCAGAAAAAGATCATGTGGCTAAGCGCCATGGTCGAATTCTCGATTGCCGAGAAAAAGTTGCCGATGATGGTCAACCCGTTCTCGGGCATCGTGCCGCAACGGACGCCTCAAGAGAAGCAAGCCGCCAAGCGCAAGTCGCTTGATGACGCGGACGTTAAGGCGTGCAAGGCGAAGTTCGGCACGCTCGGCAAGAAAGACCAATTGCTCTTCCGGCTGTTAGAGGCGACGGGAATGCGCCTCAGTGAAGCGTTCCAGATTACGAAAGAGGAACCGCACAACGGCGGACCTCGTTTCGTGTGGATTGGTAACAAAACGGAAAACTCATTGCGCCGGGTGCCGTTCCCCAAGAGCGTGTTGCCATACCTGCCCGCGAAGATTAGCAGTCCATTGTTTGAAGGCACGCCGTCTGCCGCGTCGCATCGCTTCACTGAATTCTTGCGCGACACAGTTGGCATCAAGGACCCGAAAAAAGTTCTGTACTCGTTGCGACACCGGGCCAAGGACCGAGCGCGCGATCTTGAATTCCCGGACAAGATCGGCGAGGCGTTGTTTGGTCGCGATGATGGAAAGGACACGGGCGACGACTATGGCGAAGGATTCAGCACCAAGAAGCTGAAAACATGGGTGGACAAGATCAGCATCCTCTAACGGCCATGCGCTGCTAGGCCATTCAACGCAAGATCAGCGCCGACATTGTGAAGCGGCTCGGTATTGGCGTGTGGAAATAGCTGGCCTCTACGCTGGATTGTCACGCTGCTAAAGCTGGCGTAACTTGCCACCTATGAAGTCGGCAGCATTTCTCCGAGTCGAGCGGACATCAAAACTTGGCCGCGTGGTTGAACTGCTTGCGGAGGAGCGTCTGCGGTTGAGCTACTCGACTTCACGCGGGAAGATCATTCCAAACTCAAACCCTTTGAGAAAATGCCGACGCTCGAACCCAACGGAACCGTGGTTTGGGAGTCGAAGCCTATTCTGTTTTGTCTAGCGGCGAAGTATCCAATAAAGCGTCGGAGCCGTTGGACGTGAAAGGCCAAGCGTGAAACGGGATAGTGCTCTCCGAAGGCAGAGGTCAGGGGTTGGAAATCCCTTCGGGCGCGCCAGTAACGTCAATGACTTAGTATTAAGTGTCCTCTCGCCGGATTTTTCTTAGCAAACACATAGCAAACAACGAATTTAGTGCGTGTTTTTTGAATTGAGCTTCGATGTCGCGGCTAAGGCGCTGGTTGGGCCACTGCTTCACTACCTCGTCGAGAGCGCGGTCTGGGCGATGTAGACGTGCCCCACGGAGGCGACGGTCCAGCGTATGACGCAAATCGTGGCCGACGAAGGGGAGTGGGAGCTGATCCGCCCGCGTTGGTGGCTACAAAATCACGCAGACTACAGCTGGGAATTCCGGTGCGCCTCGGCTTGTGGCCAGGTCTCACATTTTTAGTCCGTCGCGCCTGTCAGACTGGAGCTATGACCGAAAAAACCAACGATCAGCTATTCCAATCGCCATGGCTTGTTGCCCGTTTAGCAGAGCATTCACTGCCAAGCTGTAAGACTGAAGTACGCCTCTTGATGACGACGTGACTGGTATCCGCACTTCACGCAAATCACCAAGCTCAAATTTGATTAAGCCGTCAGCGTATGTGCGGCGGCGGCGCAGCAATTGATCCTGCACCCTGGAAGTCAATAGTCCTAACGCAAACGCAGCACGAGTATTTTGAGAGGTTGCCAGCCGAAAAGGTCACGCCATAAAGCGTGTTGGTCGCCGTAAGCCTATCCATGTGACGGAACGATATCCATGGCCCAACTTTGGACATTCCGCTCAGAAAACCATCCAATCTTATGGGAGTGCGAACGCGGTACCACGGAGAACGAATAAGAATTTTGTAGCCCTCAAGGTTGCAGCCCCCATTACGGCCCCACCTAAGGTACCGCCTTACGGAGGTGTGATCCAAAGCGCTTGGAGAGGGGTCAAAGAGCCACACCCTTTCACCACTCTCTTCAAAAAGCGCCACACTGCCACGGTTGTGCGCGGACAGATCAAATGCTTGGCACGCGAGAGAACTGGGCGAAGCGAACTTGTTGGCAAATCCAAAGCTTTCCGCCGCTCTTCGTTCATTAGAAAATAGCTTGCATCTCCCGTCACAGCCCCGATGTTAATGGAAAACAGACTACTGATAGGCGCTTCGTCAAATTTACCTTGTAGGTTGGGGCTGCCAACTTCCATCCAGCCGCCCCTTTCCGTTTGAATTTTTCCCAACGGCGATCGACGAGCCATTTCCACGACTAAGTCTTCCACAGATTTAACTCTGACAGTCGAGATTAAACCCGACTTGTTTGCAGTACTTACGTTGGGACTAAACTCACGAGCCAAAAGCATCACCGTGCCTTCTTGGACTTTTGCAAACTGAAAGATCGGTGTATCACTGCGATAAACACGAACAAATTTAAAAGATTTAGCAATCTCTCGTCTTAAAGGCTCAGCATAATTTGCGAACTCCCAGGCGGCGGGAAGCAAAAAGCACAGGCTCCCTCCAGGCCGAAGCAAATTAATCGCAGCGCAAAGAAATGCGTACCACGTGTTTCCGGCAGCAGTTACCCGGATGTCGTTTAATGCTCGCACGTTGCAAGCAGTCTTTCTAAGTCTTTGCTGTAGTCGGTCAATTGCGACGTACGGGGGATTAGCAATAATTTTATCGTATCGATTTGGCGTCGACATAGACCAGCGAAGAAATTCGGTTCCTCTTGTGACGCGCGCGAACTTGTCTGACGTCTCATTCTCACAAACTCAGATCGATGCCCGTAATTTTCCGCCTGTCTACTCCGGCATCACGCAGTGCTCGCAAAAGGGCACCTTTGCCAACGCACGGCTCGAGCCACAAATCCGAGGGATCAGTTCCGAGAGCCTGTACCATCGCGGCAGCGACGGTCGGTGGCGTGTACACTAAACACGAGGTGGGAACCTTAAAAGTGCGGGCAGAGGAAAGCGCATTCATATAAAAAGGCTTTCGTCAGGCTTATTACGTTTTAGTGCCGTCCATGGCGATCCGCCTTTGTTCAAAAGCCCAAGCTCCCAATTAAGCATCTTTTCCAGGCGCTTGTTTTGGATAGGAGCCCACCGCTGTAAATGCGGCGTGTCAGAGCTAACATGCTTTGCCCAGTCTTCTTGAAACAACTCAGCCAGCACAAATTCGGTCACTGCGGCGGTAGTAAGCAGCAACCCCGGTAGACGAGGTATGGAAAGGGACTTTGGAAAGGGAAACCTAGCCTGCTCGCCAAGGATCTGTGTGTGGAAATGGCATCCAGGTGACTGCGCATCGCCCACTTCCATGCGCCACATTGCGATTTCGCGCTTTGGCTTCCTCCCTTGGGGCACACAAAATAATCGCACTCGGGTGGAAGCGATGTCCACTAACTTAAATAACTCCGACCGGTCATTCTTCTTTCTACCGGGTACACGCTGGATGCGCCAAAGGGCGTCAATCTCCGCAAAGATATGATGCGCACCTTTGGAACCCATTTCGTAGCCGCCAGGGCTGACGGTCGTCCGCAAGGGATTGGCAGGTGCAATTTGCCAGTCAAATTTGTGCTGGGTTGGTTGGTGAGCACCACGGAAAGTAGTCGCCAAGCACCGAGGCGAGCGGTATTTCCGAGTTCACCGAGCGCGAGTAGATCGCAAGGCATGTGCCTTTCAGCGGAAAACGTTTATCGCTGCCGGAGAAGTCCAAGTCGTGCCGCACGAGATTCATGAGATCGGCGGAGTCTTCGCGATCGTGGATCGTGAACGCACTCTCGATGCCAATGTCGTTGGCGTATTCCCTGAGTAAGCGCGCGCCGATGGCATGAAACGTCCCTGACCAGGCGAGAGCGTCGGTCATGACGTTCGCTTTCGCGCCCATCACCTTCCCGGCGATGCGCTCTACGCGCTTCTGCATCTCGGCAGCGGCGCGCCGCGAGAATGTCAGCAACATGATCCGGCGCGGATCGGCGCCGCGGACAATAAGATGCGCGACGCGATGCGCGAGGGTGTTGGTTTTGCCCGATCCGGCACCCGCGATGATCAATAGTGGTGGCGCATCGGCCGGAACGTCGCAGCCATATTCAACCGCACGACGTTGCTGCGGGTTCAGATCAGCCAAGTAGGCCGCAGGCGAAGCGACGTCGACTTCTTTAGGCCTGACGTGCTGCTGCATTCCATTTTCCCCGACTCGCTCCCTTAGCACAAATCATGAACAAGACCAACGTTTCACCCGTGAGGTGCCCATGCGAAACGATGTTTTCTCGTCCTCACCGAAAATTCCGCGCTTTCACCGTCAGCGTATCGATGTGCAGATCAGGCACGTACATGTCGCGCTGCTTTATTGGCGGCAGTTTCGGCTCACGGCTATCGAGGCCGTGGCCGCCATGTTTGGCTTCATCGCCGCGACCAGCCGTGAGAGGAAATGCGTCGTTCATCCCGGACACGCGGCGCAGATCAGCCGACAAGTCCCTGACCTCCTCGACAATCAGATGGGTGACATCGCTCGCGTGTTGCACCTTGCCACGGCAGCCCATCATCGTGGCGCCGAGGATGGGACGACGGTTCGCTTCAAAGACCGCCGGCCACACGATCAGATTGGCGTTGGCGGATTCGTCTTCAAGCGTCACGAACATGACGCCCTTGGCTGATCCCGGCATTTGCCGGACCAGGACGAGACCGGCTATCGAGATGCGGCTGCCGTTTCGAGCGGTGCGCAGGGTGATGCAGGATTGATACCCCTGTGTGGTGAGATGTTCGCGCAGGAAGCGGACCGGATGGTTGCGCAGGCTAAGCCCGGTGCTTCGATAGTCTTCCACCACCTCACGACCCGCCGTCATGGGCGAAAGCAGGACCGGTGTTTCGATGATCTCGGGCAAGAGGTGGCCGGTGCGATCATCAGCGGCGGCAAAGAGCGGTAAGGCTTCATCATGCAAAGCCTTGATCGCCCATGACGCCTCACGGCGTGACAGGCCAAGTCCCCTGAAACCGTCAGCTGCCGCAATGTGATTGAGAGCCGCAACCGGCACGCCCGCACGGCGCCAGACATCCTCGACGCCGTTAAAGGTCTTGATGGAGCGGCTTGCGGCGATCCGGTCGTAGAGGCGCCGATCGACCAGCTGCTCAGCTTCCTTCTGCCGCATGCTGCGCACCATGCAGAAGCCAAGGCGGACAGCGTGATAGCCAGCCGGTTTTGGTTCGAGCGTGCAGAACCATTCGGACAGGTTCACATCGACTGGACGCACCTCGACACCGTGCTCACGCGCGTCGCGCACCAATTGGGCGGGCGCATAGAAGCCCATCGGTTGCGCATTGAGGATGGCGGCAAGGAAGACGTCAGGATGGTGGCACTTCATCCAGGATGAGGCGTAGGCAATCAGCGCAAAGCTGGCCGCATGCGATTCCGGAAAGCCGTAACTGCCGAAACCTTCCAGCTGGCGGAAGGTGCGCTCGGCGAATTCTTTGGTGTAGCCATTATCGAGCATGCCGGTGATGAGTTTTTGCTGAAACGCGTGTACGCCGCCCGTGTGTTTGAAGGTCGCCATCGCGCGGCGCAGTTGATCGGCCTCAGTCGGCGTAAATCCCGCCGCCACCATCGCGACCTGCATCGCCTGTTCCTGAAAGAGCGGCACGCCGAGCGTCTTGCCGAGAACCTTCTCGAGTGCGGGTGTGGGATACTCTGGCTTTTCCTTGCCCTCACGGCGCCGGATATAGGGATGCACCATGTCGCCCTGGATTGGCCCGGGCCGCACGATCGCAACTTCAATGACGAGATCATAAAAAGTCTCAGGTTTAAGGCGCGGCAGCATCGACATCTGCGCGCGGGATTCAATCTGAAAGGTCCCCATCGTGTCGGCTTTGCGGATCATCGCATACGTCGCGGGGTCCTCAGCGGGGATGGACGCGAGATCGAGCTGTAGGCCTTTGGCTTTATCGAGCAGCGCGAAAGCTCTGCGCATACAGCCCAGCATGCCGAGGCCCAGCACATCGACCTTCATGAATTTCAGCGCGTCGATGTCGTCCTTGTCCCATTCGATCACCTGGCGATCATCCATCGCCGCCGGTTCGACCGGGACGAGTTCATCAAGGCGATCCAGCGTGAGGACAAAGCCGCCTGGGTGCTGCGAGAGGTGACGCGGCGTGCCGATCAATTGTTTGGCAAGTTCAAGCGTTAGTCTGAGACGGCGATCCTCAAGATTGAGATTGAGCTCCTTGGCTTGTTTCTCCGCGACGCCTTCGGTGCTCCAGCCCCAAATCATGGAAGCCAAACCGCCCGTTATGTCTTCCGGCAAGCCGAGCGCTTTGCCGACTTCCCGCACGGCGCCGCGCGAGCGATAGCGCGAGACCACCGCCGTGAGCGCCGATCGCGTGCGGCCATAGGTCTCGTAAATCCATTGAATGACTTCTTCGCGCCGTTCATGCTCGAAATCGACATCGATATCGGGCGGCTCGCGGCGCTCTTCGCTGACAAAGCGCTCGAACAGGAGGCCTTGGCGCACCGGATCGATTGAAGTCACGCCCAGCACGAAGCAGACCGCCGAATTGGCGGCCGAGCCACGGCCCTGACATAGAATGCCTTTCGAGCGGGCAAAGCGAACGATGGATTCGACCGTGAGGAAGTAGGGCGCGTATTCCATGCGCTCGATCAGATTGAGCTCATGGCGCAGTTGCGTGGCGACATTATCAGGCAGGCCTTCCGGATAGCGTTTGGCGGCACCCTCCCAGGTCAGCTTTTCAAGACGCTCCTGCGCGTTAAGGCCATCTTCCAGCTCTTCAGTCGGATAGACGTATTTCAGCTGATCGAGCGAGAATGTGCAGCGTTCGGCAATCTCCCAGCTGCGGCGGACCGCTTGTTCGTATTTGGGAAACAGCCGCAGCATCTCCTGCGGGCTTTTAAGAAAGCGGTCGGCGTGATGTTCCTTCTGAAACCCGGCATTGTCGATTGTGGTGTGCAGACGAATGCACGTCACAACGTCCTGCAACATGCGCCGCGAGGGGCAATGATAAAGAATGTCATTCGTGACGACCGTCGCGACGCCGGCCTGCGTCGCTGCATTTGAAATGGTCCGAAGGCGTTGGCCTTCATTCGGCAGAAAGTGGCGGGTGAGAGCGCAGTAGGCCCGCTCGCCGAAGATGCCGTGTAGCCTTTGCAGCTCGTTGCTGACAGGATTCTTGATGTCATCCGACAGCAGGATGGCGAGCAGGCCCGCGTTCCATTCTTCTACATCCGCCCAATCGATATGACAGGCGCCCTTCCCCGCGCGTTTCTTGCCGACGGTGAGAAGTCGGCATAGGCGCCCATAGGCTTTGCGATCCGTGGGATAGACCAGCAGCGAGGTGCCGCATTGCAGATCAAGCCGGCAGCCGACGATCAGCCGGACACCGGTGACCTTGGCGGCTTCGTACGCGCGCACAATGCCGGCCAGGGAATTGCGGTCGACAATGCCGAGCGCCTTGATGCCGAGCACGGCGGCCGTCGAAAACAGCTCTTCAGCGCTGGACGCACCGCGCAGGAAGGAGAAATGCGTCGTGACCTGTAAATCGGCGTAGTTCATGCATCACCGACGCCATGCAGCCACCAGGACCCGCCCTGTTCCGTCGGTCCATCACGAAACAGCCAGTAGCGCGTGCCATCCGCGGTCTCGACCCGGTAATAGTCGCGCACCAGTTTGGTCTCGCCTTCGCTGATCCACCATTCGCCATGAATGCGCTCGGGACCGTCAGCTTTGGCGACGCGATGGCGCGCCTTGCGCCAGATGAACATGCGCGGCGGATGATCCGGCAGTTCAGCCACCGCTTCGACTTTCTCGGGCTGAAGGAAGAGACGCGCAGGCCGTGGCAGATCCTTCGGCCACGCCAGGCCTTCGGTCGGATGCAACGCTGAAACGCGACGTGTCGCGCGCTCCGGCAACAGACTTTCGACTGGCGACACGCGGAATACATTGCTTTCACCGAGCCGGACGCCAAGCGTATCGACCAGTTGCGAAACATCGTGCTGCGATTGATCCGTGCCGACATGCCGGCCAATGGTTTGCCGCTCGACCACGGCTTCGACCCATGACGCCGTGAGTGAAGCGCTTTCGATGCCAAAGCCAGGATCAATCACGACAAGACGCTCTGCGAGGAGCTTCGCCAAATGTTTGGGCTCACGATAAGGCCGCGACAGGCCTATACGCGCGGCTTGCGCAATATTGTCGACCCGCACGAACACGAGATCGAGACGGCGCGCCCCGATGCCACGCGCCTCGAGATCGAGACAAAGTTTGTCGGCAAGCTTTTCGATAATGCGCTTGAGATCCTCGGGATCGCCGACCGGTTCGGCAAAGCGCAACTCGCTGCGCGGCACTTCCGGCGGCAAGAGGGACGTCAGCGGCTCGTTGGCATTGCCGAGCGCCTGATCGAGGCGCAGCAGGACCTCTCCGCCAAATCGTGTTTGCAAACTGCCGCGCGGCTTGCTGGCCAACTGTGCCACGCGCTCAATCCCAACATCGCTCAATGATAAAATCGTTGAGGGCGCCAACCGCAACGCCGCCACCGGCAAACTGGCGATCGCGTCCGACGCGCGCCCCGGCGAGACAATCTGCGCACCGCCATACCGTGCCAGCGCCCAGGCGCAGCCAGCCGTATCTGCGAGCGCCGCGCGTGCCGTAATACCTTCGGCCTTAAGGCGCTTGCAAAGATCGGCAATTAGCGCCGCTTCGCCCTGAAACAGATGCGCTGAGCCGGCGACATCAATAAAGATTCCATCCGGCGGATTGGGCGTCACCAGCGGCGAATATTTGATGCACCAGAGCGCAAGGCGTATCAGTGCCGCTTCGTCTTCTTCGAGCGTCGCATCAATGACAGTCAGATCAGGAATCAGCGACTGCGCATGCGTGACTGTCATTCCGCCGCTCAATTCCATTTGCGCGGCAGCCTGATCCACGCTCGCGATCACGCGACGCTGCCCCTGCATCATGGCCGTCACGAGCGGTTTATCCCGTGGCGGCGCGTCTTTGCTCGCTCGCCGCAGCCGATCGGTCGGCCAATGCGGCAGGTAGAGCGAGATGACCCGTCGCATCGCATGCCTCCACAATCCAGGAATGCGGTTCGCCACCACGGACCCGCAGTAAATCTAGTTGCCAGTGCTGACGCGGCAGTCCGTCAAAGCCGCTTGGGGGCGAAGGCTGAGGCGTAACGCGCCAGCGTGTCGCGGCCGCGTTCGGCTCACCGGCCGCATTCTTCTCAGCCATGTTGTGCCAACGGCGAATAACCAGCGCCGTGACGCCGCTTTCGCCGGCGCAAAGCTGCAAGCGACGCGAAGCGTTGAGAGAAAGCTTCGAGATTTCGCCAACGACCGCGGCGAGGCCGCCGCATTTGAGGCCTTCTTCCATCGCGGGCAGCACGTCGCGGTCTTTCCAGGTCTCGCAGAAGATCACGCGATCAGGATGCAGACCGACGCGCGCAAGAGCAGGCGCAAAGAGATCGCGGCCGCGCAGACACCACAGCACCGGCCCCTGCATGCGCGCGAGAATGCCGGCCGCGAATAAAGTCGCGAGGCCGGCATACTGACTGGCCGCACCGCCCTCGATCGCTTCGTGTAAATGACCGCGCGCCAAACCACCGTGCGGCAGCCGATCATCAAGCTCTGAGACTTCAAACGGCAAGACTTCGCGCGGCTCGCGCCCATGCCGATCGACGCGCTCCAGATAGCTGCGCAAATCGGCAATAGATGTCGGCGGGCTGGCGAGTGCCATCCTCGGTAGCTCCACAGAGGTCATCAATGTTCCTATTTTGTTCTCTTTATGCTAGGAGTCAATGCAGATGAGAAAAGGTGCGGTTTTATTGGTCTTTTGAGGTTGGCGAATGCGTACCGAACACGAAGATGCTGGGCCGTCCGCGAGCCGTCCCCGCTTGCAGGGGAATGGTCGGCCTGCCCAGTTATTGCCTGTCGTACGACGGCATCCCGACACCGGCCTGCCGACCCAGGACGATTTGCGTTGGGGTCTTATTCCCCACACCGCAAAGCGCCGGCCCGACATTCAGCCGATCCACGCTCGCGCCGAAAGCGTTGCCGAAAATCGAATGTTTCGCGATGCGTATCGGTCGCGACGCTGCGTCGTGCCCATGAACGCATTCTTTCTAAAAGACGCGGCCGGCAAGCGTCACGCATTCACTGTGAACGATACTTCGCTATTTGGCGTCGCCGGCATTTGGGAAAATTGGCGCGACCCCGACACGCGGCAATGGGAACGGACATTCGCAACGATCACAGTTCAGGCCAACACATTGATTGCTCCAATCCACGATCGCATGCCCGCCATCTTGCGGCCCGAGGACTACACCCGCTGGCTTGGGTTGGAGGACGATCCGCGCGACCTGCTTAGGCCCTATCCAAGCGAGCTTGTCCTGCCGACTCGGTTGAAGGGACGGTAAGCCCGCGTCTTTCCATTGCGTGCTTTTACGCGACAGATCATCCGACTACACTTTGCCCATGTGCAATCTCTACAGCGTCACCACAAACCAGGCCGCAATCGTCGCGTTCACACGTGCGATCCGCGATCGCTCGGGAAATCTAGCGCCGATGCCGGGCGTGTTTCCGGATTATCTTGCGCCCATCGTGCGTAACGCACCGGACGGCGTGCGCGAACTCATGCTGGCGCGATGGGGCATGCCGGGACCGCCGCAGTTTGGCGGTGCGCCGATCACCAACATTCGCAATACCAAGAGCCCGCACTGGCGTGCGTGGCTTAAAGCCGGAAAATCGCTGCGTCGTTCCTTTCAATTCTTTCTGCGAATACGCAGACACAAAGCCGCGCAAGACGCCAACTTGGTTCGCATTCGGCGAAGCACGTCCGCTCGCCTTTCTTCGCCGGTATCTGGACGAGCTGGCACGGTAAGCGCGGCACCAAAGCTAATCCAGTCGAAGGCGAGCATCAGCTGTTTGGTTTTCTGACGACGGACGCAAATGCCGAAGTCGGGGCCATCCATCCCAAGGCGATGCCCGTGATTTTACGGCAGCCGGATCAGGTCGAAGCGTGGCTTACGCTGCCGGTGACGGAAGCATTGCAGATGCAGAAGCCGTTGCCCGATGGCACGCTCAAAATCGTGGCGCGGGGTGAAAAGGAGGACGGTGCATTGCCTGAATTGACCGATCCCGCGCCAAGACTGTTGTAAACCCAAATGCGGAAGTAGCTTAGCTAATTGAGTTTGCTTTCGTCTCTATTGGGGATCACCCATGAGCCGCTTTTCGGCTTCATTCCAACGAAGACCGGTAACAGCGCCCGCTTGCCGTTTCGTACCGTGAGCGTGTTCTCACCCTGGGGTGAAACGGTATAGAGCACATCGGCGATCTCGCGCGCTCCTTTGTAATCAAGATGCGCCAGTGGTATTAAAACTGTGCTTCAGCGGGTCAAATATCCGCGCCCGCGGAATCTGTGGCGCTTCATCATCTATCAAAAGCCCGCGCCTGCGCACTGAATAGCCGGGCAGCTCCGGCTCCGGTACTTCCACTTTCTTTGAAAATCCTACGTACAGCTTGTTCGACATGGGCGGGTGATGCGGCAAGCAGAGCCTCAAGCCCGTTGGGAAAGGGTGCTTGCGGAACCGCCCGCCGCGAAAGAGAGCTGCCCGCTTAATTCTAGCGCATTTTGCTTCGCGGTCGGGGCTGGGGAAAATGTTGGGAACTTGTATGGGAAGCCGACGTAATGCGCCGGCTTCCCGGCACACTTACTTCTGTTGCTGGCTCTTTTCGTGCGCAGCCTGCGATTGATTGCGAGCATTTTGTGAATGCTGCTGGGCCTGCGCGGAATGTTCCTTGCCCTTGGCGTGGTCATTTTTGCCGTGAGCATCGGCAGCGGCGCGATGTGACTTCGCTGCGTTTTCGTGGTGTTCCGCAGCCTTGTTGTGATCTTCCTTCATGGAATTTTCTCATGTTGGCCGAAGAATTCCGGCTGCATGCGACATATGACTCAATAGTGGCCTCGGCAGGCGCCAATGGTGTTCTTAGTAAGTGCGCGTGGAACCCAGAATTATTTGTGTGCGGCGCATCAAGAGAAAAGACGTGCACGCGCGGAACAGGAACGTAACTGCATTGGGCGGATTGTCCGTATGTTCTCTCCAACCCAGTGAAGGAACTTCGAATGAATCAGCAAAACCAAAACAACCCGGGTCAGCAAGGCGGCCAAGGTGGCCAGCAGGGCGGACAGGACAACCAGAACAAACCCGGTCAGCAACAGCCGGGCCAGCAGCAGCCGAAGCCCGGTCAGGGCGGACAGCAAGGTGGTCAGGGCGGCCAGCCCAACCAGCGCTAAATAAGAATAACTGCCATAACGAACTTAGCCCCGCTTCGGCGGGGCTTTTTATTACGCAGAGCGCCAGTGATCTGGCACGGTTTTGTTGTTCAGATGACGCACCCGAGCGACGAGCGGATAGCTGATGGCTCGAACCATTGTTGCCCTCCTCACTGAATGCCGCGTTGACGGGCCTGGCTCAGACCAAGTTTATTGTGACAGCCATGTTGCCGCGCGTTGCTTTGGAGTACGGACAAATCTGGTGCGCTTCATCCACCAGGGTCTGGGCCACTTCGCGCTCAACGCCCAGAAGGCTGACGTTTAGGCGCGCTCTGAGGAAGTAACCGCCGTCCGCCAGATTCAGGTCCACCTCGGCGTCGATAGCCACGTCAGCTGGTAGAGTGATTTTCTTTTTGCGGGCCGCGAGCGCGATCGCACTTTCGAAGCAGGCGGACCAACCAGCGGCAAACAATTGTTCCGGGTTGGTGCCGATGCGCGCCGAGCCAGGAGCCGAAAGCCTAACATCAAGACGACCGTCAGAGCTGCGCGTCAGGCACCGCCCAATAGGCGTGGAATAATAGCGCCAGAGTCAGCGTATAGAAAAACAAAGCCAGTGCCGCCCAACGGGCGAACAATCCGACCATCAGCAACAGTCCGCCGCCGAGCTCCATCATGATCGCGCCGAAGACCAAAATATTGGACAGAGGGATTCCGGACTTTGCCATTCCGGCTGCTGTAGCGTCGATCGAGCCGATCTTATTGATCCCGGCACGCACAAATATCAGCGCGATCAGAACACGGCCAATTGATCATCGGATGGCAGAGATGGGTCGATACTGTTGAAAAAGGTTCGTCGGGGGGTTGAGCAGATTTTCTAAGAAGCACCGGTGCGATGGTCGAAAAATGAAGTAGGGGGACATACAATCAGTCCGATTTTCAACCAGCAGCCTTCGTAAGCGCTCTGTGATGCGTTGGATTACGAAAAGCCGGTTTCGACGGGCGCACAGGCAAAAATTTCGGTCGGTTCACTTTTGCCTTTTTCAAC
>CAWFBB010000025.1:0-37187 GCA_963813825.1 uncultured Alphaproteobacteria bacterium
GAATATGATGCCGAAAATGCCTGTCCTCGGACTCGATCCGAGGATGTTCGGCAGTTTTCGAACAAGGTCGTGCTCCATCCATTAGTTCACTTCGTGCCGTAGGCACGATCGCCGGCATCACCGAGGCCGGGAAGAATAAATCCCTGTTTGTCGAGCCCTTCGTCGATTGCCGCCGTCCAGACGCGGACGTCGGGGTGAAGCCCGCGCAATCTCTCCAGTCCCTCGGGCGCCGCGAGCAGGGAGACGAAGCGGATATCTTTCGCGCCTCTTTCCTTGAGCCGCACGATGGCTGCAGAGGCGGTATTGGCGGTGGCAATCACCGGCGCGACGACGATGACGAGACGCTCGTGAAGGTCGGACGGCGCCTTGAAGTAGTATTCGACCGCGACGAAGGATTCAGGCTCGCGATATAGGCCGATATGGGCGATGCGCGCTGCCGGCACGAGATCGAGCATGCCCTCGGCAAAGGTCACTCCGGCGCGCAGGATCGGCGCAAACACCAGTTTCTTGCCGGCGATGCGTGGCGACATCATGCGCGCCAGCGGGGTTTCGATCTCGACCCTGGTCAGCGGCAAGTCTCGCGTCACCTCGTAGCACAACAGCATCCCGATCTCCTTGAGGAGTTCGCGAAAGGATTTCGTCGAGATGTTTTTCTCGCGGATCAGCGTCAGCTTGTGCTGAACTAGGGGATGATCGACGACCGTAACGCCTTCCATGAGTTCCTCCCGAACGCGCAGTTCAGAATACCGTCCCGTCGCTCATAACCTTGACCGGCGGCGAGCCGTCGGCCCGCAGTTCGCGCGCAATGCTGCGTCCCGCCGCCCAGGTTCCGCCCTCAAGCACTTTGGCAAGCGGAAGCGAGTTTTCATCCATCTTAAGCCGGTGGCGCAGCACATCTGCGAGGCGGTCGAGCAACGCGACAGTCAGTGCGCGCCACTCGACAACAAGCGTCGACGCGACATCGTGCCGACGCGCCGCGTCGGCCGGATTGCGAAACGCCAGTACGCCGGTGTCGATGAACAGCCCGCCGTTGCGATATTCGGCGAGCCCGGTCAGGCCGTCGATATCCTTCACCGTGATGCCGGCCCGTTGCAGCGGCTCGATCAGGGAATAAGCGAGCCACTGCGACAGCTTGTGCAACGGCACGAGTTCGCTGGTCGCGTCTGTGGTGGTGATTGCCGGATGCCGCCAGCAATCGCCGAGCGGAATGCCGCCGAGGGTGAGCCGCGATGGCCAGATCGGACCAAACCGCAACAAGAGCTCGGAAAGGATGAGGGGTGCCGCAATGGCGCCGCTTTCAGCCTTGGCCGCGAGGTGATCGAAAAATCCGCCGGGCCGAGGCGTGTCGTTGCGGCCGAAAATCTCGGGATTGGCGGCGACTAACACGCCAAGGCGGCGCAGCAGATCGGCGCGGCCTTCAACGCCAACCAACGGATTGGCGGCAGACACCTGCAAACCCTTTCGAACGGATTCATCAGGCAGGCGCATAAGGATTTCAGCGTCCACGCGGAGAGGATCGTCTTTATGCGCAGAAAAGACTCCATTCGCGAACATCGCAAGACTGGCAAGCGCCAGCCCTTCCGAGCGGCCAATGACTGTTCCAGTGGTGAAGTCCCGATACCGCCACTGCGGGCCTGCGCCGGCGTCGAGCAGGACGCTGACGATAGCAAGATCGAATTCTGCGCGCGCACGAGCGTTGCAAGGTCGCGCCAGTTCGCGGTTTTGCCGATCGAAGTCCAGCGATCTTCGCTCGCATAAACAAAATGCCGCCAGCGCGAGTGGAACAGCACGTCGAGCGAAGGATAATTTTTGTTGATTGTCGAGACAACGAGATCGGCGGCGGCGTCAAGCCGATCGAGGTCGATGCGGAAATGCGGAAGCTTGCCGTCGAAGCCGATCGCCAGCATGCGATGCGCGCGATCGCGAACCGCCTGAGCGTTCAAAAGTGAATACGCTGCGGCCGTTTCGGACTTCACGTCGGTGCCAAACTCCCACTCAGTACTTGTTGAGATTGCGGCCGACGGTATCCGTCAGGTCCTGCGGCTTTTGCGGCTCGGGCGTGTAATAGCCCGCGGCCTTCTTGGCCTCGATCTCCACGTGCGCGTCGGCCGGCACCAGTTCGTCGGGAATCGCAACTCTTTCGACGATATCGACGCCTTGGCTCACCAGCGCGTCGTGTTTCATGTCGCTCATCGATACAAAACGGTCGATACGTTTGATGCCGAGCCAATGGATTGGGTCCGGCATCAATTGCTGAAAGCGGGCGTCCTGTACGCCGGCGACACATTCGGTGCGCTCGAAATATTGCGCGGCCGCATCGCCGCCCTCCTGCCGCTTGCGCGCGTTGTAGACCAGGAATTTCGTAACCTCGCCCAGCGCCCGGCCTTCTTTGCGGTTGTACATGATGATGCCGAGGCCTCCGGTTTGGCCGGCGCGCGCGCATTCCTCGATGCCATGAATCAGATAAGGCCGGCAGGTGCAGATATCCGAGCCGAACACGTCGGAGCCGTTGCACTCGTCATGGACCCGGCAGGTGATCTGGGTGCGCGGGTCGTTGAGCTTGGCGACGTCGCCGAACAGATAAATTGTCGCGCCTCCGATCGGCGGCAGGAAGACTTGCAGGTCGGGCCGTGTCACCAGCTCGGGAAACATGCCGGCGGTCTGCTCGAATAGGGAGCGCCGTAATTCCTGCTCGGTGGCGCCGAAGCGCTTGGCGATGCCAGGCAGGTACCACACCGGATCGATGGCGATCTTGACCACGGAAATGCTGCCGTTCTCGTGGACGACATCGCCGTCATGGGCGAGGCGGCCCGCTGCCAGCGCGCTTTGCATTTCGGGCAGATCGAGGCGGGCGCGGGTAATGGCGATGGTCGGGCGAATGTCGATGCCCTCGGCGATTTCCGCCTTGAAATTTTCGGCGACGAGATGGCCCCATGGATCGAGTGAAACAATCCGCTCCGGCTCGGTCCATTGCGCGAACGGGCCGATGGTCGCGGCCGGAAATGTATTGGTCAGATCCGGCCGGCGGATCGGATCGAGCGTTCCCGATGAAACGGCGAGCGCACGATAGACCGCGTAAGAGCCGCCATGACTGCCTATGACATTGCGGTCCTGCGGCGTCGACACCGTGCCGATAATCGGTCCGCGCTCCCGCGCAGTCTTGGCGCCCCAGCTAATGGGAAATTGCAGCTTCGCCCCGGGATCAGGGTGCGACGTGAGCCGGATATGGTCGGTGCGGTTCGAGCGGTTCATCTCGCTAGTCCCAAAAGGCAGACGACCCGCCATGATGACGGGCCGGACTACCGAAACTGAAGAAAGTCGTGCGGTTTCCTGCACGCAATCAAGAATTATAGCGGCTCTATTCGCGGATACAACAATCCAAAGGACCGCCTCATCAGAAGGTAAAAATGGTGTTTTGGTTGCCTTTTTTCAAGTTGGCGGCTGACGCTCCAGCAGCGCCTTGTCGATCATCACGTGGATGCCCTTCGAACCATTCACGACCTGGGTGACGCGCAGATCGGCGGCCAGGCTGCACAGCGTATAGGCGTCCTCTCGGGAAATTCCGGTGCGCGCGCAAATCAGCTTGATCATGTCGCGCAGCGCGATCACCACCGCATCGTCGAGGTCGGGGTCGAACGCCATGGTCATGACATGGGTCGGCGTTTCCGCCATCGGCCATTCCAGCGTCAAGTCGCTGCGTAGGTGCAGTTCAAATGTGCCGGTCAGGCCGGTCTCGATTGCGGTGATGCAGACTTCGCCATCGCCTTGCGCACCGTGACCGTCGCCGCAGGAGAACAGCGCACCATCGACATGAATGGGCAGGTACAGCGTGGTGCCAGCGACCAGTTCCTTGTTGTCGAGATTACCGCCGTTCTTCCGCGGTGGCGGCGACGAGACCGGCCCCCACGCCGCCGGCGGTGCTACTGCCATGATGCCGAAGAACGGCTTGAGCGGCAGTTCGAGGCCCCACGGCAGCCGGCCCATCATGCGCTTCCGGTCGAGCGGAATGTGGATCAGGCGCTGCTCCGCGAAATCGTCCGGCAGCGCGCCGCCAAGCGGCCTGATGACGTTGTAGCCCCAGTCGCAATTGAGCTCGACTTTCTTGATGCGGACCTCAAGCACTTGTCCGGCCTTGGCGCCGCGCACCGCGACCGGTCCGGTAAGAATGTGCGGCCCGCCCAACCGTGGCGCCAGTTTTGCGTAAATCGCCGGCAGCGCGTCCGGCACGGCCAAGCCCGATCCGGGCTTCGGCAATTGTTCCGGACCGCCCGAAACGGACGAGATGACGACTTCGTCGCCGGAATCGATCGTGATCAGCGGCTTGAGATTGGCGTCAAAAAAACCCCAGTGGACCGTTTCGGGTGCTGCATCCAGCCGATGGTTTTTCATTCGAGTATCTCTTGCGAGCTGTGGCGAAAACGTTCGGACCGATTATACGCCAAATTGCGGCTACATCATTGTTACGGCATCGCCTTTCCGATGTGCTTCTCTTTTGCGCGACGCACGATCAGATCGGCGAAAGCGATATCTTCGAGTGCAATGCCGAGAGATTTGAACAGCGTCACATCGGCTTGGCCGCGGCGGCCCGCGGCTTTACCGGTGACGAGATCGCCAAGCTCGACGATGTCTGGCCAATGCAAGCGTCCGGCGGCGACGAGATCCCGATACTCTGAAGCTTCCTCTTTCGCTTGGGCCACCTGATCGGTGGCGCGCACCGTTGCGCGCAGAACCGTCTCGGCATCGACTTCGCGGCGCGCTGGAGAATTGGCACCGGCCGCATTGATGTGAACGCCGGGCTTGAGCCAGTTCGCCCGCAGGACCGGTTCTGCCGATTTGGTAATGGTAATGACGACATCGGCATCGCCGACGGCCGCTTCGCCCGATGGAGCAGCCATTGCCGTGACGCGAAGATCGCGCTCGATCGTGCGGGCGAACGCGTCGCGATGCTTGGGGGTACGCGTGAACACGCTTATGGTCTTGATGGGCCGTACCGCGCAGACCGCCGCGACCTGCGTGAACGCTTGCCTGCCGGCGCCGATGACGCCGAGTGTCTGCGCGTCAGGTTTGGCGAGTAGCTTTGTTGCAAGTCCGCTTGCCGCTCCGGTGCGCATTTGGCCGAGACTGTCGGATTCGATCATAGCCAGCAGCTTGCCATCTGCCGCCGAGTACAGAAGGACGTGATAACGCCCGCCGTCGGCGTTGCCGCCGCCATAGTAGGATTTCAGCCCGAAAAGCTGCTTCGGGCCCCACGCCGCGCCCATCAGGTTGAAGGAGCCTTGGCCGGCTCGCGCACGCTGGCGCGGCAGATTGATCGTCGATGGGTCGCCCCAGGTCGCGAACAGGTGTTCGAGCGTCGCGATCGCGTCTTTGACGGTGACGAGCTTCTGGACGTCGCCTTCGGTGAGGTAGATCGGACCGTCACGTGCGGCTTTGACGGCCTTGATTTTGACCTTTGCTCCGGCTGCAGCTTTGACCCTGGACCTGGATTTTGTCTTCGCTTTCATTTTTACCTTACGCCGGATTTTGCTCATGGCTTTCATCACCTTCCAGCGTCGAGAACGTCGGAAATCCAGTCCCACATGTAATGCACGCCGATGGTGGCATCATCGACCTGGCAATGATGAAATCCGCCTTCCTCGCGGCTGAACACTTTTAGCGCCTTTTGTTTGGACCCCGAGGCGGCGAACAGTTTTTCCGCGACCGCAAGCGGGATTTGCTCATCGCCGGCGCCGTGCAGGACAAGGAACGGGCAGGTCATCTTTTGCACGATGCCGTCGAGGCGGAAGTCTTCGAGTTTCTTCATGGCGGCGGCACGATCGGGGACGCCCAGCACCCATTGGAGATGTTCGGGCGGGACTGAAAGCGACGGAACCTTGCCGGACTCCAGCGCCTCGAATCGCCGCACCCAAATTTCGTGGAAATCCCACTGCGCGCCCCACGCCACGCAGCATGCGAAGCGTTGTTCGAGCGACGCGGCACGCGACGCATAATAGCCGCCGAGGCTGAGCGCCATGACGCCGATGCGCTTGGGGTCGAATTCGGATCGTCCGGCGAGATATTCGTAGACCGGTGTGGCGTAGCGTTCGGTCTCCGCAATCAGCGGCAGATTGCGAAAGCGCACGCTCTCGCCGTTGCCCGGACCGTCGACGATCAGGCAGCCGACGCCGCGTGCGGCGAGATCGGAAACGCCGTAACCGTATTGCAGTTCCTTGGTGACGTCGAAGCCGTCGAAGAACACCATCGCGGGCGCCGGACGGCCGCGCGCGGCTTCAGGATCGGGATGCACCAGCAGTGCGGGAAGGCTGGCATCGCCGTATGGGATTTCGACCGCCTCGATGCGGGGGTGGCGGATCACGGCGGCGGCTTCCTTGAAAAGGCTCACCGATGCCGCATAGACGTCCATGCTGCGCTGTGAGCGCGGATGGATGAAGCGTTCGCCGGTCTGGTAGTAGCGGCAGGCGCGCATGAAACATGCGGCTGCGGTGCGACGGTGGCCGGCGCGCTCGGCTTCGCGCCCGCGCGCCGTGATCTTGTCGCCCATCTTCACCCATTCCTCGAACCAGGCATTGTCGTCGCCAACCCTATCGCGGAGCGCGCGGCCGACACGGTTGACCTCGCCGATCTCGATGCCGACCCACGGCGCGGCGGAGAGGCAGATCAGCAAGCCCATCGACCAGCGATAATTGGTCGGGAAGTAGAGGAAGGTGGGATCGTCTTTTACGTCGGCCATGGCTTACACCCTGCACCCTAGATGTTCTCCGCGCCGCCGCCGGCATCGCCGAGATCGGTGTCAGCAAACAAATCGTCGAGTTTCATCGTGCGGCTGATCAAGCCTTGCTGGTGGCAATAACGCAGCACGGTTTCGAGATTTTTGCGGTTGACGTCGCCGAGGCCGTAGGCCCAAGGGTCAGGGCCCAGCACGTCGAGCTGCTCTTCCCATGCGGTTCTAATCCAGGCCAGCGGCACGACTCGCGGATTGGCGACGCGGCGGTAGGCGATCGCCTTGGCTTCGTCGAATGCTTTCGTGAGGTTGGTCGCCACCCAGGGATATTTGTCGATAATCTCCTGCCGCACCACATTGACGTGCATGATCGGGAAAATTCCGGTGTTGCGGAAGAACTCAATCTCGACGTCCTTGTAGTCCTGGAACAGCCGCACGATGCGCTTGTCGCCTTCGAGGAACAGCTTCGGAAGGTCAGGTGACAGCATTGCGGGGATTTCACCTTCGGCCAGCATGACGTCGAGCCGCTTGCCGGGCGGCGCCATCTCGATGCGCAAATCTTTCGGCGGCGTGAACTCGAAATCCTCCTCGCGCTCGACCACCCATGTGCACTGCCGGTGCGGCACGCCGTAATACTCCTCAAGAATGCCGCGCATCCAGATATTGGATGCCGGCTGAAAATTGGTGCCGCCGATTTTTTTGCCGATCAGGTCCTTCGGTGTGCGAATGCCGGCATTGGCATTGACGAATGCAAAGCCGTGGCGGAAGCGGCGATGCAGGAACACCGGGATCGCGCTCAGCGCCTCGCCGCGGTCGCGCGCCATGTAATAGCCGCCGATATTGATTTCGCAGACGTCGAACTCGGTCTTGCGCGCCATGCGCCAGTGGCGCTCGCGCGAGCCCATGCCGGTGAGCATGACAAGTTCGATGCCGTCGGCTTGCACGGTGCCCTCGCTCAAGGCACGGACGATGTCGTAATCGCCACAAGCGACGGTCAGCTTCAGTTTCGCCATTTCCATGCGTCTCCCGGTGAAGCGGACTTAAGTTAGCGGCAGGCCGGTAGCGAATGTCAAATCTGGCTCGTCACCCCGCCCCGCCATTACGTTCGGTTCCCGGGGACGAGCTTCATCGTTCTCGCGATGCGGTCTGCATCCGAGTTGCCGTCACGACTGCAATGAAAGCTCACGAAAACGTCTCGCTCTAACACCGATCTTCGTCAGAAGGCGCAGGCAGTGGGGGCCGGCGCCGTCACGATCAATGCTTCAAGCCACGAATGAATGCTTAAGAAGAATGAAAGCGAAGAAGATAAGGAAAGCGGAACGCCGAACGACGCTGATCCGTATCCTCTGTACCTTGCGGTACAGCTCGCCCTTTGCAAAGGGCGCTCGCCTAACGGCGTTCCACCACGGCTCCTGCCAGAGGGAGTCATCGTCCCAAGGCGCAACCCGGGCCAGGCTTCCTGCGGCGGACGTCACGGGGCGGGTTCGCCGCCGACGCTTCACCGCAGTTCCAGCGATGCACCTCGCGCGCCGGTCATAGTGCCGGCAGGCTGATGCCCGAGCCGCCCGGGAGCGGAGGTGACGAGCCGCCGCCCGCGGGCACGCATCCCGTTCCGATCAACCGGGGTCACCGGCTGATGTCCTTCACGCCGAACGGGGATTGAGCGCCATCAATCTTTTGCAACGGCCGCCGTCAAGAAAATTTCTGGACGAACGGATGTGGTTCGTCCAAGTCTTTGCTGAATCATATTAGTTTGAGAATCAAAATGTCTCACGGCGATCTGCAAATATCCGCCGCCACCGAAAAGACACCGTCACTCCGCGAATGATTCGTAGAGACGAGCCTCCCGTTCCGCTGGGCCGTGTACTCATCAACCTGGCCAATGTCCGCTTCAGTCCGAAAGCGATTGAATTGCTGCGAGACAGCGAAATGACGCGAGGGGCCATTACCGGACTCATGCAGTGTCATCTAATCTGCGAGATAACTAACGGGCCTTGATCGCGGGCTACTTGGCGCGTGCAAAAACCAATACTGCCGTCCCACCGGTCGAGCCTGCAACACCGGGAACATCAGAAAAACGGACCTTTTATTCCGGGCGCCATCTTGATTTCAATCTCGAGTTGACCGAGGTTCGATTACATGTGTTCAAACATCGTTTCGAAGCCCCCCAAATTTGGCGGCATATCCAGTTGGTTGGGGATCGAAACGGCTGCGCGCCTATTGAGTTTTGCGCAAAATTCAAGCGATCAGTTTGTCACGTCAGACATAGGCTACGGAGAAAGTAGCAGGATTGATCTTGCTCGCCGACGATCTAGCAAGCTCAAACACCTGGGCGAATTGGAGAAGGAGTTGCAGGAGCGCGTTCAACACGCATTACCGCTTATTTTCGACCAACTTGGCTACACGCCATTTGACCCAACTCGGCTCGAGTTCGAAATGGTCGCCCATGCCGATGGGGCACATTTCTCACGCCACGCCGACACGGTTATACGCGCGGGAATGACCAGTTACCGAGCGATCAGCGTTGTCTACTATTTTCATGGCCGGCCAAAATCGTTTCACGGTGGCTGCCTTCGAATACACTCAATCGGTGACAAAGAAGGCTCGTCTGTCGACATTGAACCCACGAACGACAGGCTAATTTTCTTTCCATCGTGGTATCCGCATGAAGTTATGCCGGTCGTCAGCCCATCTGGCAGATTCGAGGATTCTCGTTTCGCAATAAATTGCTGGCTTTATGCCAAGCAATTGCCATCAAATTTCTATCAAGACACAGGTTATGTAACTTAAAAGGATGTTCTAGGCCGCGCCGACGAGGTGATCGAATGAACCTTTCGCACTGCGTCAATTTACGGTGCCAAAGTGTCGTGATGGGTCAATGAACAGACATCGCGAGGCGAATAGCCGATGTCCGTTCTGTCGCCGAAACCGGACATGCGCTGAACTTTAACGCCAGCGGCCGAATCGCAGCTCGGCGCGGCGCACGATTTCGTTGAGCGCGATCGCCATCGCAGCGAGCATGGCGACGAGACCGAACAGTTTGGTCGGATCGAAGTTCTCGGTGAACAGCGTGGTGAAATGGCCGATACCGGCGGTCGAAACGTAAAGCTCCGCCAGCAGCACGCCGAGCAGAACTCCCGTCATGCCGAGCCTCATGCCGGCAAAAAAGCTCGGAATCATGTGCGGAAAGATCACCCAGCGCAGGATGTGCCAGCGGCTCGCGCCCATGGAGCGGGCGCTGGTGAGCAGGATCGGTTTCAGGTTCTGCACGCCGGCGACGACCGTGATGATGATCGGGAAGGTACCGTGCGTGACGCCGAACGCGATCTTGGACGCGGCGCCGATACCGAAATAGAGGATGAAAATCGGCAAAATGGTGATCTGCGGCAAGCCGTAGAGCAACAGGACGATCGGCATCAGGCTCTTGCGCGCAAAGGGCTGCAGGCCGACGGCAAGTCCGATGGCGAGACCGAGCACGACCGCAATAGCGAACGCGACCGCAAGCTCGAAGAAGGTCAGACGTAGCGCCGCCGGCACGCCTTGGGTATTCCACACCGAGCCCAACGATGCAAAAACCCGCGACGGCGGGCTGATGAACAGCGGATCGATGAACCATCGCGCCGCGATTTCCCAGGCGAGCAGGATCAGCACAATGACGCCAAGCCGGACGACGCCGGGATGCCGATGCAGGAAGGCTTCTGTTTCGGCGCTCATCCCAGGCGCCTTCTGCCGCGGGCTTCGAGAAATGACACCGCACCGTTGAGGACTGCGGCAATTGCCACGACGAAGACGATGTAGGCGAACATCCGCGCCATATCCATGCCCTCGGCAAGCTGGACGATGTGATGGCCAAGGCCGGCGAGCGAGGCGATGGTCTCGCTGCCGATGATGGACAGCAGCGCAATCGTGAATCCCATGCGCAGGCCGGTAAGGATCACCGGCAACGCCGCCGGGACCAGAACGTAGCGGAACAGCTGATAGTCGGATGCGCCCATCGAGCGCGCCGCGACGACCAGCGTGCGATCGACATTGCCGAAGCCGGCGATCGTAGAGAGCACGATGGGAAAGAAGCTGATGGTGGTGCCGAGCGCGATCTTGGACGAGGGGCCAAGACCGAAGAACAGCACGTACAACGGCAGGAACAGAATGATCGGGATCGAATAGATGCCGGCGAACAACGGTTCGAACACGCGGATGGAATAGCGCGTGCGGCTGACGAAAAAGCCGACCACGGTCCCGCTGGTCGTCGCGAGAGCGAAAGCCACCGCAAGTTCGGTGAGCGTGACGCGCAGGTCCGGCAGATATTCGCCGCTGCGCAGAACGTCGATGAGCTGCCGCCACACCGAGACCGGGTTTGGCAGCAGCAGCCGGTTCACGCCCCAGCGGTTGGTCGCGAGGTACCAGAGACCGAGGATCGCGACGAGGAAGCCAAGCTGCACCAGCCGGCTGGCCAGATTTTGCGATTGCCCGTCCTGGCGCGCCATCAAAAGCTCCTGGCCGCCGAATCGGAAACCGTCTTGCGGATTTCGTCGTGGAGCAGGGCATAGAGCTCGTTGCGCAGAACGGTGAATTTTTCCGAGGTGACAAATTCCGGCTTGCGTGGATGCGGTTCGTCGACGCGGATGACCTTTTTGATGGTGCCTGGCCGCGCCGAAAACACGGCGACGCGATCGGCCAGGAAAACCGCCTCGCCGAGGCTATGGGTGACGAATATGATCGTCTTCTCGGTGCGTGACAGCAGGACGGAAAGGTCCTCGCCGAGGATCATGCGCGTCTGCTCGTCGAGCGCGCCGAACGGTTCGTCCATCAGGAGAATGCCGGTCTCGAGCGACAACGCCCGCGCCAGCGCCGCGCGCTGGCGCATGCCGCCGGAAAGCTGGCTCGGATAGTGGTCGGCGAATTCGGTCAGGCCGACGGCCTCCAAGGATTTTCTCGTCCGCGGTTCATGCTCGGCTTTCGGCACGCCCTGGAACAGCATGCCGAGCCTGATGTTCTCGGCGACGGTGTTCCAGGGGAACAGCGCGTTTTCCTGGAATACGAAGGCGATGTCGTGCGGCAGCGGGCCGCGTACCGGTTTGCCGGCGACTTCGACGCTGCCGCCGGTCGGCGTCATGAGGCCGCCGATGACGTTAAGGAGCGTGCTCTTGCCGCAGCCGCTCGGCCCGATCAGGCACAAGAGTTCGCCGCGATTGATGTCGAGCGACGTATCGAGCAGCGCCCGCACATGTTGCGCCTCACCCGCTTCGCCGAACTGGTGCGAGAGGTTTTTGACGCGGACTGCGAGATCGCCAGCCGTCATTTCGGCAAATACGCTTCTGTGTACAGCGTCGACATGTCAGGCTTTGACGGCAGGAGCTTGAGGTCGATGAACGAGCTCGCCAGCGTGTCCAGCGCCTTCGCATTGAAACGGCCGTCGAGACTCATGGTCGGCATGGTGTCGTCGTAGATCGCGCCGGCAACGGCTGGCGATAGGCCGATGCTCCTGATGGTGAAATCGATGCTGGCCTGTCGGTGATCGCGCATATAGGCGATGGTCTCGAACCAGCCGGCGAGGAATGCGCGCAGTGCATCCGGTTTCTTCCCGATCAGATCGCTGCTCGCGTAAATGCAGCTCGACACAAAGTCCGGAAAGTAATCGCCGAATTTAACCAGGATGCGGCCGTTGCCGGTTTCGACGAATTTTTCGACAGTGACGCTGTCCGTGGTGGTGCCGTCGATCTGGTGTGTCATCAGCGCGGCGATCTGCGCCTCGGACGCGCCGAGCGGCGTGATCCTGATGCCGTCGTCACCCCAACCGAGCCGGCGCGATAATTGCTGCGTCAGCCAGAATGTGAGCGAGCCGGCGCCGGAGACGCTTATAGCACGGCCCTTGAGATCGTTAGCGGTCTTGAGCGGGCTCTCTTTGAGAACGGTCAGCATAATGATGTTCGGTGCGCCGCTGAACACGGCGACGGCCTTCATCGGTGCGCCTTTGACTATTGCCGCGAAAGAGGGACTACCGCCGAGCGCGATGTCGATGCTGCCGGCGGTCAATCCCTGCACCATCTTGGCGTCGCCGGCAAACGCGCTGATGTTGAGATCGATGCCGTGCTTCTTGAAGATACCGGTCTCGACGCCGACATCGGCAGGCATGAAAGCGAACTGATTGGCTTGCGCCTTGCCGAGGCGAATTGCTGTCTGCGCGTCCGCAGAGCCAGGTCCCATCAAGCCAGTCATCGCAACGACGGCGATCACGGCGGCAAACCGTACCTTCCATGGCTGCGCCTGCATTGGTCTCGTTCCGCGCCGTTTCGCCGGCAAGACTATCTTCATTTCGGCAAAAATGCTTCCGTCAACAGCGTCGACATGTCGGGCTTCGACGGCAACGCCTTGGTGTCCAAAAACGACGTTGCCAGCACATCCAGCGCCTTTTGGCTGAAATGGCCGTCGGAGCTGAGGATCGGCATGGTGTCGTCGTAGCTGGAGGCCGCCACGGCCTGGGATACGCCCGTTTGCTTGACCGCAATATCGATCGTCTGCTGACGATGATCGCGCATATAGGCGACGGTTTCGAACCAGCCGGCGAGGAAAGCTTTCAGGGCCTCGGGATTGCCGGCAATGAGACTATCGCTCGCGTAGATGACATGGACGTGGAAGTCTTTGATGCGGTCGCCGAATTTGACCAGGACGCGGCCGTCCCCGGTCTCCATGAATTTGTAGACGGTCACGCCGTCGGTGGTCACGCCATCAATCTGATGGGTTCTCAGCGCGGCGATCTGCGTCTCAGAAGAGCCAAGCGGCGCGATCTTGATGCCATTGTCGCCCCAGCCCTGCGCGACCGAGAGCTGCTGGGTGAGCCAGTAGGTCAGCGAGCCCGCGGTTGAGACGCTGACGGTGCGGCCCTTGAGGTCGTCGACGGATTGGACCGGACCATCCTTGAGCACGACCAGCAGAATGGTATTCGGCGCATTGGCTTCGGCCGCCACCGCTTTCATCGGCACGCCTTTGACGATGGTGGCGAAGGCCGGTCCACCGCCGAGCGCGATGTCGATGCTGCCCGCGGTGAGCGCCTGCATTTCCTTGGCGTCGCCGGTAAAGGAACTGATCTCAAGATCGATGCCGTGTTTTTTGAAGATTCCCGTATCGACGCCGACATCGGCGGGAACGAAGGCGAATTGATTCGCCTGGGCCTTGCCAAGACGTAGGGTCGTCTCCGCGCGGGCAGCGCCGGCCGCAAGCATCAAGCCGAATAGTGCCGCAGCGGCCGCCGCTGTATTTATCCGCATCGTCTGTCGCAGTCCCAACATCGCTTGCACCGTTTCACTTTCGCGGCAAAAAGGCTTCAGTGTAGAGCTTGCTCATATCCGGCTCGGCCGGCAGCACCTTCAGCTCGACGAAAGACTTGGCGAGCGTGTCCAGCGCCTTCGGATCGAATCTGCCGTCTTCGGAGAACATCGGCATCAGTTCGTCATAAGTCTTGCCGTTGATGTCGTCGTCTTTGCCGATGACCTGGGTGGCGATACTGACGGTTTCGGCCTTGTTTTGGCGCATGAACGCGATCGCCTCAAACCAGCTGGCGAGGAAGGCTCGGATCGCGTCGGGCTTGCCCGCGATCACCGTATTGGTCGCATAGATGATGTGGTCGTGGAAATCCTTCACGATCTGTCCGAAGCGCGTGAGGATGCGCGCCTTGCCGAGCTTCTCGAGTTGAAGCGCGGTCGATATGTCTGTCACTACGCCGTCGATGTCGCCACGTTCGAGCGCAGAAATCTGCGGCGGCATACTGCCCATTGGCGCGATATCGATGCCATTCGGCCCCCAGCCTTGCTGGCGCGATGTCTCGCTCACCAGCCAATAGGTCAGGCCGCCAACAGTGGACACGCTGACCTTCTTGCCCTTGAGCTCGGCAGTGGATTTTGGGCCGTCCGGGCGCACCACGATCGTCAAATCCAACGGCGGCCCCGCCATCGCCGCGATAGCTTTGACCGGCGAGCCTTTGGCGATGAAGGCCATTGCCGGTCCCGAGCCAAGCGCGATGTCGAGGCTGTCCGCCGCCATCGCCTGCTGCAATTTGGCGTCGCCAGCGAACGCAATCTCTTCGATCGCGAGGCCGCGCTTCTTGAAGAAGCCCTCGTGCATGCCGACGTCGAGCGGAACGAAAGAGAATGCCTCGGGGACGGCCTTGCCGACGCGCAGGGTTTCATCGGCATGCACCGGCGCGGCGCTCAATCCGCCGACAAACGCGGCGATGAGCAGCGATGCCGTACGCAAGACTCCCATTATCGCTCCCCCAGCGCCTTACTTTACTTTTTGGGTAGAAACGCTTCGGTGTAGAGTTCGCCCATCTTGGGTTCGGAGGGAAGCGTTTTCATTTCCACAAATGACCGGCTTAGCACGGCCAGCGCCTTCGGATCGAAGTGGCCGTCGTCGGTGAACATTGGCATCAGCTCATCGTAGATGCTGCCGGTCGTTTTCTCGTCGGTTCCCATCACCTGCATGGCGATGGCGACCGACTTCGCCTTGTTCTGCCGCATGAAGGCTATAGTTTCGAACCAGCCTTGCAGGAAGGCCTTCAGATCGTCGGGCTTTTGCGCAATGGCTTTGTCGGTGGCGAAGATGACGTGCATGATGAAGTTTTTTGCCACGTCGCCGAAACGCATCAGAATACGGCCGTCGCCGCGTTCAACGAAATTGAGTGCCGAGCCGATGTCGACGACGCAGGCATCGACTGCGCCGGATTTTAACGCCGCGATGCGCGTGCCGTTTTCGCCGATCGGGATTTGGGTGAAGCCGTCGTAGCCCCAGCCATGCTGCCGCGATACCTCGTTCATCAGCCAGTTCGTCGCCGAGCCGACGGTCGAAATGGCAATCTTGTGGTCCTTGAGGTCGTCGATGGTTTTTATCGATCCATCGGCACGCACCACCATGGCGAAGATCAGCGGCGGTCCCGCCATAGCTGCGATGCCTTTGACCGGCGAGCCCTTGGCAATGAAAGCCATTCCGGGTCCGGAACCGAGCCCGACATCGACCGCGTCTGCGGCCATCGCCTGCTGCAGCTTGGCGTCGCCGCCAAAACCGGCAATTTCGAGATCGAGGCCGTGCTTGGCAAAGATGCCGGTTTCCTTGCCGATATTCGCCGGCGTGAAAGAGAACGACTCGCGCCCGGCATTGCCGACACGGATGAGATCGGCGGCGGACGCGGCCGAGGCCATCGCCAAGCCGATCGCGGCCGCTGTGGCGAGTGTCAGCGCCGGCCTCATTGATTCCTCCCGAAAGCGCAGGCTTTATGCCCGGCCCGATCTTAGCCCACTTCGCCGCTGTGCCGTCGCGGCTTCGTCAAGCGTCAAATCGTCCCGGAGCACGACGCCGTAGTCCTCCGCGGCGACATGGCGGGAGACCAGTTCCTCGATGACGTCGGCGCGCACCAGCGCGGGCTCGCGCTCAAGCGGATCGCCCCAGCCGCCGCCGCCGCCGGTGCGCACGATGACTTCGGAGTCGATCGGAACAGGGTAATGCGGCGCCTCCATCGAGCGGTAATCGTTCTCCTCCGGCAACCGCAGCAGAAAGTCACCGTGGGTGCCTGGCTTGCCACCCCAGATGCCCCAAGGCGGGCAGTGCTCGCGCTTTGGATGATCGAAATTCCAGCGGCCATCGACGAGATTGCGCACGTGGGTGTCGATACCGAGTCCGCCGCGATACTTCCCAGCGCCGCCGGAATCAGTACGCAGCCCGCGGCTCTCGACCACGACGGGACACTTCAGTTCGATGCCCTCGATCGAGGCGTTGCGGACGTCGCCCTGGCACACCGAAACGCTGCCCGACGCACCATCCTCGAATGGCCTGCCGCCCCAGCCGCCACCCTCGATGCTTTGCACAACAAACCGGCGCTTAGTCTTCGGATGCACGCCGAAGAACACGATGGAGCCGCCGAGCAATCCGTGATGCCCGGCCGGAACCCGGTCCCGCATGGCATCGCCGAGAGCCCTGATGATGGTATCGACGACGGTCGGAACGATCACGCTCCAGCCGGCCATCGGCGCCGGAAACCGCGCCATCATGATGTTGCCTTCCGGGATGATGACCTTGAGCGCGCGGAACGAGCCTTCGTTGACCGGTTCGAGCGGGCCGGTCAGCGCCTTGTAGGCAACGCGCGCGCCCGCATAGGTGCGCGAGTTGACCCCCGCCTTGCGCTCGCCCGAACACCCGGAGAGGTCGATCGTCATGTTGCCGTGGTCGATCGTGACCTTGGCGTGGATCGGCAGTTGCTCGTCGCGCTTGACGCCGTCGTGGTCGAGGAACGAACTCGCCTCATAGACGCCGTCGGCAAGTTTCTCGACGACATTGCGGCACTTGCGCTCGGTCTCGTCGAAGACTTGCGCAATGCCGTTCAGTATTGTGGCTTTGCCGTATTTGTTGAATAGTTCATCGAGGCGCCGCACCGCGAGCCGGCACGCCGCCATCTGCGATTTCATATCGCCGAGAGACGATTCAGGAAAGCGGATGTTGTCCTTGAGCACGCGATAGAGCGTCTCGTTGACTTTCCCGGCTTCGTAGATCTTGAGCTGATCGAGTTGCAGGCCCTCCAGCCACGGATCGGCGACGCTCGGGCCGGCGCCGAAGCCGGTGCTCATGCCGCCGATATCGATCCAGTGCGCTCGTACCATGGCGAACATCAAGAGTTCGCCTTTATGAAAGTACGGCATGTAGATGACGATATTGTTGAGGTGCTGCCCGGCCACCGCTTGGTGGTTGGTGATGATGACATCGCCAGGAGCAAAGCCCTTCGCGCCGTAGCGCTTCATGGCGTCGGTGACGATGACGCCAAGGTCGGCGACGAAATGCGATACGCCGCCGACATTCTGCGAAATGAGCTGGCCCGTGGTGTCGACCAGCGATGTGCAGAAATCGCGCACCTCGTAGATCATCATATTGTACGACGTACGTTGCAGGTCGGCGGCCATTTCATTGGCGATCGCCGGCAGCGCGTTGCGGATCACTTCGAGCGTGACGGCGTCCAGCGCTTTTCGGCTGCGCTTGCCCTTGCCAGCCTTTTTGGCTTTTTTGCTCATTTCGCGCCTCCGACGTCGATCAGGATCTCGCCGGACCGCGCAACGGTGCATTTATCCGCCTCGAACAGCACCGTCGTGGTGCCGTGCTCCTCGATCAGCGCCGGTCCCTTGATGCGCGCGCCGGCGCCAAGATCGGCGCGCTGATAGACCGGGCACGACACAGGCTTCCGTGCATCGCCGAGATAAACGTCGCGGCGTCGCGCGGCTTTGCCGGCGGCTTTGCTGGCGAGCTTGGGAAACTTGAGTCGCGGCCGCTTGCCGATCCCTGCAAGGCGTATGTTGACCATCTCGACTGGTTCGTCGGGCGAATGGTGCGCGTAGCGATGCTCGTAGAGTGCATCGAACGCTTTACGAATTTTTTGCCGCTCTCCACGCGCGATCATTTCCCGCGACACCGGTACCGACAGCGTGAATTCCTGGCCGACATAGCGCAAGTCGAGTTCGGTCTGGAATTCGGCACTGCGGGCATTGCGCAGGCTTTTCTTCGCCTCGGCCGCCATCTCGTCGTGTACCTTGGTCAGCGCCGCGAAATCGAGGCCGGCAAGATCGAAATAGAATGTGCGGATGAAATCGTGCCGCTCGTCGGCGAGCAACATGCCGAGCGCAGAGAAGTGCGACGGAAACAGCGGCACGATGACTTTCGGAATGTGCAGTTCGCGGGCGATGGCACAGACATGCAATGGGCCTGCGCCGCCCGAGGCGACAAGCACGAAGTCGCGCGGATCGTAGCCTTTCTCGACCGATACCTCGCGTACCGCCAGCGACATTTTCAAAATCGCAATTTCAACGACGGCCTGCGCGGCTGCAACCGCGTCCATCTTCAGCGGCTTCGCGATTTTTTGCTCGATGCCGGCGCGCGCTCCCTCTGCGTCGAGCTCCATCTGGCCACCGAGGAAATTCTCGGGGTCAAGGCGGCCAAGGACGACATTGGCATCGGTGATGGTCGGCTCGGTACCGCCGCCGCGATAGCAGATCGGGCCGGGATCGGCGCCCGCACTTTGCGGTCCGACCTTGAGCGCGCCGACGTCGTCGATCCAGGCAATGCTGCCGCCGCCGGCGCCGACCTCGACGACGTCGATCATCGGCAGCATGACCGGATGGCCGCTGGCATAGCCGCCGACATAGTAGCCGGGCGCCAGTGTAGGCTCGCCGTCGCGCACCAGGCTTGCTTTGGCCGTAGTGCCGCCCATGTCGAATGAAATCACGTTGACGAAACCAAGCGCCTGGCCGACGCGCGCTGAAGCGATAATGCCGCCGACCGGGCCGGACTCCATCATCGCCACCGGCCGCTCGGTTGCGACTTCGGGCGTCATCACGCCGCCGTTCGAGCGCATGATCGACAGATTGCCGCGAAAGCCGACGCCGCCGAGGCTGGCGCTCAGGCTTTTCACATAGCCGCCGACTTTGGGTCCGATATATGCGTTGACCACCGTCGTCGACATGCGCTCGAACTCGCGGTACTCGCGCAAAATGTCGTGCGATAGCGAAAGGTATGCGTTCGGCAGCGCCTCGCTCACCATCTGGCCGACGATGCGCTCATGATCGGGATTGGCATAGGCGTGGATCAGGCACACCGCGACCGCTTCGACGCCTTCGGCGGCGAGCGTGCGGCAGGCTTCCGTGACGCTCGCCTTGTTCAGCGGCCGGAACACCTCGCCCGCGCCGGTGACACGCTCGTCGATCTCGCGGGTGAGATGGCGCGGCACCAGCGGTTCGTGGCGATGAAAAAACAGATTATAGGCCTCGGGGCGATTGCCGCGGCCGATGCTGTAGACGTCGCGCGTGCCGCGGGTGACGATCAGTCCGGTTTTGGCACCCTTGCGCTCGATCAGCGTATTGATCGCGGTGGTCGAGCCGTGGATCAGCTCGTCGATGGCGCCGGCCTCGATGCCGCTCTTGCGGATGCAGTCGAGAATGCCCTGGGTGAGCTCGTGCGGCGTCGTGAGGCTTTTGGCCTCGACGAACCGGGCCGCCTTGTCGTCGAAGCCGACAAGATCGGTGAAGGTTCCGCCGATGTCGATGGCGACAATGATCATCGGCGCATTCCGTAATTGCGGGGCGCGAAAACGCCTGAAACGGTTGGGGGGTACGCGGTCACGCCGGCAGACTATAAGTTTTCCGGCGGAACACAATATTCCGGTACATGGCTGGCGTGACGGCGATTCAGCGCAGGCTAGAGGAAGATTCTCGCGTTCGATATCGGCTCCAAAGAATTGGGGACACCGTCACAATAATGTCGCCGCCTCGCGCTCTGCGGAGCGAGCAGCCGCGATAGGAGCGAAGCGAGGGGCGGTCTGCCGCGCCACCCCTCGTGGCCACATGATCAGCAGGGCGGGTAGGGGTAATATCCGCATCCGACGCTGTTGTAATAGCGCGGGGCTACGATTGCCGCGCCCACGGCAGCGGCGCCAATGCCGACACCAACTCCCACGCCGCGGCGCGCATAACCTCCGCGATAAGCGCCGCCGTGATAGCCTCCGACGCGAGCGCCGCCCGCACGGGCGCCGCCCCGATACGCCAAGGCATCAGTCGAAACACACGCGATGCCAAGGATTGCGGCTGCGGCAACGGATATGACAGTTCGATACGACATGGAGTTTCCTTTTCACAGTTGATCAACTGGCAGCAGTGAGGTCTCTTGCCGTAGCGAATAGTGATGAGGATAACGCGCTCGATAACGCTACAATTGGAGGCGTTCGCCTCGCTTATTCGATTCAAATCGAGGCCGGCGTTGACCGGAAGTGCCGGTCTCGGCGCCCTTGCGCTTGATCGGCGTATTGATCGCCGTGGTCGAGCTGACTACGCGGCGTTTTCGACCCGCGTATCGATCTCGCTGCGCAGCATGCCGAAATCGATCGGCTTGGTCAGCAGGGATTCGGCGCCGTTCTCCAGAGCTTTGCGCTTGGTCTCGGCGTCGCCATAGGCGGTGATCATGATGATCGGAACGTCGGGGCGCAGAGCTTTCGCCTTGGGCAGGAGTTCAAGACCGCTCATCCCCGGCATGTTGATATCGGACAGAATGAGAATGAGCGACTCGGTGCCCGCATCGGCGATGCGCGCCAGGGCCGTGGCGGCCGATTGCGCAAACTCCATCGTGAAGCGCCCGGCGCGCAGGTCGCGCCGAAATTGCTGCCGGAACAGCACCTCGACATCGGGCTCATCGTCGACCACGAGAATGAGCATGTTCACGCGTGTTCTCCGATTTGATCAATGATGCCCGGCACGGGGCAGAACGATTTTGAACTCAGTGAAGTGGCCCGTCTCGGTATCGACCGCGATGGTGCCAGCATGTTGTTTCACGATGATGTCATGACTGATGGACAAGCCCAACCCGGTACCCTCGCCGGCGGGTTTCGTGGTGAAAAAAGGATTGAACATCTTTTCCTTTACCTCGGGGGGAATGCCGGTGCCATTGTCGCGAATTATAATCTCGACACGATCGCCGAGGTCTTTTGTCGCAGCGGTGAGGGTAGGCTCGTAGCCGCCACCATCGGTTTGCGCCTTGCGCTTGGTCGCGGCGTAGAAACCGTTCGAGATCAGGTTGAGCAGCACCCGCGTGATCTCTTGCGGGAACAGATCGACTTCGCCGGCAGCCGGATCGAAGGACCGCTCGATCGCGATATTGAACCCCTGCCTTTCGGCCCGAGCGCCGTGATAGGCGAGATTGAGGCTTTCTTCGACGAGAGCGTTGATGTCGACCGGCCGGTGCTCGCCGGAGCCCTCGCGGGAATGCAGCAGCATGTTCTTGACGATCGAATCGGCGCGCTTGCCGTGCTGCACGACCTTGTCGAGATTGCCCTGCAGCATGTCGGCGATCTCGGCGATGTCCGTGCGACGCTTGTCGTCGAGCTGTACGCCGGCCAGCGCCTCGCGCAATTCGTCGATCAGCTCGACCGAGACTGACGAGAAATTATTGACGAAGTTGAGCGGGTTCTTGATCTCGTGGGCGATGCCGGCGGTGAGTTGGCCGAGCGAAGCGAGCTTTTCGGTTTGCACAAGGCGGTCCTGGGCGGTGCGCAATTCTTCAAGTGATTTAGCCAGTTCGCGAGTGCGCGCTTCGACACTCTCGAACAGCCGCACGTTTTCGATGGCAATGGCCGCCTGGTCGGCAAACGTCGACACCAGCTCTATATCGCGGTCGGAAAACGGTTCAACCCTTTGCCGCGCCAAGGCGATAACACCGATGGGTTCGCCTTCTCGCATGAGGGGAACGCCGATCATTGACCGAACCTGTGCAACCGCGGCATCCCCCTTCTTCTCATACAACGGGTCCGCCATCGCATCGACGATCCGAACGACCTGTTTTTAAATCGCGGCTCGTCCAACCACCGTTCCCGGGCCAGGTATGATCGGCGACGCGCGCTCGAGTTCCATATATCGGGGATCGACGCAATATCCGGTCGCAAATCGATAGACGCCTTGCTCCAGCCTGAATATGACGGCCGTATCGGCGTGACAGAGCCGGGCTGCGGTATCGACCACGCTCTGCAGTATCGGCTGCAAATCGAATTTTGACCGGCTGATAACGTTGAGCACTTCCGAAGTTGCAGCCTGCTGTTCCAACGCCTCGGTGAGTTCGCGGGTGCGCAACTGCTCGGCCTCGAATAGCCGGGCGTTTTCGATGGCGATGACAGCTTGGTCGGCAAACGTCTCGGCAAGTCCGATCTCCTTGTCGGTGAAGGGTTGCACGACGCTCCGCTGCAGGAGAAGAATCCCGATCGTTGTTCCTTCGCGCAGCAGGGGCACACCAAGTATGGTTCGGACGTTGCCAGACCGTGATCGCCTAGCGACTTCAGGATCGGGATCGGATTGCCCATCGATCAGGTGAACCGATTTGCCCGTATGCTGGATACGGCCGGGGATCGACCCATGTTCCGGTTCTACCGGTTCCCGCTCCATTCGTGATTTGTGTTCGGGCGAAAAACCGTAGTTGGCGACGTTATGATAGAGGCGGTCTTTCACCAGGCGGATTGCCGAGCGTTCCGCGCGGCACAGCCGTGCCGCGGATTCGACAAGCGTGTCGAGCACCGTCTGCAAATCGAATGTCGAACGGCTGATGACCTTCAGCACTTCGGCAGTGGCGGTTTGCTGCTGCAGCGATTCGCGCAACTCGTTGAGCAGCCGCGTGTTCTCGATGGCGATGACGGCCTGGGCGGCGAAATTCGTTAAAAGCTCCACCTGCTTGTCGGTGAACGGCCGAACTTCCTGACGATAGATCGCCGACGTACCGATGAGTTCGCCTTCCTTCAGGAGCGGCACCAGGATCAGGCTGCGCGCGCCGGTCGTCGTGGCGAAGTCGCGGATCAGTGGATCGTTATCGCCATATGCGACAAGGTCCGGCACCTGAATCGCCTGTTTGGTGCTGGCTGCCTGCGCTACGATACGGCCCATCTCTCCGGTAGGCATCCAGTTCGGTTCGCGACGCCGCAACTCGGCATAAGCCGGCGGCGGATTGTGCATTGCAACGACACGAAGGCGATCACCTTCCTTGAGCGACAGTGCGCCGAACTTAGCCTCGCAGATGCGCGTGCCGTTCTCCAACATGGTATGAAACACCGGCTGCAAATCGCCCGGCGATGAACTGATGACTTCAAGCACCTTCGATGTCGCGGTCTGCTGTTCAAGCGATTGCCTCAGCTCGCTGAGCAGCCGCGTGTTCTCGATGGCTATGACGGCCTGCGCGGCAAAGTTTTTCACCAGCTCAATCTGACGCTCGCTGAACGGCTCTACACGTTGGCGCGAAAGCCCGAATGCGCCTATCGCCTCGCCCTCCCGGAGCAACGGTACTCCCAGGATCGTCCTTATGAAGCCCTTGTCAGCGGCTTGACGGACGGCATGTTCAGTGTCGGTGCGAATGTCCGATATTTGTACCGGACGGCGTTCTGCCAAGGCTCGGCCGACGGCCGTCCCGCGGCCGGGCGCATATGACACTGACCCGATCAGCACTTCCATTTCGAGCGACATCGCGGAGACCGCAACAGTTCGATAATCGTCACCAACCGGAAGTGCGAGATGTCCTGAAATCCGCCTCACACAATCGCCGCGCCTTTTCCACCATCGCCTCGAACACGGGCTGAAGGTCGCCACGGGACGCGTTGATTACCCCTAGCACTTCGGCGGTCGCAGTTTGTTGCGCCAGCAATTCGCGCAATTCGCTGAGCAGCCGCGTGTTCTCAATGGCGATGACGGCCTGGGCGGCGAAATTTGTCAAAAGCGCAATCTGCTTCTCGGTCAGTTCGCGTATTTCGGTGCGAAAGATGGTAATGACACCAATCGCCTCGCCGTCCTTGAGCATCGGCACCGTGACCATCGTGCGGATGCCACCGATCTCGACGGAGAGAACAGCTTTCGGATTGCGGGCGAGATACGAAGCAGCTTTACTCAGGTCCGCAACCTGGATTGGCTGGCGCGCCGATAGCGTCTGGAATGCCTGCAATTCGGGATCCGGCTGGAGCAGCATTCCGACCCGCCACTGCTCGTCCCAGGCTTTCGTCAACGAGCCATGGTGCGCGGCTACACGGAGCGCTTCGCCTTCGCGCAAAAACAGCGTGCCGAAGTTGGCTTGGCAAATCCGCGTTGCATTATCCAAGATAGACCTGAAGACCGGCTCCAACTCGCCCGGCGACGAGCTGATGACGCGCAACACGCCTGCCGTCGCTGTTTGCTGGTCGAGCAATTCCCGCAATTCGCCGAGCAGCCGCGCATTCTCGATGGCGATAACGGCTTGTGCGGCGAAATTTTTCGCCGGTTCGATCTGTTTTTCGGTGAACGGTCCAGCCTCGCGTCGATAGATTAAAATCGATCCGATCACCTCGTCGTCTTTCAACAGCGGTACGTTCAGCAGCGCCCTGGCGCCGGCGAGTTCGTAGGGGATAGGGGCAGCAGCCATGTCCGCCGAAAGGTCCGGAACGTGGACAACATCCTTGGTACGCACCAGACGCTCAAGATTGTGTCCCGGCGTCAGCCGGATTAAGGGATCTCGCTGCCGCCTCTCGGCCAAGGCAGCCGATACGCCATGCATGGCAACGGCGCGAAAAGCATCTCCTTCACGCAGCGAGAGCGCGCCGAAATTGGCGCCACAGATGTGCGTGGTATTCTCGAGGATGGTCTGGAACACCGGCTCCAGCTCGCCGGGCGAACGCGATATGACGCTCAATACCTCGGAAGTCGCGGTCTGCTGCTCCAGCGATTGCCGCAGTTCGTTGAACAGCCGCGTATTCTCGATTGCGATCAGCGCCTGGTCGCGAAACAATTCGGCCTGTGCGATTTCAGCGGCTTCGAAAATATTGGGTCGTTTTCCCACCAGCGTGAGCAGCCCGATGCACTCTCCCCCGCGAAGCAGCGGCAGGAAAAGCGCCGAGTTGACGCCGAATGTCTTATGGATTTTCAGTTCGTGTTCGGGCAGGTCGATCAGCGACCAATCCGGTAGGTGCAGCATTTTTTTGTCGAGGATCGCGCGCGACGGAAAGTTGGCGTTCGGATCGATCGGAAATTTTCCGGGCACGAGATCCGGTCGCGGACCTTCCGGCGAAGCCACGGCTGCGTGCGAAAAAGTAGCGCCGTTGCAAAGCAGCACAAACACCAAGTCGCAGCGGAGCAGCCGCGCTGCGGTAAGAACGATGCGGTCGAATACGGGCCGCACGTCGGTCGGCGATTGACTGATGACGCGCAGGATATCTGATGTGGCCGTTTGCTGCTGCAACAACTCGCGTAGCTCGCTGAGCAACCGCGTGCTCTCGATGGCGATGACGGCCTGGGCGGCGAAATTCTCACCAGCTCGATCTGTTTGTCTGTGAATGGACGGACTTCCTGCCGGAATATCGTAATGGCGCCGACTAGCTCATTTTCCTGGAGCATCGGCACTGCAACGAGGGTCCGAGCGCCGCCAAGCTCGGCGTATGCGACCCGAAGTGGATCGCGCTGGGCGTAGGCCTGCTCCGTCGTGATATCGGCAACGTGGATCAGCTGTTTTGTCTTCGCGACGCGGCCTAGGCCGGTTCCCGGGCCAGGGCGGACAAACGGTTCGCGCTGCCGGTTTTCGACGAGAAGAGGAGGCACGCCATGTTGTGCGACGAACCGAAAGCCGCCGTCTTCGGATAACCATAGGATACCAAAATTGGCCGCGCAAATCCGCGTCGCGTTCTCTAGCATGGCTTGAAACACCGGCTCCAATTCGCCGGGCGACGAACTAATGATTTTGAGTACGTCCGAAGTTGCCGTCTGCTGCTCCAGCGACTCGGTGAGATCGTCGGTGCGCTGACGTAGTTCGTTGAGCAGCCGCGCGTTCTCGATGGCGATGACCGCCTGGGCCGCAAAGTTTTGGACCAGCGCAATCTGCTTCCCGGAGTAAGGGTTTACTTCCTGGCCGTAGATGACGATGGCGCCGATCAACTCCTTTTCCTTGAGCATCGGCACCAGCAGCATCGTTCGGGCGGCCGCGGATTCCAGCAGCGTCACATAGCGTGGATCGAGGTCATTGGGATCGCGCTCCGCGGCGAGGTCGGTGATGTGGACCGTCTGCATGGTCCTCGCGAGACGCCCCAGCGGGATATGGGGACGCGTGCTAAGGTTCGACATCAAGGGGTCGCGGCGCCAAGCCTCCGCATAGGCCTCCGGGGCCCCATGCATCGAGCCCGCGCGGAAGCCGTCGCCCTCGCGCAGAAACAGGTTTCCAAACTTCGCTCTGCAGAGTCGGACCGCGTTTGCCAGGATGCTTTCGAAGACGATGTTGAGTTCGCCGGGCGCCCGCGAAATCGTGCTTAACACTTCGGTCGTCGCCGTCTGCTGCTCCAGCGCCTCCTGCAGCTCGCGGGTAAGTCGCGCGATTTCGCGTTCGTGGCCAGCAGCCGGCGAACGGCGCACGGCCTTTGACGCATTGCGGCGCTTGCGCGTCGCCGCTTTGCGGGATCGCGCTTTAATGGTTTGTGGCCTGCTTTGGAATGCGCCGTTTCATCGCCTAGCCCTGGCCCGGAGACGGTATCGTATCGGTTCAGACCGATGGTCTGAAAGGGCTAACCGGCGTCTGATGCGCTTAATGCTTCCGCCGCATCTCGTGACGAGGAATTGACGGTGGCATGCAGGTTGCGGGCGAACTCGACGGCGCCGTACACCGCCATGTCGGGCGCGGTCTTGACGTATTCCTTGACGCCGAGGATCGCCGGCCGCGGCGCTTTGAGGATTGCGGCGCACAGCGTGTCCACGGCGGCGTCGAGTTTTGCCGCCGGCACGACGTCGCTGACAATGCCGAAACTCAGTGCCCGCTCCGGCGTGATCTCGGCCTGCGAATAGACCAGGTAGCTCATCGCCTTGCGCGGTACCCGGTCGACGAACGACGACATCACCATGGTCGGCAGGATGTTATGCGCCATTTCGGGGACCTGAAAGACGGCCGCGTCGCTTGCCAGCGTGATGTCGCAAGCCGCCGCAATGGCGCAGCCGAAACCCAGGGCGCGACCTTGCACGACGGCGATGATCGGGATCTTCGCCCCGCGCATAGCGCCGTAGCAATTGAACACCACGTCGCTGAAATTGCGGCGCTCAAGCGCGTCGGGGTCCGGCTTCGGGTTTGCACCCATCACGGCACGGCCAATGCAGAAATCCTTGCCGGCGCCGCGCAACACGACCACGTTGGCGTTTTTGTCCGCGCCTTCGATAATCCCGGTAAGTTCTGCCACCATCTCGTCGGAAACGGCATTGCCACGGTCGGGCTGATTCAAGGTGATGCGCAGGATCGGCCCGTCTTGCTTGGTCAGGATGTCGGCCATAATCACTCCCAGTTATTTCTTTGACGTATGAATCGCACGCCAGACGCGCTCCGGCGTTATCGGCATTTCGATATGAGTGACGCCAAACTCCGAAAGCGCATCGACGGCGGCATTGACGACCGCGCCGAGTGCGCCGGTCGTGCCGCCTTCGCCGGCGCCGCGGACACCGAGCTTATTCGTCGGCGTAAGCACCTGGCTGATGTCGGTGGTGAACGACGGCAAAGCGTCGGCGCGCGGCATTGCGTAGTCCATGAACGAGCCTGACAGGAATTGGCCCTGCGCGTCATAAGCGCAAAGCTCCCACAGCGCCTGGCCGATGCCTTGCGCCGCGCCGCCGTGGGTCTGGCCGTCGACGACCATCGGGTTAATGGCACGGCCGACATCGTCCACGCAGGTATAGTTCACGAGGTCGAGCTTGCCGGTTTGTGGATCGATCTCGACCTCGCAAACATGGGCGCCGTAAGGAAAGCCGAGCTGCCGGATCGTTTCGTCGGCGGTGGCGCCAAGCGGCCCGCGCAATTCCTCCGGCAAAGCTTTGCCGTCCGCCGCCGCGCGCGCGACATCGTAAATTCCGACCGAACGGTCTGTACCTTTGACGGTGTAGCGCCCGGCGGCAAAGCCGATATCGTCTTCGGCGGTTTCCAGCATGTGCGCGGCGATCTTCTTGCCCTTCTCGATGACGGCGTCGGAGGCGTTGCCCATGACAATGCCGGCAAGCCGCATCGAACGCGCCGAATGGGAGCCGCCGCCTTCTTTGACGATGTCAGTATCGCTCTCGTTGACGTAAACGTCGTCGAATGGCACGCCGAGCCACTCCGCCACGCATTGCGCAAAGGTCGTCTCGTGACTTTGACCGCTGGACAGCGTGCCGACGACAACGTCGACGCGGCCTTCCGGATGCACCGTGATATCGGCGCGTTCGCGCGGATAACCGCCGGTGGTTTCCAGATAGGAGCAGAGTCCGATGCCGCGCAGCCGCTTGCGTTTGCGCGCCTCGGCCCGTCGGCGCTTGAAGCCCTTCCAGTCGCCAAGCTCCATCGCGCGATCCATTACCGCCCGATAGGTACCGTTGTCATAGACGATGCCTTGCGGATTTTTGTAGGGAAAAGCCGACGGCGGAATAAGGTTGCGCCGGCGCAGCGCGACTCTATCGAAGCCGTGTTCCTGCGCGGCTTTGTCGACCAGCCGTTCGATGACGTAGATGACTTCCGGACGGCCGGCGCTGCGATATGGCGTGGTGCACATGGTATTCGACAACACGGCGCGCGCTCTGATGTGCGCGACCGGTATGCGGTAACCGGATGTCGCCAGTCCGACGCCCTTGACCAGCGGGACGTACGAACCGCTGTGGGCGCCGACATTGCTGAGGTTGTTCGTACGCAGCGCCAGAAAGTGGCCGTCGGCGTCCAGGGCGAGCTCGGCCGACACCGTGAGATCACGGCCCATATAGTCGCTGATGAACGCCTCGGAGCGGTCGCAGGTCCATTTCACCGGACGCCCGACGCGCTTCGAGGCCCAGACGACCAGCGCAAACTCGGGGAAGAAGCTGTTCTTGGTGCCGAAATTGCCGCCGATTTCCTTGGCGACGACGCGCACATCGTCAAACGGCACGCCGAGGATTGCCGAAAGCTCTTTTTTCTGACGCACGATGCCGCCCGAGCCCGCATAGAGCGTGTAGCGGCCGCTTGCCTTGTCATAGATTCCGACGGCGGCGCGCGGTTCCATCGGCACGCCGGTGACGCGATTGATCCACGTGTCGAGCCGCGTGACATGCGCCGCCCGCGCGAATACATCGGCAGTTGCCTTGGCATCGCCGACCTCGGCGTCGATCATGATATTTGGCAGGTCATCGTAGAGCCGCTGCGCGTCCTGTGCGGCCGCGGCCTTCGCGTCGGTCACGACCAGCAACGGCTCGAATTCGACGACCACCTGTTCGGCGGCATCCTTGGCCTGTGACACCGTCTCGGCAACGACAAACGCGACCGCCGTGCCCACGAAACGCACGCGATCGGCCGGCAAAACGTGATGCGGCGCGGCCGGCACCGGCGAGCCGTCGCGGTTATGGAGCACGATGTCGGGCGGCGTTCCCGGGGCGGCGAGATGGGGAATGCGCGTCAGGCCGTCGGCCAGCGCATCCGCTCCGGTCAGGACCGCAAGAACGCCCGGCATGGCCAGCGCTGCCTCGACATCGATCGAGCGGATCAGGGCGTGGGCATGCGGCGAGCGTACCGCCGCGCCATAAACCTGGCCCGGAAAGTTGAAATCGTCGCTGTAACAGCCGTGGCCGGTGATGAGGCGCAAGTCCTCCTTGCGGCGTACCGTCTGTCCGATGCCTTCGTTCATGATGCCGGAGGGTATAAATGGGCCAGTGGCGGGCAGGCAATCCTCGCACAGCGCGGCAAAGGCCGCCACCCGCCCTGCTGCGGTTCCGGGCGGAGCGTCGTGCGTGATCGTCGTCCATTCGCGATGCGGCCGGCTAGTTAATGGTTCGTGAACAACCGGACGTTGACGCATCGATCCGAACCCAGACACCAAATTTAACCAAATCCAAACGCTAATCGGGGCATTAAAGCGTTGAGTCATTGGCCAAAATGAATTCGCGCCTCAACCAGTACCTTCGTACCCTGATACGGCCCGCTCCGCTCATAGGCATGGCGATCATCGCCATTTTCTGGCTCGGCCTTGTCTATGTGCTGCCGGCCGATCACGAGAGCGCTTTCGACTACGAACAACGGCGTTGGTTCTTTTTCGCAGCCGCCTGCGTTGTGACAATACTCGAAGTCCTCACCATGACCGCCAGCATCCGCCGGCAACTGGCGGTTGAGCGCACCAACGAGCGGTTCCATACGGCGCTCGAGAACATGACGCATGGAGTGTGCATGTTCGATGGCAACAAGCGTCTGGTGATCTGCAATGAGCGTTATGGCAGCCTGTATCGGCTGCCGCCGGAGCTTTTGAAATCCGGCGCAACACATGAGGCGATCATCGCCCATCGCGTCATGAACGGCATCCTCCAGGGCGACAAGAACGCCGGCGCCGTCGGCAAAAAGCTCGGTGCCTTGGGGCAGCATTCAACGCAAAAGATTTCCAGCAGGGTCGACGAGCTTTCCGATGGCCGGCTGATCCGCGTTATCCGCCAGCCGATGAATGATGGCGGCTGGGTCGCTACCCACGAGGACATTACCGAGCGCCAGCAGCTTGAGCAGCAGCGCGACACGATGCTGGCGCAGGAGAATCGCAGGTTGCTGACCGAAAGCGCGATTTCGTCGTTCCGCGACAGGGTCGAGGAGGTGATCGGCACGGTCAGCCACTCGACCGCCGCCATGAGGTCGATGGCTAATGCATTGATCGGGTCGTCTCACGAGACGACACAGCATGCGGAAGGCGCGCTGCGGGAGTCGAATGACGCTTCGGCCAACGTTTCGCTGGTTGCGGGTTCGGCGGAGGAGCTATCGGCCTCGATCTCTGAGATCAACTTGCAGCTCGCCCAGACTACCGAACTGGTCGGCAATGCCGTGAACAACGCCAAGGCGACGAACGGTCAATATGCCGGACTGGTTCAGGCCGCCCAGAAGATCGGCGACGTCGTCATGCTGATCCGCAACATCGCGGGCCAGACTAATTTGCTCGCGCTCAACGCCACCATCGAGGCGGCTCGGGCGGGAAGCGCGGGACGGGGTTTTGCCGTCGTCGCCAATGAGGTCAAATCGCTGGCTGTCGAAACCGCGAAAGCAACCGAGGAAATCACGCGCCACATTCAGGCGGTGCAGCAATCGACGAACGGGGCGGTCGAGGCGGTGCACGGCATCGAGCAAAGTATGCACGAGATTTCTACACGCACGGCGAGCGCCGCCGCCTCGATCCTGGAGCAGAACGCGGCGACGTCGGAAATTTCGCGCAACGCTGCGAATGCGGCCGGTGGAACCAGCACGGTCGTCGCAGCGCTGAGCAAAGTCGCCGAAGCCGCGCTCGGAACCCGCACGGCGGCCGAGACCGTGCTGACGGCTTCGAAATCGGTCGATACTTCGGTCGGCAATCTGCGCGGCGAGATCGAAGGTTTCCTCAAGAAAGTCGCCGTCTGACCTGATGATCAGTCGAACAGCGCGACGGCGCGGATCCAACCGCCCGATGCGCCTTTGATCTTGTGCGGAAAGCAGGCCACGGTGAAACCGTCGACTGGAAGCTGATCCAGATTGCACAATTTTTCCATATGGCAATACGGAATCTCCCGGCCGGCCTTGTGGCCTTCCCAAATGATCGAGGGATCATGGGTCTTGAGCCAGCGTTCACGCATATGGGCGAACGGGGCGTCCCAGCCCCAGGCATCAATGCCGGCGACCCGGACGCCGCGCGAGGTCAGATAAAGCGTCGCCTCGCGGCCCATGCCGATCCCGGCAGTCAAATACTCGTCGGTGCCCATGCAGCTCGCGGCGCGGGTATTGACCAGCACGATGTCGAACGGTGCGAGCGTGTGGCCGATGCGTTTCAATTCCGCCTCGACCTCGGCGGCAATGACGACGTGTCCATCGGGCAGGTTTCTGAAATCGAGCTTGACGCCCGGGCGAAAGAACCAGTCGAGCGGCACCTGGTCGATCGTCATCATCGGCTTGCCGTCGACCGACTTCGACTGGAAATGCACCGGTGCATCCATGTGCGTGCCATTGTGCGTCGCGATGTGCACGTTCTCGATGGCCCAGCCTTCGCCCTCCGGCAGGTCCTGGGGACGCAAGCCGGGGAAGATCTCGCACATCAGCGGCGCTGTTTCGGCGTGCGTGTGGTATTCGATTTTCGGCCGCATGAACGGCGGATCGAGCACCGTGTCGTTATCGAGCGTTGCCGAGATGTCGACGATGCGGCCGGGCATTTTCATGATTGCTTGTGCTTTCCGTTGGTCTGCGCCGTTCAGCGGCTGGCGGCAGGGAACTCCTTGCGCCAGTGATGCGCAATCTCCGCGCCGGTGCAGAACCAGACGCCGTCAAAGCCGCGCATGTAGCCGAGAAGCTTGATCAGTCCCTGGCAGCGGCCCGGCCTGCCAATCAGCCGGTCATGCAGGCCGATGGAGAAAAGCTTTGGCGCGCCGCGTTGGCCCTCGCGATAAAGCACGTCGAAGGCGTCGCGCATGTAGAGAAAAAAATCGTCGGCGGTGGAGAAGCCGCCGTTCTCGTTGAACCGGTTGTCATTGGCCTCATAGGAATAAGGAATGACGAGATGCGTCTGCTTCCCGATCGACAGCCAATAAGGCAACTCGTCGGCAAGCGAGTCGCGGTCGTAGAGGAAACCGCCGGCTTCGACCAGAAGCCGCCGCGTGTTGGGGCCGGGCCGGCCCGTCATCCAACCGATTGGTCTTGAGCCGGTCAGCCCGGTCAGAATGTCGACGGCGCGGCGGATGTGCTCGCGTTCGACGTCCTCGGCAACGGCGCCATAATCGATCCAGCGGTGGCCATGGCTAACGATTTCGTGGCCCTGGGCGACGCACGCCTTGGCCAATGCCGGATTTTGCTCCAGCGCGCGGGCGACGCCGAGGATGCTCGCCTTGACGCTGAACTCGCGGAAAACCTCGAGCACCCGCCAGGCGCCGCGGCGGCTGCCATACTCGAACACGGATTCGACGAGCGGAACGCGCCGGCCGCGCTGCGTGGCGACCCCGATGTCGTTGAGCATTCCCTCGGATTCGCCATCGCCGTTGATCAGGGACAATTCACCGCCGCCTTCGACATTGAGGTTGAAGTTGACCGCGATCAAAGCACCGCCGGGCCAGTGCGGATGCGGTGGCTTCTCGCCATAGCCGACAAGGTCTCGTGCGATCATCGGGTCCGGCATCGGTTCGGACATGGCTCGATCTCGATCAAATCGGCGCTGCAAGTGGCGCCGTACAGGCATCGTAACAATAGAACCAGTCGGTGTCGGTCGGCCCGCCCATCCAGGTATTGGCGACGGAGATACGCTGGACCTCGCTCACGCGTGGAATTCGCGTCGCTGCATAGCTGCGGAATGCCGTGACGCTATCGTCGAAAGTTGCAAGGCAGCGGCTCAAGATCGCAGCGTCCTCCACCGCCATGGCGCCGCCGGCCGCCATGAACGGGCGCATCGGATGGCACGCGTCGCCCAGCAGCACGAGCGGTCCAGCGCTCCAGCGATCGTTGCGTTCGCGATCATAGATTGGCCACAGACTGACGCTGTCCACCGCTTCAAGGACGTGCTGCAAGTCGGCATGAAAGCCGGAAAAGGCCTCCAGGTATTGATCGCGCGTCGCGGGCAACGGCGACTCATCGCCGTCCCATCGCGGCACCGGCACGACGCCGATGGCGTACACCTCATCGCGTCTGCCGGTGAGGTAATAGGGCAGGCAATGCCGGTCGCGGCCCCACCATTTGGTGCAGTCCGGGATTTTGAAGTCTCGCAGTCTCTCGGCCGGGAAGATCGCCCGGTACGCGGCCGCGCCGACAAATTGCGGCGGCTCACGGTCGATAACGAATTCCCGGACTTTCGAGCGGATGCCGTCGGCGCCGATGACGATATCGGCCTCCGCGGTAGCGCCGTTGCCGAAGATCAGGCGCACGGCGTTGCCCGTCTCGTCGATGCCTGCAAGCTGGTGGCCAAAGACGATCGTGCCGGGTGTGACAACGCGCTCAAGAACGCCATGTAAATCGCCGCGGTGGATATGCACATAGGGCCCGCCGAAGCGTTGCTCTGTTTTCGCATCGAACGCGATCGCATACAGCGTCTCGCCGCTGTCCCAGGCGCGGCTGATGTAGCACTGCGATTTGATGCCGGCCTCGATGAGGGCCTGCTCAACTCCAAGGCGGCGCAGAATTTTCGTGACGTTGGCGCTCAGGATGATTCCGGCGCCGATCCGCGAAAAGGCAGGTGCTTGTTCGAAGACCCGGACCGGGAATCCGGAGCGTTGCAGGAAGCCGGCGGCACTCAAGCCGCCGAGGCCGGCGCCGACGACCGCAATCCGCGTTGTCCGATCCACGATCAGTGCGTAACTGGCGCAGGCTCCTCGATGCGATGGAAGCCAAGCCGCTGCATCACCGGCTCGTCGGTGACGCGCAGCAACAGCGCATCCTCGGCGGCCTCATGGAAGTGCGGCAACCAGGCGGGAGCGGCAATGACGTCGCCGCGGCTCCATTCGAAGCGCTCGCCATCGACCGTCGTTGCGCCGCTGCCTTTCACCGCGGCGTAGATATTGTTTGCGGTGGTGCGATACGGCGCCGTTTTGATTTTTGGGGCGAGCCGCATCATGTGCAGCCCGATGGTGTCCATCGCCGGATTTCCGAGCTCGACGTGGGTAGCGAACCGCCCGGCAGGCTCTTGCGCCGTGGCATCGAGGCGCTTGAGCGTTTCGCCGATCGGGAACACGAACGGCGAGTCTTTGGTGGGTGGCGCGGTCTCGAACGCCTCGTGGGTTTTGTCCTCTTCCGCCGGCTCGAAGAACATCGGCTCGAGCAGTTGCACCAGCGGCACATCGAGGAAATCGAGCCAGTAAGCGTTGGCGCGGCTGTCGTTGCCGTGGCCGTGGCTGGACCAGTTTGGCGTCAACAGCACGTCGCCCGGCTCCATCGAAATCTTGACGCCATCGACTTCGGTGTACACACCCGGATCGGAGTCGAGGATCAGCCGCAGCGCGTTCGGTGTGTGGCGATGCGCGCGTGCCCATTCGCCCGGCATGATCATCTGATAGGCCGAAACCATGGTGCGAAGGGTGCCGTAGCCGCTCTCAGTCGCTGCCGGATTAGTCAGGGTGAGGTTGCGCCGCTCGGCGAGCTCGGTGTTGATGAGGCGGCCGGCGGCGTCGAGCGCGCCGCGCGCCTGTTCGTAGCGCCAGTGCGCCGGCACGAAATTCTTTCGCGGCGCCGGCCATAACGACGGCGTTTTCTTTGACCAGCCGGGAGCAATGCCGATCTGATCGAGCTTGCCGTAGAGTTCTTCGAGCGTGCCGGATTGTGCCAGATCGTTTCGAGAAGGGGCTTTCATCGGATGCCTCGTCAATGGTCGCCCATAGTCTAGCCGGAAATCTTGCCGCTTGCACCGGCGCCTTTTGGCATGGCTGCCTCAAGTCTTCGACGCGCCGCGCACGACGTCGACGAGGCTTGGCGCATCGTCCGGCATGCGGTCGGCCCGCCAGGCGACATGGCCATCTGGGCGCACCAGTACGAATTTGCACTGATAAAGGGCGGCGATGCCGGGCTCGGCAATCGCGGCAAAGCTCATCGGCACATTGCGTCGCCGAGCAGCAGCCAGGAGCGGTTCGGCCTCCTCGGCGCTCGCGCCGAAGCCCAGCAGCGTAAAACCGCGGCCGAACAGATCGAGAATTGAGCGCCCGTCCGCCAGAAAAGCGTGCGGGGCGCGATGCCCGGGGCGCGCCGTCGGCACATAGTTTCGCGGATCGTCGGCGGGAGCGGCCGAGCCATCCGGGCAGCAAACCGGCGAACCCTCGTAGCGATAGCCGAGATGGGCGCCGAGCGTGAACCATTCGTGGCGCATGGTCTCGCTGAATTCCCGTCCCACCTTCTCGCGCATCGCGGCGCCCTGCGGCGTGTCGTCCAGAAGGTCCGGGTGAGGGGGAACCGAGAGCATGCGGCGAAGATTGCCGCTCGCCTCGGCGACATTGCGGGTGCCGATCGGCTGCCGCTCGACGCCGTAGGAATCGAGCAGGCCATTGCCGCCCCAGCCCTCGAGCACGGCCGCGAGCTTCCAGGACAGGTCGACGGCGTCCTGGATGCCGGTATTCATGCCGAAGCCACCGGTCGGCGACATCACGTGCGCGGCATCGCCGGCTACAAAGCCGCGATTGTTACGATAATTGTCTGCGACCAATTCGCGCCGTACCCAAGGTACCACGCTCAAAATCTCGAACTCGAAGTCGCGGCCGACGGCACGGCGGATCGCAGCCTTTATCTCATCGGTCGTATACTCGCGCTGATCCGATCCGCCGATGATGGAGAAACGCCATTGGTCGCGGCCGTTGATCGCGACGAGCGTCGACCAGGTGCCTTCCGGGCCGATGAAGATGTGACGGTAAGCCTTGCCCTTGTCGTGCAGCGAGAGCAGGTGCGGGCAGCGGAAGATCACGTTTGTGGTGTAGGTCAGCACCGGCGTGCCATGCATCGCAATGCCAAGCGTCTCGCGCACCAAGCTGCGTGCGCCGTCGCAGCCGACGATGTAACGCGCGACAATATCTTCGCGCGCGCCGGTCTCGGCATTCTCGACCACGGCGGTCACGTGATCAGCGGTCTGCGAGAACGAGATAAGCCGCGTCCGATAACGCATCTCGACTGTTTTTTGCGATGCCGCGAATGCGCGCAAAATAGGGTCGAACATGTTCTGCGGGCAGCGTTCGCGACGCTGTGGGCTTTCCTTCGGCGGCGGCGCCTGGCCGATGCCGGGAAAGCGCTCACGTCCGAGCTCGTAGCCCGTGAGACTGGTGAGATAGATATTGTCCTGCGCGTAATCGCGCGGGTAGGGCGAAGCTTCGACGGCCGGTACCAAGCCCCAGCGCCGGCAGAACTCCATGGTGCGGACGCCGACCAGGTCCATGCGCGGCTGATAGATCGAGCCATCGCTCTGCTCGATCAGCGCACAGGAAATGCCGCGCCAGCCGAGATCGCCGGCCAGCGCGAGGCCGACCGGGCCGCCGCCGATCACGAGAAC
>CAWFBB010000026.1:0-80509 GCA_963813825.1 uncultured Alphaproteobacteria bacterium
CACTGTGTCCGCGTTAACATTGTCACCCACGAGACGGGTGTCGGTTATCTTGGTCACACGCAGATTGTGGATTTCCGTGCGCGGAACGAACTGAAGGGCAAGATGAAGGTCTTTTGGTCCTGGCAATCGGATACTCTCTGCAAGGTCGGGCGCCACTTTGTACGTGACGCCCTGACTGCAGCGATCGAACAGCTTAAGGAAGCGCCCGATGTCGAGGAGCCGACTGAGCGCGAGGTTTGACCCGCAATGCATCTCGACCAAGATCGGAAAGGAATTTCCGGCAGTCCCGATTTAACGCGAGTTATTCTTGAAAAAATCGAACAATCCGCTGTGTTTGTAGCGGATGTCACTTCTGTCGGAGTTGTTGCCCCTCAGGGTGAGCGAGAGCCGCCAAAGAAGGTTATCAATCCCAACGTCGCAATTGAGCTCGGCTACGCTTTCCATGCGCTTACAGATCGAGCGCTTCTGATGGTTATGAACGAACACTATGGCAGCCGAGCCGATCTACCATTCGACCTGCAATCCAGAGGCGGTCTCGATCTTGTTTACGTTGCCCCCCGACGAAGGGCAAGCAAACGATCGCAACGGCATCTCACCATCTTACAGCGCCGCCAGTTGAGGCTCTCAAACCGTTCATTGCACAACAAGCCAAGATTATCCGTGAGAAACAAGATGTTTTGCAAAAGCCGCAAACCAAGGATGGCCCGGCGAGATTTCGAGCGCCGGGAGAGCCGATAGGCAATCGGTGGGAGTTGATGCCGTTCGGTAGTGTTCCCGGGCAAACCGTCAGCCTAGCGACTGGCGCTAGCACATGGCTTCGGGTTATGCCGAATTCGCATCCCGGCAGGGTCTGGACGGCTCAAGACTTGCGCGAGGCCAGTCGCAGTGGAACTGTTGTTCTACAACCATTCATATGGAGCAGTCTTTACATGCTCCGCGCTGCAGATGGTGTCGGCTACTGCAATCTTCTTACCGCAGACGATCGAAGAGCTCAAGCAAAATTCAGTCGTATTTGCTTTCGAGACCGGCGAAATTTGGGCAATTGACACATGGCTTTTAGGGACAAATTCGTCTCAGATTTTTGTTGGTGAGATAGAGAAAAGCGTGGACTGAACGCATTAAAGATTATGCCACCTTCCTTGAGCGTTTAGGATTGCATCCGCCTTACCGGTGGATCGCCGGTCTCACTGGAATAAATTCTCGTCGATCTCGATATTTCCGCCGCCACAGGGCCAGATGAGATTTGCAGGTTCCGGTAATATAACGAATGTTCCCGCGGAGCAAATTATCATTCAGGGCTCTTATGAACGCAATCAATCAGCGACTACCGCCTTATTGCCGTTCTTTGAGGCGATCTACCACAAGTGTGGCATCCGTCGTCCCCCATATCTCCCGACGTGATTGAAAGGACAGCGCCATCCCACCGTCACGGGACCGGCGTCTCAAGCCGAGCCCCACCGCTCGTCACATTGCCTACCATCTTAGCCACGGGCCAAATTTTCAGCCATTCCTCGCGGCACGGTTTTAGCAGCGCCAGCAGTTCTTCTTCGTTCGCCGGCTCTTCGCCTAGCCACTTCGGCCAGTCGACTTCGTCGAGAATGACTGGCATCCGATCGTGCAGCTCGCCCATCTTGTTTACGGGCGGCAGGTCAGGACCGTGCAACTCAAAATCTGTTCGCCTTTCGGCGATTTCCATTTGGCCCATAGGCCGGCCATCACCATTTGGCTTCATCGGCCATGGCGATCGCGTAGGGCTGTTTATCTTTGCCTTTGGATCGAGCTTTTTCCACTCGTAGAAGCCGTCGGTGACGACGAGGCAGCGTTGGCCCCACTTCCAGGCGTCGCGAAAAGCCGGCTTGTCGTGAAATCCTCTGCGCGGGCGTTGAAGGTCGAATATTGCAGCTTGTCGTCTTTCGCCCAATGCGGAATGAGGCCCCACTTCATCATCTTCGGTACGCGCTGGCCGTCCACCGAGCGGATGGCGACAAGCATCGGCGCGGTCGGCGGCATGTTCCAGTCGGCTCAAAGTTCGGCGCCGGCGCGTCCGGCGTCGAATTTGAGGCGGATCTTGATTTCCGAAAAGTCAGACGACAAACGAACGCGACCGCACATGGCACCTTGAGTTCCGCATCATCCCGGACATATAACCATCGTCACCAGCTAATTAAGCCACATCACGCATGACACGTCAGCGCCTGTCCTAGCGCGCCCAGTTGCGTCCCTTTCCCCGTTGCGCCGGATCGAACTTCATGCCGCCGAAGCGCTGCCTGAATTTCTCGGCGTCCTCCGCTTTGGCGAAGCAGTAGACGTGAACCCACTCGCCATCGTAGACGGCGTGGCCTCGCGTACAGAGCGTGAGGTCGTTGCAGAAATCGTGAATTTCCTTGTAGCCGCCGTTCTCGCAAAAGCGAGCCGGCAGCGCGATTTGATGAGGCCAGCCGCGGTCAATGCCGGCCGGCGACAGCTCGCCCTTCCTGCCGCATGCACGAACCGCTGCTTGAACGCCGACGCATCCGCGATCGTGCGGAAACAGTACCGCACGGCGTTCGCGGGAAGATCGACGTACATGTCCCATTCGAAATCGCAGCCTTCGAGCCAATCGAGCACCTCCATCGCAGCCTCATCGAACGACAAGGCCACCTGGTAGGGGAAGTCCCGGTTGATCTCCAAAATGACGCCCATGGCCCATTGAGAACATAAAGAGAACACATAGTCAAGCCAAGGCGCTTCCGTGCTTAAATGAAAGTTCCTAATGGTCCTAAGTGGCTGCTTTTTAATCGCTTTGAAAAACTCGGGTTTCCTAATGTTATATAAACTGAGATATAGTAAGGTATATCTTCTTGTTGGCATTGAAGTTGTCAATTTGCGCAATCATATTTAATCATCAGGCCGGAAGGATATGAAGAAAATTGAAGCGCGAAGCTGGAGTTTAGCATGAACCTGCGAAAGGCAGAAATTCTGTTCAAGGACCAACCCGCCGGCACACTCGAAGAGACGGCCGGCGGAGGGACCCGCTTTATCTATGCGCCGAAGTGGCAGACTCAAATCGCCTGCTCGCTCCCCGTTCTGCAACGCGAGCATGAGTGGGCGCAGGGCGTTCATCCCTTCTTTCAGCACCTCGGTCCGGAAGGCTGGCTCCGCGAAAAGCAGGCACGCGTCGCGCACATCGCGGAGAAGATGATTTCGGCTTGCTGCTCCGCTATGGCGCGGACTGCATCGGCGCGGTCGGCGTCCGCCACCTGCCGGGAGCAAGAAGGGCAAGACGCAGCTCCGGTCACCGAGATCACCGCCAGCCCCGGCCGGACCATTTCCGGCATCCAGAGAAAGCTTCTGGTCATCAAGGAAGGAAACGGGTTTGCCCCGGCGGGGCCGAAGGGCCTTGCGCCCTACATCGCCAAATTCAATTCCGAGCGCGAGCGCGTCGGCTCTCTCGTGCGCAACGAAGCCTTGAGCCTCCGCTGGAGCGCGGAACTCCTCGGCAAGGAGGAGGTCAACGAATTTGCTCATTGGCACCGTCGCCGTCCTGAACGAAACCGCGCTCATCGTCACGCGTTTCGACCGCAAGCCCGACGGCGGCAAATTGCGCCTCGAAGATTTCGCGCAAATCCTGAACAAGCCCCGGGGACAGGATTTCGCCGGCAAATACGATGCCTCCTATGAAGACGTAGCCGCCGCCATCAAGCAGCATTCCGTCCGCCCCGAGATCGACGTCGCGCGTTTCTTCCGCCGTCTGATCGTCTTTGTGCTCGTCGGCAATTGCGACGCTCACCTCAAGAACTTTTCGCTGTTGGAGACCGACGGACGGCCTGCGTCTCTCGCCGGCCTACGATATTGTCAACACGGCGCTCTATGACGGGTTCGACCAGAATATCGCTTTGTCCATCAACGGCAAGAAGCCGACATCTCGATCAAGTTACGCGCGACCATCCTGCAGAAGTTCGGACTAAGCATCGGCCTCTCGCAACGCGCCGTCGATCAGACTTTCACGGATTTGCACAACCGCGTGCGTCGTGCCGCCGGGCTTTTGAAGCCGCCGCCCGCCGAGCCGCCGGACGGGTTTATCCATCGCTACTCTGAAATTGTGAGCCGAGCATGTCTGAGAATTCTGGGGGAATAGCGCCTCTCAACTGGCGCGAGCTGGTCAACGAAGCCATCCGCCGACGCAAGGCGGAGAAGCTGACGCAGCGCGAACACGCCGCGCTGGCGAGCGTCAGCATTCCGACGATCGTCTCGTTCGATCGCGGCGAGGAGACGCTCACGCTTGCCAAGGCTTTCGACATTCTGCGCGTCGTCGGTCTGGTTGAGGAGCCGGGTAAGGAAGGCGTTCAGGGAGCATTCGTTCAAGAGGCGTTCGCGCGCTGGCGCGATCTCACCAAAAACCTTCCCGAGGATTCACCCGGGCGTTTTCCGGACGGGTGGTATCGCATCGACTACGCCCTGGAGGGCGATCTCATCCCGGTCGAGCTTCATGAGCTGAAGATATTCCTTCAAAAGTCCGTCGTGCCGCATACCGGATGGCCGCTGTTTCTGTTTCCCGGCCGTCCCGAACTTGAGCCGTATGAGCAGGACGGCGTGATCGAATGCTGGCTCAAGCCGTCCGACGCCGGAGCAAACCGGCCGCTGGGCGATGCCGCCCATTGCGATTTCTGGCGCGCCGCTCCCACCGGCCGCGCCTTCATCATTCGAGGCTATCAGGAGGACAGTCAGGACACGTTTCCCCCGCGCACGATCTTCGACACGACCTTGCCGACATGGCGGCTCGGGGAAGCGCTGCTGCACGCCAAAAACCTCGCCGATCAACTCGCCGAAGACCAACATAAAGTCACGGTGCGCCTGCGTGCGCTCTACACCGGCCTTAGCGGGCGCGTTCTGCGCGCGTGGGGCAATCCCATGAGCGATCTTATGTTCGAGGGCGGCGCTGCCCGGAGCGATGAAGCGGTGCTTGAAACGGCGGTGCCGGCGAAGGACATCCCCACGAAGCTGGCCGAGATACTTCACCCGCTCATAGCGTCGCTATTCGAACGCTTCGGCGTGACAGGCCTTTCCGTCGATCGCGTCAACGCCGAGCTCGAACGGATGAAGGAAAATCACTTCTCGTCGGTCAGGCGCTAACGAATTACGCGTCACTTTTATTTGTCATTGCCTAATTCACTTAATGTTCTATGCACTTTCCTGGGCAGGTCTAAAACCAGTTTCTTGCGGAGCATGAATTGTCGAACAGCCTCACCCAGGGCTTACGCGGCAGCTTGCGGCGGCGCGTCCGCCGCGAGATCAAGGCGCATCTACGCGACAATCGCGCGATATGCCGCGCGCGCTATTCCTTTTTTCAACGCGCAGCTCGCTTTTTGATCGCCGGCCGCTCCAAGCAGCAGCATCGGCAGCACGATAGACAGTCCGCAACGCCTGCACCAAGCTCTTGCGATCCTTCCAGGAGGCAAAATCCATGGAATGGCGGATCAGGTGGACGATGCAGGTTTGAACGATTGTCTGTGGGAAAACGGCATTAATGGCCTCGGGAAAACCCTTCAGGCCGTCGACCACGGCGATGAGAATGTCCTGAACCCCGCGGCTCTTCAACTCGTTGACGACGCGTAGCCAGAATTTGGCGCCCTCGGTCTGTTCGATCCAGATGCCAAGAATCTCCTTAGTGCCGTCGGGTAGAACACCCAGCGCGATGTAGATCGCCTTATTGCGCACGAAGCCTTCATCGCGGATACGGCGTTCGATCAACAGCGGCGGGGACACCGGAATGGGTTGCGGTTCGAAGAAATCTAAGACTGACATTTTGGTGAGCAGTCTTAGGGTTGTCAACCCTGGGCGTCGCGTTCTTGGACGGTAATCCCCAATATTTCCGAAGCGTTGAATAAGTCGCGCGAGAACGGAAGGGCACCGTGCAATCCGCGGGCGGTTTTGAGCAATTGGAGGCGAATATGAAATCGCGGCCGTCGAGTTCTTCCCCAAAATTCTACACGATCGAGCAGATCGCCGACTGTGTCGAAGCGTCGACGCGCAGTGTCCGCCGCTGGATCGATGAGGGGCTTCTCGTTGCACACCGGATCAACGGACTGGTCCGCGTTTCCGACCAGGATTTTCAAGCGTTCTTGGCCAACCATCGGGGACTGCTAAATGGTGTCCGCAGGTGTCAAACAGAAAGTGGTCGCCAAGTGAGGCGCGCAAAAAAAAAGCCCCGGCAGAGTCCCGATGAATTCAATGTGTTATAGAATATAGGGAGAACTTCATATAAACATACGTTCCATTTCCGATCGGGTATGGGCAGCAGGATTATGTCTGCGGCAAGCCGATCTTCCCGGGCGCCCTCACTGAGCAGCCGCTTTCGGACCGAATTGCCACGGTCATTGCCGCGTTGAACGCCATCGCGCCGGCCAACGCTGTCGAGGTGCCGCTGCCCGGCGAAACCGGTTTCGTCTCGTCCGTCGAAGCCCGCATCCGCGCCGGCGCGAGACCGCGAACCGCCATTGTATTTGAAACTATTGCGCGGGCGCAGCATTCCCTCCCAGCCCTTGCCGCTGTTCACGAGGCGCTTGCTAAAAACACGACGCCCGTGGATGCGCGGGTTGCAGCCTTACTTTCTTACCTTCGGTGCGATCTCGAACAGGGATGACGGTCCACGATCGGCGGGATCGGACCGCGCGCTTGAAGGCGGACCGTTTTTTATTGATGTCATTTGCACGGCGTTTCGGACGGAGCGCACGGCGAGCGATATGCTTAAGGTGTCATAATGGCTTCGCCGACCGAGCTAGACGTTGTCATTATCGGCGACGGTTTTTAAGCAAGTATTTGGATGAGTTAGAGTTTTTTAGATTAAGCATCGCCGTGCCTCTCTTGGCGCCATTCCGCCTCTTCCAGGCCGAGTAATTCTCCTTGATACAATCTGTAGAATATATTATGAGAATATAATCGTGTAAGTTGCAGACCTACTGCTGATGGCGAAAGCCGATTGAACCGTGTCCATACCAGCCGCCGCATCGCCTGAATCGCATCGGACCATCGGCGATTGGCTGCCGTCGAGGGGCTGGTCGAATCCGGTTCGCTACCGCTTTGGCTTTTCCACGATCAATCCATTTACGAACTCGAGCTCGAAAGGATTTTTGGCCGCAACTGGATCTTCCTCGCGCATGAGACGGAGATTCCTAATCCGGGTGACTACGTTGCGCGCACAATCGGCAACGACCCGTTCATTGTGGTCCGGGGCCACGACAACATTGTCCGCGTCCTGTTCGACAGCTGCCGGCATCGCGGTGCGCGGCTGTGCCTTGCGGACAAAGGCAATACGAAATCGTTTTTCTGCCCCTACCACGGCTGGACTTACAGAAATACCGGCGAACTGTCGGGCGTGCCGAACATTCACACTGCCTACAAGGCTCTCGACCTGAAGCAATGGGGACTGCTGCCGGCGCCGCGCACCGAAGCCTATCGTGGTTTGATCTTCGCGTCGCTCGATCCCAACATCCGTCCGCTGGTCGAACATCTCGGCGAGTACCGCTGGTATCTCGATTTGAATTTGGCGTTGTCACCGAGCGGCATGGAAGTCGTCGGTGAGCCGCATCGTTGGCATGTCGACGCCGATTGGAAATCAGGTTCCGATAATTTTGCCGGCGACAGCTATCACACCCAAACCCTGCATCAGTCGATCGTGCGCATCGGCCTTTCCGATGCGGCCGGCGCCAGCGGCGGAAAAAACGACATCCACGTCACGGAATGCGGCGGCCATTCGACCAGTATTCGGCGAAAGGACCCTGGCGCGACCTATTTCTGGGGCTATCCGCAGGAGGTGCATCGGGAGTTCAGCTCTGGCAGCGAATTGTCTGAAGCCCAGTTTGACCTTGTCCGGCGGGCGGTGGTCTATACCGGCACAATCTTCCCCAACCTCTCGCTTATTCATATTTTTGCGAAGGATGCGCCGGGCAACGAGGGCGCGGCCTTTTTCAGCTTGCGCCAGTGGAAGCCGCGCGCACCCGGAAAAATGGAAGCCTGGAGCTGGGTTCTGGTGCCGCGGAGCGCTCCTGCGGAATACAAGGAACGCGCCTATCGAGCGGCCGTCGCAAGCTTCAGCCCTTCCGGAAATTTCGAACAGGATGATTCGATCGCCTGGGCCGGCGTATCGAGGGCGGCAAAAGGACAATTCGCCAAACAACAAAACATCATGCTCAACTATCAAATGGGACTTGCAGGCATGAGTGACGCAAAGGTCATCGCCGACTGGCCCGGCCCAGGCATCGTCTATGACTTCGAACCTCGAAGAGGGCGTCCAGCGGACGTTCTGGCGTCACTGGAGCCGCGCCATATCGGCCTGAGCGTGTCGGTGATTATCTGATGCAGAATGACAATATCTCCTCGCGTATCCAGGATCAGTTCTGCGCTGAGCAGTTCCTGTTCCAGGAAGCCGAACTGCTGGACGGCTTCAAGCTGCTCGATTGGCTATTGCTGCTGGATCGGACGATCGACTACCGGATTCCAGTTCGATGCACACGGTCGCAGGACGAACTCGACAAGGCCTTTAGCGCGAGGTCATTCCACATGATCGAGCATTTCGGTTCGCTCGAGGCAAGAATGAAGCGGTTTGGCGCCGGCGGCTGGTCAGAGTTTCCACCGTCAAGGACGCGGCGCAACGTGTCGAACGTCCGCGTCGACCGGAGCGCCACGGATCGGCTCTCGGTGAAGAGCAACCTGCTCTACTACTGGGGGCGCGACGAAGAGAACATCATCGTCTCGGCGGAGCGCCATGACGAACTTCGTGAACATGACGGCGCGCTTAAACTGGCTCGCCGTGTTGTTTTTATTGACCACACGACACTGCCGCTGCCGAATTTGTCGGTCGTACTTTAGCGAAGCAGGATTACTGTGGCGCTCCGACACACACTACGACCAGCGGGCCATTGGCCGCATTGGCGGCGACCCCGCATGAAGCGCCGCGTTCGCCGAGCGGCGTAGCGGCATTTCGGTTCGGCCCACAATAGGCGGTGAGGAGGATTTCGTTGTCGCGACACTCGATCGTGCAACTCGCCGCAGCACAATCCGATCGAACCACCCGCACGTTCGGACTCGGCGCCCCCTTTTCACCCTGTGGCCCTTGCGGGCCGGGCGGACCCGGGCCACCGACTGGGCCAGCCGGGCCGGTATCGCCCTTAGGTCCTTGAGGCCCCGGCGGGCCTTGATCGCCTTGCGGGCCCTTGCTGCAACCCGCCACGCTTGCCAGCAAGGCAATCGCTATCAAAGCATGTGCCAATCGCATTTTCGCCTCGAAATAAAGGCACCCAACACCCGCAAATGGACCCGAGATATTAAAAGCAGAACGCGGACTCTCGTTCCACTCGTTTTGACGGGAGCTGCCCGCGTCAGCGCACCCGCCGGCGGATTTCCTCGATGATGACGCTGTTGTCCTTGTCGCCCTCGCCGTGACGCATGCAGGCTTCCAGGGCATCGGCGTGAATTTCCAGAAGCGGCAGTTTCTGGCCGACGCGCTGCGCCTGGTCGAGCATCAGGTGGACGTCCTTGAGGTGCTGTTTGACGTAACCCTGCGGCGCAAAATCGCCGCTGATCATTTTCTGTCCCTTGGTATCCATGACCTGCGAGGCCGCCGCAGAGTTGCGCGCGACTTTCAGGAATGCCGCGGGATCGAGCCCGATGCGCTCGGCGAACACCAGGCCTTCGGCCAGCGCCATGCGGTTGAGGCCGAGAATAAGATTGACGGCGAGCTTGGCCCGGCCGCCGTCACCGACCTTGCCGATATGGAAGCGCTTCGGAAACAGCACGTCGAGCACTGGCTTGGCGTCGGCCGCGATCTCTTGATCGCCACCGATCAGTCCGACGCCGTCACCGTCGCGAACTTGCTCGCTGGTGCCCGATACCGGCGTCTCCAGAAAACGCAGCTTGCCGCCGATGCGGTCGCCAAGCGCCGCGATGCGGTCGGGGTCGCAGGTGCTGGTACACAGCACGATCTTGCCGGCCGCGGCTGGGAGCAACGCGTGCTCGACGACATCTTCGACCTGATCGGTACTGAACACGGCGAGTACGATGGGATCGCAGTCGCGCGCAATATCAGCGAGCGCCGCGGTGCGCGCGCCGAGTTGCGCAATACGCCGGTTTTTCTCGGCGTCGACGTCAAAACCGATGACATTGATGCCGGCCGCGAGCAGTCGGCGGGTGTAGACGTCGCCCATGAGACCGAGGCCGACGACGCCGACGGGAGATTGTTCAACCATTCCGATTCCTCCCTGTCATGCTCCGCGCAGGCGGAGCATCCAGTATTCCGTGATGTATCAGAACGAATTATGGCAATCGTGATTACTGGGTCGTCCGCCTTCGCGGACGACGACATTGTCAGAGCGCATCGACATTGAAGTCGCGGGCCACGGCGTCGAGGCTGTCGCGCAGCGCTTTCGGGATCGGCACGCCGTGCGCACGGCGATCCTGCAGCTTGGTGTAGCTCTGCTCGCCCGGTAGCCAAATGCGCTCGACGCCGGGCAGCTTCGGTGAGTTGCGAATATCGCGGATCACCTGATCGACCGAGCGCTTGAACTCGGCGGCCGGCGTGAACGCGTCGATCGAAATCGCCGCGATCGCCTGGCCGGTATTGGTCGGTTTTCCGGCCTCCTTGACGAAATCGACGACGTCGCGCCCCAGCGCCGCGCGATTGAGTGCGCCGGCCAGGAGCCCGATGATGAGGCTTAAACCGGAGCCCTTGTAGTCGCCGATCGGCAGCAAGTGACCTTCGTCCATGCGCTTTGGATCGGTCAGCGGCTTGCCTTGCTTGTCGATCATCCAGCCGACCGGCATTTGTTCGCCGCGCTGCGCCTTCAGCCGCACCTTGCCGAACGCCGCCACCGTCGGCGACATATCGAGCACGATCGGCGGCTCGTCGCCGGCCGGGACCGCTATCGCCATTGGATTGGTGCCGAGCAGGCTCTCGCTGCCGCCCCACGGTGGCAGGTGATTGCTGCTGCCGACCGCGAAGTAGAGCCCGATCATGTCGTGCTTGAGCGGCATGGTAACGTAGAGCGCCGCCGGGCCGGCATGGTTGCTCATCCGCGCGCCGACCCAGCCGATGCCGGTTTGCTGCGCCTTCTCGATCGCCAGGTGCGCGGCGCGCCGCATTACCAGATGACCCATTGCGTTGTCGCCGTCGATCAAGGCCGCCGACGGTCGGTCGCTGACGACGCGGATATTCGGGTTGGTATTGATGCCGCCGGCGCGGATGCGGCGCAGATACAGCGGCAGGCGGATCACCCCATGGGTATCGCTGCCGCGCAGATCGGCTTCGACCATGAGGCCGGCAAGGATTTCGGCGTCTTTTGCCGGCATACCGGCAGCTGTCGCGGCGCGGGTTATGAAGGCGCCGAGCCGGTCGGCCGGAACGCGCGGATCTGAAGTCATACTAGTCATGTCTCCCGTGGGCGCTGACATCGGCGCCGATATGGGCGCCGAGGACTGGTTTAACGCCGACCTAGGTCATAAAATCAAGCCAACCCGGGAGGTGCGCCGACATGAGTACGATGACCGCAGAAAAAATCGAAACGATCAATGCGTGCTTCGGCACCTATCCGCAGACCCAGGCGCTCAAGAGCGGCCAGATCAAGTCCGACCGCGTTGCGCTGAACCTTACGGAGGTCAATCCGGTCTACAAGGCGTTCGGCATGATGGTGCGCGAACAGAAGTTCGACATCTGCGAGATGGCACTTGTGACCTATTTGCAGGGCAAGGCCTACGGCCAGCCGCTCGTGCTGATGCCCGCCACCATGATGGGACGCTTTCAGCACGGCACCATGTTGTACAACTCCGAGCGCGGCACGGTGACGCCGGACACGCTCGAAGGCCGCCGTATCGGTGTTCGTTCGTTCGCACAGACCACCGGCTGCTGGCTGCGCGGCATCCTGTGGAAGGACTATGGCCTCGACAACAGCAAAGTGAAATGGGTGACGTTCGAGGATGCCCACATCCCCGAATTCAAGGATCCACCCGGGGTAGAACGCGCCGCCGACGGCAAGGACATGACCAAGATGGTGCTCGACGGCGAGCTCGATGCCGCGATCTTCGGCACTGTTATTCCGGCCGATCCGCGCTTCAAGAGCGTCATTCCCGATCCCGAGGCGGCAGCCAAGGAGTGGTACAAGAAATACGGCACTGTGCCGATTAATCACATGGTCGTGGTCAAAAACTCGATGTCGAAGTCCGATCCCGGTGCTGTGCGCGAAGTATTCCGCATGCTGCACGAGAGCAAAAGGGCCGCCGGCCTGCCGAAGCCCGGTACGGTCGATGCGCTGCCTTTCGGCTTCGATGCAGTGCAGCCGGCACTTGATCTGATGTCGAGTTACGCGCTGGAGATGAAGATCATTCCGCGCCGCTATTCGGTCGAGGAGCTGTTCGACGACACGACGCGCGCACTTTAATGCTGATCACACAAGCGAAGGGGTTCATGACATGAAGGGCAATACCGCGGATCACGAACAGACAGACGAAGACATACTCAACAGCGAAATTTCCGACGAGGCCCTGGAGAGCGCAGCGAGCATGCCGCCCGGCGGGGCTATATCGTTACCGGGGTCTCCGACCGTCAGCATCCTGGTTCAGTGCTGCGGTTGAGATTTGGTTGTGTGCGGCGGCAGTGGATGTAGCCGCATGGGCGTGGCCTGAGAATTACTAATTTTTTATACGCTTTCACGGCGTTTTTCACGCCATTTTCACGGCGTGCGAACGGGCCATCATCAATAGGGCTCCTGTTTCATGACATTGGAGTCCGATGATGAGATACGTTCTGCTGCCAACATTGGCGCTTTTGCTGAGCGGCTTGTTCGCCGTCCATTCCCGGGCCGCAGGACGCAGCTTCGAGGAATGTCGCGATATCGCCACTAAGAATGGCGTGGCGCCCCGCTACGCCACCTCGACGAAAATCGAGAGGCAGTATTTGCGTTATAAAGCGGCAGGCACGGCACTTCATCCAAGAGGGCAAATGGCGCGGTGCATGTCCGGTCGGAGCTAGCGGTTGGGCCGGGCGACGTAAATCTCTATGGCGCCTGCCCCAACAATACCTCGGATTACGACACAATTGGTCATGTTCCCGCCCCGGCGATCGGCTGAATTCATACGGCCGTTTGAATTGGGGTCTGATGATCATGCACTGCCGTTCGGCTGCAGCCACTGCCTTTCTGGCGTTTTTTCTGGTCCTTGGCGCGAGCGCGGGTGGCGCAGACGCGGCGATAGGTGCCGGCGATGCGGCAATCGTGGTTACCGGCAACCCGCATATCGGCGCGGAGATGATCCGCTCGCATTTTCACGCCGCGAAGGATGGTCAGTTTTCTCCAGCGGCCCTCGATGCGGCGCTCAAAAGCCTCTACGCCACGGGCCTGTTTTCTGACGTGAAGATTTCGCGCGATGGCGCACACGTCGTCGTCAAGGTTGCTGAAAATCCGACGATTTCGCGTCTTGCCTTTGAAGGCAACAAAAAGATCAAAGACGACGATTTGAAAAAACTCGAATTGCAGTCGAAGACGGGCGGACCATTATGGCGCGCTTACGTGCAGGGCGACGTCGAGCGCATGGACGAACTCTATCGCCAGCACGGCTATTTCCAGGCGCGGATTACACCCAAGACCATCACGGCAAAAAATGCGCGCGTCGACCTCGTGTTCGAGATCCGGGAAGGCGACAAGCTTGCGGTCCGGCAAATCCTGTTTTCCGGAAACAGCGCCTATCCGGCCAACAAACTCGAAGGCGTGGTCAAATCCGGGCAGACAAATATCGTGAGCTTCCTTCTCGATAACGACGTTTACGATGCCGACCGCATTGAGAACGACACAGACTTGCTGCGGCAGTTCTACCTGGCACACGGCTACGCCGACGTGCGCGTAAATTCGTCGGCGATTTATGATGCCGCCAGGAAGAGTGTGGTACTGACGTTTATCGTCAACGAAGGCCCGCAATATCGGCTCGGCACGGTCGGTGTCGAATTCGAGCATCAAGACCGCGGCCGCCGCGTCGTTGCACACCGGTCTGCGTACGCAAGCGGGCGACGTCTAGATGCCGATGCAGTGAACAAGACTATCGATGATCTGGCGATGAAGCTCGCCAAAAACGGTGAGCCGTTTGCATCCGTCGCGGCGCGCGACGAACGCATTCCGCCACAAGCGGGAAAAGGCGGGGCGGGAACGATCAACCTCGTTTACACCATCGATCAGGGCAAACGGCTCTATGTCGAACGCATCGACATTCACGGTAATACCAAAACCCACGACGACGTGATCCGCCGCGAGTTCGATTTCGACGAAGGCGATGCCTACAATCGCGCACTGGTCGATCGCGGCGAACGCCGCCTCAAGGCGCTCGGCTACTTCAAATCCGTCAAGATCGAAACGCACCCCGGTTCGGCGCCTGATCGCCTTGTGCTCGACGTGACATTGCAGGAAGAGCAGACCGGAGATTTTACGATTTCCGGCGGCTATTCGACGGCCCAGGGCGCGATCGCACAGGTCGGCGTTGGTGACAGGAACTTTCTTGGAACCGGTGACGCCGTGAAGGCCTCGGTGACTTACGGCCAATATGCCAGGGCCTTCGACCTTTCCTTCACCGATCCCTATACGTTCGGCCAGAGACTCTCGACCGGAATTGACCTGTATGGCAACGAAACCATCGCCAACACCAATCAATCCTTCGACAGTGCCGTCTATGGCGCCAAGTTTCTGCTCGGTACACCGCTGACCGATCAGCTTGGTGTCACCTGGAATTACTCGATCTATAATCAGAGCGTGTCGCTCAACCCGGCCTACGGCACATCGTCACTGCCGGTGCAGCAGGCGGCCGCGGCGGGGCCGATGTGGATTTCATCCATCGGCAACAGCGTCGTTTACTCAACACTCGATTCGCCGAAGAATCCGACCGACGGCATCCGCGTGCAGACCAGCAATGATCTGGCCGGGATCGGCGGTGCCGCTAAGTTCGCGCGCACCACTGAAGACGTCCGCTACTATCACACCATCGTTGGCGACGTCGTCGGCATGGTACGCGCGCAGGGCGGTTACGTGACGCCATGGGGCGGACAGCAATTGCCGCTGCTCGACGGCTTCTTCGGCGGGCCGCAGCTTATTCGCGGCTTCGCCCCCAATGGCTTCGGCCCGCGCGATGTCACACCCGGGACCACGATGGATAATCTCGGCGGCAATGTTTACTGGACGAGTTCGGCCGAGTTGCAGGCGCCGGTGCCGCTGGTGCCGGCGGACGCCAAGCTGAAAGCGGCACTGTTCACCGACGTCGGCAGCCTGTGGGCCAATAATGCGTCGAGCGTGTCGAGCCTGGCGTCGCTGTCGCCATCGCAGCAGATCGCCAATTCACGCGCATTACGTGCGTCGGTCGGCGCCAGCCTGGTGTGGGATTCGATGTTTGGACCGATCCGGGTCAATTACGCATACCCGATCGCTAAGCAGCCCTTTGACGTGACCCAGCGTTTCAGCTTCGGCGCCGGCGGCTTTTGATTCGTATCTACGGCTTCCACAACGGCGCGTACTGTGTCGCCACGATATCCTCGTAACGTACGTCGCCGTCGAGAATGCGCTGGCTGCGCAAGAATGCCGTCACGCCGGCAATGAATTCGCGTGACAACGTGGCGTCGTAAAAGGGCAGATCGCGGCGGATCAGTTCGATGATCAGTTCGGCTTCCGCCGGCGGAAATAATTTCCGGCCGACTCCGCCGGCGCGGGATACGTCCGCTTTCAGCGCAACCTGGGTCTTGACGATGGCGCGCACGGCGGCGGCGACTTTCTCCGGCTCGCGCGCGATCAGGGCGTCCGATGTGGTGATGGCCGGACAGGTGTAATTGAAACATTCCTTCGGCCCATCGCCGCGGCGCGCATCGGCGACAACGACGCCATAGCCGCCGCGCACGGCGATTTCCGCGCCCATACCGTTCGCCCAGAAGCCGTCGAGCTTGCCTTCTTGCAGCGCTTTCGACGCCATGACGCCAAAGTTGGGGACTGAGTCACCGATCAGGCCAGGTACCGGCGCGATGGTGACTTTGTCGCGCTCGAGATCAATCCCCGCTGCGGTCAATAATCCGCGCAAGCCCGTGTTGACCCACGGCGCGGCGCCGATGGTGCGGCCTTTGACGATGCTGAATTCGCCGCGTCTGGCGCCGAGATTGCTGTCCATCACCAGGAACCAGTACATGCCCTGCGCCTGCGCGGCGATCAGCTTGGCGCCCTTGAAGCCCGGAAACGCGGATGGTACCGCATGCGCAGCGCCGCCGACGAAATCGATCTTGCCATCGCGCAGCGCCTCATAAGCCTTGTCGACCGGGTAAACGAGTTCGAGCGTGACATCGAGCCCCTCGGCTTTGAAGAAGCCAAGTTCGACGGCTGCCTCAGCCACGAAATATGACGGCGAGATCTTGTCGGGTACGGCGATTTTCATGGTGTCTCCAAAACAGTTGCGCGACGCGGCCGATTTTTCGTGTCATGATGCGGTCACGTAAGTCAATCCATCCTCATTCGAGCCGGAGTTTGGGGAAAAGGGAGCGCGCAATGCGCCCGTTTTGTAATCCGGCAGGTTCCTATGACCTCGACCAGTGACGTAGCAGGAGATCCCGCAGGGGCGAAGACGACGCGCGCTGCGCTGGCGGTGTCCGGACTGGCGGCGCTCGGCATTGTTTTCGGCGATATCGGCACCAGCCCGCTCTACACACTCAAGACCGTCTTCGACTATCTCGGCGGCGATGTCACCCCCGACCGCATTCTCGGCATCCTGTCGCTGCTGATCTGGACTTTGTTCCTGGTCACTTCGGTCAAATACGTCTACGTCGCCATGAGCATCGACAATGAGGGCGAGGGCGGCATCCTCGCCTTGATGTCGTTGCTCGGCGTCAAGCACCATCGGCGTCCGGTCATCATCGTGGCGGGACTGCTTGGCGCGGCACTGATCTATGGTGATGGCGCAATCACGCCGGCGATTTCGGTGTTGTCGGCGCTTGAAGGTCTCAACGATGCGGCGCCCGAACTGAAGCATTACGTCGTTCCGGCCGCCGTCGTCATCCTGGCCGCGCTGTTTGCGGTCCAGCCGTTCGGTACTTCGCGTATCGGCGCCGCATTCGGACCGATTATGGCAATCTGGTTTGCGGTGATCGGAGTGCTCGGCCTGTGGGGCATAGCGCAGGCGCCGTCGGTGCTGCTGGCAATCAATCCGCTCTACGGCCTTCATCTCCTCGCCGGCAACGGCTTCAAGGGGTTTCTTCTGCTCGGCGGCGTCTTCCTCTGCGTTACGGGAGCAGAAGCGCTGTATGCCGACATGGGCCATTTCGGCCGGCGCCCGATCCGCTTTGCCTGGTCGTGGGTGGTGTTTCCTTGTCTTGTGCTGAACTACGCCGGCCAGTCCGCGATGGCGCTGCGCGGCGGCTCGATCACAAGCAATATTTTCTTCAGCCTCTGCCCGGCATCGCTGCTTCTGCCATTGGTTTGCCTGGCCACGCTCGCCACCATCATCGCCAGCCAATCGATCATTACCGGCGCGTTTTCCATGACCCGGCAGGCGATCCAACTTGGCTGGATGCCGCGCCTGCATATCAAGCAGACCTCGGACAAGGGCTACGGCCAGATCTATGTCGGTGTCGTCAATTGGCTCCTGATGGCCGTGACGATCGCGCTGACGATCGTATTCCACAGGTCCGACGATCTTGCCGCCGCCTACGGGATCGCTGTTTCCTTGACGATGCTGATGACGTCGTTCCTGCTCTACATTGCCATGCGCGAAATCTGGCATTGGAATTTTGCGGCCAGCTTTGTTGTGGCCGGTGTTTTCGTAATCGTCGATGCCGGCTTCTTCGCGGCCAACTCGACGAAGATCGCCGACGGCGGCTACGTGCCGCTGTTGCTGGCTGCGATCGTGTACGGCACGATGCTGATATGGCATCGCGGATCGGAAGCGGTCGCTCACCGCCTGGCGCAGACGCCGATATCGATATCGGAATTTCTCGCTGAAATTGCCGCCCGCAATGTTCCTCGCGTCCCCGGCACCGCGGTCTTTCTCACGCGCACAGCGAGAGGTGTTCCACCGGTCATGATCTGGCACGTGAGGCACAATCGTGCGCTCCATGAGCGTGTCGTCATCCTCACCGTGCTGACCGATTCGAGGCCTCGCGTACAATGGCCCGAGCGGATGTCCATCGTGCGCGAGGGCGAACGTTTCTGGCGGGTAACCGCGCATTTCGGTTTCATGCAGCGGCCCGATATTCCGCTCCTCCTCAAAGAAGCCCATCAACGCGGCTGCGAGGTCTTACTCGACGATGTGACCTACTATGTCGGTCACGAAAACGTCCTGCATCGGACGATCGGCAAGGGCATACCGCACTGGCAAGAAGCGCTGTTCGCGGCCATGCTGCGAAACGCGTCGCACGTTACGGATTACTTCAATTTGCCAAGCCAGCAAGTGGTCGAGATCGGCCGGCAAATCTATATTTGATTTTGCAGCCTACTTCTTTCCGTCCAGGAGCCAGCCGAACTTCTCCATTGCCTTACGCGCCACTTCCGGGCTCGGCGCGTTGCTCGGCGGAAATTTCTCACGCCAATGCCACGGTTTGCACGCGTTGATCAGCGCCACCGAATGGGTGAAGTTGCCGGCGGCGCGGCGTTCCGGCGGAATCGCCGGATCGGCGCTGGAATCCCATGAGCCGGTAATGAACTGGATCAATTCTTTGGGATCGGTACGGGTGAGCATCGCCCACAGCATCTGATCGAGATTGGTCACGTCGATATCGTCGTCGCACACCACGATGTATTTCGACGCATAGGCCGAGGCGCCGCATTGCGCCGCGATATGCGCCGCCTGCACAGCATGGCCGGCATAACGCTGCGTGATCGAGACCGCGTGCAGCATGCGCGCGCCGCCGACCTCGTGGCACCACACCTGTTGCACGCCCGGCACGCCGGCATTGGTCATGTTCTGCTTGATGATCGCCGAGCGCATCACGGCGCGATAGCGCGCCATCTCGTCGGGACCGCCCCCCATCGGCGGCACGCCGACCAGGATTGGATCGTTGCGGTGATAGATCGCTTTGACATCGAGCACCGGGATCGGCCGCACGCCGCCGGCATAGTGGCCGGTCCATTCGCCGAACGGGCCTTCATCCTTGCGCTTGTCGGGAGTGACGTAACCTTCGAGCACGATCTCGGCATTGGCGGGGAAGGGCAGGCCGGTGACCTGGCCGCGCACCATCTTGGTCGGCCGGCCGCGCATGCCGCCGACGATGTCGAGCTCGAACGTGCCGTAGGGCGCCTCGACGCCGCCATAGAAGAACGCCAGCGGATCGCCGCCGAGCACCATCACAACCGGCATGGCTTCGCCACGCGCCCAATATTTCTCACGGTGGATGTAGCCGTGATGCCCGCGTGCCGTAACGAAGCCGACCGAATTCTTGTCGTGAACCATGGCCCGATAGGCTCCGGCATTGAGCCAGTTCTCTTCCGGGTCGCGGGTGATGCTGTAGGTGCCGGTACCGATATAACGGCCGCCGTCTTTCTCATGCCAGATCGGCGACGGGAATTTGGTCACGTCGACGGCATCGCCGGTAAGGACGTTCTCCAGCACCGGACCGTCGTCGACGATCTCGTGCGGGATGAGTTTCGGGTCGACCAGATAGGCTTCACGATAGGCGTCGCTCAATTCCCACTTGTTGAGATGGTCGGGAAAGCCGAGCGTCATATTGCGCCGCGTGCCGGCGAACATATTGAGCAGCACGCGAAAGCCTTTGGGCGAGCCTGGCACATCGTCGAACACCACGCAGGGGCCGTTCTCCTCACGCAGGATCGCCTCGGCGGCGAGCCCGATATCCTCCTGCCAGCTTGCGCCGTTGACGTTGCGGACTTCGCCGAGCGCCTCGGCGGCGGAGAGCCATTCGCGCAAATCGTCGTAGGCGATTGCGGCCTTGATGTTGCTGTGTTGGTTCACGGGCTGCTCCTGGTGTTGCGGCGGGATGATACCCTCACCATCGTTGACAACAAGGGACTCGACGCGCCGATAATGGCCGCTATGCGTTGGCCGGCGAGCGAGAATGCGCCGCCTAGGGGCCGCGACGAGCCAAGGAGGAAGCTATGAACCGCCCACAACAAGGATTTCCGCCGGTCCTCGACCAGCGCGGCGCGCCGCACGTGCGCCGGTTCGACGCTCAACGCTGGCTGATCGACAACGTCATCCGCGCCAACGGCATCGACTGGGACCAGCCGCGCTCGCTCTACATCCATGCGCCGTGCGGCATCGAGGCCAACGCCGATTTTGCCGGCATCCGCGAACGGGTAAAGAAAATGGCCGATATCGGTCCGGCCTTTGCCGCCGTGGCAAAGCGCCGCGAGGCCAAGGCCAATGCCGCGGCGCAGGCGGACCGCAAGGTCACCGCACGCGATAATTTTTTCATGGCCGCCGTGCATTGGGGCGCGGCGCAATGGCCCTACGACGAGAACGACGAGACCAACATCGCCTACAACAACAAGAAGCGCGAATGTTACGCCAAATATGCGGCCCTCGCCGATCATCACGTCGAGGCGGTTTGGGTGCCGTTCAAAGACAAGGCGATCCCGGCCTGGCTGCATTTGCCACCCGGTCATTCCGGCGGCCGGTTGCCGGTCGTGATCTCGGTGCCCGGCATGGACAGCTACAAGGAAATCCAGGTCGCGCTCTACGGCGACAAATATCTCAATCGCGGCATGGCGGTGCTCGCGATCGATGGGCCCGGGCAATACGAAGCGCCGATGATCGGACTTCACTTCACCATGGAGAACTGGATGGCGGCCGGTCCGGCGCTGGCCGATTGGATCGAGGCGCGGCCCGAGCTGGATGCGACGCGGATCGCCGTTGCCGGCACGAGCTTCGGTTCGTTGTTCGGCACCGTGCTGACCGCCAACGAGCCGCGCATAAAAGCCTGCGCGGTGATGTCGGTATGCCATGAGCCGGGCTGCCACACAATTTTTCAGGAAGCGTCGCCGACCTTCAAGAAGCGTTTCATGTACATGTCGGGCATCACCGACGAAGACGAGTTCGACGAATTTCGCAAGACGATCACCTGGGAAGGCCACGCCGAGAAAATCCGCGTGCCTTATCTGTGCATCGCCGGCGAGGCCGAGGAGTTGAGCCCGCTCGAACATTCCGAGCGGCTGATGGCGGCGCTCACAGGGCCGAAGCAGATGGTCATCTACCAGGAATCGCGCCACTCGGTCGGCAACGTGCCGGCCGCCAATCTCGGACCGTTTCCGCCGGTCCTGCTGGCCGACTGGCTCGCCGACCGGCTGGCCGGAAAGCCTTCATCAGCGAGCACTGGTACGTTGCCGGCTCTGGCGAGATCACCAAGACGCCGTATTGAGGCGCGGTTGTGAAAATCAAGCGCAGGCAATTTCTCAGCGTCGCGTTGGGCGCGGCTGCGACCTCGGCTGTTACGCGTGTTGTCCGCGCCGACGCCTATCCGTCGCGGCCGGTGCGGGTGATCGTCGGCTTGCCAGCCGGCAATTCCCCGGACATCGTCGCGCGGCTGGTCTGTCAGTGGCTGTCGGAACGGCTCGGCCAGGCTTTCGTCGTCGAGAACCGGCCGGGCGCCGCGACCGGTATCGCCACCGAGTACGTCGTGCGGTCCGCGGCTGATGGCTACACGCTGCTGCTTGCGCTTGCCGGCAATACGGTGAACGGGTGGGTCTACAAACTCCACTACGATTTCATCAATGATATAGCGCCGGTTGCCAGCATTGGCGGGATTCCGCTGGCCATGGTCGTCAATCCTTCGCTGCCGGCGAAAACCATTCCGGAATTCGTCGCATATGCCAAAGCCAATCCGGGCAAGATCAATATGGCGTCGTCCGGCAACGGCAGCCTGCCGCATATTTTCGGCGCGCTGTTCGGGATGATGGCCGGCCTCGATCTGGTCCACGTTCCCTACAAGGAAAGCGTTTTTCCCGATCTGCTCGGCGGTCAGGTGCAGATCGCGTTCGAGCCGGTGCCGGCGGTTCTCGGCTATGTGCGATCGGCCAAATTGCGCGCGCTTGGGGTGACAACGCCGCGCGTCTCTGGACGTCTTGCCCGGCGTGCCTCCGGTCGGCGAATTCCTGCCGGGCTACGAGGGCAGCGGCTGGCTCGCCATCGGCGCGCCGAAGGACACGCCGGCCGATATCGTCGAGACACTCAACAAGGCGATCAATGCCGGACTGGCCGATGAAAAATTCAAAGCGCGGCTGAATGATCTGGGCGTTATCGTCAACCCGATGAGTCCCGCGGAATTCGCAAAATATATTGTCGCGGAAACCGCAAAGTGGGGGAAAGTGGTGAAATTCGCCCACATCACAGCGGAATGAACATGGACGTTTTCGAAGCCGTCGACTCCCGCATCTCCTGCCGCTGGTTTCTCGACAAGCCGGTCGATCCGCAAACCGTACGCGATCTGATCGCGCGGGCTGCCCGCGCGGCGTCGGGCGGCAATCTGCAATCATGGCATGTCTATGCGCTGACCGGTGCGCCGCTCCGCGGAGCTCAAGCAACAGGTGGCGGCTCATATCGCCGGCCAAGACCCGCGTCATGACGACGCCGAGTATCCGATCTATCCGAAGACCATGTGGGAGCCTTACAAGGAACGCCGCGAGCATCACGGCGTTCAGCTCTACGGCGCGCTCAAGATCGGCCGTGACGACGCCGCCGGGCGGCTCGATCAATACAAGCGCAACTTCGAATTCTTCAATGCGCCGGTGGCGCTGTTCATCGCCATCGACCGCAAGCTCGGCCCCGGCCAATGGGCCGATCTCGGCGGCTATATCCACGCGCTGATGTTTCTCGCCCGTGGTTACGGCCTCGACACCTGTCCGCAGGAATCCTGGGCGCGCATGCACGCTATCGTGCGGCCGTTCGTGAACATGCCGCCGGAGCAGATGCTGTTTTGCGCCGTCGCCATCGGTTACGGCGACCACAAGCATCCGGCGAATTCCTTTCGCTCGCCGCGCGCGCGAGGCTCGGGGAGTTTTGCAGCTTTTTGGATTTGAGTGAATCTGCGAAGCGGCGAGAGGTGATGAAATTCACTACTCATAAAAATCGCGCGGCATGCATTGCCGCGCTGCCCGCTCGGGGGCGCCGAGGTTGCGCGGCGTGGTATCGAGGATCCGCTGCCGCGCCCGCAATTGCACGTCCCGCGGCACGCGGTCGAGCGCCCGTTTCAGGCAGGCATTGGTGTCGCCGTTGCAGCTTCTTTGCCGGTAGCACGACTTCTGCCGGCAGCTTCGCCACAGTGCGAAGGCATCGCAATAGCGCCTTTGCTGCAACGCCTTTTCGATCGCGAAGCGCCGTGCGCGTTCCACCGGGCTCAACTTCGGTTTGCGCTTTTGCCCCGCCTTCAGCATGGCCAGCGATACGGCCAAGTCGTCGCTGGAACGCTCGTCGTTGGAACGCTCCATGACCGAGCTCTCCCGTTCTCGCGATGCCTTAGCGCCCGAGCTTCTGATGACGGTCACGTGAAGCGCGAAAGCCGGGGAGGAAAATGGAAACCCGAGGGGTGGTGCCTCGTTTCTTATTCGCTATCGCCGGTTTCGTCCCGAAGCAAGAACCGGAAACTGACAGCTACAATAAGAATAAAGGATGCGGAACGCCGACAAACGCTGTTCAACAACCTCCGCACCTTGCGGTGCGGCTCGCGCCTTGCAAGGCGCGCTCGCCTGTCGGCGTCCACCGCGTTCTCGCCCAAGGGAGTCATCGTCCCAAAGGCTCAGCTTCAGGCCAGGCTTCCTGGGACGCAGTCTGAACGGGCGTTACCCGCCATCGCCTGTCCCAGTCCAGCGAGCACCTCGCGCCCCGGTCATAATGCCGGGAGACTGATGCCCAAGCCGCCCGGGAGAGGACTGCAAATCCGCCCGCGGGCACCGCCCTCGCTCCTGATGGCCCGGCATGCCTCCGGACCATGTCCTTGACGTGAGCGAGGATGCGCATGTAACTGATGCAGAGACATTTGTCAAGGGCATTGTCTCTGAAAAAATTACCAAATTGAATGGCACCTATATCTCTGACGAACCTATCCCCGGTGTTCACAGGCGCGTCTGACAGAGACGTTTGCGGGGACACGAGATTAGCTACCACAACAACCGGGGCGCTAGAGTCGGAAAACGACTTACCCGGAGCGACGCAATGGCCGTCTTTTTTCTCCCAAAAATCGGACCTGAAAATTACCCTATCTTCCTCACCATCGAAGCAAACGACTTTCCCAAAACCTTCAAGGAATGGGAGCGCATGATGCTCCAAAAAAAAGAGGATTTGCTGTTTCGATGGGCCGACAGCAGCATCACCCATGTTGAGATCAATCCGGGCAAATTCATCAAATACTGTGGGGTGACCAAACCCAACAGCACACTTGAGGCCATTCTCCGGTTGGCCACCGAAAAAGTTGCGGGGTAGCGTAATTAAGGTGCTCCAACCTTTCTCACGAGTTTGAGCGGCCATCCTCAGACTGCGGCCCAAATCATCGAAGATCGGCCCAAAGGGCGCCAGTGAGGTAATCATGTCCGAACCAATAAACATTCCTACACTCACGATCCTGAGTGCGGACGTAGCATTAGGTTTTGACGGAACGCCCGCCATTCGTCTTTTGACGAAGGAAGTTCCACAAATTGTCTTAGTGGCAGACGCAGCAGCACGGTTGGCTCTGCGTGATGCGATAAATAATCTTGAAACGGCCTTTTCGCCCCCTCAAGGCCGCGCATAACATCCAGTAAAAATACCGAAGCTAAGTGACTCAGCGGACTCAGCAATTTGCTGCCGCAGGTTAGTGATAGATATAGGTACCAATTGAATCCCCATTCTGGGCGGCCGCGAGTTTCATTTGCGTTTTCCCATTAGGATTTTCTCTTTTTGAGATCAGCCCACGGCACGGATCGGCGAGACTTCGGTCCTCGTCAGTGCTCGATCACGATCGCGCGCACTGGCGAAGCTTCCACCCCAATGATGTTGAGCGGGAATGCCATCAAAGTCACCCGTCGCTTGCTGATGTGGTTCAGGTTGCAAACATACGGCATGGTAATAATGCCGGCGCGCGCATAATCGCCGACGCGTTTTGGATGTTCGTCCTCACCGGCTCCGATGGCCCCGTGATAGAAGTCGAACCCGATCAGCGCGATTTGCTTCTCGACGCACCAGTTGGTCGCCGCCTCATTCACGTATGGAGCCCGCTTCATCCACGCTGGCGATCCGTCGTAATCCTGGTTTTGATCGGTCCGCAGCAGTAGCCGGTCACCCGGCAGGATGATGTCGCCTACTGCTTTCTCGAGGTCCGCCGGCGTGATCGCCTCGCCGCCGCCGCGATGGCGAACGTCGGCGATGATGGCGTCCCCGAAATACGCATGCAGCGGCACGTCCTGCAGATCGGGTGCGCCTTTGATCATGTGCGAGGGTGCGTCGATGTGGGTGCCGGCGTGCAAGCGCATGTGGGCGCCGCGGACGATCTGTCCGTAGCCGCCGTCTTCGTAGTCTTTGATGACTTCGACGTCGAACTGCATGTCTTTCTTGAAGCCGCTATAGGTACGCATGTGGAATGTACGCGCGTCCAGCGGTAAGCTGATGTCTATCAGCTTGCCGGAAGGCAGGTTGAGATTCATGCGATCCTCGAGCTTTGGCCTTCGGCTGGCGGATCGAGCCGCCTCTGTGCGTTGTGGAAGTTATTCGATGCTTGCGGGAGGTCAATCTCGACCTCACATCGCCGAGAGACGGCGGATTACGCCGGAGCCTGCCATCGGCCCGGTCCTTGTTCCGGCCACCCACGACTTTTCTCCTGCTTCGTAAAAGACCTGGATGCCGGCAACGCGCGCGGCCATGACGGGCTCACGGGTTTGCCTTGAACCCTTCAATTTACGGCTTAGATTCAATGTGATAGGCTGCAGGAATCCCGGCAGGAGAACCGCGATGCATCTCGACGCCCTGGGTTATGTCGGTATCCGCACCAAGCATCTCGAAGATTGGGCAGGGTACAGCACCAATTTTCTCGGCATGCAGGTGGTCGACAAGAGCCGTGGCACGCTGGCGCTGCGCATGGACGACCGCAAGCAGCGCGTAATCATTCATACCGACGAAGGCGAAGGCCCGTCGTTCTACGGCTGGGAGGTTGCCGACGCGAAAGCGCTCGATGCGCTGGCCGGGCACTTGGAAAAAAACGGTGTCCCGGTTGCACGCGGCTCCCGCGCGCTGGCCGAGGAACGCCGGGTCAGGGACCTGATTGTTTTCTCCGATCCGATCGGCAATCGCCTTGAAGCGTTCTATGGCGCCGAGGTCGCGAGCGATCCATTCAGGCCCGGCCGCTCGATCTCAGGCTTCCGCACTGGGCCGCTCGGCATGGGCCATGCTGTGCTGACGGCGGAACGGGTCGAGGACGTGCTGCCGTTCTATACCGGGATTCTCAACTTCAAGCTCACCGATTATTTCACCAAGCCGTTTTCGGCTTATTTCTTTCATCTCAATCCGCGCCACCACAGCCTCGCTTTCATCGGCAGCGGCAAGAACGGCATCCATCACCTGATGGTGGAGCTGTGCTATCTCGACGACGTCGGCCAGGGCTACGACATCGCGTTGCGCAATCCGGAGATGATCGGCACCACGCTCGGACGCCACGTTAACGATCACGTCACGTCGTTCTATTCGTGGTCGCCGTCGAAATTCCTGTTTGAATATGGCTGGGGCGGGCGAACCATCGACCAGGCGACATGGACGCCGGAAGAACGCACCGAGGGTCCGAGCCTGTGGGGTCACGACCGCAAGTGGCTTTCGCCGGAGGCGCTCGAACAGTCGCGCGACTTGCGCGCCAGCGTCGCCGCGTCCGGCGGCCGCGTTCCGGTGAACGTGATGGAGGGCAATTACTTGCGCGCGGCCGACGTCTGCCCGTGGTGGAATGCCAACGTGGCGGCGCGCAAGACGGGGTAACGATCGTCCGGGTTCGGGCGGGGGTGCGTGGTCATGGGCGCAGACCCAAAATTCCAGTTGCAACTCTTGGGCGGATTTTGCCTCCGCTCAACGCAATCCCATGACGCCATCGTAATCTCCGCGAAAAAGGCGCGGGCCCTGCTGGCGTATGTCGCCATGCAAGAGCCGATGCGGATGAGCCGCGAGCGCCTGGCGACGCTACTATGGCCGGACCGGATCGATCGGCAGGCGCGCCAAAACCTGCGCCAATGCTTGGCCTCGCTGCGTCAGGACCTCGCGACCAGTGCAGACGATGTGCTGGCCTGCGACGGCGAGACGATCAGCTTGGCGAAGGCTCTTGCCGTCGATGCTTGCCAGCTACGCGATCTTTCCGACACGGACGATGCGGCTGCTCTCGCGCCTGCGGCGGCACTCTATCGGGGGCCGTTTCTGTCCGATCTGGCGATGGAAGGAGAGGAATTTCGCGACTGGGTCTCGTCGCAGCGAATGCAACTGGAATCCGCTGCCGGTCTGATCTTGTCGAAATTGGCAAGACAGTCCGATGAAGCCGGCAATTCGCGAAAGGCGCTTGACGCCGCATCGCGGCTCGTTGCGATTGACCCTTTTCGCGAAGACTGGCTGAGGTTGAGCTTGGACTTATCGGCGCGGCATCTCGGCCGCGACCGGGCCCTCATTCAAGCAAAGAATTTCATCGCCTTGTTGCGGCAGGAACTCGATGTCGAGCCGGAAGCAGAAACCACTGCATTGATCGAACGCATAAAGGCGGGGCGCATCGCGCCGATTCGAAATCGCGATGTTTCGTCGAGCGCGGCTCTGCGCACGACGACGATACCGACCGCTTCAGACGATCGGACTGCAACGTTGCCGAAGGCCCCGCCGCCCGCAACCGTCATTCATCGGCCAGCAATGGTCGCGGCGATCGTTGTGGCCCTTATCGCGGTTCTGGCTGCATCGTTGTCCGTCACATTCAAACCGGGCGGCCGCGCGGGCTGGCGCCGGCCCGCGGCTGTCGACACGACGGCTATCGATCAATCGAAGATTCCGCTGCTGATCCTGCCTGTCCGATCCGAGAGTGCCGAAACCGTTCAACTCGCGCAGCTGTTGACCGGGAGCCTTCTCACGAGCCTGTCGCGGTTTTCGGAATTGACGGTGTTCGACGGCAGTGCAAATGCCCGGCAGGTTGACGACATCGATACGGGTCTTCGATTAGCCGCGTCTGGAGGCGTGTGGCGCCAGGGGGCGGCCCTTCATCTCCATGTGGCCTTAAACGATACGGCCAATGGCACGCTGGTCTGGGCCAACGAGATCGCTCTGAGCAATGATGTCGACACCAGCCCTGGCGCAGACCTGACAGAACGCATCGCCCGCGACCTGCAGGTGCAGGCAACGTATGCGCAGGCGCGCGGCGTGAATGACGGTGCGCTCAACCTTGCGGCAACAAATCAGCTCGTCGCCAAGGCATTGACCATCCAGTATGGCGCTGCCGCAGCAGCCGGCGTGTCGTCGGCTACACCGCTGTATGAAGAGGTGCTGCGGCGCGATCCCGAACTCGCCGCTCGCACTGATCGGAATTGCCGCCGAACTCATCACGTCGAGCGCGAATTTGCGAAGTGAGCGGCAATCGGTATCCGCGCGCGCGGAAGCATTGATAAACCGGGCCCTGCAAATAAATCCTCGGATCGAGCGGGCTTATTATTGGCTTGGCATCATTTATCTCGGCCGCGGCCAGCACGATTTGGCATTGCAATCATTTAACCGGGCGTTGACGCTCAATCCGGCCTTCATTCCGGCGGAGGCGCATGCAGGTTTTGCGCTCGTCCTGTCGGGCCGGACGGCCGAAGGTCTCGGACGGATCGAAAACGCATTGGCGGTAGGCTCCCACGACCCGAACGAACGCTTGTGGCTCAGATTCGCCGGAATCGCACAACTCGAACTCGGCAACGACAAGCAGGCAATCGATGCCCTGTTGGTGGCCGCCTCGTTGGCGACGCCGACTGCGCCGCTCCGCGCTGCTCTCGCGTCCGCCTACGCCTTGACAGGACAGCGCTCCAAGAGCCGAGAGCAGTTTCGTCTGATGAAAGAACTGGCGGCTCCTGCCGCGCTGGACAATCTTCTCAAGGTCGCGTCACGCAACGGCAGTCAGCACGGTTCGCGGTATCTGGAGGGGCTGCGCCTCGCTTCCCTCGATACGCCTTGATCGCCGCGTAGCAGCGGTTTTTTTTATAATCGCCGTTTCCATCAGCGCGGATATTCACGTCCGTTTCACGATGAGCTCACGCCGGTTGTCGTAGCGCTTTGCCGTATCGAGCAGGGAGGCAACGATGTCCAAGCTTATTGGGATAGCTGTTTTGCTGTGTCTCATAGCTTTGCCGGGTGCAACTTTTGCGCAAACCACGTGTCAAAAACGCTGCATTTTGAGCTGTTCCGGTAAAGGAACAACGTGCATGGACAAGTGTGAGGGTAGATGCAGCGTGTTCGGCACGGCGAAGCGAGGACAGTCCTAAGCGGGCGGGGTCAGCCCCGTCGCATCGCGTCCCAGATCCCGTTGCATTGACCGCCCGAGGCGACCCATGCGCCGCTGCCTCGTGTGCGGTTGATATGGCCGCGGCCGGTCGCGCTCTGGCCACCGGCGCTGACGGTCACGATGATGAGGCCGCTGCTGTAGACTGCGCCGGAAATATCGTAACCGAACTCGCCGTCAGCCCTCACCACCTGCCCATTCGAGATCACGGCCGGGTAACGCAGGCTGGCCGGACAAGAGCCGGCCTGCGTGAAGATCGACACGCTCCACACGCCGTCGAACGCTCTGGTCAGGTAATAATGTTTTTTCGGCACCGCAGCCGGCGCCGTCTGCGCGTGCGATGTCGAGGCCGCGGCTCCCACAAGCAAAACCGCGACCGCGATTGCGGTAACAACGCCCCTAAGTGTCCTCATCGTTCGGCTCCGGTTTTCCCAATATATCCCGTGATTATGGCATGCCGTTAACAGAGCAAACGGAAATAACTACGGGCGCATCGTTGCCGTCCATGTTCCGGAACATTCGCCACTGGACGATCGCCACTGACCGGTGCCGGACGAACCATGCAGACGCCCGGTTCCGGTCGCGCTGCCTTGTTCGTTGATGACCGTGACAGCGGCTACGCCGCTTGAACTCACGGTTCCGGAGATCGCGTAATCGCCGGGATTGCCTACCACTTGTCCGTTGGAAATATGGACCGCAGCGCGATAGGTGCCGCATTTGCCTTGTGCGGTTTGGATTTCCACACTCCATTGACCATCAAATGCGGCGGCCCGAGCCGCGGCAACGGTCGATGCGACGCCGATCGCCGCAAGCAATATCGCAATAGTGAATGCTGGAATAACGCGTCTCAAATTGCTCATCAGTTTGCCCCTGGTTTTTCGTCAGTGCCCGGCGGAGTGGACGGTGGTCCCGGATAGGGGGGTGGTTGATTGGCAAAGGGCGCGGCGCCCTTGGCGAGGTTCTCGCCGGTCTGAAACAGGGCGCCCATATAATCGGGATCGAACGGGCCGCGGCTTGGCGCGCTGAAGTCCGGCGGAATGGAAGCGACGTTGAAATCGACGCCGCTGCGCTTTGCCGCGAGATAGACGCGGTCGATCATCAGCCGCGTGTCGACTTTCACTGCGGCGCCGACCGTCGCCGTGAGAATGGAAGGCGTCGAACGCGTGACGATCTGAAACTCAGGTTCAAGTCCGCTATCGATGACGAGATCGAGCCGCGTCGCCGGCAGGTGATAATCGCTTGTACTTGCCAACAGGGCCGCCGGAGCGACGAAAAACTGACCGCCGACGCCGCCATCGACATGCATCTCTTGAAAGTGCTTGCCGTTGCCTTCAACGTCGATCAGGACCGGCGGAAAGCCGCCCGGGATGGCGCTCGACGCCAGCAGCACGGCGCGGAATAGATTGAGCGCGGCGTCGCCGCCATGCGCCGCGATGGCGCCCATGTTCCAGACCACTGAGCGTTCCGCGTCGAGATCGGTCGTGACCACGAACAGCCGCCGGCCGGCCTTGTGCGCGGCAGCCACATCGGCGAGCAGATCGGGCGTGATCTCTTTCGCGATCAGGTCCTTCAACGGCCAGGAATCGACAAAGCTTTCTCCGGTGCCGCCAACCTCGAAAATATCCGCCGCGCTGATTTTCGTATAAGCGGCGCGCAATGCAGCGTCGTATTTCGCGCCGGCAAATGCGAACGGTGCCATCAAGGCACCGGAACTGACGCCGGTGACAACCGCATAATCGGGGCGTTTGCCGGCTTCGCTCAAGCCGTTGAGGAAACCGGCGCCGAAGGCGCCGTCGGCGCCGCCGCTCGATAGCGCCAGCCACGGACCCGGCTGCGCCGGCAATGCGGCGCTGAAATCTGAAACCGAATCTGCCCAAAAACGTGCGTCCGGCATGCCGGAAATTGTGGCAGCTGCCTCTTCGGCCGCAGTGAACGGGATACGCGGCGGCAGTTGCTTGGCTTGGGGGGCTGCAACCGCAGGCGTGGTTGGCGGGGCTTTGGCCTGCGATCGACTGGTTTTATGCTGCGCGGCGGCGGGGCCGGCTGCGATTGAAACAAGCAGCGGCACAGCCAGCAGCGCCGCGGCAATACACACGTACCATCGCGAACGCTTGGTCATGTTGCAGTTGGTATCCCGAACTGCATGGAAGGTTCGGGCCCCATGCTTGCCCGGTTGAGAAACATCGTCGCGCACGACGGTGAGCAAATAGGACCGCCGTACAGGAAGTTCAATCGAGCCGACGTTAACGTCGCACCCTAAAAACACCGGGTCGCCGTCGCAATCCTCGGTACGGTTCTGTCCACGGTTACGCACCTGTCACCATCTAGGCGCGCCGTTCGGCGACGAATCTGGCGGCCTCGACGAGGGTGGCGGAGGCGGAGCCGAATGGAGCGAGGGCCTGTTCGGCCCCGACGACAAGCTGTTGCAGCCGCGCTTTGGCCGCTGCCACGCCAAGGACGCTGACCATAGTCGCCTTGCCTGCCGCGGCATCCTTTCCGGTCGACTTACCGACCAACGCCGGATCGCCTTCGAGATCGAGAAGATCGTCGGCGATCTGGAACGCTTGTCCGACGGCCGTGCCGTATCGCTCCAGCGCCTGGCGTTGCGTGGGGTTGGCGCCCGCGAGGATCCCACCGGCCTCGCAGCCAAAGCGCAGCAGCGCCCCGGTTTTCATCGCCTGCAATGTTCGCACGTCGCTCTCGCTGAATTGGGTTGCGCGCTGTTGCACGAAGCGGCCTTCCGCCGCGAGGTCGAGCATCTGACCGCCCGCCATGCCGCCGACACCCGATGCCCGCGCCAGCGCGGTCACGAGTTCGACACGCACCGCCGGATCGGCATGGGTCTGGGGCCGCGACAGGATATCGAAAGCGAATGTGAGCAGGCTATCGCCGGCGAGAATCGCGGTTGCCTCGTCGAAGGCCTTGTGTGCGGTCGGCCGTCCGCGCCGCAGATCGTCATTGTCCATCGCCGGCAAATCGTCGTGAACCAGGGAGTAGCAGTGCACGCATTCCAGTGCCGCGCCCGCCATCAATGCGTTCTGCCGCGGTACGCCGAACAAGGCGGCGCTTTCTACCACCAGAAAGGGCCGGAAGCGCTTGCCGCCGTTGAGGCTCGAATAGCGCATCGCCTCGAGCAAGCGCGTCGGCCGGCTCAATTCGCCCGCCGCCGGCTCCGGCGCCAAGAGCCGTTCCAGCAGCGCTTCGGTATCGGCGGCGACTGCATCGAGGCTTGAAACAAAGGAGGTATTTTTTGCGTCCATCACGGTATTAACCAGCGGCTCAGCAACCATAGGGGGTTCTATAATCGATCCTACATTTACGGGATAACAATGGATCGAACGGATAGGGACTATCTGTGGTCAACGACCTTATAGCGTCAATGGTGCTCGCGCTCTGGCTGTATTTGCTGGCCGCGCGGGGCGGATTTTGGCAGTCGGCGCAACGCGATGACGATAGTCCGACCGGCGGTCCGGCTGGCGGTCTGTCTTGGCCAGCGGTTGTGGCGGTCATTCCGGCGCGGGACGAGGCGGCTTGCGTCGGTGAGACCATTTCCTCGCTTCTGCGGCAGGATTATGCGGGCCCATTCGACATCATACTGGTCGACGACCAGAGCCGGGATGCTACCGCCCAGGTTGCACGCGATGCCGCGGCGGCATTTAGCACAGGCAACCGCCTGGCTGTCCTGCCGGGACGCGCGCCGCCGGCGGGATGGACCGGCAAGTTGTGGGCGCAGGCCCAGGGCGTTGAACGCGCCGAACAAAGCCCGCAGCCCCCGGACCTTCTGCTGTTCACCGATGCTGACATCGTCTTTGCGCCCGATGCGCTGACAAATCTCGTCGCCCGGGCGCAAACCGGCGGTTTTGTTCTGACGTCGCTGATGGTGAAATTGCGCTGCGAAACTTTTGCCGAGCGGCTGTTCATCCCGGCATTCATATTCTTCTTCCAGATGCTCTATCCGTTCGCCTGGTCGAACGATCCGCGCCGCACCACGGCCGCCGCCGCAGGCGGCTGTATGCTGGTTCGGCGCGACGTGTTGCGCGACGCCGGCGGCATGGCGGCGATCCGCGACGCCTTGATCGACGATTGCGCGTTGGCGAAAGCGCTCAAGGCGCACGGCCCGATCTGGCTCGGCTTGACCGAGCGCGTACGCAGCATCCGCGCCTATCCGTCGATCGACGATATCCGCCGCATGGTTTCGCGCACCGCCTACGCGCAGCTGCGCTATTCGCCGCTGCTGCTTGCGGGCACGGTATTGGGACTGGCGATCACCTATCTCGCGCCGGTGGCGCTCGCCGTGTTCGCGACCGGGATGGCGCAGTTCCTCGGCATTTTCACCTGGCTGCTGATGGCTTTTGCATTCAAGCCGACATTGCGGTTCTACCGGCTGAGCAGGCTGTGGGGGCCGGCGCTGCCGGCCATCGCGGCGATCTATATGGCGTTCACGCTTGATTCCGCCTATCAGCATGCGCGCGGGCGCGGCGGCATGTGGAAAGGCCGCGCGCAAGCCAACGTTTCGGAACTGCGATGAACGATGCGGGCGCATTACGATCTGGCAAGGGGCACCGGAATGAAAATTTTCCGGTGGCGTCCTGGCTTATTGACCCGCGCTATCGCCGGCCGATCCTTGCGTTCTATAATTTCGTGCGTACCGCCGACGACGTCGCCGATCACGCCACGTTGCCGCCGCAAGAGAAGCTCGCGCTGCTCGATCGCCTCGGTGCCGGCCTCACCGGCCACGACGATACCGATGCGTCCGCGGTGCGCCTGCGCGCGGCACTGGCCGAGCGCAAGCTGTCGCCAAAGCACGCGCAGGACCTGCTCGCCGCATTCAGGCTCGACGTCACCAAGCTGCGCTATCGCGATTGGGACGATCTGATGGATTATTGCTCGCTGTCCGCGATGCCGGTCGGCCGCTTCGTGCTCGATGTCCACGGCGAGAGCCGCGACTGTTGGCCGGCCAACGATGCGCTGTGCGCGGCATTGCAGATCATCAATCATTTGCAAGACTGCAAGGAGGATTATCTCAACCTCGACCGTGTCTACGTGCCGCAGGACACGCTTGCGGCATGCGGAACGAATGTCGAGGCGCTCGCCGCGCCGCGCGCGTCGCCGCAGCTTCTTAATTGCCTGCACACGCTTGCCGAACGCACCGAGCGGCTGCTTGGCGAGAGCGATGTCTTCGCCGCCTTGATCGACGATTGGCGACTCGGCCTCGAAGTCTCTGTCATCAACACGCTGGCGCACCGGTTGACGCGGCTCCTGAAGCGGCGCGATCCGCTGAGCGACCGTGTGCATCTCGCCATGCCCGCTGTTGCCGGTTTGACCTTCGCTGGTGTGCTTTCCGGCGCGGCGCGGCGGTTCGGCCGCCGCCGCACCGCCGTGCCGCAGACGCCTCGGGGTGTGTAGGTGAGCGCGACGTCACAAGCCGCCGAGCGCGCCTCGGGCAGCTCGTTTTATCGCGGCATGCGGATTCTGCCGCGGCCGCAGCGCGAAGCGATGTTCGAGATCTATTCGTTCTGCCGCGCCGTCGACGACATTGCTGACGATCTGGGGCCGCGCGAGCCGCGGCGCGAACAGCTGGAGCGCTGGCGTTCGGACATCGATGCGATTTATGGCGGTGCGCCGCCATCGATGCTTCTCGGCCTCGCGCAGGCGGTGCGTGCATTCTCTCTTCAACGCGACGACTTCATGGCGGTCATCGACGGCATGGAGATGGACGTGCTCGCCGATATCCGCGCCCCCAACTGGGCAACCCTCAATCTCTACTGCGACCGGGTCGCCTGCGCTGTCGGCCGGTTGTCGGTGCGGGTTTTCGGCATGGAGCGCGACGCCGGTCTCGCGCTCGCCCATGAACTGGGCAGTGCGCTTCAGCTCACCAATATCCTGCGTGACCTTGATGAGGATGCGTCGCTTGGGCGCCTGTATCTGCCACGCGAGGCGTTGCGCGGCGTGGGAATTATCAGCGACGATCCCGCCACAGTATTGGCAAATCCGATGCTCGGCGAAACATGCAATGCTGTGATCGAAGTGGCGCAGCGGCATTTTGTGGCCGCGGAGGCCGTCATGGCGAAAAGCCCGCGCCGTCTGGTGCGAGCGCCGCGCATCATGGGCGAGGCCTATCGCGCCATACTCGACAAGCTTATCGCTCGTGGCTTTGCGCCGCCGCGCGCTCCGGTGCGTCATTCGCGCCTGAAATTGCTTCTTATCCTGTTGCGCAACCTGGTGTGATGGCGCGAACGATCCACATTATCGGCGCCGGTCTTGCCGGCCTGTCTGCCGCGCTGAAACTGTCCGCGCGCGGCGATAGCGTCATTGTGCACGAGGCCACGGCGTTCGCCGGTGGCCGTTGCCGCTCCTATTACGACGCGACGCTGGGCATGACGATCGACAATGGCAATCACCTGCTGTTGTCGGGCAATCGCGCCGCGCTCGATTATCTGCGCGACATCGGCGCCGACGGTCACTTGCTCGGTCCGGCACACGCCGAATTCCCGTTCGTCGATCTGGCGAGCCGTGAGCGCTGGACGCTACGATTCAATGACGGCCGCCTGCCATTGTGGATTCTCGACAGCCGCCGGCGCGTGCCGGGCACGGGTCCGCTCGACTATCTGCCGCTTTGGCGGTTGCTGCGGCCCGCGCCCGGCGCGGCGGTAGGCGAAGTCATCGCCTGTGACGGCCTGGTATATAAACGCCTGGTCGAGCCGCTGCTGCTCGCCGCGCTGAACATCGATCCGCCGCATGGCGCGGCGAGACTTGCGTCCGCCGTCGTTCGCGAGACGCTCGGCGCCGGCGGGCGTGCGTGCCGGCCCCTGATCGCCCGCGACGGCCTCGGCCCGACGCTGATCGGCCCGGCGCTCGCCACGCTGGCGCAGCGCGGCGGCGGAATACGCCTGGAGCATCAACTGCGCGCGGTGCACTTCGCCGATGACCGCATCGAGGCTCTGGAATTCGGCGGCGAGACCATCGCGCTTTCCACGGATGACGCGGTCGTTCTGGCGGTGCCGCCCTACGCCGCCGCGGCGTTGGTGAACGGGCTAGAGGTGCCGAACGAGTTTCGCGCCATCGTCAACGCTCATTTCCGCATCGAGCCGCCGGCCGGCGCGCCGCCGATCCTCGGCGTGCTCAACGGCATTGTGGAATGGATCTTTACTTTTCCCGGGCGGGTCTCGGTCACGATCAGTGCCGCTGACCGGCTGATCGACTCCGCGCGCGACGTGCTGGCCAAGTCGATCTGGGATGAAGTTGCGAGCGTGACAGGCCTGCCGGCGGCGCTGCCGCCCTGGCAGATCGTGCGCGAACGTCGCGCCACCTTCGCCGCCACGCCGGCCCAGGACGCCAAACGTCCAGGCGCGGAAACGCGCTGGCGGAATCTCGTGCTTGCCGGCGACTGGACCGATACCGGCTTGCCTGCCACCATCGAAAGTGCGATCCGCTCCGGCCATCGCGCTGCTGCCGTTATTTCCGGGCCGCAATGATCGATCAGAAACTCGAACATCATATTCAATCCGCCGCCGAGGCGCTGCTCGCCCGCCAGCGCCCCGACGGCCATTGGGTGTTCGAGCTCGAGGCCGACGCCACCATTCCGGCCGAATATGTGCTGCTGCGGCATTACCTCGGTGAGCCGGTCGATGCCGCGCTCGAGGCCAAGATCGCGGTCTATCTGCGCCGCATCCAGGGCGCCCATGGCGGCTGGCCGTTATTCGCCGACGGTGATCTCGACATCAGCGCGACGGTGAAGGCCTATTTCGCATTGAAGATGATCGGCGATTCCATTGACGCCGATCACATGCGCCGCGCGCGTGAGGCGGTGCGCGCCCGCGGCGGCGCCGCCAAGGCAAACGTGTTCACGCGCATCATGCTGGCGCTGTTCGGATTCGTTCCCTGGCGCGCGGTGCCGGTGATGCCGATCGAGATCATGTTGCTTCCGAAATGGTTTCCGTTCCATCTCGACAAGATCTCGTACTGGAGCCGAACCGTCATCGTGCCGCTTCTGGTGCTGATGGCGAAGAAGCCGCAAGCACGCAACGCTAAAGGCGTGCGCATCGACGAACTTTTCCTCGAACCGCCCGGGACCATCGGGCCGGCGCCGAAAGCGCCGCAGCAGAAGCCGTCGTGGTTCTGGTTCTTTCGTGCCGTCGACAATGTGTTGCGCGCAACCGAACCCTATTTACCCAAGCGCACGCGGCAGCGCGCATTCGATCGTGCCGTCGCCTGGGTGAGCGAGCGTCTCAACGGCGAAGACGGGCTCGGTGCGATTTTTCCCGCCATGGCGAACAGCGTGATGATGTTCGACGTGCTGGGCTATGCCGAAGATCATCCGCAGCGCGCCATCGCTCGCGAGTCCATCGAGAGACTTCTGGTGGTGCACGAGCACGAAGCCTATTGCCAGCCATGCGTGTCGCCGATCTGGGACACCGGCTTGGTCTGTCATGCGCTGCTGGAAGCCGGCGGCGAGCGCGTCGCGGCGCCGGTCAAGCGCGGGCTCGACTGGCTCATACCGAAGCAAATCCTCGACGTGCGCGGCGATTGGGTTGCGCGGCGGCCGGAGCTTCGCCCCGGCGGCTGGGCGTTCCAATACGCCAACGCGCATTATCCCGATGTCGACGATACCGCTGTCGTCGCCATGGCGATGGATCGCGTTCAGGGCCAGGCCGGCGGCAAGGACTTCGACGCCTCGCTGGCGCGCGCGAAAGAATGGATTCTCGGCATGCAGAGCGAGAACGGCGCCTGGGGCGCGTTCGATGCCGACAACGAATTCTACTATCTCAACAACATACCGTTCGCCGACCACGGCGCCTTGCTCGATCCGCCGACCGAGGACGTCACCGCGCGCTGCGTATCGATGCTGGCGCAATTCGGCGAAAACGCCGGCAACAGTCCGGCGGTGGCGAGCGCCGTCGCTTATCTGCGCCGCACGCAGCTTGCGGAAGGTAGCTGGTTCGGCCGCTGGGGCATGAATTACATCTACGGCACATGGTCGGTGCTCTGTGCGCTCAACGCCGCCGGCATCGATCATTCGGCGCCGGAAATGCGCAAGGCGGCGGACTGGCTGGCCGCGATCCAGAATGACGACGGCGGCTGGGGTGAGGACGGAACAAGCTACAAGCTCGACTACAAAGGTTACGAGCGCGCGCCGTCGACGGCGTCACAGACGGCGTGGGCGCTGCTCGGGCTGATGGCGGCGGGCGAAACCGATCATCCGGCGGTCGCCCGCGGCATTCAATATCTTGGCGCGACGCAGGGTGCGGATGGGTTCTGGAACGAACCGCGCTACACGGCGACGGGTTTTCCGCGCGTATTCTATCTGCGTTACCACGGCTATGCGAAGTTCTTCCCGTTGTGGGCGATGGCACGCTACCGCAATCTCAAGAGCGGCAATGCGCGCAAAGTCGCATGGGGGATGTAGGCGCTTTCCGTCACCCTGAGGTGCGAGCGCGGCGAGCCTCGATGGGCGACGGCTCGAGGCCCGCCGTGCGGCGGGAATCTCAGAATGACGGATAACTTGTGAGGCGTTACGCCGCGCTGGCCGAATTCTGCGCCGACGTCTTTGCCGTTTTGGCCGCCTTCTCGCGCGCCTCATTGGCGCGCATCTGCGACAGCGTCAACTGCACGTTGCTGTCGAACATGTATTGCGCCGGCCGCTGGTCTTCGAGCGGGATTTCCGGGGCCATGTCGCCTTCGGTTTTCACGCCGCGCCAGGCGATCATAGCGGCCTGGAATGGGTGTTGCATCGTGGCGTTTGCGGCAGTCGGCTCGTAGCCGCAATGCGCCATGCAATTCGCGCACTTCTCATAGCGGCCGGTGCCGTAGAGATCCCAGTCGGTGGTATCCATAAGCTCGTCGAAGGTCTTGGCGTAGCCTTCGCCCAGCAGATAGCACGGCTTCTGCCAGCCGAAGATGTTGCGCGTCGGCATGCCCCACGGCGTGCAGTGGAATTCCTGATTGCCGGCAAGAAAGTCGAGGAACATGCCGGAATGAGTAAGATTCCACTTCTTGCCTTTGCCCAGCGCAAAGACCTTGCGGAACAGTTCCTTGGTCTTGCGGCGGCCGAGGAAATGCTCCTGATCGGGCGCGCGTTCATAGGCATAGCCGGGTGAAATCGAGACGCCGACGCCGAGTTCTGCAGTCAGGTCGAGGAATTTTGCGATGTCTTCGGGCGGGTGACCGTCGAACACCGTGCAATTGACGTTGACGGCAAAACCCTTGGCCTTGGCAGCCTTGATCGCGGATACGGCCTTCTCGAAGCCGCCGTCCATGCACACCGACTTGTCATGATGCTCTTTGATGCCGTCGAGATGGACCGAGAAGAACAGATAGGGCGATGGTTCGAACAGATGCAGCTTCTTCTCGAGCAGTAATGCGTTGGTGCATAGCGACACGAATTTCTTTCGCGCCACGATACCTTTGACGATCTCGCCAATCTCTTTGTGGATCAGCGGCTCGCCGCCAGGAATGGCGACCATCGGCGCGCCGCACTCGTCGACGGCGTCGAGACAGTCTTTCACCGACAGCCGCTTGTTCAAAATGGCATCGGGATAATCGATTTTGCCGCAGCCGGTGCAAGCGAGATTGCAGCGGAACAGCGGTTCAAGCATCAGCACCAGCGGATAGCGTTTGCGGCCCATCAGGCGCTGCTTCATCATGTAGGAACCGACGGCCGTCATTTGGCGTAGAGATACAGTCACAACTACAATCCTCTCAGGCGTTTTCGTTCGGGTATTGCGGGCTCGCTGCGATTAGACCTTTGCCGTCGCTCGCTGGCCAGCGGCGCTGCCCCCGGTCAGTTCCGGCGGCAGGCGGAATTCGATAGTTTCCTGACGCCCGGTCAACTCGCTGACCTCGACCGAGCCAAGCCGGCGCAGTGCGTCGATCACGTCCTCCACCAGCACCTCTGGCGCCGAAGCGCCGGCAGTAATGCCGACAGTCTTTGCATCACGAACCCAGTCTGACTCGACCTCGCTGCCGTCGGCGATCAGGTAACTCGGCGTGCCGGCTTCTTCACCGATCTCACGCAGCCGGTTGGAATTGGAACTGTTCTTGGCGCCGACCACGAGGATAACGTCGACAAGCTTGCTAAGTTCGCGCACCGCCGTCTGCCGGTTCTGCGTCGCGTAGCAGATATCGCGCGTCTCGGGCCCGACCATGTCGGTGAATCGCTCATGCAGCGCCGCGATGATGCCTCGCGTGTCATCGACGCTGAGCGTCGTCTGTGTGACATAGGCAACGGGCGTATCGCGCGGTATGTCGAGTGAGGCGACGTCGTTCTCGGTCTGCACCAGCGTCACCGGCTCGGAGATCTGCCCCATGGTTCCCTCGACCTCCGGATGTCCGGCATGGCCGATCAGGATGAGCCTTCGCCCTTGGCCGACATAGCGCTTGCCCTGGTTGTGGACTTTGGTCACCAGCGGACAGGTCGCGTTCAATACCGGAAGCTGCCGTGACGCGGCTTCCTCTTCGATGCTCCTGGCGACGCCGTGAGCGGAAAAAATCGTCACCGCGTTCGGCGGGACTTCGGAGAGTTCCTCGACGAAGCGAGCGCCTTTTGCTTTGAGACTCTCGACGACGTGCTTATTGTGCACGATCTCGTGGCGCACATAGACCGGCGGCCCGTATTTTTGCAGGGCGCGCTCGACAATCTCGATAGCACGCACCACGCCAGCACAAAAACCGCGAGGCTGGGCCAGTATCACTTTCATCGTCAGAATACCTCATAGATCGAATAAATCGCAGTCCGATGTGCGTCTATGCGCCGCGACGGCTGCCCGGCTACCGCCAGCATGCAAGGTCGTCCCGGTTATTTCGGCAAGAATAGCGTGACAATCAAGCCCGGTCTTCGTAACCGTCGGGCAGCCGATCAATCGTGGACATTCCAAGGGAACCATTGAGCATAAAAGCGGCCGTTGTCCAGCGCACCGTCGCGGCCAAAGGCCGGAAACCCCCTTGAAACCGCGACCGCGGGGCCGTAACCAAGGCTAGGAAAATATACTTGGTTTCACATTCGCGGCATTTCGGGCATCTAGTCTAGCCTTCCATCCCCAAATCTGCAGGGTCGAGAGACGGAACATAGCGCCTCCTTTTCGCCTTTCTCTTGACGCCTCAAACGGTAGTTCGAGCCCAATCATTCCATTCGCTGACCATCCCGTTCCGCTGGCCCCATGAAGAGCATCACCGCCGTCGTCGTCCGCGCGATTGAGATTTGCGCGCGTTATGCGTGGCTGGTCATTGGCGCCGCGATCCTGCTCACCGTTGCCTCGTCCTGGTATGCGGCGACGCATTTCGCCATGACGACGGATATCAATAAGCTCATCTCCCCGAATATTCCGTGGCGGGTGCGCGAGGCGGCATTCGAAAAAGCCTTCCCGCAATACGAGTTGATCGTCGCCGTGATCGATGCCCCGACGCCGGAGCTCGGCCAGGAGGCGACCGAGGCGCTGGTGCAGCGATTGTTGCAGCAGAGCGATCTGTTCCGCACGATCCAGCAGCCGAAAGACGGTGCGTTCTTCCAGCAGAACGGTTTCCTGTTCGAATCGCTCGACGAGCTTGGACCGCAACTCAATAACCTGACCCAGGCGCAGCGTCTGGTGCAGGTCCTTGCCACCGACCCGAGCCTGCGCGGGGTAGTGCAAGCGCTGCAATTCGGGCTGCTCGGCGTGCAGGGCGGCAAGATCACGCTCGACAATATGACCTGGCCGATGACGCTCGGCGCCGACGCTATCGAGAAGGTGAACGCCAATCAGCCGGCGAGCTTCTCCTGGCGCGACATGGTCCAGGGCCACGCGTCCAGCAGCAGCGACCTCCTGCACTTCGTCAATATCCAGGGCGTGCTCGACTACTCCGAGCTTGAACCCGGCAAGAAGGCGACCGACGCTATCCGTCAAGCCGCCAGCGATGCCGATTTTGCCACAAAGTATCACGCGCGCCTGCGGCTGACCGGCCCTGTGCCAATGTCTGACGAAGAATTCGCGACCATCAAAGAGAATGCCGGCCTCAACGCCACCGTGACCATTGCGATAGTGCTGTTCATCTTGTGGATGGCGCTGCGCTGGTGGCGAATCATTTTTGCGGTGTTTGTCAGCCTCGTCGTCGGTCTGTCGATCACGGCGGCGGCCGGCATGTTGATGGTCGGCACGCTGAATTTGATATCCGTCTATTTCGCGGTGCTGTTCGTGGGAACTCGGAGTCGATTTCGGGCTCCAGTTCAGCGTCCGTTATCGCGCCGAACGGCATGAGGTCGATAATCTGAACCAAGCCTTGCTGCGAACGGGGCAGCGCGCAGGTGCGCCGCTGACGCTGGCAGCGCTCGCCACCGCGGCCGGCTTCGTCTCGTTCACTCCGACTGCATACAAAGGTGTTTCCGAGCTTGGCCTGATTGCCGGTGTCGGCATGCTCGTCGCGTTCTTCACCAGCGTCACATTGCTGCCGGCGCTACTCAGCCGTTTCAAACTGCCGAGCGAGCCGGAACAGCTGGGCTATGCCTTTCTCGCGCCGGTCGACAGTTTCCTCGAGCGGCACCGCATGCCGATCCTGATCGTCACTTTGCTCGTTGTCGCCGGCGGTGTGCCGCTGTTGTACTGGCTCCGTTTCGATTTCAATCCGATGAACCTGCGCAGCCCAAAAGCCGAATCGGTGGCGACTTATCTCGAGCTCAAAAGCGATCCGGAGAGCGGCGCCAACGACATCCAGGTGCTGGAACCCACGCTCGCTCAGGCCGATCAGGTAGCCGCCAAGCTGCGTGCGCTGCCGGAGGTGTCCAGAGTCACGACGCTGTCGACTTTCATCCCCGACCGCCAGGACGAGAAGCTTGCGCTGATTCACACCGCGGCGCAGACGCTCGACGCGGCGCTCAATCCAAAGACGCCGGCGTCGCCGACCTCTGACGCCCAGACCGTGAGCATGATCAATTCGACGGTCGATGCGCTCAACCGTCTCTCTGGGAATGGCGCCGGCACCGGAGCTGTCGCAGCGCGCCGGCTCGCCGCGGCCATGGCGGCGCTGGCCAAGGCCAATTCTGCAACTCGGCAGCGGGCCGAGACAGTCTTTGTTCAGCCGTTAAAGACAATCCTCGATAACTTGCGCGATTTGCTCAAGGCACAGCCGATCACTCGCGACAATCTGCCGAAGGATTTGACGCGCGACTGGGTGACGCCGGACGGACACGCCCGCGTGGACACCGCGCCAAAGGGTGATCCAAACAACAACGATGTGTTGCGGCAGTTTGCCCGCGCCGTTGTGTCGGTCGCGCCGGACGCGACCGAGGGGCCGATTTCAATTCTCGAAGCGCGCCGTACCGTCGTTACCGCCTTCATCGAGGCCGGTGGCTGCGCGCTGCTTTCGATCACGATCATCCTGTGGATTACGCTTCGCCGCATCAGCGATGTGCTTTTGACGCTCATTCCGCTGCTGGTTGCCGGCCTCGTAACGCTCGAAATCTGCGTCTTGATCGGGATGCCGCTGAATTTCGCCAACATCATTGCGCTTCCGTTGCTGCTCGGTGTCGGCGTCGCATTCAAGATCTACTACATCATGGCCTGGCGCGAGGGGCAGACCAATCTGCTGCAATCGGTGCTGACGCGGGCAGTGACGTTCAGCGCACTGACGACGGCGACGGCCTTCGGCAGCTTGTGGTTTTCTAGCCATCCCGGCACGTCCAGCATGGGCAAGCTGCTGGCCATTTCGCTGATGACGACGATGGCGGCTGCGGCATTATTCCAGCCCATCCTGATGGGTAAGCCGCGCGAAAACTAGGTCGTTACGGCCGGCCGATTATGGCTTCGGCGCGATTGCCGGTTTGCGCACAGGCGCGGCAGGTGCCGCCGGCGCCGGGCTGACCGCGGTCTTGGGATTGATCGACGGATCGAGCATGCTGTAGTCGGAATCCGGCAATCGCGTCCAATATTCATTGCGACCGAGCATTTCGACGCCGAGATAGCCACGCACGATCAGCGTCTGGCCATCAGGCGTGACTTTCATCGTCGCGTGATAGGTTTTGCCGTCGCGGGGATCGAGGATCGTTCCGCCGCCGTACTTGTCGGCGCCTTCTTGCTGCATGCCACGGAGGAGTTCGAGGCCGAGCCACGGATGATTGTGGCGGTCGTCCTTGCATTGATCGCATACCGCATTGGGGTCTTCGCCGGGCTTAAGAAACATCTTGGCGATGATGCCGGTATACACCCCGCCTTGCTCGGTGATCAGAAACCAGCCCGTCGGCTGCTTGGTATCGTCATCGACGGCTTGCCAAAGGCCGACCGGCGTCGGATCTGCGTTCAAGTTACGAACACAAACAATAAGGCAAACGAGCGCTAGGACAGATATCGGCAATCTTGCTCGCATAAGTGGTGCTCCGGGTGGAGGCGCTCAACCGAAATGACGCCTGGGCGCTTGGGTGCTTTATGATCCAAATGATCCGCACGAGGTTGCAGCATTGCCCGATCAGGCGATCGAAGCGCAATCCACATCGATGTACCGGGCGGAGGCTACCTGCATCAACCTCAGCGTTTGCGATGGCCCGAAATTTTTCTTTATTCCCCTGCGGCCACGTGACGCCCCCGCCTTTGGGGCGGATATCGCAAAAAACAGGAAGCACGGCGTAAATTTCGTGTAAAGTAACTGTGTACGTTATCGTACGGGTGCCAGTCGGAGACAACGGCTTCGACAAATAAGCGGCCAGCGGGGGCGGGCAATCGTGAGTTATGAATGGGTGGATTGCGACCGCAGCGCGGTCAGCAATCGCTATGATCGTATTGCCCACCTTATACCGCTGTTCGATCGGCTGTTTTTTGTGCCGTGGAATCTTCGCCGCAACGCCGCCAGGGAATTGGGATTGAGCCCCGGTGACTGCGTACTCGATATCGGCTGCGGCACCGGCAGGAATTTCTCGCATCTTCGCGATGCCGTTGGTCCCGCTGGCCGAATCTTTGGCGTCGATATTTCATCCGGCATGTTGCGCAAAGCGAAACAGCTTCGCGATAGCAACGGCTGGCGCAATATCGAATTGAGCGAATGCGACGTTGCCGACTATGCGGCGCCGGTACAGCTCGATGGCGTGCTGTTCAGCCTGTCGTTCAACACCATGCCGCATCACCGCGCCGTACTGCAGCGGGCGTGGGATCAGCTTCGGCCCGGCGGCCGTCTTGTCATCATGGATGCCAAAGTTCCCCCAGGTCCGGGCGGGCGGCTGATCCTGCCGTTCAGCCTTTGGCTCATGAAGCACACTATGCTCGGCAACCCGCTCATCCACCCCTGGGAGGAATTGGCGGCAATTGCCGAACATGTCGACATGAGCCAGAGCATGTTCAGTTCGTATTACATCTGCTCGGCGACGAAGCCGCTAAACGACGCGATGAGCAATTACGACCCCGGCGCGGACTATCGGATCGCCGCCGAATGAGGATTTGACCTGCCTCGTGGCTTGTCGTTGGGCGGTTCGCCCCGGTACAATTCGACATTGCGACCGGGGACAATCGTGCGCATCAAATCCATCGAGCCCATAGCCGTCAGCCTGCCGATGAAAAAGCCGGTGAAGATGGCCGGCGAAACCGTGACGCGCGCCGAGAATATTCTGGTCCGCATCGAAGCCGACGGCGGCGTCGTCGGCTGGGGCGAAGCCGCTGCGGCGCCGACCATGACCGGCGAAACCGTTGCCGGCATGATGGCGGCGGTGGCTCACTTGGCGCCTGGCCTGCTCAAGCGCTCTGCCGACGATTTTGCCGGTGCCTCGTCGGCCATGGACGCGCAAATGTACGGCAACAGCGGCGCCAAGGCTGCGATCGAAATCGCGCTGCACGATCTTGTCGGCCGCACCACCGGACAACCTTTGCACGCCATGCTCGGCGGCAAGCGGCGCGATCGCATTCCGTTGCTCGCTGTCATCGGCTCTGACGATACCGCGGCCGATTTGCGCGAAGCGCAGGATCGCCGCAAAGCGGGCTATGTCATCTACAAGGTGAAAGTCGGCGTCGGCGCACCCGAAGCCGATGCCGCCCGTACGCGAGACGTTTGCGCCGTGCTCGACAACGATTGCCTCGTCTCGGCCGACGCCAATCAAGGCTGGAATGCCGAGGAGGGCGTTCGCTATGTACGTGCGATCGGCGATTGTGGGCTCGGCTTTTTCGAGCAGCCCGTTCCCGCGCACGATCTTGCCGGCATGGCGCGCGTCGCCGCCGCAAGCCGCGTGCCGATCGGCGCCGACGAGGGCATTCATTCGCGCGACGATATCGAGCGCCATCACCAGCAAAAGGCCGCGCATGGCGTAAGCCTCAAAGCGATCAAGCTCGGCGGCGTGCGCGCGGTGTTTGAGGCCAGCCGGTTGTGCGATCGGCTCGGCATGAAACTCAATATCTCCTGCAAGACCGGCGAGACCAGCGTCGCCTCGGCGGCAGCAATGCACCTCGCCGCCGCAGTTCCGTCGTTGGCGTGGGGCCTCACGGTGACCAGCCCCGGCCTTGCCGAGGATGTCGTCGCCGATCCGCTTCGCGTCGACAGTGGCCATTTGACAGTGCTCGACAAACCCGGTCTCGGCGTCGAGGTCGACGAGCGCCGCGTGCGGCGCTGGCAGCAGGAATTCAACGCCAGGAAGGTGGCGTAGGCCGCAGAGCATGGCCCCGACACACGGGCTGCCGATTATCTATTCGCGCCTCTGGAGCGATCTGACGGACGAGGTGCAGCAATTTGACTGAGCCCAAACAGCACAAGGATCTCGGTATCGCCGTCATCGGTTCCGGCCGCATCGGCACCTTGCGTGCGCGCCTTGCGGCGAAGCACCCGGCGGTGCGCTTCGTCGCTGTGTCCGACAAGGATCCGGCAAACGCGAAAAAGTTGGCGGAGCTGGCCGGCGCCGACTTTTATTCCGCCGACAATGACGAGGTGATCGCACGCCCTGAAGTGAACGCCGTATTCGTCTCGACGCCCGAAGGCGAGCACGCCGCGGCGGTGTGCAGGGCGCTGGAACTCGGCAAGCCGGTGCTGGTGGAGAAGCCGCTGGCGCTGTCGCTCAACGACGCCGAAGCCATCGTCAACACGCTCAAGGCCACCGGGGGCACGCTGCGCGTCGGCTATAGCCGCCGCTTCAAGGAATGTTTCCTGCGAGCCAAGGAACAGATGGTTCAGGGCCGGCTCGGGCGGATCAGTGGTGGACTGGCGCGGGTCTATAATTCGCGCGCGCAGACCTTCGCCATCCTCAAGCGCGATCCGCATGCCACGCCGGTGCTCGACGTGCTGACCTATTACGTCGATCTGATGTGCTGGTTTCTCGACGGCAACAAGCCGGTCGAGGTCGTGGCGCGCGGCCAGTCCGGCATTTTCCGCGATGCCGGCTATAGCGCACACGACGTGACCTGGGCGATCGTGACGTTTGCCGATGGCGCGGTGGTCAATTTTGGCATCAGCTACGCGCTGCCGGCGGACTATCCGACGCAAGGGCAATCGGACCGCGTGGAGCTCCTCGGTGCCGAAGGCACCATGATCATCGATGACGATCACATGGAGCACCTGATCTTTTCCGAAAAGGGCATCCCGCATCCCTACGTGCCGGATCATTCCGTCAACATGGCGTTTCTTGGCAGCAACACCGCCGGCGATTGGGCGATGGGCGATTTCTGGGGCCCGCTCGGCAACGAGACGCGCTCCTGGCTCGATTTCCTCTCGACCGGGCAGGGTGGCGACGTGCACGCCACTCCCGAACAGGCGATGCTCAATCTGAAGACGACCTACGCCATTGAGCGCGCGGTCGCGACCGGGCAGGCCGTGCGGCTGGACGAGATGAAATGAAATCCGAAATTCGCGACGGCATGCAGATCGAGTGGGATGCGCCGGTCGCGATGGATGATGGCGTGGTATTGCGCGCCGACGTCTTTCGTCCAACCGGCGACGGCAAATATCCCGTCATTCTCAGCTACGGGCCCTACGCCAAGGGCCTGTCGTTCCAGGAGGGCTATAAAGGCAATTGGGCGCGGCTGACGAAGGCTGCACCCGAAGTGCTTTCGGGTTCGACCAACAAATATCAAAACTGGGAATTGATCGATCCGGAGAAGTGGGTGCCGGACGGCTATGCCTGTGTGCGCGTCAACTCGCGCGGCGCTGGGCGCTCGCCGGGAATGATCGACGTATGGTCGCCACGCGAAACGCTGGACCTGTATCACTGCATTGAATGGGCCGGCACGCAGCCGTGGAGCAGCGGCAAGGTCGGCATCAACGGCATCTCCTATTATGCGATGAATCAGTGGACGGTCGGCGCGCTCAAGCCGCCGCATCTCGCGGCGCTGTGCATCTGGGAAGGGTCATCCGACTATTATCGGGAGCTGTGCCGGCACGGCGGCATCTTGAGCGATTTTTTCAATAGCTGGTATCCGCGCCAGGTCGGCAGCGTGCAGCACGGTGTCGGCAGCCGTGGCGCCAGGAGCGTGGTCACCGGCGAATTGGTCGCAGGTCCGGAAACGCTTTCAGATGCCGAGCTTGCCGAGACGCAGGCCGACTCCCCAGGCGAAGCGAAACGCCGCCAATTGCTCGACGATTATCACGCCGCGCGCACCGCCGACTTTGCGGCAATCGAGGCGCCGCTACTCTCGGCTGCAAATTGGGGCGGCATGGGTCTGCACACGCGCGGCAATTTCGAGGGCTATCTGCGCGCCGGCTCCAGGCAGAAATGGCTGGAAGTCCACGGCGACACCCATTTCACGCATTTCTACAGCGACTATGGCGACAAGCTGCAAAGACGCTTCTTCGGCCATTTCCTCAAGGGCGAGGACACCGGCTGGGACAAGCAGCCGCGCGTATCGCTCAATATCCGCCATCCGCACGAGACGTTCGCGCTGCGCGCCGAGAACGAATGGCCGCTCAAGCGCACGCAATGGACGAAATATTTTTTGCAGCGGGATGGTATGACACTAACGCCGCAACCAACCGCCGCCGACGCGACGCTGAGTTACGAAACCACGGGCGACGGCCTCACCTTTCGCACTCCGGTCAGCGGCAAGAGCCTTGAGGTCACCGGGCCGGTCGCGGCAAAACTCTGGGTGTCCGCGCCGACTGCTGACGCTGACCTGTTCCTGGCGCTGCGGCTGTACGACCCGGACAATAAGGAGGTCACCTTCATCGGCTCCAATGATGCGCGCGTGCCGGTAGGGCTCGGCTGGCTGCGCGCGTCCCATCGCAAGCTCGATCCTGCCCGATCGCTGCCGTACCGGCCCTGGCACACCCACGACGAGGAATGGCCGCTCAAACCTGGTGAACCCGTCGAGCTCGACATCGAAATCTGGCCGACTTCGATTGTCGTGCCGCCGGGCTATCAGTTCGCGCTCACCGTGCGCGGCAAGGATTACGAAGTCGACGGCCGCGATATTGCCTTGCCGAATGCTGCCTATCCGATGAAGGGCGTCGGCCCGTTCCTGCACATCGATCCGGACGACCGGCCCGCCGCCATATTCGCCACCCGCAACACCCTGCATTTCGCCGCCGGCCGGCAGCCCTACCTGTTGTTGCCGATAATTCCGGAAGTATAGAGGCCGCGCATATTCAGAACGCCCAGCTGCCTGTCACATACGGGCCTTGGGTCGTGAAGTTGCTCTGCAGATGTTGCGCCGTTGCGAGGTAAACTCCGACGGGCGGAAGCATGAGGCTTGTCGGCACCTGGGTCAGTGAATACTGGCTGACGGCATCGAAATATACCGCCGCCTGATAGCCGAGCTCGATCTTGAATTGTCCGTAGGCGCTGGCTGGAAAGGAGTAAGCGGTGGCCAATCTGGCGTCGATGCTGGGAATGACCTGCGTTGCGTCGGGCGACGTTAGAGACTGATTGTTGAGTCCCACCGCCGGGGAAGTCGTGGAGAAATTGATGCGGCTCTGCGAAGTGCCGATCAATGCCGCCGCCGCCACTTCGCCGATGAATTGGATGTCGCCTAAAGCATACTGACCTTTGAATCCCAAACGGGGGCCGGCGCCGGTAAACGACGAGGTGGTGGTGTACCCGCTTGAGGCGGTGCCGTCCGGGCTCTCGAAGAGCCCGTTCAGGTTCTGGCCGATGTGCGCAACCTCGACGCCGCCGAACAGACGCATTTGAAACGGGCATTCAGTACAGAAGGTATGTCCTCCATCCAGATTAACGGCATCATATTTGGATTGCACCGCGCCGAAACCGACCTTGTACAAACTCAATTCCGGACCGATCAAATAAGGCGGTCCAACCATTTGGGTCGGTGAGCCAGCGAAAGAAGCATTTGCCGTAGTGTTTAGATGCGTCCAGTTCAGCTGAATATCATCGGCTTCGGTGGGCATGTAGCGGAGACCGAAGTTGAAGGCGGGACTGAAGGCGGGCTTGAGCGACTCATTATTCCAATTCGGTGTCGCCAGGGGGAACGGGGTCACCAGCGTCCCATACTCGAGATTGCCTGCGCCAGGCTGCAGGTACAGCAGCGATCCGCTGACCTCGAAGTGCGGCTGCGGCTTCGATATGACGATGTTGGGGGCCTTGACGAAATTATCTCGAAGCAGCCCGTTCGAACCGGCCGCCAGATCATTGGCATTTTGGAGTCGCGCTCGCGGGTCGATCGCCGCCTTGGATGTTTCGAGCCGATTGACGCGCGCGCGTAATGCGGCGTTTTCCTTTTCCAAGGCGTAAAGCCGCGCCGAAGTCTGCTCGTCGAGCGTGGCGGCGTGCGCCGAGCGCGACACCGCAACCGCAAGCAACGCCAAGCACAGGAATCTCGCCAATTTGCTGAATCTCTTCATAGTCCCCTCCTGCGCACTGCTGGTCGCGCGCCGAGTTGCCTGGCGCATTCGATCTCAGTGTGAGAGTGCCAATCCCCGATCGGCGTCTGGACGCGATTTGAACTGGCGCACGCACGTCTTGGCCTCGGCATGGCCCTGCTGAGGCGCGCAACAGCTTCGTATCGACGCTAAAGGACGCGTAAGACCGACGAGAACGCAGCTACAAATCGGCCTTGAAAAGGATTCGCACGCTTAGCTCGCTACTGTGCGATTTTGCATGTGAGGCACAATCCGCATAAATACGTAGAGTCCTCTCCCAGCCGGATACCTGCTGCATCGGCTTACCGTCGGCGCGCACTTCTCCGACGGATGCCCGCGATCTCCGCGACCACCAGGACTATGAGCGCCGCGCTGATATCTTCCCGCGCAGGTGGGGCTTAAGAATATGGGTGCGGCGTAGTAAGTAAGTACAGTTACCGGCTGCCAGCGAGGTCCGATGGACGACAAGATTAAGCCGGACGAAACCGGTTACCGCTTCATCGGCAAGCCGATGGTGCGTAAGGAGGACGAGCGCCTCATCACCGGCAAGGGCTGCTTCACCGACGATTTCAATCTCGAGGGCCAGGCCTATGCGGTGATGGTGCGTTCGCCGTATCCGCATGCGCGCATCATCAAGATCGAGTCGGCTGAGGCAAAGGCCATGCCGGGTGTGCTTGGCGTATTCACGGGCGCCGATTGCGTGGCCGACAAGGTCGGCCCGATTCCGCACGATCCTGTGCCGAAAACCAAATTTGACATGAAGCTTACAGGCCCCGGCGGCAGCAAGGTGTTCGCCGGACCGCACGTGCTCTTGGCTCCGGACAAGACGCGTCATGTCGGCGAAGCCGTCGTGATGGTGGTCGCCGAAACCAAATTGCAGGCGATGGACGCCGCCGAGGCCGTCGTGGTGGAGTACGAGGAATTACCCTTCGTGCTCCAGTCGGAAGATGCGATGCAGCCCGGCGCGCCCACGCTGTGGGACGAGGTGCCGAACAACATTACGGTTGAATCGTTCTTCGGCGATCCCGAGGCCACCGATCGTGCTTTTGCGCGGGCGGCCCATGTCGTGAAGAAGAAATTCAATATCGGACGCGTGACCGGCGTGCCGTTGGAACCGCGCTCTGCGGTCGGGCAGTATGATGCTTCGACAGACAGTTACTTTCTCCACGCCGGCTCTGGCGGCGCGGTGCGGCAGAAGAACGAACTGATCCATGTCGTCGGCGTGCCGCCTGACAGGCTGCGCGTCGTCTCTGCCGACGTCGGCGGAAACTTCGGCACGCGCAACCGTACCTACGTCGAATTCGGTCTCGTGCTGTGGGCGGCAAAAAAACTTGGGCGGCCGGTCAAGTTCACCGCGACCCGTTCGGAAGCGTTTCTCAGCGACTACCAGGGCCGCGATCTGGTGACCACGGTCGAACTGGCGATCGATGACAAGCACCGCTTCATCGGCATGCGCGCCACCAACATCAGCAATGTCGGCGCGCGTTGTGTTTCGTTGTCGCCGCTGAGCAAGGGCTCAGGCCTCATCCCGGGCTCGTATGCCATCCCGGCGACAAGCCTGCGCTCGGTGGCTGTTTTCACGAATACCATGCCGACCAATGCGTATCGCAGCTCCGGACGGCCGGAGGTGACTTTCGCTGTCGAGCAGCTCGTTGACGAAGCAGCCAGACAGCTCGGCGTCGACCGCATCGCACTCCGCCGCAAGAATCTCGTTTCGCCCAAGGCGATGCCGTATCGCAATTCTGTCGGCATGCTCTACGACAGCGGTCGTTACGAAGATAATATGGACTGGGCGATGGACATCGCCGACTGGAAAGGTTTCCCGGCGCGGCGGCGGGAAGCCAAACGCCGCGGCAAACTTTTGGGCCGGGGACTCGCCAATTACGTCGAGTTGTCCATCGGTGCGGCGAAGGAACAGGCGCAGATCAAGGTGCATCCGGATGGCCGTGTCGATGCCGTGATCGGCACGCAATCGAACGGCCAGGGCCATGAGACCAGCTTTGCCCAGGTGGTTGCCGACCTGCTTCATGTGCCGGACGAGGCCGTCAAAATCATCTACGGCGACACCGCGGTGGTGAAGGTCGGCGGCGGCTCGCATTCCGGCCGTTCGATGCGGCACGCGGCGACGGTTTTCTCGAAAGCTGCGGTCGATATCATAGCCAAGGGCACGCAGATCGCGGCCATCGTCATGGGCGTGGCGCCCGAGAGCGTTTCCTTTACCGACGGCCGCTTTCGCTCGCGCGATACCAATCTCAATTTCGACTTCCTTGAACTTGCGAGCGAAGCTGCGCGGCACGAGTTGCCTGGTGCACTGAAGGACGGCCTCGCGGTTGTCACCGACAATGAGATGCATGAGCCGGTATTCCCGAACGGGACCGCGATCTGCGAGGTCGAGATTGATCCCGACACCGGGGAAATTGCGATCGCGCGTTACGCCTGCATCGATGATGTCGGCCGCTGCATCAACCCCTTGATCGTCCACGGGCAGACGCACGGCGCTATCGCGCAAGGTGTCGGTCAGGCATTGTGGGAACAGGTCTATCTTGAGCCCGACTCCGGCCAGCCGCTCACCGGTTCTTTCATGGACTATGGGATGCCGCGCGCCGGCTACCTGCCGTCATTCCGCACCGAGATCGCCGAGGTGCTGTCGCCAACCAATCCGCTCGGCATCAAGGCCGGTGGCGAAGGCGGCACCACGGCCGCGCCTGCCGTCATGTTCAGCGCCATCCTCGATGCCCTGGGCGAGCTTGGCGTGCGCGACATGCCGATGCCGGCGACGCCTTATGCGATTTGGACGGCAATTCAGAAGGCAAAAGCTTGCGACAAGACGCGCGTCGCCAATAAGCCCTAGCGCTCCGAAAGCCTGGAACGGCTTTGGCTCTCATTCGTTGGGTAGTGGGGCTATTTTTACATTTCTCTTTACCGGTGAGTGCTTAAGCCTATGACCGCCCGAGCTATATCCGCACATTCGCGCCCGCGACCCGCAGCCAAGCCGGAGCCGAAGATCGACCGGCTATGCGTCGACACGATCCGTACGCTCGCCATCGATGCCGTGCAGAAAGCCCAATCCGGCCATCCGGGAACGCCGATGGGTTTGGCGCCGGTCGCCTATACGCTGTGGCAGGATTTTCTGCGCTACGACCCGGCCGATCCACTGTGGGTCAATCGCGACCGCTTCGTGCTGTCTGCGGGGCACGCCTCGATGCTGCTCTACGCACTTCTTCACTTGGCGGAGGTGCGCCGTACCGACGGGCAGCGTATCACCGACGGACCAGCGGTCAGCCTCGACGACATCAAGAATTTCCGCCAGCTCGACAGCGTTACGCCCGGGCACCCGGAATACGGCCACACCACCGGCGTTGAGACCACAACCGGGCCGCTCGGTCAGGGTGCCGGCAATAGCGTTGGCATGGCGATCGCGTCGCGCTGGCTTGCCGCGCGCTACAACCGGCCGGGTTTTACGCTCTTCGACTTCGACGCTTACGCGGTCTGCAGCGACGGCGATCTCATGGAAGGCGTGGCGAGCGAGGCGGCGTCGCTTGCCGGGCATCTCGGCCTCGCCAATCTGTGCTGGATTTACGACAGCAACACGGTGACCATCGAAGGGCACACCAAGCTCGCTTTCAGCGAAGACGTGGAGAGCCGGTTCAAAGGCTATCGCTGGAATGTGATGCGCGTGCGCGACGCCAATGATCGGGCGGCGTTCGCCGAAGCGGTAAAGGTATTTCGCCGCAGCAAAAACAAACCGACGCTCATCATCGTCGACAGCATTATCGGTTACGGCGCGCCGGACAAACAGAATACGTCAGCCGCGCACAGCGATCCTCTCGGCGTGGAGGAAGTGCGCCTCACCAAGCGCTTTTACGGCTGGCCCGAGGATGCCCAATTCCTGGTGCCGGAGGGCGTCTACAACCAATTCCGTGAGGGCATCGGCCGTCGCGGCCGCGCCCTGCGCGATCAGTGGCAAGCGACCTTCGCGGCCTACCGGCATGAATATCCGCAGCCTGCGCGCGAGATCGATCTGCTCCTGTCCGGAGAACTGCCCGACAGCTGGGATGCCGATCTTCCGGAATTCCCGCCGGACGACAAGGGCATTGCCACGCGCGAAGCGTCCGGAAAGGTGATCAACGCCATCGGTGAACGCGTGCCGTGGCTGATTGGCGGCGCCGGCGATCTCTCGCCGTCGACCAAGACGAATTTCACGTTCAAAGGCGCCGGTGAGCTCGAGCCCGACGATCCGGGTGGCCGTACCATGCATTTCGGCATCCGCGAGCATGCCATGGGCGCCATTGTGAACGGGCTTGGAGTGTCGAAGCTGCGCGCGTTCGGCGCGACATTTCTGACCTTCAGCGACTACATGCGGCCGTCGATCCGGCTTGCCGCGCTGATGAAGTTGCCGATCTTTCACGTCTTTACCCATGACTCGATCGGTCTTGGCGAAGACGGGCCAACCCATCAGCCGATCGAGCAGTTGGTGGCGTTGCGCGCGATTCCAGAATCTGATTGTGCTGCGTCCCGCCGACGCCAACGAGGTACGCGAAGCCTACAAAGTCATTTTCGGCCTGAGCGATGAGCCGGCGTGCCTTGTGCTCAGCCGGCAGAAACTGCCGGTGTTCGACCGCAGCTGTTACGCGCCGGCTTCCGGGCTGGCGCGCGGCGCTTACATCATGGCAGACGCCGACAAGGGCGATCCAGACGTGATTCTGATTGCTACCGGCAGCGAAGTTGCGCTTTGCATCGAAGCGCTCGAAAAATTGCGGCATAAAGGTATCGCGGCCCGTGTCGTCAGCATGCCGAGCTGGGAGCTGTTCGAGCGGCAGGACGAGACCTATCGCAACGAGGTATTGCCGCCGCGCATCATGGCCCGCGTTGCGGTTGAAATGGGTTCGGTGATCGGGTGGGATCGCTACGCCGGCTTGGGCGGTGCTATTATCGGTATGCATAGTTTTGGCGCCTCGGCGCCGATCAAGGATTTGATGCCGAAATTCGGCTTCGTGGCGGATAAAGTGGTTGCGGCCGCCGAATCCCAGATTGCAAGGACGACGCGATCATGAATCCCTTGAAGTCGCTCGCCGAACACGGTCAGGCCGTTTGGCTCGACTTTCTGTCGCGCGGATTCATGGCCAAGGGCGGCCTGAAGAAGCTGATCGATAACGACGGCTTGCGCGGGATGACGTCGAATCCGTCCATCTTCGAGCAGGCCATCGGCCACTCGGATGAATATGACGACGCGATTGGACGGATGTTGAGCGCGCAGGACCGGTCTGTCGGCGAAATCTTCGAAAACCTTGCCATCGAGGACATCAAGCAGGCGACCGACATCTTTCGTCCGGTGTATGACGCCAGCCATGGCGCCGATGGCTTTGTCAGCATCGAGGTTTCGCCCTTTCTCGCGAGAGACACCCAAGGCACAATCGAGGAAGCCAAGCGGCTATGGCGGGAGATCGGCCGCAAGAACCTGATGATCAAGGTGCCCGGAACGCAGGAGGGCCTGCCGGCGATCCGCGAACTGATCGGCGAGGGTATCAACGTCAACATCACGCTTCTTTTCGCGCAGCAAGTTTATGAGCAGGTCGTCGAGGCGTATTTGTCCGGTCTCGAGGCGCTGGCGAAAAAAGGTGGCGATGTATCGCGCATCGCCAGCGTTGCGAGTTTCTTTGTCAGCCGAATCGACACCGCCGTCGACAAGTTGCTCGACGAGAAAATCGCCGCCGCCAACGATCCGGACGAAAAAATCCGGCTCAAGGCGCTCAAGGGCAAAATCGCCATTGCCAACGCCAAGATGGCCTATCAGCGTTACAAGCGGCTGTTCGGCGGCGAGCGCTGGGAGGCTTTGGCGGCCAAAGGCGCAAAAGCCCAGCGGCTGCTGTGGGCCTCGACCGGCACCAAGAACAAGGCTTACAGCGACGTGCTCTATGTCGAGGAATTGATCGGCCCCGACACCGTCAACACCATGCCAACCGCGACCATGGATGCGTTTCGCGATCACGGCAAAGTGCGCGATGCGCTTGAAGACAATGTCGCCGACGCGCAGCGGGCGTTGAGCGATCTTGGTCGTGCCGGGATTTCGCTCGACGACGTCACCGACAAGCTGGTCGAGGAAGGCGTGCGGCTGTTTGCCGACGCCGCCGACAAATTGCTCGGCGCGGTTGCCGAGAAACGGGCCAAAGCGCTCGGCGGCGGGATTGACGAACAAAAACTCGCGCTCGGCGATGCGCTGACAAAGAAGGTCGATACGGCTGCCGAGGATTGGCGCGCCCATGGCAACGTCCGAAAACTCTGGCAGCGCGATAAATCCCTTTGGACCGGCGCCGACGAAGACAAGTGGCTCGGATGGCTGGATAGTCCCGATGCCGATCAGCTCCGCAGCTATGTGGCCTTTGCCGAAGAGATAAAGCGCGAAGGATTCCAGGACGCCGTTCTGCTCGGCATGGGTGGTTCGAGCCTCGGGCCCGAAGTGCTGGCCGAGACGTTCGGCCACAAGTCCGGCTGGCCGCGGCTGCGCATTCTCGATTCCACCGTGCCCGCGCAGATCAAGGCACTCGATGGTACGCTCGATCTGGCCAAGACGCTGTTCATCGTATCGAGCAAGTCGGGTGGCACCACGGAGCCGAATGTCTTCAAGGATTATTTTTTCAAGCGGGTCTCGGACACTGTCGGCGAAGCCAAAGCCGGCCGGCAATTTGTCGCCATCACCGATCCCGGATCGTCGCTGGAGAAAACGGCGAAGGCGCAAAATTTCCGCAAAATATTCTTTGGTGTGCCGAGCATCGGCGGCCGTTACTCGGTGCTGTCGCCGTTCGGCTTGGTGCCGGCGGCAGTCGCGGGCATCGACGTCGTGCGACTGATGAAGTCGGCACAGATGATGATGCACTCCTGCGGTCCTGACGTGCCACCGTCGCAAAATCCAGGTGTCATGATGGGTCTTGCGCTCGGTGCCGCCGCGCTGCGCGGACGCGATAAAGTCACCATCCTGGCGTCTCCCGGTCTCCGCAGCTTTGGCGCCTGGGCCGAACAATTATTCGCCGAATCGACCGGCAAGAACGGCAAAGGCCTCATTCCGATCGACGGCGAACCGCTCGGCGTGCCGGGGGTCTACGGCGACGATCGATTTTTCATTTCGCTCACGCTGGACGGCGACGATGCGACAGACGCCGCCAAGCTCAAGGCGCTGGAAAGCGCCGGCCATCCGGTCGTCCGCATCGGGCAAGCATCCAAGGATAATATCGGTGAGGAATTTTTCCGCTTCGAGATCGCGACCGCGGTGGCGGGCGCGGTCATAGGCATCAATCCTTTCGATCAGCCGGATGTCGAGGCAAGCAAGGTCAAGACGCGCGAATTGACCGAAGCGTTCGAGAAGAGCGGCGTACTGCCGCCCGAAAAGCCTGTGGCCTCGGGTAAATCCATCGATCTTTATACCGATGAAAAAAATGCCGAGGTGCTGCGCGCCGCTGGCGCCGATTCGAGCATTGATGGCTGGGTCACGGCGCACCTCGATCGTGTCCACTCCGGCGACTATGTCGCGCTATTGGCCTATATTGCCCGCGACGACGCCAACGCCGCGCCATTGCAACGAGCGCGGCTCGCCATTCGCGACCGGCGTCACGCCGCAACCTGCCTCGAATTCGGTCCGCGATTTTTGCATTCGACCGGGCAGGCCTACAAAGGCGGCCCCGACAGCGGTGTGTTCCTGCAAATCACCTCCGATGACGCCGAGGATTTGGCGGTCCCCGGCCACCGCGCCAGTTTCGGCGTCGTGAAGGCCGCCCAGGCGCGGGGCGATTTCGGCGTGCTGGTCGAACGCGGCCGGCGTGCGTTGCGCGCGCATATCAAGGGCGATTTAAGCGCCGGCTTGGCCGAACTCGAAGCTGCGGTGAAACGTGCGTTGGCATGAGCGGAGTTAAGTGATGCAGATCGGTATGATCGGCCTCGGGCGCATGGGCGGCAATATTTCGCGCCGCCTGATCCAGAACAAACATGAAGTCGTCGTTTACGACCACGACGCCAAGGCCATTGCCGACGTCACCCGGGACGGCGCCAAGGGCGCCGACGGTCTCGAAAAACTGGTGCAGCAGCTTGCCGCGCCGCGTGCGGTCTGGGTCATGCTGCCGGCCGGCAAGATCACCGACGATACCATTGTCCAGCTCGGCAAGCTTCTCTCCGCCGGCGATATCGTGCTCGACGGCGGCAACACGTTTTGGCGCGACGACATCCGCCGCGCCAAAATGCTGCGCGAGCGCGACATCCATCATGTCGATGTCGGCACCAGCGGCGGCATCTGGGGCCTCGAACGCGGCTATTGCATGATGATCGGCGGTGACAAGGCGATCGTCGATCGGCTCGATCCGATTTTCTCCGCGCTCGCGCCCGGTCTCGGCGACGTGCCGCGCACGCCCAAGCGCGACGGCCGCGATTCGCGCGCCGAACGCGGCTACATCCACGCCGGTCCGAACGGCGCCGGCCATTTCGTCAAGATGGTGCACAACGGCATCGAATATGGCTTGATGCAGGCCTATGCCGAGGGTTTTGACATCTTGAAGAACGCGGCCAATCGGCCGGCTGACGACGGTTGCTACGATCTCGACTTGCCCGATATCGCCGAGGTCTGGCGGCGCGGAAGTGTCATAAGCTCGTGGCTGCTCGATCTCACCGCAAGCGCGCTCGCCGCAGACGGCAAGCTCGACAGTTTCGAGGGCGTGGTCGAGGATTCCGGCGAAGGCCGCTGGACGCTGATGGCGGCGATCGAGGAGGCGGTGCCGGCGGACGTGCTGTCGGCGGCGCTCTACACCCGCTTCCGCTCGCGGCAGAGCCATACGTTCGCGGAAAAGATCCTCTCCGCGATGCGCAAGGGTTTTGGCGCGCACGTCGAGCCGAAAGCGGGGCCGAAAGCCAAGTCCTCATGACGGTGAAAGCGGCGACGGCGCGGCCGGCCGATCCATGCTCCCTCGTGATCTTCGGCGCGTCCGGCGACCTCACGCACCGGCTGCTGCTTCCGGCGCTTTACAATCTCGCTGCCGGCGGACTGCTGCCGGACGCATTCGCCCTGATCGGCGTCGCGCGCAGCGAGTCGTCGAGCGAGGCTTTTCGCGATGACCTGGCAAAAAGCCTGCCGAAATTCGCGACGCGAAAGGTCGATGAGGCGATTGCCAAAAAAGTCCTGGCGCGTGTCGCTTACGTGCAGGGCGAGCCTGATGACGCCAAGACCTATGACAAGATCGGCAAGGAACTCGCGCGCATCGAAGCCGACTGCAACACCAAGGGCAACCGCCTGTTCTATCTGGCGACGCCGCCGGCGGGCTTCGCGCCGATTGGGACGCACCTCGGCGAATCCGGTCTGGCACGCGAGGACAATGGGGCATGGCGGCGCATCATCATCGAGAAGCCGTTCGGCACCGATCTCGCCTCGGCGCAGGCGCTCAATCAAAAGCTGCTCAGCCTCCTCAAAGAGGATCAGATTTTCCGTATCGATCACTATCTCGGCAAGGAGACCGTGCAAAACATCATGGTGCTGCGGTTCGCCAATGGCTTGTTCGAGCCGATCTGGAACCGCGACCACATCGATCACGTGCAGATCACGGTCGCCGAAGCGCTGACCGTCGGCCGGCGCGGCAATTATTACGACGCCATGGGCGCGCTGCGCGACATGGTACCCAACCATCTGTTTCAGCTGCTCTCGCTGATCGCCATGGAGCCGCCGTCGCGCTTCGCCGCGGATTCGGTGCGGGCACAGAAGGCTGAACTCCTCGATTCGGTGCAGGCGCAAAGCCGCGACGAGGCGCTGCGCAACTCGGTGCGCGCGCAATATGGCGACGGCACGATCGACAATCGCGCTGTGGAAGCCTATCGCGCCACCAAAGACGTCAATCCGGAGAGCACGACAGAAACCTATGTTGCGCTCAAACTGATGATCGACAACTGGCGCTGGGCCGGTGTGCCGTTCTATTTGCGAACCGGAAAGGCGTTGCGCTCGAAACTCAGCGAGGTGGCGATTAAATTCAAGCAGGCGCCGATCGCCATGTTTCGCGATACGCCGGTCGAAAATCTGGCGCAAAACTTCCTGGTGCTGAGAATCCAGCCGCAGGAATGTATCGGGCTCGAATTCAACGCCAAAGTGCCGGGCCCGTCGATTTCCATCGGCGGCGTCGGCATGACCTTCAAGTATGAGGATTATTTCGATGTCGCGCCGTCGACCGGCTACGAAACGCTGATCTACGATTGCATGATCGGCGACGCTATTCTCTATCCGCGCGCCGACGGCATCGAGGCGGGATGGCGCATCGTGCAGCCGATCATGGATGCCTGGCATGCGGCGAACGGCAAGGGCCTCGCGACCTACCGCGCTGGAAGCGACGGCCCGGCCGAGGCCGATCAGCTTCTTAACGCCGACGGCCGCCGTTGGCGCCCGATTGCCTGAGGCGCCGCATGGCCGCGACAACAAAACGCCAGATCATCGTTGTCGCCGATGAAAACGCGCTTGCCGAGACGGCGGCAAGGCGGCTGATAAGCCGGCTCAACGAGGCAAAAGGCCGTGCCGCCGTCTGTTTGACCGGAGGGTCCAGTCCGCAGGGCCTTTATCGCTTGCTCGCCGAAGAACCCTGGCGCGGGCAGGTGCCGTGGGAGCGCGTGCACTGGTTCATGGGCGACGACCGTTTCGTGCCGGAAAGCGATACGCTCAGCAATATGGGTATGGCACGCCGGCTGTTTCTCGATCGGGTCAAGGCGCCGCGCGGCAACATTCATGCGATCGCGACCGATACCAATTATCCCGAAGGCGCGGCCAATCTTTATCAGGACACGCTCAAGGAATTCTACGGCGCCGAACAGCTCGATCCGGCGCGGCCATTGTTCGATCTTGTGCTCTTGGGTCTCGGCCACGACGGCCACATCGCGTCGCTGTTTCCGCAGTCTCGCGCCCTCGAAGAAAAAGTCCGCTGGGTGGTTGGCGTCGCCAAAGCCGGCATGGAGCCGTTCGTGCCGCGCGTCACGCTGACATTGCCGGTGCTCGCTTCGACGCACGAAATGCTTTTTATCGCTGAAGGCGCGGGCAAACGCGATATCGTGCGCCGCGTGTTCGCCGGCGACGATCTGCCTGCGGCCCGCGCTTATGCAGAAGGTGATTTGGTCTGGCTGCTCGATCGTGCCGCGGCGCCGGAGGACGGTCATGGCTGATATCGGCGAGGCCGCGCCCTGCGTGCTCGTAGTGATGGGGGTGTCCGGCAGCGGTAAAAGCACGATTGCCTCGATGCTCGCCCACCGCCTGCAATGGACCTACGAGGACGGCGACTGGTTTCACCCGAAATCGAACGTCGAGAAGATGCATCACGGCGAGCCGTTGACCGATGAGGACCGCGGGCCATGGCTGCGCGCCATTGCGGCCTGGATCGACGATACGCTGACAGCGGGCAATCACGGCATTGTCGCCTGCTCGGCGCTCAAGCGTGCCTATCGCGACATTCTGGTCGGGGACCGGAGGGATGTGCGGCTCGTCTATCTCAAGGGCGACCAGGAGTTGATCGCACGGCGCATCGCCGCGCGGGCCGATCATTTCATGCCGCCTTCGCTGCTCGATAGCCAATTCGCCGCGCTCGAAGAGCCGACGCCGGACGAACATCCGATCGTCGTTTCAATCGCGCCGCACCCCCGCCAGATCGTCGACGCTATCGTGCAGAAGCTCGATCCGGGTGGGACGACATTTGCCGCCCAAAGTCCTGCCGCGGCTCGCTGAGCGCATTTTCCGCTTGAACGAAGACTGGTCCTTGACCAACCTAGCGCCGCGCGGGAATGAAAGCCGCGGCGGCACGCCGTGATAAGCCGGGCAGGGAGAAACGAACAATGGCGAAGGTCATCATCAGTTGCGCGATTACGGGCTCGATCCATACCCCGACCATGTCGGATGCGCTGCCGATCACGCCCGACCAGATCGCGACCCAGGCGATCGACGCCGCCGAGGCCGGGGCCGCGATCCTGCATCTGCATGCCCGCGATCCGAAAGATGGCCGCCCGACGCCCGATCCGGCCGTCTTCATGCAGTTTCTGCCGCGCATCAAGCAGGCCACCGACGCTGTGGTGAACATCACCACTGGCGGCGCCGTGACCATGACGGTGGAGCAGCGCATCTCGGCGGCGCTACAGCTGTCGCCGGAAATGTGCTCGCTCAATATGGGCTCGATGAATTTTGCGCTCTACCCGATGGCGAAGCGCTACAAGAACTGGAAGTACGATTGGGAGGAAAGCTACCTCACCAATTCCGACGCCTATATTTTTCCCAACACGTTTCGCGACATCGAGAAGATCTACAAGCTGCTCGGCGAAGGTCACGGCGTGAAGTTCGAGCACGAGTGCTACGACACCGGCCATCTCTACAATCTCGCGCATTGCATCGACCGTGGCCTGTTCAAGCCACCGGTATTCCTGCAGCTCATTTTCGGCATCCTCGGCGGCATCGGTCCCGATCTCGACAACCTGTTCTTCATGAAGCGCACCGCCGACAAACTGTTCGGCAAGGACTATCTGTGGTCGGTGCTGGCGGGCGGCCGGCATCAGATGAATTTCTGCACCTCGGCTTCGATGATCGGCGGCAATGTGCGCGTCGGGCTCGAGGACTCGCTCTATATCGGGCCGGGCAAGCTCGCCAAGAGCAATGCCGAGCAGGTGACGAAAATCCGCCGCATCATCGAGGATCTCGGCAGTGAGATCGCGACGCCCGACGAAGCCCGTAAGCTGCTCGGACTTAAGGGCGCCGATCGCGTGAAGTTCTAGGTTTCACGTGAACACCATCGATCTTAAAGGCCGCACCGCCGTCATTACCGGCGGCGCGCGGGGCATCGGCTACGCGGCCGCGCAAAAGATGCTTGCATCGGGCGCTGCGGTTGCGCTGTGGGACATCGACGCTGCGGCGCTCGCCAAGGCTGCCGGGTCGCTCACCAAAGGCGGGCGCGTCCACACCGCCGTTGTCGAATTGACCGACGAGGCGGACGTCAGGAAAGCCGTCGACACGCTGATCCGCGACGCCGGCAAGATCGACATCCTCGTCAACAATGCCGGCATCACCGGCGGCAACGCGCCGTTGTGGGAACTCAAGCCCGAGGTGTGGCGGCGCGTGATCGAGGTCAATCTCGTTGCGCCTTACCTGACGTGCCACGCCATCGTACCGCATATGGTCGCGGCGGGTTACGGCCGGATCGTCAATGTCTCGTCCATCGCCGGCAAGGAAGGCAATCCGAACGCCTCGCACTATTCGGCGTCAAAAGCGGGCCTGATCGGATTGACCAAGTCGCTCGCAAAGGAAGTGGCGACCAAAGGCGTTCTGGTCAACTGCATCACGCCCGCCGCCGCCAAGACCGAAATGTTTGGCCAAATGACGCAGCAGCATATCGACTACATGCTCTCCAAAATTCCGATGAACCGCTTCGTGACGGTCGAGGAACTGGCGGCGATGATCGCGTGGCTGTCGTCGGAGGATTGTTCGTTTTCGACCGGCGCCGTATTCGATATTTCGGGTGGCCGCGCGGTTTACTGAGTGCCAACCGGCGTCCGCCCCGGGCTTGACCCCACAGGCGGCGCGACGTTAAACCGTCCGCACTGGCCGCGCGGTTAGCTCAGCGGAAGAGCACTTCCTTGACATGGAAGGGGTCAGAGGTTCGATCCCTCTACCGCGCACCAGCATCCCGTCATAGCAGTTCCGAACACGGCGAAGCACCCTTCGCCGCGCTCAGGAGCTTCAGCCCCAGAAAACCAAAAGCGCTCCGGCGATCAGCTTTTCTTCGGAGCCGCGGTCGCATCCGTTGTGCACTTCTTGACGAAGCTTGTCGCCGCGGCGCCGTGCAGGTTCGCAGCCGTGGCCGCGTCGGTGCAGCATTTTTTGGCGGAGCTGGTCAGGGCGGCGCCATGCAGGTTCTTGGGGGCCACCTGGGATTGGCAGGTCGCTCCGGCGGCGTCCGCCGGGCCGGCCGCAGGCGTTTGCGCCATCGCGGCGCTCACCAAACAAAACGAACCGATGATCGTTGCGATCGTCTTCATTTTTTTCTCTCCCTGGATGCTGTGGTTATAGAAACCAATGTATCCGCGTCACACGTGCGGCTGCACTACGCCGTTGGGGCTCGCCTTGTCGACGATCTCCGGCAGATATTGTGCCATCAATTTCAGCATCTCGTCGACCGGAAGACCCAGGTGGCGGGCGAAATCCTGCACTTGGGTATTGCCGAGCACGGCTTTCAACTGATCCGCGGTGATCGGCATATTTGTGCCGTTGCCGAGCCATGATTGAACCTGCGGGCCAAGGCCGCCCTTCTCCAGCGCCGCCACGAGACCGGGCAGATCGTGGTACTGCGTCTGCGCCAGCGCAGTATTGAGCAGGCCAGGCAAAGCCTCGGATTCGAGCGCACCCTTAAGACTATCGAATAAACCCATGGTCGTGCTCCTCTGCACAGAATGGAAAACACTAAGCTGAAGTCATGTCAAAACAACGACGACAGGTTATAACTTGCCGACCACTCCGACAAGGCGCGTCCGGCTCTGGGCGCGATAGGCGATGGGTAATGTTCGGCTGACCATGCGGATCGATTTCGGTCCGGATCGTGCAATCGGGCCTGGCAAGATCCGGCTCCTCGAAGCGATCCACGCGACTGGCTCGATTTCGAAGGCCGGCCGCTCGCTTGCAATGTCTTATCGGCGCGCCTGGCTCCTGGTCGACGACATGAATCGATGCTTTCGCGAACCGGTGGTGACGACCCAACCCGGCGGTGCGCGCGGCGGCGGTGCGGCGCTGACGCCGTTCGGCGCCGAACTGATCAAGAAGTACCGTGTGATCGAATCGGAAGCCGCTGCGGCGGCCACGGCTCAGATACGCGCGCTGGAGACCTCGCTGCGTAAACGCCCACGCCGCGCGCAAAAGCGATTGAAGACGTCGATCAAGGCGGCAACTGCGCGCTGATCTGCTACGATTTTGCCCGAGCCGTCGTGTCCACTATATTTCGCCGATACGACGCGATCCAAACCATCCGGTCCTTATGCCAGAAGATTCTAGCTATCACGCGAGCGACGGCGCCGCGTACGAAATATTTCTCGGTCGTTGGACCAAGGAGCTGGCGGCGCGATTTCTCGACTTCGCGGCATTTCCGGCCGACGGCCGTCCTTTACTTGATGTCGGTACCGGGACCGGAAGTCTCGCTTTCGCGATGGCGAAGCGCTGGACGATGCGCCAAATCGTAGGGATCGACGTCGCGGCGCCATATATCGCTCACGCGCGTGCACAGGCGAAGAGCTCGTCGCCGGCATTTGAAATCGGCGACGCGGTAGCGATCCGCAAAGCGGATGGCCTGTATTCCGGCGCGGCAGCCCAACTCGTTCTTAATTTCGTCCCCAACGCGCCCGCCGCGGTGCATGAGATGAAGCGCGTGACGCGTTCCGGCGGCACTGTTGCCGCCGCGGTGTGGGATTTTCGCGGTGGCTTGGTCTATCAGCGCATGTTCTGGGACACGGCGGCGGGTGTCGATGCTAAAGCTGCCGATGCGCGTGATAAGCTTTTTTCCGGTGCGCTGGCGCTGCCGGACGGTCTGCCCGCCTTGTTCAGGAACGCTGGTCTGGCCGGCATCGAGCGCGATTCACTGACGATCCGGATGAATTACGCCAATTTCGACGATTACTGGAAGCCGCTTCTCGGCGGACAGGGGCCGGTCGGTACTTACGTCGCGGCGCTTGACGAGACATTACGCGGTCGCATCGAGGAGTCTGTGCGTTGTTCCTATTGTTCGGGAGCGCCCGACGGCGAGCGGTCGCTGACTGCGACAGCGTGGGCCGTCCGCGGCACCGTTCCGTGATGGGCGATCAGGCTGCGCGCGGGCGGCCGAAAATGCCGTAAAGCGCGATCGCCGCCAGCAACAGCGAGATCAGGACGTTATAGCCGGCAAGCGAAATGCCGAGAAAGCGCCACGCCGCCTCGTCGCAGCGCACCACGTGGATCGATTGCAACTGATTGAGCAGCGCACCGCCGGCCTTGATATCGCTGATCGGCCCCGAACAATCGGCTGGACCGGCCCAAAGGTGCCATTCGACGCCGGCGTGATAGGTGCCGAGCGCCGCGCCGCACAGCACGGCGGCGATGATGACGAGGAAACCGACGGTGAGGAGTTTTTGCGGCGCATGAACGAACGCCGCGATCGCCATCAACAGCGAGAGCGGAATGATGACATGGTAGGGAATGCGCTCCTCGAGGCAGAGCGGGCAGGGCGGCAGCTCGATCACGAATTCAAAAAACCACGCGCCGGCGATTGTCGCCGCGCTCAAAACGAAGATCGCCGCCGCCGCCGCGGCGGCGGGCTCGGCGTAGAGCCGGTTGACCCAATTTTGCTTCATCGAAGAATCCACCCTATCCCCGCCCTATGCCGCGCGGCAGCAATGTGCCGATCCTGAAGGCGGAAGCAAGGCCATCCGGAGCAGCCAGTGCGGCACAGGCCGCCGATAGACGCGAGCGCCAGCCGAATATATAGAGTTCGGTCTATGCCCGTGTGGCGGAACCGGTAGACGCACGCGAACTCAAAATCGCGCTCCGCAAGGAATGGGGGTTCGAGTCCCTCCACGGGCACCACCCTCATGTACCACCATTGTTCTTAGTGCTCACTTGTGCCCGTGTATCAGGCACTTCTGCAATTTCCATTCACCACCGTTCACCACCGTGACCGGTGACATACCCCGTTTAGATGGGTAGGATTCTGGGTAGGTTCTCAGCCGAAAAGGCTCCTACCCATGCTCACGGCACTCGCGAATTGAGAAGCTGAAACCGAAAGAGAAGCAGTACAAGGTCTCTGACGGCAATCGGTCTGTCATCTGCTTGTCGAGCCGGCAGGCGGCAAAGCTCTGGCGCCTTCGCTACACATTCGGCGGCAAGAGAGAAAATGCTGTCGCTCGGATCGTTCCCCGCGGTGTCACTTGCCGACGCGAGAGGGAAGCGCGACGAAGCGCACAAGCTGCTCGCAAACGGCATCGATCCGTCGGACCAGAAAAAGCAGGACAAACTGATTGCCGAAGTTGCCGGCAGAAACACGTTCGGTGCAATCGCGGAAGAGTATCTGCAAAGGCTGGAAGCAAGCGGCGTAACGCAAGTCACATTGAGCAAGAACCGGTGGCTGCTGCTGGATCTCGCGTCTCCTCTTGCCAAGCGGCCGATCGCGAAAATCACGCCGCTTGAAATCCTCGTCCTGCTGCAAAAGCACGAAAAGGCCGGAAGGCGGGAAACGGCGAAGCGGTTACGCGGCGTCATCGGGGCAGTGTTCCGCCTGGCTATCGCCACGCTGCGGGCAACCACGGACCCGACCTACGCTCTGCGTGGCGCGCTCGCTGCCCCTGTCGTGACGCACCGACCAGCCATTACCGATGAGCGGCAGCTGGGTGCTCTGCTCGCCAAAATTGACGGCTACACGGGGTGGCCGACGCTGAAGGCGGCGCTTCAGTTTCTGGCACTCACGATGGCCCGTCCTATCGAAGTACGGTACATGCAGCGCAATGAGGTGATCTGGCCGTCTGCGATGTGGCGTATCCCGGCTGAGCGGATGAAGATGCGCCGGCCGCATGACGTGCCACTGTCGAAGCAGGCGCTCGAAGTCCTGCGTGAAGTGTGGCCGCTAACGACAGAACATAATCTGGTCTTTCCGTCGGTCCGTTCGCTGCGGCATCCGCTTTCCGAAAATGCTTTCAACAGCGTTCTGCGGCAGATTGGGATACGCGAGCGAATGAGCACTGTGCTCATGGGTTCCGGTCATCCGCGAGCACCATCCTCAATGAACGGGGATACGATGGGCGCGTGATCGAAGCTGCGCTTGCCCATGAGGACGGCAACACAGTGCGCCGCGCATACAACAGGTCGCAATATCTCGCGGAGCGCAAAAAACTTCTGCAAGATTGGGCGGACATGCTCGACCAATTCAAACAACCAAACTTTCAAACCCTCACGTCATAACCGGGTTTATTGAGAGCATCAGACTTCGAATTTGAGGGTCGGGGGTTCGAAATCTCTCCGAGCGCGCCAGTAATCAAACACTTTTCGAGCGAGCCAAAATTTTTGGCTCTTTTTGGCTCTCAGTCGTGGCTACTAGCAGTAGTTGCGCGTGAGAGCATAAAATTCTGTTTCGCGTTAATTGCGGAACACACCCCGTGCGCTGCCCTACGGCCAAGGAACATCCAGTGGGTATGTAGGGTGCCGAAGGATTTGTTTTCAGGCGGAATTGGATACGGCAAGAACCCGCCAGGACATCGAGAACGCGGGTTCGACCTCGCGTCGGCGGCGCAGCTCATTGTGTTCGCGAGCCGCCAGTTAAATTAGGTCGAGGTGAACAGCACGAAGCGAGCGTCTGGCCCGTATAGCCCCTCGGGCGTCAGGATCGTCGAGCCGATCCATTTCGGCTTTGGTGGCAATTATCCGCTCTCGGCGCCGACCATTCATCTGCGAAAGGACTTCGATCGCAGCCATCCCCACCTCTTGCTGTGACCACGCGATCCTAAACTGTGGCTGTGTGTCCGCTAATTCGGGCCACAAGGTACCGCGACGACGCTAATTCGTGGCGACCGCTTTGCCCCCGAAAGCAAACGTTGATGCACGTTTATAAGTCCGCCCCCGCAGTACCACTGTTGACTGGCGACGGAGACATTGTTCGTGTTAAAGTTGAAAAAGAAAAAAGGCGAACGGCATGGCTCGAACAGTGTTTATTACAGGAGGAACGGCGCCGCTTATGTCAATGGCGTGTCGATTCCTGTTGATGGCGGCTTAATCGCATGAAGACCGACGGTGCTACTTTTCGCAACCTCGGCAGCCTCGGAAAGGCGAGAAGACTGCACCGACTCTATTCAGCGCGTTCCCAACGAACGATCATCGTTCCACTGGATGACGGACTAATTTTTGGTCCATTCAATGGGCTGCAGGACCTTAAAAAAATTACGAGTGATCTGAAAGGAAGTGCGGCTAACGCCGTTCTAGCATTTCCCGGTACGCTATTGACGGCATACTTCTTCGCGATCGGCTGAAGCAGTGCAGTCGGCACGTTCCACTTCGTGCAGCAGTCGCCTTCGATAAGGTTGCTGTCGCAGCGCTCGAAGTAAACCTCGCCGTCGTAGCAGACGGTTTCTTCCAATTCCTTGCGGAGAGCCTCCGCGTCCTCGCTTGTAATCTCGTTGTCACTTTGGATGCTAAACGATGTAGAGCAGCAGTTTGCCATGCATGAGTTTGTTATAGCGGGTCAACCCAAAACAACAACAGGCTATCAGCCGTCCACACTTCTACGCCGGTTACACCTGACGGTATGAATTTGTAGATGCCAAAGCGCAGAAAAATGAAGGCCAGACCGTACCGTAGAATTACGGTGCCGACCCAATGGAGGCGCCGTTCCCAAATTGGATCAAACTTTCCCATCCCTGCTTTCCGACCGTCCGACGCGGCTAGGCCGCATTTCCTAACGTCGACTTCCGTCCGATCGCTACTTCGGCATGCTTGGCGGCGATTTCGGGAGGCCCCGCGTCCCGTAGGCTTGCATTGATTTTGTATCGACTGTTATATAATGTCAACGGGGCTTGCAGCGAATCGACCGAGTGAGAGACCCATGGCTCGACCGAGGGAATTCGATGAATCCCGCGCACTGGAAGCGGCCATGCAGTGCTTTTGGCGGCGCGGCTACGGGGCGACCTCGCTGCGCGACCTGACGGTCGCCATGGGCCTTACGCCGCCGAGCCTCTACAATTCCTTTGGCGACAAGCAGCAGCTATTCGAACTTACGCTGGAGCGCTATCTCGACGCACGACACGCGACAGGCTGCATCGTCTTGAGGCGACGTTCGCGCCGCGACAGGCGCTGGAACAGTTTTTCACCGAAATCATCGACCATTCCGTCAAAGACCGGCAGCGGAAGGGTTGTTTCCTCGTCAACTCGGCGCTTGAGATCGCCCCCCATGACGCGCGTGCCGCGCGATGATTGCCGCCCAGTTCACCGCAATCGAAGGCTTCTTCCGACGTTGCATTGCCGCCGGCCAGGACGATGGGACCATTTCGAAGGCGGTCGATCCCGACGACATCGCGCGTTTGTTTCTGAGCGTACTGCTCGGCATTCGCGTCATGGCCCGGACGAACCCGCATCGGGAGGTCCTTGAGGGCTTGGCGCGGCCTGCGCTGGCCCTACTCGGAAAACCGCAACTCAGCAGAAAGCGTAAGCGATGATCGATCTCTATTACTGGACGACGCCGAACGGTCACAAAATAACGATCTTCCTTGAAGAAGCCGCGCTGCCGTACCGCATCGTGCCGGTCAACATCAGCAAGGGCGACCAGCTCAAGCCGGACTTTCTGGCGATTTCGCCAAACAACCGGATACCCGCAATCGTCGATCTCAACCCGAAAGACAGCCGCACGCCGTTATCGGTGTTCGAGTCCGGCGCCATTCTCGTCTATCTCGCCGAGAAGACCGGAAAGTATCTGCCGAACGGCTTTCGTGAACGCGTCGAAGTCATGGAATGGCTGTTCTGGCAGATGGGGGGCTCGGCCCGATGGCGGGCCAGAACCATCACTTCGCGCATTATGCGCCCGAGAAAATCCCGTACGCGATCGATCGTTACGTCAAGGAGACCAATCGGCTCTATGGCGTACTCAACAAGCGGCTGGCCAACCGGGAATTCGTCGCGGGGCGCTATTCCATCGCCGATATGGCGATCTATCCCTGGATCGTGCCCCACGAACGGCAGGGCCAGAACCTCAAGGAATTTCCCGACCTCAAACGCTGGTTCGAGGCCACGGGCGACCGCCCCGCGGTGAAACGCGCCTACGCTTTGGCGAAAGAGATTAATACGCAGCCGACGGTGAGTGACAAATCGAAGAAAATCCTGTTCGGCCAGACCGCAGCCGTCGCACGATGAGCTTGTAACCCAATGAGTATGCGCCTCTACGACCTCGCGGCAGCCGATCCCGAACGGCGGTTCAGTCCCTATTGCTGGCGTATCCGGCTTGCATTGGCCCACAAACAACTCCCTGTCGATACAATTCCATGGCGCTTCACCGAGAAGGAAGCGATTGCGGCGTCAGGCCAGATTTTTGTGCCCGTTTTGGTCGACGGAGAGCGCTGGATTTCGGACTCGTGGACGATTGCCAACTATCTTGAGGATACTTATCCCGACGCTCCCTCCCTGTTCGGGGGTCCGAGCGGACAATACCTGACGCTTTATTATTCGCGATATGCCGACAGTCTGGTGGGCGCGATTTTTCCGTTTATTGCGCTCGATATCCTGCACCACGTCGCGGAGAGGGATCGCGCCTATTTTCGCGAAACACGTGAGAAACGCGTCGGCAAGACGCTGGAGGCCTTTGTTGCGGACCGCGACAACAAGATCGCGGGCTTTCGCGCCAGCCTGACACCGCTGCGTCTCACACTGAAGGCGCAACCATTCCTTGGCGGAAGCCATCCGCTCTATGCCGACTATGCCCTTTTCGGTCCGTTCCAGTGGGCCCGGTGCATCAGCCCGTTCAAGCTTTTGGAAGACGACGATCCCGTGCGGCAATGGCGCGACCGCTTGCTTGATTGCTTCGGCGGTTTGGCGCGTGCGGCTCCCGCGTACGATGTCTGACCTCCACGGCACTGCAACTTCAAAATCAGGAGACTGCCGATGTCCTTGAAAGCGCAACTCGGCGAATTTCGCGCTGGCTGGTTCAAGCGGGTACCGCCCGAGCGCCAGGCCATTATGGAACGCCACATCGCCGAGCTTCAAAACAGCCTTGCCAAGACGGCTTTCAAAGCCGGAGACCGGGCGCCGGAAATCGTTCTCGGCAACGCGAGCGGCAAGACCGTGGACGTTGGAGTGCTGCTCAAGCGCGGCCCTGTCGTTGTAACATTCTATCGCGGCGGTTGGTGCCCGTACTGCAATCTCGAACTCAAGGCGTTCGAGCGCGTCCTTCCCGAGATCAAGGCCGCCGGTGCCTCGCTGGTCGCGATCAGTCCGGAGAAGCCCGACGAGACACTTACGACCGCCGAGAAAAATGCACTCACCTTCGAAGTGCTCAGCGATGTCGGCCAAAAGGTCGGCCGTGCGTTCGGACTGGTTTACGTCTTCACCGATGAATTGAAGCGGGCTTACGAAGGCTTCGGGCTGGACATCCCGGCCAAGAATGGCGCGGACGAATGGGCGTTGCCGATCGCTGCGACCTACCTCGTCGGCCAGGACGGTAAGATCTTATATGCCTGCACCGATGCCGATTATCGTGACCGCGCCGATCCACAGGATGTCCTCAGGCTCTTGAAGGCGGCGGCTCTCACCGCTTGAAACGTCACGAATTCGATTAGCTAAGGCGCAATAGCCGGTTGGCCCATCGGGAGATGCACATGGAAATAGTCTTGTATTACGCGCCGATCACCTGTGCTCTGGCGCCTTACATCACGCTCACCGAGGCAGACGCAAAATTTGAAGTGCGGCCGCTTAACTTCAAGAAAGGCCAGCATACGAGGCTGATTACCTCAAGCTCAACCCCAAGCACAAAGTGCCGCTCTAACTCGTCGACGGTAAACCACTGAGCGAGAATGTCGCTATCCAGACCTGGATTGCGCGGACCTTCCCAAAGGCGCGATTGTTACCCGCCGATTCATGGCAGCAACTGCAGGCCATATCTTTGATGTCGTGGTGTTCCGGTGGCATTCATCCGTTCCTTTCGCGCACTAATTCGCCCATTCGGGTGTGCGATGTGCCAGGCACAGAAGAGAGCTAAGAATTTCGCTCCGGCTAACTTGATGGGCTCTTCAAAATTGCCGATGATCTCTTGAGCGGTCCAGAGTTTTTCTTCGACCATTTCACTGCGCCCGATGCACATTTCTTCTGGTGTCAAAGGCGGGCACGACAATTCGATATCGATATGTCTCAGTTTACGAATTGCGTAGCTCATTCGAGACGATGCTGCTGCGGCCCAGCGTCAGAAAGCTTATGGCCTTCGAGAAATCCGTTCAAAACGAGTTCGCCGCAGCTGCTTAGAAGTGAGCACAAAGATCAATGTGATACATGAGAGTCGTGCGCGTAGCCTATTTCGCCGGCATCTCACCGCGCGCCTGACTCCGCTAGCGATCGGATCGACGTTCACGCCATCCAGCATCAACCTTCTGGCGTCGCATTTCCCCGCCGCGGCAGAAGCACCAAGTCGGCCGCTTCCTCGGCGTCTTTGAGAAGCGTCTTGCGCGGCGTGCCGATCCGCGCACGCATGGTCAGACCACGGGAAAGGTCGATGACCTGGCTCGCGCGCGCGGCCACCGGAAAGTCGGACGGGAGCTCTCCCGCGCTGATCCCGTCCCGGAAACGACGATCCACCAACGCCGCAACGCCCGCCGCAGCGTTCTGTAGGAACTGCCGGACCTCTGCGTCGTCCACAAGCGGCGCGACGCACTCGAGCAGACAACCCGCGGCCGAGCCTTCCTCGGTCGCACTCTCGACGGCGTACCTCAGGAAGCTCGCGAGCGAGTCGCGAAGAGCCTGCGGCGAGAGGAGTGCTTTCGCAGCGAGAGCGCCCTTCCTCTCTGCGTACGCCCTAAGGACGCGCAGGAATAACGTCCGCTTGTCGCCAAAGACGGCATACAGGCTCGGCCGCCCGACACCCATCCCGGCGACGAGATCGTCGATCGTCACTCCGTCGTAGCCCTTCGACCAGAACACCTGGGTCGCCTTTTCCAGCGCTTCCATCTCGTCGAAGCTGCGCGGTCGTCCACGCGGCTTCGTGGCATTTTGAATCATCTAGTTCAAAACTCCTTGCGTCCGACCATCCGCCCCATTATGTACCGAACAGTTCGAAATTGGCAAGCGACCCTGCCTCGAAACATTCACCATCGGCCTAAAAGGATAGAAAACATGAACGAAAGTATATTAATAACTGGAGCAAATATTGGGCTTGGGAAAGAGACTGCCCGACAGTTAGCATTGAAAAAAGAAACAAAAAAGGTCATTCTTTTCTGCAGAAATCAAGCGAAAGCAGAGGCGGCAAAAAAAGACCTCGAGGAGGAAACGGGAAAAAAGATTTTTGAAATCATGATTGGAGATGTTTCGGATGCAAATTCTGTAAGAAGAGCAGTAGAAAAAATAAAGGAACCGATTGATGCAGTAATTCTAAATGCAGGTGGAATGGTCGGGAAAACGGCTGCGAAAATTACGCCATCTGGCATGAATGACCTAGCTGCTACGAATATTTTAGGTCATGTGATCTTGGTGGAGGAATTGATTAAACGTGATAAGTTGAAAAAAGCAGTGCTATCAGTCAGTGCGGAAGCTGTACCGGGAGTAAAGGCGCTCGGAATGAAACCGGTTGCAATGAAGACTTCTTCCGTAGATGAATTTGCTGCTGTTCTTGATGGATCATATTTTGGTAATAAGTTCGATGTCACTCAAGCATACGGATACGTCAAATATGTAGCGACCATGTGGACGTTATCCATGGCAAGAAAATATCCTGACCTCAAGTTCATTGTTGTGAGCCCAGGGAATACAAAAGGAACTCAGGCACCAAATAATCTTCCCCCGGCAATGCGATTTATGTTGAAGTATTTGATGATGCCTATCGTATTCCCATTGATGGGCGGAATGGTGCATAAGCTGGAAGTAGGTGCAAAACGCTTTGTCGATGCCATTTCGGATGAGCGGTATAAAAGCGGCGTTTTCTATGCCAGTAAAGAGGGTAAGTTGTCAGGGGATTGACACGGCATTCCTTCACTCGGTCATGATGCAGGAAAAGCGCGGCATGCTGAAAGTCTGGAACATGTGGCTGGTCTTCGCGACATTCTGGCTCGCGATTCTGGAACCTTCCTCACCGCAAGCGGTATCATCACTCCGTCCATGCCTTTCCGCAATCGTCGATCGGTTCCTGGTTTGCCTGGTTTCTCGGCATCACGTTCGCTGTCTTCGTTTTTTTCTTCTTCAAGAATAAAGACCACCTGCGCAGCGAGCACAAACTCGAGTCGCTGATTTCCCGCGAATCGAGCTTCCTGTTCAACAACCTTCTCTTCGTGTTGCTGTGCTTCACCGTGCTGTGGGGAACATGGTTCCCAAAAATCTCCGAGCTGGCGCAAGGCAACAAAGTTACCGTTGGTGCGCCTTTCTATAACCGCGTCGCGATCCCCGTGGCTCTGCTGCTCCTTGTTCTCACCGCCATTGGCCCATTGCTGGCCTGGCGCAAGACATCGTTCAAAGTCTCAAACGCAATTTCATGTGGCCCACCATCGGTGCAGTCGCCGCAATGGCCTTCCTCATGTCACCCCCCAATCCTGGGGGTCCCCCTTCGGCCTGCGTCCCTGGCAAGACGTCGCCTACTCCTATTCGCTAATGGCCATCGGTCTGTCGGTCCTGGTCATGCTCACCATCGCGAGCGAATACTACCGCGGCAGTAAAGTCATCGCGGGAACACCAGCCAGGGCATGTTTGGCTCCATGGTCCAACTCACGCACCGCAACACGCGCCGTTACGGAGGCTACATCGTTCACTTCGGCGTCGTGGTCGTGATTATCGGATCGCCGGCTCCGCCTTCAATCAGGACAAAGAGCAGGAAATGGGTTACGGCGATAAGATGACCATCGGCAGCTATACCCTGGTTTGCCGTTCTTACACGGATGAAGTATTCCCCAAGTACGCCGGCGAGTGGGCGGTTCTCGACGTCTTCAAGGGCGGCAGGCAGATCGACACTTTGACGCCTGAGCGCCGCTTCTACAAAGCCAGCCGCCAAACCTCGACCATGCCCTTCATTCGCTCCACCTTGAATGAAGATCTCTATCTGGTGTACGAAGGCCTGAACCAAGACACGGGCCGTCCGATTCTAAAGGCGCATCTGAACCCACTCGTGATGTGGATCTGGCTGGGCGTCTGGATCATCTTAGGAGGCACCGTGCTGGCGCAACCCAGAACGCCCCCGCCCCTGTCCGCATCCCCGCGGCGCGCGCGAACTCCTTCTAACGTCGCCGCCTAGGTTTGAAATGTGGAATCTAAGATCAATGGTGGGGCATCTAGTCAAGCTGTCCGTGAAGAATCAATCGATCCATACATAGGACAACAAAGCGTCATGAATGGGCAAGCCGGAAGAAATTCTCAACTCCTAACTAACACTGCCAGCTCAGATGGTCAACGCAACACTTGCGCGCAGTTTACTCGCTGGAGTCTGAAAGCCCAAAGTCTTTCGCGGGCGTTGATTTAAACGAGCGCGATATTTCAGTTGGGATTGCTGTAGCCGGAAAGGTCGGTTCTCTTCGGCAGGTATTGCCGCAGCAAGGGTCGGTGTTTTCGTTGGTTCCTCGTTGCCAGGGGCTGTGCGGATCACATAAGTAAACTTTCACATTCGTGGCTACGGTGAAGGTTTTGTGTTTGGCCATCTCCAGCCCGCGATCCCAGGTCAACGATCGCCGCAGAGATGTCGGAAGCCTGCGAATTTGCCGGCTCAGGGCGGCGACAACCGCAGCGGTGTCCTTGCTGGGCACCTTGACCAGGGCCGTAAAACGCGAATGCGCTCCACCAACGTCGCGATGTGGCTGTTTTGTGCCACCAATGAGATCGCCTTCCCAATGACCGGGAATAGCGCGGTCCTCGATTTCTGCGGGCCTTTCCCGGATGGAGATGGCATCTACGATTTGACCGCGCGCGTCTTTAAAGATTCGCGAGTGCTGCGAGCGGCGGATGGCGCTTAGATCGCAGGTGCCCCAGCAGCTCTTTCTTCAGCACTCCGCGGGCCTGAATGAACAAACTGCGGAAAATCGTTTCGTGCGACACGCGCATGCTCTCGTCCGCGGGATACTCGATTTTCAGCCATCCGGAAATCTGTTGCGGCGACCAGTCCAGAATCAGTTTACTCGCAACCAGCCTCCGCAACTTCGCCTGGATGGCCGAAGGCAACGCTCGCGCCGCAAGGCTATTTCCAGGCTTGCCGATCCGCTTCCTGGGCGCGATATTCGGGGCGGCCGCCATGGCGTGCGACTTCCCGGCTCGCCGTCGAAGCAGCGCGTTCCAGAGCTTTGGCTATATCGCGAATCGAGGAACCAGAAGCCAGCCCCCCGAGAAATGTCTTCCCGCTCAACCGCAGTGAGCACCAGCAGCGAACGTCGACGGACGGAGGAACAATGCCACCGTGCTGCGATAAAAAACCATGAATGGAAATATGCGGCTTGCCAAAGGCGCGCCCAATCGTGTGCAGCGACTCCCCGGCCTTCCAGCGGCTCCACAGCTCGGTCCGCTGCACCGCAGAAAGCGCCACCCGTTTCCCTTGCGTCATGCACACCACCTTTGAACAGAGGCTTCTATTAGAGGTAGTGCATCGACCATTCACACCGCCGCGATCAATCGGAAAATGACTCTCATTGTCCGGTTACGCGACTTACCAGGAGTTGGCTGATGCCGGTCTGGCCTCACCTGCACTAAAACCGTTCCTCCGAACAGGTGCCTAAACATCGGACTTGGGGCTAGCATCTCTCTACGAGCCGTCACTCCGACCTTCACAAAATCATTGTCTAGGAACCATCGATACGAAGCTGTGCGCGCAGGCAAATACGAAAGACACATTAGCGGTCTCACCTCGTTTCTCCCAGCTAGTTCGAGCACATGCGAAAAAGGAGATTGTTCATGAAGCCCTCCAGTCGAATCATGGCCCGCACGACGCAACCGCGAACAAAAAGTCGAAAAGTTCCAGCCGCCGCGCATTCCTTGGTCGAGTAGCTGGTGCCGCAGCCGCCTCCATCGCAGTGGCGCCGTTGGCGTGCCTGCGGCAAAAGCCTTCGGTGGCCAGGAAAATCGCGGAGGCGTCCTCGTCCAGCGGCAATGGACGTGCGCTCGCGAGCTTCAACAACCGGCGCAACGCCTCAACCACCGAATTGGCCGTTCGCGCTCCGATCCAACTCACCAATGGCGATGAAACTCATATCCCAACCGCATTGGCAATTACTCGAAAGGCTTAGTTCACAATTCCATCGGCCAAGTCACAAACTTTTCTTACAACAGCCTATTGGCTGCTGTGAATAGTGGCGCACCGGAACTGTTTAACCAGATTCAGCTTGGCGGTAATACCCCACTGGTCGACCCACAGCGGGGCTGGCCTTCGATTTGGAAGGGACTCATTCTCACCAGCTCGCCATTGGCACGCCCCCCCGGTGTAAGCCAGCAGATCGCGGACGCGGCTGTGGAAAATTACTGGATGGCGTTGTTGCGCAACGTCAATTTCACGCGATACGGCAATGAATCCATTTCGCAGGCTGCCATTGCCGAATTAAATTCATTGGCCGCTTTTACGGTCCTAAGCCCGTCACGCCACAAAATCTGTTCCGGGGCTTCACGGCAGGTGATGTGCTAGGGCCTTACGTGTCACAGTTTTTTTTACAGCCCTTCAGTTTCGGCGCAATTCCAATCGCGCAACTTGTAAGGACATATGCACCTGGGGTTGATTACATGATGACACAGCCCACATGGCTCGCAGTGCAAAACGGGCAAGGGCCCTTCGGTTCAAACGTGTTCGCTCCAAATTTGGAATATATGCGAAATGGCCGGGCTCTAAGCGCTTACGTTCACGTGGACGTTCTTTTTGAGGCTTACTTCAATGCCTGTCTGTTCCTGGTGGACGCAGGCGCACCGCTGATCCCAACAATCCGTACGTCGGCTCGACTACCCAGAGCGGCTTCGGCACATTCGGGACCCCTCACCTCAAGACGCTCGTTGCCGAAGTATCCCAGCGTGCCCTGAAAGCTGTTTGGTATGCGAAGTGGTTTGTCCATCGTCATCTGTTCAAGAAGAATACGGTGGGCTCATCCACATGACCAAGACGGGCCAAGCAAACTATCCACTGCATCCCGGTATATTGAACTCACAGGCTCTCGCTCAATGTTTTGCCGAAAATGGCGCCTACTTCATGCCGCACGCATTCCCGGAAGGCTGCCCGCAACACCCGTCCTACGGACAGGGCCACAGCACAGTCGCCGGAGCGTGTGCGACAATCGTAAAGGCTTGGTTCGACGATCTTGCGCCGCTCGCATCAATTCCGGGAGTCACGATCGTTCAACCCACGAGGATGGAATCTCTCTGGTGCCGTACAGTATTCCGACGCCGATCAATTGACGATCGGCGGCGAGATGAACAAAATCGCTGCCAACGTTGGGATAGGTCGTAATCACGCGGCCGTTCACTGGCGCTACGACTATGCCGATTCGTTGCCGCTCGGCGAACGGTAGCAATCCCCATGTCAGTGACATGGGCCATAACTGGAATGAACCATTTGAGGAATCCTCGTTCACGAAATTCAATGGAACCAGGGTGACGGGCGTCGCAAGAACACCTGAGGCAAGAGACCGATAGCTCCCACTAGCCATCAGTCTAAGGTCCCG
>CAWFBB010000027.1:0-111639 GCA_963813825.1 uncultured Alphaproteobacteria bacterium
GCCTGCGGATGAGCGATCCCAGAACACCGTCATCTTTGATATTTTCGGCACCGCCTCCTGCATCAGTTGTAAGCGCTTCGAGGTGAGATCGATCTGCTGATAGAACAGACCGGTCAGATTGCCGCCCGGCCGCGCCAGGCTGGCGACGTAGCCGAGCGCCAGCGGGTCATAATCAATGGCAACCATCACGACCGGGATCGTCTTGGTGGCTGCCAAGGCGGCTTTTGGGGAAAGTTCGTTGCCGGTTGCCATAATGATGTCGACATTGTCGCTGACCAGTTTCGTCACGGCTGCACTGATGCTGTCGTCTTGTCCACTCGCCTGCATGAATTCAATCGAGAGACTCTGTCCCTCGATGTATCCAAGCTCCCTCAGGCGTCGTTCGAACCCAACCCAATTTGGCGCAGTGCGCGGCGTGAGCGTAACGATGCCGAGATGGAGTACATTGGACTGCTGTGCGCGTACGGCGTGCGGCCATGCGACCGTCGCTCCGCCGAGCACGGAAATGAATTGCCGTCTTCCAATGTCGATGGTCATTTGCCCCGCCCCAACGGGATCATGCTCGCGACAGAATATCACGCCTGAAATTGGAGGTCTGTGGCACTTAAGAGCCTCGATGGCGGACGATCGGCGAGGCAGCTTTTGGGGGTTTAGCAGTCGCGCTGCCGGTAAAGTATCGCGGCAGTTCATGACCCATGACGTCATATCGCTGCCGCCAATTACCGCATTGCGAAAGGTTCCACTCGCCTAGTTATTGAGCTTAGGCAAGCGACATTCGTCTGACAGGATTTACGAAAAATTGGCGCGGCAGCACGTAGCTTGCTCTGGTTGGAATTTAACCGCCTGGATCATTTTACGTTTTCGGCCCGAGTGCGGCAAACGGCATTGTCTCGTAAGAGCGTAATTCGACGCTTACCGCGCGCTCTTCGAGGCCATTTCGTAAGTAGAACAAATATTGCTAAGGTGAGTTCACAGCAGCGCGCCCGACGGCGGCTAAAAGGTTTACGATGAAGATGCCGCCAAAACATTCGCGTATTCTTGTGATTACACTGCGCCGCATCGGTGACGCCCTCCTGACAACGCCCCTCATCCGCAGTCTGCGTCAGGCTTGGCCTGATGCGAAGATCGACGCACTGGTGTTTGCCAGCACGGTCGGCATCCTCAAAGGCAATCCGGATATCGATCAAATCATACCTATGGTGGCACGACCGACACTGGGCGAAAGCGTCAAGTTGATTGGCCGGCTTTGGAAACGATATGACCTGGCTGTGTCGACCCAGAGCGGGGATCGCCCGACTATGTTAGCGCTTGCAGCCGGACGAACGCACGTTGGCGTGGTCGATGCTTACGGATCTAAGCCCGGTGATGTTCTGAAGCGACTTGCGCTTCATCGCACCACGCCCACCGTCGAAAATGTCCATCGCGTCGAGCAGATGTTGCGGATCGCCGACACGCTGAATATACCGCGTGTTGCGGAGGTGGTCAGTCCGGCCGCCGCCCCGTTGGATAATACCGTTTCGACCGAACGCTACGCTGTGATCCACGCCGCGCCCATGTTCCGGTATAAGCAATGGACGGCTGAAGGGTGGCGGGCGCTGGCTGCCGGCCTTGCGCAGCGTGGACTCGTGGTAGTTGCCATTAGTGGGCCCGATGACGCAGAGCGCAAATATTTGGATAGCGTTTGGCAGGGGGTTGCGACGGTCCATCAGGCGACCTGGCCGGAAACCGTTCGGCTACTCTCAGGGGCGCGGGTTTATATCGGTCCAGATACGGCGGTGAGCCATTTGGCCGCCGCGACTGGATGCCCGACCGTGGCTCTGTTTGGACCGATGGACCCGAGGGTTTGGGGCCCTTGGCCTGTTGGCGGTTTGGTTACGCCATGGCTGGCGAGCGGAAAAATTCAGCATCAAGGCAATGTTTGGGTGGTGCAGAATCCGCTGCCATGTCTGCCGTGCACCTTCGAAGGTTGCGAGCGCCATATCGCGAGCCATAGCCGTTGTCTCGACGAATTATCGCCGGCGCAGGTACTCACCGCGGTCGACGACGCTTTGGGGATCGTTGAGCCGCAGCACATTGGTGAGCTGCGCGCGACTGCGGCTCGCCGCGAGTGTCACACCTAGCGCTGGCCGGAACTTGATCGATGGAAGATTCGCGAGCATCGCTGCGCAATATCAGGGCTCCAATATCGATTGGTGAGCTGATCGACAAGATGTCCATTCTGGAGATCAAAGCCGAGCGCATTATCGAGCCTGCCAAGTTGCGCAATGTCGAAACTGAGTTGGCGATTCTCAATGAGATCAAGTCCACTGCCGGCCTCGATCAGCCGGACATGAGGCCTTTCGCTGAAGAACTCAAATCGATCAACATAGAATTGTGGAATATCGAAAACGAGATTCGCGAGCTTGAAGGTCTGCAGGATTTCGGCGAGCGTTTCGTCGTACTTGCCCGCAATGTTTATCTGACTAATGACCGCCGGGCCCGCCTAAAGCAGAAAATCAACCTAGTGTACGGGTCGGATATAATCGAGGAAAAGTCCTACAGCGGCTCAACCCACAGCGGATCATAAGGCGGCTCTCCGAGTTCGTGTTGTGCGCTATCCACGTTTCTTCCGAACCGAAAGGCAGGGCTGGACGCGCTCAAGCACCATAGCAGGTGAAATTCGCTGCATGCCGTCGGGGGATTTCACCCTCGGGTTCGATGGCATGGATGTATCGCGAATAGGCAAGCACGGGATTAACCCCAAACAACGCAAAAGCCGGCGTAACAACGGCCGCGGCGAGGTTCATCGGGCCGGAATTCGTGCCGACAAACAGGTCGGCGTAGTGCAGGAGTGCGAGCGCGTCATCGAGCTTGAGATCGCAGGCGTTGATCGCCGGTGCGCCGGCGCTGCAAGCCATGATGCTTTGCGCGCGCGCGACGTGTTCGTTGCCGCCGATAAGCAACACTAACGCACTTGAATTTGTCATAAGACTGGCGAAGGCTAATATTCGGCTTTTTCTACTCGATTTTTGCAATGCGTGAGGCGGTTTCTGGCCCAGAACTGCCGCGTTAGCGGACACCAGCGGCGGCAGCTTTCGGCGTCATAGCAGTCGCGCTCCCGGGAAGATGGCGCGGCAGTTCATGACCCATCACGTCACTTCGCCACTGGCGATTACCGCACTGCGAAACGGTTACTCGATCACCTCGTCGGCTGTTGCGAGTAGCGACTGCGGGACCGTAAGCCCGAGCGTCTTGGCGGTCTTCAGGTTCACCACAAGCTGGAATTTTGTCGGCTGTTGGACTGGCAAGTCGCCGGGTTTCTCCCCCTTGAGGATGCGGTCGATGTAAGTTGCCGCTTGCCGGAATTGATAGCTCAAATCAATACCGTACGACATCAGCCCACCTGCCATGACGGATGAACGGAACGGGTAGATTGCAGGTAGCCGGCGCAGGGCGGCTAGAGCAGCGATCTGAGCGCGATGAATGAGGGCTGTGGGGCTAGGAAGGACAATCAGACCCCCATTCGACGCACGCGCGAAATCGCTGATTGCACGATCAAACTCGGCATCGTCAGTCGCAGTGATCTCTATCAACTGCACCCCGTACGATGGGGCCGCAGGCTCGATCTGATGCACGTATCCAACATTTAAGGGATTCTCTGGACTCTGGATGATCGCGACGTTCGTCACGCGGGGGGCGATCTCCTTGAGTACCTCCAGCCATTTTCCGGCTATCGTGTACTCGAACTGAGTGAACCCGGTGACATTTCCACCCGGCCTAGCGAGGTTCTCTAAAAAGCCGCCGCCTATGGGATCTGAAACTCGTACGAACACGATCGGAACGGATCAAGTCGTCTGCTGTAAAGCCTTTAACACCATTGCGCTTTGCGCCAGTATTGCGTCCGGGGCGAAGCCTACCAAATCCGCCGCGTAGCTTTCGGCGCGACTAGCGTTCCCGCCGGCCCAACGATAATCGATCCGGACGTTTTGGCCGTCCGCCCAGCCCAGCTCGTGGAGTTGCTGAACGAATGCCGCGACCGAAGACAGCTCTTCGGAATCGCTTTCGGCCGACGCCATCAAAACGCCGATCCGCCGCAGGCGCTGCGGCCGCTGAGCGCGCGCCGCGAGCGGCCATGCCGGCGTACTACCAAGCGCGGCGATGAACTCGCGCCGCTTCATTCGATCACCTCGTCGGCGATGGCGAGGATGCCCGACGGGATAGTGAGGCCGAGCGCCTTGGCGGTCTTAAGATTGATGACAAGGGGAAATTTGGTCGGCAGCATGACCGGCAGGTCGGTCGGTTTAACGCCCCTAAAAATCCGACCCGTGTACACCCCCGCCACCCGATAGATATCTGAGATGTCGGCCCCATAGCTCATCAGGCCGCCGGCTTGGGTGTACTCTCGCAAATTATAGCTCACAGGTACTTCATAGTGCGCCGCGAGCGCGATAATTTGATCGCGTCTGTTGATGAAGAGCGCATCGCCCGCGACGAGAATCGCACCAGCGTCTCGCTGCACGAGCGTGGCAAACGCCGTATCGATATCGCTTGCGCTGCCGGCTTGCGAGACGAGTAACTCACACCTGAGCACGCGGGCTGCCGCCTCGGCTTCTTTCACCTCGGCCTTGGCGCTGGCATTACTTGGATTTGTCAGCAGACCAAACACTGTGGCTTTAGGTACGAGCTCGTGCAGGATTCCCAACCGCTTTGACGTTACTGTAGTGGAGAAAAAACTTACGCCTGTGACATTGCCGTCCGGACGGTTGAGGTTAGCGACCAAGCCAAGTTGAATTGGATCGCCTGCTACTGCAAAGACAATCGGGATCGTTGCTGTAGCCGCTTTTGCTGCCAAGGCCGGATCGTCGCCGGCTGCCATTATCACATCCACTTGACGGCGCACGAGATCAGCGGCCAATGCCGGCAGCCGATCGTAATGATTGTCCGCGTAGTGGTACTCGATCGCCACGTTGCGGCGTTCGGTGTAGCCCATCTCGTTCAAGCCTTGCTGGAAAGCGGCCACCTGCATCGTCGATGCATCCGCCGCCGTGTTTTTGAGAAATCCAATCACCGGCACAGCCGGCTGCTGCGCGTGCGCGGCGAGTGGCCAGGCCGGCGTACTGCCAAGTGCGGCGATGAATTCGCGCCGCCTCATTCGATCACCTCGTCGGCAATGGAAAGTACTGACGGAGGGACATCGATGCCGAGCGCGCGCGCCGTTTTGAGGTTGATGATGAACTCGAATTTGGTCGACTGCACGACCGGGAGGTCTGAGGGCTTGGCGCCTTTGAGGATTTTTCCGGTATAAAAGCCGACCTGACGAAACATGTCCGCGGGATCGGTTCCGTAGCTCATCAGGCCGCCAGCTTCGACAATGTCACGGCTCCCAAAAGCCGCTGGAATCCTGTCGCCCGCCGTCAAAGTGGCAAATTGCCCGTGCCGGGTCGTGAAGAATGTGTCGGAAGCGACAAAGAGAGCATCGGGGGGCTCTCGCGAAAAGGTGGTGAAAGCTGCATCTATCTCGCCTATTGTACTGGCATTGAGTGTCTGGATTTGTAGCCCGATGGTGGGAGCGGCATCCCGCACTTCGCGTAACGTGGATTCGGTGCTCGATACATTGGCCGGGTTGACGAGCACAGTAACACGAACGGCTTTCGGTATTAGGTCATGCAGCAACCGCAGGCGCTTCGCCACTACCTCGTGAGCGAAAAAATTGATACCTGTCGCGTTGCCACCTGGCCGAGCCAAACTGGCGACAAGACCGAGCTGGACCGGGTCTTCGCCGATGCCGAAGACAATAGGGATCTTTGTGGTTGCAGCTTTGGCCGCAAGTGTCGCGGCGTTGCTGGCCGGGGTGGCGATCACGGCCACTTGCCGGCGAACCATATCGGCTAGCAGTGCTGGTAAGTCTTCGGATCGGCCCTCCAGCCAATGGTACTCGACCGTCACGTTCTGGCCTTCGACGTAGCCAGTATCGGTGAGGCCTTTGCGGAACGCGGCCAAATCACGCGCTAAGGCATTGGCCGATCCGGGGTTGATAAACCCGACCACTGGCAGCGGCTGCTGTGCCCGCGCTGCAAGCGGCCACGCTACGGCCGCGCCGCTTAAGAGCGTGACGAACTCGCGCCGCCTCATTCGATCACGTCGTCAGTAATGGCGAGCAACGTTGGCGGCACCTTAAGCCCGAGCGCCTTGGCCGTCTTGAGATTGACCGCCAAATCGTATTTCGTCGGATTTTGCACAGGTAGGTCGGCGGCCTTTTCGCCCTTTAGGATGCGATCGACGTAGGCCGCTGCCTGGCGCACTTGCTCAATTCTGTCGCCTCCATAACCAATCAACCCGCCCGATGCGACAAGCGTCTGTATCCCACACATCGTTGGAAGACGGTACTGGGCCGCAAGCGCGACAATCTTCTCACCGAATGCGAAAAGCCACGCACCGGGTGGGAGGATAACGCTGCCATTTGGAAGCTTCGCGAAGCTCGCGATGACCTGCTCCAAATCGTCGACGCCGGCAAACGGACTGTCAACCAGCGTGACGCCAACAGAAGCAGCAGCGGGAGTAATAGAGCTAATCATGCCGCCGATGTAGGGCGCGTTCCCTGGTTGGTACAGGAAAGCGGCGCGAGTTACGTCTGGGGCGATCTGCTTGAGCAACGAGACCCATTTCCCGCCAAGGGAGAACTCGTATGCGGCAAAGCCGGTCGCGTTGCGGCCTGGATGACTTAGGCTTTGGACAAAGCCCTGACTAACGGGGTCGGTGATCGCATAGAAGACCACTTGCAGGTCAGGTGCCCTCTGCATGATCTGGGCGACCGCAAGAGAGGTGCCGGTGACAAGCACGTCCGGTTTTAAGGCGATGGTCTCTGCCACCGCTGCGCTTATGCCGGGTAGATCGGGGGTGATAGCAGGATGATCGAGAAGGAGGTTGCTTCCTTCATGCCAGCCCAACTCTTCGAGCTTCTGCTGGAACGCTTGGAATTCCTCTTGTACTCCTTTGCTTTGAGCGGCTCCGGCTTGAAATAAACGCACGCGCGCGACCTTCACGATCGGCTGCGCCCGCGCCGCGAGCGGCCATGTGGCCGCACTGGCGAGAGTCACGACAAACTCCCGTCGTCCAATACCAATTGCCATTTGCCCAGTCCCCAAACCGGATTATGCCCGCTGCAACGAGGGGAAGAATATCACGCGTCAATCGGCAGGTCTGTGACCGCCCTCAGGGTGGGCCGATGGCGAAAAGGCTCGCTGTTTTTGCTGCGGCTGCGTGCAGCGATTGGCCCTTAGCTGCCACGCATCGCTATCTGCGTCGTATCTGTTATCGGAGGAACAACTGCCGCGAACGATAGACGGTCGGGGCGGCAGTTATTGTCCCGTCCAAAAGCGGCTTGCGTTGAGCGCTGGGCTTGCTTCGCCAGCACCCGCAAATGACGCAACCTAAAACTTCACCATGGTGCTGCGCGTCAGGGTGATTGCTGGTGATGCCCGTGGCACCACCCTTGGCGAGATGAAACGCCGCGTATTGCTCGTGATAGACGCTCTTGTCCGCTGAGCAATCGACCGGAACGATGACCTTGTAGCCGCGCTGCGCCGCGCCCGATGCCGTTTCGCCGGCATTACTTGCTTACCCTCGTCACCAGCCGTCAGGGCGCGTCCGGCAAGGATTGTCCGTCGGCAAACATGCGTCGGTGATGATGTTGGGGACCGCGTCATAGAACCTCTCATGGACTACCGGGCGGCCGCGGGACGCGGAGTGATGTTTGGCCGCGGCCGATGCGCTGCAGGCAGTACTGAAAACGATTGCCGCGGAAAGTAGAATTTTTGTTTTGGTCAGCATCTTCGCTTTTCCATGAGGCCCGCCGTCCCTTCTCGTCAGATAGGGGCCGAGAGCGTCGACGCCAATAGCGAGTAGTCCGCGTGCGCAACTGTGCCTGCAGCCCGCAGGGCGAAATAGCGAAGCATATTCCGCCGTTGAACCTCGACGGAATGGCGGGGTTACGCCTTCAACTAACCTTGATCAAAACTTGATCATTGTGCTGCGCGTCAGCGTGATGTTGCTGGTGATGCCGACCGGGCCGCCCTTGGCAAGATGAAACGCCGCGTATTGCTCGTGGTAGACACTCTCGCCCGCCGAGCAGTCGACCGGGACGATGACCTTGTAGCCACGCTGCACCGCTTCCTGCGCGGTGCCGACGGTCGCGCCCTGGAACGAGTTGCCGCAGACGATCACGATCTTGATGCCGGCCTGCTTGAGCGTCGGTTCGAGCGTCGAGCCAAGGAATTTGTCCGGGCCGCCCTGGCGATACCATTCCCCGGCGCGCGGCTTGATCGCGGGATCCATGACGTCGTCCGGCGTCGCCTTGCCGTCCATGCCGACCAGACTGTACCAGACCACCATGTTGTTGGCGCGCGCTTCGTCGTGCAGCGTTTTGATGACCGGCATCGCGGCGACGCAGCGCGGGCGCGCGGTGCAGCCGGCTTTCATGATGTCGAGCAGCAACAGCGCCGTGGTCGCTGGCTCGACCGTGACGTCTTTCAGCTCCGGCGCCGGCGGCGCGACCGCCGTGCTCCAGTCCGAAATCACATCGGCAATCGACGGCGAGCCGGCGAGCGCGATGACGAGCACGGCGGCGGCGAAGCGGAAAAGTCTCATGGCATCCTCCCGGAATTTCGAGCTTGCATCATACATAGAGCGCGATGCGGCACACGGGTGGAAGCTTAACGTGCCGCGCTTGAGGCGTACGAACAAAGAAAAAAGGGCGCGTCGAAACGCGCCCTCCGCTTGACTCAAGTGCGGCGGCCCATCGGGATAGTGCCCCGGCGGAATGCCGGCGACGCGTCGCCGCGCTTGGACGATAACTTACTGCCAGCAGTGATAATGCTCCTGCCAGGCGGCGTCGTTGAAGCGCGCCGCGATGTCACATTCCGGAGCCTTGTGGGCAGCCGGTTTCGCGGCAATCGGGACCGTCTTCGCCGCGTTCCCATTATCCCAGCAGTGATAGTGTTCCTGCCAGGTGGTGTCGCCGGCGCGCGCGGCGACGTTGCATTCCGCAGCCTTGCTGGCTGGCGCCGCCTGGGCCTGACCGAACAGGGCCGGTCCGGTCACGGCGAGCGTCAATGCAGCCGCAGCAAATAACAGCTTTCCCATTTGATTTCCCTTTGTTTTCCTCCCCGTCGGCATGCCGCCCCTTCGAACGGGACGCCTATTGCGGCAGCCGCCCGGGACGCGTGCGCCGATGACGGTCCGTCGCCGCCACAAGCCGTATTATATACAAAATTTATACTCTAGAGGATCTATTTTACGTTATGTTTATGCAGCCCCCATGGCCCTATGCGCCGTGCGGCGCGGTCCAAATGGCTGGGCAGAAAGCTGTTTTCCCAAAACGGGCTTTAATTAACTGCTGGGCCAAACTCGTTGGCGGGCGATGGCGGCTGATTATTTCTTCGGCGGCTTCGCGGCAAACTCCGAGCCGCGCACGCAAAGCTGCCCGCGCGGGTCCTGCCACAGCTTTTCCGTCGCGTGCAGATGGCCGATGGCGCGGGCGATGGTGTTGAAATCGAAAGCCGAGAATTTTTCGGCGACGTCGGTAAAGTAGAGCGGCTGCCGGGCGATGGTGGCGAGAATGTCGGCGGCGAGCGTCGCCACGACTTTGTCGTCGCCGCTCTGCCCCACGGCATCTTTCTTGCCGCCGACATAGTCGTCGATCTTCGCCTGGTCCGCATAGGCATAAGTGATGCGCTCGTAGTATTCGAGCGGGATGCCTTCCGGGATGGTGGCGTCGATGCCGACCTTGGCGCCGGTCGGCACCACGCCGTAGCCTTGCGGCAGGCTCGGATCGAGTGGTTTTGCACGCGCGTTCGACACGATCATCACGTCGCGGTCGCCCTGCACACGGGTGGCGATTGCCCATTCCACGTCGGCCGGATCGTTGACGTCGATATCGTCATCGACCACGACGACGTGTTTCAGATCCATCACGGATAACGCAGCGAGCAAAGCGTTCTTGCCTTCGCCCGGCGATTTCTTGATCGAGATCACCGCGTGCCAGAAGGCGCAGCCGCCGAGCGTGACGTTGATGTCTTTCACCTGCACGCCGGCGGTGCGCAGCGCCTGGCGGATCGCGGCGTAGCGTGTCGGCGCGGCGAGCCAGGTGTTCTCCCACGGCATGTGCAGGTTGTAATAGATCGCATCCTTGCGCATCGAAATCGCCTTGATGCGCACCAGCGGATTCCAGTGCAGCCCGCCCATCAGGCGGGTGAACTCGCCAAAGCGGCCTTCGGGCCAGGTCCAGCCGGTCGGCAGCACCTCGGCCTCGAGCACGATCTCGGCATCGGCGATGTAGGGCACGTCAACGGTCTGGCACGGCGCCAGCGCCACCGCCTCGCCGCGGATGCCGCCGGCGATCGCCATCTCATCGACGCCGAGCGGCGCGCGATAGCCGGAGCCGGTGATCTCGATCGGATGGGTGCCGATCGAAATCGAGATCGGCAGCGGCTCGTTGCGCTGGAGCGCGCGCTGCACGAACATCCGCATATTGTTCGGGGTGACCAGATCGATGCCGGTGAGGCTCTTTTCCTTGACGATGAAGCGGTAGATGCCGGAATTGAAGCCGAGCTCGGGATCGCGCGCGATGACGACGCCGGCGGTGATCATCGGGCCGCCGTCATAGATCGACGACATCGGAATCGGCAACTTGTAGAGATCGACGTCGTCGCCGACCATCGTCACTTCGCGGGTCGGCGAGGAATTGACGCGCTTCGGCGGAATGGGTTTGGCGATCGCCTGCGCCAGCTTCTGCTCGATCTCGGCGAAATTTTCGCAGCCGAGCGCCATGGTGGCGCGCTCGCGCGAGCGGATGATGCCGGACACCACCGGCATGTCGTAGCCGATCACCTTATGGAAGAAGAGCGCGGTCTTGGCCTGATCGACCAGCGTCGCAATGTGCCGGATATCGACCGGCTGGTGCAGGTCGACCATCTCCCCGGTCTGCCGCAGCCGGTCGAGGAACTGGCGGAAATTCTCCTGCATCGCGGCTTGCCTTCCATGGGTTTACCGAACCGGCGCTAGGCTAATGAGGCCGGTGGCTCAGAGCAATCATGCGGCGGGTGACGCGCCCTCAGAGGCGTACGGCAGTCGGCGCCAATTGCGCGGCGTCAAAGGCCGGTCGGTTCGACCCAGTCTCCTCGAGAGAAGCGTCGACGGCCGTTCGATCAGCCACCAGAACACCGAAGCGAGCGAAAGCGATGCAGCAATTTGCAGAAACAGCAAGAGCGTTGGCGGAAACCCTGCAATCTGGTCGGCAATCAAACCGAGGCCATTGCCGATGGCGCCGTGCAAAAGATAGAGCGAATAGGAGATGGTTCCCAAGAACAACAGCGGCGGACACCGCGTCGGCCATGGCGCGTTCAGGGCGGCAAGCGCAACGGCGGCACCGATCACCCATGTCGCATCCTGACGATAGGTGACGGCCGCAAACGCCACCGCCCACCCCGCACATTCCCACAACGCCATGCCGCGCCGCATGAACAGGAACTGGATGAAGCCGAAGCCGAACACCGGTAAATACAGGAACACGAGCCGGGTTTCATCGCTGCTCAACGCGGCGACAAGTACGATCAGGAAAAACACGCGCTGCGGCCAGAGATTTTTCCGATAAAGCAGTAAAGGCGCCGCGGCGAGGATAAGAAAATAATATTGAAATTCGATCGCCAGGCTCCAATAGACGGCGCTGAACCATTCCTCTCCCGTCCAGGGCACCAGATAGAACAGATGCAGCGCCGCGCGATAGAGATCATGCGCGGAGATCTCGCCGTCGAACCACGGCGTGAACCCGCCAAAATAGGGCATGCACAAAATCAACAACACCGACATCACATAGGGCGGTTCCAGCCGCGTGATGCGGCGCGCAATAAATGTCCAGCTGTCCTTGCCGACCCGGTAATGCTGTACGTCCATCGCATACGGAATGATGAAGCCGGAAATCACGAAGAACACTTCGACGCCAAGATAACCGTACAAGCCCGACGTGCGCAGGACGCCGTCCGGCAGGCGAACCGTAAAATGAAACCACATGACCATGAAGGCGGCCAAGCCGCGGGTATATTCGACGGCTTGCAGCCGCCCGCGGCTCTCGCTCATTTTTCGATTATACTCTGATACTCATAATTCCGCCGCAGCCGACTGCGTAACCGGCGGAAGTTTTCCTTCATCGTTCTGCTCAAGCCGCCGCTAAGACAGCCTTCTTGACGGCTTGCGGCAATGCGATGGAACGAAAAAACGTCTTCGGGTAGAGATAGTCCTCGCCGGATTCATCAATGATCCGAAGCAGATCATGCTTCTGCGCAGCTGGATCACGAAGCACAAGGTAGATTTTGCGCTTTTCAAGCGAGGCCGGATATCCCTTGTTATCGACGCACACAACAAGATGTCTTGATTGCGACTTTGCCATGGCTCCAGCTTTCAAAGCAGATGCTTGATCTTGAATTCCTTACGCCCAATCCCGGCCGCTTCATACCAGTGCAGTTCGGCGAGATGAACAGAGCCGTCCGCCAAACGAACACGCGCTATTCCCTTGCGTTTCCGCCAACGCCCGCGCCCGTAGATTTTCCTCAGACGGGCAATTTCACGGATTCCCGACCCTGTAGCAAATGTTTCAACTTCGGAAATCTCGCTTAAAATCTCGAAATCCATCAGCCGATTGTGTCAAGGACGTGAGAGGAGTTCAATGGCACCGATGCCAAGCGATAAAGGGGCTTATTATCCGCGTTGGCGCTGGCGACGCAGCGCTGCATTCACGTAAGTTTGGACCGTGAGCGATAGCCAAACCCTTTTCGCGGCACTTCGCGCAACGGCCGATGCCGAAGCCACGGCGGCGATCGAGCGGCTCGTCGAATCCGGCGCCGACCGCGATCTTGCCCGCATCAATGTCCTCGCATTCGCAGCCGCGCAGGGCCTGGACGAGGAGCGCACCATCGCCGCCTTCCTGCATGCCGCGCAACTCGGCATTTTCGAGCTGTCGTGGGATGTGGTGTGCCCGACCTGCCGGGGCGTGCTCGACATCACCATGTCGCTGAAGGACGTTCACAAGGAACCGTACGAATGCGCGCTGTGCAGCCGATCGTTCGAGCTCACGCTCGACGAAATGGTCGAAGTCGTGTTCACCGTCAGCCCGCGCGTGCGAAAAATTGCGGCGCACGATCCGCAGACGCTGCCGTTCTGGGACTACTACCGGCAGGTATTCTGGAGCTCCGCCGTCGACCTGTCGGATCATGATCTTGAGACACTGATCGCCGACTTCACGCTCGATGCGCGCGTGCTCGGACCGGGCGAACAGATGAGCGTTTCGATCGAGGTGCCGGAAGGCTGGGTCATCGTGTTCGAACCGGTGTCGCATTTCGGGCATTACATGAAGGTTGCGGCTGAGCGCACCGCCGGAATCCAGGAACTGGCGCTGACGTTGGAGACCCCGTCCGGGCCGACCGAAACGACGCCACTGAAATCGGGACCGGTTCAGCTTTCGATCACGAACCGTACCGGCGCGCGCGCTTTGCCGGTGGTCTGGCACGAAACTCGGGCTTTCGACGCCCTGGTCGGCAAGCGCCGGCCCAACCTCACAGCAAAGCGCATCTTCACCAATCAGACGTTCCGCGATCTTCACCGCACCGACACGCTCGCCGTCGACCAGGGTCTCAAGATCGTCAGTCTCACCTTCCTGTTCACCGATCTGAAGGGTTCGACCGAGCTTTACGCGCGCGTCGGCGATCTGGTTGCCTACGAGCTGGTACGGGAGCATTTTCGGCTCCTTACTCATATCGTGGCGGCCGAAGGCGGCGCGGTGGTCAAAACTATTGGCGACGCGGTGATGGCGACCTTTCCGGCGTCCGACCGCGCGTTGGCCGCGGCGCTGCGTATGCGTGACTCGATCCGCACGGTCGGCAGCGACACACGGCAGGAGGACCTGCTGCTCAAAATCGGCATCCACGAGGGTCCCTGCCTTGCCGTCATGCTCAACGACCGGCTGGACTACTTCGGCCAGACCGTGAATATCGCGGCTCGTATCCAGGGGCTGGCGGTGTCGCGTGCCATCTTCGCCAGCAAGCCGGTCGTCGACTATCCGCAGTCGTCGGCGCTGCTCCAAAAAGCCGGTATCGAACCGAGATCTCCAGAGCGCGTCGCTCAAGGGTGTGGCGGAGGATGTGGCGGTCTATGAAATTCCCTGAAAGGATTTGGGAGGATGCGACGTGAGTAAAACGATGCGCGCATTGCTGCTGCGCAAACACGGCACCCTCGATGAGCTCGAGGTGGTCAATGACTACCCGATGCCGCAAGCCACCGAGGGCCATGTGGTTATCCGGGTGAGAGCGGCCTCGTTCAATTATCACGACGTGTTCACGGTGCGGGGCATGCCGGGCATCAAGGTACCGCTGCCGGTGATCATCGGCCTCGACATGGCCGGCGAAATCGCCGAGGCCGGACCGGGCGTTTCGGGCTGGAAGGCCGGCGACCGCGTGCTGATCAATCCGGTGAACAAGAAAAAAGGCCTGATGGGCGAGATGCTCGACGGCGGCATGGCGGAATATTGCGCCGTCGCCGCCGACCAGCTCGTCGCCATGCCGGCTGGCGTGAGCTTCGAGGACGCCGCATCGCTGCCGGTCGCCTACGGCACGGCGCACCGCATGCTGATCACGCACCAGACCGTGAAAGCCGGCGACCGCGTGCTGGTGCTCGGCGCCTCGGGCGGCGTCGGCACTGGCTGCGTACTGCTCGCCAAGATGCTGGGCGCCGAAGTCATCGCCTGCGCGTCCAGCGACGAGAAGCTGGCGCGGCTCAAGGCGATGGGCGCCGACGAAGTGATCGATTACACCAAGACCGACTGGTCGAAATGGGCGGTCGAGAAATACGGCAAGCCGCAGCGGCGGACTTATGATGGAGGCGTCGATGCGGTCATCAACTTCACCGGCGGCGATACCTGGCTGCCGTCGCTGCGCTGCCTCAAGCGCGGCGGCAAGCTCCTGGTCTGCGGCGCCACCGCGGGTTACGACCCCAAGGAAGATTTGCGCTATGTCTGGAGTTTCGAGCTGAAGATCATCGGCTCCAACAGCTTCTACGACGACAATCTCGCCGCCCTGATGGAGCTGATCGGTGCCGGCAAGATCAAACCGGTCATCGACAAGGTCCTGCCGCTCGATCAGGCGCGCGAGGGCTTGCGGCTGATCGAAGACCGCGAGGTCATCGGCAAGGTGGTGGTGACGCCGTAATTTATTCACCACTCCCCGCACGCGGGGAAAGGGAGCGAGCGGAGGAAACTTGATGCCCAACGACCTCACCCTCGAACAGGTCCAGGCGCTCGTCATCCGCGCGCCGTTTCACCAATGGCTTGGTCTCACCGTGATCGCCGTCGGCGACGGCTCGATCGAGATCAAGGCAAAATGGCGCGAGGAATGGGTGGTCAATGTCGAGCGGCGTTATACCCACGGCGGTATCCTCGCAGCCCTGATCGATCTCGCCGCCGACTGGGCGATGGTGAAGCAAACCGGGCGCGGCGTGCCGACCATCGACATGCGTGTCGATTATCACCGCGCCGCCATGCCGGGCGATCTCATCGCCCGCGGCAGGGTGGTGCGCTTCGGCTCCCAGTTCGCCACCGCCGAAGCCCAGATCATCGACGGCGACGGCAAGCTGATCGCCACCGGCCGCGGCACCTATTTCACCGCGCCGCCAAAAACGGCATGATCGGGGCAAATCACCGGGAGGACGTCCATGAAACTGATGCTGGGCCTGACTTTGACCGCCGCGCTATCGGTAGCCGCCATCGCCGCCGACAATCCTGACTGGGCCTATCCGGTCACGCCGCCGCCGCAGCCGCAGGACAATACGGTGATGAAGAGCGTGCCGGGCAGCACCGTGCAATATACCCAGGCGCAGATCGACGATCCGTTCAACCCGCCCGACTGGTTTCCCAACGAGCATCCGGCGATGCCGCAGGTCGTGGCCCACGGCGGACCGAAGCCGGCCGGGCGCGCCTGCGCGCTGTGCCACCTGCCGTCGGGCGACGGCCACCCGGAATCCGCCAGTCTCGCCGGACTGCCCGTCGCCTATGTCCGCCGCCAGATGGAGGCGTTCAAAACCGGCATCCGGTCCAACGTGCGCGCCGGCGTCATGATCGCCATGGCGCAGGTGTTTTCCGTCGACGACGTCAACGCCGCGGCGAAATATTATAACGGCTTGAAGCCGACCTCCGGTTACAACAAGCTTGTTGAAACCGACACCGTGGCGAAAAGCGTGGTCGGCGCCGGCGGCATGCGCTTTACCTCGCCCGATGGCGGCACCGAACCGATCGGCGAGCGCATCATCAATCTGCCCAACGACGACACCGAGGCGAAGCTGCGCGATCCGCATTCCGGCTTCACCGACTACGTGCCGCCGGGCAGCGTCGCCAAGGGCGAAGCGCTGGCCAAAGGTGGCGACGGCAAGACGGTGGCGTGCGGGCTGTGCCATGGGCCGGATCTGCGCGGTAACGGCGAAGTGCCGGGCATTACCGGCCGCACGGCGACCTACATATTCCGCCAGCTCAACGACATCCAGAACGGCGCCCGCAACGGCGTCGGCGTTGCGTTCATGAAGCCGGTGGTCGCCAACCTGACACAAGGCGATATGATCGCGCTGGCGGCCTTTCTGGAGATGCGCAATCCCTAACCCGGAATTCCGAAATCTGGGCGACCTGATCCCGCGCGATCGCGATCTTACAAAGCTCGCGATCGTCGATCTTGGTGGCGAACACGGCCCGCGGGAATTTTCCTTTGCACAACTCGACGCCACCGCCAATGCGGTCGCCCGCGCGCTGCTGCGGCGCGGTTTGCAGCGCGGCGACCGCGTCGCATTGCTCGCTGCCAACCGCGCCGAATATATCGCGGCCTATTACGGCATCATGCGCGCCGGCCTGGTCGCGGTGCCGGTGAATTTCAAATTCCCGCGCGACACCATTCACTTCATCATCCGCGATGCCGGCGCGAAATTCATGTTTTGCGATCGGGCGCGCGAGGCCGATTGCCCGCCCGGTATCGGCAGCGTGACGTTCGGCGCGACATTCGAGACCTTCCTCGATCCCGGGCCGTTCGTTGCCGTCGTGCCGCGGCCCGACGAGCCGGCGATGTTCCTCTACACGTCGGGATCGACCGGCACGCCGAAGGGCGTCGTGCTGTCGCACCAGAGCCATATCTGGGTGGTGGAGACGCGGCTCATGCCGGGACTCGATCGCCACCGTTATCTGATCGCGGCGCCGCTCTATCACATGAACGCGCTGGCCCTGGCAAAGCTCGCTTGTGCCGCCTACGCCACCATCGTGCTGCTGCCGCAGTTTTCCGCGCCCGCCTATATCGAAGCGATCGGGCGCTATCGCTGCACCTGGCTCACCGCCGTGCCGCCGATGATCGCGATGATGCTGCGCGAGCGCGCGGCGCTGGCCCGCACCGACCTGTCGAGCGTCGAATTCGTGCGCATGGGTTCGGCGCCGGTGAGCGCGAGCCTGATGGCGGCCTTACGCGAGGCGTTGCCGCGCGCCGTAGTCACCAATGCGTACGGCACGACCGAGGCTGGTCCGGTAGTGTTCGGGCCGCATCCCGGGGGACTGCCGCAGCCCGCGCTATCGGTCGGCTATCCGCATCCGAAAGTGTCGCTGCGCCTGGTCGACGGCGCCGATCAAAATACCGCGCAAGGCGTGCTGGAGATGACATGCCCGGCCCTGATGCTCGGCTATCACAACCGCCCTGATGTGCCGCCGCCCATTACGCCGGACGGCTTCTACATCACCGGCGACGTGTTCCGCCGCGACGCCGACGGCTTTCACTATTTCGTCGGCCGCACCGACGACATGTTCGTTTCCGGCGGCGAGAACATTTATCCGGCCGATGTCGAGCGCATGCTGGAACGTCATCCCGACGTGGCGCAGGCCGCCGTGGTGCCGATCGACGACGACATCAAAGGGAGCAAGCCGGTGGCGTTCGTCATCCGCAAGCCCGGCCGCGCGGTCGATGCCGACGCCGTAAAGCAGTTCGCGCTCGCCCATGCGCCAGCCTATCAGCACCCGCGCTCGGTCTGGTTCGTCGACGAACTGCCGCTCGCTTCGACCAACAAGCTCGACCGCGCGGCGTTGCAGAGAATGGCGCAAGAACGGATTGCGGCTGGTACGATCTAGCCAGGCCATTCTGGCGCGAGTGGCGACGTCAACTGTCACTTCGCCACAGCCTCCCGTTTCCATAACTCCCACGACCGGGCAAAGCTTTGGTGACCTTCCTTCTCCCGAGTCTCTGCCTCCTCCGGCGTGATGTAGGCGACATCTTTGCCGCCGAGTGCGATCGCTTCTTCCTGCTCCCGGGCATTAACCTCGGTGTAATAGGCCCGGAAAACTGCATTCGGCAGCGACGAAGCGACGACGGTGTCGCCGTGAGCGCGAAGCAGCACAACCGCGGCGGTCGGTCCAAGCGCCTTTGCCAGCGCTGCGCCCAAAGCCGGGGTGTTGATCAACAGATCGGAGTTCGCGGCGATGGTTCGAGTGTCGAAAACTGGCGCGCCGAACGCCAAGAAGGAAGCATTGTGCAGCACCGGCTGTAACGGCACTTTGGTGACCGAGAATGGAATGACGGTAGGCGAGTGGCTGTGGACGATGGCATTGACATCAGCCCGAGCCTTGTAGATTTCACCGTGAATAAACCGCTCGACATAGAGAGTCCTGCCTTTGCGATCGATGGGATTGCCGTCGACGTCGAATTCCATGATGTCCGCAGGCGTAACCAGCGCCGGTGCGAGCGAACGTGACATCCAGTAGCGGTTTGGGTTATGCGGATCTCGCACGCTGACGTGCCCGAGCGCATCGAGCACGCCTTTCTGCGCTAGGACGCGGTTGGCGGCGACCAAGTCGTCGAGCAGGGAGGCTTCGAGCTCTGCAGGCTGCTGCGGCGCAGCAGCCATTTGGGCCGGCGCTCGTGTCATTGCAAAAATGACCAACACTCCGCAAGCAATCATTGCGCTCAGAGGCATAACGAAGAATCGGCGCATGGCTATCTCCAGTCTGGGCGAATTCGCACTGCCTTGAAGATCGCACCGAAGTGCCTCATCCACTACCCTTGCCGACGGCGAGGCAGTGCCCCTCGACCGCGACGCTGCATCATGGCTACTCTGCCTGAAATCCGGGGTCGCACGAAAACGTGTAATGCGGGAGGAAGATCATGACGATGAAGCGACGCGACTTGCTTGTGGGCGGCGCCGGCATGGCGGCGAGTGCGGCTGCCGTCGGGCTCTCTGCTGGAGCGAAGGCCCAGACAACACAATCCGACATTCACTGGGACCGGGAGGCCGACGTTGTCGTGATCGGGTCGGGCGCCTCGGGACTCCCCGCCGCCATTGTCGCGCGTGAAGGCGGTTCGTCGGTGATCGTCGTCGAAGCGCAAAGCCATACCGGAGGGCACGCGATCTGCAGCGGCGGCAACGTGCCGCTCGGCGGCGGCACCAGTTATCAGAAGAAATGGGGCATCCAGGATTCCCCCGATCTCGTGTTCCGAGATTTGACCGACTGGTCGGTTGTGGAGCCGAATGGCTTCCCCGATTATCGCTTCAACGACCGCGAAGTGATCCGGGCCTTTGCCGACAATTGCGCCGCGACCTACGAATTTTTGGTCGCGCACGGCGTCGTGTTCGTGGACAAGGCGCCCGACACATTGGGCGGAAGTTCGGTCGGAAACTCGGTGCCGCGCGAAATGCACGCGGCGCCAATGGATTGGCCTTTGATCCAGACCGGCAAGCCGGCCGCGCCGGATAAGCGCACCACGATGTCGACCGGCAACGGTCTCATGCATCCGCTCGCCGCGGCGGCAGAAAAAGCGGGCGTCGAGATTCTGCTGTCGCACAGGATGACCGCGATCCATCGCGCGGCGCCGCACGCCGGGCCGGTGCTCGGCATTGCCGCCGACAATAATGCCACGCTCGTCAATATCCGCGCGCACAAGGCCGTAATCATCGCAACCGGCGGATCGACCACCAACGTGAATTTCCGCCGCATGTTCGACCCACGCCTCACTGAAGAATACTGCGGTGTGGCCGGACAACCCTGGTCGGATCAGGATGCAAGCGGCGAGCTTGCCGGCATGGCGATCGGCGCGTCGCTGTGGGGGCTTTTCAACAATACCGGCGAATTCGGGTCGGGCATTACCAAACCCGGCACGATCGGCGGCCAGTACGGCTATGTGAATCTGCGCTGGTTCCCGGGCAGCGAAGTTTTCGGCAAGGCCCGCGCCACCGGGCTGCATGTCGGCGACTGGCAGAATGTTGTGCTCGTCAACATGATCGGCAAGCGCTTCTACGACGAGACCGGCCGGCAGTTTACCTCGGGCAATTACGGCTCGATCGACCCCTATGTCCCCGACAGCTATCGCAACGGCCAGAATCTGAAATTCAAACCCAATACCTTTCTCGATGCGGCATTGGCGGGGATCGGCGACGGGCATAATGGCGGCGGCCCGATCTGGGCGATTTTCGACGCCGATGCCGTCGACCGTGAGAAATGGGATCCGAAGCCGCCCAATGTCGATTACGACGCCGGTTTCTGCTTCACCGCGGACACGATCGAGGACCTCGCCAGGAAGATCGAGATGAAATACCAGCGCGTACCGATGCCGCCCGACGCTCTTGCGGCGACCATCTCGCGTTACAACAGCTTCGTTGATTCAGGCGTGGACGAGGATTTCGGCAAGCCCAAGCCGCTCTACAAGATAGCAAAGTCGCCGTTCTATGCCGGCTGGGCGACGCCGGTGCTGCATGACACGCGCGCCGGCTTGCGGATCAATGCGCGGTGCCAGGTTGTCGACATGGGTGGCCAGGTGATTGCGGGCCTCTATTGCGGCGGTGAGTCCGCGGGTGGGTTCAGCCTGCACGGCTTGGCTCGTGCCACTTGTCAGGGATTCATCGCCGGGACGAATGCCACCGCGGAGAAGCCGAAGGCTTGAAGTCTTATTCGCATAGTGGAGGTCGCTCGTTACCGGTCGAACAAGATCAGCCAGTGGTGGGCGTGCAGACGGTATTTTTCCGGCGCGACCTCCATCTGCTTGGGTTGAAGTTCCGGAAATCGGTTCAATCAAACTGAATTTTTTTGTTTCGTCGCCGTTTGCCGTTTGTCGGGCCGATTGCGCAGTCCGTCGATGAAAACATCCAAGAGCCGAAGGACGTTCTTCTGCCAACCCGGCTGGTCGTGCGTGTAGCAAATGCCCACGACCGTTCGCAGCAGGTCTTCCGCACTAACGTCCCCGCGGATTTCACGGGCCGCGATCGCCTGGTCCAACAGCGAGCCGATCGCCCGTGTCAGCCGGTCGGATGAATAGGAGACAAGGTCGGAGTCCTTTGCGATGGCCAACGCGAGCGCCGAAGACATGCCTTTTTTCGTGGCAACAAATTTGACGATTGAATGCATCCACTGGCGCAGCGCCTCGATCGGCCGTTTTTCTTTCTTCAAATGTTCGGCGAGATCGGCCAATTGCTGAACCTCATGGCGGTAAACCGCCTCGAACAAGGCCTCTCGCGTCGGAAAATGGCGGTAAAGGGTGCCGATCCCGACACCCGCCGTTCGCGCGACAGCTTCGAGGCTCGCTTCCGCTCCGCCGGCGCTGAACACGGTTCTTGCAGCCTCAAGCAGGCGGTCGCGATTGCGCAGCGCGTCGGCGCGTGGCTTTCGTGAGTTGTCCAACGTCCTTTGGCTCAACGGCTTTTTGTCCCGCGGCTGCAATCTGAGGTTTTTTTCAAGGGCGTCTTGAAAAACGGAGGATGCCTCCGTATCTCCCGGCGGCGACGTTGACACATAGCACTTTCGTGCCCAGCGCGGCCACCGATCAGGACAACGCCTGACGGCAGGTTTACGGGGCAATCCGCGTCGCCGACTTCCGTCGATGGACGGAAATCGCCTTCCAATCGCTCATATGGAGCACCTGGATGAACCTATCAATCACCCTCACCATTAATGGCGTCAGGCAAACCATCGAACTCGATGACCCGCGCGTCACTCTGCTCGACCTGCTTCGCGAACGGCTGGATTTGACCGGAACCAAGAAAGGCTGCGACCGCGGCCAATGCGGCGCCTGCACGGTCATTGTCGACGGACGCCGGATCAATTCCTGCCTCGCGCTCGCCATCAGCCATGACGGCGCCGATGTCCTGACAATCGAAGGCGTAGCGCAAGGCGGCCGGCTCCATCCGGTGCAGGAGGCGTTCATCGCGCATGATGGCTTGCAATGCGGGTTCTGCACGCCGGGCCAGATCATGAGCGCCATCGGTTTGATCCAGGAGGGTCAGGCCGGCGACGATCCAGAGCGCGTGCGCGAAGGCATGAGCGGCAATCTCTGCCGCTGCGGCGCCTATCGGGGAATCACCGAGGCGGTGCTGGAAGCGCAAAAGGTGCTCGATGCGGCGGGCCGCAAGGAGGTCGCATGAAAAATTTTGATTACGTCAGGCCGGCGACCGTTCGCGAGGCTACCTCGGCCGCGGCGGAACCCGGCGCTGTCTATCTCGCCGCCGGCACCAATCTTCTCGATCTGATGAAAGGCGGCGTGACCAAGCCCGATCGCCTGGTCGACATCACGCATCTTCCGGGCCTTGACCGGATCGAAGACCTTCCTGATGGCGGCGTGCGCATCGGCGCGCTGGTCCGCAATGCCGATCTTGCTCACGATCGCAATTTCGCCCGGCGCTTTCCGGCCATAGCCGAAGCGCTATTGTCCGGTGCCTCGGCGCAGCTGCGCAATGCAGCGACCGTCGGCGGCAATCTCCTGCAGCGGACCCGATGCGCTTATTTTTATGATCCGGCGAGCGCCTGCAACAAGCGCAATCCCGGATCGGGCTGCGACGCCCGCGGCGGCGACAACAGGCTCCACGCCATATTCGGATGGAGCGAGAGCTGCATCGCCACACACCCGTCCGATTTCTGTGTCGCTCTCGTCGCACTCGATGCCGTCGTCGAGATCGAGGGTAAGGCGGGCCGGCGCGAAGTCCCGCTCGAGATTTTCCACCGCTTGCCCGGCGACAGACCGGACCGCGAGACTGTGCTTGAGTCCGGCGAGATGATCGTCGCGGTGCGCCTGCCCGCCGAGGCCGCAACTTTTCGCCGGCCATGCCCGTTATCTGAAGGTTCGTGACCGGACGTCCTATGCGTTCGCCATCGTCTCGGCAGCGGCCGCCCTGCGTGTCGAGGCTGGCGTTATCGAAGCGGCGCGTATCGCGATGGGCGGCGTGGCTTTGAAGCCGTGGCGAGCGCGTGAAGCGGAACAGATCTTGATCGGCGCGCGGGCCGACACCGCGCTGTTCGCGCGGGCCGCCGAGGCGGCGCTCGCCGACGCCAAACCATCCGGCGACAATGCCTTCAAGATCGAGCTTGCTCGCCGCGTCGTGGCGCGGACGCTCGCGCTCGCAGCGGCCGGCACGCCGGAGCGAACACCCGCGCTGCCCGGCTCACCCTTTGCCGCCGTTTCTGGAGTTCTCACCCATGCCTGAGATCGCGCTCACACAATCGCCCGTTCATATCCGCCATGGCTCGAATATCGGCCAGCCGCTCACCCGCCGCGATGGCGTGCTCAAAGTAACCGGCGCCGCCAAATATGCCGCTGACCAGCATCCGCCCGGCATGCTCTATGCGGTGCTTGCGGCATCGAGCATCGCGCGCGGCCGCGTTGCTCATCTCGATGTCGCAGCGGCGAAAGCCCATCCGGGCGTGGTCGAAGTGATCACGCCCGCGAACCGGCCGCCGCTGGCCCATGATCCTGACGAAAAATCCAATCCCTTCATGTTCCGGCTCGATCTGCTGCAAAACGATCGGGTCCGCTATGCCGGTCAGCCGATCGCGGTTGTGGTCGCCGAGACGCTCGAAGCAGCGACGGAAGGCGCCGCGCTCCTTGCGCCGCGCTATGAGGTCGAACCGGCACAGGTCGGTCTTGATGCGGGCGAAAGCTTCGTGCTGGAGACCGTCGGCCCCGGCTTTCCTGCGCACGCGCAACGCGGCGATGTGGAGGCTGGTCTCGCCGCGGCGGCAACAACGCTCACGCAAACCTACGAGACCCCGGCGCAATACCATAATCCGATGGAGCCGCATGCGATCGTTGCCGCCTGGCAAGGCGACACGCTCTCGATCGATACGCCGAGCCAGGGCCTGGCGATGGCGCAAGGGCGTCTCGCCGGACTGTTCGGCATCGCGCCCGAGAAAATTCATATTCGGAGTCCGTTTCTCGGCGGCGGCTTCGGCTCCAAGGGTTTTTTGTCCGGACCGCAAGTTCTCGGGGTCATCGCCGCCCGCGCCGTAGGCCGGCCGGTCAAGCTTGTGCTGCGGCGCGATCAGATGTTCGGTCCGGTGGGCCACCGCGCGCCGACGCGGCAGACCTTGCGTCTCGGTACCGACGGAGACGGCGCGCTGCTCGCGCTCGATCATCACACCAAAACCATGTCGAGCACATACGACGATTTTTTCGAGCCGGCTTCGGCTGCTTCGCAGACGCTCTATGCGAGCACTGCCATCACGACCTCGCATGAGGGCGTTCGCAACGATATCGGCACGCCGCTGTTCATGCGCGCGCCCGGCGAGGCGCCAAGCTCGATCGCGCTCGAAAGCGCCATTGACGAAATGGCGCACGCCCGCGGCATGGATCCATTGGCGTTTCGGCTAAGGAATTATGCCGAGGTCGAGCCGATCTCCGGCAAGCCGTTTTCCTCAAAAGCCTTGCGCGAATGCTACCGGTTGGCCGCCGAGCGGTTCGGCTGGGAGCGTCGGCCGCTTGCGCCGCGGCAGATGCGCGATAGTAACGGCTTGCTTGTCGGCTGGGGCATGGGCACCGCGACATTTCCGGCCCACATGTTTGCGGCGCAGGCCAAGGCGGTGCTGCGCCGCGATGGCAGCGGCATCATGGAGATCGGCGCGCATGATATGGGCCAGGGCGCATGGACGGCGTTGGCACAGATCGCGGCCGACGGGCTCGGCCTTGATCTCGATCAGCTCGAGTTTCGTTCGGGCACATCCGATTTGCCCGATGCCGGCATTGCCGGCGGCTCGTCGCACACCGCCACGGCCGGTATGGCGATCCATAATGCTGGCGCCGACGTGATCGCGCGTCTCGCCGATCTTGCCACCAAAGACGAGCGCTCGCCGCTGTTCGGCGCAGGCAATGCCGGTGTTATCGCTAGCGATGGCCGACTGATCCGTCGCGACGATCCGAGCCGTAGCGAAAGCTATGGCGATATTCTTGGCCGCGCCGGGCTCGCGCAGATCGAAGGCCGTGGCACCGGCGGTAACCCGAATCCAATGGAGCCCCATGAATCGGATTATGCCATGCACGCGCACGGCGCGGTGTTCGCCGAGGTCAAGGTCGATCCCGATCTTGGCCAGATGCGCGCGACGCGCGTGGTCGGCGCCTTCGCCGCCGGGCGCATCATTAATCCGCGCCTGGTGCAGAGCCAATATTATGGCGGCATGATCTGGGGCGTATCGTTCGCGCTGCACGAGCAGGCGGTCGTCGATCATCAGACCGGGCGTCCGATGAACGCCAATCTGGCCGAGTACCACGTCCCTGTGAACGCCGATGTGCCGTCGCTGGAAGCGATTCTGGTTGAGGAAGACGACAGGCACGTCAATGAGCTCGGCATCAAGGGCGTGGGCGAGATCGGCATCACCGGCACGGCCGGCGCGGTCGCGAATGCGGTCTGGCATGCCACCGGCATTCGCGTGCGCAAATTTCCGATCACACTTGATCGCTTACTCCAACGTCCATGAGACCAACGCGTGACGATCAGGAGACCGCCGGCGCGTTGACGGTCTTCCCCGGCCACTTGCACAGATCGGCGATGATGCATTTCTCGCACAGCGGACGACGGGCGACGCAGGTGTAGCGGCCGTGCAGGATGAGCCAGTGGTGGGCGTGCAGCCGGTATTTTTCCGGCACCACCTCCATCAGCTTCATCTCGACATCGAACGGCGTCTTGCCGACCGCGAGCCCGGTGCGATTACCGACGCGGAAGATGTGGGTGTCGACCGCGATGGTCGGCTCGCCAAAGGCGACATTGAGCACCACGTTCGCTGTCTTGCGTCCGACGCCCGGCAACGCTTCGAGCGCCTCGCGGTCGCGCGGCACCTGACCGCCATGCTGATCGACAAGCTGCCGCGACAGCGCGATCACGTTCTTGGCTTTGGTGCGGAACAATCCGATGGTCTTGATGAGGTCGCGCACGCGCGCTTCACCGAGTTTCGCCATCTTCTCCGGCGTATCGGCGAGCTTGAACAAAGCAGGCGTCGCCTTGTTGACGCCGGCGTCGGTCGCCTGCGCGGAGAGCACGACCGAGACCAGAAGCGTGAACGGATCGGCGTGCTGCAACTCGGTATTTGGTTCGGGATTGGCCGCCGCGAAACGGCGGAACGCCTCCTCGATCTCGGCAGGTGTCCATTGCGGCAGTTCGCCGTGAGCCGCTTTGACATCGGCCTTGGCCCGCGCCTTGGACGGTTTGACTCGTGCGGCTTTGCCCTTGCGGGCCGCTTTTATACGGAGCTTGGCCGTCTTGCTTTGCCTGGTGGTTTTGCGCGCCATCTTGCCCCTATAATATCCGCCATGGACTCCGACAACAGCCCCGACACTCCGTTGAGCACCGAACCGACAATCTTCGCGGCCGTCATCACACCGCATCGCTCGTTGAGCTCGACCGGATTCCTGATCTTCATGCTGTGCATCGGCGGCGTCAGCTTCGTCTCCGGCATCGGGTTCCTCTTGCTCGGCGCCTGGCCGGTGTTCGGCTTTCTCGGCCTTGATGTGCTGCTGGTGTACTGGGCCTTCCGTGCCAACTTTCGCGCTGCGCGCGCCTATGAGGAAGTAAAAGTCACCGCCACGGAACTCACGGTGCGCAAGGTCAATCAGCGCGGCGGCGTGCGCGAATGGACGCTCAATCCGGTCTGGGTGAAGCTCGACCGTACCGTGCACGAGGAATTCGGCATCGAGCGGCTGTTCCTGGTGTCGCGCGGCCGGCGCTTGTCGATCGCGGGCTTTCTCAATCCCGACGAAAAGAAAAGTTTTGCCACCGCGCTGTCGGCAGCACTCGGCGAAGCGCGGCGCGGCCCGACGCGAACCGTGTTCGATTGAGGGCAGAAAACGGGTGGTTTGGCCCGTATTTGCAGGCCAAATGGGAGACAGAAGATGGAGACTCCCATGCTGTCACCCGATCGCATTCCAAATCCTATGCCGCTCGCTGCTGCGGCCGCCGACTACGACGTGGTGCGCAAGGCCATCGGCCATATCCGCGGCCATTGGCGTGAGCAGCCCGAAATCGAAGCCATTGCCGAGGCGGCCAGCGTCACACCGACCGAACTGCATCACCTGTTCCGCCGCTGGGCCGGACTGACGCCGAAGGCGTTCTTGCAGGCGCTCACGCTCGACGGCGCGCGGCAATTGCTGCGCGACTCCGCAAGCGTGCTCGATGCCAGCTACGAAGTGGGACTGTCCGGCCCGGGCCGCCTGCACGATCTGTTCGTGACCCACGAAGCCATGTCGCCGGGCGAATGGAAGTTGGGCGGCGAAGGCACCACGATCCACTTCGGATTCCATCCGTCGCCATTCGGCAGTGCGCTCGTGATGGCGACGGAACGCGGGCTCGCAGGCCTCGCCTTCGCCGATCACGGCAAGGAACGCGCGGCGCTCAACGACATGAAGAGCCGCTGGCCGCGCGCCACTTATGTGGAAGACAGCGCCCGCACCGCGATTGTCGCCAGGCGCATCTTCGATCCGTCGCAATGGCAGGCCGAGCGGCCGCTGCGCGTCGTGCTGATAGGCACCGATTTCGAAGTACGGGTGTGGGACGCGCTGTTGCAAATCCCGATGGGCCGGCTGACGACCTATTCGAACATCGCCGCCAAGATCGCCAAACCCACGGCGTCACGCGCCGTCGGCGCCGCAGTCGGCAAGAACCCAGTGTCGTTCGTGGTGCCGTGCCATCGCGTCGTCGGCAAATCCGGCGACCTCACCGGTTATCACTGGGGCATCACCCGCAAACGCGCGATGCTGGGCTGGGAAGCGGGCCAGGTTGGAGCGGCGGCGTAGTCCTTTAACCTCAACCCGCCGCGCGGGGAGAAGGAGAAGAGCATTACGTCGCCAGATCTTTCCTCTCCGCCACGGTCGAGTCGGCATTGAGCCGGTAGATCAGCGGCACGCCGGTGACGAGTTCGCGCTTGACGATCTGGCCCGGCGACAATTTTTCCAGCACCATCACCAGCGCGCGCAGCGAGTTGCCGTGGGCGGAGACGATCACGTTCTTGCCGCCGAGCACGCGCGGCAGGATTTCCTGGATGTAATAGGACAACACCCGCGCGGCGGTATCGCGCAGGCTCTCGCCGCCGGGCGGCGCAATGTCGTAGGAGCGTCTCCAGATCAAAACCTGCTCGGCACCCCATTTTTTACGCGCGTCATCCTTGTTGAGGCCGGTGAGGTCGCCGTAATCGCGCTCGTTCAGTGCAAAGTTCTTGGTGATGGGAATATTCGTCTGGCCCATTTCCTCGAGGATCAGATCGAGCGAGCGCTGGGCGCGGATCAGCGCCGACGTAAAGCCGAGATCGAAACGGATGCCCTGCGCCTTGAGCTTGATGCCGGCATTGCGCGCTTCCTTGATGCCCTTCTCGGTGAGATCGACGTCGCGCCAGCCGGTGAACAGGTTCTTCAGATTCCACTCGCTCTCGCCGTGGCGCACCAGCACAAGTATTCGCTCTGTCATTTCGAAACCGTCTCCTTGGCGACATAGATTGACGCTCGCACGGCAATCCGCAATACCGGCCGTCGGCTGGACCAAAGGGTAGCAAAATGCAGCGGCGGCGGCCGGTTATGCTGGTCATTCTGGATGGCTGGGGGTGGCGGGACGACGCCGCCGATAACGCCATCCGCCAGGCCAAGACGCCGACATTCGACCGCCTCTGGGAGACCAGCCCACACAGCTTCCTGCGCACCTCAGGCGAAGATGTCGGCTTGCCGGGCGGGCAAATGGGCAACTCCGAGGTCGGCCATCTCAACATCGGCGCCGGCCGCGTGGTCATGCAAGACTTGCCGCGGATCGGCCACGCCATCGCCAGCGGCGAGATCGCCAAGGCACCGGCGCTGCTCGGCCTGATCCAAAAACTCAAAGCCAGCCGCGGAACATGTCACCTCATCGGCCTGGTTTCACCGGGAGGCGTGCACTCGCATCAAGATCATGCCGCCGCGCTCGCCAGCATCCTCACGGATGCCGGCATACCAGTGCTCGTGCATGCTCTCACTGATGGACGCGATACACCGCCGCAATCGGCCGCTGAAGACATTAAACGTCTGCTCGCGGCGCTGCCCAAATCGGTGTCGATCGCGACAGTCTGCGGCCGCTACTATGCGATGGACCGAGATAAGCGGTGGGATCGCGTTGCCAAGGCCTACGCAGCGATCATTGCGGCTGAAGGCCCGCGTTTCGCCGATGCGCCGGCAGTAGTCGCCGACGCCTATGCCAACAAAAAATTCGATGAATTCATTCTGCCTGCTGCGGTCGGCGACTATCGCGGCATGAACGACGGCGACGGACTATTGTGCTTCAACTTTCGCGCCGATCGCGTGCGGGAAATTCTCGGCGCCATGCTCGATCCGGAATTTTCCGGCTTTCCACGCAAGCGCGTCGTGCGCTTCGCCGCCGCCGTCGGTATGGCGCAATACAGCGAAGCGCTCGACACGATGATGCAGACGGTTTTTCCGCCGCAGTCGTTCGCCAATATCCTCGGCGAAGTCGTCGCCGGCGCCGGGCGCACCCAGCTGCGCATGGCTGAGAGCGAGAAATATCCGCACGTGACGTATTTCCTCAACGGCGGGCACGAGGACCCCTATCGCGGCGAGGACCGCATCCTGGTGCCGTCGCCGAAAGTCGCGACCTACGATCTGCAGCCCGAAATGTCGGCGCCGGAGCTCACCGACAAGGCGGTCGCGGCGATCGCTTCCGGCAAATACGATCTGATCGTTCTCAACTACGCCAATCCCGACATGGTCGGCCACACCGGCAGCCTGGCGGCCGCGATCAAGGCGGTCGAGACGGTGGACACCGGGCTTGGCCGCATTGCCGATGCAATCCGGAAATCCGGCGGCGCGCTCCTTGTTACCGCCGACCACGGCAATTGCGAGATGATGCGCGACCCGCAAACAAGCGGCCCGCACACATCGCATACGACGAACCCCGTGCCGCTGATGCTGCTTGGTGCGCGCAACCGCACGCTGGTCGCGCAAGGACGGCTCGCCGATATCGCGCCGACCTTGCTTGAATTGATGGAATTGCCGAAGCCGGAGGACATGACCGGCGGGTCGCTGCTGGCCAGCTGATAACAAGTCAAGGTCGGGGCTATTTCGAAAGCCTCTCCCTGATGAGCTTGCGCGCCATCAATCCGGCGGCGAGAAAACTGAACGTGCCGATCGCGGCGAGAATAAACGGCACGGTCAGGACCGAAGTGTCGTCCGGCGCCGCCGTGGCACTTCCGAATTCATGAGCGCCGATCAGCCCCGCAAAGCCGATGCCGATCAGCGCATAGATGGTGACTTTCCTTCGCGTGAGTTCCTGTTGCGTCATGGCGCCGCCCGCATGTCAGCTAATTACCAAGCCCCAGCACGTCAGCCATCGAATAGAGCCCGGGCTTTTTGCCGTGCGCCCAAAGCGCCGCGTGCAGCGCGCCGCGTGCAAAAATCAGGCGATCCTCGGCGCGGTGCGTGAGCTCGATGCTCTCGGCGGGCCCGGCGAAGATCACCCGGTGCTCGCCCACATTGCTGCCGCCGCGCAGCGAGGCAAAACCGATGTCGCCCGGCTTGCGCACACCGGTCATGCCGTCGCGGCCGCGCGCCGAATGCGTGGCGAGATCGACGCCGCGCCCGGCGGCAGCAGCGCGGCCGAGCATCAGGGCGGTACCGGACGGCGCATCGATCTTCTTGTTGTGATGCATCTCGAAAATTTCGATGTCGTAATCGTCGTTGAGCGTCTTCGCCACCTGCTTCACCAGGCCGGCGAGCAGATTGACGCCAAGACTCATATTGCCGGACTTGACGATCGTCGCGCGGTTGGCCGCCTTGGCGATGACGGCTTCCTCTTCAGCCGAATGCCCGGTGGTGCCGATGACATGAACGAGACCAGCGGCGGCGGTCAATTCGGCGAACGCCAGCGTCGCCGCCGGAATGGTGAATTCGATCAGCCCGTCGGCATTTTTGAGCAACGCCGCGACGTCGCTCGTGACCTTGATGCCGTTTGCACCTAGCCCGGCGAGTTCGCCGCAATCGCGTCCAATCACCGCCGAGCCCGGCGCATCCACAGCGCCGGCCAGCGTCATACCCTTGGTCGCGGCGATGGCGCTGATCAGCGTACGCCCCATGCGCCCGCCGGCGCCGGCAATCACCACCCGCATATCGGAATTTGCAGCAGCCATCGGGTTGGACTCCGGTCAGCGCCGGTATAGCGGGGCGAAGTTAGGCCAGCAACGCTAGAACTTCGGACCGTCATGGCCCTCGACGACGACCAGATCGAACTCGGCTTTGCCGTCGCGGAGCTTTTTTGCCGCCTGATATTCGGGCGAATGGTAGCAGGTCAGCGCCGCGTCGTAGCTCGGAAACTCCAGCACCACGCCGCGGCTGCGTGCCCTGCCCTCGGTGATCTCGCGGTTGCCGCCGCGAACCAGGAAGCGGCCGCCGAACCGGCCGACCACCGGCGGCGCCGCTGCCATGTAGGGCTTGTACCCCTCCGGATCGCTCACATCCATTTGCACGATCCAGTAGCCTTTTCGCGCCGCCGCCGCGGGCGGCGCCGGCTGTTGTGTGTCCGTGTCATCGCTGCCTTCGACGATGATGAAGTCACATTGCGAATGTTGCAGGCGCAGCGGCCGGGCGGCCTGATATTCCGGCGAGCGGTAGCAGGCGAGTGCGGCGGCATAATCGGGAAATTCGCGAAGCACGACGCGGCTGCGAGCGCTGCCTTCCACCACGTCCATTCTGCCGCCGCGCACCAGCGCGGTGCCGTGGTATTTTTCGTGCGCCGGCGGCGTCGCCGCCATGTAGGTCTTGTAGCCTTCCGGATTGCTGACATCGATCTGCGGAATCCAGTAGCCCTTGGCCATGATGTCTCCTCCCAACGGACGCGGCGCGCCAATTACGGCTGCGGGCCGTCGTAACCTTCGATGACGATGATATCGATCACCGCATGCGGTTGCCGCACCTTGATGTTGGCCTGATATTCCGGCGAGCGGTAGCAGGCCAGCGCGGCGGCATAATCGGGAAATTCGATGACGACGTTGCGCGACCGGCTGGTGCCTTCCGGGTTTTCGAATTTCCCGGCGCGCACCACGAACTTGCCGCCGAACTTCTTGAAGATCGCGGGATTGGCCGCCGCATAGGGCTTGTAGCCCTCCTCGTTGTTCACATCGACGCGCCCGATCCAATAGCCCTTGGCCATGTGACGTCTCCCTTCAGCTTTTCGCTCGTGAGATCTCGGCAACGATCGCGTCAGCCGCCGCCTTCGGATCGGCGGCACCAATAACCGGGCGGCCGACGACAAGATAATCGGCGCCGGCCGCGATGGCGGCGGCCGGGGTCATGATCCGCTTCTGCTCGTTGGCGGCACTCCCCGCAGGGCGGATGCCCGGCGTAATGAGGCTGAGCTTGCTGCCGACGATAGCGCGGACGCCCGCTGCTTCTTCGCCCGAGCAAACAAGTCCGTCGACGCCGATTGCGCGTGCCTGGCCGGCGCGGCGGGCGACCAGCGCCGTCACGGTGGTGTCGTAGCCGGCGTCGCGAAGATTGGCATCGTCGTGTGAAGTCAGCACGGTGACGGCGAGGATACGCAATTTGCCTTCGCGCGCATCGACCGCGGCTTTCATGGTCTCCGGATAGGCGTGCACGGTCAGGAACGTGGCGCCGAGCCGCGCCACCGATTTCACACCCTGCGCCACCGTATTGCCGATGTCGTGCAGCTTGAGATCGACGAACACCTGCTTGCCGGCGCCGATCAGCACCTGCGCGAAGCTCAAACCGCCGGCGAAAGCGAGCTGATAACCGATCTTGTAGAATGTGACGCTGTCGCCGAGGCGGCGCATCACGGCTTGCGCCTCATCGACCGAGGACACATCAAGAGCAACAATCAGGCGATCACGCGCTTCCATAGCCATCGTTTAGCTCATCGCGCTCGCCAGATCGACCAGCCGTCTGGCCATCACTTTGAGCGCTGTGGCGAGCGCTTCATCCCGCAGGTTGTCACGGTCGTCGAACGCATGATCGGCATCGCCGACCGCGATCTGTTCCGGGATCACCAGGGCGCCGCAGCCAAGCTCCAATATCTGCCGCAGCGCCATCAGCGAACGCAGGCCGCCATGGGAGGCAGCCGACGCCGAGCCGAGCGCAAACACGCGGTTCTTGAAGGCGACATTGGCAGGCTCGCCGCGGTCACGCACCCGCGAAATCCAGTCGATCGTGTTCTTGATCAGCGGCGTGACCGAAGCGGTGTATTCGGGGCTGGTGATGAAAACGCCCTGGTGCGCCGTCAGCATGCGTTTGAGCTGTACCGCTGGCTGCGGAATCCCGGAGTCAGACATCAGATCGGCGTCGAACAGCGGCAGCGGATAGTCCGACAGCGAGATACGCGTCACCTCGGCTTCGGCCAGCACCAATTCCTTGGCGGCTAGCGCGGCAAGCCGTGCATTGTTGGAGCCCGTGCGCAGCGAGCCGGGGATGACGAGGATTTTCGGAGCAGGCATTTGTGGTGATTGTCATGCCCGCGAAGGCGGGCATCCAGTATTCCGGGACATTGCAGATAAACGCAAACCGTGGCGATTACTGGATCATCCGCCTTCGCGGATGATGACAGCGGGCTTATCAGGCCTTGCGATAAACCCACACCCGCGCCGGCGGCAGGTTCATCCAGATTCTCTCGGAGGCTTCAGCCGTGAAACCGCCAAGCCGTTTCGGCAGCGGCGACGCCACCGAATAGGTGAACTGCACGAACGGCGCGCCGGGTACCATCAGATCGAATGCATCGCGAATGAGCCGCCAGCGCTCGCGGATCGGCTTGGTCACGAGCGGCAGGCCGGAGACAACCGCCGCCGCCGGCTGGATCAGCAAGGTTTCGAGGAGGCGCCGCAGACTATAGGCGTCGCCTTGAACCAGCGTGGCCTCGGGATATCGCGCCTGCAAAATCCGGCAGAACGACGGATCGAACTCGACCAGAACCAGCCGCGATGGCGATACGCCGGCCTCGACCAGCGCTTCCGTCACCGGCCCCGTTCCGGGGCCGAGCTCGACGACGGGACCTGAACTGCTCGGATCGACATAGCGCGCCATGGCGCGGGCCAAAACTTTTCCTGACGGCGTCACCGCGCCGATGGACAGCGGCCGTTCGATCCAGGAGCGGATGAAACGCACTTCATCGTCGATCCGGATACCGCGCTTCAGCTCGAACTGACGGATCTGCTTTTCGATTTTCTTGCCGATGCCGTCGCGCTTCTGCTCGAACAACCGGAACTGCTTGCCGATCTTGTGCTCGATGACGTTCTTCCTGAACTCAAGGAGGCGGATCTGCCGCCCGATCTTCCGTTCAAACTTTTGCAGGGCCGGCAGCGCCATGGCATCCACGCGACAAAATCTTGTCATTTTTAGAACATTCGAGGGACAAAAACCAGCCGCCCCCCGCGTCGCGGCAGGATCAGCCAAACGTTAGTCGGAACTGGCGCGGGAGCCCAAACCGTCGATGAATTCTTTGACCTTGCCGAGGAAGCCCGAGGATTCCGGCTGGGTTGCAGTGGAAGACAGCTTATCGAATTCCGCCAGCAAGTCGCGCTGCTTCTTAGTCAGGTTTTGCGGCGTCTCGACCACGACCTGCACGTACATGTCGCCGCTTTGGCGCGCCCGCAACACCGGCATGCCCTTGCCGGAAAGCCGGAAGCGCCGGCCTGATTGGGTGCCGTCCGGCACCTTCACCTTGGTCTTGCCGCCATCGATGGTCGGGACCTCGAAATCGCCGCCCATCGCCGCCGTCACCATCGAGACCGGCACGCGGCAATGCAGATCGGCGCCGTCGCGCTGGAAGAACGGATGCGAGCCGATCGACAGGAAAATATAGAGATCGCCCGCCGGGCCGCCGCGCACGCCGGCTTCGCCCTCGCCGGCGAGCCGAATGCGGGTACCGTCCTCGACGCCAGGCGGGATATTTACCGCCAGCGTCCGCTCGCGGGTGACGCGGCCCGAGCCGGAGCAGGCCGCACACGGATTGTCGATCGCCTGGCCGCGGCCTTGGCATTGCGGACAGGTGCGCTCGAGCGTGAAGAAGCCCTGGGCGTGGCGGACTTTGCCCTGGCCCTGGCACATCGGACACACCTTGGGCTTGGTGCCGGGCTTGGCGCCGGAGCCGGAGCAGGTTTCGCAGGTGACCGAGGTCGGGATGCGAACCTGCGCCGCCTTGCCCGCGTAGGCCTCGTTCAGCGAGATTTCCATGTTGTAGCGCAGATCGGCGCCGCGCTCGCGGCCGGTGCCGCGGCCGCGGCGGCCGCCCATGCCGAACAGATCGTCGAAAATATCGGAGAACGTCGTGGCGAAGTCGGCGCCAAAACCCGCCGCGGCGCCGCCCATGCCTTGCTCGAACGCGGCATGGCCGTAACGATCATAGGCGGCGCGCTTATTGGGGTCCTTGAGGACCTCGTAGGCCTCGTTAATTTCCTTGAAGCGATGCTCGGCGTCGGCGTCGCCGGGATTGCGATCCGGGTGACAAACCATCGCCTGCTTGCGGAAAGCGGCTTTGATGTCACCGTCGCTCGCGGTGCGCTCGATCGACAGAGATTCGTAATAGCAGCGCTTGGCCATCATTCCTTCCCTGATGATGTCCAATCATTCCTAGCCGAAACAGGTAAATCAAAAAACCAGCACCCCCGCGTTGCCGCAAGGGGTGCTGTTTTGACGTAACGTTGCGGCATTACCGTCTCGCCGGATCAAGCCGATTTCTTGTTCTTCTTGTCGTCGTCGACCTCGGTGAACTCCGCGTCAACGACGTCATCTTTATTGGCCTCACCGCCGGCAGCGCCAGCGTCAGGACCGCCGCCCGGTTGCTGATCGGCTTGCTGCTTGTACATCGCTTCGCCGAGCTTCATCGAAGCCTGTTGCAACGCGTTGGTCTTGGCGGTGATCGCCTCGGCGTCATTGCCCTTCAGGGCTTCCTTGAGATCGGCCAAGGCGGTTTCGATCGCGCGCCGCTCGGCTTCACCGACCTTCGCGCCATGCTCCGCAAGCGTCTTCTCAGTCACATGGACCAGAGACTCGGCGTGATTCTTCGCTTCGACCTCGGCCTTACGTTTTTTGTCCTCTTCGGCGTGAGCTTCGGCATCCTTGACCATCTTCTCGATGTCGCCTTCGGACAGTCCACCGGAGGCCTGGATGCGAATCTGCTGCTCCTTGCCGGTGCCCTTGTCCTTGGCCTGGACATTGACGATGCCGTTGGCGTCGATATCGAAGGTGACCTCGATCTGCGGCACGCCACGTGGTGACGGCGGAATACCGACGAGATCGAATTGGCCGAGAATCTTGTTGTCGGCCGCCATCTCGCGCTCGCCCTGGAACACGCGGATTGTCACCGCGGTCTGGCCATCCTCGGCCGTGGAGAACACCTGGCTCTTTTTGGTCGGGATCGTAGTGTTGCGATCAATGAGCCGGGTGAACACGCCGCCCAGCGTCTCGATACCGAGCGACAGCGGCGTGACGTCGAGCAACAATACATCCTTGACGTCGCCTTGCAGCACGCCGGCCTGGATCGCCGCGCCGATCGCGACGACTTCGTCGGGATTGACGCCCTTGTGCGGCTCCTTGCCGAACAATTGCTTCACGACCTCCTGGACCTTCGGCATGCGAGTCATGCCGCCGACCAGAACCACTTCGTTGATCTCGGCGGCGGACAAGCCGGAATCCTTGAGCGCCTGCCGGCAGGGTTCGATCGTCTTCTGCACCAGATCATCGACCAGCGCTTCAAACTTGGCGCGGGTGAGTTTCATGGTCAGATGCTTCGGACCCGAAGCATCCGCGGTGATGAAAGGCAGATTGATCTCCGTCTGCGTCGTCGAAGACAGCTCGATCTTGGCTTTCTCCGCCGACTCTTTCAGCCGCTGCAAAGCGAGCTTGTCGCGGCGCAGATCGATGCCCTGCTCTTTCTGGAATTCGTCGGCCAGATAGTTGACCAGCCGCATGTCGAAATCTTCACCACCGAGGAAGGTGTCGCCGTTGGTCGACTTCACCTCGAACACACCGTCGCCGATTTCGAGAATGGATATATCGAACGTGCCGCCGCCGAGGTCATAGACCGCGATGGTCCCGGTCTTGGTCTTGTCGAGCCCATAGGCGAGCGCCGCCGCCGTCGGTTCGTTGATGATGCGCAGAACTTCGAGCCCGGCGATCTTGCCGGCGTCCTTGGTGGCCTGGCGCTGCGCGTCGTTGAAGTAGGCCGGAACGGTGATGACCGCCTGATCGACTTTCGCACCGAGATAGGCTTCCGCCGTCTCTTTCATTTTCTGCAAAATGAAAGCGGAGATCTGCGACGGAGAATAGGATTTGCCCTCGATCTCGACCCAGGCGTCGCCGTTGGAGGCACGCGAAATCTTGTATGGAACGAGCTTTTTGTCTTTCTCCACCATCGGGTCGTCATAGCGGCGGCCGACGAGGCGTTTGACTGCGAAAATAGTGCGCTCGGGATTGGTTACCGCCTGGCGTTTCGCCGGCTGGCCGACCAGCCGCTCACCCTCGTCGGTGAACGCGACAATGGAAGGCGTGGTGCGCATTCCCTCTGCGTTCTCGATGACCTTCGGCGTCTTGCCTTCCATGACGGCGACGCACGAATTGGTAGTCCCGAGATCAATACCGATGACCTTAGCCATGGCCCAAATTCCTCTCTCTGTGGCAGGTTGGGCAGGCCCCGCAGGCGCCCAAATTCCAACCCCCTTATCACTCTCAATCAGTCCGGGTGAGCCCCAGGCGATTGCCCATGGCTCATATAGGAGGGCGCCATCAGGCCGCAAGTCAGCACAGCTGGGTTGGGCTACGTGCGACGATGATTTTGGCTAGACGGCGCCGGAGTGCGGCGCGTAAGGCTGCGGCGTGGCCGACACGTCGCCGGCAAGTGGTAAAGGCCGCAAGTGGTAAAGGCCGGATGAAGCCAATGGACTTGAAGACGGACCGCGCCGGGCTGCGCTTATGTCCCGGCTATCTCGACCGCCCCGCCCAAGAGGCGCTGCTCACCGCACTGCGCGGGATATTTGCCGATGCGCCCCTGTTCACGCCGCGGATGCCGAAGTCCGGCCGGCCATTCACGGTGCGCATGTCGAACTGCGGACCGCTCGGCTGGGTCTCCGATGAAGCAGGTTATCGTTATCAGCCTACGCACCCGGTCACCGGGCAACCCTGGCCGCCGATGCCCGATGCATTGCTGGCAATGTGGAACGATCTCGCCGGCTATCCGTCGCCGCCGCAGGCATGCCTGATTAATTTTTACACTCCGGCGGCGAAAATGGGCCTGCACCAGGATCGCGACGAACAGGATTTCGACGCCCCGGTGCTATCGCTCTCGCTCGGCGATACCTGCTTGTTTCGCGTTGGCGGATCAAAACGCAAAGATCCGACCCGATCGTTCCGGCTGAGTTCGGGCGATGCGCTGGTTCTCGGCGGCGGCTATCGGCTGGCGTTTCATGGCGTCGACCGCATCGAGCCCGGCACGTCGACTTTGCTCGCGGAGGGCGGACGGATCAATCTGACTTTGCGCCGGGTAACTCGCCCTGCTACCGAGAGCGCGCGGCCGCACCCGGCCGCGGCGGAGGCGCTGCATGATTATCGCTAGCAAGATCCGCCCGGCTGCGGCGTCCGCTGCCCTCGCTGCCGCATTCGCATTTCTCGTCTGCGCCGCACCAGCCCGAGCCGCCGACCCGACTTTCCCCCCGGCATCGGTCGCCGGCCTGGTGCCACCTCCCGGCATGGTGGTGAGCAAGACCTTCCCGGGCTTCGAAGACGTCGCCAAAGACACAGCGATCCTGCTCACCGTGCAACCGCCTGCGGTCTATGACGAGCTCAAGCAAGGCCTCGACACCGACGCGCTTAAGAAACAGGGCATCACCCTTGAGAAGCGCGTCGACCTCAAGTTGGGCTTTGGCACCGCCACCCTGGTGGTAGCCCAGCAGGAATCCGACAAGAAAATGTACCGCAAGTGGCTGATGCTGGCGCCCGCCAAGGATGTCACCGTGGTCATCAATGCGCAGGAGCCGGTCGACGAGACCGCCTATTCGGATGCCGTCATGGAAGCTGCACTGGCGACACTCGCCCTGCGCGACAGCGTGCCGGATGCTGAAAAACTCAGTCTGCTGCCGTTTACGATCGGCGACTTGGCTGGCTTTCATGTCTTCAACGTCATGCCAGGCCGCGCCGTGGTACTCGCGGACGCTCCGACGCCCGGGGATGCCACAGCCGTCTCGGTTCGCATGTTCATCGGCGCGTTTTCGGGGGGCCCGACCGAGCCGGATCAACGCGCTGAATTTGCGCGGGTGGGATTCGATCAGATCACGGGAATTGAGAACGTCCATATCACTATTTCCGAGCCGTTGCGCATCGGCAACCAGTCCGGCTTTCAAACCGTGGCCCAAGCCAAGGATTCACGCACCGGCAGTGACATCATGGTGGCGCAGTGGCTGCGCTTTGGCGGCGGCAGCTTTCTTCAGATGCTTGGAATGGCCGCTACCGACAAGTGGCCGGATGCGCAGACTCGCCTGCGCACGGTCCGTGACAGCATCGATATTAAATGAGTTGAGCGGTCAGAATCTCGCTGCGGTGTCGCTGTTGTCGTTGCCGGCGGCAGATTTCGGCGCGACCTTGGGGCCGCCTTTCGACACGCCCACCAATGCCGGGCGCAACACGCGTTCGCCGATCATGTAGCCGGGCTGCACGACTTGCACGATGCTGCCGGCGGGGACCGATGCATCGGGTACTTCGTACATGGCCTGATGAACATTGGGATCGAACTTCTCGCCCTGCGGCGTGAATTGACGCACGCCGTTCTTTTCCAGCGCCTTCAACAGTTCGCGTTCCGTGAGTTCGACGCCGTCGACCAGCGATTTGATGCCGGCCTCCGTATCGGCGCGGGCCTCCGGCGGCAAGGCGTCCAGCGCGCGGCGCATATTGTCGGCGACGACCAACACGTCGCGGGCGAACGAGGCGACGCCATAGAGCCTGGCGTCGGTAACTTCGCGCTCGGTGCGCCGGCGCAAATTCTCCATCTCAGCAAGCGTGCGTAACAGCCGGTCTTTCATCTCGGCATGCTCGCGCTCGAGCGCGGTGGATGGGGTGGGTTGCGGTGCCGCGGCGGCCGCGTCCTCAGGCGTCTTGGCCGCTTCGTCCTCAGCCCGAGCGGTCTGTTCCGTCATGTCACATCTCGTCGTTTGGCATGATCCCGAAAAAGCCGGCCCTCGGACTTGATCCGGGGTGGAAACTGGTTTCGGACAAGATCGTGCCGCGCTAAACGTCGTCTCGCATATCAGGGTTCAGGCCGCAAAAATCAAGCACTTCGGGTTCCGGCTGGCGGTTAGCCCCCGAGCAACTTGCTCACGACCCTGGCGGTGTAATCCACCATCGGGATGACGCGGGCATAGTTGAGCCGGGTCGGGCCGATCACGCCGAGCACCCCGACAATGCGGCCGGCGGCATCGTGATAGGGCGCCACGATGGTGGACGAGCCGGACAATGAGAACAGTTTGTTCTCAGAGCCAATGAAGATGCGGACACCTTCGGCGCGTTCGGCGCGCCCAAGCAGATCGATCACCTCGCGCCGCGTTTCCAGATCGTCGAACAGGAGCCGTACGCGTTCAAGGTCAGCCAGCGCATGAAGATCCTCGAGCAAATGGGCCTGGCCACGCACGATCAGCTTGCGCTCGTCGCGCTCGCCGCCCGACCAGCTCGCCAGGCCGTCGGCAACGAGCCGCTGCGTCAACTCGTCGATCTCGGCCTGCCGCGCCACCAGCGCGCGCTCGAGTTCACCGCGCGCGTCGGCCAGCGTCTTGCCGCGGATATGGGCGTTGAGGAAATTCGAGGCTTCGGTGAGCGCCGATGTCGGCAAGCCAACCGGAATGTTGAGTACCCGGTTCTCGACCTGGCCGTCTTCGGCAACCAGCACAACCAGCGCGCGTTCGGGCTCAAGCCGGACAAATTCGACATGTTTGAGCAGCACATTGGACTTGGCCGTGAGCACAACGCCGGCAGCACGCGTGAGCCCCGACAGCAGCCCCGACGCTTCGGTCAACACTGTCTCCACCGATTTTGACTGGCCGGAGGCCGCAACCTGCGCCTCGATCGCCTTGCGGTCGTTATCGGTAACGTCGCCGATCTGCATCAGCGCATCGACGAAAAAGCGCAGGCCCTTTTCGGTCGGCAGCCGTCCGGCCGAAGTGTGCGGCGCATAAACCAGTCCGAGCTGTTCCAGATCCGACATCACGTTGCGCACCGATGCGGGTGATAGCGTCATCGGGATGATGCGCGACAGATTGCGCGAGCCGACCGGCTCGCCGGTCGCCAGATAGCTCTCGACCACCTGGCGGAAAATCTCGCGCGAGCGCTCGTTAAGCTGCGCCAGCCCGACCTGGTTTGGGCCGATGGGAATGTCGTGGCTGGCCATGATCGCCCTAATATATCACTCGGCGGCCGCCATTGCCCGCTCCGCGGGACGCAGCAAATCCATCAGCCGGCGGATTGAGCCAAAATCTTCAAGCCGCCCGATTGCGCTGATCGTTTCGACAACATGGCTTTCGGGCAGAAAGCCCTTGGCATAGGCGCGGAACTTCTGCTCGATCTGGGCACGCGACAGCGGGTTTTCGAACGAACCGAGCGGATGCCGGCAATGCGCGGTGAGTGTTGTGCCGTCAACCAAATCGACGTCGACAACAGCCTGAGAGCCCGCGACCGAAGGCTCGGCGCGGACTTCGACCTGTTCGGCCGCGAAACGCCGCAATTTCGGATCGTCGTAACGCGCTGGCTCGAACTGCGCCAAGGTCAGGGCGCGGTCATGCAAGATGACGGCCGCGGTGTAGTGCGCTGAAAGCAGCGCCTCGAACTTGGCCTTGTAGGTGCCAAAGCCGCCGTGCATGGCGAATGCCGGCTGACTCATGCCGACGCGCACTTTGCGGATGCGCGCGGTGTCGAACGTGTGCTTGCCGATGACATCGAACAACGCGGTGTTCATGCCCTGAATGAGCGTCGCCGACGGCCACAGCCGCATGCCGATCTGCTCGAGCTCCCAGCGCGCGCCGAGATCGGCGGATGCAGCTTCGGGTTTGCCGCCGTCGACGTAGGTGTTGTAGAGGCCGCCGTCCTTGGCGGTGAGGAACTCGCCGGTGGCGGCGAAATTTTGATGGGCCAAAAGCGCGGCCATCAATCCCGACAGCGCGCCGCGGCATTGATGGAATTTCACCGTCGGTGTGCCCCAGGCGGCGAACGTACCGGCGGCCTGGCTACCAGCTAAACCGAATGCCCGCGCCATCGTGTTGGCGTTGAATTTCAGCAGCGATCCGACCGCCGCAGCCGCGCCGAATGGACCGAAAATGCCGGGGCCATGCCAGCCCCGGGCGCGGAATTTCGGATAATCGGTGCCGATGCCGACCCGCGTCGTCACCTCGCAGCCGGCCGCAATGGCCGTGAGCAGTGCGCGGCCATCGAGCCCGTCGCGTTCGGCGATCGCGAGCGCCGGCGGTATCACTTCCGGCGTGACATGCGTCATCGTCTCGCGATGCACGTCGCACATCGTCGTCGCGGTGACCAGATAGGCATTGAGCAGTGTCGCGCCGGCGAGTGACATCGGCTGACCGCCGATCACGCTCGCTTCGCTCGACTGCGCCAGCGCCGACGCGAACGCCGCGATCTGACCGGTCTCCTCGCCGAGACGGCCGGACACCGCGCAGGCCAGCGCGTCGAGCAGCAGGTTTTTGCAGTGATCGCGCACCCGCTGCGGAAGGTCTTCGTAGCGCAGTGCGGTGACGAAATGCGCCAACGCCTGCGTAGCTTCCACCGCCATATCGGCCTCCGCCTGTTTGGGTGAAGCGTAGCGGTAAGCGTGAGCGGCTGGCAACTTGCCCGAAAACCGGTTTCCCCTTTGCCGGATCTTGCTCTAAAAGCGTGCCGCGGCTGACGCTTGGCCGCGAGGAGATGCCGATGCGGCCGAGCCGCCGACAGCCCGATGAACTGCGCCCGGTGTCGCTGGAACGCGGCGTGGTGAAATTCGCCGAAGGCTCATGTTTCGTAAAATTTGGCGAAACTCACGTGCTGGTCACCGCAACGCTGGAAGACCGTCTGCCGCCGTGGCTCAAAGGCCAGGGGCGCGGCTGGGTCACGGCCGAATACGGCATGCTGCCGCGCGCTACGCTGGAACGAACCCGCCGCGAGGCCTCGGCGGGCAAGCAGAATGGCCGTACGGTCGAAATCCAGCGGCTGATCGGACGCAGCCTGCGCGCAGTGGTCGATCTCAAGGCGCTTGGCGAACGCCAGATCACCATCGATTGCGATGTCATCCAGGCCGACGGCGGCACCCGTACGGCCTCGATCACCGGCGCCTGGATCGCGCTGTACGATTGCCTCGCCTGGATGAAAACGCGCGACATGGTGGAGATGAGCGTGCTGCGCGATCATATCGCGGCAATTTCCTGCGGCGTATGCAGCGGCGCGGCAGTGCTCGACCTCGATTACGCAGAAGATTCGCAGGCCGACACCGACGCCAACTTCGTCCTGACCGGCAACGGCAACATCGTCGAAATACAGGCCACCGCGGAAAAGATGCCGTTCACCGAAGACCAGTTCGCCACGCTGTTGGCGCTGGCCAAAAAGGGCATCGCAAAACTTGTCGACTTGCAGAAGATGGCGGTGATGTGAGTGGCCATCGCCGCATCGAGGGCCGGCTGGTGATCGCGACGCATAACCCCGGCAAGCTCGCCGAGATGCGGGAGCTGCTTGCGCCTTACGGTATCGACGCCACATCGGCGGGAGAGCTCGGACTGCCCGAACCGGACGAGACCGGAATGACCTTTCGTGACAACGCACGCATCAAGGCGCAAGCGGCAACTCAAGCGACCGGCCTGCCCGCCTTCGCTGACGATTCCGGGCTGGCCGTCGATGCCCTTGGTGGCGCGCCGGGCATCCATTCCGCGCGCTGGGCCGGCCCCGACAAGAATTTCAGCCGCGCCATGGCGGAGATCGAGGACAAGCTCCAGGCCGCGGGCGCAATGACGCCGGACCGCCGTGAGGCCCATTTCGTCTCGGCGCTGTGCGTCGCCTGGCCGGACGGTCATGTCGAGGATTTCGAGGCTCGCGTTGACGGCACGCTGATCTGGCCGCCGCGCGGTGACCAGGGTTTTGGCTACGATCCGATGTTCCTGCCCGACGGGCACACGCGGACCTTCGGCGAGATGCCGAGCGAGGAGAAGCATGGCCTGCCGCCGCGCGGCAAAGGTCTGTCGCATCGGGCCCGCGCCTTCGTGAAGCTGGCGGAGGCGTGCCTTGAGCGATGCTGAGAAAAGCGCCTTTGGCGTTTACATTCATTGGCCGTTCTGCCTGTCGAAATGCCCATATTGCGACTTCAACAGCCACGTGCGCCGCGAGCCAATCGACGAGGCGCGCTTCGCCCGCGCCTTTGCCACCGAGATCGCCACCACGGCGGCGCGGGTGCCGAACCGTACCGTCTCGACAATTTTCTTCGGCGGCGGCACGCCGTCACTCATGCAGCCCGCAACGATCGCCGCCGTGCTCGACGCCGTGGCAAAACACTGGCGGGTCGCACCCGATGTCGAGGTCACCCTTGAAGCCAATCCGACCAGCGTCGAGGCGACGCGCTTTCGCGGCTATCGCACGGCTGGCGTCAACCGCGTCTCGCTCGGCGTACAGGCGCTCGACGACCGTGCACTGGCCGAACTAGGCCGTACCCACACTTCGCGCGAGGCGATCGACGCCGTCGCCGTCGCCCGCTCGATCTTCGACCGCTATTCGTTCGACCTGATCTACGCCCGGCCGCGGCAACAACCGGAGCAATGGGCGGACGAGCTCAAGCGCGCACTGAGCGAGGCTGGCGAACACTTGTCGCTCTATCAACTGACCATCGAGCAGGACACGCCGTTCGAGGCGCTTCACGCCGCCGGCAAGCTCAAAACGCCCGACGAAGATACCGCGCGGGCGCTTTACGACGTCACCCTGGAAACCTGCGCAGCACATGGTCTGCCGGCCTATGAGATTTCCAATCACGCCCGGGCCGGGGGGGAGTGCCGGCACAACCTCGTCTATTGGCGGGGGCACGAATATGCCGGCGTCGGACCCGGGGCGCACGGACGGCTCAATATCGACGGCGACCGCCACGGCACGGCAACAGAGAAACGTCCGGAGACCTGGCTCACGCGGGTCGAGGCAGACGGTCACGGCCTGATCACCGACGACATGCTGACCCGCGACGAGATCGCCGACGAGTTCCTGCTGATGGGGCTGCGGCTCGCCGAGGGCATCGACACGGTGCGCTTCGAGGAGCTGGCCGGCCGGCCTCTTGATGCCGGCCGTATTGGCGCCTTGCGCGAGCATGGCCTGATCGAAACCACCACCCAGGGACGCCTAAGGGTCACGCTGTTTGGCTTTCCGGTACTAGACGCCGTGGTCGCCGATCTGGCGGCTTAGCCTATGCGACGCGTGGCGAAGCCGCCAAAATGGCCCTGAAAAATTGATAAGCCCCCTTATATTGTGCTGGTCAACCGGCTTCGATTTTTCGGTCCGGGGCCCTGCTTTTAAGAGGATTTTTGGCTACGAGCCGCAGATAGGCCGATTTCAGAATCCTCAAATCAGACCTGCTACATTAGTAAGCTAGCTTATATTCCAGAGGCGCCGAATGATTTTGGCGGAGGCGATACCACCGACGTTCCCGTCGGTGTCACCCGCAATACTGCCAATCCGCGCTCATTGGTGCCGTCTTGGCGGAAGCGGAACAGGCCGTCGATGCCGGTGAAGCCGGACGGGTTGGTCAGGACCGCCGGTGAGAACCGTTGCGTCCCTTGGGTCTTCACCAGCGCCGCAATCAGCGCCACGGCGTCATAGGCGAGCGTCGCAGTGCGCACGGGCTCCTGCTTGTAACGGGCGCGGTAGCGCTCGGCGAAGGCACGGAAACCCGCACCTTCCGGCGCTGCATACCAGCCGCCGTCGAGTCCCGGCGCGGAACTGATGCGCGGATCATCCCACAGTCCGGTGCCGAGCAACTGGACTTTCTTGGTATCGACGCCGCTCCCTACCAGCAACGCCACCACGTCCGGCACCGCGTCGCCGCCGTCGGGAATGAAGATTGCCTCGGCGCGCACCGCGACTTGGGCGACATTGTGCACCGGACCGGCCATGGCCGCCTTGTCGTGGGCATAGTGTTCCAGCGCGACAATCTGGCCGTTGCGCCGGGCAACCGCCTGTTTGAAAGCCGCTTCGACGACCGTTCCGTAGGGATTGTCGGGGATCAGCGCCGCATAGGAGTGCTTTCCGGTCGAAGAGGCATATTGCACGATGCGCTCGACATCGGTTTCCGGCAGGAAACTCAAAAGATAGACGCCATTCGAGGCGACATTGGCGTCGGTCGAGAACGCGATGACCGGCACATTGCGCGGCCGCGCCACCTGCCCGACCGCGCTGACTGATTGCGCGAACAACGGGCCGAGGATGATCTCGGCGCCGCCATCAAGCGCCTGCTGGGCCACTTGGCGCGCCGTGTCGGCATTGCCGCCGTCATCCATCACCAGAAGCTGGATATTCGCCCCGTTGAATTCGCTCAGCGCCATTTCCGCGGCATTGCGCATGGCCTGGCCTGCGACCCCCGCGTTGCCGCCCGCCGAGAGCGGCAGGATCAAACCGGCCTTGATCTCCCCGGCGCCGATGGTGGTGCCCGGCGCGGCCGGGCCGGCCTGTTGTGGCGGCGGATTGGAAGAAAGCGACGGCAGCGAGTTCATAAAGCTCGAATTGCCGGAACAGCCGCCGAGCAGGGTTCCAGCCGACGCCAGCAGGCCCGCGACTGTACGGCGCCGGGACAGCGACCCGGCCGGCGCATGGAACGGCAATTCCGCAGACACGGCGGGTTTCCTCACGTCGGCTCAGTCGCCCCATGCAATTGGGCGGTGCCAATCTGTCATTCTGGGGGCGAATAGTTAACTAAATGGAAAGGATAACGAATCCGCCGCCGCTACGACGCCGCAAGGCCAGAGACCGGGCATGATCCCGAAAATGCCTGTCCTCGGACTTGATCCGAGGATGGACCCGGTTTTCGGAACAGATCGTGCCCAATCAAAAATCCAGAGCCCTAGTTCTGATGCAATCAGAACCAGTAAGGCACTAGACTGTAGCACATGAGCCCTCCGCCGCATGATCCGGCCGGGCGGCCACGGCGCTATAGCGTCGAGGGTCGCGATATCGAAGTCGCACGCGCCGCTCCGGGACTGCATATCGTTGCCACACCGATCGGGAACTTGGGGGACATTACACTTCGCGCGCTGAAGACGCTGGCCGGCGCCGATCTGATCGCCTGCGAAGATACCCGTGTAACCCGCAAATTGCTCGACCGCTTCGTCATCGGCACGCCGCTGACCCCGTACCACGATCACAATGCCGCCAAGGCGCGCCCGATGCTGTTGCGCCGGCTTGCCGAAGGCGCGGCGATCGCACTGGTGTCGGATGCCGGCACGCCGCTGGTCTCCGATCCGGGCTTCAAACTGGTGCGCGCCGCGCAGGAGGCCGGCCTTCCGGTCATGGCATTGCCCGGCGCATCGGCCGCACTCGCGGCCCTCACTGTCGCCGGCTTGCCGACCGATCAGTTTTTCTTCGCCGGCTTCCTGCCGCCGAAGCAAGCGGCGCGGCGCGCCCGCATTGCCGAGCTTGGCCGCATTCCGGCAACGCTGGTTTTGTTCGAGACCGGGCCGCGGCTTGCCGCAACGCTCGCCGATCTCGCGGCGGGGCTTGGCCCGCGCGAGGCCGCAATCTGCCGCGAACTGACCAAGCTGCACGAGGAGGTCCGCCGCGGCGAACTTCCGGCGCTGGCGCAAGAGCTGTCCGGCAACGAGCCGCGCGGCGAAATTGTTGTTGTCGTCGCCCCGCCACCGCCGGCGGCGCAGCCGAGCGCCCGCGAGACCGACACCTTGCTGCGGGCGGCGCTGGCCCGCGTGTCGCTGAAAGATGCCGTCGGCGAGGTCGCCGACATCACCGGCATGCCGCGGCGCGAGCTTTATCAGCGCGCGCTCCTGCTGGCGAAGGAAGCCGATCGTGCCGCGCCGCGCTAAGCCCTTGCCGCCGCCCAAACCTGCGCCGCAGCCGGAGCGCATCGCCGCATTCCGACTCGGCCTTTCGGCGGAGAGCCGCGCCGCCATGCTGCTCATCGCCAAAGGCTACCGGATCGCGGCGCGGCGCTGGAAAACCCCGGTCGGCGAGATCGACATCGTGGCGCGACGCCGCCGCGACCTGGTGTTCGTCGAGGTCAAGGCGCGCAACCACCTCGACGATGCCGCCGAAGCCGTCACCGAGCGGTCGAAACAGCGCATCGTCGCCGCCGCCGAATACTGGCTTTCGCGCCACGCCGACGATGCCGACTGCTTCATCCGCTTCGACGCCATTCTGGTGGCGCCGGGTAAAATACCCCGGCACATCGCCAATGCCTTCGATGCGACGCGCTAGAGCCATGGAGCATGGTCCCGAAAAGTGGTTACCGGTTTTCGGTAAAGGCCATGCTCAATCAAATGGCGGCGGATGGTGGCGGCGCAGGCGAAAATTGCGTAGACGTTACCGGCTATTGCCGTTCCAACCCGCCACCGTTGTCCCTTGCCCCACTCCAATGCCATGCGCCTGAACGTCGCCGTGCAAATGGATCCGATCGAGCGGATCAACATCCGCGGCGACTCGACGTTCGCGCTGTTGCTGGAAGCGCAGGCGCGCGACCATCCGGTGTCCTATTACACGCCCGACCGGCTGTCGCTGCGCGACGGCAAGGTCTCGGCCGCGGTGCGGCCGCTGACGGTGCGCGATATCCCCGGCGATCATTTCACGCTTGGCGAGTCAAAGCATGTCGATCTGTCGACATTCGACGTCGTACTGCTGCGCCAGGATCCGCCGTTCGATCTGTCCTATATCAGCACCACCCATTTTCTGGAGCGCATCCATCCGAAAACGCTGGTGGTTAACGATCCTGCCCATGTGCGCAACGCGCCGGAAAAAATATTCGTTACCGAATTTCCCGACCTGATGCCGCCAACGCTGCTCACCCGCGACCTCGATGCCATCAAGGCGTTTCGCGGCGAGCACGGCGACATCGTGATGAAGCCGCTCTACGGCAAGGGTGGCGAGGCGGTGTTCCTGCTCAAGCGCGACGATCTCAATTTTGGTTCGTTCTATGATCTGTTCTCGACCATATCGCGTGAGCCATGGGTGGTGCAAAAATTCCTGCCCGCGGTGAAGAACGGCGACAAGCGCATCATCCTGGTCGACGGCGAGTTCGCCGGCGCGGTCAACCGCGTGCCGGCAGCCGACGACCTGCGCTCCAACATGGTGCGCGGCGGGGTGCCGGCGGCGACCGAACTGACCGCGCGCGAGCGCCATATTTGCGAGCGGCTGGGCCCGGCGCTGCGCCAGCGCGGCCTGCTGTTCGTCGGCATTGACGTGATCGGCGACTATCTGACCGAAATCAACGTCACTTCGCCCACCGGCATCCGCTCGGTCAAGAACCTCGGCGGCCCGGATATCGCGGCGATGATCTGGGACAAGATCGAGGCGAAGCGGAAGTCGGTCTAACCCCGCGCCGGGACTGCCGCGGACGCTCCGATGCGCCGCGGTGAAGATTTCCGCACCGTGAGCACCAGCGCAGCCGCAATGATGCAGAGCGCCCCGGAGATGAAGAACGCCGGGAGGTAAGTCGAGTATTCGGTGCGGATCAGGCCGGCGCCGAACGCCGCAGTGGCGGCGCCGATCTGATGGCCGGCAAAGATCCAGCCGAACACCATGCCGGCTTTCTCCGGGCCGAAGCGGTCGGCGGTAAGCTTCACCGTCGGTGGCACCGTCGCGATCCAGTCAAGGCCGTAGAACATCGCGAACAGCGACAGGCCGTAGAACGTGAAATCGGTAAACGGCAGATAAAGTAGCGACAGTCCGCGCAGCCCGTAATACCAGAACAGCAGCCAGCGATTGTCGAAGCGGTCGGACAGCCAACCTGACCCGATCGTGCCGAAGAAATCGAAGATACCCATCATCGCCAGCACGCTCGCCGCGGTGACCGCCGGCAGGCCGTAATCGTGGCACAGCGTGATGAAGTGGGTCTGGATCAAGCCGTTGGTGCTGCTGCCGCAGACGAAGAACGTCGCAAACAGCACCCAGAAGATCGGCACCCGCGCGACTTCCCGGAGCACGTTGATCGGCGCCATCAACAGCGACAGCAGGCCGACGCCTTGCGTGGGCGGCGGCGTGATCTGGATTTCGCCGTAGAGCGGCAGATTGAGATCGCTCGGGCGATCGCGCATCAGAAACGACACCACCAGCGCAACGCAGGCGAGCATGCAGGCAACAAAAATCAAGGAGGCACGCCAGCCATAGGCGGTCGTGATCTGCGCAATGAGCGGCAAGAAGACCAGCTGGCCGGTGGCGTTGCTTGCCGCCAGCATGCCGATGACCAGGCCGCGGCGATGATTGAACCAGCGTGTCGCCACCGTCGCCGCCAGCACCATCGCGGTGAGACCGGTGCCGATGCCGACCACGATGCCCCACAACAGCACGAGCTGCCAAAGCTGCTTCATCGCCAAGGACGTCAGAAGGCCGCCGGCGATGATCGCCATCGCGACCATGATCACGCGCCGCACGCCGAAGCGGTTCATGAACGCCGCGGCGAACGGCCCGAACAAACCGAACAGCATGATGCGCAACGCCAAGGCCGAGGAAATCTGCGCGTCGCTCCAGCCGAATTCCTGCTCCAGTGGCACGATCAGCACGCCGGGCGTGCCCATCGCCGCAGCGGTGATCAGCAGCGTGAGGAACGTCACGCCGACGACAACCCAACCGTAATGGATGCCGCGGCGCTCGAGCGTTGTGGCGAGGGAAAAGGACGCCATGGTGTCTATTCCGGTCCCGTGATGCGAATTTAGATGACGGTTATCATCTTTGCCTTGCTTATTGATGACGATCGTCATATAAATTGTCAAGCGCCGTTCGTAGACGCATGGCAGAGGTGCTGATGAGAGTGAGCCGGGAAAAAGCCGCGCAACACCGCGAGCGCATTATCGATGCGGCCGGAGCGCTGTTCCGCGCCAAGGGATTCGGCGGCATCGGCGTCGCCGACATCATGAAAGCCGCCGATCTGACCCACGGCGGCTTTTACGGCCACTTCGCCTCGAAAGACGATCTGGTCGCACAAGCCAGCAAACGCACGATGGCGCTCGCTGCGGCAAACTGGTCGAAACGCGCTGCGGCCGATCCGGATGCGCCATTCGCGGCGCTGCTCGAGCACTATCTTTCAACGCGCCATCGGGATGACCCGGGCCAAGGCTGCGCCTTTGCGGCGCTCGGCAACGATGCGGCGCGTAGCGGCAAAGTGGTGCGTACCGCTTTCGCCGAGGGGCTGGAGCCGCTCATCGACATTCTTGCGCAATCGATCCCCGGCCGCTCGAAGGCGACACGGCGGCGCAAGGCGCTTGCCGCAATGGCCACCTTGGTCGGTGCCTTGACGCTGGCCCGCGCAGTCGAAGGCGCACCCCTTTCCGACGACATCCTCGACGCCACCCGGCGTGAACTGTTGGAAAGCGCAGCCGAACCCCGCAAATGGCAAAAATAAGCGGCTTCGTCGGTTTGTTCCCTAAATGTTCTTGACGCGAATAAAAGTTCCGATACTGTGGTGTCCCGACGGGGCTGCCGCCGTCCGGGGCTGAAATGGTCCAGCGCGTTTCCACAGTATCGTTCGAGGGCATCGAGGTGCGTCCCGTCGATGTCCAGGTGCAGGTCGCGCCCGGTCTGCCCGCCTTCAACATTGTCGGCCTGCCCGACAAGGCCGTGTCGGAAGCGCGCGAGCGCGTGCGCTCGGCCCTGATCGCGTCCGGGCTTGCTTTGCCGGCGCGCCGCATCACCATCAATCTGGCGCCTGCGGACCTGCCCAAGGAAGGCAGCCATTACGATCTGCCGATCGCGCTCGGGCTAATGGCCGCCATCGGCGCCATTCCGCACGATGCGCTGTCCGGTTTCACCGTGCTCGGCGAACTCGGCCTCGACGGCTCGATCGCGCCGGTGGCCGGCGTGCTCCCCGCGGCGATCGGCGCCAATGCACGGTGCGAAGGCTTGATGTGTCCCGCCGCATGCGGGCCCGAAGCGGCATGGGCGAGCCCCGAGATCGAAATCATCGCCGCGTCATCGCTGATCCAGCTCGCCAACCACTTTAAGGGCACGCAAGTGCTGTCGCGGCCGCAGCCGAAGATCCTCGAAGCCAATGGTCCGCTGCTCGACCTTGCCGACATCAAGGGCCAGGAAAGCGCCAAGCGTGCGCTCGAAGTCGCCGCTGCCGGCGGGCACAATCTGCTCATGGTCGGCCCGCCCGGCGCCGGCAAATCGATGTTGGCTGCGCGGTTGCCTTCGATCCTGCCGCCCCTGGCGCCGGCCGAGCTCCTCGAAGTCTCGATGGTCGCGTCGATCGCCGGCGCGATCAAAGGTGGTGCGCTCACCAACCGGCGGCCGTTCCGCGCGCCGCATCATTCCGCCAGCATGCCAGCTTTGGTCGGCGGCGGGTTGCATGCCAGACCCGGCGAAGTCTCGCTGGCGCATCACGGTGTTCTGTTCCTCGACGAACTGCCGGAATTTTCGCCGCAGGCGCTCGACTCGCTGCGCCAGCCGCTCGAAACCGGCGAGGTCTCGATCGCCCGCGCCAATCATCGCGTGACATATCCTGCGCGGTTTATGCTGATCGCGGCGATGAATCCGTGCCGCTGCGGCCGCGCCAGCGAGCCCGGTTTTACCTGCCGCCGCGGCCCTAATGCGCGCTGCGCCGCCGATTATCAGACGCGAATTTCCGGCCCGCTGCTTGATCGCATCGACCTCCACATCGAAGTGCCGGCGGTGACTGCCGCCGATCTCATCCTGCCGCCTCCCGCGGAAGGCAGCCGCGAAGTCGCCGAGCGTGTCGCCGCCGCCCGCGAGCGCCAGATCGCGCGTTATGCCGCCATCGGCCTGCCGCATATCCGCAGCAATGCGGCGGTGTCGGGCGCGGTCCTTGAAGATGTTGCCAAGCCGGATGCGAGTGGGCTTACGCTTTTGCGCGACGCCGCCGAGGCGATGCGGCTGTCAGCCCGCGGCTATCATCGCGTGCTGCGGGTGGCGCGCACGCTCGCCGATCTCGACGGCGCCGACAAAGTCGGCCGCGTGCATCTGGCCGAAGCGCTGTCGTATCGCGCGCTGGCGGACGAGATCAGACGCGCCGCCTGATTAGCCCGAACCGCTCGCCACGCTGATCGCGCCGCGCATGCCGATTGCCGACAGGAATTCCTGACGCGTCTCGGCGTGATCGCGGAACACGCCGAGCATGCGGCTCGTCACCATGGTGACGCCGGGCTTGTGCACGCCGCGCGTGGTCATGCACTGGTGGGTCCCTTCGGTGACGATGGCAACGCCGTGAGGTTTAAGCACCTGGTCGAGGCAGGCCGCGATCTCGGCGGTCATCTTCTCCTGAATCTGCAACCGCCGCGCATAGACTTCGACCAGCCGCGCCAGTTTGGAAATGCCGACGACGCGGTTGCGCGGCAAATAGCCGATATGCACGCGTCCGATGATCGGCGCGAGATGGTGCTCGCAAAACAACTCGAAGCGGATGTCGCGCAGCACGACAACTTCGTCATAGCCGCCGGTCTCCTCAAAAGTGCGCTTGAGATATTCGCGCGGATCATCGTTATAGCCGGAGAACCATTCCTCATAGGCGCGGGCGACCCGCGAGGGCGTAGCGAGTAAGCCTTCGCGGTCCGGATCGTCGCCGGCCCAGCGGATGAGCGTGCGCACCGCGGCCTCGGCCTCGGCCCGCGACGGCTTGGCGGACTTGCCGATGCTGGCAGATTTGCCGGATGCGGCTGACCTGCCAGAGCCGGCAGACCTGGCCGGTACGCCGGACTGAACCCCCGAGCGCCTGGAACTCGAAACTTTATCCATCTGACATCTCCGGCCACGGCCAATCAGCTCGTACAGACCGGCCCCGCCGCCGGGAGCCAAGCCAATGTTAACAAAGCATCAACCGTCACTCCAATCGCACGGGGTGAGTGCAAGGGATGCGCAACGTTCATAGGCCAAAATCGGCATCGTCACACCGATAAACCAGGCACTAACGGGGCTTCCATCGGCAGTCCCGCGTAAAGTGCAGAGCGGGGTTTGGGACCATGCGCCCGCGCGTCATTCTTCGAAAACCCGGCATTATCACCCGCCGCCTGATTTCCCTCGTCGTTCGCACCATCGCCATCACCTCGATGTCGTTTGCGGTGGCGTTCGGCTTCCTGTCCGGCGCGACCTCGCCGATGGCGCATTACGATCCGAACTCGTTTGCGATCGGGGTTGCGACACTGCTTGGCGCCGCCTGCGGGGGGATTGGAATTCTCATCTCCCGCATCCGACAAATGAAGGCGGAGTTGCGCGGGCTCGAAAGCAACCTCGAACAGGCGGCCGACCGCAACTGGGAAATCAGCGAAGCGCAGGAACGCGCCAAAAGCTTCTTCGAGGCGCAGGGCGACGTCATCGTGCGGCGCGATGCAACCTCCGCCATCACCTATGCCAACGACGCGTTCTGCACACTCGCCGGACGCCCGCGCGAGGAATTGCTCGCCACTGCGTTTGCGCTTCCAGTCGAGGAGCAAAGTGAAGTGTCGAGCCTCGCCGATGGCACGCGTGTTCACGATCAGAAGATCGCAGCGCCGGAAGGCGCGAGATGGATCGCCTGGCGCGAGGTCACAGTGCGCGCCGACCGCGGCAGCGAAATCCAAAGCGTCGGCCGCGACATGACCGATCGCGTCACCGCCGAGCACGCGCTGGCCGATGCCCGCGACCAGGCCGAAGCGGCCAGCCGCGCCAAATCGCGCTTCCTCGCCATGGTCTCGCACGAGATCCGCACACCGCTCAACGGCATCCTCGGCATGACCGACTTGCTCGGCGACACCCCGCTGGCGCCCGAACAGGCGACCTATCTGAAAGCGGTCAAGACCTCGGGCGAAACGCTGCTGTCGCTGATCGAGGAAATTCTCGATTTCTCCAAGATCGAAGCCGGCCGGCTCGACCTCGCCTTGCGGCCGTTCGCGCTCGCCGCGCTGGTCGAGGAAGCAGTTGAGCTGCTCGGCCCGCGCGCCCAAAGCAAGGGCCTCGAAATCTGCTGCTATGTCGACGAACGGCTGCCGTCGCATATGGTCGGCGACGCGGCGCGGCTGCGTCAGGTACTGTTCAATCTCGCCGGCAATGCCATCAAGTTCACCGAACATGGCGGCGTGTCGATCATCGTCGAGCCGGGCGCGCAGGACAATGGCATTGCGATTGCGGTGCACGATACCGGCATCGGCATGTCGCCCGATGATCAAGCGCGGATATTCCTCGAGTTCGAGCAGGCCGATTCCGGTTCCGCGCGCAAATTCGGCGGCACCGGACTCGGCTTGAGCATTTCCAAACGCATCGTTGAACGCATGGGCGGCACCATCGCGGTCGAGAGCACGCCGAGCAAGGGCTCGACCTTCTCGGTCGCGCTCGCGCTGCCACGCGCTGCCGACGCCGAGGACACCCCATTTACCGCGCCCGATCTCGCCGGCAGCGATATTCTGATCGTCGCGCCGGCCGAGATCGAAGCGTCGCTGATTGCGCGGCGGCTGCAACGCTGGGGCGCGCGGACCCGGATCGTACCCGACGAAGCGGTCGCGGCCGCGCTGTTGCCGGAACAATCGTGGAGCGCCATCCTGGTCGACCACACGCTCGGCATGACGGCCAGCGAAGCACTGGCCCGCATGGCGGCGCGGATTCCGCGCCGCATCGTCATGGTGCCGCCGGCCGTGCGCAACAAGCTCACCGCGCTGAAAACGGCGGGGTTCAGCAGCTATCTGATCAAGCCGGTGCGCGCCGCTTCGCTTGCCGCGCGCTTCTCGGCCGACGACGCCTTTGACGCGAATGTTGCGGGCGAGACGGCGGACCCGCCGGTTAAGTCGCGGCCCGGACACGCGCTTTCGATCCTGGTTGCCGAGGATAACGAGATCAATGCACTCCTGGCGCGTGCGTTATTGACCAAGCTCGGCCATCGCCCGACCATTGCGGCAAGCGGCGCGGCAGCCATTGCGTGCTGGCTTGCCGCGCGTTCCGCCGATACGCCCTACGACCGCGTGCTGATGGATTTGCATATGCCGGGCATGGACGGTCTGGAAGCGACGCGACGCATCCGCAATCTCGAAGAAGAAGACAATGCGCCACGCACACCGATCATCGCACTGACGGCAAATGCGTCCGCCGAGGATCGCGACGCCTGTCTTGCCGCCGGCATGGATAGTTTTCTGGTCAAGCCGCTCGATCGCGAGCAGCTTGCCACCGCGCTTGCCGGTTGCGACGCCGCGCTCGCGGCCTAGCAATTACAATCGCCGCAGCGCCACTTCCTCGACCTGATGGCTTGCGCCCTTCTTGAGGATGAGATCGGCACGCTGCCGCGTCGGCAGGATATTCTCATACAGATTGATGAGATTGATGCGATTCCAGATCGACGTGGCGGTGGCGACTGCCTCGGCGTCGGACAGCCCGGCGTAACGGTGAAAATAGGATTTCGGATCAGCGAAGGCCGTGCCGCGCAGGGTCAGGAATCGACTGACATACCACGACAACAGCACGTCCTCGTCGGCATCGAGATAAACCGAAAAATCGAAAAAGTCCGATACGAACGGAACCGCCTTGCCGTCCTTCGGCAGCCGGCCGGCTTGCAGTACGTTGAGACCTTCGACGATGAGGATTTCGGGGCGGTCGATCTCAATCCACTGGTTCGGAATCACGTCGTAAATCAGATGCGAATAGACCGGTGCGCGGACCGGCCGCCGACCGGCCTTGATATCGGACAGGAAACGCAACAGCGCCGGCAGATCGTAGCTTTCCGGAAAGCCTTTCTTCTCCATCAGGCCTTCGCGGTCGAGCACGGCGTTCGGAAACAGAAACCCGTCGGTGGTAATAAGATCGACCTTGGGCACGTTCGGCCAGCGCGCCAGCAAGGCTTGCAGCACGCGCGCCGTGGTCGACTTGCCGGCCGCTACCGAGCCGCCGACCCCGATGATGTACGGCATCTTGGCGTCTTCGGTGCCGAGAAAGCCTTGCTGGGCGCGAAACAAATTCTGCGTCGCGTCAACATAGAGCGACAACAGCCGCGACAACGGCAAATAGATTTCCTCGACTTCGGACATGTCGAGCAGATCGTGCATCGACCGCAGCCGCGCGACTTCCGCCGGCTCGAGCGTCATGGGCGTATCGTCGCGCAGCGTTGCCCAATCGCCGCGCAAGAATATGCGGTAGGGCGAAACGTCCTGTTCGATACGCTGCTCCATATGTTTCAGCCGCCCTTGCGTGCCGCCTTTTCATCGAGGCCGGATTGGCGCGTGCGCTCGCCAAGCTCGGCTTCGACCTCATCGAGGGTGATGCCGCGGGCGTGCAGCAGCACCAGAAGGTGATAGAGCACGTCTGCGGCTTCCGCCGTCATGCGGCTTTTGTCCTCGCCAACCGCGGCAAGCGCAGCCTCGACCGCCTCCTCGCCGAATTTTTTGGCGCATTGCGACACGCCGCGATCGAGCAGCTTTCGCGTATAGGATATGTCCGCGCTCTCCTGGGCACGGCTCTGCACGCGCTTTTCAAGGTCGTGAAGGGTGAAATTTGCCATTACGGTTTCTTAGCATCTCTGCGGCGAACCGGGGAGAGGCCTTACGGATCGAGCCGCATCGGCAGCCCCGCACGCGCCATATAGGCCTTGGCGTCGCGCACCGAATACTCACCGAAGTGGAAGATCGAGGCGGCCAGCACGGCGCTGGCATGGCCGTCGCGGATGCCCTCGACCATGTGGTCGAGATTGCCGACGCCACCTGAGGCAATCACCGGGACCGTCACGGCGTCCGCGATAGCGCAGGTGAGCCCTAGATCATAGCCATGCCGCGTACCATCGCGGTCCATCGAGGTCAGCAAGATTTCACCGGCACCCAGCGCCACCACTTCACGGGCGTAGGCGACGGCGTCGATCCCGGTTGGGTTGCGGCCGCCATGCGTGAAAATCTCCCAGCGGTCCATTTCGCCTGGCTTCGAAACTTTCTTGGCGTCGATCGCCACCACGATGCATTGGTCGCCAAATTTTTCCGCCGCCTCGGCGACAAACTTGCGGCGCGTCACGGCCGCGGTGTTGATCGAAACCTTGTCGGCACCGGAAGTCAGAAGCGCGCGAATATCCTCGGTGGTGCGCACGCCGCCACCGACAGTGAGCGGCATGAAGCAGGCCTCAGCCGTGCGCCGCACCACGTCGAGCATGATGCCGCGGTTCTCGTGGCTCGCGGTAATGTCGAGGAAGGTCAGCTCGTCGGCGCCGGCATTGTCGTAGGCGATGGCCGCCTCGACCGGATCGCCGGCGTCGCGCAAATTGACGAAATTGATGCCCTTGACGACTCGGCCGTCTTTCACGTCGAGGCACGGAATAACGCGAACCTTGAACATATCGCTAGGCCTCTCGGCGCCGTTGCCGCCACGTCACAACGCAAGCAACGACAAGCCAGATGACGAATGCGATCGCCCCAAACGGCAAAGTTACGAGCGCGAGCCAGCCAAGAACGAACATAACGAGGAGTGATTCGCTAACGTCGGTGCCCATGAAGATGCATCCCGAGGCGCCGCCTTCGTTGACGCTGCAACCCAAGGCACTGGCTATGCCACCGGCAATAGCAGCCGATATCAGCGGCGCTCCAGCGACGAGAACGATCAGGACAAGAGTCACGCCGAGCCAGATGAAGGCGGTGCTCCGTTTGGTGCTCATGATGCGCTAGCCCGCTGCACAGCGCCTTTCATTAAGGCGAGCGCCTCAGCGGCGTCGAGCCTGCCGTCGTATAGCGCGCGGCCGACGATAGCGCCTTCAAGTTTTTTTGCGCGCGCCGCCAACAAGGCGCGCACGTCGTCGAGCGAGGCAAAACCGCCCGAGGCGATCACCGGGATCGATACGGCTTGTGCCAGCGCGACGGTAGCGTCGAGATTGAGGCCCTTGAGCATGCCGTCGCGCGCCACGTCGGTGTAAATGATCGCGGCGACGCCGGCGTCCTCGAAGCGACGCGCGATATCGAGCGCGGAGAGCTCCGAAGTCTCGGCCCAGCCTTCGACCGCAACCTTGCCGTCGCGCGCGTCAAGCCCAACAGCGACGCGTCGTGGGAAAGTGCGCGCCGCTTCCTTGACCAGCGCGGGATTGCGCACTGCCGCGGTGCCGATAATAACTCGGGTTACGCCTTTGCCGAGCCAGCCCTCGATCGTGGCGCGGTCGCGAATACCGCCGCCGAGCTGCACCGGAATTTTCACCGCCGCCAGGATGCGCTCGACCGCCGCGGCATTCATCGGTTTGCCGGCGAACGCGCCGTCGAGATCGACGATGTGCAGATATTCGAAGCCCTGTTGTGCGAACAGCGCGGCCTGCGCCGCCGGATCGCGATTGAACACGGTGGCGCGCGCCATGTCGCCCTGTTGCAGGCGCACAGCTTCGCCATTTTTCAGGTCGATGGCCGGGAACAGGATCACGGCTTCCACTTCAGAAAATTCGCGATCAGCGCCAAGCCGACTTTCTGGCTCTTCTCGGGGTGAAACTGGGTGCCGACGATATTGTCGCGCGCCACCACCGCCGTGACGGGCCCGCCGTAATCGGCGGTCGCCACCAGATCGGCGTTACGCGATGCTTTGAGGTGATAGGAGTGCACGAAATAAGCGTGACGGCCTTGCGGACCGAACGCAATTCCCTCGAGCAGCGGATGCGGGCGCGCGACGTTGAGCGTATTCCAGCCCATATGTGGGATTTTCAAGTTCGGATCGCTCGGCGTAATGCGATCGACCTCGCCGGCGATCCAGCCCAAGCCTTCCTTGACCTCGTATTCGAGCCCGCGTTCGGCCAAAAGTTGCATGCCGACGCAGATACCGAAGAATGGCCGCGCCTTGCGGCGCACCGCTTCCTCGAGTGCATCGACCATTCCGTCCACGGCGTCGAGCCCGCGCCGGCAATCGGCGAAGGCGCCGACGCCCGGCAGTACGATGCGATCCGCGTTCGCCACCACGGACGGATCTTGCGTTACCACGATAGGCTGGTTGCTACCGGCGTCCTGCGCGGCGCGCTCGAATGCTTTCGCGGCCGAATGCAGATTGCCGGAACCGTAATCGACGATGGCGACGGTCACCGGCTCGCCCCCGGTTCGGGAAAAAGGCCGATCACGTCGGATGTCTGCGGCTGGTGCGGCGGCTGCGCGCGCGGCGGCGATGCAACCGATATGGCAGGCGCCGGCGGTCGGGCGCCGGATTGCAGCCAGGCGTCAAAGAACCGTCGCTCGGCGTCCTCGCGGTCCTCACCGGTGACGACGCCGACATTTTTCCAGCCGCGGCGATGTAACGTGAAGCGGTGCAGCGTGCCGGCTTCCAGGCCGACCAGAAGTGCGATCAAAAAAACGATCAGGCCGATGATGAACCCCGGCGCATCAGCGATCGCGATCGCCAAGGCAACGGCGGCATAAATCACACCATAGAGCAGGAGCACCAGCCACATGCGATGCCGCAGCATCCATAGCGGGCCGAACAGGAACGCCCAGAATGAGAAACCGTCGCGCACGAACACATAGCGCTCCGGTTCGGGCGCGGCAGCGCCCGCCCGTAACGACGGCTCGTGCACGGTGTAGCTCGACATGCCGGTTCTCGTTACTTGCAGCCCCGCCTTTCAGATAAGGCGAGTCAAATCATCCGCCCAGAGTGCCCTTAGTTGAGGGCACCTCATTGGCGGCGCGCGCATCGATGGCCACCGCTGCCCGCAGCGCCCGCGCCAGGCCCTTGAAGCAGGATTCGGCAATGTGATGGTCGTTGCTGCCATAAAGCGTGGCAACATGGAGCGTTACGCCGCAATTCATGGCGAAAGCCTGAAACCATTCCTGCACCAGCGCGGTATCGAAGCCGCCAATCTTGGCGCGCACGAACTCAACCTGGAATACCAGAAACGGCCGGCCCGAAATGTCGACCACCACGCGGGTGAGCGCCTCGTCCATCGGCAGATGCACGTCGGCGTAACGCGTGATGCCCTTCATGTCGCCGAGCGCCTGCTTCACCGCCTGACCGAGTGCGATGCCGACATCCTCGGTGGTGTGGTGCTGGTCGATGTGCAGGTCACCCTTGGCCTTGACGGTCAGATCGATGCGCGCATGCCGCGCCAGAAGGTCGAGCATGTGGTCGAGAAAGCCGATGCCGGTCGCGACCGAGGACGCGCCAGAGCCGTCGAGATCGACCGCGATCTCGATGTCGGTCTCCTTGGTTGTCCGCTTCACCGCGCCTTTGCGCATAAAACCCTCGCGAGTGCGCGCCTTTTATCAGGGCTTTGGCCCTACCGCCAATGCTTCATCAGCGCATTTGCAATGGCTTCGGCCAACTCCTAAATCATGGCTAAGGCAAAGGCTTTTTCACGCATGTCATCCCCCGAAACCGGCCAGTCCGGCCCCTGGCACGGCACCACCATCCTGACTGTCCGCAAGGGCGGCGTAGTCGCCATTGGCGGCGACGGCCAGGTCTCGATCGGCCAGACCATCGTAAAAGCCAACGCCAAGAAGGTGCGCCGGCTTGGCAAGGGCGACGTTATCGGCGGCTTCGCCGGCGCTACAGCCGACGCCTTCACTTTGTTCGAACGGCTGGAAAGCAAGCTCGAGCAATATCCCGGCCAGCTCACCCGCGCCGCGGTCGAGCTCGCCAAGGACTGGCGTACCGACCGCTATCTGCGCCGCCTCGAGGCCATGATGATCGTTGCCGACAAGGAGGTGTCGCTGGTCCTGACCGGCACCGGCGACGTGTTGGAGCCCGAAGCCGGCATCGTCGGCATCGGCTCGGGTGGCAATTATGCGCTCGCTGCCGCGCGGGCGCTCGCTGATGGGCCGCTCGGCGCCGAGGCGATCGTGCGCAAATCGCTCGACATCGCCGCCGACATTTGCGTCTACACCAATCGCAATTTGACCGTGGAAACCCTGTAAGCGTGACCGACTTTTCCCCCCGCGAAATCGTCTCCGAACTCGACCGCTTCATCGTCGGCCAGGGCGATGCCAAGCGCGCAGTGGCGATCGCGCTGCGCAACCGCTGGCGCCGGCTGCAACTCGACGACCGGCTGCGCGAGGAAGTGCTGCCGAAGAACATTTTGATGATCGGGCCGACCGGCGTCGGCAAGACCGAGATTTCCCGCCGCCTCGCCAAACTTGCCGGAGCGCCGTTCCTCAAGGTCGAGGCCACCAAGTTCACCGAGGTCGGCTACGTCGGCCGCGACGTCGAGCAGATCGTGCGCGATCTGGTCGAGATCGCCATTGGGCTGACGCGCGAGAAGAAGCGTAAGGACGTCAAGACGCGCGCCGAGAAGGCAGCGGAGGACCGCGTTCTCGATGCGCTGGTCGGCGCCAATGCCAGCGCATCGACCAAGGAGGCGTTCCGCAAGAAATTGCGCAGCGGCGAGATGGACGACAAGGAAATCGAGATCGAAGTGCAGGCTTCAGGCGGCGGCATGCCGATGATTGACATTCCCGGCTTACCCGGCGCGCAGATGGGCGCGATCTCGATCGGCGATATTTTCGGCAAGCTTGGCGGCAGCCGCACCAAGACGCGCCGCGTCACCGTGCACGATTCCTACGAGATTCTGATCAACGAGGAATCCGACAAGCTGCTCGACACCGAGCAACTGACGCAGGAAGCGATCAGGGCCGTCGAGAACAACGGCATCGTCTTTCTCGACGAGATCGACAAGATCTGCGCGCGCGAAGGCCGCATGAGCGCCGACGTGTCGCGCGAGGGCGTGCAGCGCGACCTGCTGCCGTTGATCGAAGGCACCACCGTCGCCACCAAGCACGGCGCGGTGAAAACCGACCATATCCTGTTCATCGCGTCGGGCGCGTTCCACATCTCGAAGCCGTCGGACCTGCTGCCAGAGTTGCAAGGCCGGTTGCCGATCCGTGTCGAGCTTAAGCCGCTGTCGCGCGACGATATGCGCCGCATCCTCACCGAGCCGGAAGCCTCACTGATCAAGCAATATATTGCGCTGATGGCGACCGAGGGCGTGACGCTGGAATTTTCCGAGGACGCCATCGACGCTGTCGCCGACGTGGCGGTGGCGGTCAATTCGAGCGTCGAAAATATCGGCGCGCGGCGATTACAAACTGTGATGGAGCGTATTCTCGACGACATCTCCTTCGGCGCCCCCGACCGTTCCGGCGAAACCGTGAAGATCGACGCGGCTTACGTCGACAAGCACGTCGGGGACCTCGCCAAGAATACCGATCTGAGCCGGTTCATCCTCTAATCCCTGAGCCGATCAAGTTGAACCGGATCAAGAATTAGAATTTTCGTTAGAACAGGATCCTTTCGGAACACCGGCTTCCATCCTCGGATCAAGTCCGAGGACCGATATTTTCCGGGTCATGCTCCGGCGCATAACCTCCATGACAGGTCAGCGTGACGCAGGTTCCGGGCGTGGCGTGGCCGCGCGCGCGACGCTAATCTAAGGCTGTGCAGCCGGAGTAACGCCATGTTCACGCGCCGCAGATTGATCGCCCTCACCGCCGCATCGGCGTTAGCGCCGCGTGTCGCGCGAGCGCAGGCCAGCGATTATCCAAATCATCCGGTGCACCTGATCGTGCCACTGGCCCCGGGGGGTCCAACAGATAGTGTCGCCCGGGTGCTGGCCGAACAATTGTCCAAACGGTGGGGCCAGCAGGTTGTCGTTGAAAACAAAGCCGGCGGCGGCACTAATATCGGCAACGCTTATGTCGCTCACGCCGATCCCGATGGCTATACGGTGCTCTACGGCACGTCGTCGCTTGCCGTGAACGACACGCTTTATCGTTCGCTCGACTACAATCCGAATACGGATCTTGCGCCAGTGTCGATGGTGGCGAAATTCCCCTTCTTCATGTTCGTGCCGAATTCATCGCCGGCCAAAAACCGTCGCGGAGTTCATCGCCTACGTCAAAGCCCATCAGGGCAAGCTCGTCATGGGTTCGCCCGGCACCGGTAGTGCGCCGCATCTTACCGCCGAGCTTTTCCTGCAAATGGCCGGACTGCAAATGACGCATGTGCCGTATCGCGGCGCGGCGCCTGCATTCATCGATCTTATTCCCGGCCGTATCGACTGCTACTTCGGCAGCGGCGAATTGCTGACCTATTCGCGCTCGGGCCAGGTGCGATGCCTGGCCACCACCGGCAGCAAAAGAGCCTCGGCAGCTCCGGACATTCCCACCATTGCCGAATCCGGCCTGCCCAACTACGTCGTCGATTCTTGGCAAGGCGTTTTCTTGCCGGGAAAAACATCACCGCAGATCGTGCAGAAATTGAGCGCCGACATCGTCGCGGTGCTCGCCCAGCCCGCGGTTGTCGAGCAGCTGGCAAAAACAGCCTACGCGGCAAAAGGCTCGTCGCCGGAAGAGTTGCGAGACTTTCTAAAAACCGATTCCGCGAAATGGAATGCCGTCATCAAGACGGCCGGAATAACGATCGAGCAGTAATCAGGATTAGTTTTTCACCGGCTCGCGGCTGATCTCGCGGATCATTGCCATCCACTTCTCGACTTCAGCGAGGACGCGGCTGTCAGAAGGACAGCGTTGCGCCGATTTCGGCGTCGTCTGTGCGTTGACGGTTTCGGGTGTGATGGTTCTGTACATCGCTTCTGACATGGCACTCGTACTCCGAACTGGCGGCGTCGCCATCGCGTAAGCCATTCTGCAGACGAAATTGACCATTTCGTGCGCCGCGTCAGGCATTCCAATGATTAAGGTTAATGGTGGAATTCAGCGCGCGCGGCGCAAGCGCACATAAAGCGCGCCTTCGCCGCCGTGGCCGGCGTGGGCGTCGGCGAAACCGACGACAAGCAGGCGAAATTCCGGCAATGCGAGCCACATTGGCACTTGTCGTCGCAATACACCGATCTCGCGCTCGCTGTTGCGCGATCGCATCCCGGACCCTTTACCGGTGACGACGAGCACGGTTTTGGCACCGTCGGATTGAGCATGGCGTAGAAATCGCAGCAACTCTCCGTGCGCTTGCATCTGCGTCATGCCATGCAAGTCGAGCCGCGCTTCAATCGGTTCGCGGCCGCGTGCGACACGATGCTTGAGTCGCCGGTCGAGCGGCACGAGCGGCATCGCTTTCGCCGGCGCAGCATGGCGTGGCGCTGCAGCGCGAGATTGCGCCCTTGATTTCGCCGGCAGCGTCACCGACACGTCGTCTTGCGGCGCAGACGACTCAGTCAGTTTTCGCGTATCTCGCAGCGGTTTGATTGAACGCGAAAAGGTCTTCCAGAGCGCCCGTTCGTCGTCGCTTAATTGCCGGCGCCGGCTCATCGCTTTTGCCGCGCGTTGGGCTTCGGCGCCGGCGACACCGGCCGCGCGGCCGGCTTTGCTTCCTCGTGCGCCGCAGGTGTCGGCTCCGAGTCCGGCACGTCGGTCGGATCGTCCATGGTGGAGAAACTGAGATTGAAGCTGCTCGGACGTTCCGGAGGCAGCGGAACATCGCGCCCTGCCTCGACCGGATCGAGCTGGCGGGGAATAAGCATCATGAAGTCGCCAGGATTCTTGATGCGGCCTGCCATACGCGCGGCTTCGTCGCCGGCGCCGAAATAAATATCGGCGCGCGCCGGGCCGACGATGGCCGAGCCCGTATCCTGTCCGAACACCAGCCGGCGGAATTTCGTCGACGCCTTTTCATTGGCGATTGGCAAATCGGCGTCGATGAAAAACGGCATGCCATAGACATGCAGCGCGTGATCGATCGCGATCGAACGTCCCGGGACCAGCGGCACACCTTCGGCACCGACGGCCTCGTCTTCGGTAGCAAGGTCGGTGATGCTGAAGAACACATAGGACTTGTTTGCCCGCCGCACGTCTTTGGCAAGGTCGGGATTGGCTTCCATCCAGTCGCGGATGCTCGCCATCGACACGTTGTCCTTGGTCATATAACCGCGGTCGATCAGCACCTTGCCAACCGGCACGTAGGGCCAGCCATTATGCGAATCGTAATTGACGCGCAGAATGGTGCCGTCCTCCAGCCTGATCCGCGCCGAGCCCTGGATCTGCGCGAACAGCACATCGACGGGGCTGCGCAGCCAGCAGATTTCCAGATGCCAGCCATCCAGCGCGCCATCCTCGATCTCGCCGCGATCGTAATAGGGCACGATTTTACGGCGGCCGACGCGGCGGCCGACCTTGACGCCCTTGCTCGGAAAAGCGTCGCCGAGCTTGCGCCGTCCGGAGACCACGAGATTGGGCGGCCGCCGGTATAGCGGCGCCCTGAACTCGCCGGTCGGTACCCGTGAGCCTTCGATGATCGGCTCATAATAGCCGGTCAGGAAACCGCTGCTATCGCCAAGGCGGTTGATGCGCAGCGGCCGGAAATTATCCTCGAAGAATTTTCGCGCGCCATCGTCATCGAGCGGGATTGCCGCAAAGGCAGTGCCGCAAACACCCTTAAGTGCATCGAAAATCAGACTACCGCGGCCGCTCGGCCGTTGTTTGGTAACCGTGAGTGCGCGGCAGCTTGCGAGAAAAGTCGAAAATGCAGCGGCATGGTCGTCGCTCGCCCAACCGTCGAGGTCAGACCACTCCACCGGCTCATATTGCGTATCGGGAAACCTGATCGGGTCGGTGTCGGCGCTGCGCGCCGCGCTGATGCCACCGCCGACAGTGAGGAGAAGCACGAACAATAAAAACACCCGGCAACGTACTGCCATCGGCGCTACTGTCCGGCTTCGGTCGCAACAACTTTCCAATTCGGATCGCGGGAGGAGATATCGCGCGCAAAGGTCCAAACGTCGGTGACGTCGGTGACCTTGTCGGCATTGCCGTCGATAACGACACCATCGCGGTCGCGCGTCGATGAAATCAGCTTGGAGACGAAACGCAAGGTGATCTGCGCGGTGGGATTGCGCAATTCGGCAGCGGTAATCGTCGATGCATCGATCGAGACGAACCGCGTCTCCGCCGTCTCACCTTTGCCTTCGCGTTCGGTGATGGCGGCATCGAAACCGTCGAACACTTCGCGCGACAGGAGATTCTTCAATTGGCGACGATCGCCTTCGGCGAAAGTCGTCACGATCATTTCATATGCGGTGCGCGCGCCGGTAATGAAGTGCTTGGCGTCAAAGCTGGTGTCGGCGGCGGCGATGGCGTCGAGCCCGGCTGCAACGGCCGAGCCGGTCTCGGCGATGTCCTTCCATCGCTCGCCGGCCGGAGCCGAAGCCTCGGCCGGTATCGGCCGCGCCGGCACTTCGGGCGTATGGGCCGTCGGCAGCGTGACGATCTTGCTGTCGGTTGCGGGACTGCGCACGGCGTCGCGCGCGGAATAGGGATCGTAAGGCGGGCGCTCGCGGCCGGTGCGCTGGCCCAATACGCTACGCAGACGCAAGAAAATGAACACCGCGAGCGCAAGAAAGATGATTGTGTAAATGTCGAACACGTCTGGCATCTCTCGGCGTCGCGAACGGTGCGGCTATCCGTTCAAATGGGCGATGCGAAGCCACGATTCGCACAGGGAACCCGAACTTCCCCTACTTTATGTAGGCACGCCCGGGGAACCATCTAGAGGGCCGCTAACACGGCAGCAGGGTGGCGTGCCGAAGCTTAAACGATTGCCGCCTCGACGCCAACAATGGATGCGCCAGTACCCGCCGCGGGACAAGGACCATCGTGACATCCTTTTGGGCATTGACGCCGAAATCTGCGGCGCTGAACAGCCATTTTACCGCCCGGCAGCCGCCATTGTTCACCTGCTTGCCTTGTGTTAGCCAATCGCGCCGCGCCCGCATGCGTGAGCCGGAGACCAGCATGTCGATGACGAATGGCGGCCCGGAGCCGCAAGTGGCAATGCCGCAGGTCGGGGTCCTGGCGCAATATATGAAGGATTTCTCGTTCGAGAATCCGCACGCGCCGCGCTCGCTGGCGCCGGCCACTCAGCAGCCGAGCATCAACATTCAGATTAATGTCGATGCGGCGCCGATGACTGAAACCGACTTCGAGGTGACGTTGCGCCTGGAGGGCAAGGCCGAATCTCAAGGCACGGTGTTGTACAGTTTCGAGCTGGTATTTTCCGGCGTGTTTCGCATCGTGAACGTGCCGGCCGACAGCTTGCAGCCGTTCGTCATGATCGAATGCCCGCGCCTGTTGTTTCCGTTCGCGCGTGAGATCATCTCGACCGCGGTACGTAACGGCGGTTTTCCGCCGCTGCTGCTCAACCCGATCGATTTCGTCGATCTTTACCGCCAGCGCCTGGCGGCTTCGCAAGGCCAGGCGCCGGCTCCGCTCACGCCGAATTGAGATAGTCACGCCAGATCGCGGCTTCGCCGAGCGTTGCGACGAAGCTCCGGTGCGCAGCGCGTTCTTCTTCTGTCAAACGGATTGCCAACGGCGCGCTACGCTCACGCACCACGACGATTGCGCCGGCTACCGCCGCGGGCGTAGCAGACTGGGATAGTACCAGCGAGGCCTGGCGCGCGCCGATCAGCTCGACATAGATTTCCGCCAGCAGCTCGGCATCAAGCAACGCGCCGTGTTTGGTGCGGCGCGAATTGTCAATCTGATAGCGCAGGCATAAATCGTCGAGCCGGTTCGAGCCGCCGGGGTGCTTACGCCGCGCCAGCAGCAGCGTGTCGATCATGCGCTCGCGGCTTACTCCGGCGCGGCCAACGCGCTCCAATTCGGCATTGAGAAAACCGAGATCGAACATCGCATTGTGCGCGACGAGCTGGGCGTCGCCGAGGAAGGTGATCAGGTCATCGGCCTTTTCGGCAAACAGCGGCTTATCCTTGAGGAACTCGATCGATAGCCCGTGAATTTTGAAGGCCGTCTCCGGCATGTCGCGTTCCGGGTTGAAGTAGACATGGAACGTCTTGCCGGTGGGAAACCTGTTGACGAGCTCGATGCAGCCAATCTCGACCAGCCGATCGCCCGCAAGGGGATCAAGGCCGGTTGTTTCGGTATCGAAAATGATTTCGCGCATCGGAACTCTAAGCCGTTTTCTGGCGCAGCGAATCAGGGCTTTCGCGGCATATTAGCAATAGCGCTCAGAATGTCGCGTACCTGGGCGCGGGCATGGTCGAACCCCTTCGATGTATCCACGACAAAATCGGCACGGCGCCGTTTCTCGGCGTCGGGAACCTGCTTGGCGACAAGGGCCGCGAATTTCTCCTCCGTCATGCCGGGCCGCTCGAAGGCGCGCGTGCGCTGCATGTCCGGCGGAGCCGAGACGACGACCACGGCATTGCAGCGCGCTTCGCCGCCGATCTCGAACAACAACGGTATATCGAGAAGGACGACCGGCGTGCCGTTCGATTGCGCATCGCCAAGAAACTTGTCCCTGGCGGCGCCAACGAGCGGATGTACGATGGCTTCGAGGCGTTTGAGCGCCGCCCTGTCGTTGATGACCACCGCCGCCAGTTTTGCGCGATCGACCTTGCCGTCCGCCGTCGTTCCGGGAAACGCCGCCTCGATGGCGGCCACCGCTTCGCCTTCATAGAGCGCATGCACGACAGCGTCGGAATCATGCACCGGCACACCCGCATCCGCGAACATTTTTGCCGTCGCCGACTTGCCCATGCCGAGCGAGCCGGTGAGGCAGAGCACAAAAGGCCGCGCAGCGCTCATGTCGCCAGGTTTCCCCGCTGGCGCAGAAATTCCAGCGCCGTCATCAGCGGTAATCCCAACACCGTGAAGTAATCGCCATCGATCCGCTCGAAAAGCTGAATGCCCAAACCTTCGAGCTGATAGGCGCCAACGCTCGCGGTCGCCGCATCGCCGACGGCATCGAGATAGTCATCGAGAAACCGATCCGAGAAGGCGCGCATAGTCAGTCGCGCGACGCCGACATGCTCAAAGAGCACTGCGCCATCCTGGACGAACGCAACCGCTGAATAAAGCTCATGGCTGCGGCCGGACAGGCTGCGGAGCTGATCGCGGGCCGCAGCGCGATCGGCAGGCTTGGAAAACCGTGCGCCGTCGAGTGACAAGGTCTGATCGGCGCCGAGGACCAGCCGCCCCGGCCGCGATCGGCCAATAAAGCAGGCTTTTTCACGCGCCAGGAGAGCCGCGACAGCGACCGGCGCTTGCAGCGGCGCTTTCGCTTCAAGGTTCCGCTCATCGAGATCCGCCGGACATACCTCGACCGACACGCCGGCGCCTTCGAGGAGCGTGCGCCGGATGGCGCTTTTGGAAGCCAACACCAGCGGCGTAGCGCCAAGCCATAGCATTGCTCACATCGCCTTATGGCGGCGGCGATCGCCGAGCAGCGCCATCACCGCAGCTGCGGTTTCCTCGATCGAGCGCCGGGTGACGTCGATGAGCGGCCAATTGTGTTTGGCGCAGAGCCGGCGCGAGGCCGAGATTTCATCGGCAACCGCCTGACGGTCGATATATTGATCGTCGTCGCGCTCTACTTTCAGCCCAAGCAGCCGGTTCTGTCTGATTTGCACGATCCGTTCCGGCGAGGCGATCAAGCCGACCACCAGCGGGTGCTGCAAACGCTCGATATTCGGCGACAGCGTGATGCCCGGAACGAGCGGAACGTTCGCGGTTTTCACGCCGCGATTGGCAAGATAGATCGACGTTGGAGTTTTCGATGTGCGCGACACGCCAACCAGGACGACATCAGCCCCTTCCAGATCGTCGGTCTGCTGGCCGTCGTCATGCATCATCGTGTAGTTGAGCGCATCGATGCGGCGGAAATATTCGGCATTCAAGGTATGCTGCGCGCCGACTTTATGGGTCGTTTCGGCGCCGAGATAGGACTGAAACAGGTGCAGAACAGGCCCGAGGATGGATAGGCACGGCAAGCCGAGTTCACGGCACTTCTCCTCCAGCCGAGCGACCAAGCCTTCTTCGAGTAGCGTGTAAAGCACGATGCCAGGCGATTCCTCGATGTCCGCCAGCACCCGATCAATCTGCCTTTGCGTCCGCACCAAGGGATGCACGTGCTCGACTGGATTGACCTTGGCGTATTGCGCAGCCACGGCGCGGGCGACGGTAATCAACGTCTCTCCGGTCGCGTCAGAGATCAGATGCAGGTGAAAATAACCCGGTGCCAGTGTCATATAACTAATGAATAAGCTGTCGATGAAGTGGGAGAAGGCCATGCCTTGCGGTGGGGTGCAAGCACCTTCAGGACTGAGGTTGCAACTCCGTCCACACCGTTGCCTCTGTGGTAACCTAAAGTCACATTCAATTCGCATAGTGGTGGAATGTGGACAGCTGTCTCACGGCATACGGATAATGACCCCTATTGCACCGGAAATCACCTGATTTGCTGTCAGTGCATATCGTGCGAAACACCAAGTTCTTGCCGGTTGGATGTGGATGACCTGTGCGTTGAATTGTATGAGTTTAATCAACGCTCAAAACACTACAACAGACTCTCTTTAAGTTAGTTTGAGTAAGATAGGAGCATGGCTGCTGATCCTGTGACTAAACCATTGCTCCGCGCGCTGGCGCACCACGCTAACACCGTCCCGCCGATCTGGCTGATGCGACAAGCTGGGCGCTATCTGCCGGAATACCGAGCCGTTCGGGAAAAGGCTGGGGGTTTTCTCGATCTCTGTTTTAATCCGGTACTCGCCGCCGAGGTGACGCTGCAACCAATCCGCCGGTTTGGTTTTGATGCGGCGATCATGTTTTCCGATATTCTGGTCGTGCCGCAAGCGCTTGGTCAGCGTGTAACGTTTGAAGAAGGCGAGGGACCGCAACTCGACGCGCTCGGTGACCCGGCAGCGCTGAACCGATTGCGCGCTGAGATCGATCACGTGCAACTCGCCCCGGTTTACGAAGCCATCGGTCGCGTCAGGCAAGACCTACCGCCGGATGTTGCGCTGCTCGGTTTTTGCGGTGCGCCATGGACAGTTGCGACTTACATGATCGCTGGCTGCGGTACTCCCGATCAACTGCCGGCAAGGCTATTTTCTTATCGTCATCCGCAAGCCTTCGCGCGGCTCATCGATGGACTTGTCGATGCCTCGGTGAGCTATCTGGTCAAGCAATTCGCTGCCGGCGTCGACGCCGTGCAGATTTTCGACACCTGGGCGGGTGTGCTACCGGCTGAAGAATTTCAAAAATGGTGCATCGCGCCTATGGCGCGAATCGTAACGGCGGTGCGGGAGAAGATTCCGCAGGCGCCTATCATCGGATTTCCGCGCGGTGCCGGAACTGAGTTGTGGCGCTATCTCGAAACCGTGGCGGTCGATGCAGTCGGGCTCGATTGGATGGTTGAGCTTGGCTTTGCCCGCGACCATATCCAAACCAAACGGACGATTCAGGGCAACCTCGACCCGCTGGCCCTCGTCGCCGGCGGCGCGGCGCAGGATCGGGCCACTGATACTATTCTCGAAGCATTCGGAGAAGGCCCGTTCATCTTCAACCTCGGTCACGGTATTTTGCCGAACACCCCGATTGCGAATGTCGAGCGGCTGGTCGCGCGCGTGCGCGGCGCCAAGAGTTAGGTCGCGCCCGTCATGTACGAATGGATCAAGGCGTTTCACATCATCGCGGTGATCGCCTGGATGGCCGGCATGCTCTATCTGCCGCGGCTGTTCGTCTACCATTGCGCGGCGGAAAAAGGCTCGGTGCAGTCGGAAACCTTCAAGGTGATGGAACGCCGTCTCCTGCGCGGCATCATCAATCCGGCGATGATCGCAACCTGGGTCTTCGGGCTGTGGCTCGGCTGGCTCGGCCCTGATTCTCACTACGGCTGGTTCGCTTCGGGCTGGCTGCAAGTCAAGATATTGCTCGTTCTTGCACTGACGGCTGTGCATGGAATGCTGGCCCGCTGGCGCCAGGATTTCGCCGTCGATAACAATCGGCATTCTCAGAAATTCTATAGAATTATCAACGAAGTACCTACAGTCATGATGATTTTAATTGTGCTGCTCGTGGTGTTGAAACCGTTCTGATATTCACGCGTTCTTATGCAAAGTGCGTCACGCCTCTTGCTAGAACACAGCTCTTTTCTTATCTTGGCGTCATCCCACCCAACGTAGGCGGATGCATTCGAGTTCTGGCTCCAGCGAACTGGAGCCGTTTGATGCATCGGGGCCGGGGCCAAGCTCCTCGCAACCCAAGACCTGCGACTTCCTTCCGCTAGCGACGCCCTCCCCCAATTCGCCGCTGGCTTAATTTCCATAGGATATTCTGAATGCGTGAAATGAAACTCCAAGAACTCAAGGTCAAGTCTCCAGCGGAGCTTGTATCCTTCGCCGAAGAGCTCGAGGTCGAAAACGCTTCGACCATGCGCAAGCAAGAGCTGATGTTCGGCATCCTCAAGCAGCTCTCGGCACGCGAGACCGATATTGTCGGCGAAGGCGTGGTCGAAGTTCTGTCTGACGGCTTCGGCTTTCTGCGATCGCCTGAAGCGAATTATCTGCCCGGTCCCGACGACATCTACGTCTCGCCATCACAGATCCGCCGCTTCGGCCTGCGCACCGGCGACACCATCGACGGCCACATTCGCAGCCCGAAAGAAGGCGAGCGCTATTTCGCTCTGCTCAAGGTCAATTCGCTCAACTTTGAAGACCCCGAGAAAGCGCGCCACAAGGTCAACTTCGACAACCTGACGCCGCTCTATCCCGATGAATGGTTGAAGATGGAATTCGAGGATCCGACCAAGAAGGATCTCTCGGCCCGCGTCATCGACATCGTGGCGCCGGTCGGCAAGGGCCAGCGCGCGTTGATCGTGTCGCCGCCGCGCACCGGCAAGACGGTGCTGCTGCAGAATATCGCGCACTCGATCACCCACAATCATCCGGAATGCTATCTGATCGTTCTTCTGATCGACGAGCGGCCGGAGGAAGTCACCGACATGCAGCGCTCGGTGAAAGGCGAGGTCGTGTCATCGACCTTCGACGAGCCGGCAGTGCGCCACGTCCAGGTTGCCGAGATGGTGATCGAGAAGGCCAAGCGCCTGGTCGAGCACGGCCGCGACGTGGTTATCCTGCTGGATTCGATTACCCGGCTCGGTCGCGCCTACAACACTGTAGTCCCCTCTTCGGGCAAGGTGCTGACCGGCGGCGTCGATGCCAATGCGCTGCAACGGCCGAAGCGTTTCTTCGGCGCCGCGCGCAACATCGAGGAAGGTGGCTCGCTGACAATCATCGCTACCGCACTAATCGATACCGGCAGCCGGATGGACGAAGTGATTTTCGAGGAATTCAAGGGCACCGGCAATTCGGAGCTGATCCTCGATCGCAAAGTCGCCGACAAGCGCACCTTTCCGGCGATGGATATCACCCGTTCGGGCACCCGCAAGGAAGAATTGCTGGTGCCGCCGGATCAGCTCAAGAAGATGTACGTGCTGCGCAGGATTCTCAATCCGATGGGCACCATGGATGCCATCGACTTCCTGCTCGACAAGCTGCGCAACACCAAGAACAACGGCGAGTTCTTCGACTCGATGAATACGTAAGTCGCGTCGTTACGTAAAACTTCGCAGCAATTCACGCGCCGCGACAAGCTCTCGGGCATCTGCCTCGGCGGGAAATGCGGCCACCGCTTCGTCAAGAAGCGGCGAAGCTTTTTCGGCCGTGCCGGCACGTTTCCACGCGCGCGCCAGACTTATGGCCGCTCGCAGCCGAAACAGTACCGCGTTCTGCCGCATGGCAAAGGCAATGGCCGATTGAAAGTCCCGGACTGCTTCGTCCAAACGCGGCGGCTCGAGACGAAGCAGGCATTCGCCGCGGAGCCGGTGAAGTTCAGGCAGATAAAAACCGATGCCGGGCTCTGTGAAGGTGGGCAGGATCGCATCGATCGGCTCCAGGGCGTGCGCCGCGTCTCCGGCTATCAGCCGGCCGGAAGCCAGCAGGCCGGCATAGAGTTGGGGTATCGAACCCATCGCCGTGACGCGCGCGAATTCCGCTTCCATGTCCGGGAGACCGGCTCGCGGTTCACCTTCGCGTACCGTCACCCAGCCGGACATGAATACGCTTATCGCGCGCTGTGGCGGCAGATCGAATTTTTGCCCGATTTCCAGCAGTTGTGCGGCCAAATGCCGGACTGCGGGAAGATCGTCTATGATCGCATAGTTCTGAATGGCGGTGGTCAACGCAAAGGCCAGACTCGTCGTCTGGTTAAGCTGACGCGCGAGCGCAAGACCGCGTTCAAGACATTCGATCGCTTGCTCGATCCGGCCAAGCTGGGCGAAGGATAAACCGGCACTTGTGTTGGCGCATACGCCGGGATCGTGGCCGCCATATTCAGCTCCGAGCCGGTCATGCCGCGCGGGATCATAGTGTTTGATTCCTTGGAGTGCGTCAGACAACGCATTCAAAACGTCGCCGCGAAAGAAAGCCGTGGACCAGCGGCAATGGATTGCCTCAAGGATCAGTGCTTCGTCCGCCGAACGTTGCGCGAGCGCGACCAGCTCTTCGGCTCGATCGCGTGCAATAGACGTCCGTCGCTGCAGATTGGCGCAAAGCCATAGTCCCCACAGCGCCTTGAACAGCGTGTGATCGTTATCCAGCCTGCTCGCGGTTTCGTACGCGCGCTGATAATTTTGCTCCGATTCGGGGTTTTGCATGCCCTTATAGAGAAGGACCGGCGGCCCTCGCTTGAGCAAGATACCTAGTTCGCGTTGATCGCGGTCACGCCCCGCCGGCATGCGGTGCGCTTCGGCGAGTGCGGCATCGAAATGGGCGACCGCTTCGGCATAGGCCGAGCGGGCAACGGCGCGATCGCCGGCGCGTTCGCTGTAGCGGCTGGCCTGATCGGGAAGCTCGGCGCGGCTGAAATGATACGCCAGAATTTCCGGCTCGGTTTCGGCCAGCGCCGGAAAGCGCTCCTCGAGCGTGCGCGCGATGCGCTCGTGAAGCTGCTGCCGGCGGGTGCGCAACAGGCTGTCATAGGCGACGTCGCGCGTCAGCGCGTGCTTGAAGCTGTAGCTCGGTTCGATCGTTCGCGCTTGCCGAAAGACCAGGCTCGCGTCGGTGAGCCGCGCCAGCGCGGTATCGAGCTCATCGGCTCCGACCGGCGCGACCGCAGCCAGCAACGCATGGGCGAACTGCCGGCCGATCGCCGCGGCAACTTGCGCGATTTCTTTGGCCGGGCCGAGCCGATCGAGGCGCGCCATCAGCGAATCTTGCAGCGTGGCCGGCACTTTCAGCTGACTGGGCGTTTCCGATTCCGCGACCGTGCGGGTCAATTCCTCGACGAAAAGCGGCACACCGTCGGTCCTGGCCAGAATCTCTTCGACCAATCCGATGTCATCGACTGAGCGGCGGCAATGCCGGCGACGATCTCGGCGCACTGCGCCTTGCCGAGCCGGCCAAGCGCCAGTGAGATCACGTGGTCGCGGCCTGACCACGGCGAAGCGAATTCCGGCCGGGCTGTCACGATGACAAGGATGCGGGCCGAAGCGACGGAGTCGATGAGACGGGTCAGCAATTCCAATGTCGTCGGGTCGATCCAGTGCGCATCTTCGAGAACGAAGAGCACCGGCTCATGTTCGGAGAGATGCAGCAGGCGATCGACCAGTGCGGAGAGGGCCGCGCTCTTGCGTTGCGCTGGCGTCAGCTCGAGCGGTTGATAGCGGCCGTCGGCGGGCAAGGGACAAGAAGTTCGGCGAGGAGCGGCGCAAGTGCGCTCTGGCCACTGCCGCCGTTTGCTAACAAGGCGATCAAGCTTGTCGAGTTTTTGTGCGGCTGAATCGTCGGCCGTAAAGCCGGCGGCTTGCTCGATCTGACGCATTACCGGATAAAACGCGGTGTTGCTGTGGTAGGGCGAGCATTGCACGATGACCCTGCGGTGCGGCTCCTGGTTGATGGCGTCAAACAAGGCTTCCACGAGCCGCGACTTGCCCATGCCGGCTTCGGCGGTGAGCAGCACGGCCTGCCCCTCGCCGTGTTGCGCTTGGCGCCAGCGATCGAGCAGCAGACCCATTTCCTGGCTACGGCCGACAAACGGCCCAAGATCGCCGCGCGCCGCGGCAAAACGGCTGGCGAACGGCGCTTCCCGCGCGATACTCCAGACCGGCATAGGCTTGGCGAAGCCCTTGAGCGCGTGGTCGCCGTAGCTTTCACATTCGAACCGGCGGCCGAGCAGATGGCGGGTGGCGTCGCTGACCAAAATCGCATTGGGCTCTGCCAATGTTTGCAGCCGCGCGGCGAGATTGGGTGTTTCGCCAACGATCGCTTCTTCGCGCGCGGCACCGCTACCGATGATATCGCCAACGACGACAAGGCCGGTGGCGATGCCGACGCGGGTTTGCAGCGGAACGCCGTCGGGTCTCGCGATCTGCTGGACCGCTTCGACAATCGCCAGGGCAGCGAGGACCGAACGTTCGGCGGCGTCTTCATGCGCCTGCGGGTAGCCGAAATAGGCCAGCACACCATCGCCCATGAACTTGGCGATATAGCCGTCGAAACGCGAGACGGCGCCCGCAATGGCATCCTGATAGCGCCGGATCAGCCGGCCCATGTCCTCGGGATCAAGCGCAGTGGCGAGCGCCGTCGAGCCGACCAGATCGCTGAACAGAACGGTGACCTGCCGGCGCGCCGCCTCAGGTGACGCGGCCGCAGCAGGGGCGGAAACAGCAATGGCGGACGGATTCCGTTCGACTGTCTTGGTCGAGTCGCGCAGGGTGGCGATGGCTTTGAGAAGCTTGCGGCGATGACCGAGCGAAATGCCGAGCTTCTCGAAATCCTGCTCGGTCAGATCGGGAAGAATATCGAGATCAACATCGTTGTCGGCCAGCAAGCCAGCCAATGGCTCTAAGCCAAATTGCCTGAGCCATTCATTCAGGTCCGGCATTCGCCCACCTTCTGGCGCCGCTGGCGGGCAGACATGCGCCAGCGTCACTTGAGTGCACGACTATACCGTCCGCTTATGGCGCCTCAAAGGCTCCGGCTGGGAAGGAGTCGCTAGCTTCGTTCGTTAGTTGATGTGATCGGCGAGGATATCTTGGGGCGCAGGGTCGCGGCGTGGTGGAAATTGAACGCAATGTCCGGATCGACGAAACACATTCCGCCCTTGCCGACGGCAGATTCGCAGCCGTTCGCCGTGGAGTAGCCGCATTCAATCACGGCGTTGTCCTTGGCAGCGTAGCCGCACCACTGGTCAGCGCGCGCGCATGTTGCCGACAAGGCCAGGGCGGCGGCTGCAACAACGATCCCATTACGCATCTCGGATTTCCTTCGCTTCGCCCCGGCAAGGTTCATGAAAGCACGATTCGTGCCTCGATAAACCATGGTGTCAGCTATGTCGCACCGCCTCGATGGCGCCAATAAGGCCGTCAGGATCGCCGACCGGCAACGAACAGGTGTCACCAACACAGACAAAAGCCGCGGGATCGTTCGCCGCTGCGACCTTATGGCGAGCGGGATGCCGCTCCGGTAACGCCGCGGCCGCGGCGGCGTGGAACACGATGCGGTCGAGCGGCGGCTGTGCCCGAGCCGCTGCCAGCAACGCTTCGGCGCGCGGCCCCTCCCCGGTGACGACGATTTCGGAGGCGCGCAGGCGCAGGTCGACCGCGTTCATCAGCGCCACGTGCATATAAAGATTCTCCACCGCCTGCGGAGCGATGGCGGCAATCAGGCGGTCGGCCTTTTCGCGCCATTGGTCGTCGCCGGCAAGTACCGCAAGGCGGATGAGGTTTTGCGCTGCCACCGCGTTGTGATTTGGCGTCGCCTCGTCGGCGGTCGAGGCTGGCCGGATGACGAGGCCTTCGGCGTCGGCGGCGGTGAGATAGTAGGTTCCAGTGGCGGCATCGGCGTAGTCGCGATCTAGCGCGTGTTGCCAGGCCAGCGCTTGGTCGAGATAGTTTTGCTGTCCGAGCGCCTCGTAGAGCGCCAGTGCGGCGCGGATCATGGCGGCGAAATCGGACGCGAGCCCCGGAAACTTGAGCTGGCCGCCGCGCCAGGAATGGCCGAGGCGGTCGCCTTTTGTCATTGCCCCCGCAACAAAGCCGAAAGCGCGCGCCGCGATGTCGAGCCATGACGGCGCGTTGAACATCAGACCGGCATTAGTGAGCGCGGCGATCATCATTCCGTTCCAGTCGGCAAGCACTTTGTCGTCGAGGCCGGGGCGGATGCGGGTGTCGCGTACGGAGAGTAGTTTTTTGCGCAAGGTCCCCAGCCGCGCTTCGTCTGTCTCGCTGCACTCGGTCTGCTTGAGCCGGTTGAGGATGTTGTGGCCTTCGAAATTGCCCGCCGGTGTGACGTCGTAATGGCGCGCAAAGAACTGACCGTCCTCTATGCCGAGGGTCGCGATCGCCTCATCGTATGACCAGACGTAGAACTTCCCTTCCTCGCCTTCGGAGTCGGCATCGAGCGAGGCCGCAAACGCGCCCTCGCCTGTCGTCATCTCGCGCGCAAGCCACACTACGGTTTCGGCGGCGCGCTGGCGGTAAAGCGGATTGCCGCTGCGCTGGTGAGCGACCGCCAACAGTTCGAGAAGCTGCGCATTATCGTAGAGCATCTTTTCGAAATGCGGGGTGAGCCAGCGCTCGTCGACCGAATAGCGCGAGAAGCCGCCGCCGAGATGGTCGTAGATGCCGCCCTCACAGATGTGGTGCAGCGTGATGTCGACGGCGGCGAAATAGCGTGCTTCGCCGGTGCGTAAGGCTGCGCGCCACAACAGCTCAAACAGCGCCGCTTGTGGAAATTTTGGCGCCCCTCGGGTGCCGCCGTTAACCGGATCGATGATGCCGCCGAGCTGGCGCGCGGCATTGTCGAGCTCCGCCCGACCAAGCGTTACGACGCCTGGCGGCCGCGCTTTGGCGGCGAGCCGCTCCATCAGCGCGGCGCGGTTGTTCTCGATCTTTTGTGGCTCCTCGCGGAACAGCCGTGCGATCTCGCGCAAGACATCGACGAAGGCGGGTTTGCCGTAGCGTGAACCTTTCGGAAAATAAGTGCCGCCCCAGATCGGCTCGCCGTCCGGCGTAAGAAACATGGTCAGCGGCCAGCCGCCGTGTTCACCGAGATGATGCAGCGCCGCCATATAGATTTGATCGATATCGGGCCGTTCCTCGCGATCGACTTTGATATTGACGAACAGCTCGTTCATCACCGCCGCGGTGGCGTCGTCCTCGAAGCTTTCGTGCGCCATGACATGGCACCAGTGGCAAGCCGCATAGCCGACCGAAAGCAGGATCGGCTTGTTGGTGCGCTTGGCTTCCGCCAAAGCGTCAGGCCCCCATGCCCACCAATCCACGGGGTTGTGCCGATGCTGCAGGAGGTACGGGCTGGTCTCGTTGGCAAGTCGGTTTTGATGGGATGTTTGGGATGATGTTGACATGGCTATCGATCCGACAAGCCCAGAAATGTCGCGATTGCTCGATCGAGGCGCGTGAGATCTTGGCGGCTAAGATGGCCGATCAAGTAGCCCAAGGTGCTTTTTCGAATAGTGAGAATCTTGTCCACCATGATGCGTGACGGAGATTGAAGGCCATTGAGCGGTGACGGGCCAATCAGGATGCGGAACAACGGCAGGTTCGACGGGTCACTCGTGAAACCACAAGTGGTCACAGAATTGAGGCTATCGAAGTTCTCGTGTTGAACAATAACGACTGGTCGCGGCTTTCTAGCGTATTCGAGGTCCGCGGATGCAGTCCATATTTCGCCGCGTTTCAATCGGCGATCCGATCTGATATCGCGTCAACCCACGCTTGGTCTTCTGCGGCATGAGAGCTGCGGTTCGCAAGGCGCGATTGGCGCTTCGCTTCCTTTGCAAATTGGGCAGTCCGTGTGTCGGGCACCCACAATTGAATTAGGCGCATACCCTGGGCTTTCATCCGCATTCGATGGTTGCTGACCTTGTCGCGGGATGACTTTGGTGCCGGACGCTGGGACTTGGAGCGCCGAGATGAGGGCTTAGCTGTCATGAACGGCCTGGGTTGGTTACATGTAACTTATGATCGCCGGCATTTGGCGACAAGAGTGACGTTGGACGAGTGTCGACATGAGGGGCTTTTCGCGCGAAACGATCTTTGCCCTCTCCTCCGGCCGTCCGCCGGCGGCGATTGCGGTAGTGCGGATTTCTGGGCCTCGCGCTGGCGTAGCGCTTGAAACGCTGATCGGGCGCGTGCCGGAGCCGCGCGTGGCGAAGCTTGCGCGTGTGCGGGATCCGGCGAGCGGCGACGTGATCGACGAGGCGCTCGCGCTGTGGTTTCCCGGCCCACACAGCGAGACCGGTGAAGACGTTGCCGAACTACAGGTCCACGGGGGCCATGCGGTGATCGCCGGCGTGCTCGATGCGCTGGGCACGATTGCGGGGTGCCGTATCGCCGAAGCTGGTGAGTTCACGCGCCGAGCCTTTGAGAACGGCAAGCTCGATCTCACGGCCGTCGAGGGCCTGGCCGATCTCATTGCCGCCGAAACGAATGCGCAGCGGCAATTGGCGTTGCGTCAGCTCAAGGGCCTGATCGGCGCCCGTGCCGAGGCGTGGCGGCAGCGCTTGATCCAAACCCTCGCACAGATTGAGGCACGGATCGATTTTTCCGACGAGGCCGATGTGCCCGAAGATTTGGTGCGGCCAGCGCTAAATGCTGCGCAGCAATTGCGTGACGAGATTGCAGTATCGCTAGCCGACGGTGGCCGTGGTGAGCGGCTGCGGGATGGGCTGGTTGTCGCCATTGCGGGTCCTCCGAACGCTGGGAAATCGACGCTGCTCAATCGTCTGGCACGCCGCGAGGCTGCAATTGTGTCGCCATATCCCGGCACGACGCGCGATGTCATCGAAGTCCATCTCGACCTTGGCGGCTACCCCATGACGGTGCTGGACACCGCCGGTATTCGTGGCAGCGATGATCCAGTCGAGCAGGAGGGTGTCCGCCGTGCCGGCGCGCGCGCGGCAGCGGCCGATCTGGTGCTCTGGGCCATTGACGCCTCGGCCAACGGCGGAGCGGGCAATAAATGTCCCGCGAATCTCGCGAAAACGCGGGTTTGGCTCGTCGAAAATAAGATCGATATGGTGAACGCAGATTCAGATACCGGCACGGTCAAACAACCTAATGATGAATATGAGTTCAAACTATCTGTCTCTGCCAAGACCGGGGCCGGAATTGACCTTTTGGTCGCTGCCTTGGCTGAGGTCGCCCGGGAATTTTTTGGTGCCACGGAATCTGTTCTGGTAACACGAGCCCGCCATCGACTCATCCTCACCGAAACGGTTGCGGCGCTTGATCGGGCCTTGGCGGTCGGAAACTCAGGGAGCGAAGAACTGATCGCTGAAGAATTACGCACGGCGGCCACAATGCTAGGCCGGCTTACCGGCCGGGTCGACGTCGAAGATATTTTGGACGCCATCTTTCGCGATTTCTGTATCGGTAAATGAATTGTTAACGCTGCGATTGGGAGCGGCACGCCCATGTTTCACGTGAAACAATGCCGTGGCAGCGGCTTTTGACCGCCGATTTGGGGTTGGCTAGAAGGTTCCGATGCTGGAGCGTTCGATGGATGCCCGTTTCGACGTAATTGTTGTTGGCGGTGGCCATGCCGGCTGCGAGGCCGGCGCTGCGTCCGCGCGCATGGGCGCGCGCACGGCGTTGATAACCCATCGGTTTGCCACCATTGGCGCGATGTCGTGCAATCCGTCCATTGGCGGGCTTGGCAAGGGCCATCTCGTCCGGGAAATCGATGCTTTCGACGGCTTGATGGGCCGCATTGCCGATGCGGGCGGCATTCAGTTTCGCCTGCTCAACCGCCGTAAAGGCCCGGCGGTGCGCGGACCGCGCGCTCAGGCCGATCGCAAACTCTATGCGGCAGCGATGCAGCAGGCGATCCGCGAGCAGGCAAATCTCACCGTGATCGAAGCGGAAGTGGATGATCTGGTCATCGACGGGCAGGTCAACGCTGTCAGGCTGAACGATGGCCGTATCGTCGGCTGCGGCGCTGTGGTGCTGACCACCGGCACGTTTCTGCGCGGTCTGATCCATATCGGCGAGCAGCAGATTCCGGCGGGCCGAGTTGGCGAAGCGCCCGCCACAGGCTTGTCATTGACCCTGGAGCGAGCCGGCTTCGCCCTCGGCCGCTTGAAGACCGGCACGCCTCCCCGCCTCGACGGCGCGACCATCGACTGGTCCGCGATCGAAATGCAGCCCGGAGACGAGCCACCAGAGCCGTTTTCGGTGCTGACGGACCGAATCACCAATCCGCAGATCCGGTGTGGCATCACCCGGACCAATGCCGCCACCCACGCCATCATCCGCGCCAACGTGCACCTTTCGCCGATGTATTCCGGCCAGATCAAGAGCCGCGGTCCGCGCTATTGCCCGTCGATTGAAGACAAGATCGTGCGCTTCGGCGAGCGTGACGGACACCAGATTTTTCTCGAGCCGGAAGGCCTCGACGACACAACCGTTTACCCCAACGGCATCTCAACCTCGCTGCCGCAGGAGGTCCAAGCCGCACTGGTCGCGACCATCCCTGGACTTGAATGCGCCCGCATGGTCCGGGCTGGCTACGCGATCGAATACGATCACGTCGACCCGCGCGAACTGAGCCCGTCGCTGGAAAGCAAGCGTATTCCGGGGTTGTATCTGGCCGGTCAGATAAACGGCACAACCGGTTACGAAGAGGCTGCGGCACAGGGACTTCTTGCCGGTCTCAACGCCGCCGCGCGCGCTAGCGGCGGAGCGCCGGTCGTGTTCGACCGTGCCGAAGCCTACCTCGGCGTGATGATCGACGATCTCGTGACCCGCGGTGTCACCGAGCCGTATCGCATGTTCACTTCGCGCGCCGAATACCGGCTGATACTGCGCGCCGACAATGCCGATCAGAGGCTGACGGGGAAGGCCATCGCGCTCGGCTGCGTTGGTGCTGAACGCGCACGTGCGCATCGCGCCAAAATGATAGAGCTCGACGCGGCGCGGGAGATGGCGCGTGGGGCAGTCGTTACGCCCACCGAAGCCGCGCGTCATGGCGTGGCACTGCGCAAGGACGGTCAGCGCCGCTCGGCGTTTGAACTCCTGTCGTATCCGAGCATCGGCTTGGCCGACGTAGCACGGATTTGGCCGGCGTTCGCAGACCTGCCGCCAAAGGTCGCCGAACAAGTCGAGACTGACGCCAAATACGACGTCTATCTCAGCCGCCAGGCCGCCGATGTGGTGTCCTATCGCCGCGACGAAGCCCTGGTTCTGCCTGACGATATCGACTACGCCGCGCTTCTTGGGCTTTCCAACGAGGTCCGCCACAAGCTGCAAACCCAGCGGCCGCGCACCATAGGCCATGCTGGCCGCATCGACGGCATTACACCAGCGGCGTTAACGTTGCTGGTCGTGCATATGCGCCGGCAGGGCCGGCAGCCGGAACACAAATCTGCCGATGGCGCAGTCGCCTGATCTCACCGAGGATCGCAGCAGCGCGCTGGCGCTGACGCCTGTTTCACGTGAAACAATTGCCCGGCTCGATCGGTTTGTCGCCACACTCCTCGTTTGGCAGCCAAAGATAAATCTGATCGCGCCATCCACTGTACCGAAGCTCTGGACTCGGCATATCGCCGACTTGCTCCAGCTTCTTGCGCTGGCGCCGCATGCGAAAATCTGGGTGGATTTTGGCTCCGGTGCTGGCTTTCCCGGCTTGGTGCTGGCCTGTGCACTTGCGGATTCGCCCGGTGCGCGGGTGCATTTGGTCGAGAGCAACATCAAGAAGGCGGCATTCCTGCGCGAAGCGGCGAGGGTGGCGGGCGCTTCCGCGGTCATCCACCCTGTGCGCATCGGGGATTTCGTCGATAACCCACCCGAGTTTGTTGAGATCGTGACCGCTCGGGCCTTGGCACCGCTTGTGGAGCTGTTGTCCGCAGCGTATCCGTTGTTGGCCTGTGGGGCCCAAGGATTATTCCCGAAGGGGCAAGATGTTGAGGCTGAATTGACGGAAGCCACTAAATGTTGGAGCATCGAAGCATCTCTGGTTCCGAGTCTCACCGATTCCAAAGCTCGGATAGTGTGCATAACTGGCGCCAATCAGAAGTTGAGCCGTCACACGGAATGATTGCAACGCCGGGCGACCAAATACGAAAGCAGCGGCCATGAGCGAAACGTCACCCCCCGACCAGATCGCGAGCGTAGTCCCCTTCGCCGCGCCGGAGCCGCCGCCTCGCATGCAGACAATTCGGCACCCGCGCGTGCTCGCGGTCGCCAACCAGAAAGGCGGTGTCGGCAAAACGACGACCGCGATCAATCTCGGCACCGCGCTCGCAGCCATCGGCGAGGAAGTCCTGATCATCGATCTTGATCCGCAGGGCAACGCCTCGACCGGTCTCGGCATCGATCGCGCCAACCGGCTCCACTCCACCTATGACGTGCTGGTCGGACAAACTCCGCTGCGTGACGCGATCGTCGCCACGGCAGTGCCACGACTGCATCTGGCGCCATCGACGCTCGATCTTTCCGGGCTTGAACTTGAAATCGGCCAGGCGCGCGATCGCGCCTTCCGGCTGCGCTCGGCGCTGGCACCGCTCGGCAGCGTCGTGGCCGGTCAAACAAAATTCACCTATGTGCTGGTCGACTGTCCGCCGTCGCTTAATCTCCTCACCATCAACGCGATGGCGGCAGCCAACGCCATTCTGGTGCCGCTGCAATGCGAGTTCTTCGCGCTCGAAGGGCTGTCGCAGCTTTTGAAAACCGTGGAGTTGGTGAAAAAGCAGCTCAACCCCGACCTCACCATCCACGGCATCGTGCTGACGATGTTCGACGCGCGCAACAATCTGTCCGGCCAGGTCGTCGCCGATGTCCGCCAATTCATGGGCCGAAAAGTCTACGACACCATCATCCCGCGAAACGTGCGGGTGTCGGAGGCGCCGTCCTACGGCAAGCCGGTGCTGGTTTACGATCTCAAATGCAGCGGCAGCGAAGCCTATTTGCGGCTAGCGACCGAAATCATCCAGCGCGAGAAAGAACTCTCGGCGGGCGAGGGCGGTCAGGTCGCGTGAGCACTATGCCGGGGAAGGCTGCGATGGCAGACGAAGCGGCACGATCGCGATTGGGACGCGGCCTCGCGTCGCTCATCGGCGATGTCGGCAATGAAAGCTCGGCCGAACAGCGGCCGGTCGGGCAGCGCCGAATTCCGACCAGTTCATTGCGACCAAATGCGCGCAATCCGCGGCGGATGTTTTCCAACGACGAGCTTGATGAACTTGCCGACTCGCTGCGCGAACGCGGCATCATCCAGCCGATCGTGGCGCGGCCAGTGCGCGGTGTGGCGGACTCATTCGAGATCATCGCCGGCGAGCGGCGCTGGCGCGCTGCGCAACGCGCCGGGTTGCACGAAGTCCCGGTCGTCATCATCGAAGCAACCGATGCCGAGTCGCTGCAACTTGCGATCATCGAGAACGTGCAGCGGGCCGATCTCAATCCGCTCGAAGAGGCGGAGGGCTACCGCGCACTTATTCGTGATTTCAGCCACAGCCAGGAGGACGTCGCCCGCTTGGTCGGGAAGAGTTGCAGTCATGTCGCCAATATGCTGCGGCTACAAACGCTGCCCGATCGGGTCAGGGAACATATCCAATCCGGCCGTCTCAGCCCCGGCCATGCTCGCGCCCTGGTGGGCCATCACGATGCGGAGCGGCTTGCGGACGAAATCGTGGCGCTCGGACTTAACGTGCGTCAGGTCGAGGAAATGGCGCGCCAGGGATCGCGCCGCAACGGCAATCCGAACGCGAACAACCGCAAACCGAAAGCCGAGAAGGAAGCCGACACGGTTGCGCTCGAGAAACGGCTGTCCGACGCGCTCGGCCTTGTCGTCAGCATCGACAACCGCGGCGGCAAGGGTGTGGTCAGCATCCGCTACCGCAATCTCGATCAGCTCGACGACCTGGCGCAGCGGCTGGAAAAGAAGCACTGAGCCAAGTGCGCCGCCGCGCTGGGCCGGACGTTGTCGATCGCGTCAGCTCTGCCACAGCGCCTTGAACGCCTCGCGCTTCTTCGGGTCGTACAGGCTCGGGTAATCGTATTTCAACGGCTTTGACGGTTCGACGTGCAGTGTCGCAAAGACCGGCCCATCTTGTTCGAGCACATGCGCGACTTGCTGCTCGAACATTCGTAGATCGGAAAAATCGTAAGTCGCCGCATAGCCCGCCGAGCGCGCCATGGTGGCGAAATCGACTTGCCGATTGGGGATGGGATGTCCGCCGTTCGCCTCGTAGGTTTCGTTGTGCGCGACGAAGTGGACGAGATTCTTTGGCGCGACGGCCCCGATGGTGACGAGGCTACCGAGATTCATCAATAAACTGCCGTCGCCCTGCAGCACGACGACGCGCTTGTCGGGGCGGCCGAGCGCCAAGCCAAGTCCGTGCGACGAATCAAGTCCCATGGCGCCGATCGACAGATAGTTCAGCGGCCGCGGAGCGATGCCGACCCAATCGACAGCGGAACTGTAGGTCGCAACCACCGCCTCGTCCTTGATGTGGCGCGCCAGGATGCGAAAGCATTCATCGCGTTTCATCATGGCGCGTCCGGGCTCCTGGAGATCAAAAAAACAACAGGCTGCGACTTTGCGTAGGCTTTGTCGATCGCCGGTTTGATCTGCGCGATGTCGTCGTCATTGTTGATGACGTGGTGCGTGATGCCCATGTCGTCGAGGATCGGCGCGACGATGCGGACGCCGTAACGCGGCGACTCTCTGGGTGTCGTTTCCGGATCGTGTTGCAGCAACCCGACCATCATGCAGATCGGCTGCTTGAATTCGACAGCAACGCCGCGGATGGCGTTGATCGAATCGAGAAAGCCGGTGTGCTGGATCAGCGTTAGGGAGCGCTTGCCGGAATAGGCGAGGCCGGTGCCGATACCGATGCACTCGTCTTCCTTGCAGACCCGGATGAGCTTGAGGTCTTTGTCCCGCGCGATCGGCGCCAGCAAGCCGGAACTCGTGGTGATGTCCGGCACCGATAAGATGTATTCAACCCCGCTCGCCTTGACAGCGGCAATGATGCCGCCGCCATCGAGCTTGCGCGCTCCCGGCGCTGCCATCTGCACTCTCTCCAATTTCCACAGCCGAAACGATAAGCGTAGCGGGGAACGAGAAATGGTCAATTGGGCTTTGCGCGAGGTCGCATATGCGCGCGTGGCGCTCTCAGGAACGCGAGCCGGTGCCCGAAATGCGCGGGATTACTCCGCCGCGGTGCGGCCCGCGCTGCCGGTGCCGAAGCGGCGCTCGATGTAATCGATGACGATCTTCTGGAAATCGGCCGACACCGTCGGGCCGCGCAGCGTCATGGCTTTCTTGCCGTCGATGAAGACCGGCGCTGTCGGATGTTCGCCAGTGCCGGGCAGCGAGATACCGATGTCAGCATGCTTGGATTCGCCCGGTCCGTTGACGATGCAGCCCATGACCGCGACGTTGAGGCCCTCGACCCCCGGATAGCGCGTCTTCCATTCCGGCATCGAGTCGCGGATGAAGCTCTGGATGCTGGATGCCAGCTCCTGGAACGTTGTCGAGGTGGTACGACCGCAGCCGGGGCAGGCGGCCACCAGCGGCACGAAAGTGCGAAGACCCACCGTCTGCAGCAGTTCCTGCGCGACTTTGACTTCGAGCGTGCGGTCGCCATTCGGCTCCGGCGTCAGCGAGACACGGATGGTGTCGCCGATACCCTGCTGCAGCAGCACCCCCATCGCGGCCGATGAAGCGACGATGCCCTTTGAGCCCATGCCGGCCTCGGTGAGGCCGAGATGCAGCGCGTAATTGGAGCGCCGCGCCAGTTCGGCATAGACGCCGATCAAATCCTGCACCGCGGACACTTTCGCCGATAGAATAATCTTCGAGCGCGGCAGGCCGATCTCCTCGGCCCGTTCCGCCGACAGCATCGCCGACTGGAGCATCGCCTCGCGCGTCACGTCGCGCGCGTCGACCGGATGGTTTGACTTGGCGTTCTCGTCCATCAGGTGCGTGAGCAAATCCTGGTCGAGCGAGCCCCAATTGGCGCCGATACGGACCGGCTTGTCGTGTTTGATCGCAGTCTCGACGATGGCGCCGAACTGGCGGTCCTTTTTTTCCTTGAAACCGACGTTGCCGGGATTGATGCGGTATTTGTCGAGCGCTTCGGCGCAGGCCGGGTGATCGGCAAGGAGCTTGTGGCCGATATAGTGAAAATCGCCGACGATCGGCACGTCGACATTCATTTTCAGAAGCCGCTCCTTGATATGCGGCACAGCGGCCGCGGCCTCGTCGCGGTCGACGGTGATGCGGACGATCTCCGAGCCCGCGCGGGCCAGCGCCGCCACCTGCTTTACCGTGCCGTCGATATCGGCGGTGTCGGTATTGGTCATCGACTGCACCACAACGGGCGCGCCGCCGCCGACGGTTACCTTGCCGACCTTTACCGCGATGGTTTGATGCCGTTCAGCGGGACCAGAAAATTCCATCATGAGATCAGCACCTTAGATCGTTCAGCGGACTCGCCCCGTTTTATCGACCGGGGCCGGACACCCACGATATAGCGTCACCGAGGCCGGTTGACGAGGAGGATGCCGCCGGCGACGAAAACGACGGCTACGGCGAAAGCTGGCGTCAACGGCTCGTTCAAGACGAAGTGGCCGGCGGCGACGCCGAACAGCGGCGCCAGAAACGTGAACGCCGAGAGCCGCGCCGCGGAGTAGCGCACAATAAGGGCGAACCACATCGCGAACGTCACGCTCACCACGATGTTCTGATAGGTGAAGGCGCCTAGCGCGGCAGCCGACGGTACGGTGTCAATGCGTTCGCCGAAGACCATCGCGCCGAGCGCGAGGAGTGGCGCCGAAACGACGAGCTGATAGAGCAGCGTCTTTTCGGCGCTGATGCGATTAAGCGTGCTTGCCTTGATCACCAGCGTCGTGGCGCCCCACGCTGCGCCGGCGCCGAGCAGCATGACGTCGCCGAGCAACTGGTTCGGATTTGCCGCAGGTGTCGGCACTCCGAACGCAATAACGATACCTGCGAAAGACAACAGCAGCCCGAGCCATTGCGACACGGAAAAATGGTCGCCGGGAATAAGCCAGCGCGATCCGATGACGACAAAAAACGGCGCGAGGTAGAGAAACAGCACGCCGCGCGTCGCAGTGGTCCAGACCAGACCGCGATAGATCAGTAGAAATTCGAGGGTAAATAATATTCCGGCCCAAAGCCCCGCCTTGAGCGTGCCGTCGCGCTTGAACAACGGCATGCCGCGGACCTGAGTCCAGGCAAAGACCAACAGCGTCGAGATTGCCGAACGCGCCGATGATTGGATCAGCGGCGGAATATCGTGGATCGCGATTTTGATCGCGACATTGTTGAAGCCCCAGCTCAGGCAAAGTCCGACTGTCACCGCTACGGCAAGAGCATCGAGCGGGCGGGAAGAGAGGGTGGGAGACGAAGACATTGCGGTGGTGACTACCCGTCTGGGTTGTTTATTTTGCGGTTATGTGTTGTTAAATGGAGCAACGAGAGGTTGCGCCTGGCTGGGCGATGGAGGGACCTAAGGGGCATCGGAACATGGATCAGGTCAACCGCATGACGCTGACGTTTCGGTGCCCGCCGGAGCTGGAGAAGATTTTGCCGCGGCCGATCCCTGCGGTGCTCGGCCTGCCGGACTGGTTCAAGGCGCTGCCGCAAAAGGTGCCTGATCCGGACGCGGGCGAGGACATCCAGACGGTCAAGCGATGTCCGCCGTTCATCGATGCCATGACCTATGGCTACCTCATGCCGCTGGCGATGGATCTCGAAGTTCGCGATGGCGAATTTACCTGGGACTTCGAAGTGCCGACGGGATACGCCAGCGAATACTCTCATTCGCCGATAGATTTTCATCCGCCGAGCCAAGTCGCCGGCACGCCGTTTTTCGACGAAGACCGCTTCATCATCAAGTTCAACAATTTCTGGTGCATCGAAGCGCCGGCTGGCTACTCGCTGTTATTCACGCATCCGCTCAATCGCACCGATCTGCCGTTCACGACGATCACAGGCCTGGTCGATTGCGACACCTTCACCGATAGTCCGATAAATTTCCCGGCGCGCTGGCATGACGCGGATTTCAATGGCGTACTGCCGAAAGGTACACCGGTGGCGCAGTGCTTGCCGGTCAAACGCGACGCTTGGAGCGATAGCTTCGAGGTGCTGTCAAGGGAACAGAGCGCGTCAACGATTGAAACGCGAACCACGCTGGGGGCTCAGCCCGATGTTTATCGCCGGGCTTTCCGGGCGCCGAAGCGCTGACGCGCGCCGCCAAGCCGCTTCAACTTTTTGTCCCTAGCAGATAACGGGTAGCGGCGCTGGGCTTGAGCCAAAAACGGCCGCGTCCCGAGCGCACCAGCGATGACAGCGCGTTTTTACGGTGCTTGGCGTCGCCTCGCGCCGCGGTGCGGAAACACTCATAACCGGCGTCACGCTGGCCGGCCTCCAGGAGGCACTGGCCGAGATCAAGCCAGAGCTCGGCATTGTCCGGATGAATCATCAAGCACCGTCGGAAATAGTCCGCCGCGACCTCGCACTCGCCGAGCTGTTGGAGCGTCTTGGCCATGCCGAACAGCGCGTTGTAGCGATCCGGCGTGATAGCCAGCGCGCGTGCGAAGGCGGCCTTGGCTTCGGCATAGTGCCTTCGCTCCAGCAGCGCATAACCAAGTTGAATCGACAGTTCCGGCAGCATCGGCGCGACATCGAGACCGTGTCTCAATGTATCAATCGCTTCATCGTGGCGTTTCAGGGTCGTTAATAGGTCGCCAAGCTCGACGAATGCCGGCGCATAGGGCGGCTTGCGTTTGATGGCGCGTTTGAGCTCGTTCATTGCGTCGCCATCCCGGCCGGCACCACGCAACGCGATTGCAAGCTGAGTGTCGAATTCCGCATCACGCTGCCTGCGCGCTACCGGTTTGAGCATCGCGACAGCGTCATCGAACCGGCGCTGCATCAGAAGCGCGTAGCCGATGACATGCAATGCACCAGAGTGATTGGGGTTGATCTTGAGCACTTCGGCGGAAATGCGCTCGGCCTCTTGCGGACGCCCAGCGTTCAAGGCGCGTGCTGCCTGCTGCAAGGCCTCGTCGTTTATCATCGCTCGCGGCAATGCGAGCAGATGCCGGCAATCTCGATCAGCGGACTCTTCGGCGCAAAGCCGGCGGCGCGCGACGAGGCCTTGAGTGCATCGGCGACCGAGCCGCCTGGCGCCTCGCCCACTGCGCCGCAACGCTCACAAATCAGGAAGACGACGAGATCGTCGCCGGCGTGATTGTGCACGCAGGCGACGAAAGCGTTGCGGCTGGCGATACGGTGAACGAGACCATTGTCGCGCAGGAAATCGAGCGCGCGATATACAGTGATCGGTGCCGGGCGGGTGTCACGCGTCAGCCGCTCGATGATCTCGTAGGCGCCGAGCGGCTTGTGACTTGCCAATAGCGTTTCCAGCACCTGGCGGCGGATCGGTGTCAGCCGTTGCTCGCGCGCCTCACATTGCGCCTCGGCGTGCGCGATCGCCGCGCTGGCGCAGCGGTCGTGATCGTGATCGGGCGCTGGGAAGACTGCGCGCGGCATCGGCGTCATTCCCTAGTGAATAGGCTTAAACATAGCGCGACGCTTCGCAGAGGGATCGCGAAAACGTGACGGAAGGTCAAATATTTATGTTGCGCTGCAATAAGAAGCATCCCACATTCCCGCGAGTCCGCGAAAGCTCACATCATTTGGCACCATTCTATCAAGGCGCCGTATTGAATTGGGGATTTTCATGCTGAAAGGAAAGTCCGCGCTGGTCACCGGTTCAACATCCGGAATCGGTCTCGCTATGGCTCGTGCCATCGCCGAGCAGGGCGCCAACGTCACCATCAACGGTTTCGGGGATGCGGCGGCGATCGAAAAAGAACGCAGCGGTATCGAGAAAGATTTCGGTGTTAAAGCGGTCTATTCCGCCGCCGACATGAGCAAACCGGCCGAAATCGCCGCCATGATCAAGACTGCCGAGACTACATTCGGTGCGCTGGACATTCTGGTGAACAATGCCGGGATCCAGTTTGTCTCGCCGATCGAGGATTTTCCGATCGAGAAATGGGACCAGATCATTTCGATCAACCTGTCGGCGGCATTCCACGCCATGCGCGCCGCGGTCCCCGGCATGAAAGCGCGTAAATGGGGACGCATCATCTCAACCGCGTCCGCGCACTCGCTGGTCGCTTCCCCATTCAAGTCTGCTTACGTCACCGCCAAGCATGGTCTTGCCGGATTGTCGAAGACGGTTGCACTGGAAACCGCGACCTTTGGCATAACGGTAAACTGCATCAGCCCGGGCTATGTGTGGACGCCGTTGGTCGAAAAGCAGATCCCCGACACCGCCAAGGCCCGCGGTATGACCGAGGAGCAGGTCAAGCGCGACGTCATCCTGGCGGCGCAGCCGACCAAGGAGTTCGTCACCGTCGAAGAAGTGGCGAGTCTTGCTGTCTACCTATGCTCGGATGCGGCAAAGGCCATCACTGGCGCCAATCTCTCGATCGACGGCGGCTGGACGGCGGAGTGATTGCACGTTTGGGCTCGCGCCGCACCTCGCACCTCACGGTGACGGACTAGCGGCATGAAGAATCTTCTCGCATCGCTGTTGCCCGGCCGCGCCGCGGATCGCAAAAATCCGTCGACGACCAAACGCATCAATCTCGCTCTGCAAGGCGGCGGTGCACATGGCGCCTTTACCTGGGGCGTTCTCGAGCAGCTTTTGTCCGATGAACGGCTGGCGATCGAAGGCATTTCCGGCACGTCGGCGGGCGCGATGAATGCAGTGATGCTGGCCGATGGCCTGATCCGTGGCGGCCGCGAGGAAGCGCAAAAGCGGCTTGCCGATTTTTGGCGGGCGGCGTCCAGCACTGGCAATTTGCCGGCGTTGCAGCGGGAAGTCTTGCAACGTCTGTTGTCGTTCACGCCGCTCGAAGGCACTCCGGTGCAGGCCTGGTTCGATGCGCTGTCACGCTACTTTTCGCCTTATGATGTCAATCCGCTCAATATCAATCCCCTGAAGGATTTGATCGAGCGCTTTGTCGATTTCGACGAATTGCGCGCCGCCGCCGACATGCAACTTTTCGTCTCGGCGACCAATGTGCAGACCGGCCGGGTGCGCATTTTCCCGCGCGAAAAAATCACCGCCGACGCGGTCATGGCGTCGGCCTGCCTGCCGATGTTGTTCCGCGCCGTGGAAATCGACGGCGTGCCCTATTGGGACGGCGGCTATCTTGGCAATCCGGTGATCTTTCCGTTCTTCCGCAGCACCACGACCGAAGACGTGCTGGTGGTGCAGATCAATCCGCTGGTGCGGCAAGAGACGCCGACGTCGTCGAGCGAGATCATGAATCGCGTCAACGAAATCACCTTCAACTCGTCGCTGATAGGGGAGTATCGGGCCATCGACTTCGTCGCCCGGCTGATCGATCAGGGCAAGCTGCCGCGCGGCACCGGGCCCGGCCAATATCGCCGCATCAATATCCATCGCATCGTGCTCGGTCGTTTCGGCACCCATTTCGACGCCTTCAGCAAGCTGTCGACCGACTACGATTTCTTCGAGATGCTGCACGTCAGCGGCAAGCGCGCGGCGCGGCGCTTCCTCGACGAGCATTTCGACGATATCGGCGTCAAAAGCACGGTGGACCTGCGCGCCGAGGCGCAGGCCGAGTGGGCGTGATAGACTGCAATCCATGCCGGACGCTGCTTCACTGCTGATCGCCGAGATCGGTCCCGCACGGCTCGAAGTCTGCGTTGCCGACATCACGACGCTTGCGGTCGATGCCATCGTCAATGCCGCGAACCAGAGCCTGCTCGGTGGTGGTGGCGTCGACGGCGCGATCCATCGCGCGGCTGGGCCGGAATTGTACGCCGAATGCAAAACCCTCGGCGGCTGCGCCACCGGCTCGGCCAAACTGACCCGTGGCTACCGGCTGCCGGCAAAGCATGTCATCCACGCGGTCGGTCCGGTGTGGAACGGGGGCGGCGAGGGCGAAGACGAATTGCTGGCGTCGTGCTACCGGACCTCGCTCGATCTGGCCGCTGGACACCGGCTGGCCTCGATCGCCTTCCCGGCCATCTCAACTGGCGTCTATCGCTTCCCGGCCGACCGCGCCGCCCGCATCGCTGTCGGCACGGTCGCATCCGAAATCGCGGCTGCGCCGCGCGGCATCGCGCGGGTCCTGTTCTGCTGCTTCGCCGAGAGCGCCGCCAGCCACCACATCGATGCCTTCGCCGAGCTTGGGTTGGCCTGACCGGTCCAGAGCCCCGCGCTGCGAGCATCTGAGGCATTCCCGCCGGATGCCCGAAATACCTCGACAAATTCATAAGTTACCTTATCTTACGTGAGCGTCAAATAAGTAGACCTATCAATGGCCTGCTTCGGAGGCTTTCATGTTACCGCGCTCCCTGAATAGAGAATTTGCCTTTATAATCAATGATGTCGCTCGAATGTTGAAAACCTATGCGGACTACAAAGGGGCTCAGTATGGGGTCACCCGGGCGCAATGGGCGGTGCTCGCAAGGCTCGACCGCTTCGAGGGCCTCAAGCAGTCCGAACTTGCCGAGATGCTCGACCTCCAGCCGATTAGTCTGACCCGCCTGCTCGACCGGCTGTGCGAGTCCGGCCTGATCGAACGCCGGTCCGATCCCAATGATCGCCGTGCCAAACGCCTGTTCCTGACGCCCGCCGCACGGCCGCTTCTGGAGCATCTCGGCGAGCTCGGCGAGGACATGATGGGGGAGGCTCTCAAGGGCGTGTCGCGCGAGGGCGTCGAGCAGATCGTCAGCCAGCTTGCCACCGTCAAGGAGAACTTGCGCCAGGCCATCCAGCAGCGCCCGGCGACGGCGGGAGAGCGCACCTATGGCTGAAGCCGTCGTCAAGAAAATCTTCCCCGAACGCGACGAAGCACCGGAAGCGAAAACGGCGCCGGGCGCTCCGGCGCCGCAGTCGAACCCTCTCGACCGCCTGAAGACAAAGCTGCCGGCGTCACGGCGGCAGCGCATGCGCTGGATGCTGTTCGGTCTGTTGCCGATCGTGCTGATCGCCGGCGGCCTCTGGTACGTGCTCGGCGGCGCGGTGATGTCCACCGATGACGCCTATGTGGACGCCGAGAAGGTCGGCATATCGACCGACGTCGCCGGCATCGTTCAGGAGGTCAACGTCAAGGACAATCAGCACGTCGATGTGGGGCAGGTGCTGTATCGGCTCGATCCGCGGCAATTCCAGATCGCTCTAGACAATGCCAAGGCGAGTCTGTCGCAGACCGGACTGATGATCGACGCGATGAAGCAGGATTACAAACACATGCTCAGCGATGCTCAGGCTGAGCAGGCGCAGGTCGATCTCGATCAGACCAATTACAATCGCCAGGACATGCTGCTCAAAAGCGGCACCGCGTCCCAGGCTGTGTACGACCAGGCGAAATACGCGCTGGCAAACGACAAGAGCAAGCTCCAATCCTTGCAGCAGCAGGCGCAAGTGCAGCTCGCCAGGCTCGCCGGTAATGCCGACATTCCGACAAATCAGCATCCGCAATATTTGCAAGCACAGGCGCAGGTCGACGAGGCGCAACGTCAGCTCAATGACACTGTGGTCAAGGCGCCGTTCGCTGGCACAACGACCAGCGTGCCGAGCATCGCGCCCGGCAAATACCTCGCGGCCTCGACGACGGCGTTCTATCTGGTTGATACCGATCACGTCTGGATCGCGGCCAACCCGAAAGAAACCGAATTGACCTACGTGAAGCCTGGCCAACCGGTGACCATCACGGTCGACACCTATCCGAACGCGATCTGGAACGGCACCGTCGAGAGCGTCAGCCCGGCGGCATCGCAGGAATTTTCCTTATTGCCGGCGCAGAACACCAGCGGCAATTGGGTGAAAGTCGTTCAGCGCGTGCCGATGCGCGTGCGCGTCGATAACAGCGACAAGAACAAGCCGCCGCTGCGTGCCGGCATGAGCGCAGAAGTCAATGTCGACACCGGCCACGCCCGCGGCTTTCCGCATTTCTGGTGAGTGATATGGCTGCCGACGCCGAGGCAGGAGACAGCGTCAATCGCGGGGCGATCACGGCTTGCGTGATCCTGGCCACGCTGATGCAGGCGCTCGACACCACCATCGCGAATGTCGCGCTGCCGTATATGCAGGGCAGCGTCTCGGCGAGCCAGGACCAGATCGACTGGGTGCTGACCTCCTACATTGTCGCCGCCGCTATCATGACGCCGCCGACCGGCTTCCTGGCCGGCCGCTTCGGGATCAAGCGTCTCTTCCTGATTTCGATCTCGGGTTTCACAGTGGCGTCGATGCTGTGCGGGATGGCGCAGTCTTTGACGCAGATCGTGCTGTTTCGGACCATGCAGGGCGCGTTTGGCGCGGCGTTGGTGCCGCTGTCACAGACCGTGCTGTTCAACGTCTATCCGCGCGAGCGCCACGGCTTTGCCATGGCGTTGTTCGGCGTCGGTGTCATGGTCGGGCCAATCCTGGGGCCCGTGCTCGGCGGCTGGCTGACCGAGAATTACAGTTGGCGCTGGGTGTTTTACATCAACCTGCCGATCGGCATTCTCGGGCTGCTCGGCATCAGCGCGTTCCTGCCCGAGACCAAACGCAGCGCCGATAAACTTGATTGGTTCGGATTTGGCACGTTGAGCATCGCGCTCGGCGCGCTGCAAATCATGCTTGATCGCGGCGAAATTAAAGACTGGTTCTACTCCGGCGAGATCATCTTCGAGGCCGTGGTTACGTTCGCGGCGCTGTATCTGTTCGTGGTCCACACCCTTACCGCCGAGAAACCGTTCGTGCGGCCGGGTCTGTTCCGCGACCGCAATTTCACAGCGGGCACGGTATTCGTCGCTGTCGTCGGCCTTACCTATTACGCCTCGTTGGCATTGCAGCCGCCTTACCTGCAAGGCTTGATGAACTATCCGGTTCTCACCTCAGGCATCATCATGGGCCCGCGCGGCATTGGCACCATGGCGTCGATGATGGTGGTTGGCCGCATGGTCGGCCGGGTCGATACGCGGGTATTACTGGCCTTCGGCCTGGGGCTGACGGCGTGGTCGTTCTACGCCATGACCGGCTGGACCCCGGACGTATCACAACAATCGATCATCGTGGTCGGCGTTGTGCAGGGCGTGGGCTTGGGCTTCCTGTTTGTGCCGCTGAGCGCCGCAACGTTGTCGACACTATCGATCGAGCACCGCACCGAGGGCGCGGGCTTTTACAGTCTGTCGCGCAATATCGGCTCCGCCTTGGGCATTTCCGTAGTGAATACGCTGCTCACGCGCAACACCCAGGCAAATCACGCCGCGATTGCGGCGCACGTCACCGATGTGAACCGCGGCTTCGAGAATCCGCAAATCGCTCATTTCTGGGATCCGGCAACCGCCGCCGGTCGGGCTGCGCTCGATGCTGTCATTACCCAGCAGGCGCAGATCATCGCCTATATCGACGACTACAAGCTGCTGATGATCGCGACGCTTGCGGTGTTCCCGCTGCTGCTGGTGTTCACACGATCGTCGGGCGGCGGCGCACCCGCCGTCGTCTCGGAATAGGAAAAGGGCGGCGTTTCAAGCTGACTTGAGACGCCGCCCCGATCTCTTATCCAATACCTCGGGGATGGTCCGGCACTTCCCCAGGGCTACGCGGCTTTTGCGTGGTCGAGGTCGAAGCGATCAGCGTTCATCACCTTGTTCCACGCCGCCACGAAGTCACGGACAAACTTCTGCTTCGCGTCCGCGCACGCATAGACTTCCGCAAGCGCCCGCAGCTGCGAGTGCGAACCGAAGATCAGGTCGACACGCGTCCCGGTCCACTTGACCGCCTTCGTCTTTTGGTCGCGGCCTTCGTAGGTGTCGTCGCCGGACTTCTGCCACTCCGTGCTCATGTCGAGCAAATTAACGAAGAAGTCATTGGTAAGCTTTTCGGGCTGCTTGGTGAAGACGCCGTGCTTGGACTGTCCGGCATTGACGCCCAGGACGCGCAGGCCGCCGACAAGGACAGTCATCTCGGGGGCCGTCAGTTTCAGCAACTGCGCCTTGTCGATCAAGGCTTCCTCCGGCGACAGGAGATTGCCGCCGCGGTAATAGTTGCGGAAACCGTCAGCGACGGGTTCGAGCGGCTTGAACGAGTCGACGTCGGTTTGATCCTGAGACGCGTCCATGCGCCCCGGCGTGAAGGGGACCTTCACGTCCACACCGGCATCTTTCGCGGCCTTTTCGACAGCCGCGCTGCCGCCGAGAACGATCAGGTCGGCGAGCGAAACCTTCTTGCCGAACTCCTTCTGGATCGCTTCGAGTTTCGCCAGCACCGTCGCGAGCTGCTTCGGATGGTTGATCTCCCAATCCTTCTGAGGGCTGAGTCGAATGCGTGCGCCGTTCGCTCCGCCGCGCTTGTCGGAGCCGCGGAACGTCGACGCCGATGCCCAGGCCGCCGAGACAAGTTGGGAAACCGACAGCCCAGAGGCGAGGATCTTCGCCTTCAGAGCCGTGATGTCCTGCTCTCCAATCAGCGGATGATTCACCGCGGGGATCGGGTCTTGCCAAATCAGCGTCTCCTTCGGCACGAGCGGGCCGAGATAACGCTGGATCGGACCCATGTCGCGATGCGTGAGCTTGAACCAGGCGCGGGCGAACGCGTCCGCGAATTGATCCGGATGCTCGAAAAAGCGCCGCGAGATTTTCTCGTAGGCCGGATCCATTCGCAGCGCCAAGTCCGTGGTCAGCATGGTCGGCACGTGCTTCTTTGACGGGTCGAAGGCATCCGGGATCGTCGCTGCGGCGCCTTTCGCTTTCCACTGCGGAACGCCGGCAGGGCTCTTCGTCAGCTCCCACTCGTTTTCGAACAGGTTTTTGAAGAAGTGATTGCTCCACTTCGTCGGGGTCTGGGTCCACGTGACTTCCGGGCCGCCGGTAATGGCATCGGCGCCGTGGCCTTTGCCATGTTTGCTCTTCCAGCCGAGGCCTTGGTCCTCGAGAGCGCCCGCCTCCGGTTCCGGGCCGACCAGCGATGGATCGCCAGCGCCGTGGGTCTTGCCAAAGGAATGGCCGCCGGCAATCAGCGCGACGGTCTCTTCGTCGTTCATCGCCATGCGGAAGAACGTTTCGCGGATGTCCTTAGCCGCCCCGACCGGATCCGGCTTGCCGTTTGGTCCCGCCGGATTGACGTAGATCAGGCCCATCTGCACCGCGCCGAGCGGATTCTGCAGCTGGCGTTCGCCGCTATAGCGCTCGTCGCCGAGCCACGTACCTTCGGGACCCCAGTACAGTTCTTCGGGCTCCCACACATCGGCGCGGCCGCCGGCGAAACCGAACGTCTTGAAACCCATCGACTCCAAGGCGACGTTGCCAACGAGCACGAACAGGTCGGCCCAGGAAATTTTCCGGCCATATTTTTGCTTGATGGGCCACAACAGCCGGCGCGCCTTGTCGAGGTTCGCGTTGTCCGGCCAGGAGTTCAGCGGCGCGAAACGCTGTTGTCCGGCACCGGCGCCGCCGCGGCCATCTGCGATGCGATATGTGCCGGCGCTGTGCCAAGCCAGGCGGATGAACAGACCACCGTAGTGGCCGAAGTCGGCCGGCCACCACTCCTGCGAGTCCGTCATCAACGCGTGCAGATCCTTGACCACGGCATTGAGGTCGAGGCTCTTGAATTCCTTGGCGTAGTCGAACTCCTTGCCCATGGGATCGGACAACGACGAGTTCCCATGGAGACCCTGAAGGCTCAGCTGGTCCGGCCACCAGTCACGATTTGAGTGCCCGCTGCTGAAGGGGCATTTGCCTGCACTCTTATCGTCGGTTTTTGCATCCATGTTTCTCTCCGATCGTGTTCTGGTTTGTTCCCGTTCCGTATACAAGGATCGTCAATCCTTGGAAAGTGATCCGCTTCACGGCTGCTGCAATGAAGAGCTGCCCATGCGGAATGTCTGAGTTCGGGGACGGCGGCGTCGTTGGGCTCGGCGCGCGACAAAATAATTTGCGATGGATGCGTCAAAACGAAACCCGCCCGAGCGGCAAACTCGGGCGGGCAGGGACTGAAGTTCTCGAAAAAAGAGCGTGAGGGTGGCGCTAGATGCCGTAATGGTCGTGCTCGTACCAGCGGTGTGGCGGCCGGTTTTTTGCGCTGAATTCCTTGAACCAGCGAACCAAGCGCGAGCGAGTGTGGATCACGAGAGCAGCCATGGCGATCTCCTGAATCATCACCCCCGACCCGCAACCATTCTAGCGCAGCCAACCGCAGCGCAACGTGACCGCGGCCACAAGTTTTGCTTTGCCGTTAACACATTGAATTTTATTGGATTTTGAAGCAACGGGCAAAAGCTGGCCGAACGCGGCGGCAAGCAATGCTGCCAAAAAGGGGAAGCCCGCCCGAGCGGCAAACTCGGGCGGGCTGGGGACTGAAGTTCTGAGAAGGATAGTTGTTCGCGTCGTGTGGCCGTAAGCTAGGCTGATCCGATGCGGAGCGCCGTGATGGCCATCACATCCTGCTGCTTTTTCAAAGCGCCTTTACTGCAATGAAAAAGGCGGCCACGCCGGCCGCCTTTCACGCGATGTTTGCTAAGCGCGGAAGCTATTCGGCCGCGCCACTCGCCGCCTCATGCGGCTGTTCGCCTTCGGCCTTTTGCTTGGCCTCGAGATCCTCGCCGGTTGCTTGATCGACGACCTTCATTGATAGCCGCACCTTGCCGCGGTCGTCGAAGCCCAGGAGCTTGACCTTGACCTTGTCGCCTTCCTTGACGACGTCCGAGGTCTTTTGCACGCGGCGCTGCGCCAACTGGCTGATGTGAACGAGGCCATCCTTGGCGCCGAAGAAGTTCACGAAAGCGCCGAAGTCCATGACCTTGACGACGGTGCCCTCGTAAATGTGACCGAGCTCCGGATCGGATGCGATCGACTTGATCCAGTTGACCGCGGCCTTGATCGATTCGCCGTCGGCCGACGCCACCTTAACAGTGCCGTCGTCCTCGACGTTGATCTTGGCACCGGTCTTTTCGACGATCTCGCGGATCACCTTGCCACCGGTACCGATCACTTCGCGGATCTTGTCGGTGGCGATCTTGAAGGTTTCGATGCGCGGCGCGTATTCGCCGAGCTCCGCGCGCGCGCTGGTCAGAGCCTTCGACATTTCGCCAAGGATATGCAAGCGGCCGTCCTTGGCCTGGGCCAGGGCGACCTTCATGATCTCTTCGGTGATGCCGGCGATCTTGATGTCCATTTGCAGCGAGGTGATGCCGCCTTCGGTGCCGGCAACCTTGAAGTCCATGTCGCCGAGGTGATCCTCGTCGCCGAGGATGTCGGAGAGCACGGCGAAGCGCTTGTCTTCGAGGATCAGCCCCATCGCGATGCCTGCGGTCGGCCGCTTCAGTGGCACGCCTGCATCCATCAACGCCAGCGACGAGCCGCATACCGAGGCCATCGACGACGAGCCGTTCGAACTCGGTGATCTCGGAGACGATGCGGATGGTGTAGGGGAATTCGTCTTTCGACGGCAGCATCGGATGGATTGCGCGCCAGGCGAGCTTGCCGTGGCCGATCTCGCGGCGACCCGGTGCGCCCGTGCGCCCGGTTTCGCCGACCGAATAGTGCGGGAAATTGTAGTGCAGCAGGAACGTCTCTTTATACGTTCCCTGCAGCGCATCGACGAATTGTTCGTCTTCGGCGGTACCCAGCGTGACGACCACCAAAGCCTGGGTCTCGCCGCGAGTGAACAATGCCGAGCCGTGCGTGCGCGGCAGCAAGCCGACTTCGGCGACGATCTGCCGGACCGTCTTGACATCGCGGCCGTCGATACGCTTGCCGGTGTCGAGGATGTTCCAGCGCACGATCTTGGCTTCAAGGTCCTTGAATACGCCGGCAACCGCCTGCTTGTTGTGTTTAGGCTCGGCGCCTTCGGGGAAGAAGTGCGCCATCACCTTTTCCTTGACTGCGGCGACTGCGTCCTGCCGATCCTGCTTTTTCACGATCGCATAAGCCGTGCGCAGATCCTTCTCGGCGAGGCCGAGGATTTCGTTCTCCAGTGCCTTGTTGTCGGCGACGGTGAGGTCGCGCGGCTCCTTTGCGGCTTTCTCGGCGAGCTGGATGATCGCCTGGATCACCGGCTGGAAATGCCGGTGGCCGAACATTACCGCGCCGAGCATGATTTCTTCGGACAGCTCCTTGGCTTCCAATTCCACCATCATCACCGCGTCGTGGGTGCCGGCGATGACGAGATCGAGCTGACTTTCCTTCATTTCGTCGAGCGTCGGATTGAGCACGTATTCGTTACTGATGAAGCCGACGCGGGCGCCGCCGATCGGGCCCATGAACGGTGCGCCGGACAACGTGAGCGCCGCGGAAGCCGCCACCATCGCGACGATGTCGGGATCATTTTCCTGGTCGTGCGAAAGCACGGTGATGGTGACTTGGGTATCGCAGCGCCAGCCGTCGGCGAACAGAGGACGGATCGGGCGATCGATCAGGCGCGAGGTGAGTGTGTCCTTCTCGGTCGGACCGCGCTCGCGCTTGAAATAGCCGCCGGGAATTCGGCCGGCCGCGTAATATTTCTCGGTGTAGTTGACGGTCAGCGGAAGGAAATCAATGCCTTCCTTCGGCTGCTTGGCGGCGACGACCGCGGCGAGAACGGTGGTCTCGCCGTACGTGGCGAGCACCGCGCCGTCGGCCTGCCGCGCTATTCTACCGGTTTCCAGCGTTAGGTTGCGGCCACCCCAGTCGAGTTGGACTTTGTGTGTATCGAACATTGCAATTGTCTCTCATGGTTTTCGGAGGGCTGCGAAAGCCATGAGCAAGACGGCGAGATGCTGCCGTTCGCAAAAGTTTTGCGAATCGATACAGCGTCCAGCGATCCTGCCATGGCCATCGGGCCGTCCAGTGATGCGCACGGGCATTGGCCCGTCGCGCCGATCGGCAGCCTTTGCTGCCGGACAAACGGCGGCCGCACTTGCAGTCCGCCACGGAACGCGCGGGACATCCCGCGCGCAAACTCTTCAACGGCGAATACCCAGCCGTTCAATCAACTCTTTGTAACGCCCTTCATTGGTACGCCGAAGATAATCAAGAATTTGACGACGCTGCGATACGAGCTTGAGCAGCCCGCGGCGCGAGTGATTGTCTTTGACGTGACTCTTGAAATGGTCCGTGAGGCCGTTGATCCGCTCGGAGAGCAGCGCAACCTGGACTTCGGGCGAACCGGTATCACCGGATTTGACGGCGTACGACTTGATAAGCTCCGCCTTCTTTGCGGTCGTAAGCGACATCGTCACTAACCTCTTTTTCTACTGGCGCGTCCTGTCACGCCGTTCAAATTAAACACGCGTCTGGGAATGATTTCGCCGCGCTCGACCTCGGCAATGGCCACGAGTTGGTTGCTTGAAGCGACCTGGACCATACCGCGGAGGATGGTGGCATCCCGTCCGCGCAATAAGACGGCTTGGCCTCTTGCGAGCCTTGCCGCGTCCGCCGGGCTAACGGCCAGCGCCGGGATGTCGTCCAGCGCGGTCTCGATCGGCAGCATTGCGTCGGCAAGGTGTCCCTCGCCGGCGGCTGCTCTATGACACAAAGACTCCAGGGGTTCCAGCGAAATCATGTCGGCCTCACTGAACGGCCCGACCCGGCTTCGGCGCAGCGCCGAGACATGGCCAAACACGCCTAAAACGCGGCCCAGATCACGCGCCAGTGCGCGGACATAGGTGCCTTTGCCACATTCGGCCGTCAGCACTGCGTGATCGGGGTCCGGCATCTCGACGAGCTCGAGGCGGTGGATCTCGACCGCCCGCGGTGCAAGCTCGACAGTCTCGCCGTCGCGCGCCAGATCGTACGCGCGCTCGCCGGCGATCTTCACTGCCGAATAGCGCGGCGGGATCTGAGAAATGGTGCCGGTGAAGCGCGGCAATTGCTCGCGGATCGCTGCCGCATCGGGGCGCAGCGCGCTGCTATTGATGACGCGGCCTTCGGCATCGTCGGTATCGCGTTCCTCGCCCCAGCGCACCGTGAACACGTATATCTTGCGGCTGTCGACGACGAACGGCACCGTTTTGGTTGCTTCGCCGAGCGCGATCGGCAATGAACCCGACGCCAGCGGATCGAGCGTGCCGGCGTGACCGGCGCGCTTGGCAAGAAACAGCCGCTTGATCACCGCTACCGCGTGTGTCGAGGTCATGCCGATGGGTTTGTCGAGCACGACCCAGCCGTGCACGTCGCGTTTTTTTATTTTTTTCTGTTCGCCGCGCCCCGCCGGATCCCTCGCCTTTTGCGGCGGAGAATCGGGGGCGGACGTCAGTTCAGGTACCGACATTACTCGTCCTTGTCGCCCAAGTCTTGTTTGTCGCCCAAGTCTTGTTTGTCATCCAAGTCTTGTTTGTCATCCAGGTCGCGTTGGACTGCGGGTGTTCGCAATAATTTCTCAATTCGTTCTGCTTCGTCGAAACGCTCGTCGACGCGAAATCGAATCTCAGGTGCAAATTTTAGATTAACGCGGCGTGCGATCTCGCCGCGCACATAACGCTTGTTGCGCTCGAACGCCTCGATCACTGCCTCGGCGTCGTGGCCGCCGAGCGGCATGACGTAGATCGTGGCGAGCCGCAGATCAGGCGACATTCGCACCTCGGGAACGGTGATCATGTGGCCTTCGATGACCGGATCGTGGATTTCACCACGCGTGAGCATGTCGGCGAGCTCGTGACGGATCAATTCGCCGACCCGCAGCTGGCGCGGCGAACCGCCGCTCGCTTGACCGTGGTGTTGCTGATGACGTGCCATCTTCGTTTTTGTCGCGCTCGGGCTTGACCCCGGGCATCCATCTTTCTTTCTCAAACAGTCTGCTTGGCTGCATGGACTGCCAGGTCAAGCCCGGCAATGACGAGCGAAACGCACGGTGAGTTCTGAAACTCACAGCGATCGCTGAACGCTCTCCACCCGGTAACATTCGATGATGTCGCCGGCCTTCATGTCATGATAATTCTCGAAGGCCATGCCGCATTCCTGGCCGGCGGGGACTTCACGCGCGTCGTCCTTGAAGCGCTTGAGTTGCGACAGCTTGCCTTGATGCACCACAACGCTGTCGCGGATCAGCCGGACATTGGCCCCGCGTTCGACCGTGCCGTCGGTGACGCGGCAGCCGGCGACAGTGCCGACCTTCGACACCTTGAAGATTTCGAGGATGACGGCGTTGCCGAGCATGGTCTCGCGTAGCGTCGGCGCCAGCAGGCCCGACATCGCCTTTTTCACGTCGTCGACCAACGCGTAGATGATGTCGTAGTAGCGAATCTCGACGCCGGCCTTCTCAGCGGCTTCGCGCGCTTCCTTGTGGGCGCGGACATTGAAACCAATCACGGCGGCGCCGGACGCTTCCGCCAGCGTGACGTCGGATTCGGTGATGCCGCCGGCGCCGGAGAAGATCACGCGGGCGAGCACCTCTTCGGTGGACAGCTTTTCCAGCGAGCCGACGATTGCTTCGATCGAGCCTTGCACGTCGCCCTTGATTACCAGCGGGAACTCCTTACGCCCCGCCGTCTTGATCTGGTTCATCATCTGCTCGAGCGAGCCGCGCATGCCCGTGAGCCGCGCCGCCATTTTATCGCGCTTTTGCCGCGTGCGGTAATCGGCGATCTCGCGGGCGCGAGCTTCGGTATCGACCACGGCGATGCGGTCGCTCGCTTCCGGCGTGCCGTTGAAGCCCAGCACCTCGACAGGCATCGACGGTCCGGCGGCGACGACTGAGTGGCCGGTATCCGACATCAGGGCGCGCACCCGGCCCCATTCGGCGCCGGCGACGACGATATCGCCTTGCTTCAGCGTGCCACGTTGCACCAGCACGGTCGCCACCGGGCCGCGGCCGCGGTCGAGCCGCGCCTCGATCACGGTGCCTTCGGCAGGCCGGTTCGGGTTGGCTTTGAGGTCGAGCACTTCGGCCTGCAGAGCGATCATGTCGAGCAGCTTATCGAGATTGGTTTTCTGCTTGGCCGATACCTCGAGTTCGAGGGTGTCGCCGCCCAGCGACTCGACCTGGATTTCATGCTGCAGCAATTCGGTGCGTACCCGCTCCGGCTTGGCGTCGGGCTTGTCGATCTTGTTGATCGCGACGATGATCGGCACCTTCGCCGCCTTGGCATGTTGGATCGCTTCCACCGTCTGCGGCATGACGCCGTCGTCGGCGGCAACCACGAGGATGACGATGTCGGTGATCTTGGCGCCACGCGCGCGCATCGCGGTGAACGCGGCGTGGCCGGGGGTATCGATGAAAGTGATGCGGCCGCCTGACGGCGCCGTCACCTGATAGGCGCCGATGTGCTGGGTGATGCCGCCGGCCTCGCCGGCCGCGACCTCGGTCGAACGGATGGCGTCGAGCAGCGATGTCTTGCCGTGATCGACGTGGCCCATGATGGTGACGACCGGCGCGCGCGACTGCAGATTTTCGGCGTCGTCCGGGGTGTCGAACATGCCTTCTTCGACGTCGGACTCGGCGACGCGGCGCACCGTATGGCCGAGTTCCTCGGCGATGAGCTGCGCGGTATCGGCGTCGATCGTGTCGGTGATCTTCGCCATGTGGCCTTGCTGCATCAAGATGCGCACCACATCGACCGAGCGTTCGGCCATGCGGTTGGCCAGCTCCTGAATCGTAATTGTCTCCGGGATGGTCACTTCGCGGGCGATCTTTTCCTTTGGCTCGTTGTCGCGATGGCCACTTATGCGCTGGACGCGGCGGCGGAACGAAGCCACCGAACGCTCGCGCACTTCGTCGGCGGTAAGAGCGGTAACGACGGTCAAGCGGCCGCGGCGTTTCTCGCCGCCGACGTTGCGGGTCGGCTTGGGCGCCGGCGCAGGACGCACCGCGACGCCGCCGCGGCGCGGGCGCGGCGCCTCCTCGTCATCGGCTTCGAGCACCGGGCGCGCACCGGGTTTTGCAGGCGCCGAGTCGGTGCCGAAGCGCTTCTTGGCGACCTCGTCGGCCTTGCGCTTGGTTTCCTCGTCGTGCTTGCGGCGGACTTCTTCATTGAGCTTGCGCGCTTCAGCGGCGGCGCGGTCGGCGCGGTCTATTTCTTCGCGCGAGCGGCGGACGCGGGCGTCTTCTTCAGCGCGTTCACGCTCTTCGTGTTCGCGCAACTGCGCGCCGGCAAGCGCGTGGGCGCGCGCATTGCGCTCGTCATCGGTCAGTGTGCGTAGAACGACACCAGACGATTTCGGCGCTGCCGCGGCGGACGAAGCTGCGGCTGCGGCGGGAGCGGCGGCTTTCGCGGCGGGCGACGGTGCGGCGGCGCGCTTCGGCGCGGCGCTGGCGCGCTCGGGGACCGCAGCCGGCTCCACTCTCGCTTCGCCCGGTCCGATACGGCGCTTGACCTTCTCGACGACGACAGCCTTGCTGCGGCCGTGGCTGAAGCTCTGACGCACCACGCCCTGCTCGACGCGTGGCTTGAGCGTCAGCGTCTTGGTCGGGGTTACGCTCAGTTTTTCGCCGCTGTTCTTGGTCGTCTCAGCCATTCGCTTCCATTTCCATACGCGGCACTATCCACGCGCCGCCATCCATAAGCACAACAATCCAGTCCGGCTCAATTGGCCCGATCGCCGGTCCGAAACCGTTCCAGGCGATGAAAACGCGCCAAAAACGTGTCGCTTGCAGGCCCGGCAAGCAGGGCTGCATGTATCACATTTGCGCGGCCCAGTGCCAAATCCAATTGCGCCGAGGTCAGGCCTGAAATCACTACGATTTTGCCCTCCGGCGTAAGCCTGCGCTGGGCGGCGTCTAGCTTTCGCACACCATCAGGCGCGGCCTCGGCGGCATGAATGACGCCGACCACGCGGTCATGGGCCAGCGCTGTCTCGGTTTTGCCGAAGCCAGCCGCAACCAAGCCGGCCTTGCCGGCGATCGCCAGCGCATCGAGTACCGCGCTTTCAAGCAGCCGCTCGGTTTGCTCGACGAGATCGCCCGTTAGGCGGACTTGCCGCTTGAAACCGCGCGCCAAGGTCTTGCGCTTGACCGCTTCGGCAAGCGCATCGTGGGTCGCTGTGACCCAGACGCCGCGGCCGGGCAGCTTACTCTTGAGATCCGGCACGGCCTCGCCGCCGGGCCCGACAACGAAGCGGATCAAATCCGCAATTGGGCGCACTTCACGCGTAACCACGCACATGCGTTCGCGTTCGCGTGAATGTGGCCCGCTGTCGAGCTCGGTTTGCTGGGAAGGCGAGATCATGCGTCGGTGTGTCTCCGTTACGCCTCCGCGGCCGGAGCTTCGGCTTCCTCGGCAGCAGGGGGCGGCGCGAGATCGGCTTCGCTGACCCAGCCGGCCTTGAGCCGCGCTTGCATGATCATGCCTTCGGCCTCCTCGCGGGAAAGCTCGAAGCCGTCGAGAATGCCGGGCTCGCGCTTGGATTCGCCGTCCTTCCGCTCGGTCCAGCCGGTCAGGTCGTCGGTGGCGCAACCGGCCAGGTCCTCGACCGTCTTGACGCCGTTCTCGCCGAATTTCACCAGCATCGCCGTGGTAACGCCGGGGATTTCCCTGAGCGCATCCTCGACACCAAGCTCCGTGCGCTTGGCATCGAGCTCGGTTTCGATCTTGGCCAGATATTCCTGGGCGCGGGTTTGCAGTTCGGCCGCTGTATCGTCATCGAAACCTTCGATGCCGGCAATCTCCTTGACGTCGACCATCGCCAGTTCCTCGACCGAGTTGAAACCTTCAGACGCAAGCAATTGCCCGATGACCTCGTCGACATTGAGCGAGTCGACGAACATGCGGGTGCGGCTCTCGAACTCGGCCTGGCGGCGTTCGGATTCTTCCTGTTCGGTCAGGATATCGATGTCCCAGCCGGTGAGCTGCGAAGCAAGCCGCACATTCTGGCCGCGCCGTCCGATCGCGAGCGAAAGCTGCTGATCGGGCACCACGACTTCGATGCGCTCGCGTTCCTCGTCGAGCACCACCTTGGCGACTTCCGCGGGCGCAAGAGCGTTGACGACGAAGGTCGCGATGTCTTGCGACCAGGGAATGATGTCGATTTTTTCGCCTTGTAACTCGTTGACTACGGCCTGCACCCGCGAACCGCGCATACCGACGCAGGCGCCGACCGGATCGACCGATGAATCGCGGGAAACCACCGCGATCTTGGCGCGGGAGCCCGGGTCGCGCGCCACCGCCTTGACCTCGACGATGCCGTCGTAGATTTCCGGTACTTCCTGCGCGAACAGCTTCGACATGAATTGCGGGTGGGTGCGCGACAGGAAGATTTGCGGGCCGCGCTGCTCGCGCCGCACGTCGTAGATGTAGGCGCGGATGCGGTCGCCGTTTCGGAACACTTCGCGCGGCAGCATTTCATCGCGCCGCACGATGGCCTCGCCGCGGCCGAGATCGACCACCACGTTGCCGTATTCGACGCGTTTGACGATGCCGTTGACGATGTCGCCGATGCGATCCTTGTATTCGTCGTATTGCCGGTCGCGCTCGGCCTCTCGCACTTTTTGCACGATTACCTGTTTCGCGGATTGGGCGGCGATGCGGCCGTATTCCAGCGGCGGCAGCTTGTCGGCAATGGTGTCACCGATCTGCGCGCGGGGTCATGGCGGCGCGCTTCTTCGATCGTGATCTGCGATGAGGTGTTCTCCACCGCGTCGACCACCAGCATATGTCGCGACAGATGCAACTCGCCGCTCTTCGGATCGATCTCGGCCCGAACCTCGGTCTCGCTGTCCGTAGCGCGAGCGGCGGCTTGGCGATGACATCTTCATGGCGCCGAGCACGATCTTCGATCGATGGATTTTTCTCGGGCGACCGCATCGGCGATCTGCAAGAGTTCGGGTTTGTTGGCACTTACGGTCGCCAATTCTTCAGTCTCCCTTGGGTTCACTTGTGTGCTGGTCGAGTTCCAGCGCGTTGTCATGTCTGTCATGTCTCTCGTGGCGCGGCGCGTGCTTGCCGTTGCCCGTTCCGTTCTTCTGCCGCTCACCGTGCTTGCTCCGGCGCAGCGATTCCGAAATCAGCGCGTCGGTGAGAAGAGCTTTGCTTCCGTCATGCCGTCGATGGGCGGCAAAACGTCGCCGCCTTCGGTCTTGGAGTAGGCCGCCATGCGGATGCGAGCGCTGCTGCCTTCGGTGCCGAGCAATTGACCACGAAAGCGCCGGCGGCCTTCGATCGGCCCGACATCTCGATATCGGCAAGATGACCGGCATAGCGGTCGAAATCGGAGCGTCGCACCAGCGGCCGGTCGATGCCCGGCGAAGAAATCTCTAGCCGGTACGAGCCCTCTATGGGTCGTTGACATCGAGCACCGGCGACAGCGCGCGCGAGGCGGCCTCGCAATCTTCGATCGCCAAGGCGCGTCGGGCCTCCGCCATGATCTGCACCGTGCACCGGCGAAGGCTGAATGCGTATCCGCACAAGGCGATAGCCGAGCCCAGCGAGGATTAGCTCGACAATCGCGGCGACGCGCGCGGCGCGTCCCGTCTCGGTAATGAGGCGCGGCTCATCGGCAGATATCGTCAACTCATCGTTCATTCGCGTTGCAGCGTCCCGCAAAAAA
>CAWFBB010000028.1:0-441742 GCA_963813825.1 uncultured Alphaproteobacteria bacterium
AACGGAAGCAGCGAGCGGCCTTCGAGCCGATGCGATTGCAACGCCGGATCGGCGCCGGCGAAATCCAGGAAGGTCGGAGCCAGATCGATAGCCTCGACCAGTTCGTCGCATACGCTGCCACGTGCCTTGGCCGCGGCGGGCGACGGATCGTAAATGATCAGCGGCACCTTCACGGATGCGTCGTGGAAGAAGTCCTTGTCGCCGAGCCAGTGGTCGCCGAGATAATCGCCATGATCCGCCGTGAACACGATCATGGTGTTGTCGAATAATCCCTGCTCCGCCATGAAACGGAACAGCACGCCCATCTGGTCGTCGATCTGCTTGATCAGGCCCATATAGACCGGGATCACTTCGGCACGAACTTCGTCGCGCGAAAACGTCTTGCTGACCTCGTGCTCCATGAAGGCGCGATAGACCGGATGCGGATCGCGCCGTTCGGCTTGCGACCGCACCGCCGGGATCACGTCGCCGGGTCCGTACATATCGTTGTAGGGCGCCGGCGCCATATAGGGCCAATGCGGCTTGATGTATGACAAATGCAGGCACCACGGCGTGTCGCCGGCCTCGCGCATAAAATCCATGCCGCGCCGCGTCAAATAGGGCGTCTCGGAATCTTCCTCGCGCACGCGCGCGGGCTTGCGCGCATGGCGCATCGCCCAGCCGGACGCCAGCGAATTGCCCTCGCCTTCTGCCGCATTGGCCCAATCGTGCCACGGGTTTTCGCCGGCGTAGCCTTTGTCGTTGAGATATTCGTTATAGCGCGGCCGCCGCGGCGAGTAGCGCAAGCCGTCCGGGCCCATGCCGTGCAGGCCGTCGTCGCGCTCGTAGGGCTCGAAGCCGCATTCAGCGACGCGCACGCCGATGATCGATTGCGGATCGATGCCGAGCCGCTGCATGCCTTCGATGTCGGCTTCCATATGGGTCTTGCCGGCCAGCGCCGTGCGCATGCCGAGCGGGCGCAGATAATCGCCCATCGTCATTTCGCCGACCTTGAGTGGAAAGCCGTTCCACGCCGCGCCGTGCGAATGAACGTAGCGGCCGGTATAAGTGCTCATGCGCGAGGCGCCGCAGATCGGCGACTGCACATAGGTCCGCGTGAAGCGCACGCCGCGCGCCGCGAGCGCGTCGATATTCGGTGTTTCAAGCCGCGGATGGCCGTAGCAGGACAAATAGTCCCACCGCAGCTGGTCGCACATAATAAAGAGTATGTTCTTGGGCTTTTCCGACACGCGCGTCATCCCGGCGCTTGACCTTAGTGGCCTTGAGCACCGAGGTTAGCACAGCAAAAGCTACCTGCTAATTGAACCCGGCCAGAGCGCGAAAGCTGGATAGCGAATGTCAAATCTGCTGCAGTAAGAACGATCATGGCCGACCGCCCGGAATCCCCGATTCCTGTACCCTTCGTCTCGTCCGTGATGCGAGTCGAGCCGGCCTGGATCGACTACAACGGCCATCTCAACATGGCCTATTATAATGTCCTGTTCGACCGCGCCGTCGACGAAGTCTACGAATTACTCGGAATGGGGCTCGATTATCTGAAAGACCGCCGGCACTCGACCTTTACTGCCGAAGTCCATGTGCGCTACCTGCGCGAGCTGAAAGAAGGTGACCCGGTTCGGGTGTCGTTCCAGTTGCTGGATTACGACTCCAAGCGGCTGCACTATTTCGAGGAGTTGCATCACGCCGAGCTTGGCTGGCTGTCGGCGACTTCGGAAAACATGGCGCTGAACGTCAATATGGACGCCAAGAAAACGGCCGCCTTCCCCGCTGACGTGATGGAGCACCTTGCACGCATGAAGGCTGCCCATGCTAGTTTGCCGGTCCCGCAAGGCGCCGGCCGGCGCATCGCCATGCCAAAATCCAACGTGTCGGCAAACAGGTAACGAGAAGACTGATGGTCACGATCCGCGAACACAAAATTCCCAGCGCCGACAGCAAGCCGTATATCGCGGTGGAAGGACCCGACCGCGCCCTGTGGTTCTGCGAGAGCGGCGCATCGAAGATCGGCCGGTTCGATCCCCACAGCGCCTCGTTCACGGAGTTTGCGTTGCCGGCCAAGACCGCGACCCCGATCGGCATTGTCGCCGGCGCCGACGGCAATCTGTGGTTCTCGGAGAAAGCGATCAACCGGATCGGCCGCATCACGCCGCAAGGCGATCTCACGGAATTCCAGATTCCATCGCCTTATGCCGGACCCGACGGCATCGTGCTCGGGCCCGATGGCAACGTCTGGTTCTCGGAAACCGAGATCAGCAAGATCGGCCGCATCACACCGCAGGGCGAGATCACCGAGTTCGGCGACGGCATTTCGTTTGGCGCCAAGCCGCTGTCGCTCGTGGTGCGCGACGGCGCGCTGTGGTTCAGCGAGGCGGCCGGCAACCGCGTCGGCCGTATCACCATGGACGGCGAGGTGACGGAATTTCCGATCCCGAGCACGGACAGCCAGCCGCGCGCCATGGTCACGCATCCGGACGGCAGCATCTGGTTCGTCGAGACCTCGACCAACGCGCTCGGCCGCGTCGACCGCGACGGCAAAATCACCGAGCATCCGGTGCCGACGCCGGAAGCGTCGCTGCGCGGCGTGACCGTCGGCCCGGACCGCAACCTCTGGTACACGGCCAACGCCGCCAACAAGATCGGCTGCATGGCGCCCGACGGCAAAGTCGTCGGCGAATACGATATCCCGACGCCGAACAGCGGTGCGCGCTGTATCGCCGCGTTGTCCGACGGCCGGCTGTTCTTTACGCAATACGACGCGGGCATGATCGGCGAAGTCGTGCTGGGTTGATTCAATGACCCGCTCGTCCCCGCGAAAGCGGGGACCCAGCGCAACAAAAACTCAAATTCCCGCCGTCGCGGGAATGAGCGGGAGGGGAAGACGCCGTGAGGATACTGACGCTGTTGCTCGCCTTAGCGGCGTGGGCTTCCGCCGCACAGGCGCAGAGCTATCCGTCACGTCCTATCAAGATGATTGTGTCGATTGCGGCCGGCAGCGTGACCGATGTGATCATGCGCACGGCGGCGGCGCAATTGCAGGAGCGTCTCGGCCAGCCGATCATTATCGAAAACCAGGGCGGCGCGTCCGGCATCGTCGGCGGCCAGATGTGTGCGCAGGCCACGCCCGACGGCTACACGCTGTGCGTCATCTACCACTCGACGATGTCGTACAATCCGCTGCTGTTCAACAACCTGCCCTACAATGCCGAAACCGATTTTGTTCCGGTGACGCGGCTGTTCTGGCTCACCGAAGGCATGTTCGTGCCGGCAAGCCTGAAAGTGAATTCCGTTGCCGAACTGAAAGCGATGGCGCAAGCCAAGCCGAACGGATTGAATTACGGCACGCTGGGCGAAGGCTCGTTCCCGGATCTGTTCCTGCGCTGGCTGAACAATCAGTGGAACACGCAGATCGTCGGCATCCCCTACAAGGGCGGCGGCCCGGCAGCGCAGGCGCTTGCCTCTGGCGAAATCCAGATGACGCGCTTTGGCGTCGGAAATTTCATGGGCCTGATCCAGGCCGGAACGGTCACGGCGCTGGCGGTGACGTCGGCGCAGCGTTCACCCCTGCTGCCCGACGTGCCGACGTTCGCCGAGGTCGGCTGGGGCGGCTATCCGGGCCAGGGCTGGTGGGGGCTGGCGGTGCCGAAGAACACGCCGCAACCGATCGTCGACAAACTCAATGCCGCCTTCGTCAAACTGTTCACCGAGCCGCAGTTCATGGCATTCCTCGACAAGAACGCCGTGGTCTCGGCAACCACGACGCCGGAAGGCTTTGCGCAGTTTCTTAAAGAGGACCGCAAGGCGGCGGCAACGCTGATCAAGATCGCCAATGCCAAACAGGCAACCTACGATCCGGCGAACGCGAAATAACCTCGATATTCAGGAGAGAAAACGCCGATGAATAAAATCACGCTCGCGCTGATCGCCGGACTCGCCACATGGTCGTCCACGGCTTTCGCCGACGATTATCCGAACCGGCCGATCAAGATGATCGTGCCGATCTCGGTCGGCTCGATCACCGACGTCGCCGCACGCCTCGCGGCGCAGGAGTTGCAAGCAAAATTGGGCCAGCCCGTCGTCGTCATCAACAAGCCGGGCGCCGCCATGGTGCTCGGCGGCAGCGAATGCGCGAAGTCGGATCCTGACGGCTATACCGTGTGCGTCGTCAGTCCCGACACCATGTCGTTCAATCCGTTGACGGTGCCGAACCTGCCCTACGACCCAAACACCTTCATCCCGATCATCGACATGTATCATGTCGTCGAAGGGCTGATGACGCCGGCCGACACCCACATCAACACCATCGAGGAACTGCATGCCAAAGCGGCGGCCGAGCCCGGCAAGCTGAACTGGGGCACGCTTGGCGAACGCACCACGACCGATGCATTCCGGCAGTGGCTCGGCGAACACTGGAATACGAACTTCGTCGCTATTCCCTTCAAGGGCGGCAGCGAGATCACGGCGGCGCTGCTGGGCAACACCATCGACGGGGCGAAGATCGGCCTCGGCAACATGGTCAGCCAGTTGAACGACGGCAAGATCAAGCTGCTGGCGCTGAGCGGTTCGCGCCGCTGGCAGCAATTCCCCAATGCACCGACTTTCGCCGAGGCCGGGTTCAGCGCCTATCCGGCGGGTCCGATCTATTGGGGCATGGTGGTTCCGGCGGGCACGCCGGCGCCGATCGTCACGCGCCTGCACGACGAACTGCTGACGATTTTCCAGAGTCAGAAATTCAAGGATTTCGCCAACCAGAATTTCCTCGAGGCGACCGCCGGCTCCACAGCCGATTTCGTCGCGTTGCTGAAGAAAGACCGCGAAAGCGCCAAGGTGCTGGTCGATAAGTACATGAAGTGACGGGCGCGCAGCGTCATCTCAGGACGCGGTGAGAAATTCCGCTCATTCCCGCGAAAGCGGGAATCCCGCTGGGTCCCCGCCTTCGCGGGGACGAGCGGAGTGCCGGGCGTCACACAGCCTCGTAAAAACCCGCTTCAGATGCCATCTTGGGAGCATGAGAATCAGTGGCATTGGGCGCAGGCTGACGAGCCTTGGCTGACCCTCTGAAGCGCAGCATCGACCCCTTGAGCCCGCCGGCGCCTGTTCCCGGCGGCATTGCCGCACGTGCCCAGGTCGGCTCCAACGCGTCTTACCTCGCCGGCCTCAATCCGGAACAGCGGCTCGCGGTCGAGACGCTGGACGGCCCGGTGCTGGTGCTGGCCGGCGCCGGCACCGGCAAGACCCGCGTGCTCACCGTGCGCATCGCCCACATTCTCGCCACCGGCCGCGCCCGGCCCGGCGAGATTCTGGCCGTCACCTTCACCAACAAGGCGGCGCGCGAGATGAAACACCGCGTCGGCGAGATCGTCGGCGGCGTGGTCGAAGGCATGCCGTGGCTCGGCACCTTCCACTCGATCGGCGTGAAGATTTTGCGCCGCCATGCCGAGATGGTCGGGCTGAAATCCGATTTCACCATTCTCGACGTCGACGACCAAATCCGTCTCTTGAAGCAACTGCTCGAAGCCGAGAACATCGACGAGAAGCGCTGGCCGGGGCGCGTGCTGGCGATGCTGATCGACGGCTGGAAGAATCGCGGCTTGACGCCGGAGCAGGTGCCGCCCGGTGAAGCCGCGGTGTTCGCCAACGGCAAGGGGCTGAAGCTCTACAAGGCGTTTCAGGAGCGGCTGAAAATTCTCAACGCCGCCGACTTCGGCGACCTGCTGCTCGAATGCATCCGGCTGTTCCGCGAGCAGCCTGACGTGCTGCGGCAATATCAGGGGCGGTTCAAATTCATCCTGGTCGACGAATATCAGGACACCAACGTGGCGCAGTATCTCTGGCTGCGGCTGTTGGCGCAGCGGACGAGTAGCGCTCGACGCGTCATCACCGGGCCGACGCGAAGCGTCGAGTCCCGGTGATCCCGATCAAATAGGCACTGTGCCCACCGACCGGGATGGCGCGGGACAAGCCCGGCCATGCCGAAGGTACGTCGCCATGACCTCCGCGCCCCCGCCAAGAACATCTGCTGCGTCGGCGACGACGATCAGTCGATCTACGGCTGGCGCGGCGCCGAGGTCGACAACATTTTGCGCTTCGACCACGATTTTCCCGGCGCCGTAGTGATCCGGCTCGAACGCAATTACCGTTCGACCGGCCACATCCTCGCCGCCGCCTCGCACATCATCGCCCACAACGAAGGCCGCCTCGGCAAGACACTGCGCACCGACGACGTGCTTGGCGAGAAGGTCACCGTCACCGGCTCGTGGGATTCCGAGGAGGAAGCCCGCACCATCGGCGAGGAGATCGAGCAGTTGCAGCGCGGCGGCCAATCCGGCGAACCGCACGCGCTCAACGAGATCGCCATTCTGGTGCGCGCCTCGTTCCAGATGCGCGAATTCGAAGACCGCTTCGTCACGCTCGGCCTGCCCTATCGCGTCATCGGCGGCCCGCGGTTCTACGAGCGCGCCGAAATCCGCGATGCGCTCGCCTATCTGCGCGTGGTCAATTCGCCGGCCGACGATCTCGCCTTCGAGCGCATCGTCAATGTGCCGAAGCGCGGCCTCGGCGACGCAACAGTGCAGCTCCTGCACGATCATGCCAGGAAGCGCCGCATACCGCTGACCGAAGCCGCGCGCGCGATGGTCGAGACCGACGAACTCAAGCCCAAGCCGCGCGCCTCGCTGCGCGGCGTGCTCGAACTCGTTCGACCGCTGGCGCAAGCAGCGCGACGCGCTGCCGCACAACGAGCTCGCCGAAATCATCCTCGACAAATCCGGCTACACCGAGATGTGGCAGAAGGACCGCTCCGCCGATGCCGCCGGCCGGCTGGAGAACCTCAAAGAGCTGGTGCGCTCCATGGAGGAGTTCGAGAACCTGCAAGGCTTTCTCGAACACATCTCGCTGGTGATGGACAAAGACAAGAGCGCCGACGCCGACGCGGTCAACATCATGACCCTGCACTCGGCGAAGGGCCTCGAATTCAACACCGTATTCCTGCCCGGCTGGGAGGAAGGCCTGTTCCCGCACCAGCGCACGCTCGACGACCAGGGCCGCGCCGGCCTCGAAGAAGAGCGACGCCTCGCCCATGTCGGGCTGACGCGCGCGCGCAAGCGGGCCAAGATCTATTTCGCCACCAACCGGCGCATGCACGGAATGTGGCAGACCAACATCCCGTCGCGCTTCCTCGACGAATTGCCGGAAGCGAACGTTGAGGTGACGGAAGCGCAGGGTGGCTTCGGCGGCTATGGCGGCTTCGGCGCCTCGCGCTTCGACGCCACCACGGCGTTCGGCTCAAGCTACAACACGCCCGGCTGGCAGCGCGCGCAATCGAAAAAAGCCGGCGGTTTTGCCGAGAGCGGGACGCGTTACGGCCCGGAAGAAAATCGCGACGGCCTCGACGACGGCACGTTCCCGTCGCCGTGGCGGGCGCGGAACGAAGCCGGCGGCGCCGCCCGCCGGCTGCCGATGACCATCGAAGGCGAGCTGGTGGCAAAATCCACCGGCACGGTCTCAGCCTTCACCCTCGGCGACCGCGTCTTCCACCAGAAATTCGGCAACGGCAACATCACCGCGATCGACGGCAACAAGCTGACGATTCAGTTTGATCGCGCTGGGGAGAAGCGGGTGGTGGATAGTTTTGTCGAGCGAACCCGTTAGCCGACCCCACACGGCACTCTTGATTGGCGCAGGCTTTTCTAAGTGGTCGTGCGATCTTCCCCTCGTCTCTGAGTTATTTGATTTTGCCATACACGCGGATAACGCCAGAGAAGAACGGCGAGTTATCCGTCTAAAGAAAATTTACGAGCGTTGGCGAGCTGAAAATCCCGTCGAACATTGCGAAGGATTTGTTCGGCTAATGCAAGGTCCGCTGGATAAATTCAATCTAACCAATTGGTATATCACACGTAGGCTTTCCGAACCGTTCATCGTCGGAAGCGGTCGAAGATTTACTTGGTACATAAATAGCTACCATCCTCAAGGGCATAACGGCATTGAAAAAGTGAGAAATCTGCTAGCACTCCTAAACACTATTGGTGGTCCAGAGAACCTAGGAATTCTAACCACCAATTACGACCTCATACCAGAGTATGCACTCGGAACTCGCCGCTTCAACTACGGCGTCCCCGGTGAGCAAATCGGCTTTACCCCATACCCTTATCCAAAACCGCTCTTTCTAACCGGCGCGGTATCTATCGCAAAACTCCACGGCAGCATCTCTTGGGACGGGAATAGGAAGTTTCCGGATTCCAGGTGCGGCCTAACGGGGAAGTGCCTGATCGTGCCGCCCATAACTGAAAAGCAGGCCCCTAAAGCACTTAAGTCTCAGTGGGGCCTTGCACGAAAAATCATCAGTAGATGCCACACACTTATCGTGTTTGGTTTTTCATTCAATGAATATGACGCCGCAATCCGAAAATTCTTCAAAAGAAATCTATCCTCCAAATCAAGCATCATTTTTATCGATACGATCGATCATCGAGGGCGCCTAGCGTGGATTCTTGGAGATCGTAAAGCTACTTATCTGGATGCACACGAGACAAAATTGCTGAAGAACTTGGAAGCTGTCTTGTCCCCGTAGAGGACGACCCAAGTTTAAGCATTGAGACAATGAACAATAAAGTCTGCCAGAGTATCCCACATAGCAGTCAGATGCTCCGGTGAAGGCGCGAAGTTAGCCGAATGCACATATCGGTTTAGTGTATCAGCTGATACCAACGAGTCGTATTGTGGAAACTTCTTAAAGACATCAAGATACTTCTGACCAATTTTTCCTGTGGCCTCCAAGTTTTCAGCAATACGCAATGCGCGCTTGGCGAGGTTATCATTCGGCTTAACTGTCAAAAGCGAAACTTGGCTCAAATAATTTTCAATCGACAGGTCGAGAAGAACTCTAAATAAGACAGAGATCGCGTTCGGGTGTTCCGTAAGAAGCAATCGAAATTGCAGTTCCTCCCATATTTGTCGATGTCTCTGAAGCCTCCCGGCCCATGCGATGGGAAATGTGACGTTCGGGATGAGCGTCGTCCGACGCGACGGCTTGGCCACCCTAGCCGGAGCAGATGGACGAGCAGCTATTGGGGCGGAGGATGGCGTAGCAGACTTTGCCAACGAGTGCTCTGCCGTGGGCAAAATTTTTTCAGACTCAAGCTCATCAAGATATGCGCGTTTGCCGTCCACGTCCCATATATCACCCAAGACAACCCGGCCATCCGCTAAGTCCGTAGCTATTCTTTGCAATGCATGCAGCACAACGGGTTCTTGGTGGGTAATCACAAAGCGACCGTTTGCTGTCGTAAAGCCGACGCGGTTACGAAACGGCTCCGCAGACAACAACCGGTTCAGATTCGAACGCGGAATTTTCCTTCGAGGCAATAATCCTGCCATCGACAGACGTTTTTCAATTTCATCAGCCACGTTCAGAATTTCCCCTCTGCCAGTTCGGCCGATGAAGTTTGATTTCATGCGATCGTCCCAAGTACTCTGACCCACGCCTCCTTGAGTCCCGGTATGACGTCGAAACAAGATTTCATCGATCCGATCGCGATCAGTTTCGACTTGACATTGAATATCTTGAGGGAAATCACCCGTCCATTTCGAGCGCTGTTCGGTGAAGAACTCCTGCAATTCAATTGTCGGCGCTCGACGAGGCTTTTCCAACATTTTGAGACACGTCACTCGACGATTGCCGTCAAAGACAACGAATTTATCGGCTTGCGGAAAAACAAGCGGCGGCTCAAAAACCTCGCCCTCCGCAACAATATCTTTTGTCAGATTCCGCATATGCTGTTCAAAATTATTGAATAGCCAAGCAACCGCAGCCGTTTCGTTTTCCAATTCGCCGTGCCGATCATTGGCTCGATTTATCTCGAGCTCATCGATCGGCAAATTTCGATAACTCATAAAATAACCCCTCTGAATGTATATATCCCCTGCACATCCATAGGTTGAGTTTATAGCATGAAAACGCCGGTTTCAATTTCACTTGCTCGTAGGGGTCATATGGCGAGGCGTCGGAAAGCAAAAAGTATAAAGACGCTCATCAAAAATTACGGTCTGATGTGGCGTCGGGATTTAGTGTTCTGGGGCCGAGGCCGCAGCAGAGGTGTATTAAATGGAAGACGTAGTGGACGAGTTATAGATTTTCGAGACCAGATTGGTGTTTACGTTCTCTACGATGAGGGCCGCCGACCAATTTACGTTGGACAAGCTGGGCAAGGTAATGCGCGACTATTCTCAAGGCTGCGAAGCCATCGACGTGATTCTCTTGCTCACCGATGGCATTATTTCAGTTGGTTCGGGCTGCTGTCGGTCAACAAAAGCGGAAGATTGTCGGGATGGAACGCTCCATCTAAGAGAGTGAGTGGCACCATCCAAACTACTCTGAATGAAATTGAGGGTGTGTTGATCGCCGCAACGGAGCCCCCTTTCAACAAACAGGGAGCCAGGTTTAGGGGTATCGCTCGCTTCCGGCAGGTCCTACACATAGAAGCTGACGATGTTTCAACCTCAGAGATACGTGACCTAATCATGGACCTAAGTCAAAAGATCGATCGCCTTCGAGAACATTAGGATAGTAACTGAGTTTTGATAGACGGCATTGATATGGAAATTTACGGATTTCGGCGCTGATTAACGAGTACGCGAGCTAGGGGCATGGGATGGACTGGATCATCGTGAGCGGCTCGCTGTGCTTGGGCATCCTCATCGGCGCTCTCGTGGGCTGGTATTGGTCCACTAACTTGGACGAACCTGTAAGTCCTCGCATTTTGTTTGGTGCCGTATCGGCATTGGTTGGTAGTTCGGTTTTGGCAATGTTTAGTTTTTTAGCTGGATTTCATGGGCCGACCCATGAGTATTGGTTTTATCCGATAGGTCTATTAGCTGGGTTTGTGGGCGTGATGATTTTTGAATTGATCCATTTCGACTATGCAACTGGAAAACCGCGCAAACCCAGCGCCAGAAGAAGAAACTCAAGCTGAGCATAAAATAAATCGACTCACCTGCAATTATCAGATTTAAGCAACGCGTGGATGGCCGGAACAAGTCCGGCCATGACGGCTTGGGGGGAATTGATCGAGGTCTGTCAGCTCAATTCGATCGCCTCAACGGCAAGAATCGTCGGCAGATGCCGCGCAATCTCCTGCCAGGTCTCGCCTTCGTCGATGCTGCCGAAGACCGAGCCGCTGTTCGTGCCGAAATATAGTCCCGCCGGATCGCGCGCGTCGCCGGCCATCGCCTGGCGGAGAACAGTGAAGAAGCAGGCCTTCTGCGGCAGGCCTCGCCGCATCGCCTGCCAGCTTTGCCCGCCATCGCGCGATCGCCAGACCGCCGCGGCGGCGTCGGGTGGAAAACGTCCGGCCGTGTCGCCGTTCAGTGGCAGCGTCCAGATGGTGTCCGGATCGCGCGGATGAACGCGGATGGGAAAGCCGAAGGTCGACGGCAGCCCTTTGGTGCAATCGTTCCAGCTGCGGCCGCCATCGGCCGAGCGCCAAACGCCATAGTGGTTCTGCTGGTAGAGGACGTCACTTGTCCCCGGCGCGCGGATCATGTTGTGAACGCAGTGCCCGATCTCGCCATCGCGCGGCGCGGCCGGATGCTCGGCGTGGCCGCCTGCCTCGGCGTTCGAGAGGCGGTTGCGGCGCTCCCATGTTGCCCCGCCGTCCTCTGTCGCAAACACGCCGGCGGCCGAGATTCCAACCCAGAGTTTTTTCCGGTCATCCGGATCGGGCAGGATGGTGTGCAGCGTCAGCCCGACGCCGCCGGGAGTCCAGCTGCCGGCGGACGGGTGATCCGTCAGGCCGTGCACCTTCACCCAATCCTTGCCGCCGTTCGTGCTGGCCAGAAGGCTCGCCGGTTTGGTGCCGGCATACAGCGTGCCGTGCGCGTAGCTCAGCGACCAGATTTGCGCGAACGTGTCGGTGAACGGTAAAGGCGCTTCGGTCCAGCCGATCATCTTTGCGACATTGGGATCCTTTGCGGCCCAATCGTCCATCGTTCCCTTGGTGAGACGGGCAACCTTCCAGGTCGCGCCGCCGTCTTCGCTGCGCCAGACGCCCGCGCCATGCCAATCGCCGCCGCCCCCGGCCCACAGCGTGCCGGTCTCGGGGTCGCCAATCATGTGATTGATCGGCCAGCCGTCGCAGTAAGGGCCTCCAACGGTCCAGCCGCTGCGGTCGCTGCCGCCGGAAATCAGAAAGGCGCCCTTGGTCGTGCCGACCAGGAGCGTCGTACGTGTCGCAGCCATCGGTTTTGCTCTCCATCGAAAGCAACAGTCAATTGTAAGACCGCCGTCTTACCCTCGAACGGTAGCACGGGTGGGTTCTCTCAGAAAATGATTTCAATCTTCATTGAAAGCCGACGCCTGCCCGGTGAAGCAGAAAATCTGTCGCGTCGCTGAGCGGCGTCCCGTTCAAGGGAGACACGCTCCCCCACAACGTCATGGCCGGACTTGTTCCGGCCATCCACGTCTTTCTTCGCCGCGTCTTCAGATAAGCGTGTCGTACAAATCATCCCATTCGGGATTGGCGCCGAGGCGTACCTTCCAGGCGCGCGGCCAATGCTTGATCGTCGTCTCACGCTGAATGGCGGAGCGAATATCGTCGAAGCGCTCTGCATAAACCGATCGCTTCAGGCCGTGGTGTTTTGTAAATCCATCGACAAGCTCCTCGCGATGTTCATAGGCTCGCCGTGGCAAGTCGCTGGTGACGCCGACGTACAGGACGCCGTTGCGCCGATTAGTCATGAAATAAACCCAGCCGCCCGCCATTTTCAGATTAAAGCAAGGCGTGGATGGCCGGAACAAGTCCGGCCATGACGGCTGAAAGCGAGGTCACGAAATAATTGGGGCTGAAAGAATGCATAGCCAAAGCGCCGGGGCCGTCGTCCTTCGAGGCTCGGCGCTTTGCGCCGAGCAGCTCAGGATAACAGGAAGAAGTGCTCGCGCGGCCCGGTGCTCAGTTTCTGGAAAGCCAGTCGAGCTTCCAGTTCAGGCCGGCCTTCACGACGCTCTGTGTTTCACGAATGCTGATGTGCGGGAATGTGCCGAGCACGGTCGCGAAGGTCAGATTGGCATTGCCGAAATCATAGTAGTCGTATTCGAGGAAGCCGCTCAGGTTCTGCGTGAAGGCATATTCGCCGCCGACGCCCACGGTCCAGCCGTCGCGCGTTGTCGAGTTGGTGGCGAATGTCGCGCCGGTTGCCGTCGTGAACTGCAGATAGTTGTTGCGCTCCCAGGCGCCGCCGCCCTTCACATAGCCCAGGAACCGATCCCAGGAATAGCCGACGCGGCCCGTCACAGAGGCGAGATTGCTGATGTGCGACTGGTCCGTCGTGGCCGGCGCCGTGGCGTGCGGACCGCCGCCGGTGCCGTCGGCCCAATCGTAATCGCCTTGCAGGCCGATTACCCACCCGCCGTTGAATTCATAATTGCAGCCGACCTGAGCGCCCGCGAGCCAGCTGTTGATATCGTGGCTCGATACCGGAAGACCGCCCATGTCGGGGAGTGACCAGTTATTGCGTGACCAGAGACCGCCGCCATTGGCGCCGACGTAACAGCCTGTCCAATTGTATGCGGCGGCGGCGGGCGGCGGCGCCTTGGTGTAAATCTTGGCCGGAAGATCCGCAGCCGCGGCGGCGCCTGCGAGACTCATGGCAACGACACCGACAGCAGCCGCGACAAAGCTCTTCATGGAAGCATCCCTCTAGGTCAGAATCATCAGCCCATTCGTTCTATGGCCCCAATCTGTTTTTGGTAACAACGAAGGTCGGTTCCGCGAAAGGTTCTGCCGATATGTGACTTGGCCGCCACACGCTGTGGATCAATTTTGCTGACGAGACAGCGACGTCGCAGTTTCCATAAAGCTGACGTGGAGATTGCGACGTGCAATTCACACAGAGCTGATGTGGAGATAACAGAGAACGGCGTGGCGATTCGCGCCGAGCACCTCAGGAACGGAAAGAGAGCGGTCGCGCGGCCCGCTGTTGTGCAGCGGCGCGGGAGCGAAGAGCCCGCTAGTAGTTCCCGTATCCCCGCGATGGATAATACGACGTTCCGCGCGCCGGCTGTCGGCCGGGCTGCGCCGGAGGCGGAGGCGGAGGCGGTGAGCCGAACCAGCCGCCGCCCCAGCCGGAGCTGGAGCGACCGAAGAATCCGCCGTCATCCGGATTGGCGCGCGCGACGTCCGTGCTCGGCGAGACCGCGCGGGTGATGAAGCCGCCCTGCGGCTGGTTGCTCAACACCGCGACGAACTCGGTGCGATAGTTGGTTTCTGCACTCAGCGGCTCATCGGAAATGGTGATCGAGGACAGCGGCACGGCGGTGGGCGCGATGCGGTCGAGCACCTCCTGCGGGAAGGTGATGCGGTCGAGCGCGTCCTTGGCGTTGTCGCCGTTGTCGATCGAGACTTCGGTCCAGCGCAAACCGCCGCCGTCGCGCGCCACCGCGGTGAAGATGTGGGTGCCGAGCGGCTTGTCGGGATCCTTGATGGTGACCGGGAATTCCTGGCTGAAGTCGTACAGCTCGCCGCCGTCCGGCCAGTTCTTGTGCGTGTCGCGCCGCACGTAAAGCTTCTGCGTCGCGCGGCTGATGAAGATCGACACCGGCTCGCCGGCGAGCTTCGCGTCAGTTGCGGCCTTGGCGGTCTCGACCCGCTTGGCCTCGGCCGCTTTGGCGGCGGCTGCCGCGGCCGCAATGGTGTCCTGCCTCGCCTTCAAGGCGGCGGTGGCGGCGTCGAGCTGCGCGCCTAGGTCCTCGGCTTTGGCGGCGGCTTTCTGCTGCGCGTCCTGCGCCGCGGCTTTCGCCTGGTCGGTCATTTTCGGGCTGGCGTTGGCGGCGGCGAGCACCTTCTCGGCGTGGGCCAGATCGGCATCGGCGCGCGCCTTGAGACCTTTGAGATTGCGCACCGCCGCCGGAGCCGCGGCGGCATCGCGCTTTGCCGCCGCGAGCGCGGTCTTGGCGGCGGCCGCCGCCTTGGCGGCATCGTCGGCGTCGCGGCCCAGCGCTTCGGCGCGCGCCGGCATGGCGTCGATCACATCCTGCTTCGGCACGAACAGCGCCGGATCGGAAAACGCGACCGGCTCCGAGTTCGGTCGGCGAGATGATGACCCGCATCCCCATCGGCGCCTTGTCGAACACTTTCGCGGCAAAATCGAACGGCATGCGCACGCAGCCGTGCGAGGCCGCGTAGCCGGGCAGCGGGCCGCCGTGCAGCGCAATGCCGTTCCAGGTGATGCGCAGCATGTTCGGCATCCAGGCATCGTCATACATGCTCGAATGGTGGTCCTTGTTCTTCTCGACGACGGCGAACACGCCGGCCGGCGTCTCGCGTCCCGTGGTGCCGGTCGACACCGGCGCGCGCAGAATCCAGCCGTCGGCGTCGTAGAAGGTCACCTGCTGGCTCTTGATCGAGACGATGGCCATGATCGGGTCTGCCACCTGGCGCTGGGCCGTCATCTGGGTGGGGTGCGCGGAGGCCGCCTGCTTGGCGGCGGCGGGCGCCAGCGCCGTCAGCGCGGCCGTGGCCGCCAGCGCCACAATTGCGGCAGGTGCGCGGAAACCCGCGGCGCGAAGGCGGATGGATCGCGCCGGCGTCATTCGATTGGTCATTCCATTCCTCGGTTGAAGCGGGATTCCCCGGACGAAGTCCGAAGATAAATCCCAAAGCGTTAGCGTATGGTAGCGATTCTCACGGCTTACCGAAAGCAGTGAGCGTTTGGTGGCTTGTCGCCTGCGGGTTCGGTCCGGGCCCATCGTGCGGCGCCGCGCGAGGGATTCGGCAACGCCAACACTTATGCTTTGGCAATAGTTCCGATCCATGCCTCAAAAGACTGCATGAAGCCTTGCAGAAATTTTCGTGTACCCTCGTTGATGAGCTTGCCGCTGGCATCGAATAGTTTGTCGGCGCCTCCGAGGTAGGCCTCCGGCTGCTGCATCGCCGGAACGTTAAGAAAAACCAGCGACTGCCGCAGGTGATGGTTGGCACCGAAACCGCCGATGGCGCCGGGCGATGCGCTGATCACGGCGCCAGGCTTCCCGCTCCACACGTTATGCCCGTATGGCCGCGAGGCAACGTCCAGAGCGTTCTTCATTGCGGCAGGCACAGAGCGGTTGTACTCGGGAGTTACGAAGAGAACCGCATGCGCTGCCTTGACGCGTTCGCGAAATTCCGTCCATGCCGATGGTGGATTTGCGTCTGCATCCTGGTTGTACAGAGGCAGATTGCCGATCTCAACGATGCTAAGTTTCATCGAGGGGGGCGCCAGCTCCGCAAGCGCGTGCGCGACTTTTCGATTGATCGATTCTTTTCGAAGACTGCCGACGAAGACGGCAACGTCGTAAGCACTGGCCATGCTCTCACCGCACTCAAGCTCAATGTAAACCGAAAATACTATATCAGCGCCGCCGGTCATTGTTAGCCGCCGTGCTAGAATAGCCCGGCCCTGCTCGGCAGGTTATCTTCCGCAACCGGAGGCAACAGAGCTATGGCGAGAACCACCCGCGAAATTGCAATAACACCGAGCAAGGCCTGAGCCCCGATGACAAATGATTTAAAGGACTCATCCAGGAAGATTGCGATTCCACAGCCGGCGCATCCCGACAAACGACACCAGCCGCTGCCCGGGCACCGACCGAAGTCGACCGACGAGGATCCCGATGCATCTTCGCGAATAAGAGCGATTCTGGCGAGCCCGAGCTATGTCCTGGCCGAGCAGGATTTGGCTTTCATGGAGCGCGACGAGGCACGCGGCGTGCGCCTCCAGCTCGAGTACCTCAAGCCGGAGACTCTGCTTACGGAGCATGCCATTCGCGATACCGTCGTGGTGTATGGCAGCACGCGAATTGTAGAACCCGCTGCGGCGCAACGAAGCGTAAAGGCGCTGCACCAGGCCCTCGAAAGCGATCCCCGCAATGCCACCCTGATCCGCAAGCTCGCTGTGGCCGAGCGGATTCTGGCAAAGAGCCGCTACTATGAGATCGCGCGCGAGTTCGGACGATTGGTCAGTAGCAGCCATGATAGCGACGGGTCCCGATCCAAGCTGGCGATCATGACCGGTGGCGGCCCGGGGATCATGGAAGCCGCCAACCGCGGCGCCTTCGATGTCGGCGCAAAATCCGTCGGTCTGAATATCAATCTGCCGCACGAGCAATATCCTAATCCTTACATCACACCAGAGCTGTGTTTTCGATTTCACTACTTTGCTCTGCGCAAGATGCATTTTCTGCTGCGCGCGAAGGCGCTGGTCGCCTTCCCGGGTGGTTTTGGGACGATGGACGAGCTGTTCGACGTCTTGACCCTGGTGCAGACGCGCAAAATCAAGCCGGTTCCGATCGTGCTGGTCGGCGAAGAGTATTGGCGTCGTGCGGTCGACGTCGATTTCCTGGCCGACGAAGGTGTCATCGACGCTGAGGATCGTGAGCTGTTCTGGTTCGCCGAAACGGCGAATGAGATTTGGAGCAGCATCCTGCACTGGTATGACGTATGCGATACCTCGCTGCGTCTGAGGGGTTGAGCGCCTTCTTCGTTACGCCGTACCGATTTTGGGTGGTGGGTCAGTCTCAGACCTTGAAGATGACACCCGCAATGGCTGCGGGAGTGTCCAAGCGGCTCTGGGAGATAAAGGACGTGGTTGATATGATGGAGGCGTGGGAGGCCACTCAATGAAGCTCGTCTGGGCATTTTTTGGATTGGCCGTGATTATGGCGGTGGCATACACTTTGAACCGTGGCGTGAATGTCGGTTACACCGTTACCGAGGACCCCGACCCGGCGCCTTGTGCGCCTTCGTATCGCATGGACTGTCGATACCTCTATCCATCTGGTTTTTCATACTTGGCAACCCACAGCGGCGACACAAAGGAAGATGCCGCCAAAGGCACATGCCCCTTCTTTCATCCAAACTGAGCCACTTACCAGCGCGTGATAGGGCTGCCTTAGTCAAGGCTGACCCACTACCGATTTTTGCGGGAGAGATGATTTGAAACTTTCGTTTCATGGGGCTGATCGCGACGTCACTGGATCATGCCACCTCGTTGAATGCGCCGGCCGGCGCTTTTTGATCGATTGCGGGCTTTATCAGGGTAGCCGCGAGCTCGCGGAGGACAATGCCGGCGACTTTGGTTTCGACCCTGCCAGCATCGATTTTGTGCTGCTGACGCACGCCCATCTCGATCATTGCGGACGGTTGCCGTTGCTGACCAAGCGCGGGTTTCACGGCGAAATCATCACGACCAAAGCGACCAACGAGCTCGCCAGGCTGGTCATGCTCGATGCCGCGCACCTGCAGGATGAGACCCATTTAAACCCGCATCCAAAGCGACACGGCGCGGACAGCAAGCCTGCGGCGCCTTTGTATACAGTCGCGGATGCGCTCCAATGTCTGGGACTGTTCAAGCGCAGCGCCGAATATGGCGGACCGATCGATCTCGCCCAAGGCGTGCGCGCGACCTTTGTGGACGCTGGGCATATTCTTGGTTCGGCCAGCATCCTTCTCGAACTGACGGAAGCCGGCCGCACGGTGCGGCTGCTATTTTCAGGTGACCTCGGCAGCGGCGCAGATCCCTTGCTGGTGACGCCGGCGCCACCACCGCATGCGGATGTGGTCGTGATCGAGACCACATACGGCGATCGAACTCCACAAGCCGATGGACGCCTCGATCGACGAGCTGTACGGGGCCATTTCCGCCACGCTTGAGCGCGGCAACGTCATCATCCCGACCTTCGCACTCGAGCGCGCGCAGGAACTCCTCTTTCTGCTCAACCGGGGGATCGAACAAAACCGATTGCTGCCGTCGATGCAGGTGTTCCTCGATTCGCCCATGGCAATTTCGGCGACCGAGATCTTTGCGCATCACCTCGATGACCTGAAGCCCGAGGCTGCCCGGCTGTTCCGGGAGGGCCGCGACCCATTTGCGCTACCAGGCCTGCACTTCACCCGGGACAGGGCGGAATCGGTGGCGCTGAACGCGATCCGCAGCGGTGCGATCGTCATGGCTGGGTCCGGCATGGCCACGGGAGGACGGGTGCAACATCACCTCGAACATAATATTGCGCGCGCGGAGTGCTGCGTAATTTTCGTCGGCTACGCCGCCAAGGGAACGCTGGCACGGCGGATCATCGATGGCCAAAATCCGGTGCAGATTTTTGCAAACTACATCCCGGTAAGGGCCAGCATCCACACCATCAACGGCTTCTCGGCCCACGCCGATCAGGCCGATCTGTTGAAATGGCATGAACATACAGGCGCAGCCCGCACGTTCCTGACTCACGGCGAGGAGGATGCCATGCACGCGTTCGCGTCACGACTTGGCAAAACAACGCAGGTCCAAATGCCCGCGCTTAACCAGTGCTTCGATCTATAGCGAAACGCCCCCGTCGGATGAGATGATCACTATCTACATCGACGCCGACGCCTGCCCGGTGAAGCAGGAAATCTATCGCGTCGCCGAACGACACGCGCTCAAAGGCACCGCGCTCAAGGTGTTCGTCGTCAGCAACAGTCCGATCGCGGTGCCGCGCGACCCGATGATCGAACGCGTCGTGGTCGGCGCCGGCATGGACGAAGCCGACAACTGGATCGCCGAGCGCGCCAAGCGCGGCGACATTGTTATAACCGCCGACGTGCCGCTGGCGAGCCGCTGTGTCAAAGCCGGCGCTGCCGTGATCGCGCCGAACGGCCGGGTCTTCACCGAGGAGTCGATCGGCATGACGCTGGCGACACGCAACCTGATGGATTCTCTGCGCAGCGCCGGTGAAGTCACCAGCGGGCCAAAACCGTTTGCGCCGCGCGACCGCTCCGAATTCCTCTCGGCGCTGGACCGGGCCATCGTGCGGCTGATCCGCGACGGGTGCAGGCCCAGACCTGTAGGTTGACGCAAGTCCGATCCTCTCCCAAGAACAGACATTTTGCCGATGCCGCTATGGGCCCAGGCTGTGTGAAAAGTCGCACGGATGCTATGATTCTTTTTTAAATCGGCGGTCTGGAGCGATGAATGTCAGGCTTTGTGGAGGGGACTGATCGGAGCCAAAGCAGTTTGTTCCCGGCCGAACTTGAAGACTATGTGGCCGAGGACAATCCGGTTCGTGCGGTTGACGCTATTGTTGACGGTCTTGATCTTGGCAAGCTTGGTTTTGGTCGGGTTGCGCCGCTGGAAAGAGGACGGCCCTGCTATCACCCGGCGACGCTGCTTAAGATATACATTTATGGCTATCTCAATCGGGTTCCGTCGAGCCGACGCCTTGAGCGCGAATGCCAGCGTAATATCGAGCTGATCTGGCTGACGGGACAGCTGGCGCCGGACTTCAAGACCATTGCGGATTTCCGTAAGGACAATGGCAAGGCCATTCGTGAGGTCTGCCGTAACTTCGTGGCGGTGTGCCGCGAGCTTAATTTGCTGAACGAGGCGAGCGTCGCCATCGATGGTTCCAAATTCAAGGCTGTCAATGCGCGCGATAAGAACTTCACCGAGGCCAAGATGAAACGGCGTCTGGAGCGGATCGAGGAGAGCATCGCGCGCTACATAGCGCAACTGGAGACTGCCGACCGTCGTGGTGATGCGGTGCCGGAGGCGAAGGTTGCGCGGTTCAGGGACAAAATCGAGAAACTGAACGAAGAGATCGCACGGCTCGATGCGATCAGTGCCGAGCTGATGAAGAGCGAGGACAAGCAAATCTCGCTGACCGATCTCGATGCACGTTCGATGGCGACGAGCGGCAAGGACACCGGAATCGTCGGCTACAATGTGCAAACCGCAGTCGATACCAAGAACCATCTCATTGTGGCCCACGAGGTGACGAACGTCGGCACCGACCGCCATCAACTGTCGAATATGGCCGAGCAGGCGCGAACCGAGATGGCGTTGAGATGCTCGATGTTGTGGCAGACCGCGGCTATTACGATGGCGAGGAGATTAAGGCTGCGAGGACGCCGACATCACCGTGACATTGCCGAAGCCGATGACCTCGGGTGCCAAGGCTGCTGGCCGCTTCGGCAAACAGGACTTCGTCTATGTCGCTGCCGACGATGTTTATCGCTGTCCCGCCGGCGAGCGGCTAACGTATCGCTATACGAACGTGGAGGACGGCAAGACGCTGCGCCGCTATTGGACAAGCGGCTGCAAAACCTGCGCGCTAAAAGCTCAGTGCACGACGGGCACCGAACGCCGCATCACACGATGGGAGCACGAAGCCGTTCTAGAGAAAGTTCAGGATCGGCTTGACCACAACCCCGCTGCAATGGGTGTCCGCCGTCAGACAGTGGAGCATCCGTTCGGCACGATCAAATGCTGGATGGGATGGACGCACTTTCTTACGAAGAGGCTGCCCAAAGTGGCCACTGAGATGGCACTCAATGTGCTCGCCTACAACATGAAGCGCGTGATGGCGATCATCGGCGTGGCAGCGCTGCTGGAGGCCTTGGCTGCTTGAGCCGGGGACTTGCGTATTCAAATGGACGCCAACAGAAGCCCCAGGGAGTGTCACGGGCGGCTCGCAGAATGGATTGCAGGAAAATTGCGTTCGGCGCGCGAATGCCAGCAGAGTTCTGCGCGCGGTGCCGATACGAGGCCTTTCTCACACAGCCTGGGCCATTTTCGAACTCGTGCATCGAAGCATTAGCGGAAGCCTCAAGAGTGACGATGTGATGTATCCTGGAAGTAAGCAGTCGGCGATCATGCCGAAGGAAGCCCTGAAGGCTGCTATAAAGCTCGACGGTGTCTCGTAACCAACGGCGTAAGCAACATTGCTGACGCTATCCCCGTGCGCCAACTGCTCCAGCGCGGTGATCATTCGATGCCGCACGCGCCATCTGCCGAAAGACATTCGAGTTTCGGAAGCGAAAAGGCGTGTGACACTGGCGTGCAGATGGAATTTTGTCTGCCGGGCGTACTCCAATTTGGAGATGTTGAAGATATCGTTCCGCTTGTTTCCCCTCGCGCGTTACTTCTGCAAGCGACTTCAGAAGATGTATGGTCTCGGGGAGCCAGCGGGATATTTGAACATGCTGTATCCGCATTTCCAGAAGGAAAGCTGCAGCTTCGAGTTGGCCAGGCGGTCATGACTTCGCGCCGGGGGATGCACAAGCGGCATATCCAGTTCGTAGACGAACATTTAGAGAGGTGAACAACCCAAAACAGTATGTAGCTTCGCGCTGCATGTTTTCGCCGACAAGAGCTGTCGCCCTCACTGCTATTGTGACGCGAATAACTCGTGCATTGCGGCGATTGTTGCGGTGGCAACTCACTTGCTTCGAGATGGGTCAATCGCTCCATAAATTAAGACGCGCACGTCGGCTGAGCCCCACTAAGCGGACATTCCAACGCTGCAGATAACTTTCTCGCCGCCTATCCTGATTGAGTGTCCAATTCATTTTTTTCTGGGGCGGCCTACGGGTATGACTTTACTCCCCGCGATAGCGGGGAGGGGGACCATGCGAAGCATAGTGGAGGGGGGCGCAGGCCGCGACGAAGATTCTGCATCGCAGGAGGAGCGTCGAGTTAGACGCCCCGCCCACCGCGCAAGAGCGCGGTCCTCCCTCCCCGCTGTCGCGGGGCGGGATGAAGGTTATGCTAGCGTCCGGGGACAGCGCCGGGCTCAAGACGAAATGACCAAACAACGCGACGTCGATCTCCTGGTTGCGGGCGCCGGGCCGGCCGGGATGACGGCAGCGCTGGTGGCGAACCTGCAGGGGCTCAGCGTGCTCGTCTGCGAGAAGTCGGATCAGGTCGGCGGCACCGGCTCGACGTCGGCGGGCACGCTGTGGATTCCCGGCAATCACCAAAGCCGGCGTGCCGGCTTCGACGACAGCCCGGCACACGCCGAAGCCTATCTGGACGCGCTGGTCGGCAACGACGTGAGCCGCGATCTGCGCACCGCGTTTCTGCGCAGCGGACCGGCCGTCATCGACTGGCTGGAGCAGAACACCGAGGTGAAGTTCCTGCCGTGCGGCCGGCATCCGGATTATCGCAGCAACATGAAAGGCGCCGCGGTCTCCGGCCGCGCCATCATTCCGCAACCGTTTGACGGACGCCTGCTCGGCGCCGATTTCAAAAGGCTCCGTCCGCCGATCCCCGAATACATGCTGTTCGGCGGCATGATGATCGGCAAGGCCGACATCCCTCCCCTGCTCGGCCGTTTCCGCTCGCTGGCCAATTTCAGCTACGCAGCGAAGCTGATGGCGCGTTATGTCGGCGACCGGCTGCGTTACCCGCGCGGCACACGGCTGATGATGGGCAATGCGCTGGTCGCGCGGCTGTTTTACAGCGTGCGCAAACGCGGTGTCGAAATCCTGTTCGGTGCGCCGCTTGCCGCCATCGACGAACAAAATGGACGGGTCGCCGGCGCGACGATCAAGACCGCGGACGGCGATATTTATGTCAGAGCGGCCAAGGGCGTCGTGCTGGCGACCGGCGGCTATGGGCACAACGCGCGCTACCGCGAAGCGTTCATGCCGCGTCCGGTGCCGGTGCACTCGATGGCCAGCGAATTCAACGTCGGGGACGGGATCGCGATCGGCGAACAGCTCGGCGCCCGGATCGCGCCGGACGAACATCGCCGCAGCGGGTTGTGGACGCCGGCGTCCGTCACGACGCGGGCGGATGGCAGCAAGGGCCTTTATCCGCACCTCCTCCTCGACCGCGCCAAGCCGGGCGTGATCGCGGTGAACGCGAAAGGCGAGCGCTTCGTCAACGAAGCGGTCTCGTATCACGACTTCGTCGAGGGCATGTACGACGCCAACGACAGGTCGCCGTCGATTCCCTGTTATCTGATCTGCGATGAAACATTCATCCGCACATACGGGCTGGGCGAGGTCTATCCCGGTGCCGGCAATCTGCGGCGTTTGCTGAAAGCGGGATATCTCAAGCGCGGCGAGACGCTGGACGGCCTCGCCCGTGAACTCGGTGTCGACGCGCCGGGGCTGCGCCGCACGGTCGCGCGTTACAACGGCTTCGCGCGGACCGGCATCGATATGGACTTCGGCAAAGGCGAGACCGAGCTCAACCGTTTCAACGGCGACGACACGCACTCGCCGAATCCCTGTGTCGGACCTCTCACGATCGCGCCTTATTACGGTCTGGAAATCTGGCCCGCTGAAATCGCGGTCAGCACCGGCCTGTCGACGGATCCGGATGCGCGCGTTCTGAACCGGGATCGCCAGGCGATCGCCGGCCTCTATGCGTGCGGCAACGACATGGCGTCGATGATGTACGGGACCTATCCGGTACCCGGTACCACACTCGGTCCCGGAGTCGTGTTCGCCTATCGCGCGGCGATGCACGCGGCCGGCAAGCCGCCGCTGGAAGAAGAATTTCAATAACGCTTCCCGGGATCGCTGCAGACTCGGTGTTCGATCCCGAGTCAGCAGCGCGTCATTCCGCTTCGCTGCATGCCGCACTGCGCCCGGGAAACGGCAGAGTGCGTTCGCGAATCTTCAGGAGTGAAACGCATCCCGCGTAAACAGAGCAAAAAATCGATCCGCGTAACCTCGCGGTTTGTTTGAACAATTGCGAACGAAAATGATTCGCTTTGACATTGCGGCCGCGATTTGAATAAGAGCGATTATTCCCGTTCGCCGTGAAGGACGTCAGCCGGTGACCCTGGCTGATCGGAACGGGATGCGGTGCCCGCGGGCGGCGGCTCGTCACTGCTACTCCCGGGCGGCTTCGGGCATCATGCTCGCCGGCATTACGACCGGTGCGTGGGGTGCTGCCACTGGACTGGGACAGGAGACAACGGATAACACCCGTTGAAACCACGTCCCAGGAAGCCTGGCCTGAAGCTGAGCCTCGGGGACTGGCGTCCCTCTGGCAAGAGCCGTGGTGGAACGCCGATGGGCGAGCGCGCCTTGCAAGGCGCGCGCCGCACTGGAAGGTGCGGTGGTTTTCGTGAACAGCGTTCGTCGGCGTTCCGCTTTCCTTTTTCTTCTTACGCTTACATTTCGTGGCTCAAAGCATTGATCGTGAGGATGCCAGTGACCACCGCCGGCATGCTCTGACGAAGATCGGTGCGGAGAGCGAAACGCTTTCGTGGCTTCTCATTGCAGCGTGACCACCACTCGGATGCAGGTGCATCGCGAGCACGATGAAGCTCGTTCGTTCACCGTCATCCTGAGGTGGCCGCGAAGCGGCCCTCGAAGGACACGGCCGAGGCGCTGGGGCGGTCGCCCTTCGAGGCTCGCTCCGCTCGCACCTCAGGATGATGGAATAAAGCGCGTCGCTGTTTGACAATTGAATCTGAAACGGGCGACTCGCCGTGGCGAGAGCCGTTCGGCTGCGTGACGGCTCTCACTGCTTGATAAAATTCAGCGTGCACGGCCGGCCTTCGATGCGCTTGCCGCTGCCGCCGCCATGCTCGAAGTGCCCCAGCGCGTGAAAATCGCTCGGCGTGCCGCGCGCGGCGCCGAGACCGACGAGGCTTGAGCCGACGATGATCTCGCCGGCGAAACCGGCGGCGCCGTCGGCGTCGATCTTGCCGTCGAGCACCATCGAACTCGGTTCGCCCTTGACGCCCTTGGTGCCGTGATAGGCGCCGTCCTTGACCTGGCCGTTGAACTGAAAGGTGTAGCCCGGAAACTGGCCGAGGTTCGGGCAGGTCCATTCCGTCTGCCACGTGCCGTCAAACGTCTTCGTCGGCGCGGCGCCAGTGCGGATCAGGTTGGCGAGCCGCAACTGCGCTTCCTGAACGTGAACACCGGCGGGAAAGTCTTTCAGATACCCGGCAAGGGCGATGTGCGTGCCGGCTCCGTCCGCGGACTGCCATGCGGCTTCGTCCGGACTTAGCTGCGGCACGGCTGGCGGCGGTGGAGCCGGCGGCGGCGGCGATGGCGGTGCAACGGCAGTTTTCGGCGCGGGCGCAGGGGCGGAAGCCGCGGTGGGTGGCGCCGGTACGGGCGTGACCGGCGGCGCTAACGCGGATGGCTGCGCCTGTGCGGCGGTCTGCTGCGGCGGCACAGGCGCCGGCGCGGGAATCACCGTCGGTGCGGCCGCAGGGGGCGCGGCCACAGGCGGCGCTGCCGCAACCGGTATGGCGGGCTTCGGCGTCGGCCGCAGCTGAAACACGCCGCCGCCGACGGCAATGATGACAGCGGCAGCGATTGCGCCCCAGATCAGCGGTTGGTTCGACGATTTTTTCGGAAACCGCCGCGCTGAGGTGACAGGCGGATCGGCCGCCGCCTCGCCAGGCTTGACGTCCTGCACCATGTGCTCGAGCCGCGACGACAACAATTCGATCTCCTGCTCCCAGTTCTTGAACAGGTCGATCCATTGCCGGGTGGCGAATTCGTAGCTGAAGGCGTCGTTGGGCACCACGTCCTCGACGCGCACCGGCACCACCGTCACATGATGCCGCCCGGCCAGCACCAGTTCCTTTTTGATCTCGTCGGAATTATTGGCGTTGCTGGTGAACACCAGCAGCATCACCTTCGCGCCGCGCAGCGCCCGCACGATCGCTTCCTGGAAATTCTCGCCGGGCTTGACGTCGCGGCAGGAGATCCAGCAATCCTGCCCGCGCGCCTCGAGCGCCTGGTAGATGGTTTCGGCGATGTCCTGGTCCTTGGACGAGTAGCTGATAAAAATCGGCGCGCTCATGCTCAGGCTCCATCACCGCCGGCCGATAATATCCAAAATCAGCCGCGCGCAACGAGCGAAAATCGGCCGGACGAACCGAAGCAGAATCCACGGCCGGCAGGCGGAACAAATCGAAAATACCTTACTTGGAGGTAAGATCGGCCGCGCAGGAAAAACGCCATGATCCGCAAACTGTCGTCGGGCAAATACCGGCTCTATTCGCGCAAGAAAAACCCCAAGACCGGCCGCCGCCGCAATCTCGGCACCTTCTCGAACCGCGCGGCCGCCGAAAAGCATGAGCGCGCGGTGCAGTATTTCAAACGGCACTGACCAATCCTGCCTTATTACGTTCACCATTTTGCCGAACACTGCCAGCCAGCCTCTTGATTTGAACCAATAGCCGGCCAAAGACTTCTAACGATCAAACCCTTTCCGCCATCGCCCGGGTGCCAAAGCCATGCGTTGCATTACCATCCTCTCCGGCTCACTGCTCGCGGCCGCTTTGACGCTGCCGATCGTTTGCGTCGCACGGGCCGATATCGCCATCTCCGTCGACAAGAGTGCGCAGCAGATGACGGTCTCGGTCGACGGCGCGCAGCGTTACGTCTGGCCGGTGTCCACCGGCCGGCCCGGCTACGACACGCCGAACGGCAGCTACAAGGTCAACCGCATGGACGCCGACCATTACTCCCAGGAATGGGACAACGCGCCGATGCCGCACACCATGTTCTTCGACCTGCACGGCCACGCCATCCACGGCTTCTTCGACGTCAAGCATCTCGGCCTGGCGGTGTCCCATGGTTGCGTGCGGCTGGCGCCGGCGAATGCAACGATCTTGTTCGACCTGGTGAAGGCGCAAGGCATGGCCAATACCAGCGTCACCGTCGCCGGCCGCACGCCTGGCGGCGACAACGGCCCGGTCGCCAGCGCTCACCTGCCGGCGAATGAGACCGTTTATTCGTCTCAAGGTTATTCGCAGCAGGGCTACGCGCAGCCGGGCTATTCGCAGCAGGCGGCTCCGCAACCCGTCGCTCCGCAGCAGGGCTATGCTCAGCGAGGATATGCGCAGCAAAACGGCTTCCCGCAGCAGCCGCCTCCTGCCGGCTATGGTCAGCAGCCGCAACCGTACTATGGCCAGCCAGCCTACGCGCAGCGCTATTACGGACAACAGCAGTACTACGCCCAGCCGCAATATTACGGGCAGCAGCAGTACTACGGACAGCCGGTTTACCGGCAGTGGTAGTATCGGCGTTCACGCCATATTGAGGCCGCGACACGCTGCGTCGCGTTCTTGCCGTCAAAAATGGAATAGACTCCGCCGTCCGCTGTTCTTTCGCAGCAGGGTTTTTTAATGGGAGGACTCAAAACAATGCCGCTCGTCCATCGTCTCGGCTTCGCCGCTCTTGTCTGCACCCTCGCCGCGCCAGTGCCGGCGAGTGCCGCGCTTATCATGCACAAGTACCTGTCGCTCGATATCGCCAAGACCATCGCCGAAGGCTCGATCGCGGCATGCGCCGCGAAAGGCTATGCGACGTCAGCAGTCGTCGTCGATGCCGACGGCGAGACCCTGGTGGCGATGCACGGCGACGGCGCCAGCGTCCACACCATGGAGAATGCCCGCCGCAAAGCCTACACGGCGATGACCTTCAAGCAGACCACCGCGGAATACGCCAAGAAACTGGCCGATCCGAATTCGGTCGCGCACCAGCAGGTGACGCTACCGAACGTCATCGCCATTCCGGGCGGCGTGCCGATCAAGGCCGGCAATGACGTGATCGGCGGCATCGGCGTGTCCGGCTCGCCCGGGGTCGACGAGGATTGCGTCAACGGCGGTCTCGAGAAGGTCAAGGATCAGTTGCAGTAAGCGGTTCCGGGTGCACTCGGCCCCGAAGTGACAGTCACGTCGTGATTGTCACTTCGGCTTTTCAAACTTCAGCACGAAATTGTCGACCGGCCCGGTCGGTTTGTAGGTGACGAAATCGTGCGTATCCGCGGGGCTGCGCCAGAAATTGCCTTCGGCGACGAACTTGAAGCCGGCGGCCTCGACTTCCTGGCGTAGCGTGCTTTCCTCAATGCGATGCAGCGTCTTGACCACCGTGAGGCCCTGGCCCGGCAGCGCGGAATGATCCGCGATCAGCAAAACGCCGCCCGGCTTGAGCGCCGCGAACATCTTGCGGTCCATCGCCGCGCGATCGACGGTCATGTACGCCGTATCGTGGTAGTAGAACAGGAACGTGATCGCATCGAGATCGTGCACATCCGCTGGCACCGGATCGTCGTACGGCCGGATGTCCTCGATGGCGTCTTTCATAGCCGGGGATTTCAGCCGCGCTTCGAACGCCGCCTTGGGCTTTTCGCCGAGGTCCGGCGGATTTTGCCCATAGACCATGCCGCCGGGCGCCACCGCGCGCGCCACCAGCTCTGTGCTGTAGCCGCCGCCAGCCGCCATATCGAGTACCTTCATGCCCGGGCGCAGCCCGGCGAATTGCAGAAACGGCAACGGATCGCGGCGCTTGTCGGCTTGCCGGTCGGCTTCGCTGCGGTCGGGTGCGGCGAGAAGTGCCGCGTAATCGGGCGCGGCTTGCGCCCGCGCGCCGGTTGCGTAAAGACCGCCAGCCACGGCCGCGAGTAATGCCGCACCGATGATGTTCATTCGACTTGCAATCATTGTGTCCTCCCGACGCCTCTTCCCACCGTTACCATTTCATATGACATTCGCGTGGCAATTATCGCCCAAAAGCGGCCGGCAAGAGGAGACGCAATGACAAAGTTTCGTGAACTGATGGCGGGCAAGGACCTGATCGTCGCGCCGGTTGCGCTCAATCCGATCATGGCGCGGCTCGCTGCAGGCGCCGGCTTCAAGGCAGTGTATCTCAGCGGCGGTTCGCTCGGCTGGTACAAGGGCGTCACCGAAGCCAACATCACCATTACCGAGCTGGCGCAAGTCGCCGTCGACATGCGCACCGTGTGCAAGCTGCCGATCGTGCTCGATGCCGGCGGCGGCTTCGGCGACCCGGTTCACATGCACCGCACCATCGCACTCACCGAAGCCGCGGGCTTCGCCGCCATAGAAATAGAGGATCAGTTGCTGCCGCGCCGCTTCGAACATCACGTCGGCATCGATCATCTGGTGCCGGCCGAGTTCATGCTCAAGCGGCTCGCCGAAGCGCTCGCCGCGCGCACCGATCCCGACCTCGTCATCATCGCCCGCACCAATGCGCGGCGCGTCGGCGGCCTCGACGACGCGCTGCGCCGCGCCGAAGCGTTTCACAAAGCCGGTGCCGACATGCTGTTCGTCTATTCGCGCGGCCCGGAGGAAATGCGCATCATCGGCGAGCGCCTGCCGCCGCCGCTGATGACGTTCGCGCCGCCCGATGGCTTTGCCGAATTCCCAATGTCGCAAAGTGATCTCGCCGGGCTAGGCTTCCGGCTCGCGGCATCATCGGGCACCGCGTTCGCGGCGATGCACAAGGCGGTCAAGCAATCCTACGAATGCCTGGCGCAGGGCAAGCTCGACCCGTTCCTCGGCCGAGGCGGCGCCGAGAAGGAAATGAAAGCGGCGCAGGCCACCACCGACTTCCCGCGCTTTCTCGACATCGAACGCCGCACCATGAAAGGTGTGTAGGAATCTGTTTGTGCAAAGCTTTGTGGAAAAATGGCAGATAACTATGTGGAGTGCCGAACATTTGGCGGTGCAAAGGTGCTGCCCGCGCCCGCACCGACTTCTCCGCGCATCGACCTGTGAATTGCGTGCATACGTTTCGGGTGCCAGAGAAAACAATGGTCTCCGATAAAACCCGCGGCACCGAAACATCAGTTGCCATCCTGGAAACGGCTGAACAACCAGCACAGAGCATCGCGGCTCTGTTCGCCGAGAGCTTTCCAACTGACGACGTGGCGGCGAGCCTTGTGGATATCGGCCAGGGCAAATGGCGCGTAGCGATCCACTTCGGCGCCGCGCCTGACGTCAAAGCCATCCGTGCCCTGGCAGAAGCGGCGGCCGGGCCGGCCGCTGCCAAAGCGCTGCGCTTCGAGCGAGTCACGGCGAAAGATTGGGTGGCCGAAAGCCTCGCGGGGCTGAAGCCGGTCAGCGCCGGCCGCTTCATCGTGCACGGCGCGCACGACCGCGCCGGCATTCCCTTCAACCGCATCGGCATCGAGATCGAGGCGGCGCTGGCCTTCGGCACCGGACATCACGGCACGACGCGCGGCTGCCTGCTCGCACTCGATGGCTTGCGCAAAAAAAGAGGCAATAATCCGCTGCGTATCCTCGATATCGGCACCGGCTCAGGTGTCCTTGCCATCGCAGCAGCGCGCGCGCTCCGGCAGCGCGTGCTGGCGACCGACGTCGATACGGTGGCGGTGAGCGCGGCGCGAGACAACGTGCGGCTCAACCGGGCTGGCTCGCTCGTCGCCGTCATCAAGGCGGACGGCGTGACAGCACGCGCGCTGCGCGAGCGTGCGCCGTTCGATCTGATCTTCGCCAATATTCTGCTTGCGCCGCTGCAACGGTTCGCCGCGACGCTGACGAAGCTGACCGCGCGCGGCGGCCGTCTCGTGCTGTCCGGCCTGCTGCGTTCGCAGGCCAATGCGGCGCTCGCTGCCTATCCGCGGCTCGCGCTTGAGCGACGCATCGACATCGATGGCTGGAGCACGCTGGTTCTCAGGCGAAAGACGCACCCGGTCCAAAGCCTTGCCGCGCGCCGTCCGGGTAAATCCTTTGCTGTGACATGACCTTATCCGAAACCCGGTTTCCACTTTTCGCGATCATGTCCTAGATTGTCCGTCATGTTCGAAGCTCAATTCCAATCGTTCGAGGATCGCGGCGAGCGCGCCGAAAGCGCACCGCGCGTGGCGGCTTTGCGGGCTGAACTTGCCAAGCGCGGCCTCGACGGCTTCATCGTGCCGCGCTCCGACCGGTTCCAGAACGAATACGTGCCGCCTGCCGACGAGCGTCTCGCCTGGCTCACCGGCTTCACCGGCTCGGCCGGAGCGGCGATCGTACTTGCCGACCGCGCAGTGGTTTTTGTCGACGGCCGCTATCAGGTGCAGGTGCGAGAGGAAGTCGACAGCGCGGTCTTCACTGTCGAGCATCTGGTCGAGCGCCCGCCGACGCTGTGGATCGAAAGCAATCTGCCGGCGGACGCCAAGCTCGGCTATTCGCCGTGGCTGCATACGGTCGAGGGCGCCGAACGGCTGGCCAAGGCCGCCGCCGCGGCGCGCGCCGCGCTGGTGCCGGTCGAAGACAATCCGATCGATGCGATCTGGGTCGACCGACCGCAGCCGCCGCTCGGCGCGGTGGAACCGCATAACCTGCGCTATGCCGGCGAGGACGCCAAGACCAAAATCTCGCGCGTCCGCGCCGATATGCAGAAGCTTGCCGCCGACACGCTGGTGATTTCCGATCCGCAGGCGGTGTCGTGGTTGTTCAACATCCGCGGCAGCGACGTGCCGCATACGCCGGTGGTGCTGGCCTTCGCCTTGCTGCCGAAGGGAGGCCGGCCGGCGCTTTATGTCGACCTGCGCAAGCTCGGCAACGAAATGCGCGCCAGCCTCGAGGATATTGCCGAAGTGCGCCCCAACGCCGCATTCGAGCGCGACCTTGCCGAACTCGGCAAAGAACGCCGCGCACTGCGGCTCGATCCGTCGGCCTGCGCCGAAGCGATCGCGCGGCTCGTGGTCGAGAACGGCGGCACCATCGTACGCGGCAGCGATCCGGTAACGCCACTGAAAGCCATCAAGAACGCCACCGAGATCGCCGGGGCGCGCGCAACCCAGCAGCGCGACGGCGCGGCGGTGATACGATTCCTCGCCTGGTTCGATCGCGAAGCGCCGCGCGGCACCCTGACGGAGATCGACGCGGTCGAGGCTTTGGAAAGCTTTCGCCGCGACACCGGGCTCCTGAAGGACGTGTCGTTCCCCACCATCTCGGGTGCTGGCCCGAACGGCGCCATCGTGCATTACCGCGTCACCCGGGAGAGCAACCGCCGTATCGCGCCGGGCAACCTGTTCCTGATCGACTCTGGCGGCCAATACGAGGACGGCACCACCGACATCACGCGCACCGTCGCCGTCGGGCAACCGTCCGCCGACATGCGCAAGAACTTCACCCTGGTGCTCAAGGGCCACATCGCCGTCGCCCGCGCGATTTTTCCCGATGGCACCACTGGCGCGCAGCTCGACACGCTGGCGCGGCAATATCTGTGGCGGGCCGGCCTCGATTTCGATCACGGCACCGGCCACGGCGTCGGCAGCTATCTTTCGGTGCACGAGGGACCGGCGCGCATCTCCAAGCTCGGCAGCTATCCGCTCAAGCGCGGAATGATTTTGTCCAACGAGCCCGGCTATTACCGGACCGGCGAATACGGCATCCGCATCGAGAACCTGATCCTGGTGACGGAAGCCGCACCGGTCGCCGACGCGGAGAAACCGCTCAATGCTTTCGAGACACTGACCTTCGCGCCGATCGACGCCAAGCTGATCGATCAAACGCTGCTGACCGAAGACGAGGCCTCATGGATCAATACTTATCATTCGCGCGTGCGCGATGCAGTGGCGCCGGCGCTCGATCTTGAAACGCGCGCATGGCTGTTCGGCGCGACGGCACTGCTGCCGATCAAAATGAAGAAGACGTGACGGCCAGAGTTATCGGATAAGCGCTACCCATTCGTCTTCGGTCAGAACCTTGACGCCGAACTTGGTCGCTTCCTTGAGCTTGGAACCGGCGCCGGGCCCAGCGACCACGTAGTCGGTTTTCTTCGACACCGAACCTGACACCTTGGCACCCAGTCGCTCCGCGGAAGCCTTGGCTTCGTCGCGGGTCATTTTCTCCAGCGAGCCGGTGAACACGACCGTCTTGCCGGCAACCTTCGAATCCCTGCGCGGCTTTTCGGCGTCGAGAATGCGCACCTGCGCTGCCAGGCGTTCGACGCGCCGGCGGTTGTGCGCCTCGGCAAAATAATCGCGCAGGCTGTCTATCACCGTGTCGCCGATCTGATCGAGCGCGTCCATCTCCTGCTGCGTTTCCTCGTCGCCCTTGGCGAGCTTCAAGCAGGCGTCGTGAAACGCATCCCAACTGCCGTAGCCGCGCGCCAGCGCCACCGCCGTGGTCTCACCGACGTGCCGGATGCCGAGCGCGTAAATGAAGCGCTCCAGCGCAATCTCACGACGCGCCGCGATGGAGCCAAACAGATTACGCACCGAAGTTTCGCCGAACCCCTCAACCTCTTCGAGATGGATCTTCTTGTTGCGCTCTTCCAACGTGAAGATTTCCGCCGGCTCCTTGACCCATCCGTTTTCGTAGAACAGCTCGATCTGTTTCTCACCCAAGCCGTCGATATCGAAGGCCCGGCGGGAGACTAAATGCCGAAGGTGCTCGATCGCTTGAAACGGACAAGCCAGCCCGCCTTGGCAGCGAAAAATCGCGCCTTCCTCTCCTGTAGCTGTCTTTTCACGCAGTAAATCGGTCTTAAGCTGACACGGACATTTCGTGGGAAATTCATACGGCTTGGTATCGCGCGGTCGCTTGTCCTCGACGACGCCGAGCACCTGCGGGATCACATCCCCCGCCCGCTGAATTGTAACTGTATCACCGATGCGAACGCCGAGCCGAGCGATCTCGGCGGCATTGTGCAGGGTGGCATTTTGCACAACAACACCGCCCACGGTCACCGATTCGACTTTTGCAACCGGCGTGGTCGCACCAGTGCGACCTACTTGGATCACAATGTCCTTGACGATCGTCGTCGCCTTCTCGGCGGCGAATTTGTGCGCAATCGCCCACCGCGGGTCGCGGCCCACGAAGCCGAGCCGGTCCTGCCAGTCGAGGCGGTCGACCTTGTAGACGACGCCGTCGATATCGTAGTCGAGCGTGGCGCGCTTTTCTTCGATGCCGCGATGAAACGCCAGTAGTTCGTCGACCGATTCGCACACCTTGGTCAGCGGGTTGGTCTTGAAGCCCGCAGAGGCAAGCCAATTCAACATTCCTGATTGGGTCTTGGCCGGCATTGCACTCATCTCGCCCCACGCATAGGCAAAGAAATGCAACGGCCGCGCCGCCGTGATCGACGCGTCCTTCTGGCGCAATGAGCCGGCCGCGGTGTTGCGCGGATTGACGTAAAGTTCCTTGCCGGCCTCCGCCTGCTTGCGGTTGAGTTCAAGGAACGCCGCTTTGGTCATGTAGACTTCGCCGCGCACTTCGCAAATCGCCGGCACTCCCCTGCCCTTCAGCCGCTGTGGAATATCGGCGATCGTCTTTACATTGGCGGTGACGTCCTCGCCCACTTCGCCATCGCCGCGTGTCGCGCCGGTGACAAGCGCGCCATTTTCGTAGCGCAGCGACATCGACAGACCGTCGATTTTTGGTTCGGCGCTGAAGGCAATTTTTTCATCGTCGCCCAATTTGAGGAAGCGGCGGATACGGCCGACAAAATCGGCCACGTCCTCTTCCGCAAACGCATTGCCGAGCGACAGCATCGGCACCGCATGGCGGATCTTGGCGAAGCGCGACGACGGCGCCGCGCCGACACGCTGCGTCAGGCTCTCCAGTGTACGTAAATTCGGAAATCGCCCCTCGATCGCGCCGTAGCGCTTGCGCAGCTTGTCGTATTCGGCGTCCGACACCGTCGGTGCATCATCCTGATAATAGCGGCGGTCGTGCCCGGCGATCTCTGCTTCGAGCCGCGCATGCTCGGCCTTGGCCTGTTTTTCAGTCAGATCTTGGACGTCAGATTCGGCGTTACTCCTTGGATCGGTTTTTTCGAGCCACTCCCTAGGTACGCGACGTCCCCACAATTTATACACTGGCGCATATAAGAAAGGCGCTATGTCTCTATTTATTTTTGTTTCGCTGAGCTTGACCTTGTTGCCATCACGTAAAATCTCAGCGGAAAATTCGACCGGCTCGCCTTTCTTCTGAACGAGCGTAACGCTAAGCAATTCGCGGCGATCCACTGCTTCCTGTGCGCGCATAAAGGGCCTCTTGGGGTCGGCGCGCGCGATCCATGCCTCTACAATTGCAACTACCGCATCTGCTCCGTATCGGACGACCTCATGGGCCAGCTCCCGCATCATGAGATACTTATCGCGCTGATCTTGCGGATTAAGACCCACCAAACGAACAAGCTTTCGGTTTTTAAAAAGAAAAAAAACTGATTTATGATATCCATCAAGCAAAAAGACCTTCCGCGCAGACTCAAACACACTTGCGGCAATCTTTTCTTCGTCCGCCCCGGGCGGTCCGAACATCCCCTTGTGAATATCCCCGTACCGCTCCTTGACTTTGCCGGAATCAATTTTGTCCGCGTCAACAGTCGTAGTTTGAAACTCAAGTGGCCGGCCGTCAGAAAGACTAACAACCAAAGACCGACGATCAGAGTGACCAATCATACAAGGAAGGCGGCCGCTTCGTTCGCCGTCTCCATATCGCTCGCCGGTTTCGATATTTGTGGTAGCTGGTGCAACTAATCCCATTTGCCGATGCGCGTCATGCACCAACTCTGCAATACGACCGTAAGCAATTGCAACCGCATCTAGAAGTTCATAATTCGGGAGAGAATTTTCAACCCAACGCCTCTCAATCTTCAGGGCGCCATGCCGACGAATGTGTTCTAAGGCCTGACCTTTAGGAATATTCTTTATTAATTTTTCTGGAGACTTGAAAAGATTGGCAGCAATCTCAATTCTTGGACCTTCATTCAAATAAGAGGCGATGATCTCAGCGCGCACGAAGCTATGTGCTTCAAGATCACCCTCTTTTTGTATTTTGTTTCGCGCGTCAACCATCCACTGCATCAGCGGATCGTTGCGAAGTTTCTCTTGCCAAGCTTCGTACCACTTATCGAAATCTGGAATTTTCTTCTTCTGTTTCTGAAGAACGAATGTCACAGTCCGCAAGGTCTGGATAGCGTTTTGAATAGCAAGTCTAAATTGATTGGGGTTGAAATATTCCCTTTCGGCCTGATGCCAGAGCTCATGTACATCCTCCAAACGCCGGTCAACCGCAGCGAGCGGACATCCGTCAGTGTGTTCATTCTTGCCAGAAAGTGTGACCATTTCCTCCGTTATCCTATCAATCGTCGAAAGAACTAACCCGCCGCGCGGATCAGCCGGTCGGCGGCGGCGCGGGCTTCGGCGGTGATCTCGGCACCGGCCAGCATGCGGGCTATCTCCTCGCGGCGGTGCTCGGCCTCGAGTTCGGCGACGCGAGTCGCGACCCGCTTGCCCTTGGACAGCGCATCCTTGCTGATGAGGTAATGCCGGTCGGCGCGCGCCGCCACCTGCGGCGCATGCGTCACCGCGATCACCTGCACGCCGGATGCAAGCCGCGCCAGCCGCATGCCGATGGCGTCGGCCACGGCGCCGCCGACGCCGGTATCGATCTCGTCGAAAATGAGTGTCGGCGCCGAACCGCGGTCGGCAAGCACCACCTTGAGTGCGAGCAGAAATCGCGCCAGTTCGCCGCCGGACGCGACCTTCATCATCGGCCCTGGGCGCGTGCCGGGATTGGTCCGCACCCAGAATTCGACGCGGTCGAGACCGTTCGGTCCTTCGTTCTCGCTCTCGATCTGGGTGGAGAATTGCGCGCGTTCGAGCTTCAGCGGTTTGAGCTCGCCGTTCACGGCCTTGTCGAGTTTTTGCGCGGCCTTGCGGCGGCCAGCCGACAGCGCCTGCGCCGCTTCGCGGTAGCGCACGCCGGCAGCGCGCGCCTCCTGCTCCAGCGCGGCGAGACGTTCGGCGCCAGCGTCGATCAGCGCAAGGTCGTCCTGATAGCGCAGCCCGAGCGCGGCCAGGTTGTCGACCGGCACATTGTATTTGCGCCCAGCGGCGCGCAGCGCGAACAACCGCTCCTCAATGCGCTCGAGCTCATGGGGATCGTAATTCGCCGCGCGCAGCGCGGTTTCCAGATGCGCGCGGGCCTCATCCAGCGCGGTGAGCGCGGCGTCGATCGCCTTCACCACCGGCTCGATCAGCGCCGGCGCCTGGGCGGCGCGGCGCTCGAGCCGCCGGATAGCAGTCGCGAGCGGCGGCACCGGCGATTGCGGGCCGGTAACGCTGTCGTGCGTGGCGCGCAAATCCTCGGCAACCTTCTCCGCCTGCATCATGCCGGCACGGCGCTCGGCGAGCGCGGTCTCCTCGCCGGTCTCCGGCGCGAGCTTGCCGAGCTCACCGACGGCGTGGCGCAGCCAATCCGCCTCGCGGTTTGCCCGCTCGATCTCGGCGCGGTGTTTTTCGACCGCCACCTCGCGGGCCCGGCGTTCTTCCCAAAGGCGCGCGACCGCGGCGGCGTCACCATCGATCCCGCCATAAGCATCGAGCAGCGCGCGGTGGGTCGCGGCATCGACAAAAGCGCGCTCGTCGTGCTGACCGTGGATCTCCACCAGCGCCGCGCCGAGCGCGCGCAGGACCTGCACACTGACCGGCTGATCGTTGACGAACGCGCGGGTGCGGCCGTCGGCAAATTGTACGCGCCTGACGATCAGTTCGTCGTCGCTACCAAGATCGTTATCGGCGAGGACGCGGCGCGCCGGATGGCCTTTGGCCAAGTCGAAGACGGCGATCACCTGGCCTTGCTCGGCGCCTTCACGCACCATCGTGGCTTCGCCGCGTGCGCCGAGCGCCAGCGCGAAGGCGTCGAGCAGGATCGATTTTCCAGCGCCGGTCTCGCCCGTCAACGCGGCAAGGCCCCGACCGAAATCGATGTCGAGGCGATCGATCAGAACGATGTCGCGGATGGAAAGCCGAGCGAGCATTGGGATGACGGTGATCCAGGATTACGCCGGATATTACCGATTCCCGGCTCCGGCGTCAGTCACCCGCTCTGCGAGCTCGCCAGACCTATCTTCTGGAAGGCCTTGCTCATCCAGGAGTCCTTGTTCTCGTTGGGCTCGCCACCGGCGCCCTTTACGAGATTATATGAGCTTTTGTACCAGGAACTGTCCGGAAAATTGTGGCCGAGCACGGCGGCCGCAGTCTGCGCCTCGTCTATCAGGCCGAGAGAAACGTAGGATTCGGTCAGGCGCTCGAGCGCTTCCTCGACGTGGCGCGTGGTCTGGTAATGCGTCACCACGACCTTGAACCTGTTGATCGCGCCGATGAAGTCCCGCTTGTTCATGTAGTAGCGGCCGATCTCCATTTCCTTGCCGGCAAGCTGATCCCGCGCCATGTCGACCTTTTTGTGCGCTGCGGTCGCATATTCGGAATCCGGATATTTGCGCGACACCTCTTCGAGCGCGTTGATCGCCTTTTCGGCGCGCGCCTGGTCGCGGCTGACGTCGAGAATCTGGTCGTAGTAAGAGGAGCCGATCAAATACTGCGCATAGGCCGCATCCGGACTTCCGGGATGCAGAGTCACATAACGTTCCGCAGCGTTGACACAGTCGGTATACAGATGCGCCTGGTAATTCGCGTAGGCCGACATCAAGAGCGCCTTGCGCGCCCAATCCGAATATGGGTTCTGGCGGTCCACTTCATCGAATTTCTTCGCCGCCTGCGTGTAGTCCTGCTCCTGGTTCAGCAGGTAAAGGCCCTGATTGTAGAGCTTGTCGGCGGGATCGTCTGGAACGTAGTCGTCATCTTTCTTGTTCAGCAAACTGCATGCCATCAGTGGCGCGACGAGCAGCGCCAGCGCGAGATAGCCCGCCAGTGCACGCACCAATCCGTCGAATCTGCCCGATCGTCGTAACCGCGACATCATGAGCGTGATTGAGCCCCGTCCCACCGCTTCAGTCATACCATACCGCGCGTCAAACGCGCCGTAGAGCGTCCCCGCAGCCCGCTGGATAATACGGATATTATGGCCCGCAATCGGCCCGGATTAAGGCGAAAAAGTTAAGGAAATTCAGGAGACGTCAGGGCCGTAGGTCGGTGCGGCAAGGCCCGTCACCTCGGCATGGCCGCGGCTGCGGCGCACGGTTTCCGGCATTTCGACGTAGGTCCAGGCGCTCCGGTCGGCCATCAGTGCGGTGAGCACCGCATGATTGAGCTTATGTCCGCCGCGCACCGAACGATAAAGGCCTATCAGCGGGCCGCCAGCCAGCGCCAGGTCACCGATGGCGTCGACCGCCTTGTGGCGGACGAACTCGTCGGGGAACCGCACACCGTCTGCATTGAGGACGCGACTCTCGGCAACCACGACCGTATTCTCGAATGCGGCGCCGAGCGCATAGCCGGCGCTCCAGAGCTTCGCAACGTCGCGCAAGAAACCGAAGGTGCGCGCCCGGGCCAACTCACGGCGGAACGATACCGGCTCGACTTCGATCGCGAATGTCTGGCGTCCGATCATCGGATGATCGAATTGGATTTCGGTTTCGACGCGCAAGCCGCGTGCGTGCGGCAGCAGTTCGCCGACGCAGCCGTTCTTGCCAACTCGTACCGGCTTGAGCACCTTGATGTATCGCCGTGACGCCGACTGCGTCGCAATGCCGGCCTGATCGATCGCGTCGACAAAGGCCTGCGCGCTGCCGTCCATGATCGGGACTTCCGGACCGTCGACTTCGACGACGGCATTGTCGACACCGAGGCCATGCAGTGCGGCTAGCACATGTTCGGTTGTCGAAATGGCCGGGCCGTTGCGATCGCCGAGTACGGTCGCGAATTCGGTTGCAGTCACGCAGCGGAAGTCGGCGGCGATCTCGCGATCGCGCTGGCTGCCAAGGCCGCAGCGCACAAACACGATGCCGGTATTGGATTCGGCCGGATGCAGCGTGAGAGTGACGGGAGAACCGGAGTGAACGCCAATTCCGGCGACAGTCGCGTGACTACGCAACGTGGTTTGACTGCCGGCGATCATGCCCCGCGTCATGCGGACGTCCCACAACATTTGGTCACACTGCACGAGCAATAACGAACGCCCGCAGTATGACCCACCCCAACTTCGGGGAATGCAGCTCGATCTGCATCTATGGGGAGGTCCGCACGCGGCAGACCCGACTGACGTCCCCCAATATCCCCTCCGACGGTCCAAATGTACTGGCGCACTGCATATTTGGCCAACTCACGCTTTTTTACCGAGTGTTACCATTTTCCAGCCGTACTCCGGCCAGCATAGCGCCGCGAAATCGCGGATATTGAGCATAGCCGAAACGGTATTCCATTCGTTGGTACCGGACTGGGAGCATTTGAGGCAGGTGCCCGGAACACCCAATACTGAACTAAATTCAATGGCTTGCGGCGCGAGCCCGGCCACCTGGCACGATCCGAGATGACGCTTTGGGCAGCACCGGCGCCGCCTCGCGACAGCGCCGGACGCGAGTTAGTTCGCCTGCCGGCGCAGGAACGCCGGGATATCAAGCTGATCCTCATCCGTCGGGTTATGCACAGGGGACTGCCGGCCGTGCTGGTCGAGGCCCGATGGGGCAGGACGCTTGGCGTATTCCGATACTGGTTCCGGACGTGATTCTTGTGGACGGGGCGCCGGCCGTCCTGCAAGGCGCTCGGCCGGTTGCGGCATATTCGAGGCTTTCGGCTCTATGCCCGGCTGCTCCTCGTGGTGACGGCGACCAAGACCGCCGACCGACGCGAGCCGCTGTAACAGCGTCATGCGCTGCCCAACGGGATGCTCTTCGCGCACCACCTCGCCTCGCTTGGCGCGAATTTCATTCTGTGCCGGCATCGGCAACTCGTCGATCCGCGGCATGCGCGGCGCACGCGACTGCGGCCGCTCTGCCGGCGGCGGAATGAAGGTTTCCAGCTCCTCGGTCTCCGGGCCGCCGACCGGCGGATCGATGAACAGAGAGGGCTTGGGTGCGAGCGGGCGGATCGTCACGTCGTCGCCCACACTCTGCGGCAGGATCGCCGCGGCAATTGCAGCCTTGGCAACCGAGGCGATCGACGCGGGCGAGGCCGGCGGCGCGACTGCGGCAGGTGCCAGCGTAGGCAGGTGTAAGGGCGTTGGCGCCGCGGCGCGCACGGGCTCCACGGCGGGACCACGTTCGGTCCCGCGCTGACTGTCGGCGCGCATGCGCTGTGCGACCTCGGCGATGCGTTGCTCGGCGACAGGCAAGGCCGGACGTTGCGACATTTCCTGATCGATTCCCGTCGCGACGACGGAGACACGGATGATGCCATCGAGACTTTCGTCGAATGTGGCGCCGACGATGATGTTGGCGTCCTGGTCGACTTCCTCGCGGATGCGGGTCGCGGCTTCATCGACTTCGTAGAGCTTGAGGTCGCGGCCGCCGGTGATGGAAATGAGCAGGCCCCTTGCGCCCTTCATCGAGGCATCGTCGATCAGCGGATTGGAGATCGCGGCCTCGGCCGCGGTCATCGCCCGCTTGTCGCCCTCGGCCTCGCCGGTACCCATCATCGCCTTGCCCATCTCACGCATAACGGCTCGCACGTCGGCAAAGTCGAGATTGATGAGGCCTTCCTTGACCATCAGATCGGTGATGCAAGCGACGCCCGAGTAGAGCACCTGATCGGCCATCGCGAAGGCGTCGGCGAAGGTCGTTTTCTCGTTCGCCACCCGGAACAGATTCTGGTTCGGGATGATGAGGAGAGTATCGACGCTCTTTTGCAATTCCGTGATGCCGCTGTCGGCAATGCGCATGCGGCGCTGGCCTTCGAAGTGGAATGGCTTGGTGACCACCCCGACGGTGAGGATGCCGAGCTCGCGCGCTACCTTGGCGATAACCGGCGAAGCGCCGGTTCCGGTGCCGCCGCCCATGCCGGCGGTGACGAACACCATGTGCGAACCGGAGAGATGATCGCGAATTTCGTCGATCACTTCTTCCGCGGCGGCCCGGCCGACTTCGGGTTGCGATCCGGCGCCGAGACCTTCGGTCACCTGCACGCCCATCTGCACGATGCGCTCGGCCTTCGACATGGTGAGCGCCTGAGCGTCGGTATTGGCGACAACAAAATCGACACCCTGCAAACCGGCGCTGATCATGTTGTTGACGGCATTACCGCCAGCTCCGCCAACCCCAAACACGGTGATACGGGGTTTGAGCTCACGGATATCGGGGATGTTCAGGTTGATCGTCATGGTTGCCTCTTCTTCCTTGCGCCGGCGCTTTCAACGCCCTGCTCCGGCCGGTCCGCCACCGGCCGCTGTGATGAATTGGTTTCGCGTCTTGCGGTCATCAGAAACTTTCGCGAAGCCATCGTCCGACTTGGGCGAAGTAACCGCCCGTACCTGTCTTGGGATACCGTCTGCCGCGTGGCTCGAAATGTTCGAGATGCGCCGCCTGCGGATAAACCAGCAGTCCCGCCGCGACAGCGAAGGCCGCGCCTTTGGCGGCCTCCGGCAATCCGGCAATACCCAGCGGCCGTCCGATACGTACCGGCCGGCCGAGAACGCGAACGGCAAGATCCGCCAGTCCGGTGAGCTGGCACGCGCCGCCGGTCAGGATGACTCGGCCGCGCTGCTCTGCTGCGAACGAAGACGCGGCAAGCCGGTCGCGCACCATTTCGAGAATTTCTTCGACCCGCGGCTTGACGATCGCCACCAGGGTCGCCCGCGGCGCGAACTGAGTCTGCTCGCGCTCGTCGTCGTTGATCGGCGGGACCGTGATCATGTCGCGCTCGTCCGATCCACCGGCAAGCACGCTGCCATACAGCGTCTTGATTCGCTCGGCATCGGTCACGCGTGCGTTCAAGCCACGCGCGAGATCCATGGTGACGTGCTGGCCGCCGAGAGCAAAACCGTCCAGGTGAACGAAACGACCGCCGGCGAACACCGCCAGCGTCGTGGTGCCCGCGCCCATATCGACGACGGCGGCGCCGAGATCGGCTTCATCGTCGGCGAGAACTGAAAGGCCGGCAACGTAGGGACTCGCCACCATAGCCTCGACGTCGAGATGGCAACGTTCGACCGCGAGCATCAGATTGCGCGCGGCCGCGATTTCGAGCGTCGCAATATGCATGTCGACGCCGAATTTACCGCCGAGCATGCCGCGCGGATCGCGGATGCCGTCGTTGCCGTCGATCGAATAGCCGACCGGCAGCGAATGCAGTACGGCCCGGCCGTCGCGTTGCGAATGCCGGCTGCCGGCGGCGAGCACGCGCGCGATATCGCCCTCGGAAACGCCGGAACCGACGATCTCGACATCGGCTGCGAACAATTCGCTGCCAGGACGACCCGACGAAATCGACACCACGACGGATTCAATCTCGACCTTTGCCATGCGCTCGGCGGCATCAACTGCCTGCCGGATCGCTTCTTCAGCTTGTGCCAGATTGACGACGCCGCCGGCCTTTATGCCGCGTGCGCCAGTATGGCCGAAGCCGATCACTTCGACGGTGTGGCTCCTTCGGGTCAGAACCTGCTGCGGCGACTGCGGGCGCAGTCGTGCGATCAGGCAGGCGACCTTGCTCGACCCGATATCGAGCGCGGCGACGAGCGCGGTCTTGCGCGGCGCTATCGGTTTCATCTTCGGAGTCAGGCCGTAGTGGAGGGCGTTCATGCGTCGCCCCCCTTCTTCTTTTTCTTGTTGGCCGAAAGTGCTTCATTGCGTGCTTGCGCGGTGGCGTCCGACAACCGCACGGTGACGCGATCCGGCAATCTCAGATCGACCATCGATACGTCGCGCGTTAAAAGCTTCTTGTCGCGATCGAGCTCGACCAGCCGTTGGATCGCGGCGTCAACGCCGGTTTCCGGCAAGCGCACGTCGATGCCATTAATGAGCCTGAGGTTCCAGCGCCGCTCCGCCACGAGGATCGATGCGCGCACCATCGAGCGGACGTCCGGATACCGGTCGAGGACAGCGAGAAAATCTTTGGCGGCGCTCTCCGCGCCATTGCCGATCACGACCGGAAGACCGACGTAGCGGCCCTCGACGAACGGTTCGAGCACCGTCCCATCCGATGCTATGACACTGACGCGCCCGTCCTTCTGCCACAGCGCAAAAGCCTGGCGCTCGGTGACGGTGATTTGCAGCCGATCGGGATAAAGCTTGAGCACCGCCGCGTCGCCAATCCACGGATTGGACATCAGTTTTGCGCGCGCCGCATCGGCGTCGAGAAACAACAGCGAGGCACGACCGGTGACACCGGCGGTCGTGAGAATTTCCTCCCGGCTGACTTCCTTCGAGCCGGTCAGCGAAACCGCGACAATGCGGAAACCGACCGAGTTCGCCGCGGCGTCGCGCGTGTCCTTGACCCAATCGATGACGTCGGGGGTGTGCTGGCCCCTGACCACGCCGTAGCCCAGCGCGCCTGCGATGAGCAGCACCGTTCCGGCGACACCAATGCCGGACGGTAACGGTAATCGCCTCAACCGCGCGATCCATCGCACTGCCATTGCGCCATAAGCGCTCCGCCAATACGGGCGCAATATTCGGCGGCGGCGCGAGGCGCCGACGTGCGAATGGGCCAACTCGCGATCAGGCGTGCCAGCTCCCCCGTCCCCTATTTGCCCCGACCGCATCAGCGGTTGATCGAGGCGTCCTCCACCATCCATCGCACCAGCTCATCGAACGTGACGCCGGCATATGCGGCTAGCTCAGGCACGAGCGACGTCTCGGTCATGCCCGGTTGTGTATTCACCTCAAGACAAACAAGTTCACCCGTTCCCCGATCGTCGTAGCGAAAGTCCGCGCGGCTCACGCCGCGGCAGCCAAGCGCGTTGTGGGCAGCCAAGCTCAATCTGCGGACTTCCTGGTAAACATTTGGTAAAATTTGCGCTGGAAGCACGTGCCTGGAGCCGCCGGCTGCGTATTTGGCCTCGTAGTCGTAGAACCGGGTCGAAGGCACGATCTCGATGACATCGAGCGCCCGGTCGCCAAGAACCGCGCAGGTCAGTTCCTTGCCGGGGACGTAGCGCTCCACCATCACCTTGTCGCCGAACGTCCAGTCGTCGCGAAAAAGCTCCTGCGGCGGGTGCGGATGCTCTGTGGTGACGATAAAAACGCCGACGCTGGAGCCTTCCGCGACCGGCTTGATCACGTAGGGCGGGGGCATGGGATGGCTTTTGGCCGCCTCGAACCGAGACATCACGCGGTCTTCGGCTACCGAAACACCGGCGGCGCGGAACAGAACCTTGGCGAAATCCTTCTGCATGGCCACCGCGGAGGCCAGCACGCCGGAATGGCTGTAGGGGATGCCGAGTATCTCCAGGAGACCTTGCAGCGTGCCGTCCTCGCCGGGCCTGCCGTGCAACACATTCAGTGCGATATCGGGCTTGGCGGCCTTCAGAGTTGCGGCAATGTCGGGGGTGACGTCGATCGCCGTAACCCGGTAGCCGACGCGGCAAAGCGCATCGGCACAGGCCTTTCCGGAACGCAGCGAGACCTCGCGTTCGGCCGACCAGCCGCCCATCAGAACGGCGACGTGTTTGGCCGATGTTTCAGCCATGGGACCAAGCGGGTTTGCTGATTCGCATGGCTGACCAATAAAATCGACTATTGGCAAAAAATCGAGAGTCCTTGATGCCGGCTAAGCCGGAATCGGAGCGCCGTCGTAGAGCCAGGCCAGGCAATTGAATAGGTGCGCTTCGTCCCATCCTGCCACGGTGGCGTTGCGTATGTCTCGGGCGATACCTCGGTCAAGGTGATAGAATGAGTCCCACAATGCGCGGGATTCGAGCTGCACGCGCGCGGTCCGCAACAGGCGCGCCGCCTCAAAGCGGCGAAACGCGGCGGTATAATCGCCACCAGCGGCGTGGAACAGCTCGCCGAGGCACAGACCGTCCTCGATCGCCATGCCGGCGCCTTGCGCCAGCGATTGCAGCGGCGCATGCGCAGCGTCGCCGAGCAGCACGACGCGGCCCCGGTGCCAATGCCGCACCGGATCGCGGTCGGCGACCGCCCGGCGCCACTGCAGGTCCAGCATTGCGATCAGCGACCGCATCGCCGGATGCACATCGGCGTAGGCGCGCTCAAGCTCGGCTCGGTAGGCCGCGGTATCGCCCCTTTCGGCATACGTTGAGGTGCGGAAGACCGCGACGATATTGAATTGTGTGCCGTGGCGCAGCGGATAATGCACGATGTGGCAGCCCGGACCGCCCCACAACACGACGTCGTGGCGCGGAACGTCGGCGTGAAGATCGCCAATCGGTATGATGGTGCGCAGCGCCACATAGCCGACCGGGCGAGGCTCGCCGTCAGCGATCAACGCGGCGCGGAACAGCGAGCGAAAGCCATCCGCAGCGACCAATGCCGCGCCGCAAAAATTCCGGCCATCCGCCGTCGTCACCGCAACCGCATCGACGCGGTCCTCGAAGCCGGTCACCATCGCGTCGGAAACAAGCTCGATGGCATCGTTGCGCCGGCAGGCGTCGATCAGCACGTTATGTAGATCGATACGGTGAACGATGATGTACGGATATTTAAAACGCGCCCGCAGTGTCGGGCCGGTCGGAACCCGCACCAGCTCCTTGCCGTCGATAGCGTCGAACATGAGAACGGCAGGCGGCGCATCAGCGACCGCGAGAACCTGTTCCATCAGGCCCAGGCGCTCGAACACGTGAAAGACGTTGGGGCCGAACTGAATGCCGTAGCCGATAGCGCCGAACTCCGGCGCGCCCTCGAGCACGCGCGTGCGAATTCCATGGCGCGCCAAGGCAAGCGCCGTGGTCAGCCCGCCAAGCCCGCCGCCGACAATGAGGATGGGAGCACTCGACATCTCTTTAGTTCAGGCGTCGCGTGATCATGAGAAATTACTTCCCCTTAAACGTTGCGGTGCGCTTCTCGTTGAACGCCAGAATGCCTTCGCGGCGATCTTCGGTCGGCACCGTCCGGTAATAAGCCTCGGTCTCAAGGGCAAGTCCGTCCCACAAAGACATGTTTATGCCGCGGCTGATGGCTTGCTTGGCCTGCCGCACTGAGACCGGCGCATTCCGAGCGATGATTTCCGCAGTGGCAAGCGCCGCGTCGAGAAGCTGTAAAGCCGGCAAAACCTTACTGACCATTCCCCATTGTTGCGCCTCCACGGCTGTGACGGGCTTGCCGGTCAGAATGATTTCCTTGGCCCGCCGCTCGCCGACGGCGCGCGCCAAGGTCTGGGTACCACCGGCGCCGGGCATGATGCCGAGTGTGACTTCGGTGAGTGCGAAACGGGCGTGCTCAGCCGCATAAATAAAATCGCAGGCGAGCGCCAATTCGCAACCGCCCCCATAGGCCGCGCCATTGACCGCCGCGATGATCGGAATCGGACACGACAGCAGCGCTCGCGCCATTCGCTCATAAATAAGATGCTGACGAGACCAAGTCTCGTCCGTCATCCCTTTGCGCTCCTTGAGATCGGCGCCGGCGCAGAATGCGCGCTCGTCCGCACCGGTAACGACGATGCAGCGGGTATCGGCACTGTCGAGGCTGAAACTCTCGAACAGCGTCATGATCTCAGTGCCGCATTGGGTATTCAACGCGTTAGCTGCGGCCGGGCGGTTGAGTGTCACAAGCATGACGTGCTCGCGCGGCCGATCGATATTCAATGTCGCAACGGACATGTGGGCCTCGGATTTGAGGTCTCCACGATGACAGCCCGATAAAATTCCTGCAATGGCCTGAGAAATCAGCTTGTGGCGCGGTCATCGGGCGCAGCGACGCCAATCCGCTTGATCTCCCATTCCAGATCGACGCCGGAATTTTCCTTCACGCGCCGGCGCACCGTCTCGCCAAGCGTCTCGATATCCGCTGCGGTCGCGGTGCCGAGATTGATCAGAAAATTGCAGTGCATTTCCGAAACCTGCGCGCCGCCGATTTTCAGGCCGCGGCAACCGGCGGCGTCGATCAATTGCCACGCCTTGCCGCCGGGCGGATTCTTGAATGTCGAGCCGCCGGTGCGGCTCTTGATCGGTTGCGTCGCTTCGCGCAACTCGGTGATCTTGTCCATCTCGGCGGCGATGACAGCGGCGTCGCCGGGTTCGCCGGCAAAACCCGCCTGGGTGAAAATAAAATCCTCGGGCGCGCCGCAATGCCGATAGGTGTAGTGCAGATCGGCGTTGCGCAGCACGTGAACCCGGCCCCGCCGGTCCACCGCCCGCGCATCGATCAGCGCATCCTTGGTTTCGCGCCCGTAAGCGCCGCCGTTCATGCGCAGCGCGCCGCCGACCGCACCCGGAATGCCGCGCATGAACGACAGGCCGGAAATCGCGGCGTCTTGCGCGGTGCGCGCGACTTTGACGTCGGGCACCGCCGCCCCGGCGCGAATATGCGTCCCTTCCACTTTGATCTCGCCAAAGCCGCGGCCGAGGCGGATGACGACGCCCGGCACGCCGCCGTCGCGCACGATGAGATTGGAGCCGAGACCAATAACGGTCACGGAAATCTCGTCCGGCAGATTGGCCAGCACGTAAGCGAGATCATCCTCGTCCTCGGGCATGAACAAAACCTGCGCCGGCCCGCCGACGCGAAACCAGGTCAGATCGGCAAGCGACTGATTCGGCAAAAGCCGCCCGCGCACCAATGGCATTTTCGTTTTCAGACCGGCGGCGAGGTCGGCAAAGCTCATGCGGCCTTCCCCAGCGCCACCGAGTCGAGCCATTGCGACAGCACTTGCCGTCCTGCCGCCATGGTCGCAGCACCATGCGCCTTCGCCTGATCGCGCAAGCTGCGCGGATCGACGCCCGCCTTGCCGAGCTCGACGGTATGGCCGATGAGCCAGCGCTCGATGCGCGCGGGTTCGACCTCGATGTGGAATTGCAGCGCGAGTTGCGTCGGCGTGCGCGAGAATGCCTGCACCGGACAATGCGCGGTCGAGGCGAGCCGCTCGCAACCCGGCGGAATGTCGCAATTGTCGCCATGCCAATGCAGCACCGGAATATCGCGCAACGGTGCAAGCACCGAAGCCCGGCCGGCGTCGGTCAATGTCACTGGCGCCCAGCCGATCTCCTTGACCGGTCCCGGCGCGACACGGGCGCCGAGCGCCGCCGCCATCATCTGCGCGCCGAGGCAGATGCCGAGCATCGGCTTGTCGGAACGAAGACGCGCCGCAACAGCGGCGATTTCTCCGGCGATGAAAGGATAGACGTCCGCTTCATAGACTCCGATCGGCCCGCCTAGGACGACGATAAGTTCGGGCTCGACGAGGGCAGCGGCTTCGATCGGATCGATACCGGCTTCGAGCCAGTGCACCCGGTAGTCGCGTTCAGTCAGCAACGGACCAAGCAGGCCCAGATCCTCGAACGCGACGTGCCGAACCGCAAGGCAGCTCTTGGCCATGATGTGCCGCGATCAGCTCGCGCCCGCCAATTCGCCCGGCAGCGCGTAGGCCCATTGCGTGATCGAGCCGGCGCCGAGGCAGACGATGTAATCGCCCGGTTGCGCCATGCCGGCGATGATCGGGGCAAGCTTGTCCGGGCCGTCGAGCGGAATGACTTGCCGGTGACCGTGGGTACGCAAGCCCTGCACCAGGCCTTCGCGGTCGGCGCCAGGAATTGGCGCTTCGCCGGCTGGATATACATTGGCGACGATCACCGTGTCGGCGTCGTTGAAGCAGGTGCAGAACTGCTCGAACAGGGCGGCGAGCCGTGTGTAGCGGTGCGGCTGCACCACGGCGATGACATGACCTTTGGTCGATTCCCGCGCCGCGCGCAGCACCGCGGCGATCTCGACCGGGTGGTGGCCATAATCGTCGATGATGATGGCGCCGTTCCACATGCCTGTGCGGGTGAAGCGCCGCCGCACGCCGCCGAAATTGGCCAGCGCATGCTTGATCACGTCGTCGCCGATACCGAGCTCATGTGCCACTGCGATCGCCGCCGTGGCGTTGAGCGCGTTGTGGCGCCCAGGCATCGGCAGCGCGACATTCTTGATCTCGTGCAGAAAATTTCCGGCGCGATCGCGGAACACGATGCTGAACAACGACGTACCGCCGGCATGCGACAGGTCGGTCAGGCGCACATCGGCCTGCGGGTTCTCGCCATAGGTGACGATGCGGTGATCCTCGATGCGCCCGACCAGGCTCTGCACAACGGGGTGATCGGTACACATCACGGAGAAGCCGTAGAACGGCACGTTCTCGACGAAGGCGCGGAAGGCGTCCTGTACAGCTTCGAAGGTCTTGAAGTGATCGAGATGCTCGGGGTCGATGTTGGTCACGATGGCGACGTCCGCTGGCAGCTTGAGGAATGTGCCGTCGGATTCATCGGCCTCAACCACCATCCACTCGCCAGCGCCAAGCCGCGCATTGGTACCGTAGGCGTTGATGATGCCGCCGTTGATCACGGTCGGATCGAAACCGGCGGCGTCGACCAGGGCCGCCACCATCGAGGTCGTCGTGGTCTTACCGTGAGTGCCGGCGATGGCGACGCAGCTTTTCAGCCGCATCAGCTCAGCCAGCATCTCTGCGCGGCGCACCACCGGCAGCCGCTGCGCACGCGCTTCGATAAGCTCCGGATTGTCGGATTTGATCGCCGAAGACACGACGACGACTTTGACGCCGGTCAAGTTTACCGCATTGTGGCCGATCGCGATGTGTACCCCCTTATCGCGCAGCCGCTTGACGTTGGCGCTGTCGAACTGGTCGGAGCCCTGCACCGTATAGCCGAGGTTCAGCATCACCTCGGCGATGCCGCTCATGCCGATGCCGCCAATACCGACGAAATGGACCGGGCCGATGTCGCGCGGCAGTTTCATTGTAGCTTCCAGACTCGCAATGCCGGGGCAAACCTACTGTTTTGCGCGTGGCGCCGCCACCTTCAGCACCAGCGTAGCGAGCCGCTCGGCGGCATCGAGCCGGCCTACGGATTTGGCCGCACCTGCCATTTTTGCGAGGTTTTGCGACGTTGCCGCCAGCGCGGCGATTTCGGAGGCGAGCCGGCGCGGCGTAAAATCGTCCTGCACCAGCCGGATGGCGCCGCCAGCCCTTTCCAAGACGCCCGCATTTGCGAACTGATCCTGATCGAGTGCATGCGGCAAGGGCACCAGGATCGACGGCCGGCCGATCGCCGCGAGCTCGGCAACCGTCGAAGCGCCGGAACGCGACACAATGAGATGGCTCACCGCAATGCGTGCCGGCAGATCGGCAAAAAACGGCGCGATCTCGGCGCTAACCGAGAGCTTAGCGTAGATGTCGCGCACGCGGCTCAAGTCCTCCTGGCGGGCCTGCTGGGTGATCGAAAGCCGCGCACGCAGTGCCCGATCGAGTAGCCCGATCGCGGCGGGAACGACATCTGCCATCACTCGCGCACCTTGGCTGCCGCCGAAGATCAGGAGCCGCAACAGATCGGCCGGCGCAGAATATGGTGTGGCAGCAGCGGCGACGACCGCCGGCCGCACCGGATTGCCAGTCAGCGTGGCTTTGTCCGCCAAATCCGGGCTTTGGTTGAATACATCCGGGAAGCTTGTAGCGATCGCACTCACGCGCGGCGCCAGGAACCGGTTGGCGCGGCCGATGACGGCATTGGCATCATGGATCAGGCTCGGAACGCCGGCCCATGCCGCCGCCAAGACCGGCGGCACAGTCGGATAGCCGCCAAAGCCGACGACCGCAGCGGGCTTGAGCGCGCGAAGAAGCGCCCTTGCCTGGAGCATTCCAAGTCCGAGCTTGGCCGCCATTTTAGCGACAGCAACCGGATTGCGCCCGCGCAGCGTCTCGCTGGCGACGACGTGAATGGCTCGCTCGGGGAAAGCATCGCCGAAACGCTCCGCGCGACGGTCGGTCACGAGATGAACGGAGACGCCGTGTTTGTTCAGCGCCGCTGCTAGCGCTTCCGCGGGGAAAAGATGACCGCCCGTGCCGCCGGCCGCCACCAGCACCGGTGCCGGGCCGGGCTCACCCATCACACCGTGCTTCCGGTGAGCACGATATTGCCCGGAAGCAGTGCGCGCGGCCGCTCGCGGGTGAGCGCCACCAGCATACCCATGCCGTAAGCGAGCGAGATCAGCGACGAGCCGCCGTAGGAGATGAATGGCAGCGTCATGCCTTTTGCCGGGATCAGATGCAGATTGACCGCCATGTTGATGGCCGATTGCATGCCGAACAGGATCGATAGCCCGGCGGCGGCAAAACGGATGAAAGGATCCTCGGTGCGCATGGCTTTGGTCAGCGATCGTATGACGATGAAAGCGAACAGCGAGACCAGAATGAGGCAGAGCACGACGCCGAATTCCTCTGCCGCTACGGCAAAGACGAAATCGGTGTGACCCTCCGGCAAAATACGCTTGATGGTGCCCTCGCCGGGGCCACGGCCGAACCAGCCGCCGCGGATGAATGATTCGGTCGCGATATCGATGTTGAAAGTGTCGCCGGACGCCGGATCGATGAAGCGGTTGATGCGCTGCGCGACGTGCGGAACGGTGAAGAACGCCACCGTCAGGCCTGCACTGGCGAATGCGGCAAGTCCCAGAACCCAGATGAAACGCATTCCGGCCATGTAGAACAGTGCGCCCCAAACCAGCGCGATCAGCATGGTCTGGCCGAAATCAGGCTGCATCACCAGGAGCGTTACGACGGCGACCAGTATTGCCAGCGCGATGGTGTTGGCCGGCATTTCCGGCCGCTTCACCGACTCGCCGAACAGCCAGGCGATCAGGACCACGAAGGCGGGTTTGAGAAATTCCGAGGGCTGGATGTTGACGCCGAGGATCACCAGCCAGCGCCGCGCGCCTTTGATCTCGGCACCGAAATAAGGGGTGATCGCGACCAGCACGAAGCTGACGGCAAAGACCACGATCGCGACCTGCCGAACCTCGCGCGGCGACAGGAATGAAGTCCCGATCAGCACGGCGGCGGCCGGAATAAGGAACAGCACCTGGCGGTCGACGAAGTGAAACGGATCAAGCCCGATGCGCGCCGCGACCGGCGGGCTCGCCGCCAGGCACAGCACGATACCCCCCAGCATCAGCGCCCCAAGCGCCGCCAGAGTCAGCCGGTCGACCGTCCACCACCATTCGCCGAACAGTGTCGGTTGCACGCGCGAGGCCATAGCCCGTCCCCGAGGAGTCCCTGCCTAGTGGTGACACCACGATGGTTTCCACGGGATTAAGAACGCCGTCATTCCGGAGGTCCGGCCCCAAGCGCGACTCCGGAATTATGCTTTTGGCACCAGCCCCGGCAGCGCCCTCACCAGGTCGCGGAAGGCATCGCCCCGGACCTCAAAATTGCGGTACTGGTCGAACGAGGCGCAGGCCGGCGACAGCAACACAACCGGCTCGGCCGCCGCTGAGGCGTCGGCGTCTCGGCTGGCGGCGGCGAGTGCCTTGTCCAGCGTGCCACCGATCTCGTGCGGCACATCGGCGCCAAGCGTCGCGGCAAATTCTGCCGCCGCTTCGCCGATCAGGTAGGCCTTGCGGATGCGGGGGAAAAAGCTCCGCAGCGATTCGATGCCTCCGCTCTTCGGCTTGCCGCCGGCAATCCAGAAAATGTCGCCGAAACAGGCCAGCGCTTGCGCCGTCGAGTCGGCATTGGTGGCCTTGGAATCGTTGACATAGAGCACGGCGCCGCGGCGGCCGACTTCTTCCATGCGGTGCGCAAGTCCGGGGAATGACCTGAGCCCTGCCTGGATCGCCGCAGGCTCTAGTCCGAGCGCCAATGCCGCCGCCGCCGCGCAAGCGGCGTTCTGCGCATTGTGCAGCCCGCGTAAGGAACCGATGCCGGTGAGATCGGCGATTTGCGTCACGCCGGCGCTGGTGGCGCGCATGATGCAGCCATGAGCCACCGAGATGCTGTTGCTCAATTCATGCCGCACCGATATCCGCACCACGCGCTTGCCGGACTGTTCCAGCCGTCCGGCAATCTTGCGGCACCATTCGTCATCGACGCCGACAATCGCGGTGCCCTGTTTCGGCACGCCGGCGACCAGGCGTTCCTTGACCGCAGCGTAATGCTCCATAGTGCCGTGGCGATCGAGATGATCCGCGCTAAGATTGATCAGGATACCGACCGACGGATCGATGGAGGGCGCAAGATCGATCTGATACGACGAGCATTCGATGACGTGAACGCGCAACGGCAGGCCGGGATTCGTCCGCGGCGGCGCCAACGACAGGATCGCGGTGCCAATATTGCCGCCAAGCTGCGCGTCGATGCCGGCGGATGACGCGAGATGCGCGATCAGCGCTGTCGTGGTCGATTTGCCGTTGGTGCCGGTGATGGCGATGAATGGCGAACCGGGCGCGAGCTTCGCGCGCTCGCGGCAGAACAGTTCGATGTCGCCGATCACTTCGACGCCAGCTTTGCGCGCGAGTTCGACGGTCCAATGCGGCGACGGATGCGTCAGCGGCACGCCGGGCGCCAGCACCAGCGCCGCGACCTTCGACCAGTCGGAATTATGCAGGTCGGCGGTCGGAATGCCGGCCGCATTCGCCTTCGTCACGCTCTGCGCGTTGTCGTCGTAACCGATGACGTCAGCGCCACCGGCCAAGAGCGCACTCGCGCTCACCAGCCCGGAGCCGCCAAGACCGAACACGGCGACCTTTTTCCCCGCAAAGGTCGTAACCGGAATCACGGCAAAACTACCTCAGCTTCAGGGTCGACAGCCCCGCCAGCGCGAGCACGACCGAGACAATCCAGAAGCGAATGACAATCTGCGGCTCGGTCCAGCCGAGCTGTTCGAAATGATGATGGATCGGCGCCATCTTAAAAACGCGCCGTCCAAACAGCTTGAACGACACCACCTGCACGATGACAGACACCGCTTCGAGCACGAACAGGCCGCCGATCACCGCCAGCACGATCTCATGCTTGGTGGCGACGGCCACGGTGCCGATCAGCCCGCCGAGCGCGAGCGAGCCGGTGTCGCCCATGAAGATCGACGCCGGCGGCGCGTTGAACCAGAGAAAGCCGAGGCCGGCGCCGACCACGGCGCCGCACAGCACCGCAAGCTCGCCGGTGCCGGCGACATAATGGATTTGCAGATAATCGGCGAATACCGCGTTGCCGCTGAGATACGAGATCATGCCGAAGCTCGCCGCGGCGATCATGACCGGAACGATGGCGAGGCCATCGAGGCCGTCGGTCAAATTGACCGCGTTGCCGGCGCCAACGATGATGAACATCGCGAACAGCACAAAAGCCCAGCTGAGATTGATCACCAGTTCCTTGAAGAACGGAAACACCAGCGACGTCGAGAACGGCGTGTGACCGAGCTGCACCAGGACAATGCAGGCGACCGCAGCGATCAGCGCTTCAATGCCGAGCCGAGTGCGGCCGGAAAAACCGTCGTGGGTTTGCTTTTTGACCTTCAGATAGTCGTCGTAGAAGCCGACGAAGCCGAAGCCGAGCGTCACCAGCAGCACCACCCAGACGTAGGCGTTGGCGGGATTGGCCCACAGCAGCGTCGAAACCAGCATGCCGGATAAAATCATCAGGCCGCCCATGGTCGGCGTGCCGGCCTTGCTGATGATGTGCGATTGCGGGCCGTCGGCGCGGATCGGCTGGCCCTTGCCCTGGAACAACCGCAGACGGTCGATGATGTTCTGGCCGAACATGAACACGAACAGCAGCGCCGTGATCACCGAACCGCCGGTGCGGAACGTGATGTAACGGAATACGTTGAGGACGGAGAGTTTGTCCGACAGATCGACCAGCCAATAAAACATTGCCTCAATCCTGTACGGACGTCTCTTCGAGCGTGTCGTGGCGTGGATACGCCCGTTGCAGCGCCCTGACGATGGGCGCCATCCGCGAGCCGAGCGAACCCTTGACCATGACGGCATCGCCAGCATGGATCGCGGGCACCACTTGCGCTTCGAGCGCAGCGGAGTCCTCTGCATAGCCGCCGCGACGGCTCGCGGGAAGGGCCTGCCACAAAGAATGCATCAGCGGGCCGCAGCAGAACACGAGGTCGATCGCGTTGGCGGCGATTGGCGCCGCGAGGCCGCGATGCAGCGACTTTCCCGTTGGTCCGAGTTCTAGCATGTCACCGAGCACGGCGATGCGCCGGCCTTGCGGTCCAATCGGCGCCTGGCCGAGCAATGCCAGCGCGGCGTCCACCGACGCCGGATTGGCATTGTAACTCTCGTCGATGAGCAGCGCGGCGCCGCCGGGCGGCTCGATCTCGATTGGCGCACCGCGGCCGGCAACGGCTTTGAGTTCCGAGAGCGCCAGCGCCGCGAGCGCAAGATCGGCGCCGACCAGATCGGCCACCGCCAACACCACAAGTGAATTGTGCACGAGGTGCCGGCCGGGCGCGCCAATCTTGTAAGCCAGTTCGGTGCCGAGAATATCGGCCTGCACGGTCGAGCAGCTCGGATGCATGGAGGCTTTGATGAGGCGTGCATCGGCCTGCGCGCGCTCCCCGAAAGACACGACACGCGCGACGCCGGCTTCGTTGGCGCGGCGCTTGAGCAACGCGAATTGCGGAATGTCGCGGTTGATGACGGCGACACCGCCAGGCTCGACGCCGAGAAAAATCTCCGCCTTGGCTTCCGCGATCTTGGCGAGCGAGCCGAGGAATTCCAGATGCACCGGAGCGATCGTCGTAATCAGCGCCACGTGCGGGCGGGCAAGCCGCGACAGCGGCTCGATTTCGCCGGCATGATTCATTCCCATTTCGAGCACCGCGTAACGCGCGCTCGACGGACAGCGCGCCAGCGATAACGGCACACCCCAATGATTGTTGTACGACGCAACGGAGGCGTGGGTCTCGCCGTCTTTCGACAGCGCAAGCCGCAACGCTTCCTTGGTGCCGGTTTTCCCGACCGAGCCGGTGACGGCGATGATTTTGGCCTGGCTTCGTGCGCGTGCGGCACCGGCGAGATCGCGCAGAGCCGTCAGTACGTCGGGCACGACAAGCAGCGGCGCATCGGCTGAAAAATCGCCGCGCCGGCTCGCGGCGATGACTGCGAGACCGGCATGGGCGCCAAGCGCAGCGGCGACGAACTGGTGGCCGTCACGGCTGTCGCCCTGGATGGCGAAGAACGCTTCGCCGGGAACGATGGTGCGGGTGTCGATGGAAATCCCGGAAATCGATTGCGGCGGCGCGCCGTGGCGTTCGGCGGCCATCGCGCTCGCCATCGCATCGATGGTCCACAATGGCGTCACGCGGCAGGCTCCTTGAGTGCCATGGCGACCGCCTCGTGATCGCTGAACGGCACTATCCGGTCGCCGATGATTTGGCCGGTTTCATGGCCCTTACCGGCGATCATGAGCACGTCACCGGCGCGCAAACTCGCAATAGCAGTGCGGATTGCTTCGCGCCGATCGCCGATCTCCGCGGCGCCAGGGGCGGTCGCAACGATCGCGGCGCGGATAGTGGCGGCGTCCTCGCTGCGGGGATTATCGTCGGTGACGATCACACGATCGGCATTTTCCGCAGCGACCGCGCCCATCAGCGGCCGCTTGCCGCGGTCGCGGTCGCCGCCGGCACCGAATACCACCACGAGCTTGCCAGAGGCGTAGGGCCGTAACGCGGCGAGCGCCTTGGCGAGAGCATCGGGCTTATGCGCGTAATCGACAAAAATTGGCGCGCCACGGCTCGAGCCGACGAACTCGAGCCGGCCCTTGGCGCCTTTAAGATTTTCCAGCGCCGGCAATGCCGCCTCGGCGTTGCTGCCGGTCGCAATGACAAGCCCGGCGGCAATCAGCGCATTTTCGACCTGGAATTCACCGACCAGCGGCAGGCGCACCTGATAGTCCTTGCCGTCGAATTCGAGTCGCAGCATTTGCGAGAAACCGTCGATGGCGGATTGAATGAGCCGGATACCGGTGCCGGCTGCCTTGCGCCCAACGCCGATGATCGACAGGCCACGCGCCTTTGCGGCTGCGACGGCGGCATCGGCATGATCGTGATCAACGTCGATCACCGCTGCGGCGCCGGACGGCAGCAAGGCTTCGAACAGCCGGAGCTTGGCGGCGAGATAAGCATCGAAGCTCGGATGATAATCGAGATGATCGCGCGTGATGTTGGTAAAGCCAGCCGCCGCGATGCGCAGGCCATCGAGCCGGAATTGATCGAGGCCGTGCGACGACGCTTCGATCGCAAGGTGAGTGACTCCATCGGCCGCTAGCGCGTCGAGCGAGCGATGCAGCGCCACCGGATCGGGTGTCGTGAGCGACCCGTAGGTCTCCAGCTTCGGCGCAACGATGCCGATGGTGCCTATGCTCGCAGCAGAAAAACCCAGTGCGCTCCAGATTTGGCGCGTGAACGCCGCCACCGAAGTCTTGCCGCTGGTGCCGGTCACGGCAGCAATGGTGCGCGGTTGACGCGGGTAGAGCTTGGCCGCGACCAGCGCCAATGCACGGCGGGCATTGGCAACGCGGATGAAAGCGGCGCCGCTGGGGAGCGGCGTCTCCGGGGCACGTTCGGCCATAATCGCTATTGCTCCAGCCGCGATTGCCGGGTCGATAAAGCGCAAGCCGTCGGCCTTGCCGCCGGCAATGGCGACGAACAGATCGCCGCGTTTGACAGTCCGGCTGTCAGCGGTCACGCCGCCGATCTCAAGCTCGGCACGGCGCGCGTCCGATTCCGCGTCTGGAGGCAATATCTCGCGAAGCTTCATGGTGGCTCGGTCGACAGTGCCGCCACCGCTTACCTGCTTTCCTTCAGCGATGCCAGTATCTGTTGATCGGCCGGCGGCAGATCGAGGCGCGGCTGGATGCCGAGCAATGGCGCGATGCGCGCTACCACCGCGCCTCCGGTCGGCACCGCGTTCCAGCCCGAAGTCTTGAAGCCGTGCGTCTCGGGTGTGGCATGTGGTTCGTCGAGCATGATCAGAAGGAGATAACGCGGCTGGTCCGCCGGCAAGACGGCCATGAAGTCCGTCAACACTTTGGTTTTCGAATAGCGACCGAAAACGACTTTATCGGCTGTGCCGGTCTTGCCGCCGATATAGTAACCCGGCACGTCGGCTTTCGAGGCGGTACCTTTCTCGACATTGAGCCGCATCAGATACCGCATCATTGCACTGGTCTCGGGCTTGATGACGCGTTTGCCGAGCGCCTGCGCCTCGGCTTCGGTGCGTTTGAGGAATGTCGGCGGGATGAGGACGCCGCCGTTCATCAGCGCTGCGACACCCATGACCGCTTGAAGGGGCGCCACCGACAGGCCGTGGCCGAAGGCGATGGTGATGGTGTTCAGCTCGCCCCACCGCTTTGGCACGATCGGCTCGGCGCTTTCCGGCAATTCGGTGCGCAAGCGGTCAAGCTGGCCCATCTTTTTGAGGAACGCTTTGTGCGCGTCGATGCCCATCGCCATCGCGATGTGCGCGGCGCCGATGTTCGACGAATATGTGAAAATCTCCGGCACTGACAGTGCGCGTTGCATCGGCTCGAAATCGTGAATGTCGAACTTACCGTAGTGCATCGGGTTGTGCGCATCGAACATCGACTTCAGCGTCACCTTGCCGGAGTTGAGCGCCATGGCCACCGTGAACGCCTTGAACGTCGATCCCATCTCGTAGACGCCGGTGGTCAGCCGATTGATGCGAGTGGGATCGAGCGCCTCGCGTGGATTATTCGGATCGAAATCAGGCTCCGAGACCATGGCGACGATCTCGCCGGTGCGAACATCCAGTACGACGCCTGCGGCGGCGATGGCGCTGAATTTTACCCGCGCTTTGACCAGTTCATCGCGTAACGCGTGCTGCACCCGCAGGTCAACGGCAAGTTGAACCGGGGTTTGCAGCCGGTCGGTAGCAAGACCCGCCATGTGCAGCGCTGCGAGCCCCTGCCCGTCCAGCCACTTCTCGACGCCGGCGATGCCCTGGTTGTCGATATTGACATGGCCGATCAGATGCGAGACCTCGGCGCCGTTCGGGTAATCGCGCTTGTTCTCGTTGAGGAAGCCGATGCCTGGCAATCCCTGGTGATAGATCTCGCTTTGCTGGTCGGGCGTGATGTCGCGCTTGAGCCAGACGAAGCCGCGCTTCGAGGACAGTCGTTCGCGCAACTCGGTCGCATCGAGATCGGGCAGGTCCGCGGTCAGCAGCTCGACTGCTTCGTCGACATCGATCAACCGGCGCGGCTCGGCGTAAAGCGAAGGCACCCGCACGTCGGTCGCCAAAACCTCCCCGTTGCGATCGAGGATGTCGGGACGGGCCGTCGCTATGGCGTCACCGGAAACAACGCGATGCGCGGTGCGGCTGTCCGATACCACCGCGAACATCACCAAGCGCACGGCGATGATGGAATAGACCACGGCGAAGGCCATGATCGCCAATCCCACCCGGGCCCGCGCTTTGGCACCGCGATTGGTGTCGCGGCCATAGAGCAGTCGGCGGAGCAACCGGCGCCGCCAGGGCTCAGCCGCAACAAGTGCGACGGGTTCCGCGAATGCGCTCATTGATCCGGGCTCTCGGTGATGTCCGGCGTTAGTGCGTCGTCCGCGCTAGGTGGGGCGTCGGGCGTCGCGTCGAGGCTCGCTGCGGGCGGGGCATCCGGCGTCGCGCTCGGGACGGCGGCCGGCAGGGAACCCGGTGTCGGGGCGGGAATACTTCCGGTTACGCTATCGAGCGGCTCCTGAGTGCTGATCAAGCCGGCAATCGGATCGTCGTTTGCGGCACGGGAATCATCCGACGGGCGTTCGGGCAGCCGGTCGAGCGTGTCGAATTGCGTCGGCGCAATCGGCTTGAGTTGCAGAAAGCGTTTGGCCAATGCTTCGATGCGCGCCGGATTGTCGAGCTGACCCCATTCGGCACGCAATGCGGCGATGCGGTCGCGCTCGTGGCGCTGCTCGCCGCGCAACTTGGCGAGATGCTCGGCTTGAACCGTCGAATCAAACTTGATGCGATAAACATAGGCCGCGGCAAGCACCAGCGCGCCGATGACCACGAAGTTCAACAGTCGCAGGATCATGGCCGCCCCCGCATCACATCAAAGAGAGACGGCAAATGCGGCAGCAGGTTTTCGATGTTGCTCGGCCGCGGCGCGGCTTCTGTACGCTCGGCGGCGCGGAGTTTTGCCGAGCGGGCGCGCGGATTAGCGGCGATCTCGGCCTCATCCGGCGTCTCAGGCTTGCGCGTCAGGGCATGAAACGTCGGTGCCATCGCCACCGGCTCGGGCCGATGGCGCGAGCCGGCCGGCGCACGGCTGCGCTCGGCGACAAAATTTTTGACGATACGATCCTCGAGTGAATGGAAGGCAACAACGACCATGCGTCCATTCGGCTTGAGCACACGTTCGGCGGCAGCGAGGGCACGAGCCAATTCGCCAAGCTCGTCGTTGACGAAAATGCGCAGCGCCTGAAAGGTTCGTGTGGCAGGATGGATCGCGCTCGCGCCGGCATGCACGACACGCGCAACGAGCTCGGCGAGCGCGCGTGTGGTAACAATGGCGCTCTCGCCGCGCGCCTTGACGATGGTGCGCGCTATCGGCCGCGCGAAACGCTCTTCGCCCAAAATAGCGACGATGGACGCAAGATCGCGCTCGCTCGCGTTGGCGACCACATCGGCCGCGCTCGGGCCAGTTCTTCCCATCCGCATGTCGAGCGGCCCGTCGAGCCGGAACGAAAATCCGCGCGCCGCCTCGTCGAGCTGCATCGACGAAACGCCGAGATCGAAGACGATGCCATCGGCAGCGCAGGTGCCGACGATGGTTTCCAGGTTTGAGAAGCAGTCCTCGACCAGGTCGAGACGCCCCTCAGCGTCCTGGACAAGGTCCGCACCTTGGGCGATCGCGCGCTGATCGCGGTCGATGCCGATGACGCGGGCACCCGGCGTCGCCAGGATGGCGCGGGTGTACCCGCCGCCGCCAAATGTGGCGTCGACATAGAAGCCGCCGTCGCGCACGCCGAGCCAATCGATGGTGCGGCGGCCGAGCACGGGAATATGACGGACCGGTCCGCCAGCAGCGTTGCCGCCGCCTCCCGTCATTTTTCCCGCGCTCCGGATGCTGTTTGCACTGCGGCCATCGGCGCCAACCGGTCTGCATGACCTCCGATCGAGCGGCCGGCCCGACTCACGCAGCCTGCGACGAGCCGTTTTCGGCCCAGCGCCTCTTTGGGCCGCCTTGGACAGGCCAAAAAGCGCTGGAGATTTATGGGCTTGCATGGGTCAAACCGGGCGTCAACGGAGCAGCCTGTGCGGTCCGGAAAACCGCCAGCATCCGATTAACGAGGTGTAAGCTTAAGGAATGGTTGAGAGATTGTGACGAACTCGGTCGGCCGATCGCAACCACGCTATGGCTGGAGGTGACGCAACCGACGTCGGGCCGCAGGCGAAGTCACTCTTGTAAAGCACACTCTCTTCTGGGCAACCGCGTTGCCCGCGCGCAACGACCTCCGGCTATTTTCGCCAGACCCTTGTGCACAAGCGCAATTCGGCTTGTCGGCGACGCGCGCTGACATAATGTCAGTTTATGTCGCGTCGTGTGTTCCCGTCGGATTCGTGTCTGGTTGCCGAGGTCCTGCCTTCGCCGAACTTCGGCGAGCGCAGGGACGGCCGGCGGCCTGACATGATCGTTCTGCATTACACGGGAATGCTGACAGCCACGGCCGCGCTTGAGCACCTGCGCACCGCGACAAGCCAGGTTTCAACGCATTACTTCGTGTTCGAAGACGGTCGCGTCGTCCAAATGGTGCCGGAGAGCAAACGCGCCTGGCACGCCGGCGCAGCCATTTGGGCGGGCGAAACCGACGTTAACTCCTGCTCGATCGGCATCGAGATCGCCAATCCCGGCCACGACTACGGCTATCCCGATTTTCCCAAGCGCCAGATCGCGGCAGTCACCGCACTGTGCCGCGGCATCCTTACCCGCAATGCCGTTTCGCCGGAGAGAGTGCTCGGCCATTCCGATGTGGCGCCGGCACGCAAGCGAGATCCCGGCGAGAAATTCCCGTGGCGTACGCTACACGAATCAGGCGTCGGGAATTGGGTGAAGCCGACCGCTATTGCGGACGGCGAGCTGCTGGCGCTTGGCGATCGCGGAGACGCGGTGTCCGCGATGCAACAGTCACTGAGTGAGTACGGCTACGGCGTTGCAATCAACGGCAACTACGATTCCGCCACGCACGAGGCTGTTGCGGCGTTCCAGCGTCATTTCCGGCCCGAACGCGTTGACGGCGTCTGCGACTTATCGACCCGAAACACGCTGAAGGACCTGCTGGCCCATCGCGGCCGGCCGCGATCCATGGCTGCACGCGCCATAACGTTCGAGCGGCTCGTCATCGCGTCGTAGAGCCAGCCGTAAATACCGGCCCTTGACGGCGACAGCCAACAACCCCATCCCTCTCTCGTCAGTCGGCCGGGCGGCCGCTCCGGCGAAACCGAAAGGTCGCCGGGGAGGAAAGTCCGGGCTCCAAGGACACACGGTGCCGGATAACGTCCGGCGGGCGCGAGTCCAGGGAAAGTGCCACAGAGAACAGACCGCCGCGGAGCGTTGCGTATATCGCGGTAAGGGTGAAACGGTGCGGTAAGAGCGCACCGCGCCGGCGGCAACGCCGGCGGCACGGCAAACCCCACCGGGAGCAAGACCGAATAGGGACGGCGCGAGGGCTTCGCGTGCAAGCGCGAAGCGCTTCGGGATCGTGTCTGATCTGGCCGTCCGGGTTGGTTGCTGGAGGCGCCGGGCAACCGGCGTCCCAGAGGAATGGCCGTCACGTGTGCGGGCAGTTGTCCGCATGCCATCCAGAACCCGGCTTATAGGCTGGCTGACGTGAAACTAAGGGCGCCCGGCGGAAACACCGTCGGGCGCCCGCCAAGTTTTTACGCCGGATTGGCACAACACTTGAATGGTTTAGGTAAAGAGCAAGACGCTCGCACGTATCCAGCATGACGCGCTTTTGGACGAATATTTCGAAAATATGGCTTTATTGACAGAATTTTCCCAAGGACTGCGGTCCGTATTGCGATCTACAGGAGAAATTTCTATCTCTTGGTGGATGCTCAGGATTCCCGCATGAACCGTGCCCCAACCGACATCGGCACGACGCGCATGAGCCCGCTGACGCGGCTGCCGGCGTTTTTCGCGCTCGAAAACAAGCGCGCCGTCGTCGCCGGCAGCACGCAAGCCGCGGCCTGGAAGGCGGAACTGCTGTCCGCAGCCGGCGCTCGCGTGGATGTTTTTGCGCCAGCGCCCGGCGAGGACATGGTTTCACTCGCGACCGCTCCGCCCCGCGGCGCCATCGTGCTGCATGGGCGGTCCTGGACGGACGGTGATTTTAGCGGCGCCGCAATTGCCGTTGCGGATGCCGACGACGACGATGAAGCGCAAAAATTTGCTGCGGCTTCGCGCGCGGCGGGCGTGCCGGTCAATGTCATCGACCGTCCGGACTTCTGCGATTTTTCCTTCGGCGCCATCGTCAACCGTTCGCCACTAGTGATCGGCATTTCGACCGACGGCGCTTCGCCGGTATTCGGCCAGGCGATCCGCGCCAAGATCGAGGTGCTGATCCCAAAAGGTTTTGTGCGCTGGGCCGATGCGGCGCGACGCTGGCGACCGCGCGTGCAGGCGCTCGCTTTGCCGTTCCGCAGCCGGCGCGCGTTCTGGGAGAAGTTCACCGAGCGCGCGGTGTCCGCGCCGGACGCGGCGCCGACCGATGCCGATCTCAATGCGCTGCTCACACCGGCGGCCACGCAGACAAATTCGGGCTCGGTTATTCTCGTCGGAGCTGGCCCGGGCGATCCCGAGCTTCTGACCCTGCGCGCCGTGCGCGCGTTGCAATCGGCCGACGTGATCCTGTTCGACGATCTGGTGTCGCCGGACATCCTCGACTTCGCGCGCCGCGAAGCAAAAAAGATGCTGGTCGGCAAAACCGGCTACCGCGCGTCTTGCAAGCAGGATGACATCAACGCGCTGATGATCTCGCTCGCCAAAGCCGGTCGCCGCGTGGTGCGGCTCAAAGGCGGCGACCCGATGATCTTTGGCCGCGCCGATGAAGAAATCGCGGCCTGCCGCGCGGCAGACATCGCAGTCGAAGTGGTGCCGGGCATCACGACGGCCCAGGGTGCCGCAAGCAAATTGCTGGTGTCGTTGACCCGGCGTGGCAAAGCGCGCCGCGTGCAATATCTCACCGGCCATGGTCGCGACGGCAAACTACCGGCCGACATCGACTGGGCAAGCCTTGCCGATCCGGCGGTGACCACCGTCGTTTACATGCCGGCGAAAACGCTCCCCGAACTGGTCGCAAAAGCAGTCGGCGCCGGACTCGACCCAGCGACTCCGGCCGTCGCGGTCGAACGTGCGACGCGACCCGACGAACGCGTGATTGCGGCATCGATTGCCGATTTGTGGCGCCGGCTCGCCGCCGAACCGCCATCGGGGCCGGTCATAGTGATGATCGGCCGCGCGTTCGCAGAGTATGTCGAAGCCGCTGTGGCTCGAGGCACGACACCTCCCACCGTGTCCGCCAAGCGACGCGTGTGATACGTTCGCATCCTCAGGCCAAGAGGATGCCGCCCGCCATGCTCGACCAAGCCGACGAACTTCGCCGCACGCGTTCACGCGTGGGACCACGCCTCGATTTTCAGGAACATCTGGCCGATCTCGAAGCCGCGGGTCTGGTTGTGCGTATCGATACGCCGGTCAACAAAGACACCGAATTGCATCCATTGGTGCGCTGGCAGTTCGTCGGCGGCGTGCCGGAAGACAAGCGCCGCGCTTTTGTCTTCACCAATGTTACCGATGCCAAAGGCCGCAAGTACGACATCCCGGTCGTGGTCGGAGCACTGTCGGCGTCGCCGGACATCTACGCCATCGGCATGGGCTGCAAGGTCGATGAGATCGGCGCCGCCTGGATGCAGGCGATCAATCATCCGATCGCGCCGGAGCGCGTGAATTCGGCGCCTTGCCAGGACATCGTCATCACCGGCGGCGATCTCAAAGCGCCTGGCGGGCTCAACGCGCTGCCGGTGCCGGTATCGACGCCCGGCTTCGACGCCGCGCCCTACCTGACGGCGACACTTTGCGTCACCCGCGACCCCGAGAGTGGCGTGCAGAACATGGGAACTTATCGTGCGGCGCTGAAGGCCGCCGACCGCCTCGCCGTGCGCATGGTGGCGCGCGAGGCCACCGGCGCCGGCGGATTCCGGCATTGGCTGAAATACCGCGACCGCCGCGAAAAAATGCCGATTGCGATCGTCGTCGGCGCCGCACCCGTGGTGGTGTTCACCGGACCGCAGAAACTCGCCATCGATCTCGACGAACTCGGCGTCGCCGGCGGGCTCGCCGGCGAACCGATACGCGTGGTCAAGTGCAAGACGGTCGACCTCGACATTCCTGCCGATGCCGAGATCGTCATCGAGGGATTGATCGATTGCGAAACGCTCGAGCCGGAAGCGCCGTTCGGCGAGAGCAACGGCTATGTCGCGCTCGAAGGCTTCAACATGCCGATGCAGGTGACGGCGATCACGCGCAAGCGCAAGCCGGTATTCTGCTCGATCATCAGTCAGGTCACGCCGAGTGAGTTGAGCGTCATCAAGAAAGTCGCGTACGAACCGCTATTCCTTGCGCATCTGCGCGACACTCTGGCGATCAAAGGCGTCACTCGCGTCGCCATGCACGAGCGGCTGACCAATCTGCGACCGGTTCTCTTCGTACAGATTACCGCGGGCACGCCACGTACCGAGGTATGGCGCGCGTTGCACGGCGCTTCGACGCTGATGTCGAACTGCGGCAAGATTGTCGTCGCTGTGAGCGACGATATCGACCCGACCAGCGTCGATGCGGTGCTGTGGTCGCTGGCCTATCGCTCAAATCCGCTCGACGACGTCGAGCTCGTGCCGTATCGCGGCGGCGTACAAGGCGCGCAATACGGGCCGGAGCAATCGGATTCGAGCATGCTGATCGATGCCACGCGCAAGCGTCCGATGGCGCCACTGGCGTTGCCGACGCGCGAGCACATGGAACATGCGCGGGAGCTCTGGGAACGGCTCGGCCTGCATCCGTTGACGGTGACGTCGCCGTGGCACGGCTACCATCTCGGCGACTGGACCGACACCTGGGAGAAATTCGCCAAACGCGCGGCCGCCGGCGACTGGGAGCTGTCTGGCGAGGAGACTCTCAAGCGCCAGCGCGGCGGCGTGATGCCGGAAACCTCAGTGCGCGCGGTCGAAAAGTAACGGGTTGCGAAAGCCCACCCGGGCCGACTATCTATGGCTCAGATGAGCACGGTCACCGCATCGCCTGGTTCAGCCGCAAGTCAAACGCCGGCAACGGCTTCTCATGGCCTGATCGACGCGCGTCTGAGCGGGATCGAGGATGTCGCGCGCGACACCAAGCTATACACATTTGAGCGTGTCGATGGCGCCAAGCTGCCGCCCTACAAGCCGGGTGCGCATATCGACCTGCATTTGCCGAACGGGCTGCTCCGCCAATTCTCTCTGGTCGTCCCGGCGTCCGATCCCGGGAGCTATACCGTCGGCGTCAAGCGCGACGAGAACAGCCGCGGCGGCTCGCGCTACATCATCGATCAGATGAAAGTCGGCGACCGAATCAAGATCAGCACGCCGCGCAACAATTTTCCGCTCGTGGAAAATGCGGAGCACGTCGTGCTCATTGCCGGCGGCATCGGCATCACGCCGATCTGGTGCATGGCGCAAGAGCTTGCCGCGCTGGGCCGCTCCTGGAAAATCCATTACGCGTGCCGGTCGCAAGCCGACATGGCGTTCCTGAATGATCTGAAAAAGCTCGATCCGAATTCCGTGCATCTGCACTTTGACGACGAAGCCGGCGGCAAGGTGATCGATCTTGTTGCCGCGATCGGGGAGGCGCCAGCGGACACACATTTCTACTGCTGCGGTCCGAACCCGATGCTCAAGGCCTTCGAGGCGGCCGCGGCGAGCCGACCGCGCGGCAACGTGCACATCGAATATTTCACCCCGAAGGAGGACGTCGCCGCAGCGTCGGCCATCGGCGGTTTCTGGGTCGAGCTGGCGCGTTCCGGCGAGGAATATTTTATTCCGCCCGGCAAGAAGGTACTCGAAGTGCTGTTCGATGCCGGCGTCGATGTCGATTATTCATGCGAACTCGGCATCTGCGGAGCTTGTGAGACGCGCGTCATTTCCGGCATCCCGGAGCATCACGATTCAGTGCTGAGCGAGGAAGAGCAAGCCTCCAATGAGAAGGTCATGATCTGCTGCTGCGGCTGCAAGACCGAGCGGCTGGTCCTGGATATGTAGGACTTCGGCGCATCGCGGGGCGGGTTTGAAACCCGCCCCTACCCCGGCAATCCATGCTGCGATACAGTGGCTGCATGGACACCGCCGTCGAATCCCGACCGACAAGAAACTCACCGACCAACGATCGCCAAGACCTCCGCGCGTGGATCGCGCAGTTACGTGCCGCCGGCGAAGTGCAGGACATCGCGCACGCCGAGCGCGAAAAGGAAATCGGCGGTATCGTCGACATCTACCAGCGCCAGATCGGCAATAAAGCCGTGCTGTTCGATGACGTGCCGGGCTTTCCGCGCGGCCACCGCATCCTCGCCAATATCCTGACCTCGATCCGTCGCATCAACATCACGCTCGGTCTCGATCCGGACGCCAGCGCCCTCGACCTGGTGCATTACTGGCGGCGTTACATGAAAGAGGCGAAAGCCGTTCCGCCAGTCACGGTGAAATCCGGACCGCTCACGGAGAATGTCCGCACCGGCAGCGACATCGACATTTTCAAGATCCCGGTGCCGCGGTGGCACGAGCACGATGGCGGCTACTATATCGGCACCGGCGACATGGTGATCATGCGCGATCCGGATTCGGGCTGGATCAACTACGGCGCCTATCGCGTGCAGGCGCAGCAACCGAACGTCGCGACCGTGATGTTCTCGAAGGGCAAGCACGGCGACCTGATCAAGCGCCGCTATCATGAGCGCGGCGAGCCTTGTCCGATCGCGGTGGTGTGCGGCATGCATCCGGCATTGTTCATGATCGCCGGCCTGGAAATTCCTTACGGCAAGAACGAGTACGACGCCGCCGGCGGCTTGATCGGCGAACCGGTCGAAGTCATCACCGGGCCGCGCACCGGCCTGCCGATCCCGGCGCACGCTGAGATCGCCTTCGAGGGCTTCATCCATCCGAACGATCTGTTGGACGAGGGCCCGCTCGGCGAGTGGACCGGCTACTACGCTGGCGGCTTGAAGAAGGAGCCGGCGATCCGCATCGAGACGTTCATGCACCGCAACGACCCGATCCTGCTCGGAGCGATCCCCGGTATTCCGCCCGACGATGACTCGTTCTATCGCGGCACTTACCGGTCTGGAGCGGTTTGGAATCAGCTCGAAGCAGCCGGGGTGCCCGAGGTGAAAGGCGTGTGGGCCCATGCCGCGGGCGGCAGCCGGCTCTGGCTCACCGTTGCGATCAAGCAGCAATATGCCGGCCACGCCAAGCAGGCCGGCCTCATCGCTTCGCAGTGTCACGCCGGCGCTTACGTCAATCGTTTCGTCGTCGTCGTCGACGACGACATCGACCCCGCCGACATCGACAAGGTGGTGTGGGCGATGTGCACGCGGTTCGATCCGCGCGAAGGCATGGAGACATTACGCGGCTGCTGGAGTTCTGCGCTTGATCCGATGGCCTATGCCAGCGACGATCCGCGTAATGCCCGTGTGGTCATCGACGCCTGCAAGCCGTTCAAGCGCCGCGACACGTTCCCGGTCGTGGTACGGGTCAGCAAGGAAGTCGAGGATCAGGTGCGCGGCAAGTTCAGCCACGTGCTGCCGAAGTGATTCAATGAACGACAAATTCGACATCATCCTCAGCATCAATGGCCAGCGATTATCCGATCCGGGTCGAGGCGCGCAAAACGCTGGTCGACGCTATCCGCGACGATTGCGGGCAGACCGGCACCCATATCGGCTGCGAACATGGCGTCTGTGGCACCTGCACCGTCATCGTCGACGACGAGGCGGTGCGTTCCTGCCTGATGTTCGCCGTGCAGGCCGCGGGCAAAAAGATCCGCACGGTGGAAGGCCTCGCCAATGGCGACGAATTATCGGTGCTGCAACGCGCCTTCATCGAGAACCACGGGCTGCAATGCGGCTATTGCACGCCGGGCTTCCTGATGCTCGCCACTAATGCGCTGGAGAAGAACCCGCATATCGACGACGAGGAATTGCTCGACGTGCTCGCGTCGAACCTGTGCCGCTGCACCGGCTATCAGAACATCATCAAGGCCGTCCGCGCCGCACGCGATCAGATGCGCGGTACCGCGCCAGCCGAACACATCTAACTGTTTTCGACAATGTTCTGCCCCATTTGCCTGCGCGCGAGCGCGGCGACGGGCACGCGATTGAGTTGACTTCCCGCTGAACCAGACATCGATCCGCGGGTGTTTGCGGCGTCGGTCATCGCCGAAACGGCACGGTGAGCGCATCACAATGCGGCCTCATTCCGCCCGCCGCGTTCAATCGAAATTAACGAAAAATCGCCTCAATGTACCGGCAGATACGAGGTGGGGTTCGGTCCAGTCGCTTTTCCGTTCGCGCGCGTCACAACAGTGACCGCCGGCACTCTGTGCGGAGCAGCGACTTTCAAACTGGATGCGAGGGGAATGACGTTTGTAAGTGTGTGGAGCGGTGAGTCGGGGGACTACCGTTATGGACGTTCATCACCCAACGCACTCCCGCAACAGGTAGGCTTCGCCGCTCTCGCAGCCGTCGGGCTCATTTGTGCGTGGGCGCTGTGCGCCGACATTATCGGCGGCGATGCCGGGCCAATCGACGTGTCCGGCACCCGGACCGACCGTCTCGATTTTGCCGGCGGCCGTGGCGACAAACTTGTCGCAAAGGCGCGGCAATCCCGAGACTCGAACGCCGGCGTTTCGGGAACCATTGGATCTACCGACTACGCTGCACTATTCGATCCAAATTATATGCTCGGCCATCCGCCGGAAACTTTTGCCGGCAGCGTGTTCGATAACACGCGCATTGCCGAAGCATTTGTCGGGACAACGCCGCCGAGCGACACGCCGCAGCAACCCCAAAACCAGATTGCAATGCGCGCGCCGGCGCCCGCGCGGCAGGCGCAGAACATTCCGTTACCGCCGCCAGATGCTGTCGCGCCGAGCGCGGCAGCGCCCACGCCGCAAATCCGAACGCTGCAAGTCAGCACCGCTCCGCAACGCGAGCGCGCCGCCGGAGAGCGCGTTGCCACAACAACGCCGACGCTTTTCGAACGAATCTTCGGCAAACGCCCCGCACCTACGCTCGCCTACGCGTCCGTTGATGATGGCGATTCAGGCCTCGACGGCGCATCGCTCAATGACGGTCAGACCGCAGTCTACAATATCTCCGCCCACACGGTTTACATGCCGGACGGAACCCGGCTGGAAGCCCATTCCGGACTCGGGAGTATGCTCGACAATCCGCGCTACGCCGCCGCAAGGGATCGCGGCGTCACTCCACCGAATATCTACGATCTTCAACTGCGGGAAGCGCCCTTTCACGGCGTGCAGGCGCTGCGGCTCATCCCCAAGGACGAGTCCAGGGTGTTTGGCCGCTCAGGCCTTCTCGCCCACAGCTTCATGCTCGGTCCGAACGGCGATTCGAACGGCTGCGTGTCCTTCCGGGATTACGAAGCTTTCCTGCACGCTTACATGAACCACGAGGTCAAGCGGCTGGTCGTGGTGGCGGGCCAGGGCTAAGCCGGCGGCTTACGCAAGCGAGATAGCGCTAGCTGCGGTCAAGCGCCGCGAGCGCCGCTTTGGCCACCTCAACGTCCTGTTCGATCTTGGCGCCGCCGGCGGCGACGGCGCCGATGACTTCGCCGCCGACCTCGATCGGAAATCCACCCGGCACATTGGTAAAATCGCCCATGCGCACGGTCATGCTCAGCGCATTTTCCTCGGGCGCGTAGCCGGTCGGCATCCGTTGCGACGCCGCAGTGATCGCCTTCCGCTGTGTGGTGATGATCGAAAAATGCCGCGCTCCGTCCATCGTCAGGAACGCGATCATCCGGCAGCTCTGATCAACCACGGCAAGCGACACCTTGCAGCCCAGCGCATCGGCTTTTGCCACGCCGGCGGCGAGCATTTTCAAACTGGCTTCATGGGTCAGGCGTCGGGTCGGGACAGTATCGGACATCGCAGGCTTCCCTCAGTGGCGAACATTGGCAACTTCGAGCAACTTCACACAAAATCGGCAATGCTGTTAGTCTCCGCGCTGGCGGAATGGAAGCGTGAGGGGTCGATAAGTGAGTAGTCCAGTCGCTTGGGATCGCGAGGCCGATATCGTGGTGATCGGCTCGGGCGCGGCGGGCCTACCTGCCGCCGTCGTGGCCCGTGAAGCCGGTGCGTCGGTTATTGTAGTCGAGGCGGAAAACCACATCGGTGGCCACGCCATCACCTCCGGCGGTAATCTGCCGCTCGGCGGCGGCACCAGCTACCAGAAGAAACACGACATTGAGGATTCGGCCGATCTGTTTTTCCGGGATCTGACCGACTGGTCGGTGGTCGAGACCAACGGCTTCCCGCCCTATCGCTACAACGACCGCGAAATCATCCGCGCCTTCGCCGACAACAGCGTAGCGACGTTCGAATTCCTGCTGGCGCACGGCGTGAAGGTCATCGACCGGAAGCCGAACAACGTCGGCCACGAAATCGGGGTGTCGGCGCTACGCACCATGCAGATCTCGGTCGAAGACTGGCCGATGGTCCATACCGGTGGACCGGCCGATCCGACCGATCCGGAAATCAGAGCGGGCGCCGGACTGATACGCCCGCTCGAAGTCGCGGCGCGCAAGGCCGGCGTCGAAATCCTGCTCGAACATCGCATGACCGCGATCCATCGTGAGACGCGAAACGGCGGGCGCGTGCTCGGCATGGCCGTGGACAACAACGGTACGGCACGTCAGATCCGCGCCACTAAGGCCGTCATCATCGCCACCGGCGGTTCGACCGGTAACGTCAACTTCCGCCGCATGTTCGATCCGCGCCTGACCGAGGAATATTGCGGACTGGCCGGCATGCCGTGGTCCGACCAGGACGCCAGCGGCGAAACGGCCGCGATGGCGATCGGCGCCGCATTATGGGGCCTGTTCAACTACACCGGCGAATTCGGATCCGGCATCACCAAGCCGGGAGCGATCGGCTGCCAGTACGGCTACGTCAACGTGCGCTGGCGTCCCGGCAGCGAGGTGTTCGACAAGGCGCGCGCCATCGGATTGCCGGTGGCGGATTGGCAGGACGTCATCCTGGTCAACATGCTGGGCAAGCGCTTCTATGACGAAACCGGCGGCCACTTCAACTACAACACCTATCAGAGCACCAATCCCTACGACCCGTTCAGCTACCTCAACGCCAAGAACGCGAAATATAATCCGAGCAATTTCATCAATGCCGCGCTAGCCGGGATCGGCGACGGCCACAATGGCGGCGGTCCGATCTGGGCGATCTTCGACGCCGACGCGGTGGCGCGCGAAAAGTGGCAACCGGCCCCGCCGCACGTCGATATCGACTCGGGCTTTTTCTTTTCAGCCGACAGCATCGAAGCGCTGGCCGCCAAAATCAAAATGAAATACCAGCGCGTGCCTATGCCGCCGCAAAATCTCGTCGACACCGTGGCGCGCTACAACTCGTTCGTTGATGCCGGCAAGGATGCCGATTTCAGCAAGCCGAAGCCGCAGTACAAGATCGTAAAGCCGCCGTTCTATGCGGCTTGGGCGACGCCCGTGATTTACGACACCCGCGCCGGCCTGCGCATCAACGCGCGCTGCCAGGTGATCGACATGAACGGCGAAGCGATTCCCGGTCTCTACTGCGGCGGCGAATCGGCGGGCGGCTTTTCCATGCACGGCCTGCCGCGCGCGACGGTGCAGGGATTTATCGCCGGCAAAACCGCCATCACGGATAACAGTTGATCGAGACTCCGGAGCGGAAACTCATAAAATGACACCGCCGGATGGAATCGACCGAACAAGACCAGATACATCGCGGTTTGAGGATCAGCTATGACCGACAGGGCAATCGTCTCGGACGACATGGCCAAGAAATTCGAGACGGAGAACGATTTGCCCTACGAGCGCTGGGTTCGTTCTGAGGGCCTCGATATTATCCCGGCCCACTACGTTCGCAATCTGCGTACCGTCGACCTGAAGCCTTGGGCAAGTCGCGGCGGCGAGGGTGTGTTCATCAATCACGAGGCCTCGCGCGCTTCGAACGATTGCTACGTCTGCGAAATTCCCGCTGGCGGCAAGCTGGAGCCACGCCGCCAAATCTTTGAAGAAATGATTTTGATTCTCAGTGGCCGCGGCAGCACCAGCGTATGGAACAATGCCGGCGGCCGCATAACCTTCGAATGGAAGGCGGGGGCTATCTTCGCGATCCCGCTGAATTGCTGGCATCAGCATTTCAACGGCTCCGGCAACGAGCCTGCACGCTACGTCGCGGTCACATTCGGACCTTCGGTCATCAATATGTACGATGATCTTGATTTCGTGTTCGGTAATCCGCACGACTTTAGAAAACGCTTCTCCGGAGAAGCGGATTATTTTGCTAACAAAGGCGAGCAAAAGGGCTTCTTGCTGCAGACGAATTTCGTGCCTGACGCCGTTAATCTGCCGCTGATCGCCGCGAAGGAGCGTGGCGCCGGCGGCGGCCATATTCGTTTCAACATGGCGCGTGGCGCCCTTCCCAGTCACATCTCGCAGTTTCCGGTCGGGACATACAAGAAGGCTCACATGCACGGGCCGGGAGCACATGTGATCGTCCTGAGCGGCGAAGGCTACTCGTTGATGTGGCGGGAAGGTGAAGTGCCAAAACGGTACGATTGGGAGATCGGGACTCTGATCGTCCCTCCCAATGCTACCTTCCACCAACACTTCAATACCGGGCCGACACCGGCGCGCTACCTGGCGTTCAAACACAGTTCGCCGCGTAACAAGCAGGGCGTGCCATTATCGTGGATCAGCCGCCAACTCGGTGGAAATCAGATCGACTATGCCGACGAAACTCCCGCGGTGAAGCAGATGTTCAGTGACGCACTTGCCAAGCATGGATTGCAATCGCGCATGTCCGAGGCTTACCAACGCGAATTGGAAACGTTACCACCGAAGAATGAAGCCGCCGCTTGATTCGTGATCGGTAACGCGAAATAGGCGCGCTATCTGCTGGGATATTATCGCCGGAAAAGACGCGAGAAAAAGGACGACGTATCGGCGGGAAGCGGAGTTGCCACCTCGCGGGGCATCGCCGGAGGTTTGACCGGCTCACCCGGCGGAAATTTCAGCAAGTCTGAGACTTTGACGAAGCTGTAACCCTCGGCACGCAGCTTTTTGATGATCTCCGCGAGTGCCGTCGCGGTTTCTGGCGCGTTCGGACCGCCGTGCATGTGAAGCACGACAATGCTGCCTGGACGGACATGCGCTGTTACATTGGACACGATCGGCTTGGCATATTTTTCAAAGCCATCGCCGCCGTCTACGTCGCCGCCGACTATGGTGTAGCCCTGGTCTTTAACCGTCTTTATCGCCTGTGCGTCAGAGCATAGTCCCGGAAACCGAAAGTATTTCACGTGCGACGATGCGTATTTCGTCAGCAGATCGTCGGTCTTTTGCACCTCGGCAGCCTGCTTTGATTCCGGAATCGGAAACAGGTGGTAGCAAGGCGAATGAAACGCGCCGTGCGAATAGCTGTGATTGCCAAGCTCGAACAGCGGGTCTGCGGACAGTTCTCTGGTTGCGGCGCCATAAGCTTCGATCCAGAGACCGGTCATGAACAAGGTCGCCGGAACGTGTTCCTGCCGGAGCGTCTCGATGACTTTTTCGTTGTACCAGGACGCAACCTGCTTGCTCTTGAGCTCGCGCAGCATTCCGGGCGTCATGTCGGCATCGAAAGTCAACGCAACAATCTTCTCGCTCGTCGCGGCGTGATCGAAGCTCGAGCGCAAGCCAATTGAAGCCGATAGCAGCGTCGAGGCGAGCAATGCCGTACATAGCGCCAGGCAGCCAAAACCCTGCCGGGCGAAAGCAGACACTTCTGTGCGCGACAACAACGCCACTGACTTTCCAAACCCACAGAAATTTATAATCGATGCGATATGTGATTAGAGCCGCTTTGAGGGACAATAACCCAGTTTGCGCGCCAATGTGGCGAGTTCGCAGCCTTCGCAATAGCGCCGATCTTTAAAGTCGATCCAGTTGTGCGCATAGATACGGTCCGGCGGAATGCCGTAACGCTCCTGTAAAAACGGCACAAGCACGAGCCAGGCCTGCACCTGCGCGGCGGTGGCGGGCTTGGCGACGTCCGGGTAGTTGCCGATGAATTCGACCCCGATCGAATTGGTTTTGATGACCGCGTGATAGGTTTTGGAATTGTCGATGAATTTGTTGTCGTCCCGGTCGGCGCCATCGGTGTGAGTAGGAATGACGTTCTCCGCGGTCGACCAGTACACCGTGCCGTCGGTCTCGACCCACAGCATCACGCCGCGCTTGGTCGGATTGGCAAACTGGTCGGTCGCCTCGCGCCGCGCGGTTCCCGGTGGACCTTCAGTTTCGTGAACGATGATGTTCTTCCAGGGATTGGCGTGGGCCGGATCGCCAAGCGGATTGAGATAAATGATATTGAGACCTTCGATCTGCGGGCGGCCCGGCAGCCTGGCGGTATCGACGAATGACGGGCGCGGCAGGCTTCCGGTATCGATGCGGGATTGCCGGGCAATCGCCTCGTCTGCTTTGCGGAACTCGTCGGCGCTCACGTCGCCGACACCATCCGGACGGCCGGCGAGTTCGCGGGCGGCATTCTCCCGCATCCGCTCGTACTCTTTCGTCGTCGTGGCGCCGGCGGCCGCAAGACGCGCGGCAAGCTCGATGCGCGGTACATCGGAGGGCACGCTCTTCGACGTAAGATTGATCCGGGCGTCAGCCGACGCAACAATTGCGGAGTTGGCACATGAGCTTTCGTCGGCACGCGCCAAATGCATGCGGGGCACGCCGCAGATCGCAATCGAAGCCATCAAAAGAGGGGCACAGGTCGCGAACCGCGCAATGAATTGAGCGGCCGGCTCGCGCATTGGCTACCAGACGCTCGCGTTACACCGTCGTCTGCGCCATGCCGGGCTTGGCGACGAGTGCTTCCTTGGCTCCATCCTTGAACGCCACGTCGGGTGGCAGTACCACCGAACAGGAACGGATCTTTTGGTGCTCGACATCGACGCCGGGCGGCGTGATGCCCTTGTCGATCAGCGCCTTGGCGGCGCGCATCAGGCGGTGCCGCGCCATGATGATGCCGTTATCGGTGGAAACCAGGTTCTCCTTGGTGCGGTCGCAGACCGGCCCCATGCTTTCCTGCAATGAAGCGTCCTGCATGGCGAAACCGGCGACGCCGCTATAAGTCTCGCCGGCTTTCTGCGCGGCACGATCGATCAGATAATCATTGTCCTTGTTGGCGAGCGGTCGATAGGTGCCGGGGATATATTTGCAATGCACGCCGGCGCCGTCTTTCATGGCGTCGACTTCGGTCTTGCTCAGCGCCCGCACCGGGTGGAAATCGTACGACCACGCCCAGCAATTCTCGTCGTCAATCGGTACCCAGAAATGGCCGTGAATTGGATGGTCGCCGCGCGGCGGGATCATGGTGAAGCACGGCATCACCCACGGCGTGATGCGCCAGTAATAATTTCCGTTCTCGGCATTGCGCCGTGCACCGATGAACAGGCCGCCGGGCTGCTCGACCACTTCAAAATGCGGCTGCATGTCGGCGAGATTGTATTGGTTGCCCTTGGCGCCCTTGAACAGCGGATCGGTGCCCAAGTCACCACGATGCAGGAACGAGACGTGGCTGGAATCGATGCCGCCTTCCATGGCTTGCAGCCAGTTCGACTCCTGCAAACGCTTCGAGACGAAGGTCTGTTCCGGCGGCACCATGGCGAATTCCCATTCCGGCAGCGGCGGCTTCTTGTCGGCCGGACCCATATAGGCCCAAAGCACTTCGCCGCGCTTCACCAGCGGGTACGACGTGAGCTTGATCTTCTTGCAGAAACCGCTCTCGATCGGTTCCGACGGCACCTCCATGCACTGGCCGTTCACATCGTACTTCCAGCCGTGATACGGGCAGCGCAGCCCACCCTCCTCGTTGCGGCCGAACCACAGCGAGACGCCGCGGTGGGCGCAGAATTCATCGATCAAGCCGTACTTGCCGTCAGAGTCCCGGAACGCCAGCAGCCGCTCGGACAGGATTTTAACGCGCACCGGCGGGCACTCGTTCTCCGGGAGTTCCTCGGCGAGCAGAACCGGCAGCCAATAGGAGCGGAAAAGCTGCCCCATCGGCGTGCCGGGGCCGCTCTGGGTCAGAAGCTCATTCTGTTCTTTTCGCAGCATCGTCGCGTGTCCATGACTAAATCGCGCTGTTGCATCAAGAGTAGGGATTCGGCCCCGCCCGGGCAAGCGGCAGCGGCGCGGGGCGAACCCGCAAAATCCTGGGCTTGCAGCCGCGCTGCGCGCTCCCGGACAGCACAAGGTGACAGCCCGGCAAAATTGCGCTCGCAACCGCGGCGTCCCGTTGCTCTCCGCAGGCAATTACGCTAAGTCCGCCAACACCGGGTGCGAGTTTCGGAGGCACGGAATGGCCGACCATGGCGAGGTCGAATACGCGACTGCCGAGGGCAACGATTACCCAGCCCACGAGCAGACGTACGACAACTTCATCACGCTGGTGAAAGTAGCGCTGGCGCACGTTGTCATCATCGTTATCTTGATGGCGTATTTCCTGGTCTGAGCGTCCGCTTAACGAACATCGGCAGGCGGCCGGCAGCCGTCGGAGGGATTTTATGAAGGTTGCGGTTGCTGCCGAAACCGATGCGGGCGAACCGCGGGTCGCCGCGGTTCCCGAAACCGTCAAGAAAATGATCGGGCTCGGCGCCGAAGTTGCCGTCGTGCCGGGCGCGGGCGTGAAGTCCGGCGTTCTCGATGCTGATTATGCCGCTGCCGGCGCGACCGTGACGCCCGATGCGCTCAATGGCGCCGATGTCGTGCTGATGGTACGCCGTCCGCCGGCCAGCGAGCTTTCGGGTCTGAAGAAAGGCGCGCTCGTCCTCGCCATTATGGATCCTTACGGCAATGACGCGGCGCTGAAGCAGATGGCTGACGCCGGCATTACCACCTTCGCCATGGAGCTGATGCCGCGCATCACCCGCGCGCAGTCGATGGACGTGCTCTCAAGCCAGGCCAATCTCGCCGGCTATCGCGCTGTGATCGACGCCGCCGAGGAATACGGCCGCGCCATGCCGATGATGATGACTGCCGCCGGCACCGTGCCGGCGGCAAAGGTCTTCATCATGGGCGTCGGCGTCGCCGGATTGCAGGCGATCGCTACCGCACGCCGGCTCGGCGGCATCGTCACCGCGACCGATGTGCGCCCGGCGACCAAGGAGCAGGTCGAGAGCCTTGGCGCCAAATTCCTCGCCGTCGAGGACGAAGAATTCAAGAACGCGCAGACCGCCGGCGGCTATGCCAAGGAAATGTCGAAGGAATATCAAGCCAAGCAGGCCGCGCTGGTCGCCGAACACATCAAGAAGCAGGATATCGTCATCACCACCGCGCTCATTCCCGGCCGGCCGGCGCCGCGACTCATCACCAAGGAAATGGTCGCATCGATGCGGCCGGGCTCGGTGATTGTTGATCTTGCTGTCGAACGCGGCGGCAATGTCGAAGGCGCAAAACCCGGCGAAGTCGTCGAGGCCGGTCCGGTCAAGATTGTCGGCCACCTCAACATGCCCGGCCGTCTCGCAGCGTCGGCGTCGGCACTCTATGCAAAGAACCTGCTGACATTTCTCGAAACGATGATCGACAAGAAAGATAAGAAGCTCGCGGTCAATTGGGACGATGAGATCGTCAAAGGCACGATGCTGACTCGTGACGGCGCTGTGGTGCATCCGAGTTTCATGCCGAAGACCGCAGCGTGATTTCTCCCCCTGCCCGTGCGTGGGAGGGGAAAAAAGGAAAGCAGGAGGCCGTGCAATGATGATTCTCTCGGTCGTCGGCCAACTTGATCTCGCCGCTGCCGGTCAGGCGGCGGGCGAGATCGTCAATCCGTTCGTGTTCCGGCTGTCAATATTCGTGCTCGCGGTGTTCGTAGGCTACTTCGTCGTCTGGTCGGTGACGCCCGCGCTACACACGCCGCTGATGTCGGTGACCAATGCGATATCTTCCGTCATCGTGGTCGGCGCGTTGCTGGCCGTTGGTGTCATGCTGACTGGCGACGATTCCGGACCGGTCTGGGCGCGCGCACTCGGATTCGTCGCGCTCACTTTTGCCTCGGTCAATATTTTCGGCGGGTTTTTGGTCACCAAGCGCATGCTCGCCATGTTCCAGAGAAGATCAAAGTGACGAAAAGGGTTTGCCCATGAGCGCCGATCTCGCCGCGCTTTGCTACTTGGTCGCCGGCGCCCTTTTCATTCTCGCGCTGCGGGGGCTGTCGAATCCGGAAACCAGCCGCCGCGGCAATCAACTCGGCATGATCGGCATGGCGATCGCGATCGTGACCACGCTCGCTGCGCACCCTCCGGCGAGCCTCGCCGGCTGGGGACTGGTGATCGCCGGCATGGCGCTCGGCGGCGGCGCCGGCGCGGTGATCGCGCGTCGCGTGCCGATGACCTCGATGCCGGAACTGGTCGCCGCCTTTCACTCGCTGGTCGGCATGGCGGCGGTTTTAGTCGCCGCCGGAGCGCTTTATGCGCCGTCGGCCTTCGGCATCGGCACCGAAGGGGCGATCCACGCTCAAAGCCTGATCGAAATGTCGCTCGGCGTCGCCATCGGCGCCATCACCTTCACCGGTTCGGTGATCGCCTTTTTGAAGCTTTCCGGCCGCATGAGTGGCGCGCCGATCTTGCTGCCCGCACGGCACGCCATCAATATCGGGCTGGCGCTCGCGCTGGTCGCCAGCATCGTTTGGTTTTTCGAGACGCAACAGCACGTCACGTTCTGGCTGATCGCCGGAATCTCATTCCTGTTCGGCGTGCTCATCATCGTCCCGATCGGTGGCGCCGACATGCCGGTTGTGATCTCGATGCTCAATTCCTATTCCGGCTGGGCCGCCGCCGGCATCGGCTTCACGCTTGAGAACACCGCGCTGATTATCACCGGCGCGCTGGTCGGTTCCTCGGGCGCGATCCTGTCCTACATCATGTGCAAGGGCATGAACCGCTCGTTCATCTCGGTCATCCTCGGCGGCTTCGGCGGCGAGGTCGCGGCGCCGACGGCGGGCGGCGAGCAGCGGCCGGTAAAAATCGGATCGGCCGAGGACGCGGCGTTCATTCTCAAGAACGCCGGCAAGGTTATCATCGTACCCGGCTACGGCATGGCGGTGGCGCAGGCGCAGCACGCGCTGCGGGAAATGGGCGACAAGCTCAAGGCCGAAGGCGTGGACGTGAGCTACGCCATCCATCCGGTCGCAGGCCGCATGCCCGGCCACATGAACGTGCTGCTCGCGGAAGCCAACGTGCCTTATGACGAGGTGTTCGAGCTTGAGAACATCAATTCGGAGTTTCCGCAGGCCGATGTTGCTTACGTAATCGGCGCCAACGACGTCACCAACCCGGCTGCCGAGGACGACAAAACCTCGCCGATCTATGGCATGCCGGTGCTGCAAGTCTGGAAGGCCGGCACGGTGATGTTCAACAAACGCTCGCTGGCGTCAGGTTATGCGGGCATCGACAATCCGCTATTCTACCGCGACAACACCATGATGCTGCTCGGCGATGCCAAGAAGATGACCGAGGATATCGTCAAGTCGGTGTGAGGCGTGCTGAAGCTCAGCACCAGGACATGGCCAACGAGAATCCGCCGCCGCTGCGCGCCCGCCGCTGGACTCCCCCGCCCGGCACCGGCAAACGGTCGTCTCCGTTTCGATCCAACCGCTTTATGCTCCGGCTGATCGGTATTCCCGTGGTGGTGGTCGCCGGCGTCTTTATCTACAGCGGACTGCGCGATCGCTTTGTGCTGCCGGAATGCGATTCCGATCGCGCCAAAAAAACACTGGGCGAAGTTCTCAAACAGCTCAAAATCGAGCCGACACGCTACGAGCCGATTAAGACCGTCTCCAGCACCAAGGACGATGTTGTTTGCAGCGCGGTCCTGCCGCTGCCGGACGGCTCTACAGTCGCCGTCGACTATAGGTTCTATTGGCAGGGCAACGACGCCGATATGAAATATTCGGTCGTGCGTAAGCCCGCCGAAGTCACGCCGCCGCGCTCATAGTTCCGCTTATGGTTTTTTGGGAACGCGGTAGGCTGCGACGAATGCCTTCACCGCAATCCGTACCCCGCGCTCGATCTGTTCGAGGCTAGGCGCCGGAGCGAAATTGAACACGATCGGCTTGAATAGCATGGCATGGCTGGATTCCATGAATTGCGCCGCCGCGATTTCGCAATCTTCGACGGCCAGCACACCGGCGTCGACCTGCGTGGCCAAATAGGCCGCGAGCCGCGCAATGCCGACGGCGGGACCGGCCTCGTAGAATTTCCGCCCGATTTCCGGCATCCGGTCGGCGATCGCGATCACGGTGCGGATGGCGGAGGCTTTCTCCGGCCGGCACAGGAATTTGACGTAGGCGACGCCGAGCTTCGTCAGCACTGCTGCCACGTCGTGGTCGTTCGGGTCGAGATCGAAAATTCCTTCAGCCTGCACGTCGCATTCCTGCTCGACGATGGCTTCGAATAATTCCTCTTTGTTGCCGAAGTAGACGTAGAGCGTGCCTTTGGAGACGCCGGCCGCGCGGGCAATGTCGTTCATGCTGGCGGCGTCAAAACCCTGCGCCAGGAACACCTTGCTGGCGCCGTCGATGATCTGGCGCCGTTTGGCGCTTTCGTCATCGCTAGTCGCGGGAACCGTCCGCTCTAATGTGGTCTGGCCACCCATTTTCCTCGCCCTCTGCGCGCTTCCGGCTTTTTCAGGGCGATTATGTACCGGTAATCGCTCTGCAAATCGCTTCCATGCAAATATAGTATGACCGAACCGTTCGGTCAATATTGACATAGCCGCTGTTCCCACATATAAATGACCGAACCGTTCGGTCATAGAGATCGCTTTGTGGGAGCGCAGCATATGTATCGTAAACAAGAATGGGAAAGCCTCTCCCGAGTTGTCCCTGAGGTCGCCGCCGGAAGCTCCTGTGCTTCAAGACCAGGGGCCAAACCCTCACCTGGAAGCGGTCCCGCTCCAGCCGTCTGTGGAGACGCATGCACCTGCAAAGCCGAATGCTGCCGCGACCGCGCCCGCCGGTACTAAGCGGCGGCGCTATAGCGTCCGCAGGCTTGCAATCGGCGGCGCCTTGTTGCTGGCAGTCGGCGCGGCGGGTTGGTTCGGCTACGACTGGTGGACGGTCGGTCGGTTCACCGTATCGACCGACGACGCCTATGTCGGGGCGTACAACACAACGCTGGCGGCGAAAGTGGCAGGCTACATTGCCAATGTCGCGGTCACGGATAACGCCCATGTTCACGCCGGCGATGTGATTGCGACGCTCGATGACGGCGACTATCGGCTCGCCGTCGATTCAGCGCGCAATAAGGTTGCGACCCAGCAAGCCACCATCGCGCGGATCGGTCATCAGGTTGACGCCCAGCGAGCTGCCGTCGAGCAGGCCAAGGCGCAGTTGGTTTCCGCCCAGGCGGCGGCAACGCGCATGCAACTCGAACTCGACCGCCAGAATAAGCTCGCGGCTCAGGACTTTGCCAGCCGCCAAACGCTCGAACAGGCGCAGGCCAACCGCGACCAGTCCATTGCCGCCGTGCAGGGTGCACAAGCCGCACTCGATTCCGCCACCGCCAATGTGGACGTCCTCAGGGGACAGCAACAGGAGGCGATGGGCACTCTCGACGAACTCAAGACCGCGCTTGCCAAGGCGGAGCGCGATCTGTCCTTCACCGTCATTCGGGCGCCGATTGACGGCGTAATCGGCAACCGTGCCGTACAGACCGGCGACTACCTGCAGCCTGGCCAGCGGTTGGCGAGCCTCGTGCCGCTGAACGGGGTTTATGTCGATGCCAATTTCAAAGAAACGCAATTGGCTCGGCTCCGGCCCGGACAGCCGGTTTCGATCGCGGTTGATGCCCTGCCGCAGGACGCCATCCAAGGCACAGTGGAGAGTCTTTCGCCGGCCTCCGGCGCGGTGTTCTCACTGTTGCCGCCGGATAACGCGACCGGAAACTTCACCAAGATCGTGCAGCGGCTTCCTGTGCGCATTAGCGTGCCGGCCGCCGTCGCCGACCAGGGGCGCATGCGTCCCGGCATGTCCGTCGTGGTGAGCGTGAACACCAAAGCGGCTGCTCTTGTTGATAACTCGTCAACGCAGAACGAAGCGACGCGCTGATCGCGCGTGAAGGTGTGGCCATGAGTTCCACAGCGATCCTCACCTCCGATCGACCAGTCCCTGCCCCGGCCGACGCCGAGCGGATCGACCCGGCGCGCCTGCTGGCGTTCCTGGCGATGTGCTTCGGCATGTTCATGGCGTTCCTCGACATCCAGGTGGTGTCGGCGTCGCTCGCGCAAATCCAGGCCGGCCTCGCCGCGTCGAGCGACGAAATCACCTGGGTGCAGACGTCCTACTTAATGGCCGAGGTGGTGGCCATTCCGCTGTCCGGCTTCCTGTCGCGCGCGCTCGGCACGCGCATCATGTTCGCCGGCGCTGCAGCGGGGTTCACGCTGGCGAGCTTAATGTGCGGCCTGACGTCGTCGATGAGCCAGATGATCGTCTGGCGCGCGGTGCAGGGTTTCATCGGCGGCGGCATGGTGCCGACGGTGTTCGCCTCTGCCTACATCATCTTTCCCCGCTCGCGGCTACCGGTGATCGTGCCGATGATCGGGCTGGTCGCGACATTGGCACCGACCATCGGCCCGACCGTCGGCGGTTATCTCACCGACAGCTTCTCTTGGCACTGGCTGTTCTTCATCAACATCGTGCCGGGCATCGCGGTGACGATTGCGGCGATTACCCTTATCGACTTCGACAAGCCGGACTTCTCACTGTTCGAAACGTTCGACTGGGCCGGACTGATATCGATGGCCTCATTCCTAGGTACACTGGAATACGTACTCGAGGACGGACCGCGCTACGATTGGTTCGACGATTCCACAATCGCGGCGGCGGCAGCGATCTCTGTGGTGTCCGCGGTGGTTTTCCTCATTCGCGTCGTTATGGCGAAAAATCCGATTGTCGATTTGCGGGCATTTCTCGACCGCAATTTCGCCCTCGGCAGCATATTCTCTTTCGTGCTCGGCATCGGTCTCTACGGTCTGACCTACCTCTACCCGGTCTATCTCGGCGAGATCCGTGGCTATGACTCGCTGATGATCGGGGAGACCATGTTCGTGTCCGGTGCCGCGATGTTCCTCGCCGCGCCGCTGGTCGGCCAGCTCATGAACCGGACCGATCCGCGCATCATGCTGGCGGCCGGCTTTGCGATTTTCGGGCTCAGCAATTGGGAAGCGTCCTATCTGACAAAGGATTGGGATTTTGCCCAGTTGTTCGTGCCGCAGGTGTTGCGCGGCATCGGCATGATGATGGCCATCGTGCCGATCACCAACGTAGCGCTCGGCACGCTGCCGCCGGACCGGCTGAAGAATGCCTCCGGGCTGTTCAACCTGACGCGCAATCTCGGCGGCGCGGTCGGCCTCGCCACGCTGAACACACTGCTCGACAATCGTATCGACCTGCATCTGGCGCGCCTGCACGAGTCCATCACCTGGTCGCGCCAGCCCGTGGTCGAAGCCCTTAACGGTCTTGCCGCGCGTATTCCGGGTTCGGATGCGCAGGCCATGGCGCTCAAGCAGCTCTATCTGCTCGTGCGCCAGCAGGGGACCGTGATGGCCTTCGCCGATTTGTTCTTGCTGCTGTCCGCCCTCTACGTGGCGTTTGCCGGGCTGGTGATCCTGATGCGCCGCCCCGATCCCGCCGCAGGGGCAGTCGGCGGCCATTAGCGGCGTATCCCTCTTGCGATAGGAGACCATCATGTTTGTGCAAGCGCTGTTCGGGATTAGCGTGGCGTTCGGCTTTGTCGCATGGGCGGTTGTCGCCGCGTTTTATATATGGCCGGAATTACGTGACCAGCCACGCATCGAGGCGCTGCGGCCGCTGCTCGTTCTGCACTGCTTCCGCTTCGAGGGATTGGCTTTTCTTGTGCCCGGCGTCGTCTCGCCGGACCTGCCGGCCGCGTTCGCACACGCCGCAGCCTACGGCGACATCGCCGCAGCAACTTTAGCATTACTCTCGCTGGCCACGCTACGCAGCAAGTGGGGCGTCGCGGTGATCTGGGCTTTCAACATCTGGGGCAGCTTCGATCTGCTCAACGCATTCTACCAGGCCAACGGCGCCGGGCTGCTGGCGGGGCAACTCGGCGCTGCCTATTTCATTCCCACTGTGTTCGTCCCGCTTCTGCTCATTACGCACGGGCTTATTTTCCGGATTCTGCTGCGAGGTCACCGGGCACCGTCTTTCCATATCCTCCCGCAGTCGGCGTCTGGATGATGATCGCCTCGCCGGCATCGACCACCGTGGCGTCCGCGCCTTTGAGCCGCTCCATGGTGCCGTCTTTCCGGCGCACCCAGTTCTCGCCGATCTGACCGTCCTCCCCACCGGCCATGCCGAACGGCCGGATGCGGCGGTGGCCGGACAGGATGGTGTATTCCATCTTTTCCAGGAACCGCATGGTGCGCCGGATGCCGTCGCCAGCGTTCCATTGGCCCTTACCGCCCGAGCCTTTGCGGATATGGAAGTCTTCCAGCAGTACCGGATAACGAAATTCGAGAATTTCAGGGTCCGTAAGCCGCGTGTTGGTCATATGCGTATGCACGGCATCGGTGCCGGGGAAACCAGGACCGGCTGGCGAACCCGAGCAAATCGTCTCGTAGTATTGATACGTGTCGTTGCCGAAATTCACGTTGTTCATGGTGCCTTGCGCCGCCGCCATGGCGCCGAGCGCGCCAAACAGCGCGTCGGTGACCATTTGCGACACTTCAACATTGCCGGCGACGACGGCGGCCGGATAGCGCGGCGCCAGCATGGAATTATCTGGAATGACGATATGAATCGGCCGCAGGCAGCCGGCATTCATCGGGATGTCGTCGTCGACCATGACGCGGAAATACATAGAGTACCGCTGCGCGCGTCACCGGCTCGGGCGCATTGAAGTTGCTGCCCTGCTGCGGCGACGTGCCGGTGAAATCGACAGTGGCCTCGCGCTTTTTCTTATCGACTGTGATCTTCACCGCAACCACGTTGCCCTGGTCGGCTTCGTAGGTGAACGCACTGTCGTGCAGGCTTTCGATGACGCGGCGGACGCTTTCGTCGGCATTGTCCTGAACGTGCGTCATGTAGGCGCGCACGACGTGAAGGCCGAACTGAGCGACCATCTTGTGCATTTCCCGTGCGCCTTTTTCGCAAGCCGCAATCTGCGCTTTTAAGTCGTTGACATTCTGCAACGGATTGCGCGCCGGATATTTCGCGTTGGTGAGCAAGGTCGTAAAGCGCGGCTTCGCGGAATTTGCCGCGATCGACCAGCTTGAAGTTGTCGATATAGATGCCCTCCTCGTCGATGCGTCGTGGCGATCGGCGACATCGAGCCAGGCGCGATGCCGCCGATATCGGCGTGATGGCCGCGCGACGCCACCCAGAAAAGTATTTTCTTGCGCTGCCGGTCAAAAACCGGCGTGCATACGGTGAGATCGGGAATGTGGGTACCGCCGTTATAGGGCGCATTGATGAGATAGGAGTCGCCGGGCCTGATCCGGCCCTTGTTTTCGCGGATGATGGTTTCAACAGCGCGATCCATCGAACCGAGATGCACCGGCATATGCGGCGCATTGGCAACGAGCGAGCCGTCAGCATCAAACACCGCGCAGGAAAAGTCGAGCCGCTCCTTGATGTTCACCGAGTAGGCGGTGTTCTGCAGCGCCACGCCCATTTGCTCGGCGATCGACATAAAGAGATTGTTGAACACTTCGAGCATCACCGGATCGGCTTTAGTGCCGACAGCGCGCATGCGGGCGAGCTTCCGCACCCGCCGCAGCACCAGGTGATTCTTCGCCGTCAGCTCGGCCTGCCAGCCGTGCTCGACGACAACCGTCTGATGCGGCTCGATGACGATGGCCGGGCCCTTGATCTTGTGCCCCGGTGCCAGTGTGTCCCGAGTGTAGACCAATGCCCGATGCCACTTGCCGCCAGAGAAAAATCGGGTGCGGCGCGCCGGCCCCGGCAGTTTTGTCCGCGTAACCTTGCGACGTTTCTCCTTGAACGTTGCGCCACCGCCGACCGCTTCAACCGAAACAGCTTCGATAACCAATTCCTTCGTCCGATCGATGAAGCCGAACTGCGCTTTGTGCGCGCGCTCGAAGGCGGATTTCATCATCGCAAGCGAAGCGTATGTACCGTCTCTCCCGGCATCGACAATGAGCGGCGTGTCGGTGCCGGCATAACGAATATGCGCACGCACATGTAGCGTGATCTTGTTCGCCGCGACACCCTGCCCCCTGACTTCACCGATCGCATCGCGTCCAAGCCGGCGCGCCACGCTTTCGAGCGCTTTGCGCGCTTTGTCGCCAAACGGCTCCTCGATCGCTTGCTGGCGAACGCTACGGATGTCGGCGAGCCCCATGCCATAGGCCGAGAGCAGCGACGACAGCGGATGAATGAGCACGCTGGTCATGCCGAGAGCGTCGGCGACCAGGCAGGCGTGCTGGCCGCCGGCGCCGCCGAAGCAATTGAGCGCATAGCGGGTCACGTCGTAGCCGCGCTGCACCGAAATCTTCTTGATCGCGTTGGCCATGTTTTCGACCGCGATCTTGATAAAACCGTCGGCAACCTGCTCGGCGCTTTTGCCGTCGCCGATCTCCTTCGCCAGTGCCGCGAAGGCCGCACGCACCGCATCGGCGTCCAGCGGCTGGTTCTGATGCGGTCCAAAGATTTTCGGGAAAGAAATCGGGAATAAGCTTGCCGGCCATCACATTGGCGTCCGTTACAGCCAGCGGGCCGCCGCGGCGGTAGCATTTCGGCCCGGGATTAGCGCCGGCGGAATCCGGACCGACGCGAAACCGCGCGCCGTCGAAATGCAGGATCGAGCCGCCGCCAGCCGCAACCGTATGGATCAGCATCATCGGAGCGCGCATGCGCACGCCGGCGACTTCGGTCTCGAACGCGCGCTCGTACTCGCCGGCGTAATGCGACACGTCGGTTGACGTGCCGCCCATGTCGAAGCCGATCAGCCGAGTGAAACCCGCGGCGCGTCCGGTCTCCGCCATGCCGACGACTCCGGCGGCCGGACCGGAGAGGATCGCGTCTTTGCCGCGAAACAGGTCGGCCGCGGTGAGCCCGCCTGATGACATCATAAACATGAGGCGGGTTCCCTCACCGCCCGCTTTCGGAGAGGGAGAAGAATTCAGTTCCGCCGCTACCCGTGCCACGTAGCGGCGCAGGATCGGTGAGAGGTAGGAATCGACTACTGTGGTGTCGCCCCGACCGACGAGCTTGATCAGCGGCGACACTTCATGACTGGCGGACACTTGGTCGAAACCAAGCTCGCGCGCGAGTTTGGCGACGCGCTGCTCGTGGTCGCTGTAGCGGTAGGCGTGCATCAGCACGACTGCGACGGCGACGATGCCGTCTTTTTTGGCGCGGATCAGTTCGGCGCGCACAGGCTCGAGATCGAGCGGACGTTCGATAGTGCCATCGGCACGCACGCGTTCATCGACCTCGACCACGCGCTCGTACAGCATGTCAGGCTTGATGATATGCTTGGCAAAGATCTTCGGCCGCGCCTGGTAGCCGATGCGCAACGCGTCGCGAAAGCCCTTGGTGATGAGAAGCAGCGTCCGGTCGCCCTTGCGTTCAAGGAGCGCATTGGTCGCAACCGTGGTGCCCATTTTGACCGCGGCGACGCGTCCACTCGGTATCGCATCCCCCGGCGTGAGCCCAAGAAGGTGCCGGATGCCGTGCACCGCCGCGTCCCGATAGGCTTCCGGATTCTCCGAAAGCAGCTTGTGGGTAAGGAGCGCGCCATCCGGACCCCTCCCGATCACATCGGTGAAGGTACCGCCGCGATCGATCCAGAATTCCCAACTTGCGGACACATTTCCGGCCATGCGTTCGACCCAGACCTTCTTTATGGCACGCTGCTTTTATGCCAATATCGGCCCGAAACGAGCCCGTGAAGACGACTACAATGACGACTAGTTGAGGACGCACCGATGCACAAGATTGCAATCTCCCAAGCTTCCCTCGAGCGCATGAAGACCCGGATGGGCAAGATGCATCCGTTCGACGCCATCGACCCGCGCAAGACCGCGCTGCTCGTCATCGATATGCAGAACTATTTCGTCAAACAGGGTCACCAGGGCGAAGTCCCGCTGGCGCGCGAGATTGTGCCGAACATCAATCGCCTCGCCACGGCGCTGCGCGATCGCGGCGGCCATGTCGTCTGGGTCCGCAACGGCACGACGGATACGCGGGAAAGCTGGTCGAATTACCACGGCTATCTGCAAAAGCCGGAGCGTGCCGAGCGTCGCCTCAAGGCCATGGATATCGGCGAGGACGGCTACGAATACTGGCACCTCAACGACATTCGGCCCGACGATGCGCAGATCACCAAAAAGCGCTACAGCGCCTTCATTCAGGCTTCGTCCGGGATCGAGCCGCACCTGCGCGAGCGCAATATCGACACGCTGTTGATCACCGGCACCGCCACCAATGTGTGCTGTGAAAGCTCGGCGCGCGACGCCATGATGCTCAATTTCAAGGTTGTCCTGGTGTCCGACGGCCTCGCCACCCATACCGATGACGAGCACAATGCGACGCTTTCAGCGTTCTACGGCCAATTCGGCGACGTGCAGACGGTCGATGAGGCGCTTCAGTCGCTCGAGCGCGGCGACAAGAAAAAAGCAGCAGCCTGACACTGTCATGGCCGGGCTTGACCCGGCCATCCCGTTCTTCATCGAACACCAGTGCCGTCCTTCGGGATGCCCGCGACAAGCGCGGGCACGACGCGGGGACTCACACATCTGGCCGCTTGTAATCCAAATTTGGCCCGCCCTTCTGCGATTTCAGATATGAGTTGAGGTGTCCGGTTGGATCCATGACGCGGCGCATCCGTGCGGACACAAGCTGGTCTAACTGTATCGCCTGCGACAGCGACAGATCGCGGCCCATCTGTACGGTGATTTTGCCGTGTTCGAGCGGCGCCAGGTGGCGCACTGAGATCTCGCGTGCGATCGCCGTCACCGTGCTTTCGAGCTCCGCGGCCGGTAGCGCCTGCGAGACGATGCCCCAGCGGTCGGCCTCGGTGCCGGAAATATTGCGGCCGACGAGTTGCATCAACGCGACCTTCTTGAGCGGGATGCCGCCGTGCACCAGCGTCGAGGTGACGAGCTGGCCGAAGCTGCCGCGCAGGATTTCCGGCATGCCGAGTTGCGCATCGTCGGCAGCGAACACCAGATCGTGGCAATTCATGATGCCGAGCGCGCCGCCGAGGCAATAACCGTGCACCTGCGCGATCATGATGCGCGGGAAGCCGCGCAGCGCCTCCGCCATCTGCACGGTCGGCGTCGGCCGGTCCCAGTCGCGCGGCTCCTCGCTGACCGTGCGCAGAAAGTGCAAATCGAGGCCGGAGGAAAAACAGATGCCAGCGCCCTTGGTGACGACCACTTTGAGGTCGCGATCGGCGCGCACAATGTCGAGCGCCTCGAACCACGCCGTCACCAGCGCCTCGTTCAGGCAATTGCGCTTGTCCGGACGGTTGAGCATGACCCGCGCAACGCCGGCATCGGCAAGCCGCTCAAGGATCAGCTCCGGCCATTCCTTGAGCGTGCGCCATTGACCTTGCATCGCAAAGCTCCAAACGCGAAACGAATTGCCGTCAGGCCGCCGGCGCCTTCAAATCCTCGGGCGTCGGAACGTATTTTTCCATCTTCGGCGGCGCGCCGTTCTTGCGCATGTCCTCGAGCCAGATGCGGTGGATGCGCGGATCCTGATCCTCGTATTCGATCTGGTCGCCGCCGTCCTTGACGCTCTTAGACACCGCCGGCAGGTCGTCGCCGCCGGCCCCGATCAGCGAAATCCGCTGCACCTGCATGGTCGGATAGCGCAGACCCCCGACCGCCGTCGCCAGATAGCGCGCCGGCTGCGGCCCGGTGTTGAAATGCTGATGGAACTGCCGGTCGGACGGCACCAGCACCATGCCGTGCTTCCAGTCGATGCGCCGGAAATCCTTTTCGTGCTCGTACCACATCAGCGAGAAACCCTGTCCGACCACGCACATGACGTGGAAGCTTGGGCCGTGGCGGTGGCCTTTCTTGTAGGTACCGACCGGCATTTCCGAGATGTGAGCGTGCATGGTGCCGTCGGCGAGAACGAACATGATATTGGTACCGCCAGCGCCGCGGTCGCCCCAGCTTTGCAATTCGATGGCGGTGAGGTCGGGCACGAAATTCGTTTCCCACATGTGGTTGCCCTGGCGCACGGTGATGAGGTCGCCCTCGCCCGCAAAATACTCCTTCTTGCCTGCGCGCTCGCTGAAATCGAAATCACTGCCGAAGACAAATGCTTCATTGTGAAACACGTTCATCATCATCGGTAGATTGGTGGTCGTCACGAGCAACGCGCGCTCGGTGCCGCTGCCGTTGAAGTGGCGATGCCTGGCGTTAAGCGGAATGGCGAACAGGCTCTTGGCGCCCCACTCGAAGCTGCGCTTGGTGCCGTCGGCCAATTCGATTTGGGTCGAGCCGGAGCCTTCGAGCACGTAGATCACTTCTTCGTACAAATGCCGCTGCGGCGCCGTCGATTTACCCGGCGCGATGTCGAGCAGGAACATGTTGGCGAAGTCGCCGCGGCCCTTCAGGTGCACCGCCGCGCCATTGACGCCATAGCGCGGCCACGGCGCGGTTTCGACATCGAACAGATAGACGCCGTAGTCCTCGATGACCGGAAGGCCTTCGGCACTTAGCCAATCAAGATAGGGATCGATGCCGAAGCGCGCCTTGGCCTGCGGCTTTTCGCGGATGTTCATGTGTTCCTCCGGTATCTACGGCGAGATTACACCGCCTGACGCGCGCGGGCTATGCGAACAACAGCGACTTGATAACCACCGGCACCACGCCGGGTGGTGCAATCAGTTCGCCGACATCGACATAATCGAGCTCCTGCAATTCCATGCCGTCGATTGAGACCAGCTTGCCCGGCCAATGAAGCTCGCGGTGCATGAGCCGGCCAAAGGTCTTGCCGACATCGCCGTCGATCATGACAAGCAACAGCTTGATGCGGTCCGCGAGCGGCGCGAGCGCCCGCAAAACGCCCTCCCCGGCCGCCTTGAGCCGGGAATGTTCCGGGTCGCCACGCCAGTCGAAAGCGATGGCGATGCGGCCAAAGCGATCGAGATCGACCTCATCGAGGCCCCGGCGGATAGCGGCGGCGAGCCGCCCCGGATCGATGTCCCCCGTGGAGTCCAGCCTGACGCGGATCACCGGGACGTTGTGCACCGGCAGCACATAAGGATCGGGCAGATAGATGGTCTTGCCGCTGACTTGCACGGTGAATTGTGAGGCGCCGATGACCGTGGCGCGGATGCGCTGGCCCGGATCGATCAGCGGCAGGCCGCTCCTTCGGCTCAATTCGCCGGCAAGCGCGGCGGCAAGCGGCTTGGCAATATCGCCAAATACTGCCGTCTCGTGGCCGAAAACGTATTCGGCAACGCCGCCGGAAAACGTCAACGCCGTCGGCGCGACGCCGCGTGGCAACGGCTCGGTGAGCAGAAGCGATTGCCCAAGGCTATCGAGCGGGGTGCCGGTGATTACGTCCGCCGCGACCGTAGCCAGGCGTTGCACGACGCGGCCGCGAACAGATTGGTCGGCGAAAGTCTGCGGCGACGCTTCGATGCCCAGATCATTTGCGACCAATTGCGCCGATTGATCGATGCGGGTCCAGGCTCCAGCATCGTCCCGCGCAATCAGCCGGCCGCCGACCGCGAAAGCGCAAAGCCCGATAATCGTGCCGCGGTCGATCAGCGCAAGCTTTGTGGTGCCGCCGCCGATGTCGACGTGAAGCATGCAGGTGTTGCGCGTTTTGGAAAGCGCAACGGCGCCCGAGCCATGGGCGGCAAGCCGGCTTTCCAGCTTGTGGCCGGCAGTGGCGCAGACGAACTTGCCGGCTTGCTCGGCGAACAGCTCGTCGATGGCGCGAGCGTTTTTGCGCTTGATCGCCTCACCGGTGAGGATGACCGCGCCGCTGTCGATTTCGTTCTGCTTGAATCCCGCGTCGGCGTAGCAGCGCGCAATGAATTCGCCAAGCGCCTTCGCGTCGATGGTCCCGTCGGACAAAAACGGCGTCAGCAGGATCGGCGAGCGCCACGCAATTTCGCGGCCGACGACGACAAACCGGCTCGATAGCCCCTGCTGTTGTCGCTGCAAAGCGACTTTCGCGAATAGGAGATGCGAGGTCGAACTCCCGATATCGATGCCGACCGTGGTGAATGCGACATTGTCCTGATCCCAGATCGTGCGCGCAATGGCGGCGCGCTCCGCCGGGGTCTCGACGTGTTCGTGGTCGAACTCGACTTCGTGCATTGTCCGCCGCTTGCGCCGCCGGGTGATCCGATGGCACACAATGCCCGGCGCGTCGGCTGCGATCAATCGCGGGCCGTACCTCGCGGGACAGGATGATGCCTCGGCTCAGCCTCACCTATGCCAGTTGCAAATACGATCGCATTGAGGCGTTGCGCTCGGGCGAGGTCCAGGCCGAAGGCATTGATCTGAACGTCATGGTGTTCCCGTCTGGGCGGCAGATTTTCGACCGCATGATCGGCGGCCATGAATTCGACGCATCGGAATTGTCGGCGTCTGAGTTCATCGCCCACGCCGGCCGCGGCAATAGCCCATTTGTCGCCATCCCGGTGTTTCCATCGCGGGTGTTCCGGCACGGCTACATTTTCGTCAATAAGCGCGCCGGCATCCGTACACCGAAAGACCTCGAAGGGCGCCGGGTCGGTCTGCCGTTGTACACGCAGACGGCTTCGATTTGGCTGCGCGGGCATCTGATGCACCAGTTCGGCGTAAACATCGACAGTATCCGCTGGGTGCAAGGCGCAGTCGAAACCGGCGGCGGCCATGGCAATCCGCACACGCTGCCGCTTATTCGCCCCGTCGCTATCGAGCAGAACCGCACCGGTCGCCCGCTCGGTGAACTGCTCGCCCGCGGCGAGATCGACGCCTATCTCGGTTCGCGCAAACCGCCGTCGTTCGGCACCGATCCCGACGTAGTGCGGCTATTGCCCGACCATCACGCCCGCGAGCGTGAACTCTATCAGCGCGACAAAATTTTCCCGATCATGCATCTCGTGGCCATCCGGCGCGCAGTGTACGAGGACAATCCGTGGATTGCGTCGAGCCTCTACGCCGCCTTCGTCGAGGCAAAGCGCATCGCGCGAACGCGGCTGCGCTATGCCGGTTCGCTCGCCGCAATGCTGCCATGGCTGCAAGACGAGATCGAGGAGATCGATGAGGTATTCGGCGGCGATCCGTTTCCCTACGGCGTCGAAGCCAACCGGCCTACTCTGGAGGCGCTGGTGCAATACATGCACGAGCAGCATTTCATTGCGGAGCCAATGCAGATTGAAAAGCTTTTCGTACCGCTGCCGGGCGCACACGGGACGTAGTGCGTTCGCGAGCATATCAACCTAGCCTTACGGCGCGTAAACCCACGTTTCCATCATTACCGTCGCCCCCGGCACCGGCAACGGCCCCGGCACCTCAACGGCGGAAAACGGCAGCGGACGGCCGCTCGCCCGGCGCTCCCAAACCTTATAGACCGGGTAGAACTCGCCGATGTCGGTGTGGAAAAGCAACACCCGCACCACATTGGCGAGCGATGTCCCTGCGGCCTCGCAGAGCCGCTCGATGTTATCGATGATCGCCTCGGCCTGAGCCTCCGGCGATGACGAGAAATACGGCTGTCGTAAACTCACTGCGGCCGAGGCGAGAAGGCCATCGCGATCAACCGCCATCGATGCCGGGATGAACAAAAGATCGCCCGCCTTCACAGCCTGCGCCTGATGTCGGAACGCTGTCGCAACGCCCGCATCGACATGCTGCTTGGCGGCAGCGCTGCCAGGCTTCGCCGCGATCACGTTTATCTCGATCTTGCCGTCATAGGGCGCCAGCCCATGCTCGATGCACGGAATAATCGACACCGTTGGGCCAGCCATGCCGAAGTGCCGGATCCACGCCTCATTGAAGGGCGAGTAATCCTCGCAATCCGTGAGATAAACTTGCGCGTGTACGACATCCTCAAGCTTCGCACCGGCCAATGCGAGCGAGGCTGTCATTCGCTTGGTGATGATGAAGTCGGTCTCGATCTTGATTGGCTGGCCACCCCATTGCGCGCCTTCCGTCATTAGCGCCGCCGCGGCGACCCCGTTACGCCGCGGCTCATCGCCGACCGCAAGCGACGTGATGCCCGGGAGGAAAATGAAATCGCCGACTGTGACAGCGGCCGAGTATCCGGAGGTGGGGCGGCCTTGCAGTTCCTCATGCTTGAGGTGCTCGACTGCGAGGCCGTCACCGGAAATGACAGCCATTGCCTGGATGTTCATGTCGGCGCCGGGGAGCAGCAGCCCCTGCTGCGCTATGGACGTCGAGGGCGGGATTCGCCCGCGAAGAAATTCGCGGCGAACTTGCTGATAGGGCGGCACGGCCTTCACCGTCGTGTAGTACTGGTCGGTCCGCACGAGATTGTTGCGATCGGTGCCAGCCGTGCGCAGTACGGCGTCGAGATTCTCGAAAATGCGCAGCGCTTCCTTCTCACGCTTGGGTAACCCCGCATGCGGCGCTCGCTCCGCTAGCACGTCGGGCGCTATGCCGTTCTTGAAGTCCTGTGCCATCAACCCGGTGGCAAAAATCCAGCGGCCGGCCTTCATGCCTTGCGCGAACTTAATCCTGCCCAACCCGAGCTCGACCGGGAGCAGCGGCTCTGCGGTTGCGCTCTTGGTCATTGGGTCTCTCCAAGTCCTACTATCAAGTGATGCAACGATGACGCTTATCCGGCAGGGAGCGGACTTTGGCACCGCGGCGCGGCGCTGGGAAGATATGCGGCAGGGCTCGAGTTCGGGCTTGGCCTGTCTCCTGCATGGCCGCACAATGGATCGCACACAGGAGCGGCAAATGACCAACACGTGGACCCAACTGAGGCGACTGGGCCTGCCAATGATCGGCGCGCTTTTGTTCGGCGCGCTGCCGCCGGCGGATGCGCAGGCGCAGGACCGCCTTACTGATTATCCCAATCGCCCCATCACCATGATCGTGCCATTTGCGGTCGGCGGATTGACCGATGTCCCCGCGCGCATTCTCGCCGCGATGTTGCAGGAGCGGATCGGCCAGAGCGTCGTGGTCGAGAACAAGCCGGGCGGATCTGGCACGCTCGGCGGGGCTTATGCGGTCCGCGCTGCGCCCGACGGCTACACGCTATTCGCCAATTCGATCGCCGACGTGCAAAATCTGTACTTCATTCCCGTGCCCTACAACGCCATCGACGATTTCGCCATGATCGGGATGATCGTCGAGGGGCCGCCACTGGTGCTCATCATCAATGCCGCGCTGCCCTACAAATCGCTCGACGAAATGCTCGCTGACGCCAGAGCCAATCCGGCAAAACTGAGTTTCGGCACGTCCGGCCCGGCCACGTCGCCGTCCATGGCGCTAGCGCAGCTCAACGCGCTGGCCAAAACAGAAATAGCCGGCGTGCCTTTTAACGGCTCGGGCGAAGCTGCCCGTAACGTGCCGGGCAATTCGATCCAGGGTGCGTTCGCGTTTTACGCCCAGGCCAAACCGCTTGCGGACGACGGCAAGGTGCGTGCCCTCGCGGTCGCGAGCAAAGAGCGGATCGCGACCTGGTCCGAAGTGCCGACCATGACGGAACTTGGCTTTCCCAATTTCGACTATAGCGGTTTCGTCGGCCTCGCGGCTCCTGCTAAGACGCCAGCGCCGATCATCGCCTACCTCAACAAGATATTGAACGACGTCGTGCAATCGCAGGAGTTTCGCAGCCGCATGGCGGCACTCGGCATGACCGTGCCCGCGGAGAATACCCCGGAGCGGCTCGCTGACTACATGCGCCGCGAATCCATCCATCAGGGTGAGTTGGCAGCGCTCACCGGCATCAAAATGACAACGCAGCCGCACTGAATGGAGGCCGCCTGACCCTTACTTCGACGCTTTGTCCTGTTCCAATATCCCGGCAATAGTGCTGATCTCGTTGCGGGCATATTTTGGCAGACCGGCGCTGATCGAATCGCCAGAATTGAACGACGATTGGCCCGTCAGCACCTGCGCCGGTACCAGGTTGTGAAGCACCGGCACATTTTCGTATTCGCGTTTTTTGTCGAGCAGGTCGGCACCGACCGCGATCGCCATGAAGGCGGTGACTACGGTCTTGCCCGAATCAGTCGGATGATTCTGAAACACGGCAAAGAACTTGCCGAACCGCATCAGTTCGTTGACGTAGAAAATGTCCTGTTCGAGCACACCTGAAATCGGCGTGTCGAGCGCCGTCAATTGCTGCACGCCCGGCTGATCGACATCGGCGGGTGCGAGCGCCGACAGCTCACTTTCGAATTCGATATGATCGGAGATTTTCCTGACGCTGTCGCGCAACTTGTTCACCAGCAGGACGCCGATCGGAAGCTTGCCTTCGAGCTTGTAGGTCGATCGGATGCAGATCGATGTTGCGCGGCCGGTGCACCACCGGCGGTCGGGATTGTCGTTGCCGTCGCCGCCGTCGCTGCGCAACGGTGCCACCTGGTCGGCGGTGATCAGCGTGTGCTTGATGGATGGATCGATCTTCTCGAGAAACGGCAGCGTTACATAGCGCGACAGGTCGATGGTTTCCGGCGCGCGGTCGACGATGAACCGCGCTTGCGCAACATACATGTAAAGTTTGCCGCTCGAAGCTTCGGCGTCGGCCGTCGCCGGGCGTGGCGCGGACTCCGTGTAACCGGCAAACAGCGCAAGAAACTTCTTCTGGTTGGGGTGCTTATTCGCCCAGTCCTCGAACCGGATAAGATAGGTGTCGCTGTCGGCGGCGGTCGCGGTCGTGCGGTCGCTAAACGCGATCGTCCCTGGCTTGAGTTGGGCAACATCAGTGCCCGTCACCGAGCTGACATCGTCAATGCGGAAAGTCTGCGCCGCGGCGGCGGAAACAGAGCCGAGCAGTGCCAGAAGCACGATCGCGTGCCGCGTCGACATTCTCAATTCTTCCGCGAATAAATTTGAGATTGGATCAATTATAGCGCCCGCCTGAGGAATAATTTGGATCGCGGGGCGCGGGTTGGCTGCCGAACAGCGGCAGACCAAAGAGGCCGCGCGCGACCGGCTGCTGTGGCGGCGGTTGCGGCGGTGCGCCGAAATAACCGCGGGCCGCGGGCTGCGGCGGTCCGGACTGCCATCCCCGATTGGGGTCATAGGACCTGCCGTTGGTCCAGCGGCCGTCATTGCCCTGCGGACCATAACCGTAACCCTGATCGCCGGGGCTGCCCTGATCGCCGTACTGTTGCGGATCGGAGGTCATGGAATAGGCGTCCGTGCGTGAGACCAATTGATACTGTGTGTCGGCGATTTGGCCGTCGCTGCCGCGCCGGAAGTGCTCGATGAAGCTGCCGCCGCTGTGCGGGACACTATTCGCATTGCCATTGCCGCCGAAAAATGCAGCGAAACCGTTTCCATCATTGTTGGGCGGAGGCCGGTTCAACAGATCGCCGCTCATATAGTCGATCGGCATATCGGCCAGCATGCTTTGCGCTTCGCGCGACGGTCCGGCAAGCGGAGCTTTGGGAGCGATATGCTCCGCCCAGATCGCGTCGATGATCGGCTTGAATATCGGCAACGCCACGCGCGCGCCGGTCTCGTTAGAGCCAAGCGAGCGCTTTTTGCCGTCGCCGTTGTCGTAGCCGACCCACACCGCGACGGTGACGTCGTTGGTGAAGCCGACGAACCAGCCGTCGACCGCGTCCTCGGTAGTCCCGGTCTTGCCGGCTACGTAGGGCGACAGCGCGCCAATGGCGCGCGCGGTGCCGCGCGCCACGACGCCCTGAAGCATGGTTTTGAGCTGATAGAAGCTTGCCGCGTCGGCCGTGCTGTTCGGCGAAAACAGCGGCACTTTCGGATATTCGTAAACCGTCTTGCCGTTCTGCTCGATGGCGTCGACGGCGTGAGGCTGCGGCCGCACGCCTTCATTGGCGACCGCGGCATAGAAGGCGGCAAGATTGATCATCTGCACCGGCTCGGCGCCAAGCACAAACGGGTAAAAGCGAACGCAATCGGTGTAGATTTTCGCGGCCTTCGCCGTCGCGCAGACGTCATCAAGGCTCTGCTCCGGATCGGCGTCGATGCCGCCGTCGAGCAGATGTGCCGTGACGATATTCACCGAATTCTCCAGCCCGCGCCGCATCGTGAATACGCCGCCCATGGCGTAGTCGGCGTTGCGCGGCGACCAGTAGTCCTGATCGCGGCCGCCATAGCCGCTATTGCTGATGATGAGATCACGGCTGATGCCGTTGCTGCCGACCGGAGGCAGCGTGATCGGTTCGTTCGGCACCAGCGTGTTTGGCTGCAAGCCTTTTTGCAGCGCCGTGAGATAGGTGATCGGTTTGATCGCCGAGCCGGGCTGGCGCTGGGTCTGCCAGGTGCGGTTGAGCTGACTGAGCGGATAGGAAAAGCCTCCCGCCATAGCGAGGATGCGGCCGGTCTTGTTCTCGAGCACCAGTGCCGCGCCCTGCACAGTCGGTCGCACGCGAAGCTGCGCCTGCCCGTTGCTCAGCGTGGGCGGCTTGGTTTTCGCCTTGCCAGTCCTCGGATCGGCCGGCGCCGGTCTCGGCTCACTTTCGGCATGGCCGGTGACATTGGCATAGACGACATCGTACAGGCCGAGGCCGCGCCGCGCTTCCCCCCCTGCTCCGGTCAGCGGCACAATCCGCCCATCGGGCAACCCGACCCGGATCGTACCGTCGCCCTTTTTGCTGTCGCCCTTCTGCAAGATGACAGCCGGCGTCCAGTGCACATCGTAAAGCGGCAGATGCACCGCTTGCAGCGCCTGCTGCCACGCCGGAGTGCCGGACGTGCCAGAGCCGATTTTCTGGATGGCATCCGTAAGGTTGGCTTCCGGCCCGCGAAACACGACGCGTCCGGTGGAGATTTCGTATTCCGCCAGACCCTCCTGAAGCGCCGCCTCGGCGTCACGCTGCAACTGCGCGTTGACGGTGGCATGCACCGTGTAGGATCGGGCCGTCAGGTTGTCGACACCGTCGGTCTTGGCTTCACGGCCAAGAAAGTCGACGAAATTGAAACCGGAGTCGCGGTGCGGCATCTTGAAGGCGGCAAGTTTCGGCAACGCCGCCGCAGCCTGGTCTTTCTGACCGGCCGGGATGTCGCCATCTTCCTGCATGCGGCCGAGCACGTAGTTGAGCCGATCCTTGGCGCGATCTGGATGGCGATCGGGATTGAAATAGCTCGGCCCTTTGAGCAGGCCCGCCAGCATCGCGCCTTCGCCGAGCGTGAGATCCTTCGCCGATTTGCCGAAGTAGCTGCGCGCCGCCATCTCGACGCCCCACGAGGCGCGGCCGAGATAGGCTGAGTTGAGATACAGTTCCAGGATTTCGTTTTTGCTGAGCGTTTTTTCCAAACGCGATGCGACGATCATCTCGCGGATCTTGCGCTCGTAACTGACGTCGTCACCGACAAGCAAGTTCTTCACCACCTGCTGGGTGATGGTAGAGCCGCCCTGCGGCCGTCCAGGCTCGGCGAGATTTCCGATGAAGGCGCGTATGATGCCGTGCTCGTCGACGCCATGGTGCTGGTAGAAGCGCCGATCCTCGGCGGCTATGAAGGCCTTCTGCACGTGATTGGGAATGTCGGACAGCGGCACCCATACGCGGCGATTGCGCGGCTCGAAGACATCGGCGTAATGGTCGCCGCTGTTGTCGAGCACCTCGCTCATGCCAGGCAATTGCTTGCCCTTCAATTGCGCCGGGTCGGGCAGATCGGCCACCGCCTTGTCGTAGAACGTGATCACGTCGCCAAGGTCGACCACCGGCTTATCGACGGTCTCGTTCTTGCAGAATTGGTGATAGGCGGTATTGAGGTCGCCGAAATTGAGCCCATGCAGCGCCTTGATGTCGGCGCCCATCGCTTTCGGGTCATCGAGCGCGGTTGAAATCAGATCGTCCAGGTTGATCAATTCAATGTCGAAGGCCTGGCGCATATGGGCGCAGCCATCGCGCAGCAGTTGCACCACCTCGTCCTGGTCTTTGACCGGATCGAACTGCGTCTTCACCGAGTCCGGGTGCGTCGTGACCTGACTGAGCGTCAACGCGGTCGCGAAAAGCTTGACAAGAATGGTGTCCATGGGGGGACGGCAACACAACCCGGTTTTGGGGACGAAAGCTTATATACAATCGCGATTATAGCGATCTGATCCTTACAAAAAGACTTTTTTGCGGGGCGGCGGTGGACACTTTGCGAAAATGCGCGAATCGGATGTTCTGGGGTTGCTACGCTGACATTTTGAGGCCGGTACGATCGGCCGGCGAGATTTGGACACTGCTATGCTTTGCGACAGCTGCCGATGGACCGAGCGGCCGGGCTTCGTCCGCCGCCCAGCTGCACCGGTGCCCGTTGTGGGGTCGTTGCCGTTGCCGGGCGGCCCGGCCGCCGAGTTCATTCCTTGTCCCGATTGTGGCGGCCAAGCCATCGCCCATTGCTGCGAGGGATTGTGCGAACAACCCGAGGCGGATGCGCCCGGCTAGGCCGCACGCGCATTTCGATATTGGCCGACAGCCGCCGGCTCATAACGGCGGGCACTGAACCTGCATAGCCGGTGCGGTGCCACTCCCCCTCAGCGTCAATTCAGCTTAAGCTTACGCGGCGATCAATTGATCGGTGGTATGGTGGAATTATAACTGCCGGAGGCTGAATGAGCTCCCGCTTGGTCTCATTGCCTCAACTCGGGAGGGGTCGATGATAAAGAGAACGTCTCTTGTCTTCGCGCTGGGGTTTATGATTTTCGGAATCGGGACGGCAACTGCGCAGACGATGAGTTACGCCGAGGCGATTTCGCAACTTGCCGCTGCATGCAATGCCGATCTTGCGAGATACTGCAAAGGCGTCGAGCTCGGCAACGGGCGCCTGAAAGCTTGCCTCGACGCCAACCAAGCCAGGATGTCCCCGCAGTGCCAGCAAACCCGCGCCATGGTCTACGCATCGATTGCCCGCAGAGCAGCAGCGCAGCGCGACATCGGTGATATCTGCAGCGCGGATATCGCGAAAATGTGCGGCACATCGCACGCCGACGCGCATCTTGTCGAATGCCTCATTGGCATCGCGCCTTCCGCACTCAGCTCGCAATGCAATCAGACATTCACCGACACTGGTTGGCGCACGGAAAGGGCACAGCAATGAAATCGTATCACCTCTATGCCGCCGCTGCTCTGATGTTGGTGTTTGCGCTGACAGCCGCGGTGGCGCAGACACAATTGAATTCGGGCCAGGTCGCCAACAGCTTGGCCGCCGTCAGCAATACGGGACTCTCGATGACCGGCGCCCAGATGCGCCAGGCGGCGGTGGACAACGTCAACAACTATCCGGGCGCGCTGCCGCCCCGCCCGCTGTCTTTTCCGCAGATGGCAAATCTGGCCCAATTCGTTGTGACGGTGGAATTCGATTTCAATTCGGCGGCGATCAAGCCGTCGTCATACCGGACGGTGGGGGCTATCGCCGATGCGCTGCATAACCCGATCCTGCTGGGTTACGGATTCCTCGTCATCGGCCACACCGATTCGGTCGGCGGACGGCAGTACAATCTGGGTTTAAGTCAGCGTCGGGCCGAGGCTCTCCGCGCCGCCCTGATCGATCCGTTCGGCGTCAATCCCGGCGCTCTTGAAGCCGTTGGTCTCGGCGAGGAACAGTTGCTGGACCCAAAGAACCCGACGTCCGGAGTCAACCGCCGCGTTCAACTCGTCAATGTCGGCAAGAAGTTTTGCTTTGGCCGCTCGGGTGAGCAGTTTCAGTGTCAGTGACGCGCGAGCATCCGGCAGTCCGCCGCGAGTTTGACACCTACTTTACGGGAATGACTGCAATCGCGCTGATTTCGATCAGGTAATCTGGCGAAGTCATCTTGCAGACTTCGACCATCGTCGACGCCGGCAACGGCGGCTTGAAGTATTGCGCACGCACTTTGTGAATGGCGGCGAAGTGCTCCATGTTGCGGACAAAAACGTCAACGCGGCAAATATCGTCAAGCGTCCCGCCCGCAGCTTCGACCGCTGCCTTGACGTTCTCGCAGACTTGCCGGGTTTGTTCGGCGATATCGCCGATACCCGCAATGCTACCGTCAGTGCGGCGTGCCGTCATGCCGGAGATGAACACAAAGCGGCCGCTCGCTTCGATCGCGGTAGCGTGCGAAAAAACGCCGCTCGGCTGCCGCAGTTTAGGGCTCGAGATTTGAACTTTGGGCATGACGCAATTCCTCCATCCCATACGGACACTGCTCAATTTTTCGCCGGTGACAGACCATCAAAATGGCCGCGCTGTTGCAGCCAAGCGAGCAAAACGAGCGCCGGCAAGCCGGCAAGCGAACAGATTGCAAAAAACCAGGCCCAGCCGGTCGCAGCGGCAATGAAGCCGGCGCCCGACGACAGATACGTACGGCCGAATGCCGCCAAAGCGGTGAGCAACGCGTATTGGGTCGCGGTGTGCAGCGGATTGCGGCACAGCGCCGAGAGGTAGGCAACGAAGATCACCGTGCCGATCGCGCTGGTGAAATTTTCCGCGATGATGGCGAATGTCAGCCACGCCGCATTCAATCCGACGACGGCCTGCCAGGAAAATGCCAGATTGGAAATCGCCTGGAGCAAGCCGCCAATCAGCAAGCTCAACGGCAGCGAATAGGCGCGCGCCAAGAATCCGCCGGCAAAACCGCCGATCAGGGTTGCTGCGAGGCCGACGCCTTTGATGATCGCGGCATATTCATTGCGGGAAAAGCCAAGATCGATCACGAACGGCGCCGTCATGGCGCCCGACAAGGCGTCGGTGAATTTGTAAAGAACGACGAAGGCCAGCGCGACCAGCGCCAAGTCGCGCGACAGAAACTCCGAGAAAGCGCCGACTGCCGCCTCGAGGACGCGGTGCAACGAGTTTTCGCGCGCGTGCACGGCATCGGCCTGCGCCGATTTCTCCGGTTCGGCGGCGAACAATGTCGTCGCGACGCCAATCAGGACCAGCGCCGCCATGACCGCATAACCCGCGCGCCAGGCGGCGTGATGATCGAGGCCGAAACCCTGAAAGCCGCTGACCAGAAACAATGCACCCGCGGTCGACGCCAGCATACCGATGCGATAGGCGGCAACGTAGGATGCCATGCCGGCCGCCTGCTCGCTCTCGTCAAGGCTCTCCACTCTGAAAGCGTCAACGATGATGTCTTGCGTCGACGACGCCGTGGCGACGAGCAAGGCGCCGAACGCCACGGTCAGCGGCGCTGTTGCGGGATCGCAGAAACCAAGAAAGACGATCGCGGCGATCAGCAGGAATTGCGACAGCAACAGCCAGCCGCGGCGGCGGCCGAAGTGTCGCGACAAAAACGGCACATCGAGCGCGTCGACAATCGGCGCCCAGAGAAATTTTATCGTGTACGGCGTGCCGACCAGCGCGAACAGGCCGATGGTGCCGAGATTGACCCCGGACTCGGCCATCCACACCAGCAGTGTCGAGCCGGACAGCGCCAGCGGCAGGCCCGAAGAGAAGCCGAGAAACAGGACGATGAGAACGCGGCGCTTGAGATAAACGGAGAACGCGTCCGTGAAGGTGGGGCGGGCGGATTTCAGAGGGCCAGTGGCATCAGGCGTCGCGGCCATACGCCGCTACTCGCCCGCTTCGAGCTTGCGCACCGGTGCGGCAATGACATTCGACTCCACTGGCGCCAGGATGCCTACGTCGACTTGCTGGATTTTCTCGCCGCGGCTTTCGATCTTCTCGACCGAAATGATCGCCTGCCGGATGTCTTCGTTGGACTGATTGAAATGACCTTGCAGCTTGCGGACGCGATCGCCGAGCAGACTCACGTCTTTGACGAGACGCGAGACTTCGTCGCGGATCTGGTCGGCGGCCTCGCGCATGCGAGCATCTTTCTGGCTTTGCTGCACCAGCGCGATCGCAAGCATGAGCAGCGACGGCGACATAAGCACGACGCGTTCGCGATAGGCCCGCTGCACCAGGTCGTCGAAGCCGTCGTGGACTTCGGCATAGACCGCCTCCGACGGCACGAACATCAGCGCGAATTCCTGGGTCTCGCCCGGAATCAGATATTTTCCGGCGATGTCGGCAATGTGCTTGCCCACGTCGGTCCGCAGCCGCTGCCCGGCGGCGCGGCGCTCGTCGTCGGACTTGGCCTCGCGATAGGCGGTGACGCTTTCAAGCGGGAATTTGGCGTCGATGACCAGCGCACGCTTGTCCGGCATGAACACGCAGCAGTCGGGGCGGGTGCGGTTCGACAGCGTATGCTGGAACGCATAGGCGCCCTTTGGCAGGCAATCCTGAACGATCGATTCCATCCGCCACTGCCCGAAGGCGCCGCGTGACTGCTTGTTGGCGAGCACGCCTTGCAGCGAGGTCACCTGCGTGGCGAGCGTCGTGATGTTTTTTTGCGCCGAGTCGATGACGGCGAGCCGCTCATGGAGCTTTTGCAGGTTCTCGGTGGTGTGCGCCGTGGTCTTCTGAATCGAATCGCCGAGGCGGTGCGACACCGCATCGAGCCGCTCGTTGACCGCGTGCTGAAGCTGCGATTGCCGATCGCCCAGCATCCGGATCATCGCTTCGAGGCGCTGCGCCGCGGCATTCTGCGCCTGCACCAGGCCGTCCATCGGATCGGTTTCCGGCTGCGCCGGAGTACGGTTGCGCATCACCACAACGGCCGCGAAGGCAACAGCGGCAATCGCCACAACGACGGCAATACCGGCAAGGATCGGAAACATCTCGGTCATCCGGCAACTCTATGCGATTCGCATGGGGCGGAACGAAGAGCGAACGGTCATAGCTGGTCAAGTCTGCCGGCGCAACGGCATAGGGCTCCGGAAAGCGCCGATTGACCCCGCTTTCCTCACGTCTTACATCCGCCCAACATGGCCATCCACGATATCATCAAGCTTCCCGACAAGCGGCTGCGGCAGGTCTCCGAACCGGTCAAACGCGTCGACGCCGGCATCCACAAGCTCGTCGATGACATGTTCGCGACCATGTACAAGGCGCCCGGCATCGGGCTTGCCGCCATTCAGATCGGCGTGCCCAAGCGCGTCGTCACCATGGATTTAGCGAAGAAGGAGGAAGGCCAAAAACCGCTGGTCTTCATCAATCCGGAGTTGGTCTGGATCTCCGACAAGAAGGCAACGCGCGAGGAAGGCTGCCTTTCGATTCCGGAATATTACGAGGAGGTCGAGCGGCCGGCCGAGGTCAAGGTCAAATATCTCGACCTCGACGGCAAGGCGCACGAGATCGACGCCAGGGGTCTGTTGGCGACCTGCCTGCAACACGAGATCGATCACACCAACGGCGTGCTGTTCATCGATTATCTGTCGAAGCTCAAGCGCGACCGCATCACCAAGAAATTCATCAAGGCAGCGAAGAAGGAGGAGGCGTGATTGGCGCTCCGCCTGGTGTTCATGGGCACGCCGGACTTCGCCGTGCCCACCCTCGTTGCGCTTGCCGGCGGCGGTCATGAGATCGTCGCGGTCTATACGCGCGCGCCACGGCCGGCAGGGCGGCGCGGCCTCGAGCTGACACCCAGCCCGGTGGCACGCGAGGCCGAGCGGCTCAAGCTTCCGATCTTCACGCCCAAAACGCTGCGGGATGCCGACGCCGCCGCTGCCATGCACTCCCGTGGTGCCGATGCCGCTGTCGTCGTCGCCTACGGGCTGATCCTGCCGAAACCGATCCTCGATGTTTTCCCGCTCGGCTGTTTCAACCTGCACGCCTCGCTGTTGCCGCGCTGGCGCGGCGCGGCGCCGATCCATCGCGCCGTCATGGCCGGCGACGAGGAGACCGGCGTCATGGTGATGAAGATGGACGAGGGCCTCGACACCGGCCCGGTCGCGGGAGAACGGCGCATGCCGATCGGCGCCGACGCGACGACGGGCGACTTGCACGATGAGCTCGCAAAGCTCGGCGCCAATCTGATGGTGATCGCGCTCGGTGCGCTGGAACGCGACAGCTTGAAAATGATGCCGCAGCCGGCAACCGGCGTGACCTACGCCAGCAAGATCGACAAAAGCGAAACACGCGTCGATTGGACCAAACCCTGGAACGAGGTTCACAACCATTGCCGCGGGCTGTCGCCGTTTCCCGGTGCGTGGTGCGAACTGCCAGGTGCGGGCCGCGTCAAAGTTTTGCGCACCACCAAGGGCGAAGGGTCAGGCTCGCCGGGCCGCGTGCTCGATGACACGCTGACCGTCGCCTGCGGCACCGGCGCGGTGCGGCTGGTAGAATTGCAGCGCGCCGGCGCCCGCGCGATGAAGGCGGAGGAATTCCTGCGCGGCACGCCGATTGCGCCGGCCAGCGTGTTGGCCTGAAATGCCGCGCTACAAACTCACTGTAGAATATGACGGCACGCCTTATGTCGGCTGGCAGGCACAGGACAATGGCCCGTCAATTCAGGCCTCGCTCACTGACGCCATCGCGGCCTTCGCCGGCGAGCGCGCCACAGTGTTCGGCGCCGGCCGCACCGATGCCGGCGTGCACGCGCTGGGCCAGGTCGCGCACGTCGATCTTGCCAAAGCCTCGGACACGGGCAATGTTCGCGACGCCATCAATTTCCATTTGCGCCCGCAGCCGATTGCCGTGCTCACGGCCGAACTGGTCGCCGACGATTTCGATGCACGCTTCTCGGCTATCAAGCGTCATTATCTCTATCGCATCAGCAACCGCCGCGCCGATCTCGCGCTCGACGTCAATCGCGCTTGGCGCGTGCCACGTCCGCTCGACAGTGAGGCGATGCACGCCGCCGCGCAACAATTGATCGGCAAGCACGATTTCACCACCTTTCGCTCGACCGAGTGCCAGGCGAATTCTCCGCTGAAGACGCTCGACCGCCTCGACGTCGCGCGCGACGGCGACGACCTGCGCATCACCGCCTCGGCGCGCTCGTTCCTGCAACATCAGGTACGTTCGATGGCCGGCTCGCTGGTCCATGTCGGCGAAGGCAAATGGAACGCCGCCGATCTCACGGCAGTGCTGGAAGCCCGCGACCGCGCACGATGCGGCCAAGTCGCGCCGCCGCACGGGCTTTATTTGGTAAGGGTGGAGTATTGAGACCGTCATTCTTCTCCCCGCCCGCGGCGGCACGAGGTAAAAGCGTACTCGCATGACGCCGAAATACTTCTCGATAATCTGCCGATAAATCTTCGTCAGCATGACGAGATCGGCAATCGGCGCGCATTCGTCGACCGCGTGCATAGTCTGTCCGACAAGGCCAAATTCGAGCACCGGACAATAATCCTTGATGAAGCGCGCGTCGGATGTGCCGCCTGTAGTGGAGAGCTTCGGTTCCGCCCGGTGACTTCGGCGATGGCCCCGACGCAAGGTCCGTGAATGGGCCCGGCTTGGTCACGAATACGTCGGCGTTCGACGGCTCCCATTCGATATGGAAACGCACCCGCCCTGTCGGCGGCGTCTCTGCGCGCGCTTCTCGACCAGCGCCTTGAGCGAATCCTGGCTATGACGATCATTGAAACGGATGTTGAAACGCGCCCGCGCTTCGCCGGGAATCAAGTTCACCGTTTGATTGCCGATGTCGATCGAGGTGAATTCGAGGTTCGAGGGATCGAAATGCTCGCTGCCGTCGTCAAGCGGTGCCTGCATCGCGCGATGAGATTCACCAGTCCGCGCACCGGATTGTCGGCACGGTCCGGATAGGCGACGTGGCCCTGCTTGCCGGTGACGACGAGCGTGCCGTTGAGCGAACCGCGGCGGCCAGCCTTGATGGTGTCGCCAAGCACCGCGACGTTGCTCGGCTCGCCGAGCAGGCAGTGATCGAATGTCTCGCCGTGCTCGGCACACCATTTGAGGAGCTTGATGGTGCCGTTGACCGCGATGCTTTCCTCATCGCCGGTGATCAACAGCGAGATCGAACCTTTTTTGGGCTTTCCGCCATTCGCGGCGACGTGATCCAGCGCCGCGGCGACGAAGCAGGCGATGCCGCCTTTCATATCGACGGCGCCGCGCCCGTACAGCATGTCGCCCGCGACTTCGCCGGCAAACGGCGGATGACGCCACGTCTTCTCGTCGCCCGGCGGCACCACATCGGTGTGGCCGGCGAAGACGAGGTTGGGCTTTGCCGTACCGATGCGGGCGTAAAGGTTCTCGATCGGCACGGTCCCGGGGTCGGTAAATGTCATGCGATGAACGGCAAAGCCCGTCTTCGCCAGCACGTCATGCAAATAGGCGAGCGCCCCGCCCTCGTCCGGCGTCACGGAGCGGCAGCGCAGCAGGTCGCGGGCAATGGCGAGCGGATCGGCGGTCATTGGTTCCAAGCTACTCCGAGCCGTCAGCTCTTAGCGAGCGGGTCCGGACCGTACTGGTTCGGTCCCTCCGTTCCTTTGCGGAAACCGAGTTCGTACAACAGCGCAAGCCCGAACACCGTGAATGGTATGGCGATGATCAGCGAAATGACACTCGGCTGGTCGTCGGTACCGGCCAGATCGAGCACCATGAGGAGGTCGAGAAACGCGCCGGCTCCGAAGAACGCGAGCAGCAGCCAGACCGGCATGTTGCGGTCGTGTGCGCGCTTCACCGCGACCGCGAATTCCGGATAGGTGAACGCGAGATCGACGATGGCGCTGAGCCGGTCGCCCTGAAGCTGCTCGGCGAGGAAATGACCGGCAATCTCGGCGGCCATCACGGCGCCGAAAGCGATCCAGAATGTCTGGCGCCCAATGCGGCCTTCAAAGCTGTTGAGGAGATAGGCCCAGTCCATCACGCGTTTTCAATCACGCAACAGCTCGTTGATGCTGGTCTTGGCGCGCGTCTTTTCGTCGACGCGTTTGACGATGACGGCGCAATAAAGATTCGGTCCGCCATTCTTGCCCGTCGTCGTGCCTGGGACGACGACCGAATAAGCCGGCACCTCGCCCACAAACGTCTCGCCGGTATCGCGATCGACGATCTTGGTCGATGCACCGATGAAAACGCCCATCGACAGCACCGCACCCTCGCGCACGACGACACCTTCGGCAACTTCGGAGCGCGCGCCGATAAAACAGTTGTCCTCGACGATCACCGGGCCGGCCTGTAACGGCTCGAGCACGCCGCCTATGCCAACTCCGCCGGAGATATGACAATTCTTGCCGATCTGCGCGCAGGAACCGACCGTGGACCAGGTGTCGATCATGGTGCCGGCATCGACATAGGCGCCGAGATTGACGAACGACGGCATCAGCACGACGCCGGGTGCGATATAGGCGGAGCGGCGCACCACGCAGCCGGGCACTGCGCGAAATCCGGCGGCGCGGAAGCTTTTGTCGTCCCAATTATCGAACTTCGACGGCACCTTGTCCCACCACACCGCGTGGCCGGGACCGCCGCCGATTTCGCTCATGTCGTTGAGGCGGAACGACAGCAGAACCGCCTTTTTCAGCCATTGGTTGACATGCCAGAAGCCTCCGGCGCCACGTTCCGCGACGCGAGCGACACCACGGTCGAGCAGATCGAGCGCACACTCGACAGCCTCGCGCACCGCTCCCTTGGTTGACGGACCGATGGTCTCGCGCTGTTCGAACGCGGTGTCGATGGTCTTTTCCAGGTCCTTGAGGTCAACGGACATGACGTGAATCCCTCGGGCAGAAACCGCTTAACTGCGCCGGTTTGTCGGGGCGCGCTTGAGCGATGTCAAGGCGTCGGAGCTTCGCGCTGCACTTTGTGGCCGCGATTGTCGGCGATACTGCGCAAAAATCCGGCGAGATCGTCAGTGACATGATCGACGTGAGGCGCGTCGCGGCCGGCGAGCTCCCAGTCCTCGCGCAGGACCACGCCGGTGCCGGCCGGCACCACCAGCACCGTGGTCATGCCAAGCGCATGCGGCACCTCGAGATTGCGGGCCAAATCTTCGAAGATCGCGGCCCGATCCGGATCGACGCCGTGGCGGGACAGGAAACGCTCATAGACTTGCGGCCGCGGTTTGGGCTCGAGCGCAGCCGCCCTGATGTCGAACACGTCTTCGAAGTGATGTCCGATTTCGAGCCGGGCCAGCACGGCGTCGGCATGTTCGCGCGTGCCATTGGTAAGGATGAGCTTGCGGCCGTTCAGCCCGGCAATCGCTGCGCCGAGCGATGGGTTGGGAGTCAGTGGCGAATGGTCGATTTGATGCACGAGTTCGAGGTACTCGTCCGGCTCGAGACCGTGTTCCTCCATCAGTCCGCGCATGGTCGTTCCGTAACGGAGATAATAGTCCTTCTGCAGCCGGAACGCTTCGTCGCGCGAGATTTTCAGGAAGCCGACGATGTAGTCGCGGATGCGCTCGTCGACCTGGTGCCACAGGTTGAGATGATGCGGATAGAGCGTGTTGTCGAGATCGAATACCCATGTCTCAACCTTGCCGAAGCCGCGGATGGGACGCTGCGTCATGCCGTGTTGGTTTCTTTGATCGTTTGCGAGCGACTTGGTATTGCCACAGTTTGTGGCGAGGAGGCTCTTACCACGTCCGAATCAGTTTCGCGGTCGGTGATAAGGAGCACTTTATGCGTCGGCGGTTGCGAAAATCGATTCCATTCTTGCTGGCAATATCCTTAGGCACAATGGCCGGCGCGTTGGTCGCAGGCCTCGCGATGCTGGCCTCGCATTCCTGATTTTATAATGTGCCTAACCGGCTTCCCGCCACGAGGTCGCCGGGATCAAGCCTCTGAGCGCGCCGTCGTGCAACTGCACCGGATCGCGCTCGCCCTCCATGGCAAGCCGCAAGACGCAGCGCGCCAATTCGTCGGGTTTGACGGTGCTGTTGCCGATCGCCTTGAGCGTCAGCCACGCTTCATCGAATGCAGCCTCGAGCACGATCAGCGTTTGCGGATCGAACGAATTGCTATGGAACCCACGCATCACTCGCCCTCACCGCGGCTTTACGAACATTGACATTACGGAATTGACCGAGCCTGAGCGGAAAGTTGGCCGAGTTTGTGACACGAGAGGCGGCGTCGAATCACTTGCGCTTGATCGAATCACATCGTGATCGCCCGCGGCAATCTCGGTAATCAGCTTTTTCAACACCGCATCGGCAAAAGTGTCATAATTTGTGGCCGGAATCATGAATGCGCCCGGCCCGCCAATGACGTTGTCATAATAGTAGCGGTCGAGAAGCGGCTCGATCGAAAGGATCGGCAAACCATTAATGCCGATACCATCGCGGACCGCCTCGTCACGGGCCTCGGTTATCGGACGGCCGCTGTTGTTGGAACCGTCGCCAGAAATATCGATGACGCGACGCACCCCATTGAACGGGCTCTGCGCCAGCAGCAGGCGGGAATAATCGATGGCGCCGCTGATCGACGTGCCGCCACCGAAAAGCTGGCGCGGGGCGGCCTCGATGGCGCCGGCGAAACCGTTGGCGCTGGCTTCGTCCTTGATCTGCGTCCAATCGGCTACAACGACATGCAGCCTTGGCCCGGTCCATTGCATCATGGTGACGGCAATGGATTGAGTGTCGAGCGAGCGTATCGCATTGAGCACTTGCGGGCTGCGGAAGGCGGCCGCATAGCCCTGCTTCTGCAACTCGAAGCGCCCGGCGCTGACGCTGCCCGAAGTATCGACGGCGAGCACAAGCGCGATCGCAACATTGGCTTGCGCCGGGATTGACGGTTGGGTTTGCGCTTGCGCCGCAGGGCCCGCGGCGGTGAACGCCGCAAGCAGCCAAAACGACGTTTTCCAGTTCACGCGCCGAGCCGCGGCACCAGCCTCGTGGCGTTGCCGCTCGCGATCGCATCGAGATCGGCGGCCGCGAGATTGAGCTGCCGCAGGCTGTTGATCTGATCGAGCGGAAAATATGGGTAATCGGTGCCGTAGGTGATCTGCGACACCGGCACGAGCTTCATCAGCGCTGCCATCGCCGCCGGATGGGTAGCGTTCGCGGTATCGTAATTCAGCTTGCGCAACTCGGCTTCGATACCGTCCGGAGCAAAGCCGTTCGGACCGCGCGCCTTCTGCTCATAGAATGCTTCGATCCGGCCGGCGAGGAACGGAATCGTGCCGCCGGCATGAGAGAACAGCCACTTGATGTCCGGTTGCCGGGCGAAGCTGCCGCCGAGCAACAGGCTGACGACGGTACGCGTGGTGTCATGCGGCACCTCGATCACGGCTGGAAATGCGCCGACGCTGAGACGTCCACAGCAGCTTGCCACCAACGGATGCACATAAACCACCGCCTTGCGGCGGTTGAGTTCCTCGAGGATCGGCTTGTAAGCCGGATCGCCGAGCCATTTGTCGCCGTAGTTGGTTTGCAGGTTGATGCCGTCGGCCTTGAGCGTATCGAAAACATATTCGATCTCTTTAAGCGTCGTGTCGGTATCCATCATCGACAGCGGCGCGAACAGGGCATAGCGGCCCGGCTTGTCGCGCACCATCTCGGCGGCAAAATCGCAGCACAGTCGCGCCATGTCGTGGGCCTTCTCCGCGCCGGCGTCGAACCATACGCCCGGCGTCGAGGCCAGCGACAGCACCGCGGTCGTGATGCCGTTCTTGTCCATCGCCTCGAGATCATTTTCCTTCGTCCAGGCGAGCTGTACGCCGAAGTGCGGAATTTTGCGCTGATCCTCCCAGTCGCCCCAGGCCTTTTGATAGGTGGGCGGATAGAAGTGGTGATGCGTGTCGATCAGTTTTGCCGTCTTGGCCTGCGCTGATGCCTCGCGGCCGCCCATAAGCGCAGCCGCGCCGAGCGCCGCTGCGCCGGTCAGAAATTGCCGCCGCGATCCGCAGCAGCCGCATGTCGTCGACAATCGCATGGAATTCCTCCCGGGCTTGTTCTTTACCCGAGATATTACACCGTCAGCGCCAGATCTGGAATGCGACGATTGCGGCCAGCATCACTGCCGCGCCGAGGCCCTGGAGTGGAGTGAGTACCTCGCCGAGCCAGGCGGCGCTGAGCAGCGTTGCCAAGAACGGCTCCACATTCATGATCAGCGCACTGCGAAACGGGCCGATGCGTACGGTCGAGACGTATAATGTCAGGATTGCGATTGCGACGCCCACGCTCAGGACCAGCACCAGAAACCAGCCGAAGGCGGATTGCGGCGAATGCCAATTCATGGTGATGGCGGCGGCCACGGCGAAAATCGCCGTCGAGGACACCAGCGAATGCCATGTCGTCATTCGCGGATCGGTATCTTGCAGCTCGACGCGGGCGACCAATAAAAACGTCGCGCGGCACAGCGCAGCGCCTGCCGCAAATGCCACTCCGACAACCGATAGATGCTGCGGATCGGCGCCGATCATCAGCGCCAATCCGAAAAACGCAACGGCGGCAGCAACCAGGCCCTGCCAGCCCAGGCGCTCCACGCCGAAGACCGCGCCGCCGAGACCTGTCAACAACGGATAGGTAAAATAGGTGAGAACGGCGAGCGGCACCGTGATCAGCGCAATCGCCTGGAACAGGCCGAAGACGATGGCCGCGAACAGCACGCCGAGCCCAAGCGCAAAGGCGCGAGCGCGCGGCGTGGCTGGCTTGGGCGGCGACCCGATGCGCAGATAGAGGTACATGAACCCGAGTCCGGCGACGCCGCGAATGAGTGCCAGCGTCAGCGGGTCAACGCCGTCGGCAAAAATCAGTTTGGCGATGGTGTCACAGACGCCGAACGACACCGCGGCAGTGATACCGGGGAGGACAGCGTGCAGCCGCCCGCGCGCGATTTTTGATTCCATCGGCGGTCAGCGATGGATCAGCGTGCCGGAGCCAAGCTCGGTGAACAATTCGAGCAGCACCGCGTGTGGCACCTTGCCGTCGAGAATAACCACGCCCTCGACGCCACGATCGAGCGCCTCGATACAGGTCTCGACCTTGGGGATCATGCCGCCTGAGATGGTGCCGTCGGCAATCAGGCGGCGGACGTCGTCGACCGACAATTCCTTGATCAGAGTTTTCGACTTATCGAGCACGCCGGGTACGTCGGTGAGCAGAAGCAGGCGCTTGGCATGCAGTGCGCCGGCGATTGCTCCAGCGAACGTGTCGGCATTGACATTATATGTGCCGCCATTGGCCGCGGCGGCGACAGGCGCTAGCACCGGTATCAACTCGCGGCCGAGAATCTGGGTGAGCACGGTGGTGTCGACTTTCTCCGGTTCACCGACATACCCGAGATCGATCATTTTCTCGATGTGGGAATCGGGATCGACGACCGTCCGCGTCAGCTTGCGGGCGACAACCATATTACCGTCCTTGCCGCACAGCCCGATCGCCTTGCCGCCGGCTTCGTTGATGTAGCCTACCATTTGCTTGTTGATGGAGCCGGCCAGCACCATCTCGACAATTTCCAGCGTCTTGGCGTCGGTGATGCGCAGGCCCGCCGCATACTGCGACTGCACACCGACCTTCTTGAGCATGGCCTCGATCTGCGGGCCGCCGCCGTGCACCACGATCGGATTGATCGCCGTCTGCTCCAACAGCACGATATCGCGGGCGAAGTCGCGCGCCATGTGCTCATCGCCCATGGCATGGCCGCCATATTTAATGACAATGACCTCCTCGTCATAACGCTGCATGTAAGGCAGCGCCTCGGACAGGATGCGGGCCTGCACCTGGGGGCTGATCGGATCGGTCTGGCTCATTGTGTCAGTCTTCCCGGCATTAAGCGCAAACTATGTAGCGGCGCACAGACGCCGCGACAACTCAATCGGCCGGTACCGGCCCGATATAGGTCGACGCCGGGCGGATCATACGGCCGGTTTGTTGCTGCTCGATGGCATGGGCGAGCCATGCGGCACAGCGCGCAACGGCAAAGACCGGCGTGAAGGCCTCGCGCGACAAGCCGATAGCGTCGAGCAGAAGGGCTGCGTCCATCTCGATATTGGCTTCGACGCGGCGGCCCGGCTTGCGGCGCTGCAATGCCGCGACGGCGCGGCGCTCGACCTCAATTGCGAAATCGAGACGCGCGGCGTGCGAATCGAGCCGCCGTAGCGCCGCACGCAACAGATCTGCGCGCGGATCGCGGCGGCGGAAAATGCGGTGACCGAAACCCATCAGGCGGCCGCCAGCATCGAGCTCGCGCTCGATCCAGCCGTCGGTGTCGCCGCTGGCCTCGATCGCGTCGAGCATGTCGAGCGCCAAGCCTGGCGCGCCGCCGTGCGAGGGGCCGGAAAATGCGCAGTAACCGCCCAGCACCGCCGCGACGAGCGAAGCGCGCGTCGAGACGACGACCCTTGCGGCAAAAGTGGAGTTGCCAAGGCCGTTGTCGATGACAGTCGTGAGATATGTATCGAGCGCGGCGGCGCGTTGCGGCGCGATAGGCGCACCCGCAATCATATGCAGAAGATCGGCGGCGGTTGCGAGCGACGGATCGGGCGCAATCAGCGGCTTGCCGGCACGGGCGCGAATAAGCGCCGCGATCGCCACCGGAAGTGTCGCAAGAATTGCGGCCGCATCGGTGTCGTCGGGCAACGCCGCAAGCGCGATACGCACACCCTCAACGAGCGGCCGGGGTGCCGCGCATAGCAACCACTCGCCGGTTCGCGCAAATGCCTTTGCGCGCGCGGTCGCCAGCGTTTCCTGCATGGATGCTCGCGTCAGGCCATGGCCGGTAAAACCTTCCCACATCACCGCCACTGCACCCTCGTAGCCGTGAGCGGCAGCGAGCTTCTCAATGGTGTGACCGCGCACCCAGACCGCGCCGCTTTCGCCGTCGGCGTGGCTTAGCACCGTCTCCGCCGCGACCACACCTTCCAGCCCACTGTTCATAATCACCGTCTCCGCATGTCGCCTGCCCTACCCTACCTTACCGATGGGATGATTGCCTTCGGCGCGCCGCACGTGCCGGGTTGTATCTTGACCCTGATGAGCACCTAAACCATGAAGTTAAGTTCGGGATTCATTCGTGGAATCCCGGGTTATAACCGTCAGGGGCGATCCCGTGCCAACGTCGATACATCAGGTGGTCACATTCAAGGCCACGCCGCAGCGCGTCTATCGGGCGCTCATGAACTCGAAAGAACACGAAGCGTTCACTGCCAACGGCAAGGCAAAAATAAGCTCCAGGGTTGGCGGCACTTTCTCCGCCCATGGCGGCTACGTGATTGGCCGCAACATCGAACTCAAGCCTGGCAAGCGCATCGTGCAGGCATGGCGTGTCAAAGGGATGCCGGAGAGCGTGTACAGCATCGTCCGGTTCGAATTTAAAAAGGTGCGTGGCGGCACACGGCTCATCTTCGACCAGACTGGCTTGCCGCCGAAGCACGTCGACCATCTCTCAAGCGGCTGGAAGGCGCGCTACTGGAGACCGCTGAAGGTCTATCTGGAGAAACCACGCTAATCGCCGAGTGGAGCGCGCGCAGTGCGGTGAGGCGGGCCGTACGCACTTGCGCATCTCGCAATCGGATCGTTAGCTGACGCGCTCCGCAAGGAGTCGCGCGATCGCGGCGCGCAATGACGCGATGCCAGCGACGGTCCGTGATGAGGTTGCGATCACATCGGGAAAGGCCGCCGGCCGTTTTTTGATCGCGGCTTTGACCGCATCGATGCGGTCGGCGAGTTCAGTGTCACCGATCTGATCGCACTTTGTCAGCACGATCTCATGGCTGACGGCGGCCTTGCCGAGCGTATCGAGAATGGCGTCATCGGCGGACTTGAGGCCGTGGCGCGCATCGATCAGGATATAGACGCGCGCCAGCGTGGACCGGCCGTAAAGATAATCGTGAATCAGCGTCGTCCAGGCCGCGACCTTGCTCTTGGCCGCTGCGGCGTAGCCGTAGCCCGGCATATCGACCAGCACGAGCCGCGCCGGTCCGCCGAAAAAAATCAGCTCCTGAGTTCGTCCCGGCGTATTCGAGGTGCGGGCCAGCGCCTTGCGCCCGGTCAGCGCGTTGATCAGGCTCGACTTGCCGACATTGGAGCGGCCGGCAAATGCGATCTCCGGCGCCGCCATCGGCGGTAGCGAGGCGCGCGAGCTTGCCGCCGAGAGGAAGTTCCATTCGCCCGCGAAGAGTAGTCGTCCTGCTTCGACTTCCGCGTTGGAAAAATCGCCCGTGCCGCTCATGTCACAGAACCGTCGCGGGCGCGCGCCTGGAACCAGATCGTCGCCACCCCGTTTCTTATTAGCGGAACCGTGCGTGAATGACCGGCAAGCCCGGAGCAAACGGCGCGACCAAGTTCCGCTGCGGAGGGTTTCATGGACGATTGGTCGAGCGTGAAGCTCTGCGACGTGGTGAACCTTGTCCTCGGCATGGTCCTGTTCTTTTCGCCCTGGGAGTTCGACCTGTCGGTTGGCGCCCAGTGGCAGACCGCGTCGGTCGTCGGAATTTTCATTGCGGTGCTGTCGATAGCGGCACTCGCCGCATTCGCAGTCTGGGAAGAATGGCTCAAGGTGTTCGCCGGCCTTGCACTCATCGTATCGCCTTGGCTGCTCGGGTTCCAGGACAGCGACGCGATGACCATCGATGTGGTGATTGGCTTTATGGTGGCGGTACTGGCTGCCTTCGAGGTGTGGGCGCTGCATGAGCGCGGACCCGGGGTCACGACGAACCTCTAAAAAATGCTGGAAAGCTCTAAAATGCAAAAAAGGGGACGAAACGTCCCCTTTTTCTTTGAATCCTAATGCGACCGGCCTATCAGGCGGCCGCTTCGGCAAAGAGATCGCGCCATTTTGCCGACTCCGGCGCGCATGCGGGATTTTGGCCATCCCCCTGGTAGCGCGCGGCTGCGGCAACTGCTGAAATGCCGATTTTCCCGTAACGGCTGTCAAGCGGCATTGTTTCGCTGGAAGCCCTGGTTTCGCTGGAAGTCCTGGTTTCGCCGGAAGTCTTGCGGTCATTTGCTCCCATCGGAGCGATCTTTTCGGCCGATGCGGCAGTTCCATTTGGCATAGTGAAATCCCATTCCCGTTCCGGGTGTACGATGATGAAAACTTAGCCTGCGAGTGCGGCGGAAATGGGCGGCAAATCGTGCGCCGTCGTGACATTTCCGCAGCCGGTATGGCGGTCACATGACACCGGCTATGGTAAACTCTTGCTTAATTTATGCGCCGCATACTCGTGGGCCTGCGCTTCAACGGCGGCGCTGGTTGGGTACGATGCGAATTTATCAAACGAAGCTTGGGGATAGTGCGGCATTCCTGCAACACTTGTCGCCGACCGTGATGACAAAGCGTTGTAGCGGCTGGCATTAGCGGGACGATTTGGCTATTGAAACCCAAGCAGATCATCGGCGGGCGGCGACGCGGGGGCTGGTGGGAAAATAGGCTGACAATGACAATGCGTACCTTTGCATTTTTGCTCGTTGGTTTGCTGCTCGGCGGCTGCATGCAGGAAACGCTTGAACCGTCGACGCAGGCCAGCTGGAAGCCGCGCGACAAGGAATTGATGTCGAACCTGCCTTATGCGCAGGCATCAATTCCCGACCAGTTTAAGCGTCACGTTGTCAGCTTCGACCGCCAGGAAGCTCCGGGTTCCATCATTGTCGATAGCGACAACAAATTCCTCTACTACGTGCTGCCGAACCATCAGGCCGTTCGCTACGGCATTGCCGTTGGCGAAGACGCGCAGGTCTGGAGCGGCATAGCCAAGGTCGGCCGCATGGAAGAATGGCCGGGATGGACACCGACGCCTGGCGAGCAGGCGCGGCTCGGCCCGCTGCCGGCTTTCGTCACCGGCGGACCGCACAATCCGATGGGCGCGCGCGGCCTGTATCTCTTCTCCGGCAACAAAGACACGCTGTACCGCATCCACGGCACCAATCAGCCGGAATATATCGGACAAGCGATTTCATCCGGCTGCATTCGTATGACCAACGAGGACGTGATCGACCTCTATAGCCACGTCAAGATGGGCACGGTCGTGGTGGTGCTGGCGCCGAACCAGAACGGCGGGCCACTGCCGAAAGTCGCCAGCGGCCCCGACGGTCCGGTGAAGCCATACTGATTTGACCTAATACTTCGGGGGATGGTGGTAAGCGGCGCTGGTGATCCCAGCGCCGTTTGCTTTTCGCGCCCCACCATTGCTAATGAGCGCTGCGGCTAGGCACCGAGCTCGATGTGTACGATTTCCGGCGGCACGCCGAGGCGCGCCGGGATGATGCTGGTGCCAAGCCCGCCCGAAACGATCAGGTGCCGTTCGCGCTCGACGATGTGGCCATAGGCGAAGCGCGCGCCATAGCGCGACGGCACGAATTTCGGCCAGATCAGCGGCAATCTTATCTGTCCGCCATGGGTATGTCCGGCAAAGGTCAGCGCAACGCGCTCCGGCACGTGCGGAAATATGTCCGGCTCGTGCACCATCAGCAGGACGGGATCATCGGTTTTGATGCGCGACAGTGTCAGTGGCAGATCGTCAACGCCGCGATAGTGGCCGTGGCCGAGCTGAATGGCGAGCTGATCGCCGATGCCCGCGAGCCAGAATCGCCGGCCCTCCGCGCCAAGCAGCACGGCATCGTTTTCCAGAATGGGAATCTGCACGGCGGCGAGCGCCCGGCGTACGCCTTCCAGGTGATGCCACCAATCGTGATTGCCGAGGATGGCCCAAGTTCCGAGCGGCGGTTTGAGCCGCGCCAGTTCGGCCGCCCAAAGCTCATCCGGCACCGGCGTCGTCGCGAAATTGTACCAAGCCGTGAAGTCGCCGAGCAGCAGCACGATGTCGGACTGCAACGCGCTTGCGGTATCGATGATCCGGCGAACATGCCCAAGCTGCATGTCGGGGCCGCCCGCATGTAGATCGGCGATCACCGTGATGGAGAGCTTACGGTCCGCCGGCCAGTTCCGCGGCGCCGGCGTGTATCGCGTGACGACAAGGCCTTGCGGCTCGATCGCGCCGGCATAAATCCCGGTCGCCGCCGGCAATCCGACCAAGCCCGCCGCCCCGGCGAGGAGAACGCGCCTGGTCACGCGCGGCGGCGTAGCCGGCGCCGAAGTCTGGTGAAATTCATCGGGTGAAATCGTCGTCATGCCTGTTAGATAGCGCGCCAGTCGTGAACGGACTGTTCATGGCAATACGCAATTCGGGGGCGACCCGAAAGTTCGAGCCGGAGATCGATAGTCCCTTCCTCTTGCAGACGTATCGGGCTTCGGCGGGTTTCCCAATCTTCCGTCACTCCGGATTCCATCTGCACCTGGCTACATTGCGTTCGATTAAGATACGTCGGAAGCTGCCGCAGCCGTCGAGGCATCAGGGCGGATCACCATGAAACTTCCGCGCAGACAGGTTTTGCGCCTGGGCGCCGGCGCCGCGACGCTGCCAATCGTGTCGAAAATTGCCGGCGCCGAGGATCGTCCGGCGCCGCCGGATTCAGAATCGCGTGACGCATCCCTCGCGGAACGGCTCGCCGCCTACGCCGACGGCCTCCGCTATGATGATCTCGACGACGCGACAGTCGAACGTGTCAAAGTGCTTCTCATCGACGTATTGGGCTGCGGTCTCGCCGCCTTCGACGCTGAGCCGGTGCGCATTTGCCGCGACGTCGTATTGGCGGGCGGCAGCGGTAGCGCGACCGTGATTGGCACACGGCACCGCGTCGCACCTGATCTCGCGACCTTCGCCAATGGCGCAGCCTTCCGCTATCTCGACCTCAACGACGCCTATGTCGGCCGCATCACGGGCCATCCGAGCGACGATATCGCGGCCTGTCTTGCGGTCGCAGAAGTCGAGCGCGCCAGCGCAAAGGAGCTTATCACTGCGATCGCTCTTGCCTACGAGATCAACTGCCGCCTGATCGACGCTTTCGACGTCAGTATCAGTAAGCGCGGTTGGGACGTTCCGATGTTGAGCCTGCCGTCCGTCGCGCTGGCCGCGGGCAAGCTGATGAAGCTTCCTCGCGACAAGCTGGTGCAAGCCGTCAATCTCGCGCTCAACGATCACATTACGATGGGGCAGACCCGTGTGCAGGCGCTGTCAGACTGGAAAGGGATCGCGGACGCGGAAGCTGGACGCAACGCGGTCTTCGCCACCACGCTCGCGCGCGCCGGCCTCACCGGTCCGGCACCGATCTTCGAAGGCCGCTATGGCTTCTTCCAACTCGTCACCGGGCCGGCCACTGTGGATGTCGACGCCTTCGGCCGGCGCGGCGTTGCGTTTAAGATTTACCAGTGCGGCATCAAAGCCTATGCGGCCCATATCACCGCACAAACCACCGTGCCCGCCGCAGTCGCGCTTGCCAAGGAGATCGGCAATCTCGATCGTATCGCCACAATGGAAATCGGCACGACGCGGCGCGGGCTTCAGATAGCCGGCAGCGATCCGGAGAAGTGGGCGCCGGATACGAAAGAGACCGCGGATCACAGCCTGCCCTACATCGCGGCGCGGGCCATGATCGACGGCGGCATCGACAACGACAGCTACACGCCGGAAAAACCTGGCCACTCTCCTGAATACGCTCGCTCCGCAGACGTGACCCTTAATGGCGTCACGGGGGGCGCGCGCAATCACGCCAACCGCTCGCGCTTTACCCAATCCAGCGTTTTGTCGAGCGCGCGGCTTAGCCGATCGAACAAATCGTCGATTTCCGAACTCGCTGATAATCAGCGGCGGGCACAGCGTCAGCACGTCGCCGAGCACCGAACGCACGATCAGGCCTTCGGCTTCGGCGAATTGCACGGCGCGTGCACCGGCGCCGTGCTGCGGAGCGAACGCGCGCTTGCTGCGCTTGTCGGCGACAAGCTCGATGCCGCCGATCATGCCCAGGCCGCGCGCTTCGCCAACCAGCGCATGCGCGCCGAGCGCCGATAGCCGCGACTGGAATTTCGGCGACAGCGCGGCGGCTTTCTCGAAGATGCGATCGCGCTGATAGATTTCGATCGCCTTGAGGGCGACCGCGGCCGACACCGGATGACCACCATAGGTGAAGCCGTGGCCGAACACGCCGATCTTTTTGCTCTCGGCAAGCAGCGCCTGATACATGCTTTCGGGAATCATGACGCCGGCGATCGGCAGATAGGCCGAGGACAGCGCCTTGGCGACCGAGATCGCGTGTGGCCGGAAATCGAGCTTCTCGCAGCCGAACGCGGTGCCGAGCCGTCCGAAGCCGCAGATCACCTCGTCGCTGATCATGAAGACGTCATGCTTCTCGCAGACCGCCATAATTTTCTGGAAATAGGTTTTCGGTGGCACGATGACACCGCCGGCGCCCATCACTGGTTCAGCGATGAAGGCCGCTACCGTGTCGGGGCCTTCCTTGACGATCAGTGCATCGAGCTCTTCGGCAAGGCGCGTGGCGAATTGCTCCTCGCTCTCGCCGTCCTCGGCGAAGCGATAATGATGCGGGCATGCGGCATGCAAAAAGCCCGGCAACGGCAAATCGAAGTCGCGGTGATTGGCAGGCAAACCCGTCAGCGACGCCGCAACGATGGTGACGCCGTGATAACCCTTCATGCGGCCGATGATTTTCTTCTTGTGCGGCCGCCCGAGCGCATTGTTGAGATACCAGACGAGCTTGACCTGCGTGTCGTTCGCCTCCGATCCGGAATTGCAGAAAAACACCTTCGAAATCGGAACCGGCGCGATCTCCTTGAGCTTTTCCGCTAGCTCGATCGCCGGATCGTGACTCTTGCCTGTGAACAGATGCGCGAAGGATAATTTGCGCATCTGCGCCGCCGCGGCTTCAACCAGTTCCTCGTTGCCGTAGCCGAGCGACGTGCACCACAGCCCCGCCATGCCTTCGATATAAGGCTTGCCGTCGCTGTCGTAGACATAGACGCCCTGCCCGCGTTCGATGATGAGCGGGCCGGTCTCGCGAAATTTTGCGAGGTTGATGTACGGATGCACCAGCGTTTCGACGTCGCGGGTGGCAAGATTGCTGAGCGGTGACATGACAGGCCTTTGCCGGTGCTGTGGCGACGCTTAGAGTTGATAGTGCTATTGTGGCCGTACCGTGCGCCCTCCGTCAAAGCCAGATGCGCGCACAATCTTTACGAACGGTATTTTGGAAAATCCGGAACCGTTATCCCGGCTTGATACCGGCAGCGCGAATGACCTTGCCCCATTTTTCGGTTTCTGCGGCGAGGAATTTGCCAAATTCCGCAGAAGTCATCGGCATCGGCTCTGCGCCAATGCCGGCGAGTTGACCCTTCGTCTTCGGGTCGGCGAGATCCGCAATGATCGCTTTATTGATCAGCGCGATGATCTCTACGGAGGTATCGTGAGGCGCCCCAATCCCGTACCAGGCACTCGCTTCGTAGCCCGGTACGAACTCGGCTATGGTCGGAATATCAGGCAGCGCCTCCTGACGCGTAGCAGTGGTCACCGCAAGGGCGCGCAGTTTTTCCGCTCGGATATAGTCGAGTGACTGGGAAATTGGACTAAAGACGGCCTGCACTTGGCCACCAAGCAGATCAGGGAGGAAACTGCCGCGATACGGGACGTGAACCATGTCAACGCCGGCCATCGCCTTGAACAACTCCCCGCACATATGGCTAAAACTTCCATTGCCGGCCGACGCCATATTGATCTTGCCCGGATTGGCCTTGGCATAGGCGATAAATTCGGCAACGGTCTTGGCGGGGAGTGACGGATTGACCACCATCACGTACGGCGCGCGGGCGAAGCCTGCGACCGGCGCGATGTCGCGGATGAAATTGAAGTTGAGGTTGTCGTAGAGTGCGGGATTAGTCGTGGCCGACGGACTGATCAAGAGAAGCGTGTAGCCATCGGGCGGCGCATTCACGACGATTTCGGTAGCAATATTGCCGGCGGCGCCCGGCCGATTTTCGATGACGAATGTTTGACCAAGATGCTCCGACAGCTTTTGGCCCATGAGGCGCGCGACAATGTCGCTTGCATTACTGGCCGGGAAACCGACGATGAAGCGCACTGGCCGCGCCGGATAGGTGTCCGCCCTTGCGAAGCGCGGAACTACAGGCAGCGCGACGGCACTCGCGGCCAAATACAGAATTGCGACGACGGTGAAGGTTCATTGTTGTCTCCTCGCTATGTTCGCCGCGAGCGGCCGCGAGCGCGGCAACGGCACGGCATCTCCAGCGGAATCAATGCCTCTGCCTCCGCTGCATCATCCGGCGCAACACTATCTGCTGGCGGCGCCGCATCTTTTGACTGCGTTTGCGCAACGGCCGGCGGCGGTGTCGGGACGCGAATGTCCCATTCGCAAACCTTGTAGTTGTTGCGGCGCTCGGCAAGATCGAAGTGAATATGCTCCTCATGGGCGCCATCGGAGCCGGGGCCGAGGATGGTCGCGAACCGCGCGCAAGCGCTCGCCTTCATGGCCTCTCGCCAAGCCTTGTCGACATTGACATCGGTGAGCGTGAGCGTCTTGCCGTCGGCGAGCTTGAATAGCCGTACGTCGAGCGCGTCGGCGCGGCCATGTTCGCTCAACGTCGCGCCGCGAACGCGATTGCGGCCGCGACATTCGTATGAATCGAAATTATCAAGCCCGCGCAACGGCGCTCCGAACTTCAGTACGGCAGGCGCGACATCGTCACGGACCCATTGGGCCATCTGCTCGGCCATCGGGCAGCGCAGCGTCGCCGCCGGACTGACGATGACTTTGTTCTGGTCGGGCAGGATGACCGCGTCCAGCAAGACGGCGTCGGTAGCGCCGCACTCGCCGGGACCGACCAGAACCGGCAGCGGCTGAAAGGTTGCCAGTTTCGACAGCCGCAATTGGCAGGCCGAAGGCACCACCGCCGTGGCTGCCGGTGGCGCGCCAGTCGAGGTGTCCGGAAATGCCGCATAGACCTCCTGCGGCGGCGACAATTCCCGGGGGATGGCAATCGGTGGCGGCTGCGGCGACCCATGGCCGGAGGGCTGCGGCCCGTCTTGCGCCGCCGCGACCCCACCCGCGCCCGCCAGGACAGCGAGGATAACGGCGCATTTGACGCGGCAATTCCTCACGCGGCGGGTCTCCCGGCACACCCTATGCGGTCAGCTTTAGGCCAACCGCACCCTGGGCCACAAGCGCGCCGGGTGTTGCCTCGCGGCCGCATGCGGATAACCTTGGGCAGCCGGCGGCGTCGACCGCTTGCTAAACGGTCACGAGAAAATTTCGGGGGAAACAATGCTTGGGCTGATGCAGGATTGGCAGCTTTTGTGCCATCGCATCCTCGATCACGCCGCGACCTATCACGCCGAGCGGCAGATCATTACTCGCTCGGTCGAAGGTCCGATCCACACCACGAATTACGCAAATGTGCGAAAGCGCGCACTGCGCGTGGCGCAACGGCTTGACAAGGACGGCATCAAGCTCGGCGACCGCATCGCAACGCTGGCATGGAATAGCTGGCGGCACCTCGAGGCCTGGTACGGCATCATGGGAATCGGCGCGGTCTATCACACCATCAATCCGCGCCTGTTCCCCGATCAAATCGCCTGGATCGTCAATCACGGCGAAGACCGCATGATGATGGTCGATCTCACGTTCCTGCCGATCGCGGAAAAGCTCGCCGACAGGTTAAAGCCGATCGAGCGTTATGTGGTGCTGACCGATGCGGCGCACATGCCCGCGACCACGCTGAAGAACGCCGTGGCATATGAGGAGTGGATCGCCGAGGTCGATGGCGACTTCGCCTGGAAATCTTTCGACGAAAATACCGCCGCCGGCATGTGCTACACGTCCGGCACCACCGGCGATCCGAAAGGCGTGCTCTATTCGCATCGCTCGAACATTCTGCATTCGATGATGGCGGCGCAGCCCGATGGCATGGACGTGTCGTCACGTGACGTCGTTCTGCCGGTGGTACCGATGTTCCATGCCAATTGCTGGGGCCTGGCTTTGACCTCGCCGATGGTCGGCGCCACCATGGTCATGCCGGGAGCCAAGCTCGATGGCGCCTCGATCTATGAATTGCTCGACCAATATCGCGTGACCTTTTCGGCCGCGGTGCCGACCGTATGGCTGATGCTGCTGCAGCATCTCGAAACCAACAATCTGAAGCTGCCCTATCTGAACAAAGTCGTGATCGGCGGCTCCGCCTGCCCGCGCGCCATGACGCAAAAGTTTCAGGACGTCTATGGCGTCGAAGTCTGCCATGCCTGGGGCATGACCGAGATGAGCCCGCTCGGCACATTAGGTTCGCTCAAGCCGGAATACGCGAAACTGACCGGCGAGGCGAAGCTCGACGCCCAGACCAAGCAGGGTCATCCCCCGTTTGGCGTCGACATGAAGATCGTCGACGACAGCGGCAAGGAATTGCCGCGCGACGGCAAGACATTCGGCCGGCTCAAGGTGCGCGGGCCGTCGGTTGCCAGGGCCTATTTCAAGGAAGGCTCCGGCGTGCTCGATGCCGAGGGGTATTTCGACACCGGCGACGTGGCCACGCTCGACACCTATGGCTACATGCAGATCACCGATCGATCCAAGGATGTCATCAAGTCGGGCGGTGAATGGATTTCCTCGATCGAACTGGAAAACCTCGCCGTCGGTCATCCGAAAGTCGCGGAGGCGGCCGTGATCGGCGTGCCACATCCGAAGTGGGACGAGCGGCCGCTGCTGATCGTGGTGCTCAAGCCGGGCCAGACGGTGACTGAGGCCGAACTGTTGTCATTTCTCGACGGCAAGGTCGCCAAGTGGTGGATGCCCGATGACGTCGCCTTCGTCGCGGAAATTCCACACACCGCGACCGGCAAAATTCTAAAAACAGCACTGCGCGAACAATTCCGAGACTACGTACTTTCAACAGCCGCCGCGCAGTGAGCACTGTGACGGGTTGCAATGAGCCATCATCGAAATTCGCAAATTTGGATCATGATTCGATTTCACCGATCATCATGTAAAAAGACATGGCTTTTGCGGTCACAACCGTAGTCAGACGGGCGCCCTTCCGTGTTTCGGTTAGCGCTTTTGGTGGAACTTTTTCGCAGCGTCGGAATTTCTGATCGGGACGCTTACGTCCCGTCCGGGGAGACTCTCAATGGATTCCGATCTGAACCGGGCGACCACTGTTGTGGACGCCCAATCCGCCGTGTCTTGGGCGGCGATTGCCGCTGGTGCAGTCGCTGCGGCCGCATTGGCACTTCTTCTTATCGCCTTCGGCGCAGGGCTTGGCCTCTCATCTATTTCACCGTGGAGCGATACTGGCGTTTCGGCATCGACATTCAAAACCGGCACCGGAATATATCTGGTGATCGTAGCGGTGATGTCGTCTGCCGTCGGCGGCTATCTCGCCGCCCGATTGCGGACGAAATGGGTAGGAGTTCACAGCCACGAAGTTTTCTTTCGCGACACCGCACACGGCTTTATCGCCTGGGCGTTCGCGACGCTGATCAGCGCAAGCGCCTTGAGTTCTGCCACGTCGTACCTCGCGAATGGCACGGTGGCCGGATTAGGCGGCGCCGCATCGCAATCGGCCCGCTCGGTCAATCCGTCGGAAATTTACGTCGATAAGCTGTTTCGGACCGAGCCGGCGGCCGCGGCACAGCCTGCGCCCGGAGCTGCTGCATCCTCGCCGGATGCGGCCAATGCAAATCCCGCAGCGCCGAATGCAAATACCGCCGCCCCGGCCAACAGAAATTCCAACCAGACGCGGGCGGAAGTATTGCGGCTATGGACGGCAAGCGTTCAAGATAATCAGGCTCTGAGTGCCGGCGACCATACATATGTGACGCAAGTTGTTGCTGCACGCACCGGCATGAGTTCAGGCCGATGCCGAGAAACGCGTCAACGACGTGATTACCGAAGCGAAGACCACCGCCGACAACGCCCGAAAAGGTGCAGCAAAGCTTTCCTTCTGGCTGACGGCCGCGATGCTGTTCGGCGCATTCGCGGCGAGCCTCGCAGCGGTCGAAGGCGGCTCGTTGCGCGACGGCACATGGAACGATCGAACTCTCACCCCCCGACCATTATAAGGAGCATAAATCATGGGTAGAGGCATTCTTCTCTGGCTGCTTGGCGTCCCGATCCCGATTATCATCCTGCTCGCACTTTTCTCCCATTGACGAAACAGAGAGAGCCGCGCCGAAAGGCGCGGCTCCTCCCACCTTATGAGGCCGGATGATAAAGGCCGACGATCGACAGCAGGTTCTGACACAGACTCGGAATCTGAAGATGGCACGATCCGCGCACGCTTACGTACGCGGCAACACCGTTAAGTTTTACGAATGGCTTGAGCGCAGCCGTGGCAAATTGCCGGAAGGGCCTCCAGTCTGGATTTGCGGCGACTGCCACGTCGGCAATCTTGGTCCTCTCGCCGATGCAAAGGGGCGTGTGGCGGTGCAAATCAGGGACCTTGATCAAACCGTAATTGGCAATCCAGCACACGATTTGATACGGCTGGGATTATCGCTGGCGTCGGCAGCCCGCGGCTCTGACCTGCCCGGTGTAACGACTGCAAAAATTCTGGAAGAGCTCATTGCCGGCTACCAATCGGCCCTATCGGGCGATGGCGACAAGGACAAGTCGAACCGCCCTAAGGCTATTCAATTGCTTCTGGAGCGATCGATACGGCGGCGATGGCGACATTTAGCGGAAGAACGGCTCGACACCGTCAAGCCCACCATTCCTCTCGGCAAGCGATTTTGGGCGCTGACGCCGGAAGAGCGTGGGGCCTTGAGCGACATGGTCGATAGCGATTCCGTGCGGCCGTCGCTGGCCGCGCTTCGAGACCATGGCGCGGATGACGCCATTGAGATGCTCGATGCGGCCTATTGGGTGAAGGGTTGCAGTTCGCTTGGACGGCTCCGCTATGCCGCGTTGCTGCGTGTCGGTAAGGGCAAGAGTTCGAGCATCTGCCTCGTCGACATCAAGGAAGCAGTTCCAGCAGCGGCTCCAAAGACCCCGAAGGCGGCGATGCCACGGGACAATGCGATCCGCGTCGTGACGGGCGCGAAGGCGCTTTCTCCCAACCTCGGACAGCGCATGCTGGCCACAAGGCTGCTCGAACGAGCAGTCGTCGTCCGGGAGCTCATGCCGCAAGACCTGAAAATCGAGATCGACCGGCTGACGCGGCAGGAAGCGATGAGCCTCGCGCATTATCTCGCAGGTGTCATCGGGCGCGCGCACGGGCGCCAAATGAAATCCATCCAGCGCCGGGGGTGGCTCTCTGATTTAGCGAAGACCCATAGAGCTTCCCTCAAAGCCCCATCTTGGTTGTGGACGAGCGTCGTGGATCTGATCGCGTTACACGAATCCGCATACCTGGATCATTGTCGGCAATATGCACTGACCGAAGCTGCCTAAATCGTTCGACGAAATAGAATTGCCCTGTCAAAGCATGCGCTTCAACGCATCTTCCCGACGGCGCACAGCTTCCCGTTCGGAAAACAAATCTTCCGACTGCTTTCGCGTCACACGGCCTCCGTAAACCATTGACCAATCGCCAAGTTTGCAAACGGCCCAAAGGCTTAGTATATGTTTTGATAGGTTGACGGCGCCGCCAGGAGCCTATCCTGACGACGCCAATCAACTCATGCAGCTTCTATTGCATGGACCACCTCCCGGACCGGCTTCACGGCCTTACGCTGGTGGTTCCCTTGAGACGGCCAATCTCAAGGCTCGAATGCCGAAGGGTAGCTTTTGCAGAGATAGCCCTTCGACGGCTCATATGAGGCGCTCGCTGGTTACCCGGCGGGCGCTTCATTCGTTTATGGCGACGCGTGTTCATGCCGTTGCCTCAGTAGCGTCGCTCTGAGCGTGCGCTTTCTTGCTACGGCGAGAGTTCATGTTTTTAATATGGGCCGGTAGGCCGATTGCTTTGGCGAGGATGCGCCACCGGCGACGAAACTCCCAAGCCACGTACGGCAATTTTGTATCTTCATTTATAATGACGGGTCCGCTCCACTGTCGCGGACCCATTCGCGAAAACTCAGCCATAACTTTGGGATAGTCGGACAAGCGAATCTTGATCTCCTCGTTTTTCTTCGAGGTGACGTGCGTTAAAATCCAGTCTTTGTCGATTTCTTCCCAGCGCAGTCCGCGCAGCCATTTGTCTTCGCCGTCGTGGACAACTGACATTCCGGGCTCCGCGACAGGAACCCATTCTCCAATGACGTCACGCTGCTGTAATCCAGCGTAGAACTGAATCGTCTGAGCCAGCGCGAGGGAATGCCATTTGTTCTTGTGCGCCTCATTGCCGAGAGCATCGACGTGATCGTCGGATAGCTCCTCTTTTTTGCTCGGCTTTATAGTCTTAAAACGTATGCGATGTAGGACGTGGGATAGCCGCAAGAACTCGGCATTATCTGCAAATCCAGTTCCGTAGTTGACCAATGTGCGCAGCATCGTAATGGTACCGTGCGCCATCGCGATACCATCACCTCGCCCGCGTGCGGCGGATCGTTCTATCCATTCATCATAGACCCGCTCAAAATCCTCCGTTTCCAAATCGGCTAATTTCTGCTCGCCCAAATCTTCGTTGATGCGTTTAATGAGACTTTCGTAATGCTGGCGTGTTCGGAATCTCAAGCCGTGAAACGGCGATTCCTTGTCGTTGAGATAGCGGTCAATCAACAACGAAACGGTTCCGGTTTCCGCCTGCCGTGTGCGCTTCTGAGTTTTCGATTTGGACGCAACTGGCGGTGGCTCGCTGTCACCTGCGGCTGAACTCTTGGGGCGTATTTCCAAATCGTGCTCGCGCGCGATGCGCTCAAGCTGAGCCATATCGCGATCAACGGCCGCCGCCTGCTCAAGCAGGCGTGCCTTTTTCGCTGCCATGGCTTCTAAAGCCGGATTGGAAATCAATTTTAGCCATTAACCCTTATAGGACCGCAGTAAACTAACAAACAACCGAAATAATCTCTCACTAATGGGTTCATCTAGTAGCCTTTTGAAATTACTTGACTATTTATTTGCTCGGGTTCGAGATGACTACGCAACATGCGGGGCGACCTATCTGCGGTTAAAGTGGGCAAAATCGGTAGCTCTTATAAGTATTTGATTTTACACACTTTTGCGTTGCAGCAAAAATGAATGCTAAATTAAAGGCATAGTTGCCGCCAATAGTTCCAATATCGTATTGCCGCCGCAAAGCATATTTTTTATGCTGCGCCGCACAATGAACACAATTGGCCGGTCAAAGGGCCAACCGCTCGAGATGAGCGGTCTATCAAACCAATCCCATCAACAACGAAAAGGCTGATCATGGCTGGCAATAGCCTCAAGACGTTTGTATTTGCTGTAACGCTTTTGAGTTCATCGATTTGTATTCCAATGATTGCTTCGGCACAGTCGGGTATTGCATCCGTCTATAGCGAGGGCACTCACACCGCGAGCGGCGAACGTCTGGTGCCATCAGCGCTGACCGCGGCCCATCGCACCCTGCCGTTCGGCACCATGGTGCGGGTGACCAACCAGAGTAACGGCCGCTCCGTGACAGTGCGGATCAACGATCGCGGTCCGTTCGTAAAGGGCCGAGTCATCGACCTCAGCACCGGCGCAGGGCGCGTAATTGGCCTTTCCGGGCTCGCCCGTGTGACGCTGGACGTTGTCGGTCACAGCTAAATCCCGCACTCCAGTCTATCGATGAGCGCGAAAACGGGAGGCCTCGGCCTCCCGTTTTTCATGGGTCGATCCGCCGGCCCCTGAGGGGTTGTGGCAAATTGGTTCAGGCCCATTAACCTTTTGCCAACCCGACATTCGACGATCCGTAAGGCTTCGCTGCTAAGTAAGACTTGGCTGCTAAGACCGGCTCGGCGCGGATACCGGTAAATCAGGCCGAGGCATGGAAGACGACCGCAGAACGATCAAACGAACGCGCGTCTTGCGCGGCGCCAAGATCATCGTGCCGCGGCGCTCGCCGGTCATTCACTGCACCGTGCAGAACATCAACAACGGCGGCGCCTGCCTGAAGCTGGCGAATACCTACGGCCTGCCGGAAACTTTCGATTTGACCTTCGAGCACGGCCGCACGCGTCGCTCCTGCCGCGTGATCTGGCGCACCGACGACAAACTCGGCGTGGCGTTCACGGATACCGAGGAGAAGGCTGCGGAGGCAGAGCCCGAGGCGCGGAATGCGGGAGTGCCCGCCGTCAAGGCGGATGCCGAGTCCTAGAATTCTGCCACCGCGCGGATCAGTCGCTCAATATCCTCCGGCCGCGACAGGCGGTGATCGCCGTCCTTGACCAGTGTGAGCACGACATCATCGCTGGCGAGCCGCGCAACCAGCGCCTTTGCATGCTGCCAAGGCACGTCGGGATCCTCGACGCCCTGCAGGATGCGCACGGGGCATCCGGTTTCGATCATACCCCCGAGCAACAAATGCCTGCGTCCCTCCTCGATCAATTGCCGCGTGACCAGATAAGGCTCCGCCGAATATTGCGACGGACGCTCCCAGACCCCCTTCTCGTCGAGCTCGCGCTTGATCTCGGGCGTGAACCGCTTCCACATCAACTCCTCGGTGAAATCGACCGCGGGTGCGATCAAGACCATGCCGGCGACTGAAGCAACGCTGCCTCCGCCGGGAGAAAGACGCCGCTTCAATTCGCGCACCAGCAGCAGTGCCAGCCAGCCGCCCATCGACGAGCCGATCAGAATCTGCCGGCCGCGGCAGCAGGCGTCGAACACAGCGAGACTATCGGCAAGCCAGCGGCCGATCGTGCCATCGGTGAAAGTGCCTTCGGATTCGCCATGGCCGGAATAGTCGAACCGCACACAACTGCGCTGTTGGCGCTCCGCCCATTCCGCCAGCGCCACCGCCTTGGTGCCTTTCATGTCGGACTTGTAGCCGCCAAGCCAAAGCAGGCCGGGCGACGCACCGGCGATGGCCCGCACGGCAATGCCGCGGCGTTCATCGCCTTCGCCAATATGTAGGAATTTCAGGCTGTTATCGTTCATCAGCAGCGGACATTCCCAAGCAATCGCGCATCCACCTACGCGCTCCGCGCTTCGGTGGACTTGATAACCTCCGTAACCGGCGAAGCGAGCGAGGAGGGTGATATGCAGCTCAAAGTCACGGAACATCAATCACGCTCGGCAAGCAACGCGTATTGTCGTTGACTCGCGTCGCAAAACTCACGATTCTGCACTGTTACTGTCGAAACCACACAGGAGATAACACCCATTCGTCGCCCGAACAGGAGCATGCAGCCCGCCGCCAAGGAGGGTCCGCGCATCAACGAGGAGATCCGCGTCCGCGAGGTCCAACTCATCGACAAAGACGGCGCCAACAAGGGCGTCACCGAAATCACCGCCGCAATCGCCTTGGCGCAGGAGGCCGGGCTCGATCTCGTGGAGATCGCGCCGAATTCGTCGCCGCCGGTGGCCAAGATTCTCGATTACGGCAAATACAAATACCAGGCCCAGAAGAAAGCCGCCGAGGCGCGCAAAAAGCAGAAGGTCGTCGAGATCAAGGAGATCAAACTACGGCCGATGATCGACGATCACGATTACAACGTGAAAATGCGCTCGATCGAAAGATTCTTCGAGGAAGGCGATAAGGTCAAGGTGACACTGCGGTTTCGCGGCCGGGAGATGGCCCACCAGGAGCTGGGCTACCAACTCCTCGATCGCGTCAAGGGCGACACAGCGAAGATCGCCAAGATCGAGCAGGAGCCGCGCTTCGAAGGCCGCCAGGTCGTCATGGTTTTGGCGCCGCGCTAGACCGCGCGCGCCAGTTTCCTGACAATTCGTGCCGATTGCCATAATCGGCAACCTCTGCCATAACCCCGCCCTCTCGCCGCCCGGCTGATTAAGGGCTGCCGTGGCGGCGCGACGTGCTCAATCAGCACGCGATCCTTAGCGATCGCCGGGCCTGTCCTCTCCCCAAAGTGGGGATGCGGACGCCCATTATCAGGAGAGCCAAATGCCCAAGATCAAGACCAAGTCGGGCGCGAAAAAACGCTTCAAGGTGACGGGGACCGGAAAGGTCCTCTATGCCCAGTCGCGCAAGCGCCACGGCATGATCAAGCGCACCAAAAAACAAATCCGCCAGTTGCGCGGCACCAACGTGCTGTTCAAGACCGACGGCGACAAAATCAAAAAGTACTTTTTGCCAAACGGCTGATCCCTCCTGCCCGCTCCCCCGCAAGCTGCGGAGGATAAAGGGCGGGGACTGTATCTCGGCGTTTCGCTCAAGTTCAAAGGAGATCGACTATGGCTCGCGTCAAACGCGGCGTCACATCTCATGCCAAGCACAAGAAAGTGCTCAAGGCCGCCAAAGGCTTTCGCGGCCGGCGCAAGAACACCATTCGCATCGCCAAGCAGGCGGTGGAGAAGGCGGGCCAATATGCCTTCCGTGACCGCAAGCGCCGGAAGCGCACTTTCCGCGCATTGTGGATTCAGCGGCTCAACGCGGCGGTGCGGCCGTTCGGCCTCAACTACAGCCGCTTCATTGACGGATTGAGCAAGGCCGGCATCACCGTCGACCGCAAAGTGCTGTCCGATCTCGCGATCACCGAGCCGGCTGCGTTCGAGATGATTGTCGGGCAGGCCAAGTCGGCGCTCGCGGCTTAGCGTGCCATGATCGACCGCGCTTACGTGCAGCGCATGGCCCGCTACAATCGCTGGCAGAACGAGAACCTGTACGGCGTCGCCGATCAATTGTCCGATGACGAGCGGCGGCGCGAGCGCGGCGCCTGGTTCGGCTCGATCCACAAGACGTTCAGCCACATCCTGTGGGGCGACCGAAGCTGGATGGGCCGCTTCACCGACCTACCGCGGCCGACGGTTGGAATTCCGGAATCGGTGGACCTTTATCCGGACTGGGAAAACTTGAAGTCCGAGCGCACGGCGTTCGACCAAAAGATTCTCGACTGGGCCGATGCCGTTGACGATTTATGGCTCGCAGCCGACCAGACTTATTTTTCCGGCGCCACCAAGCGCGATTGGACACGGCCGCGCTGGGTCCTGGTCACGCATATGTTCAATCACCAGACCCATCATCGCGGCCAGGTCCATTCGATGCTGACCCAGGCCGGCGGCAGGCCGGCCGATACCGACCTGCCGTTCATGCCGGATTGAATGACATGACGCGACACCACAGCGCTTGAAACGCAGATTCTCGCCGAGGTCGCCAAAGCAGGCGACGAGGCTGCGCTCGAAACCGTGCGTGTGGCCGCGCTTGGCAAGAACGGTTCGGTCACCGCGCTGCTCAAGACGCTCGGCACGCTGCCGCCCGATGAGCGCAAAGACTCAGGGCCCGCTGATCAACGGCTTGAAGGACCGCGTCAACGCAGCGCTCGCCGCGCGCCGCGAGGCGTTCAAGGGCGCGGCGCTGGAAGCGCGGCTCAACACCGAGAGTGTCGACGTCACGCTGCCGGTGCGCGAGACGCCGGCCGAGATCGGCCGCGTGCATCCGATCACCCAAGTGGTCGACGAACTCACCGCGATCTTTGCCGACATGGGTTTTGCCATCGCCGAAGGGCCGGACATCGAGACCGACGACTACAATTTCACCAAGCTCAATTTTCCGGAGGATCATCCGGCGCGCGATATGCACGACACATTCTTCTTCAATCCGAAGCCGGACGGCACGCGGCTCTTGCTGCGCACCCACACCTCGCCGGTGCAGGTGCGCACCATGCTCACCCAGACGCCGCCGATCCGCGTCATCATTCCCGGCCGCACCTATCGTTGCGATTCCGACCAGACCCACACGCCGATGTTCCATCAGGTCGAGGGCCTCGTCATCGACAAGGGCTCCCATCTCGGCCACCTGAAGTGGATCCTGGAAGAATTCTGCAAGGCGTTCTTCGAGGTCGATCAGGTCAAAATGCGGTTCCGACCTTCGTTCTTCCCGTTCACAGAGCCGTCGCTCGAAGTCGACATCCAGTGCCGCCGCGACAAAGGCGAAATCCGCTTCGGCGAAGGCGAAGATTGGCTGGAAATCCTCGGCTGCGGCATGGTGCATCCGAACGTGCTGCGGAATTGCGGGCTCGATCCCGACGAGTACCAGGGCTTTGCCTGGGGCATGGGGATCGACCGCATCGCCATGCTCAAATACGGCATGCCGGACCTGCGCGCCTTCTTCGAGGCCGACGTACGCTGGCTGTCGCACTACGGCTTCCGCCCGCTCGATTTCCCGACGCTGGCGGGAGGATTGAGCCCGTGGCGCCATGATGAAATTCACCCTCGCCTGGCTCAAAGAGCATCTCGAAACCGCGCACACGCTCGGCGAGATCACCGACAAGCTCACCATGATCGGGCTCGAGGTCGAGCGCATCGAGGACAAGGGCAAGATGCTGGCGCCCTACGTGATCGCGCGCGTCGTCGATGCCAAGCAGCATCCGAACGCCGACCGGTTGCGCGTCTGCATGGTCGATACCGGTAAGGGCGATCCAATCCAGGTCGTGTGCGGCGCACCGAATGCGCGCACCGGAATGACCGGCGTGTTCGTGCCGCCCGGCGCCTACGTTCCCGGCAAGGACATCACACTTGCCGTCGGCACCATCCGCGGCGTCGAGAGCCGCGGCATGCTGGTGTCGGAAGCGGAGCTGCAAATCTCCGACAATCACGACGGCATCATCGACCTCCCGGCCGATGCACCGATCGGCGAAAGTTTTGCGAAATTCGCCGGCCTCGACGATCCGGTGATCGAGATCAATCTGACACCGAACCGGCCGGACTGCACCGGCGTTCACGGCATCGCCCGCGATCTCGCCGCCGCCGACATGGGCAAATTCAAGGACGACCTGATCAAGCCGATCAAGGGCGAGTTGCCCTGCCCGCTCGGCGTGAAGATAGATGCTCCCGAACTTTGCCCGGCATTCGGATTGCGCCTCGTTCGCGGCGTCAAGAACGGGCCGTCGCCGGCCTGGCTGCAAAAGCGCCTGACCGCGATCGGCCTGCGCCCCATCAATGCGCTGGTCGATATCACCAATTTCATGACCTACGACCGCGGCCGGCCGTTGCACGTCTTCGACGCCGCAAAAGTGCGCGGCAATCTCACGGTGCGCCGCGGCCGCACCGGCGAAGAGCTGCTGGCGCTCGACGGCAAGACCTACAAGCTCGACGACACGATCTGCGTCATCGCCGACGAGGATGGCGTCGAATCACTGTCCGGCATCATGGGCGGCGAGCAGACCGGATGCTCGGAAACCACAACCGACGTGCTCATCGAATCTGCGCTGTGGAATGAACTCAACATCGCGCAATCCGGCCGCAAGCTCGGCATCAATTCCGACGCGCGTTATCGTTTCGAACGCGGCGTCGACCCGGCATTCATGCTGCCCGGATTGGAGCTTGCCACCCGCATGGTTCTGGACCTGTGCGGCGGCACGCCATCGGACATTGCCGTCACCGGCAGCGCCGAGCCGACCGAGCGCATCATCGATTTCCCGCTGTCGGAAATCAAACGGCTCGCCGGCATCACGGTGCCGCTGCCGGAAATGCGCCGCGTGCTGGAGCGGCTCGGCTTCTTCGTTGCCGGCCAGGGCGAGCGGGTGAAGATCGCGGTGCCGTCGTGGCGGCCGGACGTGCAAGGCAACGCCGACATCGTCGAGGAAGTGGTTCGCATTTTCGGCGTCGACCGGGTGCCACCGACGCCGTTCGATCGCGGCGTGGCGCCGCGCAAGCCGGTACTCACCCAGATCCAGCAACGAACCCGCAAAGCCAAACGCGCGCTCGCCGCGCGAAACCTGGTCGAAGCGGTGACGTGGTCGTTCATCGCCAAGCCGCGCGCCGAACTGTTCGGCGGCGGCAAGCCGGAGCTGGCGCTGGCCAACCCGATCGCGGCGGATCTCTCCGACATGCGGCCGAGCCTCATTCCCGGCCTGGTCGCAGCCGCGCAGAAGAACGCCGACCGCGGTTTCCCCGACGCGGCGTTGTACGAAGTCGGCCAAGTGTTCCGCGGCGATCAACCGCAAGACCAGCTTACTGCCGCCACGGGTGTCCGTCGCGCCTTGGCAAAACCATCCGGCATCGGCCGGCACTGGACCAAACGCGACGCCGAGGTCGATGCATTCGACGCCAAGGCCGATGCGGTCGCCGTGCTGGTCGCGGCCGGGGCGCCACCGCAGGCTTTACAAATCGTGCCGGGCGGGCCGGCGTGGTTTCATCCCGGCCGCTCCGGAACGATCCAGATCGGCCCGCAGAATGTGCTCGGTCATTTCGGCGAGTTGCATCCGAGCGCACTCGAGGCACTCGATGCCGAAGGACCGCTGGTCGCTTTCGAAGTCATCCTCGAGAAAATTCCCGAATCGAAGGCGAAGGCCACCCGCGCCAAGCCGGCGCTCGAGCTGTCGCCGTTCCAGCCGGTTGAACGTGACTTTGCTTTCGTGGTCGAGCGCGGCGTCAAGGCCGCCGACATCGTGCGCGCCGCGCAGTCCACCGATCGCAAGCTGATTTCCAGCGTCGCCGTGTTCGACGTCTACGAAGGCACTGGTATCGAGCCCGGCAAGAAGTCGATCGGCATCGCCGTCACCATGCAGCCGCGCGACAAGACCATGACCGACGCCGAGATCGAGGCGCTCGCGGCCAAGATCGTCGCCGAAGTCGGCAAGCGCACCGGCGGCGTGCTGCGGACGTGAGGCCGGACCGCCTACTCCGCCGCCACCGCCACATCGGCGATGAACTGCGACGCCCATACGTTGCGGCGTTTCAGATTAGTCCGGTAAAGCGCCTCCAGTTCGGCTTCTGGGAATGAATGCGTCGAGGGCCGCTTGAGCAGCGCCTCGGTCCAGGCCTTGAGCCGGGGAAATTTTTCCATGATGCCGAGCGGCTTGACCCGATCGAGAAAGACATAACGCTGCAGGAACGGCGCATAAGCGGCATCGACCAGCGAATATTTCGCGCCGTTGAAATACGGGCCCGCACCCTGCTTTTCGAGCGCCCGTTCGAGCCGCTCGAACGCCACGGGGATTTTCTCGGCCGCTGCCTTATACGCTGCCTCGTTTTCCGCATAGCCTGTCGCCGTCACCGAACTGGCGAAGGTCGGCACATAATCGGTCCAGGCGCGGTTGATCGCGCGCTGCACCGGATCGTCGGGATGCAGCCGTGGCGCGATCGTCTCGTCGAGATATTCGGCGATCGCATTCGATTCGAACAGCGAGACCTTTTCGTCGACGCGCAGCACCGGGACTTTCTTGTGTGGCGAAATGGCGAGGAACCAGTCCGGGCGATTGTCCGACTCGATATGCCGGAATTCGAAGGCGACATTTTTCTCGCGCAACACGATCGCGGCGCGCTGCACCCACGGGCAGGTCTTGAAGCTCACCAGAAGATATTTCGCCATGACGTCCTCGCTGGCATTTCCGCGGCATTCCGCTCTCAAGTCTATCGCACTTCAAACACCAGGGGAATGCGAAATTATTTCACGCATCTCCGCGTGCTGCGGACACGAGCGCCTCTTGCAACCGCATCCTGATTATCGAGGACCGAGATAGCGGAATGTTGTTTGCTCCCACCATTCAGTATGTATCGCATCGAGAACCGCGACATTGACCGCGTTTCTGAGCGGGCTGTTGCCTGGCATGGCCAAAGCATATTCCTGAGGGTCGAATGTCGTGTCGATCAACTCGATCGAAGATGAAAAATTTTGCCGAATAATCCAGGCAAGCAGCGGCTTGTCATAGACAAATGCGTCAATCGTATGCGCGCGCAAAGCCCTTATACCGTCATCCGGCGCCGCAAATTTCCGATAATCTATCCGTAATCGGGACAGCGTCTCCTCGGTCGAAGTTCCGGCAACCGCTCCGACACGCACGCTCGACAGATCGCCCACCTCGTGTACCGTCCCCTGAAGATGTTTTATCGTCAGCACCGACGTGACGCTGGCCGTGAAGACGGCAATGGCCACGATCGAGACAATCATCCAGATGATTGCGACGATACGCCCGGGTATCGTACGGGGCGCGAGGTCCCCGGCGTAACGCTGGGTCATTGCCACAGCCGACCACCAGACGCCCGTGGTCAGTCCCCTTTTTACACCGCCGCCAAAATGTTCGTTGTGGTGCCGCTCGAAGAACCAGACCAGAAGCCCGACTATCAATGCCAATCCGACCAAGGCCACGATGGCCTGGGCAAAGCCGAATGACGTCAGGGTGCGGATAATCGGCAGCCAGCTCGCCTCGCCTCCCGCCGGAACCGCGATGCCGAGTCCCGTGACATAGAACGGCTCCGTGAAATCGATAACGCGGGCGCGAGCGGCAGTCACAGTCAATGCCGCAACGGCAAGATCAAATCTTCCGTCTGCAACCCCATCGATCAGGCCTTGGACATTCGGCTCCTCGGCGAAGCGGTAGCGCAAGTGCAATTCGTCGGCAACCCTGCGCCAGAGATCGATGCTGATACCGCTCCAACTCCCGTCTGCGCCCTTCATCGCAAATGGCGGCGCCTCTTTTGTACCAATCACCAATTCCTGTTGAGCCGAAACGGCGGGACTTGGATTCTCGGTCGTTTGCGCCATACACTGCGCGGCGACAATCAGCGCTACGCCGGTCAACACCCCGGTAATCGGCGACGTACAAGTCATGATGCGCTCGATTCAAACTCGGACGACAGCGTCAGTGCCGATATCACCGGCAATCTAACATCAATCTTTGGTCACCGCTCATCCCGCATGATGCTCGGCGTGCCGGAGGATTGCGCTCGCGGCTCTGGGCGCTCGCGCTTCGTCCTGCGCCTGGGTTCGGGCGCACTCGTCGCCGCCACCGGCGCCGGTTTTGCCGGGCCGATCCCCTGCAATACGGCGTCCGCGGCACGTTCGCCGGATTCCCAGGCGCCGCCGACGGTACCCCACGAAGTCTCGTGCGCCGCCTCGCCGGCGAACCAGATCGCGTCGTTCACCGGATCCATCAGCGCACGGCGCGCGAACTGGCCGCCCGGCACCGCCACCGACGAGCCGCCAAGCGTCCATGGATCGTTGCCCCAGCGCGTCGCCTGGGTGCGGCGGATCGATTTCTTGATATCGCTGCCGTACAGTGCAGAAAGCCAGTCGGAAGCGAAAGCGACCATCGCCGCTTCACCCTGCGCCGCAAGATCGCGGCCGAACGCGCCAGCAACATCGACCACGCACAGCGGCGTGCCCGACACGTTGGCGAGCATCGCCGCGGTATGCGTGTCGGCGGACTTTTCAAGAACCAGATCGTCGCTTTCGAGTCCGAGCGGATTGCCGGCGAGTTCGAGCGCAATATGCTCGCAACTGCCGAGCGAGAGCTTGCCGAATGCATCGATCGTGCGGTGAGGCAGTTCCGGCGAGAACTGAATGCGGCCGGACGCGATTACGTTGGTGGATACGGTGACAATTACGGCACGCGCGGTGAACGTGCCTTTGCCGGTTTCGACCGTGAGGCCGCGCCGGGAATCGATCGATTTGACCGGCGTCGACAATTGCACCTGCAACCCGCCGGCCGTTGCGGCAATAAGCGCGCCCAGGCCCTCGCGGCAGAACATCGCCGCATTGCGTTCGGCACTTTTGGCGAGATCGACGCACGAAACCTGTGCCAGATCCTTGCTGCAGCCAAACGGGCCGAGTACGAATTCCACCGTCGGGCGCCAGTCTCCGAGATCGTTCGGCACCACCTGTTCGGACGCTATATCGGCCTTGCGCGCGGCATCGCTGATCGCGCGCATGGCGCGCACTTCGGCGGTGAGGAAATCCTCCAGCTCGCCTTCGCGCGCATAGCGCCGGCCGATACGGATCTTCTGGCTCGGCGGCGCCTGATAGACGTCGATGCCGCGGCGCGGCGGCAACTTGATCAGCGGATTGAGATCGGGCGAATAGATCCAGTGCGCGCCGCGGTCGTAGGGCACACCGAATGTGCGCGTGTCGGTGATGCAGCGTCCGCCGACGTGATCGGACGCTTCGAGCAGGACATAACGCCTGCCGGCGGCAGCCATGCGGCGCGCGGCGGCGATGCCGGCCGCGCCGCCGCCGACGATGATGACGTCGAACGCGCCCGATGTCTGCGGCGTTGCAGCAATGGCTGGACGCGCCACGGCCGCTGCAGCGGCGGCGAGGAAGGAGCGGCGGCTCAGTCGCTGACCGGTCTTGCGCGGCATGGTTTCTGGGAGATTTCCGAGCTTCACAGATTGCCCGAAGAACGGGGTTCGCACAAACACTACGCTTAAGTTTGCGTCAATATGAAGCCGTCCCTGTGAACCAAAATGCAACGGACTTCAAATAAAATGCCCCCGATCAAGACGCGGCCAAACCGCGCGATAGGGCTGGGAGGTCCTATGGGCATGATGCTCGAAGGCGTCGGGCGCCTGATCGCCCGAGTTTTGCAAAGGCCGGTGCGCGGCTACGAGCCGTTCACACCGAGCGATCCCGAAGCATTGCGCCAATCGCTGGAACCCGGCGACGTGCTCTTGGTCGAGGGCAACAACCGCATTTCCGGCGTCATCAAATATCTCACGCAATCGACCTGGTCGCATTCGGCACTCTATGTCGGACCGATCAAAGACCGCGTGACAGCGGACGGCGAGCCTCACGTCCTGATCGAGGCCAATGTCGGCGAAGGCGTCGTCAGCGCACCATTGTCGAAGTACTTCCGCTTTCACACCCGCATCTGCCGGCCGGTCGGACTGACCCCGGAAGACTGCAAGACGGTGTGTGCCTACGCCAACGCACGAGTTGGCTTCGCCTATGATCTGAAAAACATCACTGACTTGATGCGCTATCTGTTGCCGCTGCCGATTCCGCAACGCTGGCGGCGGCGCATGATTGCGCTCGGCTCCGGCGATCCGTCGCGGCTGATCTGCTCGGCGCTTATCGCGGATGCCTTCACGGCCGTGCGCTATCCGATCCTGCCGAAGATCACGCTGGCGCGTAGCATGCAGGCTCTCGAACAAATCCTCGAAATCCGCCACTCCTCGCTGTATTGCCCGCGCGATTTCGATATCTCGCCGTATTTCAATGTCGTCAAACCGACGATCCGCCAGGGCTTCAATTATAAAGCGCTGCAATGGGCCGATCGCACGCCCCTCGTTGCCGAGAATCGGGCGGCTGCCATCGCCGCCTGACCGATCGTCATTCCTGGGCGCGCAACGCGCGAACCGGGAATCCATACTCCCGACCCTTTGAATAATGGTATGCAGTGCCCACTTGAGCGCACTGTGGTTATGGATTTCGCACAAGGCCGCCATGCTCGACGCCGCCATCAATTCCATTATCCAGATGTTCTCCGCACCGCTGCGCGCGGTGTTGTGGAAAACGATCGGTCTTGCGCTGGTGCTCATTATCGTCGCCGGCGCCGGACTGGAACGGCTGATCGTGCATCTGATCGGAGCCGGCGGTGCTTCGATCGAAACCACGCTCGGACCGCACGCGCACGAGCCGGTTTCCGCCCTGGCATGGCTGCTCTCGGTGGCGGCGGGTTTCGGCATTGTCGCCGGCAGCGTCATGCTGATGCCGGCTGTGACCGCAATCGTCGGCAGCTTCTTTGCCGATCAGATCGGCGACGAAGTCGAGCGCAAATATTATCCGGCGGATGCTCCGGGTCGGGCGCTGCCGTTATCGCTGGCGTTGTGGGAGGGGGTTAAGACCTCGCTCCTCGCGGTCGTCATCTACCTGTGCACGGTCCCGATGATGCTGCTTGCCGGATTTGGCGCCGTGATTTTTTTCATCGCCACGGCCTACATTCTCAGCCGCGAATATTTCGAGCTGGCCGCGATGCGGTTTCGCTCTCCGGACGAGGCCAAGGTGCTGCGCAAGCGCAATGCGCTGACGGTCTTTATCGGCGGCCTGTTCATCGCCGCGTTCGTCTCGATCCCGCTCGTCAACCTGGCAACGCCGCTGTTCGCCATGGCGCTGATGGTGCATTTGCACAAGAGGCTCGGTGGGACGCAACTGATCGCGCGGGCGTAACGGCGCCGTATCGGCTATCGTCTTGCCGCCGCGGCCGAGGGGCGGAATGACCATGCCATCCAACGTCCTGTTGCTCTATGTGGCGCGCGGTGTTCGCGGCTTCGGCGACGGCTTCGCCACCATCATCTTGCCGGCCTATCTGACAGCGATCGGCTACGACATCATCCAGATCGGCGTAGTGCTGACCGCCTCGCTGCTCGGCACGGCGCTCCTGACGTTCCTGATCGGCGCCATCGCGCCGCGCCACGACTTGCGCACGCTGATGCTGACCGGCGCTGGCATCATGACGCTCACGGGATTAGCGTTTCCCAGTTTCCAGTATATCGCCTTTATCGCGGTCGTGGCTTTTGTCGGCACCATCAATCCGTCGACTGGCGATATCGGCATCATGATTCCGCTCGAACACGCCATGCTGGCAAGCGGCGTCTCCAACCAGGAGCGCACCCACGCCTTCGCCCGCTACAGCTTGATCGGTGCGCTGTCGATGGCGGCGGGTACATTGGCAGCGGCGGCGCCGGATTTCCTGGTGCGGGCGGGCATTCACCAAGTCGAGGCATTCAAGTCGATGTTTTATGCCTATGCGGCTCTTGGGCTGATCTGCATGTTGCTCTATCGCTTCTTGCCTCATGCACGCATTTCCGAATCGGCGCCGCAGGCGCCGCTCGGTCCGTCACGCGGCGTTGTCTACAAGCTTGCGGCGCTGTTCAGTCTGGACGCATTCGCTGGCGGCTTCATCGTGCAGTCGATGCTGGCACTCTGGCTGTTCCAACAATTCGATCTCTCGATCTCGGCCGCAAGCGTATTCTTCTTCTGGTCGAGTACGCTGGGCGCATTTTCCTTCCTGATCGCGGTCCGCCTCGCCCGTCGTATCGGGCTGGTCAATACCATGGTCTTTACCCATATCCCGTCGAGCGTGCTCCTAGTCCTGGCGGCATTTTCGTCCAGACTCGACGTGACGCTCGGATTGCTGCTCGTCCGCTCGGCGCTGTCGCAGATGGACGTCCCGACGCGCACATCCTATGTCATGGCCGTAGTGACACCCGCCGAACGCGCTACTGCGGCCAGCGTGACCGCCGTGCCACGCAGCCTCGCTGCTGCCATCAGCCCGACATTCGCGGGCGTATTATTGACCACAGCGTTCCCGGGCCTGCCGCTGATCGTGTGCGGAACACTCAAGATCGTTTATGACTTGGCGCTGCTGTATTCGTTCCGGCATATCAAGGCGCCGGAGGAAGCGGGTTAGCCCCACACCTCATCGGCGAGTTCCACCACCATACGCAGCTTCGCCCATTGCTCTTCTTCGGCGAGGACATTGCCTTCCTCGGTAGAGGCGAAGCCGCATTGCGGCGACAGGCAGAGTTGATCGAGCGCAACATATTTGGTTGCTTCCTCGATGCGCCGCTTGATGTCGTCCTTCTTTTCCAGTGTGCCGCTCTTGGTGGTGACGAGACCGAGCACGACGATCTTGTTGCCCTTGGGCAGAAAGCGCAGCGGCTCGAAACCGCCGGCGCGCGTGGAGTTGTATTCCAGGAAATAGCCGTCGTAATTCAGCTTGCCGAGCATCACCTCGGCGACCGGTTCGTAGCCGCCTTCTGAAATCCAGGTCGAGCGGAAATTGCCGCGGCAGACATGCGTCGTGATCGTCATATCGGCTGGCTTGCCTTCGAGCGCCTGATTGATGACGCGGGCATAATCCTGCTGCAAACGATCGGCGTTGAGTCCGCGCTCGCGCGCCTTTTTCAGTTCGGCTTGCGAACACAAATAGGCCCACGCGGTATCGTCGAATTGCAGATAGCGGCAACCGGCGTCGTAGAAGCCGCGGATAGCCTGCTTATAGGTTTTGGCCAAATCGTCGAAGATGGCGTCGCGGTCGGCGTATTCTTTCGCCGTCACCGCGTTCGGCTCCAGCCGGAAATGCAGCGTGGCCGGGCTCGGGATGCACATTTTCGGCGTGACGCGGGTGTGGGCCTTGAGGAACTTGAAGTGCTCCAGCATGGGATGGCTGGAGAAACCGAGTTTGCCCTTGACGCGAATGCTTTCCATCCGGCTCTGCACGCCATGGAACTGGATGCCGTGGTCGAGCGTGTAGCGTTCCATGCCGTCGAGCATGCCGTAGAAATCGAAGTGCCACCACGAGCGGCGGAATTCGCCGTCGGTCGTGACTTTGAGCCCGACCTCCTCTTGCTTCTTGATGATCTTCTCGATCTCGCGGTCTTCAACGTCGGTAAGTTGCGCCGCGCTGATCTCGCCCTTTTCGCGCTTGGCGCGGGCTTCCTTGAGCGGCACAGTGCGCAGAATGCTGCCGACAACGTCGGCACGGAACGGTGGCTTGGTTCTCGGCATCGGGGCGATCCTCCATAAAATTCGTTGGCAATTATGCTGGCGTGTAACAAGCCGGGGCCGCGCCTCCCGTCAACTGGTAAAACAATTCGATGGGACGCGGCCCATCCGCCGCGTCATCATCCGCGAAGGCGGATGATCCAGTAATCCGTGACAATGTGGCTGTGTTCGAGACGGCCGTGGCCACTGGATGCTCCGCCTTCGCGGAGCATGAACAGGTTTCACACCTCGACGGTGACCTTGCCGTCCACCACGGTCACCGGATAGGTCTTGACCGGCACCATGCAGGGCGGCGACACCACCTCGCCGGTGCGGATGTTGAACTGGCCGTTGTGGAAATTGCACTCCACCACGTCATCCTCGATGTAACCCTCCGACAGCGATCCGGGCCCGTGGGTGCACATATCGTCGGTGACGTAATACTCGCCCTCGACGTTGAACACCGCCAGCGCCAGGTCGTCGATCTCGACCTTGATCGCGGCGCCAGGCGCCACGTCCCCGGCGCTGCAAAGCTCGATGCGTTTCCCGCCGGGCATAGATGCTGGCCTTCCCGCGAATTTCCCTTCGACGTAGAGCTTTATAGCCGACGCCGCGCATAATGAAATATCTCCGGCGACCCGCTATAGTCCGGGGGTTGGGCAGGGAGACAGAGAATGGAAAGCGAATCGGCCCGGATGAGCTCGGCGGCGGAAGCGAAATTCCGCATCGACAAGCCGAACTCGCAGCCGCGGGCCGTCAAGGTGATCGCGCTCGACGTGCGAAGCGAGCGCATCGTCAAGGAGCTGGCGCAATCGCCATGGCAACGGGCGAGCTTCCTCACCGCCTCATCGTTCTCAGGCGCGCCGCGCCAGGGCGAGCCGTTTTCGATGGGTGGCTGGCTCAACGATCTCGCCGGCCGCACCAAGGACCTGGTTGATGAGGTGAACTCCGCCGATCTCGTCGTCATGGTGGCGACCGCCGGCGAGAACGCGGCTGCCGCCGCCATCATCGGCGAGGCCTGCAGCCTCAAGCACGTGATGACGACGGCGCTCGTTCTCGGCGGTGCGGTTTCGAGCGACGACACCATCTCCAAGATGCTCGCGCAGTTGCGGCCGCATGTGATGATGCTGGTCATTTCGAGCGCCGACGAATACATCAAGGACATGCTCACGGCGCTGCGTGCTTAATTTTATATTCCGCCTTGCGAGCACGGCGAAGCAATCCAGTCTATCTGAGCCAATTGCACTGGAATGCTTCGTCGTTAGACTCCTCGCAATGACGACTGTTGCAGAGGATTCGCGATGAAATTTTCTGGAGAGCTGTCGGTCAAGGCGCCGCGCGCCGAAGTATACAAGAAAGTACGCGACGCGCGCTTCTTCGCTTCCTGCGTCGAGGGCGTTAACGACCTCAAGGAGACAGCGCCCGACACCTATGCGGCCGTGTTCGAAACCAAAGTCGCGTATATGAAATTCAAATTCAACGTCACGGTCACTGTCGTGCGCGCCGAGGAGCCGGAAAAAATCGAGGCAAAAGTCGAAGGCACGCCGCTTGGCATCGTCGGCCGGCTGACGGCGACGTCGCTGACCACGCTCAGCGAAACCGGCGACGAGACCAAAATTTCCTACGAAGTTGATGCGGCGCTGACCGGCAAGCTCGGCAGCCTCGGCCAGCCGGTGCTGCGCTCCAAGGCAAAAGAGATGGAACGGCAATTCGCCGCGCGGCTGGCGGCTGCTTTCGCCGCGCCGGACCAATGATAGCCGAGCCCGTCGCCATCGACACCGACGTGCTGGTGATCGGCTCCGGCGCCGCCGGCATGTATGCGGCAATCGAAGCTGCACGCGGCGGGGCAAAAGTACTGCTCGCCGACCGCAGCTTGATCGGCCGCGGTGGCGCCACCGTGATGGCGCAAATGACGGTGGCAGTGGCACTTGGCGAAGAAACGCCGGACGACTGGCAGCATCACTTGCGCGACACGCTCGCCGCCGGCCGCGGACTGTGCGACGCAAAGCTGGCCCGGCTTTTGTGCGAGGATGCGCCCGACTGCATTCGCGAAATGGAGGCGTGGGGCGTTGGCTGGGCGCGCAAGGACGGCCACATCACCGCGACCATGGCGCCGGGCCACGACCGGCCGCGCTGCGTCTATGTCGATTTCATCAATACCGGACCCGCCGTGTCGAAGACGCTGCGCACGCACATGGCGCGCAATCAAAGCATCCGCAAAGCCGGCGACCTTTGCATCGTCGATCTCGTTGTCGGCGACGGCGAAGCGACCGGCGCGGTCGGCTATCATCTCTCGAGCGGTGCGCAGGTGACGATCGCCGCCAAAGCCACAGTGCTGGCGACCGGCGGGCTGACGCGGCTTTATCGCCGCAATAGTGCCTCCACCAATATGGGCGGCGACGGCTATGCGCTGGCACTGCGCGCCGGCGCGACACTGATCGACATGGAATTCGTGCAGTTTTTTCCAATCGGCCATCTGGCGCCGCGGCTGGTCGGCATGGACCCGATCATGTGGGATCCGTTCCGCTACAAGCTCGGCGGCCGGCTCCTTAACGGCAACATGGAGGAATTCACCTCGCGCTACGGCTCCGACGAAGACGGCACATACAGGCTCACCCGCGATCTCGCGACCTACGCGATCATCAAAGAGGCCGAGGCCGGACGCGGCGCGCCGCATGGCGGTGCCTATCTGAGCTTCGAGCATTGCAGCGCTGCGGCTCTGCGCGACGCGTTCGGCCCGGTGATCGATCGCCTCGCGGCGAACGGCATCGACCTTACCAAAATGCCGGTGGAGGTGGCGCCGATCGCGCACTACCACATGGGCGGCGTGAAGGCGGATGCCGATATGGCGACGGACGTGCCTGGCCTATATGTCGCCGGCGAAGTGGTCGGCGGCGCCAACGGCGCCAACCGGCTGTCGGGCAACGCCATCACCGAGGCCCTGGTTTTCGGCCGGCGCGCCGGCAAAAGCGCGGCGGCGCGAACCAGCAAAATGACAGCACGCCGGTACCTGCGTCCGCAGGATGCCCGGCGCACCCTCGATCTCGCGCGCGGCGATGGCAGAGCGGCGCCTGACGCCAACACGGCTGCGATGATCGCGCGCCTGCAAGCCATCATGGCCGACGATGTCGGGCCGCTACGCACCGGCGCGAAACTGCACCGGGCGCTCGACTCCATCGCGGCGCTCGCCGCGGGGCTCGGCAATAGGCCGCCCGGCGATAATGCCGCATTCGACCTGGAGCGGCTCGACTGGCTCGATCTGCGCAACATGATCACCGTCGCGCGCGCGGTCGCGCAGTCGGCGCTCAACCGGAATGAAAGCCGCGGCGCGCACCAGCGCGAGGATTTTCCCGACATGCTGCCGCAATGGCAGTTGCATCAAAGCATCGAACTTGCCGGCGCCGAACTGAAACTCTTCGGCGCGCCCGCCGAAGCGGAGGCGCCGGCGCCATGACCGCGACCGCCACGCTGAAAATCCGGCGCGGCAGCGTCGGCGACGCCGACCGCTTCGAAAGCCATGAGGTTCCGTTCGAGCCTGGCCAATCGGTGCTCGACGGCCTGCGCTGGCTGCGCATCCACAAGGACCCGTCGCTGGCAATGCGCTATTCCTGCATCAACGCCAATGCCTGCAAGGAATGCATGATCCAGATCGACGGCGAAACCGTTTACGCCTGCACCGCGCGCCTTGAGCCGCGCGAAATGATCTTAACGCCGCTGCCCAATAAGAAGCTCATTCGCGATCTCGTCACCGAGATCGCTCCGCCGAGCGAGCGATTCAAATAAACGTCACTGCGCCTCGATGTGCGCGTCTTCGACGATCGCATGGAACTTCCGGAATTCGCTGGCCAGGAATGCGTTGGCGGCTTCCGGGCTACTCGGCGCGACGTCGTAACCCTGCGCGTCATAGATCTTGAGCACCTCGGGCGAGGTCAGCGCCTTGGCAATCGACGTGTTGATGAATTGCACGACCGCATCGGGCGTGCCCGCCGGCGCAAGAATAATTCCCCAGTTGGTAACGTCCGGTGCTCCGGGCAGCAGCTCGGTCATCGTCGGCACGTCCGGCAGCAGCCGGTAGCGCCGTGGGCTCGTCACCGCGAGCGGAATCACATCGCCGTTCCTGATCATCGGCATCGCGGAAGCATCGGTGACGACGTAATCGATTCGTCCACCCAAGAGCTCGACCAGCGGACCACCCGCGCCGTTGAAGGGAATATGGGTGACGTCGATCCCGGCATATTTCTTGAGCACTTCGCCGGACAGATGAGGTCCCGCGCCGATGCCGGACGAGCCGAAATTCAGCTTGCCTGGATTTTGCTTCGCCCGCGCGATCAGTTCGGCAAGGGTGTGAATGCCGGATTTTGCCGAGACCGCGACGATGAAGGGCGAGGAAAATACCTGCGAGATGCCGGTGAAGCTCTTCACCGGGTCGTAGCGCAGCGACTTGTAGAGGCTGCCCGAAATGACATGCGAAGGCGCCGCAATGTACAGCGTGTAACCGTCGGGATTCGACGACGCGACGAATGCCGCGCCAATCGTGGTCCCGGCACCCGGCTTGCTGACGATGATGACGGGTTCCGGCCACTCGGAGCTGATTTTCTGCGCGAGCGGCCGCGCCATGCCGTCTGCCGAGCCGCCCGGTGGATAAGGGATCACCAGACTGACGACACGGGCGGGATAATCGGCCGGTTGCGCGAGCGACAGGCCGGCCGCGCCGGCGCCAATCAAGACCGCCAGCAGCGCACTTGCGGTCACGTACAGCATGCGTCCCTGCATGCCTACCTCCTCCCTTGCGCCACGCCGTAGAGACAGCGGCCCATGTTTCATCTAGGTTAGGGAAATAAGGTCCGCGGGTCGCCCGAGTGTCAAGCAAACACGTGCAACTTGCGTCAACAAGCGGCGCCGCGTGTAAAACGCTGCGGCAAAACGGCCGGAACCGATGAGTCCAACCCGCGCTCCCGATCGCAAAATGAAGTTCTCCGTCTTCCTGCAGGGGGACTGCAATTACCATGTCGCCGGGTGGCGGTATCCGGACTCCTACGTCAATTCCGGCACCAATCTGCAGCGCTGGGTCGAATACGCGCAAATCCTCGAACGCGCCAAGATGGACATGCTGTTCATCGCCGATACCATCGGGGTTCCCGGCGCCGATCGCACGGACCTGATCGGATACAACACACGTGGCGACAAGTTCGAACCGTTCACGCTGCTTTCCGCGCTCTCCGTTGTCACCAAGTCAATCGGCCTCGTCGCCACGGCAGCCACGACCTACAACGAGCCCTATACGGTGGCCCGGATTCTCGCCTCGCTCGATCATTTGAGTGGCGGCCGCGCCGGCTGGAACATGGTGACCGGCGGCAACCACGAGGACGCGTTCAATTTCAGTCACGCGGCACATCCGCCGCACGCCGACCGCTACGCGCGCGCCGAGGAGTTCGGCGACGTCGTGCTCGGGCTGTGGGACAGTTTCGACGACACCGCATTTCCACGCGACAAGGCAAGCGGCCGCTATCTCGATGCCGGCAAGATGCACGTGCTCAACCACAAGGGTGAGCGGTTCTCAGTCAAAGGGCCGCTTAGCGTAGCGCGGCCTATTCAGGGCCATCCCGTGATCGTGCAGGCCGGCTCATCGGTGCCGGCGAAGGAGCTTTCGGCGCGCTTCGCCGACGCGAGCTTCACCGCGCAGCCTTCGCTCGAAGACGCCAAATCGTTTTATGCCGATCTCAAGGGCCGGCTGGCCAAATTCGGTCGCTCGCCGGACTCGCTCAAAATCCTGCCCGGCGTGGTGATGTATATCGGGCGGACCGAAGAAGAAGCGCGCGAGAAGTACGACCTCTTGCAGGAGCTCATTCCGCTTCCGGTGGCGATCGATCGCCTGAGCCGTATGCTGGGCGGCGTCGATCTTTCCAAATTTCCGCTCGACGGACCGATGCCCGACCTGATCGGAAACGAAGCGCGCATGAGCACGCCGATGAATTACGCCCGCATGGCGAAACGCGACAACCTCACGCTGCGCCAGGTCGCGATGCGTTCTGCGGCCGGCAAGGACCACTGGACGCTGATCGGCTCGCCGACGCAGATCGTCGATCAGCTGGAACAGTGGTTCGTCAACGAAGGCGCCGACGGCTTCAACCTGCTGCCACCCTACGTACCCGGCACGCTAAACGATTTCGCCGACCTGATCGCGCCAGAACTGCAACGCCGCGGGCTTTACCGCACCGAATATGAGGGCAAAACGCTGCGCGAAAATCTCGGCGTCGCACGGCCGGAACCGGTGTGGCGCAAGCGCGAGCGGCAGCGCGCCGGCTAGGGAAGCAGTCATTCCAAACCAGAACGGATAGAAATCAGGACCACATACGATGCCGGAAGTACGTGTCTGCAAGAAAGGCGACATCGCCGAAGGCGGCACCCGCCTCGTCAAGAGCGGGCCGGTCGAGATCGGCGTGATCTTCCATAAAGGCGCCTACTACGCTTATCGCAATCTTTGCCCGCATCAGGGCGGCCCGGCATGCGAGGGTCTGAAAATTCCCCAGGTGGTGGAGAAAATCGGCGAGAAGGGCATCCATCTCGGTCAGGACTTCGACGAGAACGATATGCATATCATCTGTCCCTGGCACGGCTGGGAATTCCACCTCAAGGACGGCGTCCATGTCATCGATACGCGGCACCGTCTCAAGAAATACTCCGTGGTCGAACGCGGCGGTGACATCTATGTCGCCGTCTGAGCGCATCGGAAGCTTCGCCGATCTGGCGAGCGATCTGGCCGCGGCCTGCGCCGACGCAATCGAGACGCAGCGGCTTGACGACATCCCGAACGACTCGCTCGGCCAGGCGTTCGGCGCGATCGTGCGGCTCTACGCCGCCAAGGCGCAACTCGGCGAAGCGCCGCGGCCGTACGGACGCAACTCCGGCGTGACGGTGACGGACGTTGCCATCGCCTGCACCGCGCTTCTCGATGGCGCGGGACTTGAAGTTTTCGAGCTCGGCGCCTGGCAATCGATGTCCGGCATCGGCCGTCTCACCCCGCACGGCGGCAAACCGTAACCATAACGATCGAGGTCCTTCTCATGCTGACCGATCCGCAAGACCTGCAAAACATGGCCAACCGCGATTTCCGCGATCTGGCGAGCGAGGAATTCGACACCCGCACGCTGCTGCGCAACGCCGTCGACCAAGCCATTGCCCGCAAATACGAGGACTTTCTGATCGTCGACACCGACTCGCACCACTACGAGACCGAAGCCTTCAAGGAGATCGCCGAATATATCGACGATCCGGTGATGCGCTTCGAAGCAAAATTCCAGGGCCATTCGCGCGGCGGCTTCACCGCGGAAACCGGCTCCTATCAGGAAATCGCCGGCCGCATCACGCGGTACCCGGAGCGCAAGAATGAGAAGGTGCCGAACACGCGGCACCGCGACCTGACCCTGATGGAGCGCTGGATGGACGCCATAGGGGTCGATATGGCGGTGATGTTTCCCACCCCGATGCTCAATCTTTCGAACTGTCCGCGCATTCAGGTCGAGGTCGCCATGGCCAAGGCCTATAACCGCTGGCTCTGCGACAAGATCCTCGACGCCGATCCGCGCATCAAATCGATGCTGTATCTGCCTTTCCACGATCCGGAAGCGACATACGAGATCGTCAAGGAATTCGCCGATCGCAAGGGCGTCGTCGGCTTCATGGTCACATCGACGCATTATCGGGCGAACTACGACAATGCCTACATGAAGACCTACCACGAGCTTCAGGAGCGCGAATTGCCGCTCGGCTTCCATGCCGCATTCACCTGGACCGACCAGAGTCTCCAGCTCACCAACCGGTTTCTCGGCGTGCACGCGCTCGGCTTCACCTGGTGCAACATGCTGCACATGACCAACTGGGTCACCAACGGCATGCCGGAGCGCTTTCCGAAACTGAAAACAGTGTGGATCGAGAGCGGGCTCGCCTGGATACCGTTCCTGATGCAGCGGCTCGACAACGAGTTCATGATGCGCACCTCGGACTGCGCCCTGCTCAAGCGCAAACCGAGCGAATACATGCGCGAAATGTATTTCACGTCGCAGCCGATGGAGATGGTCGATAACCGCAAGGCGCTCGAATTGACGTTCGAGATGATCAATGCCGAGACGCAGCTCCTGTACTCGTCCGACTATCCGCACTGGGACATGGACCTGCCGGCGACGATCTATGACCTGCCGTTCCTCAGCGAGGACGCCAAGCGCAACATCCTCGGCGGCAACGCCAAGCGGTTGTTCAAGCTCGATTCGGTCTTTTCGCCGGTGAAGCTCGAGCGCCGCGCGCAACGGCAGCGCACCGCACAGGGAGCGCCGGCGCCGGTAGCGTAGGCCCCCTGCCGTCGAGGCTGCGAAAGCTGAACGGCCGTTGCCGAAATAGCCAAAATCCGCCACGGCGCGGCGCCAATTCCGCCGTTGCGAGCGGCTTCTATGCGCCCGTGTTTCAAACATGCGTTTGGAAAAAACGGGAGACAACGTCAATGCGTCACGTGATTGGGTTGGCGCTCGCTGCAAGCGTAAGCGCCATGGCTCTGGGCTCGGTTGGAAATGCGCCGGCGTACGCCGCCGATATGGCGACGCCTAACTACGGTTATCAGCAACCGCCGCCTGCTTACTATCCGCCGCAGCAAGGCGAAGCCTATGCGCCGCCCCCGCCGCCGGTCGCCTACTATCCCGCGCCGCCGCCGGTTGCCTACTACGCCTACGCGCCAGCGCCGGTCGTGGCCTACCCCTATTACCTGCGCGCGCCGTATTGGCGCGGTTACGGCCCGCGCGTCGCCTACGGCTATGGGCATTGGGGCCGCGGCTATCGCCGCTGGTAAGCTTATTTCTGCGGAGGCGGAGCAGCCGCAGGTTGCTGCTGTTCCGCCGCGGCCTGCAGCTGCGCGGTGATGGAGCCGGTTGTCTCCGGAGCGGCAGTGCTCGGCGCGTAAGCCATGATTGACGCGTCGGCGGTCTTCGACGTCCCGGCATAGCGCGCATAGAGTTTCTCGACGCGCTCTTGCCACATCGCCACGAACGCGGCCGAGGTCAGGTTGTCGACCGACTTCCAGATTTTCTTCACATCCGGCAGCGTATTGCCCCAGATCGCGCGCTTGCACCACTTCTCGCCGCGCATCATGCCTTCGTCGGTGGCACACATCGATTTCCAGGCAGCCCAATCCGGATGATTGACGTGTTCGGTAGCACCCTGCGTTCCCTGCTGATGGATGAGGTAGAGGTCGGTCACCGTCGGTTTCTGATGCGTCTCGATCTCGAACAGAGCTGAAGAGGTCAGGAATTTGTAGGCGGCCGCGATAGCGTTGTCGCGGGGATTGGTGATGTCGCCGGTGCCGTATTTGTCAAACTCGTAGTGGCTGAGCTGATAAAGACCGATATAGGAACCGGTGCGCTGCTTGGGGTCAAAATCGGATTCGATCCTGGCGACGGCTTTCATGAAACCGAAATCGATGCCGAGCGCCTCGGAGACACGCTTGATTTCCTCGAGCGGCGTTCCGATCGGCGTGTCCCGCAAGGCCGCCTCGATCGTCTCGGCTGGCTTCTCGTCAGGCGGTACTTCCGAATAGGCATAGTCGGCGAGAAGCGTGAGGTCTTGTTTCGGCTTCGGCGGAGCCAGTTCGGTGACTTTATTCGGGAAGGGGTTGAAATCCTCCTCAAGTCGCACCGCAAACCTTGCGGCCATCTCGAGTTTTGCCGCCAGTTTTTCTCTAGCCGTCAGTTGTTGCGGCTGAGCCTTGAGCTCGGGCTGAGGCGCAATAGCGATCTCCGCCACGACCGGCGGGGGCGCCGGCACTGGCAAGAAGTAAAGGTATGAGATGACAATGGAAACTATGGCGCCGGCGAAAGCGCACCAAATCTTCATGCCTTGTGCTGCCCCCCGAGCGCTGGCACGGTCCCCCGACCGATGCTTTTCCTTAACCCTACTCTAAGGGCGTTTTGTGGCAGCGCCTAACGCCGCGGGTTCCCGAACGGAACTCTCGTTCTCACCTTAAGGAACTGATATCGTAGAAGAAAACTTAGTTTCCCGGGAGGACGCCTTGAACCAGCACCATATCTTGTCCGTTTTTCTGGCCGCGGCGAGCCTCGCGGCAACCGCAGCGCAACCCGCCGCCGCTCAAACTTGGCCGGAGCGACCGGTCAAGATGATCGTCGGCTTTGCCCCCGGCGGCCCGACCGACCTTTTCGCCCGCCTGATCGCTCAAAGCCTAAGTCAGCAGACCGGCAAGAATTTTTACATCGAGAACGTGCCCGGCGCCGGCGGTAATGTCGGCGCCGTCAAGGCCGCGCAGTCGGCACCGGACGGCTATACGTTCCTGGTCACCGGCGGCAACCTCACCAACAATCCATTCCTGTTCGCCAATGCCGGCTTCGACCCGATCAAGGATTTCGACGCCGTGACAGTCGGTGCCGCGACGCCGGTGGTGCTAGCGATCAATCCATCGGTGCCGGCGCAAACCGTCAAGGAGTTGGTCGACTGGATCCGCGCCAATCCCGGCAAGGAAAGCTACGCGTCACCGGGCACCGGCACACCACCGCAACTCACCGGCGCGCTGTTCGCGATGTCATTGAAACTCGACCTCGTGCATGTACCGTTCGGAGGCGGCGGGCCGGCGGTCGAAGCCACCGTCGGCAATCACACGCCGATCTCGTTCGGCGCGCTGGCGCCGGCGGTGCCGTTGATCAAGGCTGGACAATTGCGCGCGCTGGCGGTGACCGGCAAAACCCGGGCGCCGACATTGCCGGATACCCCGACCATGGCCGAGGCAGGCTTTCCCGAAGTAGAAGGCGCGACCTGGACCGCCGTGGCGGCACCAAAGGGCACGCCGAAAGACATCGTCGCCAAGCTGCACGACATGATCGTCACCGGGCTCGCGCAAGACGACGTCAAACAAAAACTCGCGGCGATGGCCTATGTGCCGATCGGCGATACGCCGGAACAATGCGAGGCGTTTTTCAAGGACGAGATGGCGAAGTGGGGCAAGGTCATCAGGGACGCCGGATTAAAGGCGGAGTGAGGGTTTTTTCACGCCCGCCTTTTCTTCTACCCTCTCCCTAAGGGGGAGGAGTTTGCTTGCGCAAGCCCCAGTCTCGAGGCTACCAGCGCCGCGCTCAATTCGCCGGCGGCCAATTTTCCGGCGGATACGGCATATGCAGCGTCATCAGCACGACCGGCGCGCCACCGGTGGCGATAACCTGATGTGGCGTGTTGGCCGGTATCAGGATCATGTCACCCTTGACTACGGCGCGCGTGGTGCCGTCCGCAATTGACGGCGCGGTGAGATTGGCCGCGTTGACGCGCTTTTCGTCGACCATTTTGCCGCCGGTGATGATGTTGCCGGTGCCGTCGAGCACCACCATCAGCTCGGCATCTTTCTCATGCAGAGCGGCGGCACCGTTACCGGGCCGATATTCAAGCTGGGCCCGATAAGGCGCCAGCAGCAGGATCGGCTCGGCCGTCACCGGAGCATCGCCCTTCCGATCGGCCTTCGCCTTGTCGACCAGCGCCATGATGTCCTTGTTGTTCATGAAGACGGTGACCGGCGGCGCAGCCGCTTGTTGCGCCACGGCGCCGGGCGCCATAGCAATAGCGAACAACGTGACGGCCAGATATTGGATGCGCATGTGAAGTCCTCCCGGTATCTTTTTTACGGCGGCTTACGTTGAAGCGGCCGCTGTGACCGTAACAGGCGGCAACGTACAGTTGAAGCACCGTTGCCCGGATCGCATTAGTCTGGGTAGCGCGACGCTTTGTTTGTTCAGCCTTTCAAGCTCTGCATTTGCCTGCGCCAAAGGCGGGCACGATCGGAGTTTGGCAGAGCCGGAAACGCGCCGCGAAAATGGGCAACGGGGTCCGGCGCGCCATCCAGTCCGTTGCCCCGCCGCAGAAATTTCCCTGCCCGTTTTTTGAACATGCTGCACTGCGATATAAACAAAATAGTGACGCCAAATAAATTCCCTATAACATTATGATGATAAATAACAATATTGTGAAAATGGGATGTCACGCATCTTCTTGTGCGCTGCAAAATCGCGGATAGATCTAACGGCAGGGCGACAACTCGTTATGGAGAACCACAATGAAATTGCTTAACCCGAAACTGGTGTTGGTTGCCCTTGGCACCGTCGCGCTGCTGGCGAGCCCCGCGTTCGCGGCTCAGAAGAAGCACACGCCGCCAGCCAACCAGACGTCGACTTCGTCGCAGACGATCCCCGGCTATGCCGCGGACGGCAGCGTGGTCGCGATTCCGGATCCCGACGCGCATTAATGATCGCATCGCCTTGCAGCACCACGCGGTGCTGACATTGTCACTTGCGTAAACGATAAGGCCGCCCCGACGGGCGGCCTTATTTGTTATTTCTTTGTCAGCGCGTCGCGTTGCTTGGTCAGCCGTTCAAGCTCTTCGTTTTGCTGCGCCAGACGGTCGGCGTTGCGCGCTTCATCCTCGGCGCCGGAAAACGCCGCAGCTTGCTCGATAAGCTGGCGGATATTGTCGCGCACGATGGCGATACGCTGTTCGAGTTCGGAAAGCGAAAGCGGGTTTGCGTTGCTCATCGTGTTTTCTCCGGGTGAAGCCCGAGATGCCGTCAGGCGCAGGATGCGTGCGCAGAAGTATAGGACTACACGCTTTGGCCGTCATGGCCAGACTTGTTCCGGCCATCCCCGTCTTTACTGCTACACTCGTCAACCAAGATCAAATACCGCGACACCCTCGCTGCCTTCCGCGACGCGCGCAACCAGATCACCCGCCGGATTCACGATGCAGGTAAAGCCGTAGCACAGCATTGCGTCGTGCGCGCCGACGACATCCGACGTCGCCACCCAGCAGCCGGTTTCGGCGGCTCTGCTACGGAGAATGTCGACGGTTTTCAGTCGCCATCGCGCGGCGGCGCCGGGCGGCATCATGTTGTTGACCGGATAACAAATGAGCCGCGCGCCCTTGCCACGCAGCGTCGCGGCGGCCTCGGGAAACGCGCCGTCGTAACAGATGTTGACGCCGAACCGCCAATCGCCGATTTCGAACGTTGGACACTCATGGCCGGCGTCGAAGGCTTTTTCCTTCGGATGCAGGTTGATCTTGCGGTAAGCGCCGAGAACAGCGCCGCCACTGATGACGGCTGCCGTATTGAACAGAAAATTGCCGTAACGCTCGATCAGTCCGAGAATGAACGTCGCGCGGATCGGCTTCAGCCGCGCCAGCAGATCATCAAACATCTCATCGTGTTGCAAACTCAGCGCGACGCGGCTGAGCACCGGCCGGTCCAGAACGTAGCCTTGCAGATAGCATTCCGGAAACAGCGCGAGTTTCACGCCCTCGCTGTCACACCATGCGAGATCGGCCGCGAGACGATCTGTCGTTCCGGCGATATCGCCGAACAAGGGCCGCCGCTGGAAAGCGGCAATCAGCAACGTGGTCATGGCCTGCGACGGGTTTCCTTCCTCCGGACCTTGGCCGCGATGCACTTACTGCTTCTTGAGCGCCGCCGCCAAGACTTGCAGCGCGGCCGCGAGCGCTGGCTTGTCGACACTGGCGCCCGCCGGCGCCACGGTCGCCGCCAGCTGATTGGTGAAGGCGCTGCCGCCGCCATCCTGCACCACGATGAAGCGCTTCTGCGTAAGTGGAATCACGGTGGTGTCGAAGCGCGCGCCGCTTGCGAACATCGGCAAGCCGCCGATGGTTTTTTTCGACATGTCGGCGGCTTTGGCCCCACCGTCGCCTCTGACGCTCATGCTTTCGGGAGCTTGACTCATCCATATCTGAATCGCCGCATCGAAGAAAAATCGCGTCTGCGCGATTGGGCTGGCGTGACCGTTGGGCTCATCGGTGACCGCACTGTCCGGCGCGTTGACGACATGCATCGCCGCGCCACCGGCCGGGCCAACCTGCACGGTCTCGACCATCATGCCGCCGGGAAAGCTCCCATCGTCGTTGGCGGACGACGCCGTTATCTGCAAGGCGCCCGGGTACCAGAAGGAAAAGCCATATTTGGTATCGGTGTACTGTTTCATGCCAGAGGTCGCGCCAGCGCGGGAGCGGCGGATGGGCTTGCGGGCTGCGCGGATACGGTGTGTGCGACTGAAAAGACTGCTGCACTCACGGCCACACAGACAACAGCGATGCGGCGGAAGGTGGTCATGGCGGAAGCATAGCCGAGAAGCCGGAACTCGCTCAGGGCGAAAAAGACCTAATCTGCATGAATTCGGTTAACCCAAGACTTTAAGCCGACGTTCTGCATCCCTCGCCTACTATGACGCGAGGTGTCGGGGGCTGCTACCGACTTAGGCCTCGCCTTATGTCAAACGAATTACACGCAAGTGCGGCGCCGCTTTCTGAAGCGGCGGCCGGCGGCATGGTCCAGACGTTTCCTCTGCGACGCCTGCGGTGGGCTGCAATTCTGCTTCTCGGTATCTCGGCAAGCGCGGTCGGCTGGACGATCTGGCAGCTTCGAACCGACGCTGTCCGTTCCGCCACCTCGGACTCCGGAAATATCGCCGCGGTTCTTGCCGCCCAGATGTCACGCTCGCTGACGGCCATCGATGCCGTACTTCTTGAGGTCAAGCGATCCGCAAAGGACGAGGATATCGAAACGCCTTTTGGCTTCGACCTTGCATTCAACCGCCGTGAATTTCAGGAGACGCTGCAGGCCTACCGCGCCCGCCTGCCGCAGGTCTTCAATCTTGCAATGGCGGACAAGAACGGAAAAGTCGTGGTCACGACCTCGGCCTGGCCGACACCGGATCTCAGCGCGGCCGACCGTGATTATTTCAGGGATGCGCGCAGCCGCAGCGACGGTCAACTCAGCACATCCATTCCAAGCGTCAGCAAGGTTGACGGACGATCGGTCATTGTTTTCGCGCGGCCGCTGGAGAGCGCGAACGGTGCATTTGCGGGAATCATATTCGCTGCCGTAAGCACAAAATACTTCGAGGCCATCTACAGCGGCATCCAATCGGTCCATAGTTTGCTGTTCACATTGCTGACTCCGGACGGCACAATCTTGTTTCGCCATCCGGATGATCTCAATTCCGCAGGCAAGCAGCTCTCCAATAAATCAGAGTGGCTCGATGCCGTTTCAAAGGGTGAGGCAGGCTTTCGCATTCTCGCGACAGCGGATGGCAATGTCCGGTATGTGTCGATTCTGAAGGTGCCGGAGTATCCACTCATTGTCGATGTCTCGGTCACCGAAGACACGTCTCTTGCAATCTGGCGGCAAAGAGCAACCGCGATCGGAATTGGCAGCGCGGTATTCCTGTTGTTCTCGATTTATCTGCTCTGGGCGATCGACCGGCAAGTTCGCCGCCTCAGCAAATCCGAAGCATCTTTGGCGCAAAAGTCAGCGCAGTTCGACGCCGTTATCGCCAATATTTCGCAGGGCGTGACATGTTCGACAGTCAGCAGCGGCTGATCGTCAGTAATGCGCAGTTCGCCAAAATCTACGGCATGGCGCCCGAGCGCACGAAGCCCGGAGTGCCGTTTAAGTCGATTATCGAGGCGCGCGCCGCGGCTGGCGACGTTCGCCGGCGGACGCATCGGACTTCGTGGAGGAGCGTCTCAGACAAGCGGCTCGCTATTAGTCGTCCAACGCCATCGAACAAATTACATGACGGGCGCACCGTTTCCATTACGCGTCAGCCCATGGGCGACGGAGGATGGGTCTCGACCCACCAGGATATCACCGCGCAAAAGAGCGTCGAAGCCGAGCTCGAGCGCATGGCGCGCTACGACGCTTTGACCGGCCTCGCCAACCGGACGCTGTTCATGGAAAAGGCAAACGCGGCGCTGGCGCGGACGCGCCGGCTTGGCGAGACATTCTCGATACTGATGCTCGACCTCGACCGCTTCAAAGCCGTAAACGATACGCTGGGCCATCCGGCCGGCGACGCCTTGTTGAAGGAGGTTGCCCGCCGGTTGCAAAAGGTGACACGGGAGGTTGATTGCGTCGGCAGATTGGGAGGCGACGAATTTGCGGTGCTGCAAGCGTCCGAGAAGGATCAGAAAAATAGCGTAATCGCGCTCGCCGAGCGAATACGCGCAACCATAACCGAACCCTACGACATCGACGGCCGCAAGTTCACGCTCGAAACCAGCATAGGGATTGCACTGGCGCCGGAGAGTGGCGATGACGCCGATGCGCTGCTCAAAAGCGCCGACCTTGCTCTGTACAGGGCCAAGACCGAGGGCCGAAATCGATATTGTTTCTTCGAGGCCGCAATGGAAGCGCAGGCGCGCGAGCGCCAGGACCTCGAAAACGACATGTGCAACGCCATAACGCGCAACGAGTTCGTACTGCATTACCAGACCATCATCGATCTTGGACTGCATCAATGTTCCGCGGCGGAGGCGCTGGTGCGCTGGAATCATCCGCAGCGCGGCCTCATTCTTCCCGGCCAATTCATCGCCCTTGCCGAGGAGAGCGGTCTGATTGTTCCGCTCGGCGAATGGGTGCTGCGGCAGGCCTGCGCCGACGCGGCCCGATGGCGGCCAAATCTCAAGGTGGCGGTGAATCTGTCGCCGGCACAATTCAAGCAAAGCGATCTGGTGGGCGTCATCAAGGCCGCACTCCACGATGCCGGTTTGCCGCCGCAGCGATTGGAACTCGAGATTACCGAGGGCGTTCCTCTGGAAAATAACCGGGATAATCTCGCCGTTCTTCATGAGATCAAAAAACTCGGTGTTGCCATCGTGCTCGATGATTTCGGCACCGGCTACGCTTCTCTGACGTATGTGCGGATGTTTCCGTTCGACCGGATCAAGATCGATCGGTCGTTCATACAAAATTTGACCCGGGATGCGGCCAGCGCCGCCATCGTGTCCGCGGTTGCGGGCCTCGGACGCAATCTCGGCATCGTAACAACGGCGGAAGGTGTCGAGACCCGGGAGCAACTCGAACTGGCGCGCGCCGCCGGCTGTCAATCGGCACAGGGTTATCTGTTCAGCCGGCCGGTCCCGGTGTCAGAACTCGGGGGCGTGCTCCAGGGGCTGCCCGACAAGAGTTCTGCGGTCGCCTGAGCAAGGAATGCGCGCGACGCGAATTCTTCCGCGCTGTCACCCCCACCCGCCCGTCATTGTTCCTGCGGAGCGAAGACGGTCGACCTCCCTCCAGGGCGAGATGTTCGCGAGGGCGGAAAGATTGACAGGGCTTGGCCGAAATGCGCAGAAGGGCAACCCCTTAGAGCACCGGGACAGGCAATGACCACGGAACGAAAACCGGTCGCCTTCGGCGACTTGCGCGGCTGGATGAAGGCGCTCGACGCCGCCGGCGAATTGCACACGATCGACGCCGAGGTGGACTGGAATATCGAGCTCGGCACCGTGGCGCGGCTGGCGCAGGGGCCCGGCACCGGGCCGGCACTCGCCTTCAACACCATCCGCGACTACGGCAAGAACGCGCGCTGCCGCCGGGTGTTTGCCGGAAGCCTGTCGAGCTACCGACGCGTCGCCATGATGCTCGGGCTGCCGCCCGACACCCATCCGCGCGAACTGGTCAAGCTCGGCCGCACCATGCTGACCGACACCATCGCGCCGAAAATCGTCGCCACCGGGCCGGTGAAGGAGAACATCGTCAAAGGTGACGATATCGATCTGAACGATTTCCCGACGCCGCAGTGGAACCGCGCCGACGGCGGCCGCTACATCCTCACCTATGGGGGCGTCGTCACCAAGGATCCCACCACCAACGTCATGAATGTCGGCGTCTACCGCGGCATGGTGTCGGGCAAAAACATGATCCCGATCCTGATGTGGCGCGCGCAGCATATCGGGCAGCACGCCACCGCCTGGCAGCAGGCCGGCCATAACGAAATGCCGATCGCGGTCGCCATCGGCTGGGAGCCGGCGCTCGATTTCGTCGGCGGCGCGCCGGTGCCGAAGAACTTGTGCGAATACGACGTTATCGGCGGCATCCGCGGCACGCCGGTCGAACTGGTCAAATGCGAGACCGTCGATCTCTACGTGCCGGCGAGCGCCGAGATCGTCATCGAAGGTTTTCTCGGCCTCGATCCGGCGACTTATCTGCCGGAAGGGCCCTATGCGGAATTCACCGGCTATATCGCCGGCGACACCGCGCCGAAGCCGGCGATCCGCGTCACCGCCATTACCCATCGCAAGGATCCGATCCTGCGCGGCACCATCGAAGGCACGATGCCGGGCAGCTATTCGGAGAACAGCGTTACTTCCTCGATCATGCGCGCGGCAACGGCATGGAATGTACTCGATCGCGCCGGCGTGCCGGGCGTCACCGGTGTGTGGTGCCCACCAGTGCAGGCCGGGGTGAATACCGTGGTGCAGGTCAAGCAGAGCTATCGCGGCGTCGCCAAGCAGGTGGCGAACGCTCTGTGGGGATCGTCCGCCGCGCATGTGCGATACAAGCACGTCACCGTGGTCGACGAGGATATCGACATCCACGATTATGCGGCGGTCGACTGGGCAATCGCGTTCCGCGTCAATGCCGGCGAGGACGACGTCGTCATCATGCCATCGACCTTCGGCGCCGGGCTCGATCCGTCGGTGCGCAAGCGCGACCGCAACGTGGCGCAGTTCGGCACCGGCAAATGGAATCGCGTCCTGATCGACGCCACCATCAATCTCGATTACGACCCCGACCCGGATTTAGGCGGCGCGCGTTTTCCGCCGACAGTGCGGCCGGCGCAGAACGATATTGACGCCGTGATGGCGCGGTGGGGGGAGTTTGGGTTGGAGAAGAAAAAATAGCGACTGGGTTTCCCTAATGCGGTGCAGCGCGAAGCGGTGCACCACTGATCCGGGATCGTCGCAGACTCAGAGTTCGTTAAGATCCGGGTCTGCAGCGCACCACCGCGTGCTGCGCTGCGCCCGGGAAACTAGAGAGTGCTTACGGCACCGGAAGCAGCGGCTTGCCTTCCGGCACTTGCATGTCGAATACCGTGAGCAGGGCGGCGGTGGACGCGTAGTTGCCCATCAGCAGCACAAGCTCGACGAGCTTGCCCGGCTCGATCAGTTTCTTGATCCGTGCGAATGCCTGCGGGGTGACTTTATGATCGCCGAATGCCTGCCGTCCGAGTTCGATGATCGCTGCGTAAGTCTCGTCGATGCCTTGGGTGCTCAAGCGACGCTTGATGACGTCGATGACTTCGGCCGGCACGCCTTCCTTGAGCGCTTCGGGCTCGTGCGCGGCCCATTCGAACTGGGAGTCCATCTCGCGGGCGACGGTGAGGATGGCGACCTCGCGGATTTTGGCGCCGAACACTTCGAAGCGCAGATAGTTGTTGAACTTGGTGCGCACTTCGGCGGTTTTCGGACTGTACAGGCAGATGCCGGCCGGCCCGCGCAGGCCGACGATCGATTTTCCCGGCGCCGCAGCGTGGTCATAGGCGCGCTTGCCGGTCTCGTCGAGGTCGTCGCGCTTCGGCAGCGGCAGGCGGAAACCGGATTGCGGATCGATGTCGGGCGGCATGGGCATTTTCGGGCGTCTCCGTTGTTTTTGTCGCGGCGAGTTTAGCGCGGGATTTCTTGCGCGTCATTCAGGGGCGCGGGCAGAGCCCGCGAACCCGGACTCCACGAACACAAACCATGAGGTTCTCGACGCAACGCGCTAGATTTCATACCACAGGGATTATGGATTCCGGGTTTGCGCAAAAGCACGCCCTGGAATGACGGGAGGCACAATGTTCTTCGAAGGCTTTACCAAAACCGAGATCAAAACCTCTGGCGCGCGCATCGTCACCATGCATGGCGGTAAGGGGCCGCCACTGCTGCTCCTGCACGGCAATCCGTTCAGCCATCTGTCGTGGCAGAAATTCGCGCCGCGGCTGGCGCAAGATTTCACCGTGGTGGCGACGGATCTGCGCGGCTACGGCGATTCCGAAAAGCCGCCGGGGGGCGAACGACACGTCAATTATTCGTTCCGCGCCATGGCGCAGGACCAGATCGAGGTGATGGCGGCGCTCGGCCACAAGCGCTTCTATGCCGCCGGCCACGATCGCGGCGCCCGCGTGCTGCACCGCATGTGCCTCGATCATCCGGACACGGTGGCGCGCGCCGCGATCCTCGACATCATCCCGCAGCATCACGTGCTTAACAACGTGACGCGGCAGTGGGGTACGTTCTCGTGGCACTGGTTCTTCATGATCCAGCCGGAGCCGTTTCCCGAACACCTGATGAGCTGCGATCCGGATTTCTTCATCAACAAGAAAGCTCGCCAAGACCGAACAGGGCCTGAGCTTCTTCGATCCAAAGGCGCTCGACGAATACCGGCGCTATTTCCGCAACCCGGCGACAGTGCACGCCATGTGCGAGGATTATCGCGCCACCCAGGGCATCGATCTCGAGATGGATACGAAAGATTTCGAGGCTGGCAAGAAGATCACCTGCCCCGCACTCATTCTATGGGGCGCGACCGGCGGCGTCGGCCGCAATTCGAAGCCGGCGCCCGCGGAAATCTGGCAGCGCTACGCCGCCGACATCCGCGGCGCCAGGGCGCTGCCATGCGGACATTATCTGTCCGAGGAAGCGCCTGAGGAGACCTATCAGGAGTTGCGTGCGTTTTTTGCCGGAGCAGAATTGGGCAAATAGCGAATGGCGATTACGGCACCAGCAAAAGCTTGCCGAGCACTTCGCCGCCTTCGAGCATCTCATGCGCCCGCGACGCTTCGGCCAGCGGCACCTTGGCGTGAATGCGAGGATGCAATGTGCCGGCCGCGAGCATGTCGATCAGCGCCCGCATGCCGGCGCGGCGCTCCTCGACGAGGTGATCCCAGGTGTGGATGGAGAATTGCCGCGACCGCTGGCGAGTTCTTGCGCCATTGCGCATCGTGGATTTGCAGATCGAGTCGGCGCCTTGCCGCCGAGCCCGCCGTAGACCACCAGCGTGCCGCAAGGACCGAGCAGTGCGAGATTGCCGGGAAGGCCTGGGCCGGCCGACCGGGTCGATGATAATGTCGACGCCGCGGCCGTCCGTCGATGTCCTTGACGCGTTCCGCGACTTTCTCGCTGTTGCGGTCGATGACGTGGTCGGCCCCGAGTTCGCGGGCAAAGCGCGCCTTGTCTGCGCTCGATACAACGCCAATGACTTTCAGTTGCCGCGGCTTTGGCAAGATCGATCAGCGCATTGCCCATGCCGCCGGCCGCCGCGTAGATCAGTACCGTTTGGCCGGGTCGCGGGCTGCAAGCGCATCATTGAAGATGTGATAGGCGACCTGATAGTTGGCGAGCGCTGCCGCGGCATCGAAGATCGACAGTTGTCGGGCAAGATAAAAGTTGCTTCGGCGGGCGTCGCGATGATACTCGGCATAATGGCCGCCACGATGCGGCCGCTCGCTCGCGGTGGCGTAAACCCGTTGACCGATGCGGCGCGTATCGTGACGCCGGGTCCGACTTTCTCGATGGTGCCGGACAAGTTCCGTGCCGGGCGTCGACCGGCAGCGGCGGCATCCAGCTGTAGGTGCCGGCGCGGATCAGGCAGTCCGGGATGCCAACGCCGATCGCGTGCGCCTTGATCAAGCACCTCGCCCGCCCGCGGCTCCGGGATGGGCACGTCAAGGCAGCGCATCACGCCGGGCGGGCCCGGCCGGTCGACCTGGATGCGCTTCACTTTGTCTGTTCCGCCGCGGTGGCCGTGCGCTTAGCTTGCCGCCGGCGCCGGCGCGCCGAGGAAGTTCTTCATCGTGTACCACAGCAATTGGCGGTTCTTGTTGAAGCCTTCGCTGTGCGCGGTATTCGGCAGGATGCTGTATTGCCGATCGCCGTTCGGCAGTTGGCGGAAGAAGTCGAGCAGGTCGTCGTTGGTCGAGTTGCCGTCCCATTCGCCGCGCGTCATCAGCACGGGCGACATGACCTTGGTGGGATCGACGACCGGCAGATTGACCGCCATATCAATGTAGGTGCCGGCCGGAATCGTGTCGCCGAATTTCATTTCCGTCGTGACCAGTGCCTCGACCATCGCCGGATCATAGATATTGGGATGGCCGTCGCGGCTGAAGATCGAGCGGATCATGGCGGCATCGCGCTTGCGCCGCGGCGTGGCGCGCAGCTCCGCGATTTTGTCACGGCGGCGTTGAATCTCGGCTGCGCCTTCGCCCTTGTAGGTCGAGGCCGCGAGCATGAGCCGGTCGACGCGCTCGGGTTGCGCTTGTGCGTAAGCAGCCGCGCGGATGCTGCCCGACGATTCGCCGAACATATGCACTTTCTGCTGGCCGGTCTCCTGCACGACGACCGGCATCGCCGCCTTGAGATCCTCGACGCCGCTAGCCATGTCCGAATTGTTGCCCGAGCTGCCGGAATAACCATAACCGTCGTGATCCATGGTCCAGACGTCGTAACCGTACCCGGCGAATTCGTTCATCATCGAGTAATTGGCATTGCCCGGCACGTTCAGATCGTAGGACGAACGCGCAGACAGCGACGAGCCGTGCACCAGGAACAGCACCGGCCGCGGCAGCTCGCCGGGGTTCGGCGCCCCGACCCGCTTGCGCCACAGATTAAGCTTCACGTCGCCCTTGTGCGCCCAATATTCCCGGCTCCAGATTTCAACCGGCGCGGCTTGCGCCGCGGAGCTTTGCGCGAGCGCGGGCGCGACGCCCGAGGCAAGCCCGGCGCCGAGGCCGAGCCCGGCGCTCTTGATGACGGCGCGGCGTGCAACCAGGTGATCGGCCATGGCGTTCTCCCTTGCGGCGGTCTCGATTCGGGACTGGGCTATCGCGCATTGCCCATTCCCGGACACTTGTTGCAGCGGAGGATAGCAGGCCGATGCGGTGTGGCCAATCAGCGCGCTTCTGGCCGCACTCGCGCCGGAACCCGACATCTGCTAGGAGCCACGTTGCACGACGAGACGAATTATCGATGCGCACACAGCAGATCTGGAACGCGGAATGCTGAACGCGCTACGCGGTACCGCGCAATTCCTAGACCGGAAGAATGGCTGGAGCCGGTTGGGGCTCGCCCTGAGCCTCACCCTCATCATTGTCGCCGCGGTGGTCTTATACCGCATCCTTCGCCACATCGATCCCGACGAACTCGTCGACGCCATCGAGGCTACCGACTGGCACACTCTCATTATCGCCGGCTTATTCGTCGTCGCCGGCTATCTGACCTTGACGTTCTACGATCTGTTCGCCTTGCGCACGATAGGCCGGACTGAAATCCCGTATCGTGTTGCGGCGCTGGCGGGCTTCACCAGTTACGCCGTGGGCCACAATGTCGGCGCCAGCGTCTTCTCCGGCGGCGCAGTACGCTATCGCGTCTATTCCAGCTGGGGCCTCAGCGTCATTGATGTGACCAAAATCTGCTTCATCGCCGGGCTGACCTTCTGGCTTGGCAACGCGACAGTGCTCGGGCTCGGCATCCTCTACGCGCCGCAAGCCGCACGCGCCTTGGACCAGTTGCCGCCATCGGGCAATCGCTTGTTTGCGCTCGTGCTACTCGCGATGCTCTGCGCCTATGTGGCGTGGGTATGGGTCAAGCCGCGGGTGATCGGCCGCGACGGCTGGCAGGTGACGCTGCCCGGTGGTCCGCTGACGCTTCTTCAAATCGCCATTGGCATTGTCGATCTCGGTTGCTGTGCCGCGGCGATGTACATGCTGGTTCCGGACGAACCCAATCTCGGCTTCGTCACAGTCGCCCTGATTTTCGTCGCAGCTACGCTATTGGGCTTCGCCAGCCACGCGCCCGGCGGCCTCGGCGTCTTCGACGCCACCATGATGGTCGCGCTCTGGCAATTCGACAAAGAGGATCTGCTCGCCGGCCTGCTGTTATTCCGCCTGCTCTACTACATTATCCCGTTCGTGATCTCACTCGTCATTCTCGGAACGCGCGAATTTCTGCTCAGCCGCGTTACGCAACGTATTGCACAATCGGCTCCGCCGCCGATCAATCCACTGAGCGAGCGTGTCCGCGAGAAATCGGATGCCTCCTGATGAGCGCCAATGAGAACCGTGTAGCGCTCGAGTCGGGCCGGTCTCGCGGCCTGTGGCTCGTGGTCGTCACGACCGCAATCGTATTCGCCGGTCTTGCGTTTGCCGGCGCCCTCGCCGTTATCTACGCGATCGTGGGCTTCGCGGCAGTGGCGGCGGTGGCGCTATTTGCGCTACGGTCGAATGAGTACGGCGAGCGACGAGCGCAACCGGTGGCCGTCGCCGAGCAATCCGGCGATCCGCTTCGCGCCGTCGTTGCCGGCTTGCCCGATCCCGTCATCGCATTGGACCACGATGGCCGGGTGCTTGCGCTTAACGACCGAGCGCGCACGCTTGCGCCGGCGCTACGACAAGGCGAGCCGGTTTCGCTGGCGCTGCGGATGCCCGAATTGACTGAAGCCATCGGCCGCGCTTTGGCACATGGCGAAGACCAGCATATCCAGTATTCCGAACGCGGACAGTTCGATCGCTGGTTCGAGGCGATCGTGATGCCTGTCAAGCGCGATCCGGATTTGAGAAAACCCGATCTGGTATTGATGACGTTTCACGATCTGACGCCGCTGCGGCGCGTCGAGGAAATGCGCGCCGACTTCGTCGCCAATGCCAGTCACGAACTGCGTACGCCGCTCGCCGCGCTGTCCGGCTTTATCGAGACGCTGCAAGGCTCGGCACGCGACGATCCCAAAGCCCGCGAACGCTTCCTGGCCATCATGCAGCAGCAAGCCCACCGCATGGCACGGCTGATCGACGACCTGCTGTCACTGTCACGCATCGAACTTAACGCGCATCGCCGCCCGGACACATCGGTCGATATGGTGCCGATCGTTCGCCAAGTGGTCGATGGTCTCGAAACGCTGGCGCGGGATCGCGGCGTCGCTGTCAATGTCGAAGCGGCAAACGCACTGAATGTGCTGGGCGATCGCGATGAACTTGTCCGCATCTTCGAGAATCTGGTGGAGAACGCGCTCAAATATGGCGCCCCTGGCAAACGCGTGGACATTAGGCTCGCTTCCGGAACATCCCTCGACGGCGAGCCCGAAGCCCAAGTCAGCGTGCGCGATTACGGTCCGGGTATCGCGCCCGAACATCTGCCGCGCCTCACCGAGCGCTTCTATCGCGTGGACGTCACGGAAAGCCGCGCCCAAGGTGGAACCGGACTTGGTCTTGCCCTGGTCAAGCACATCCTCAACCGTCACCGCGGCCGGTTGACGATTGAAAGCGCACCCGGCGCTGGTGCCACCTTTACCATCCATCTGCCCACCGCCGAAACCGCGCCCGCAGCATAAAGTTTATACTTTTCAATGTCTTAATATGTCATCCCACTGTCATCTGGCGGTCATAGAACAGTGACGTGGCCAACCTAACGATGCTCCTGCTGCGGGTAAGATTAGACGGGACAGTCCCCTACCTCAGCACGTTGCAATGAGACCTCATCGCGAAACCCGCCCCGTAGCGGGTGCAAAGCCGGCGCGGTTCCGTAATCCGTGTCGCCGAAAATTCCAATCACAGGAGACCTAACTCGTGAAACATCTCACAACCATTGCTGCCGCCGGCATCCTGGCCGCAACGGTGCTGCCAGCCGCCGCCGCAGATATCACCGGCGCCGGCTCCACCTTCGTCTATCCAGTGCTTGCCAAGTGGGCCGCTGACTACAGCAAAAAGGCTGGTGTTAATTTAAATTACCAGTCGATCGGCTCGGGCGGCGGCATCAAACAGATTACCGCCAAAACGGTGACCTTCGGCGCCACCGATATGCCGCTGATGCCGGCGGACGTCGCCAAGAACAACTTCGTCCAGTTTCCTGTCATCAATGGCGCGGTCGTGCCGCTGTTGAACCTGCCCGGCATCAAGCCGGGCGACCTCACACTCGACGGTCCGACAATGTCCAAGATGTTCCTGGGCGAGATCACGCAATGGAACGATCCGGCAATCGCCAAACTCAACCCCGGCGTGACACTACCGAATACTGCGATTGCCATCGTGCACCGCTCGGACGGATCGGGCACCACCTTCATCTGGACCGACTATCTCTCGAAGGTCAGCCCGGAATGGAAGGATAAGGTCGGCTCCAATACCGCCGTCGAGTGGCCGGTAGGCATCGGCGCCAAGGGCAGCGAAGGCGTCTCCAACAACGTGGCGCAGACAGTGGGCGGTTTCGGATACGTCGAATACGCCTATGCCAAGCAGAATAATCTGACCTACGCCAAGATGATCAACGCGGCGGGCAAGACCGTTGCGCCCACGGCGGAATCCTTCCTGGCGGCGGCGGACAGCGCGGATTGGGCTCACGCCCAGGACTTCCGCGTCATTATCACCAATGCGGCTGGCGCTACGGCGTGGCCGGTCGCCGGCTCGACCTTCATCCTGATGCAGACGACACCGACGGATGCGGTGGCATCGGCCGAAGCGCTCAAGTTCTTCGATTGGGGTTACAAGAACGGCAAGCAGATGGCTGCGGACCTCGACTACGTGCCGATGCCCGACAGCGTGGTGTCGCTGATCGAACAGACCTGGAAAACCAGCATCAAGAGTTCGGACGGAAAGTCGGTATTTTAGTCCGACTGTGTCGGGGAAAAGGCGCCAAAGGGCGCCTTTTCCTTTCCACCGCAAAGGAAATAGCGGCTTGTCGAACGGCCAAAGGGCCGCTTGAGTGGATCTTCCGATAACCCAGCCAGGAAGAGCCAATGCAATCTACGGGGGCCAACCAGTGGTCGATGTTGCGTTTTCAGGCCAAGTTGTGATGCCGGCAGAAACCGTAGCGCGCACGAAAGTGCTCGACCGCCTGCGGTTGGGCGATTCCGTGTTCCGTCACCTAACGCGTGTTGCGGCGATCGTGGTGCTGTTGCTGTTGAGCGGCGTCATCATCTCACTGATCGAAGGCTCGATCCCGGCATTCAAAACCTTCGGCTTCGGATTTCTGGTGAGTTCCAGCTGGAACCCGGTTACCGATAATTACGGCGCGTTGCCGGCCATCTACGGCACGATCCTGACCTCGCTTATTGCGATGCTGATTGCCGTTCCGGTTGGCCTGATGATCGCATTCTTTCTGACCGAGCTTTGCCCGCAATGGCTGCGGCAGCCAATCGGTATCGCGATCGAACTGCTCGCCGGTATCCCCAGCATCATCTACGGCATCTGGGGATTGTTCATGTTCGCACCATTTCTCCAGGCGACGTTGCAGCCCTTCCTCATCCACACACTGGGCAACGTGCCGGGGATCGGCTCGCTGTTTGCCGGACCGCCCTACGGTATCGGCATGCTGACTGCCGGATTGATCCTCGCCATCATGGTGCTGCCGTTCGTGACCTCAATCTCGCGTGACGTGTTCGAGGCCGTGCCCCCGGTCCTCAAAGAGGCAGCATACGGCGTTGGATGCACGACGTGGGAGGTGATGCGTAATGTGGTGCTGCCCTATGCCCGCGTCGGCGTTATCGGCGGCGTCATGCTCGGTCTCGGCCGCGCGCTCGGCGAGACCATGGCGGTGACTTTCGTCATCGGTAATGCGCACCGGATTTCAGCATCGCTGCTGGCGCCCGGCACGACGATATCGGCGACCATCGCCAATGAATTCACCGAAGCCGTCGGCGACCTTTACACCTCGGCGCTGATCTCGCTCGGACTGATCCTGTTCGTCATTACCTTCATTGTGCTGGCGGTAGCGCGCTACATGCTGATGCGTATCGAACGCCGGATCGGGTGACGTCATGCCTGAGCAAATCATCGCCTCTCGTTACGCGGGCCGACGCCGCACCAATACCATCGCGAAAATCCTTTCGTTTGTCGCAACGGTGTTCGGCATGGGCTGGCTCGTTCTGATCCTCGGTGCGCTGCTGTGGAAGGGCTTCAGCGGCTTGTCGATCGCCGTTTTCACGCAAATGACGCCGCCACCCGGTTCAAGTGGCGGGCTGCTGAATCCGATATTTGGCAGCCTGATCCTCACCACCCTCGCTGTCGCGATCGGCACGCCTATTGGAATCCTCGCCGGCACCTATCTGGCCGAGTACGGCCGCTACGACCGGCTGAGCAGCGTAGTGCGCTTTATCAACGACATTCTGCTCAGCGCGCCCTCGATTGTTGTGGGCCTGTTCATATACCAAATCATGGTCGCGCCGATGGGCCATTTCTCCGGCTGGGCCGGCGGCGTCGCGCTTGCCGTCCTGGTCATACCGGTCGTCGTGCGCACCACCGAGGATATGCTGACACTGGTGCCGAACGCGCTGCGCGAGGCTGCCACCTCGATCGGTCTGCCGCGCTCACTCTCGATCACACGCATCTGCTATCGCGCGGCGCGTGCCGGCATGGTGACGGGAGTGCTCTTGGCCGTCGCCCGGATCACGGGCGAAACCGCTCCGCTCCTCTTCACCTCGCTCAACAACCAATTCTGGAGCACCAACCTCAACGGGCCGATCGCAAGCCTGCCGGTCATTATCTTCCAGTTCGCGCTCAGTCCCTACAAGGATTGGCAGGCCCTGGCTTGGACCGGCGCCCTTATCATCACGATGGCGGTGCTGGCGTTGAGCGTCAGTGCGCGTGCCCTTGTCAGGACGGGAAGACAGTCATGAACGATGCATCTGTTGCAGTTCCGCTGGTTCTCCATGCCGCAGTCGACACCGCCGGTTTGGCCGCAAAGATCGCGATCCGCGATCTCAACTTCTATTACGGCGACAGCCGGGCGCTAAAATCGATCAGCCTGTCGCTGTACGAAAACAAGGTCACCGCCTTCATCGGTCCATCCGGCTGCGGCAAGTCGACTTTGCTGCGCGTACTCAACCGCATGTACGACCTTTATCCGCACCAGCGCGCCACCGGCGAAGTCCTATTTGACGGCGGCAACATCCTGTCTCCACAGCAGGATCTCAATCTTCTGCGCGCCCGTATCGGCATGGTGTTCCAGAAACCGACGCCCTTCCCGATGTCGATCTACGAGAATATCGCGTTCGGCATCCGGCTCTATGAGCGCCTGCCAAAATCGGAGCTCGACGGGCGGGTGGAAACCTCGCTGCGGCGCGCGGCGCTGTGGGAGGAGGTGAAGGACAAGCTCAACGCCAACGGGCAGAGCCTCTCCGGCGGCCAGCAACAGCGGCTATGCATCGCGCGCACCGTCGCGGTAAGGCCAGAAGTCATCCTGTTCGACGAGCCGTGCTCGGCCCTCGATCCAATTTCGACAGCCAAAATCGAGGAATTGATCGACGAATTGACCGACGACTACACGATCGTGATCGTCACGCACAACATGCAGCAGGCGGCCCGCGTGTCCGAATTCACCGCCTTTATGTATCTCGGCGAATTGATCGAATTCGACTCGACGAGCAAAATGTTCACCGCACCGCACGATCAGCGCACGCAAGACTACATCACCGGCCGCTTCGGGTAACCACCATGACAGAATATCCCACCAGGATAGACCACACCGCAAAGGCGTTCGACGCCGACCTCCAGGAAATTACCCGGAAAGTCGCGGAGATGGGCGGGCTTGCGGAGCGTCAGATCACCGATGCGGTGGAGGCGCTGGTCGGCCGCGATCTGGAGAAAGGCGAACAGGTGATCGCCATGGACCCCCAGATCGATGCGATGCAGCGCGAGATCGAGGAAAAAGCCATCCTCACCATCGCGCGCCGGCAGCCAATGGCTGTCGACCTGCGTGAAGTCGTCGGCGCCATGCGCGTGTGCAACGACCTCGAGCGTATCGGTGACCACGCCAAGCATATCGGCAAACGCGTCGTAGCGCTCGATGGCGATTTTTATCCGCAAAAATTGATCCGCGGCGTCGAGCATATGGCGGAGCTTGTTTCGGCGCAGCTCAAGCAGGTGCTGGACGCGTATGCCAGCCGCGATCTGGCGACCGCGCTTGCGGTCTGGAAGGGCGACGAAGAAGTCGATTCGATGTGTACCTCGCTGTTTCGCGAGCTGTTCACCTACATGATGGAAGACCCGCGTAACATCACGTTCTGTATGCATCTCATGTTCTGCGCCAAGGATATCGAGCGCATGGGTGACCACGCGACCAATATCGCCGAGACTGTGTACTACATGATCGAAGGCCGCCCGATCACGGATCAGCGTCCGAAGGGCGACCCGACAAATTTTGGAACCGCGCTGCTGCAGAAATAGGAGACCGGGATGGGAGCCAACATCCTGATCGTTGAAGACGAAGAGCCGTTAACAACGCTGTTGCGCTACAATCTCGAAGCCGAGGGGTACGAGGTTGATTCCGTGACCCGCGGCGACGACGCCGATACGCGCTTGCGTGAAACCGCGCCCGATCTGATCGTGCTCGACTGGATGCTGCCCGGCCTGTCGGGTATCGAACTGTGCCGCCGGCTGCGCACCCGGCCGCAGACCCAGGCCCTGCCGATCATCATGCTCACGGCGCGCGGCGAGGAAAGCGAGCGCATACGCGGCCTCGCCACCGGCGCCGACGATTACATCGTCAAGCCGTTCTCGGTGCCGGAACTAATGGCGCGCATCCGCGCGCTATTGCGCCGGGCAAGCCCCGAGCGCGTCGCCACGATCCTCTCGATCGGTGACCTCGAACTCGATCGCGAAAAGAAGCGCGTGTCGCGGTCGACGCGCGCGGTCGATCTCGGCCCGACCGAATTCCGCCTGCTCGAATTCCTGATGGAACGGCCCGGTCGGGTGTTCTCCCGCGAGCAGTTGCTCGACGGCGTCTGGGGCAGTGACGTTTATATCGATGAGCGCACGGTCGATGTGCATGTCGGGCGCTTGCGCAAGGCGCTCAACCGCGGCCATGCAGTCGACCCGATCCGCACCGTGCGTGGAGCCGGCTATTCGCTCGACGATCGTTTCGGCAAGGCGAGCTGAGCGCCAGTCCACTCATCCCCGCGAAAGTGGGGACCCAGCGTTTGATCGCCGACAATATTTTGGATCCCGCCTGCGCGGGCATGAGCGGAAATCAGTTCAGCGCGGCGGCGGGCGGCGGTCGCGGCGGCGGTCGGTGATTGGCTGGTACGCCACCCGCGAATGATAGGCGCAGTACGGCAGCCCGGTCACGGCATTGCCACCGCAGAAGAAAAACTCGGTGCTGCCGGGATCGCCGACGGGCCAACGGCAGGTCAGCTCGTTGAGTTCCAGCAACGTGCGGCGCTGGCCGATCGGGATGATGTTGTCGATCAGTTCCGGTTCCGCTTCCTCGATCTCGTAGGCGTGCGCCAGCGCCGTGTTGCCGCGGATCGAAGCACGCCCGATGCGCAGCATGTGCGACGGCGAACGCGCCTTGCGCGGGCGCGGCGCGCCGCTCGACGTGCTCTTGGCGCGGCCGGACAGACCAAGGCGGTGCACTTTGCCAATGACCGCGTTGCGCGTGATACCGCCGAGTTCAGCCGCGATCTGGCTTGCCGAAAGGCCATCGGCCCAAAGCTTTTTGAGCAATTCGACCCGCTCATCGGTCCAGGACATGCGCCATTCTCCCCAACGTCGCGGACGAAGCTTTGAAGGAATCCCCCAGCGCGCCAGGCAGCAGCTAGGCTGCCCGACTGCACTCATCACAAACGCTTTAGAAGACTGTCCGCCGCACGAGATGTCGTACTTGACAATCAAAAGACTACAATATGGCGTGAGTTTGACGCAAGACTCGCTCTACGTGCGTCCACACTTTCCTACCCGCGTGTGGATGATGTGGGGCTAAATCAAGTCCCGGCGCGCGTTTTTACGCTGTTGACCGAATCCGCGCGCGCCAATAAAATGCTGATCGTGCCGCCCGGAGAGGCGGCACATTTCGTTTCTGCCGCGCGGATTGAGCCGCGCCGCGGACCCGGGCTTTGCCGTGACATCGCATCTGATGCCGACGTTTGCGCGTGTGAACCTCGCCTTTGAGCGAGGCGAAGGCGTTTGGCTCACGGCAACGAATGGTGAACGCTACCTCGACTTTACCTCCGGCGTCGCCGTGAACGCTCTCGGGCACGCGCACCCGCATCTCGTCGCCGCCTTGACCGAGCAGGCGCAAAAGCTGTGGCACGTTTCCAACCTTTATGAGATTCCAAAATCCGAGCGCGTCGCACAACGGCTGTGTGCGGCAAGCTTCGCCAACTTCGTATTCTTCTGTAATTCCGGCGCCGAAGCCATGGAAGGCGCCATCAAGTGCGCGCGTAAGTACCACTACGTAGGCGGGCATCCAGAGCGGTACCGCATCGTCACGTTCGAAGGCGCGTTCCACGGCCGCACGCTTGCGACGCTCGCCGCCGGCGGCCAGAAGAAATACCTCGAAGGATTCGGACCGGTGGCCGAAGGCTTCGATCAGGTACCGCCCGGCGATCTCGACGCGGTCAAACGAACGATCACTGAGGACACGGCGGCAATCCTGATCGAACCCGTGATGGGAGAAGGCGGCGTGCGCGTCGTCGCGCCACCGTTCCTGCGGGCGCTGCGGGAGATCTGCGACCAGCGCGACCTGATACTGATCTTCGACGAAGTGCAGAGCGGCATGGGGCGCACCGGCGAACTGTTCGCTTACCAGCGTACCGGCGTGACGCCCGACGTTATGGCGCTCGCCAAGGCGCTTGGCGGCGGTTTCCCGGTCGGCGCGTTTCTGGCAACCGCCGAGGCAGCCAGGGGAATGACCGCCGGCACCCACGGCTCGACCTTTGGCGGCAATCCGCTGGCGATGAGCGCGGCTAATGCCACGCTCGACATCATGCTTGCCCCGGGGTTTTTCGACCACGTCAAGCGGATCGGCTTATTGTTCAAGCAGCGGCTCGCGGAAATCAAAGACCGTTATCCCACGCTGATCGCAGAAGTGCGTGGCGAAGGCTTACTGGTCGGCTTGCGCGCGCTTGTCCCTGCCGGCGAACTTGTCGATGCGTTGCGCAGCGAGAACATGCTCGCGGTTGCTGCCGGCGACAATGTGGTGCGGCTGTTGCCGCCGCTCATCATCAGCGAGCTGGAAATGGCCGAAGGCGTCGCCCGGCTCGACCGCGCCTGCGCAAATCTCCACCGCGCCCATGTGCACAAAGGTCAACCGGAGGCCGCCGGATGAGCGGCGTCCATCACTTCCTCGATCTCATCGACGTTCCGGCAGCGGACCTGCGCCAGATGATCGAAGCGGCGCGCGCGATGAAAGCCAAAGGCCACAGTGCCGAGCGGCCGCTCGCCGGCAAGACGCTGGCGATGATTTTCGAGCGGCCGTCGACGCGAACCCGCGTGTCATTTGAAGTTGCCATGCGCCAGCTCGGCGGCGATGTCATTTTGCTGACGGCCGAGGAAATGCAGCTTGGCCGCGGCGAGACGCTCGCCGATACCGCACGGGTGCTGTCGCGTTATATCGATGCCATTATGATCCGCACCCTCAACCCCGACGACGTCGCAGAACTGGCGCGCTATGGCAGCATTCCGGTCATTAACGGGCTGACGCGGCGCTCGCATCCATGCCAGGTCATGGCCGACGTGATGACCTTCGAAGAGCATTGCGGCCCGATCCGCGGCCGCACCGTTGCCTGGACCGGTGACGCTAATAATGTGCTGACCTCCTGGATGCACGCGGCGGAGCGGTTTAAATTCAACTTGCGCATCGCCACACCGCCGGAGCTGGCGCCGAAAAAGCCGCTGACCGACTGGATCAAATCTTCCGGCGCCGCGATCCGCATCGGCACCGATCCGGAAGAGGCCGTGAAGGGCGCCGATTGCGTCGTCACCGACACCTGGGTGTCGATGGGCGACCGCAACGGCGCGCGCCGGCACAATCTGCTCAAGCGCTACCAGGTCAACGCCCGCCTACTGTCCCGCGCCAAGCCGGATGCCATATTCATGCACTGCCTGCCGGCCCATCGCGGTGAGGAGGTTACCGACGAGGTGATCGACGGCCCGCACTCGGTGGTGTTCGACGAGGCGGAAAACCGGCTGCACGCGCAAAAGGGCATTTTGACCTGGTGCATCGGGGCCAGCGGCAGGTGAAGTAAGACCTCCCAATCCGGCCGCCGTCGCCTATATTCAGTCGCGATGAATAAACCCGAAACTGCCATTCCCGTTCGCGAGCCGGCACAGACCACACTCGACGACACCATCTTGCCGTTCGCGGTGAACGCGCTCGATCTGCGCGGCCGCATCGTGCGGCTCGGCGCGGCCGTCGATACGATCCTGTCGAGCCACGACTACCCGGCGCCCGTGGCAAAACTTCTCGGCGAGGCAATCGTGCTGACGGCGATGCTGGGTTCGGCGCTCAAGTTTGAGGGCCGATTCATCCTCCAGACCCAGAGCGACGGGCCGGTGAGCATGCTGGTGGTCAATTTCACCTCGCCGGGCCAGGTGCGGGCCTGCGCGCGCTTCGATGCCGACCGTGTCGCCGCGGCGATCGCCACGAACGAAGCGGAACCCGGCAAGCTGCTCGGTCACGGCCATCTCGCCATGACCATCGACCAAGGCCCTGAGATGAGCCGCTACCAGGGATTAGTGCCGCTCGAAGGCGGCGATCTCGAACAGGCGGCGCACGAATATTTCTCCCGTTCCGAGCAAATCCCGACCCGCGTGCGGCTGGCGGTGGGTGAGGAGTTTCGCAGCGGCAACGGCGCCCGCAGGCATTGGCGCGCCGGCGGAATTCTGTTGCAGTTCCTGCCGAAGTCGCCCGAACGTGCGCGCCAGGCCGATCTGGATCCCGGCGACGCACCGGCCGGCACCGAGTCCCACGCACCGCCCGAAGACGAGGCTTGGGTGGAGGGACGCTCGCTGATTGCCACTGTTGAAGATATCGAACTGATCGATCCGGACCTCTCGAGCGAGCGTCTCGCCTATCGGCTGTTTCACGAACGCGGGGTACGTGTGTTCCCTGCTACGCCCGTGGAGGCGCAATGCTCTTGCTCGCGTCACGGCGTCGAGACCATGCTGCAGAGCTTTTCCGAGCAGGACCGCGCCGATATGGTCGAGGAAGGGCACATCACGGTGACATGCGAATTTTGCAGCTCGACTTATATTTTCGAGCCGGATGAAATCATCGCGACGGATGCGACGGCGCAGTAGCGTTTTGCAGGCCCGTCAGAAATGGCGCGGCTGGACGAAATCGAAGAGTGGCGCAGAAGCCTGTTGCTGCGCTTCATGGGCGTAGCCCAGCGTCATGGAATATTCCTGGTCCTGATGCCGTCCGGCTGTGTCTTCTTTACGGACCAAGTCATTTTTACGTGCCAGGTCATTTTTGCGTGCCAAGTCATTGCGTACTAGGCCGTTGCGTCCTGGGTCGTCCTTTTGCACGACGTCGCGGCGGGTTTGCCCACGCGCGACTTTCAGATGTTTACTTTTCTCGGTCGTCGGTTGCCCGACCGAGACCGCATCCGGCCCTTCGGCGTTTGTTGCCTTTGTGGGCCCAGCCTGGGCCTGCACATCAGGCGCGCTGTTCGCTGGGGCCGTGGCAGCAGTCTGCTCAATTTCAACGGCGAGACGCGGGTACGGCCGCGGCTTATTCATGTAGGGAGAGGTCAGGACACTGCTCAACAGCAGCATTAGGCCAGCGAAGGCCGCCACCATGGTGCTAAAATAACCAATCAATGCCACTGCCATAACGGAACCCAACGCGGCCATCTCGGCGTCGTTCCCATCATTGCGACCTGTATTTGAGCCAGCAAAACCGGGCTTTTGCGGAACCAAACCACAGCCGATGCGATTGTCGGCGCGAAGGGGCCCGGAGAAGAGTTCCGATGAGCAAGATATTTCTTGGCGTCGCCACGGCCGCACTGTGGTTCATACTTTCGCAAGCCGCCAATGCCGAGCGGGTTTGCAATCAGGTCTGCGACGGCGGCACGTGCGTCTCCAAATGTGTGGACCACCCGGATACTACCGTCATCGAACACGACCATGATCGCTTGCGCGGTGACCGCGGTCCGGGCTTCGACGTCCATGCTCCTGGCGTGAACGTCGACGTCGGCCATTAGTCGGCAAGTCAGCGATCGCTTAGATTTCGCGGACCCGGCTTTGGCCGGTCCGCATGAAATTGCTTTCCAGCGCCAAATTGTTGGGCCGCGCGGCTCCGACTGTGGATAGTTCCAGCGGGCGGCGTTTTTGGTTCGCTTCGGCGGCCCTGTCTGAATTTAGTCCTGGTGGCGATTTAGTTCCGGTGGATAGCGGGGGTTCTGGGGATAACCGGCAGACCCCGGACCCGCGCTTCGTTCAATGATCTTCAAGTGTCTGTAAGATTCCGATGGACTTCGTGTGTGAGACGTCTCTGAAAGGGGCAGCAAATGTCGCCAGTGGAATTCAATGCCGGATGCTAGCAAGCTGTATATCGGCGAAGGCGTCACCATCAAAGGTGAGATCAGTGTGCCTGACACGCTCGTCGTGTGCGGCTCCCTTGAGGGCGATGTGACGGTCGGCAATCTCGTGGTCGGCGAAACCGGCGTAATTAAGGGCCGAATAGTCGTCGCACAAAACGCCGAGATCTCCGGCAAGGTATACGAGAAGCTCGACGTCAAATGCCTGATGATCCTGCGCTCAACCGCCCGCGTCGATGGCAATGTCAGTTACGGCATGCTGCAAATCGAGCAAGGCGCCACGATTGCGGGCGGGATTTCGTCGACCGAGTTCCGGCCGGAGCAGCGTCAGGCCAAGCCCGAGCCTGTCAAACAGGAGCAGAGGCCGGCGGTGCGCCAGGAGCCCGCGCTCGGCAACGGGGTGCGGCTCGCGAGACAGCCCGATGGCGCCGCCATGGAACAGGCGCCAATCCCGGTGATGCCAGGGCGCTGAGCGCCGGCTCGTTCAAAGCCGTTACTGCGATGAGCTTCGTCGGCGCCGCCAATCGCGGCGCCGATTTCAATTCAGCGTCCGCTTCGCTTCGGTGCTATCGAGCGAGAATGCCGGCACGTCGATGTCGAAATGGTCGCCGGCCACAGTGACCATACCGTATGTCCCAGCCATGAAGCCCGAGGGCGTCTGCAACGGCACGCCACTGGTATATTCGAACGCCTCGCCGGCCTTGAGCACCGGTTCTTCGCCGACAACGCCGGCGCCGCGCACTTCCTGCATGCGCCCATTCGCGTCGGTAATGCGCCAGTGCCTGGTCTTGAGTTGCACCGTCTCCGAGCCGTTGTTGGTAATCGAGATGGTGTAAGCCCAGAAGAAATAATTATTCTCCGGCGCCGACCGATCGGCAACAAATCGCGGCTTAACCACGACCTCGATGTTGCGGGTGACGGCGCGATACATATCTGGTTCCCCAGCGCTTTCAGCGCCTTTGTCACGAAGCCCGGACGCGGGACCGATCGCGCCGCCGCAACATCATCTCATTCCACGTATAAGTGAATAGATTCGGTCGCGTTGTTGCAATAACCGTGCGCAGGGGCAAGCGTATATCACGGCGTTCGAAGGCCGCGGCGTAACAGGTGAGAATGGCTGCCAACCTTCAAATCGTGAGTCCCATGGCGCCCGCCGCTCCGGCGCCCTTGCCTGTCGTGGAGCGCGATCTGCGGCTCGATCTCTTCCGCGGCGCGGCACTGTGGGGCATTTTCCTCGATCATATTCCCGAAAACGTTGTGAACTGGCTCACGATCCGCAATTACGGCTTTTCAGACGCCACCGAAATCTTCATTTTTATTTCCGGCTATACCGCTGCTTTCGTCTACGGCCGGGCCATGCGCGAACGCGGCTTTCTGGTTGCGAGCGCGCGCATCCTGCGGCGCGCCTGGCAAATCTACGTCGCGCATATTTTTCTATTCACGATATTCATGGCCGAAATCGCGTACGTGGCGGCGACGTTCGACAATCCGCTCTATGCCGAGGAAATGAAAATCCTGGATTTCCTCAAACAGCCGGACGTTACGATTTTCGAAGCGCTGATATTGAAGTTCAAGCCGGTCAACATGGATGTTTTGCCGCTCTACATCGTGCTGCTGGTCTTGTTTCCACCGATGCTGTTGCTGCTGATCTGGCAGCCGGCTTTCGCGCTCGCCGGCTCTGCACTGTTGTATGTGATGGCTTGGAGCTTCGATCTCAATCTGCCGGCCTACCCGAATGGCTCGTGGTTCTTCAATCCGTTCGCCTGGCAATTGCTGTTCGTGTTCGGCGCCTGGTGTGCGCTTGGCGGAGCTGAGCGCCTTGCCGGGGTTCTGCGCTCGCGCATCGTACTCGCGATCGCGGTGGCTTACATCGTGTTTGCTTTCGCGATCACGGCGACCTGGTACATCGAACCTCTCAGCCGTTTCGTGCCGAGCTGGCTCAGCGACTGGATGTATCCAATCGACAAAACCAATCTCGACGTTTTGCGCTTTGCGCATTTCCTCGCGCTCGCGACCGTAACGGTGCGCTTCGTGCCGCGTGACTGGCGCGGCCTCAAATCGCCGATCCTGCAACCGGCAATCGTTTGCGGACAGCACTCATTGGAGATCTTCTGCCTCGGCGTCTTTCTCGCCTTCGCCGGACAGTTCGTCATCAGCGAGTATTCCGGCGGTCCACTCGTCCAGGTGGCCATTAGCCTCACCGGCATATTGATCATGGTTGCGACCGCAAATCTGATATCATGGTACAAGGTAATAGAAGGGCGAAGTCCCTCCTCGCGCGTCAAAACACCTGACGCCGACCTCGCGGGAGGCGAGGCATGACATTATTGGTTACGATTTTCGCGGCTGTTGCTTTGATCGACGGCGCGGTTGCGGCGGTGCCGGAGCCGAGCTGCGTCGTGCCGCAATCGTTTCTGGCAAGCGACGCCGATCTGACGCGGACACTGGCGGAAGTTAAGGCCCGCCAGCGGCTGGATATCAGCGTGGTCGGCACTGGTTCGTCGGCATTGCCCGGCCCGGACGGTGCGCGCTACGCGTATCCGGCTCAGCTCGAGCAGGCACTGCAAAAGGCGCTGCCGAGAGTTACCGTCAAGGTTACCGCCCACGTCCAGCCGCGGACGACCACCGCCGATATGGCGGCCGGGATGGCCAAAATCCTGACTGACGACAAGCCCGCGCTGGTGGTCTGGCAGACCGGAACGGCTGACGCCATGGACGGCGTAGAACCGGAAAGCTTTCACAACAGCCTCGATGACGGTGTCGGTACCGTCGAAAATGGCGAAGCCGATGTGATCCTGATGAACATGCAGTATAGCCCGCACACCGAGTCGATGATGGACGTTTCGGGCTATGCGGACATCATGCGTTTTGTTGCACAGCAGCATAACGCTGTATTGTTCGACCGCCTGGGCATCATGCGTAATTGGAATGACGACGGGACTTTCGACCTCTTTGCCGCCACAAAGAATTATGATATGGCCCGCCGTGTTCACGAATGCATTGGGCGGGCTCTGGCGTCTCAGATCATCAGTGCATCGCACCTGGACGCCGTGAGTATGCAAACGACGCGCTGATGTCTCCTGACAATCAACTCATATTCGCCTGCGTGGCGCGGGCCGCTGTCGGCGCTGCGTTTTTCTGCACTGTTGCGTCCGCACACGCGCAATCGATCGAGCCCGCGCGTATTGTCGCACCGGGTCTCATTCCGATAGCCGCTCATCCGGGAATGCGCACAGTCACGTCTGCTGTCGCCGCTCAAGCGTCGCGGCCGATTGCTGCACTGCCCAATACGCCCACACCGAACGCAACGCCGCAGATCGCTTGCGGCGCGCCGGTCGAACTCACGCGGTTCGATCGTCCGCTGTTCCAGACTGCGCGGCGGCTGGCGGGCGGCGAGCCGCTGTCCATCGTCGCCATCGGGTCATCGTCGACAGCCGGTGCCGGTGCAAGCTCGCCTGATGCGAGTTATCCGAGCCGCCTTGCCGTCGAGCTCAAGAACCGCTTGCCGACGGCGCAGATCACCGTGCTCAATCGCGGCGTCAACGGCGAAGAGACTGACAACATGATGGCGCGGTTCGCGACCGGCGTGTACCCGGCGCAGCCGCAACTCGTGCTGTGGCAGGTCGGCACCAATTCAGTCCTTCGCGATCGGCCATTGGCGCCGCATTCCGCGGAATTGCAGGAAGGCATCGACGAACTCAAGGCGACCGGCGCCGACGTGGTGTTGATCGATCCGCAATACTCGCCAAAGGTGCTGGCCAAGCCGGAGACGGCGGACATGGTCGATCAGATCGCGATGATCGCCAAGGAAAAGAACGTCGACCTCTTTCGCCGCTTCGCGCAGATGCGCGATTGGCACGAGGCACAGCACTTGCCGTTCGACGTCTTCGTGTCGCCGGACGGACTGCATATGAACGACTGGGGCTATGCCTGCTGGGCGAAGCTCCTTGCCGGTTCAATCGCCGAAGCCGCGACCCGCCCGGTCGCTTCGGCCGCGGCGCGTCCCGCGCGCTAGACCACGATCCGATCAAGTTGAAACGGATCACGGTCTAGGTTCTGCATTGGAGCATGATCTTTTCGGAAAACCGGTTTCCACTTTTCCGGATCATGCTCGAATTTCTCCTCCCGATCCTCACACCGCATCGAGTGCGCCGAGCACATCCTCGACAATGTCGTCGGGATGTTCCAGGCCTACTGACAATCGCACCAAGCCGTCGGTGACTCCGATCTCGGCGCGTTGCGGCGGCGTCAGCCGCTGATGCGTCGTCGTTGCCGGATGGGTGATGAGACTTTTGGAATCGCCGAGGTTGTTGCTGATGCGGATCAGTCTCAGCCCGTCCTGGAAACGGAACGCCGCTTTTTTGCCGCCCTTGATCTCGAAAGCGACAAGCGTCGAACCACCGCGCATTTGCTTTTGCACAATCGCCGCCTGCGGATGGTCGGGCCGGCCGGGATAGATCAGGCGCGCGATTTTCGGATGTTCTGCGAGGACCACCGCAACCGTCGCGGCGCTGTCGGTTTGCCGCCGCACCCGGACCGCCAGCGTTTCCAGGCCCTTGAGCAGCACCCAGGCGTTGAAGGGTGATATCGACGGACCAGTCTGCCGGATCAAGACCTGAATTTTGTCCATGATAAATTTTTGCGAGGCGAGCACGACACCGCCGAGGCAACGGCCCTGCCCGTCGATGTGCTTGGTCGCCGAATAGACGACGCAGTCGGCGCCGAGCGCGAGCGGGCTCTGAAACAGCGGCGTCGCGAACACATTATCGACCACGAGCGTAGCGCCCGCTTGATGGGCGATCTTCGCCACTTCGGCGATGTCTATGACGTCGAGCGCCGGGTTGGTCGGACTCTCGAGAAAGAATGTCCTGGTGTTCGGCCGCACGGCATTGCGCCAGGCGTCGAGGTTGCAGCCGTCGACCAGCGTCGAAGCCACGCCGAAACGCGGCAGATAGTCCTCGATGACATACCGGCAGGAGCCGAACATGGCCTTTGATGCAACCACGTGATCGCCGGCCTTGAGCTGGCCGACCAGCGAAATCGTGACCGCGGCCATGCCGGTCGCGGTAGCCCGCGCCGCTTCGGCACCCTCGAACGCCGCCATGCGCCGCTCGAACATGTCCACGGTCGGATTGGCAAAGCGCGAGTATTGATAGCCCGGATCTTCGCCCTTGAAGCGTGCTTCGGCCTGGGCGGCGCTGTCGTAGACATAGCCTTGCGTAAGGAACAGTGCCTCTGATGTTTCACCGAATGGCGAGCGAAGCGTGCCGGACTGAACCAGCCGGGTTTCCGGGCGGTAACTCTTCTTCGTGGACGCGGACATGTGGCACTCCGTCGGTCGAAATGACCTTGGCCAAACAAAAAACCCGGCCGGGAGGAAAATCCTCGGGCCGGGCTCACGCATCCCCGGCCTTTTAGCTATTTATTTTACGTGGCTAGCAAGCCGACCGGCTCAAATGACCACGGGATAACCGCGCTTATACGCCGCGCGCATCTTTGCGTCAAACCGGACGTGAGGTTAGATCGGCACCGGAAAACCCCATGCCACTGTCGTTCACACCTTCCGACTCGGGAATTCTGCCCGACCGCATGATCGCGGAGCTGGCGGCGAATGGGGGGATTCGCGCGCATTATCCATTCGCTCCCGGCCAGATCCAACCGGCAAGCCTCGATCTGCGCCTCGGAGCCATCGCCTACCGTGTCCGCGCAAGTTTTCTGCCGGGGCCCGGCACCACCGTCGCCGAGCGCATTGTTGACCTCAAATTGCACGAATTCTCGCTCGCCAGCGGTGCGGTGCTGGAGACCGCCTGCGTCTACATCGTGCCGCTGATCGAGCGACTTAGTCTGCCGAGTGCCATTGCGGCCGCGACGAATCCGAAAAGCTCGACCGGCCGGCTCGACGTTTTCACCCGCGTGATCGCCGATGAGACGCGCGGTTTCGACCGTGTCGCGCCTGGATACAGCGGCCCGCTCTATGCCGAGATCAGCCCGAAGACGTTTCCGATTTTGGTGCGCGAAGGCACGCGGCTGTCGCAATTGCGGTTGCGCCGCGGTGACGCTGCGCTCAGTGCCGAAGCGTTACGCGCGTTGCATGCGAGCGAACGGCTAGTCGACCGCGACGATGCGGTGATGGGCGACGGCGTCGCGGTGAGCATCGATCTATCGGGCAATGGTATTTCCGGCAACGGCCCTGGCGTTGTCGGTTATCGCGCCAAACGCCACACCGCGGTCATCGAAGTCGACCAGCGCGACGCTTATGACGCCGCGGACTTTTGGGAGCCGATCGCGGCACGGGCCGACAAGAGCCTCATTCTCGATCCCGACGAGTTTTACATCCTGGCGTCGAACGAAGCCGTGCAGGTGCCGCCAGACTATGCCGCGGAAATGGTGCCGTTCGATCCATTGGTCGGTGAATTCCGCGTGCACTATGCCGGTTTCTTCGATCCGGGCTTTGGCTATGCCGGATCGGGCGGCCTGGGATCACGCGCCGTGCTGGAGGTGCGCTCGCGCGAAGTGCCGTTCATCCTTGAACATGGCCAGATCGTCGGCCGGCTCGTCTACGAAAGAATGCTGGCGCGGCCGGATCAGCTCTATGGCAGCGGCATCGGCTCGAATTACCAGGCGCAAGGCCTCAAATTATCGAAGCACTTTCGCTCGTAAGCGCTGATTGCCGTTGGTGGGCAAACCCGTAAGCGCGCGCCAGCGCGAGTATGACGGCAAACCCGGCAATCCAGACCATCCGAGATCCGTAGCGGTCGTGCGGATTGGAGATCACGCCGCAGAACGCGGCATTGCCGATCAGCGCGAGCGCGCACGTCGCGGCGAGCCGGCCAAGATCGGTGAATTCGGCGTCACGCCATCCAAGCACAATAATAAATGGCAGCAGCGCCATGCCCACCCACCCTATCGGTTCGTCGATGGCATTGATCGCCTCAAAGCCGATCTCGCCATGCTGCTGCCGCGCCGCGCGCATCTGCGGATCGACCGACGGCATGTAGCGTTCGACGATGCCATAGGTGTGCCCTATCGTATCGACGATTCCCTCGCCGGTACCGATCTTCACGAGTTGTCGCGTCGTCGCGCTCAACGCAGTTTTCAATTGCATGAGCGGATAATCGCGCAAACTGCCGAGCACGATGCTGCGCATCTCGTCGTCGAGACCGGAAAACCGGCCCAATTTGTTAAACACGCTATCCCCCCACAGGAAAGTGTCTGCATCGAGCGGCAATGCGCTGCGATACGGACACAGTTTGAGCTGCGGATCCGGGCAATGGTCGTTGAGATAGCGTGTCACGATGCCATCCTGGAGCATGCGGCCAAACTCAAGCGCGAATCCGCCGGGTGTCCAGGCGAGACGCTTGCCGATCGCGAAATTGGCGCCGAGCAACATGGACGCTCCAAGAACCAGTGCACACGTCGTCGGCAACAGACCCGCGCGCGGCAAGAACTTGGCATTGAGCAAGGACGCGATGACCGCGGTCGCACCCAGTCCGAGCAGCACCGCGTAAGTAGCGCTGTGTGTCGATGCGGCAAAGGCGATGAAGATGACGAGGGCAAGCCGTTCGCGTGACGAAATGCGGTCGCTGTGCCAAGCCAATGTGTGCAAGGCAAGTACGGCGAGCCCGGCGAAGATGTCAGTCAGCAGAACACTGGCGAGCCAGGGCAGCGCCGTTGTCGCCGCCAGAACCGCCGTAATCGCGGGCAGTGCCACCGGATAGCCAAGGAAACGATGTGTCCGCAGCAACAAGCCGATGATCCAGACGGCGGCCAGTGCTTGCAGCAGCACGACAGGCCAAAAATCGAGTGGCCAACCGGCGACGGCGAACAAGCCATAGGTCGTTGACCGGCTCGGCACCAAGTAGCCTTCATACCATCGGGCCAGATAGCCGCCGGTGTCGTATTCGAGGAGCGGGAAGCGGTTCCAAAGCGCGGGCGACAGCAAGATAAACGTTGCCAACGCCGTGGAACCGACGCGTCTCACAATGCTGGAGCCCGACATCTGCAATACAATAGCGAACTTCGGTTGCCGCCATGATCGAGCGAAGTGAGGCAATTCGGCGCGGGCCTTCCACGACAGGCCGATCCCGATTTTCCCACAGGGCCGGCGCCATGGCGGTTCGCCGAAGATTCTTGTGGCATTTCCCCCGGAAGGGCGATTTTCTGTGCTCATCGGAGAGGGAGCGGCCCTGGACACGCGAGGCGGCGAATGCTGCGGGCAATCAACATGGGCCTTGCCGTCTTGCTCCTCGCCGCGGCAGGGGCCGGCTTGACGCCAGCCCATGCGCAATCGGGCTATGACCGGCCAGGGGGCGATTTTGCCAATGCCTCTGTGCCGAACGGCGATCCCGCCGTCTGCGCCGCGCGTTGCGAACGCGAGAGCCGCTGCCGGGCCTGGAGCTTCTCCTATCCGGCCGCCTCAGGCGGCCCGGCGATGTGCGGGCTCAAGCGCGAGGTCGTACCGGCGAAGGAGTCGAGCTGCTGCGTTTCGGGTGTCCGCGGTGCCGGCGTCATCGAACCCAAAGTGGGCGAGCTCGAGTTTTCCATAGATCGTTACGGCGGCGATTATCGCGCGTTCGAAACGCCGCCAGATCCCAAGGGCAAAGCCTGCGCCGATGCATGCCAGGCCGAGAACCGCTGTCGGGCCTGGACCTATCGCCGGGCCGGCTACAGCGTTGCGGCCGCGCATTGCTATCTCAAGGAGAAAATTACGCCGCCGCGGCACCGGCCGTGCTGCATTTCCGGCGTAGTGCGCTGAACCCGCGAATTAGCCCGTGCCGCCGACGGTAATGCGATCGATGCGCAGCGTCGGCTGGCCTACGCCGACCGGAACGCCCTGCCCGTTCTTGCCGCAGGTGCCGATGCCGTTGTCGAGCGCAAGATCATTGCCGACCATGGAAATGCGATGCAGGTCGGTTGGCCCATTGCCGATCAGCATAGCGCCCTTGATCGGCGCGCCGACTTTACCGTTCTCGATCTTGTAGGCCTCGGTGCACTCGAACACGTATTTGCCGGACGTGATATCGACCTGACCGCCGCCGAAATACACCGCATAGATACCGTTCTTGACCGAAGCGATGATCTCGCCCGGATCATGCTTGCCGGCAAGCATGTAGGTGTTGGTCATACGCGGCATCGGCACATGACCGAAGCTCTCGCGCCGCCCGTTACCGGTCGGCTTCATGTTCATCAGCCGCGCGTTCTGGCGATCCTGCATGTAGCCGACCAAAGTGCCGTCCTCGATCAGCACGGTGCGATTGGTCGGCGTGCCCTCGTCGTCGATCGACAGCGAACCGCGGCGCTTCGCCATGGTACCGTCATCGACGACTGTGACGCCCTTGGCGGCGACCTGCTGGCCCATCAGTCCGGCGAAAGCAGAAGTCTTCTTGCGGTTGAAATCGCCCTCGAGCCCGTGACCGACGGCCTCGTGCAGCATGACGCCGGGCCAGCCAGGTCCGAGCACGACATCCATCTCGCCGGCCGGCGCCGGCACCGCCTCGAGATTGACCAACGCCTGGCGTACCGCATTGTCGACAATGCCCTGCCATGCATCGGTGGCGATGAAGCGCTCATAGCCTTCGCGGCCACCGTAGCCGTCGCTGCCGGTCTCCTGCCGATTGCCGTCGCCGACGACGACCGAGACATTGACGCGAACCAGTGGGCGAACATCGCGATAGGTCTCGCCGTCGCCGCGCAAAATCTCGACCGCCTGCCAGGTTGCGGCGACAGTCGCCGAGACCTGGCGCACACGCGGATCCTTGGCGCGCGCATAGGCATCGATGGTTTCAAGAAGCCGCGCCTTTGACTCGAAAGAAGGCGTTCCGAGCGGGCTATCCTCGCCGTAGAGCTTGACGTTGGTGCGCGCCGGCGGACTCGCGTATTCGCCGGAATAGCCGCCCTTGACCGCGCGCACCGCGTCCGCCGCCCGCTCGATGGCGGCCTCCGAAACATCCGAGGCGTGCGCATAGCCGACCGCTTCGTCTTTCACCGCGCGCAGGCCGAAACCCTGCGAGGTGTCGTAAGTCGCCTGCTTGAGCCGCCCATTGTCGAACACCAGGGCTTCCGACTGCCGGTATTCGAGAAAAAGTTCCCCATCATCGGCCCCGTCGAGGCCCTTGGAGACGATTTTGGCAAGACGCGCCCGATCGAGGCCGGCGCGGTCTACGAGTGAGATGGGGGCTGTGGTCATTGCGGAATCCTGCTGAACTGAACCGAACATAGTGGTTGAGCGCGCAACCCGCGAGGGGGCGCTCAATCGTGTTTGGGAATGCCCGCTTTCTCGATCACGGCGCCCCATTTGGCGATATCGGCCTTCATTCGCGCCGTCATCTCCTCCGGCGTGCTCCAGCGCATTGCCATGCCCATCTGGGCCGATTTGCTCTGCACATCGGCTGTCGGAATGACGTCTTTCATCGCCGCGTTGAGGGTCGCCACTACCGTGTTCGGCGTACCCGCCGGAACCGACAGGCCGTTCCAGCTGGCGACGTCGTAATCCTTGATGCCGCTTTCCATGACGGTCGGCACCTCCGGCAGATAGGTTGTGCGCTTCGATCCGGTCGATGCCAGTGCGACGATTTTCTTGTCGGCCAGAAGTCCGCTGATCGCGGCATAGAACTCGAACGCCACATCGACATCGCCGCGCATGACCGCGGCCGCCATGTCGGGAGAAGCGCGGAACGGCACGATCGCCACCTTGATATCGGTCATGCTCGCGAACAGGTCGGCGGCGAGGTTTTGCGTGCTGCCGGGATTGATAGTGCCGATATTGAGCTTACCGGGATCGGCTTTCGCCGCCGCGATCACATCCTGCACCGACTTCAACGGCGAGCCGGCGCGCGTGACGATCAGCACATCGAAGAATGCGGCGGTCGATATGGAGTCGAAGCTTTTGAGCGCGTCGTACGGCAGCGTGTTGAACAGCGATTGGGCGATCGCGGTGTTATTGCCGGTCATCAGCAGCGTATAGCCATCGGCTGCCGCTGTCGCACCGGCCTGCGCCGCCGCAACGCCGCCGGCACCCGGTCGGTTTTCGATGACGAACGGCTGCTTGAGACGATCCGACAGCTTGTCGCCGAGAATGCGCATGCCGACATCGGCAACACCTCCGGCAGCGTACGGCACGATCAGAGACACCGGGCGCGTCGGATAAGCCGCCTGACATTGCGCCAGAGTGGGAAGCGCGAAAAGAATGGCGGCGAAACCGCCCGAGATAACGACAGTCTTCCAGCCTTGGCGCACGCGTTCCTCCCGCATGGTTGTTGCGGGCGAAGGTAGACTTCCGCGCCGAAGCGTCAATCGGCTGCGATGCCGCGCCACGCTTCAGGGGGAAACATGGCTGAGCTGAGATTCTAAGATTCGTCGTGCCGAAAACACTCGCGCGAAGCGTGCTGCAAATCTTCGGTGAGTGAAATGCCTCGTCGCGTCCAGCGCAACAAATCATGTCCGCGTAACATCCCGGTTTGTTTGAACAATTGCGAACGGAAATGATTCGCTTTGACATTGCCGCGGCGATTTGAATAACGGCAGTCAATCCCGTTCGCCGTGAAGGACGTCAGCCGGTGACCCTGGCTGATCGGAACGGGATGCGGTGCCCGCGGGCGGCGGCTCGTCACCTCCGCTCCCGGGCGTCTCGGGTATCAAGCCTGCCGGCACTATGACCGGCGCGCGAGGTGCTCGCTGGGAGTGCGGTGATGCGTCGGCGGCGAACCCGCCTCGTGGCGCTCTCCGCACGAAGCCTGGCCCGGGGTGAGCCTTTGGGACGATGACTCCCTTAGGTAAGAGCCGTGGTGGAACGCCGATAGGCGAGCGCGCCTTGCAAGGCGCGCGCCGCACCGGAAGGTGTGGTGGTTTTCGTGAACAGCGTTTGTCGGCGTTCCGCTTTCCTTTTTCTTCTTACGCTTACATGTCGTGGCTCAAAGCATTGATCGTGAGGATGCCAGTGACCACCGCCGGCATTCTCTGACGAAGATCGGTGCGGCGAGCGAAGCGTTTCGTAGCTTCTTATTGCTGGCGTGACCACCACTCGGATGCAGGTGCATCGCGAGAACGCGATCGTTTGTGCCAGAGCAACACGGATGAAAGCCGCCACAAACCTGTTCTGTCACGCTCCGCCAACGGGTCCGGCCCGAGCCGACGACAGGCTCCGGCGGAGCAACCAGTCAATACCGAGATGACGGTGTTTACTGGATCGTCCGCATGCGCGGATGATGCCAAGCAAGAACGCCGCGCATCACGGCAGCTGATCGTAGCCTTCACCGAAGCCTTTGAGGCTCATAGGAAAGCCAATGCCTTCTTCGGGCGTCTGGAAGATGATGAAGGTCGAGGTCTGGCCGGTACGCAATTGGGTGATCAGCTTGTCGTCCATGACCACTTCTGCGACGCAACCGTTCGGCAGGCAACGCACGAAGCCGGCCCGCCCGACGTCCTGATTGTCGATCTTCAGTCCGAGGCCCGACGGTATCAATACGCCGAGCGGCGCGACGACGCGCATCAAACAATTCTTCTGGTCGCTGGTCTTCAGCACGATGACGGTCAATCCCACATTGGGGCGGTCCTCCGCCGTCACGCTCTGCATCAGCGCACACTGCTCGTTCTGAGCGCCGGGCGGCGTCTCGCACCGGATCTGCCAATCGCCGTGGACGGAACGGACCGCGCCCTGGGCCATCGCCCGGCCGGGAACCATGACCGCAGCCGCGAGTAAGACGGCAAGACCGGTGAGCGCCAAGCCAAGCTGCCGCGTCTGCCGAGCGACATCGATTATCGCCATATTCGTGTTTCCCCTGGCGAGCCGCCCCCCGGCGGGCGTGTGGGCAAGCAAATCACCGAGGCCGATCGCCGCGCGAGCCTGCCTACATGCTGATTCCAAGCTGTTCAAGTTGATCCAAATCAAGGCATTGTGGCTAGGCGAAGGTGAGAGGACAACCCTGCAAGGTCGTGGCGCGGTGCTACGGAGATCGCTTATCCCAAGCCGCCGCGTGACGGCTAAGAGTGCATTGCAGCAGAGCCGGTTTTATGGTTTGAGGGAATGGGATTCCCCCATCCCGCGATGCCTGCCGACCAGACCCGTTCCGAGCGAGGCGCGCAGGCGGCGTCATACTGCTGCGGTCCGCGCCAGACAAAATTTGCGTTGCCCGTGGTGGACATGGCCAAGATCAGAAACAGGGAGCTGAGAGACCGATGAAGGTGTTGTCACGTTTGACCGCCATTGCGGCGACTGTCGCGGCCCTGTCTGCCGGCGCAGGCGCCGCATTCGCCGGACTCGGCCAGCCGACCCCATGGCAACTCGGCATGCAGGACGCGGCTACCCCGGTGATGGCCGACATCGTCGGCTTCCATGATTTCGTGCTGTGGATCATCACCGCGATCACGATCTTCGTACTCGTCCTGCTGCTGGTCGTCATGTTTCGCTTCAACTCGCGCAGCAATCCGATACCGACACGCACGACGCACAATACGCTGCTTGAAGTCCTCTGGACGATCGTGCCCGTCGTCATCCTGGTGCTGATCGCAATCCCGTCATTCCGGCTGCTGTTTACCGAACTGGACGTGCCGACGCCTGATATCACGGTGAAGGCGACGGGTAAGCAGTGGTACTGGAGCTACGCCTACCCGGATAACGGCAATTTTGAATTCAACTCGCTGCTCGTTGCCGAAAAGGATCTCAAGCCGGGTCAGCCGCGCCTCTTGACCGTCGACAATGAGATGGTCGTGCCGGTGAACAAAGTCGTACACGTGTTGGTGACCGGCGCCGACGTGATCCACTCCTTCAACGTGCCGTCATTCGGCATCAGGATCGACGCCATTCCTGGGCGCGTCAATGAAACCTGGTTCAAGGCGACCATGCTCGGAACATTCCACGGTCAATGTTCCGAACTATGCGGCAAGGATCATGCATTCATGCCTATTACTGTGCAGGTCGTGAACGAAAGCGACTTCACCGCATGGGCGGCGCAGGCGAAGCAGAAATTTGCCGGCGACGAGAGCGCCCCGATGGCCGCGGTCGCGGCGGCCGAGCCGTCTGTACGGTGATGTTTGACGACGCGGCGACGAACCCGATGATATACGGCCGCTAACGAAGGAACTGGCAATGGACACGATGGCACACGCGGAACACGGCCACGACGACAACGGACACGCCATTCCGCACGGCTGGCGCCGGTATCTGTATTCGACGAACCACAAGGACATCGGCACGATGTACCTGGTGTTCGCGCTGTTTGCCGGCCTGATCGGCGGCGCCTTCTCGATCCTGATCCGGGCCGAATTGATGTATCCCGGCCTGCAGATCTTCCACGAGACGCACAACTACGATGTGGCCGTCACCATGCACGGGCTGGTCATGATCTTTTTCATGATCATGCCGGCGATGATCGGCGGCTTCGGCAACTGGATGATCCCGCTGATGATCGGCGCGCCGGACATGGCGTTTCCGCGGATGAACAATATTTCGTTTTGGCTGTTACCGGCGTCTTTCGCGCTGCTCTTGGCCTCGATGTTTTTCGAGGGCGAGCCGGGCGCCAACGGCGCCGGAACCGGCTGGACACTCTACGCACCGCTGTCGACCTACGGCCATCCGGGTCCGGCGATGGATTTCGTCATCTTGTCGATCCATCTCGCGGGCGCGTCCTCGATCCTCGGCGCTATCAACTTCATAACGACAATCTTCAACATGCGTGCACCCGGCATGACCATGCACAAGATGCCGCTGTTCGTATGGTCGGAACTTGTGACGGTATTTTTGCTGCTGCTCTCGCTACCGGTTCTCGCCGGCGCGATCACCATGTTGCTCACCGATCGTAATTTCGGCACGACGTTCTTCGACCCGCAGGGCGGCGGCGACCCGCTGCTGTTCCAGCATCTGTTCTGGTTCTTCGGTCACCCGGAAGTGTACATCTTGATCCTGCCGGGCTTTGGTATGATCAGCCAGATCGTGGCGACGTTCTCGCGCAAACCGGTGTTCGGCTATCTCGGCATGGCCTATGCGATGGTGTCGATCGGCGGCATCGGCTTCGTTGTCTGGGCGCACCACATGTTCATCGTCGGCATGTCGTCGACCGTTCAGGCCTATTTCATCGCCGCCACTATGGTGATCGCGGTGCCCACCGGCGTGAAGATCTTTTCCTGGATCGCAACGATGTGGGGCGGATCGATCGAGTTCAAGACACCGATGCTATGGGCGGTCGGTTTCATCTTCCTGTTCACGCTGGGCGGCGTTACCGGCGTGGTGCTGGCCAATGCGGGCGTCGACCGTGAATTGCACGGCACCTACTACGTCGTGGCCCACTTCCACTATGTGCTCTCGCTCGGCGCCGTGTTCGCTATCTTTGGCGGCTGGTACTACTGGTTCCCGAAGATGACCGGCTACATGTACAGCGAGACCATAGGCAAGCTGCACTTCTGGCTGACCTTCATCGGCGTCAACATTGCGTTCTTTCCGCAGCACTTCCTCGGGCTCGCCGGCATGCCCCGCCGCATCGTCGATTATCCCGATGCATTCGCTGGTTGGAATTTCATCTCCTCGATCGGCGCATACATCTCGGGCTTCGGCACGCTCGTGTTCTTCTTCGGGCTGGCTTACGCCTTCATCCGCAAGGAGCGGGCGGCGGCCAATCCCTGGGGACCCGGCGCGACCACGCTCGAATGGACGCTGTCGTCGCCACCGCCGTTCCATCAATTCGAGACACTGCCGCTGATCCGATGAGCGCCACTCTTGCACGGGTCGAGCCCAGTATCGCCGAAGTAGGCGATTACATCGCGCTGATGAAGCCGCGAGTGATGTCGCTCGTGGTGTTCACGGCACTGGTCGGGCTTGTCGTCGCGCCCGGCCACGTGCATCCGGTGATCGCGCTCACGGCGCTGCTATGCATCGCGGTCGGCGCCGGCGCCGCCGGCGCACTCAACATGTGGTACGACGCCGATGTCGACGCACGCATGGAGCGTACCGCTAACCGGCCAATTCCGCGCGGCCGCGTCACCCCCGGCGAGGCCGCAGGCTTCGGCATGACGCTGGCCGCGTTCTCGATCGTGACGCTCGGGCTATTCGTGAACTGGCTCGCGGCGGCACTGCTTGCCTTCACCATCCTGTTCTATGTTGTGATCTATACGATGTGGCTGAAACGCTCGACACCGCAGAACATCGTCATTGGCGGTGCCGCAGGCGCGCTGCCGCCGATGATCGGCTGGGCGGCGGCGACCGGCGGTATCGCCCTTGAGCCGACTGTACTGTTCCTCATCATCTTCTTCTGGACGCCGCCGCACTTCTGGGCGCTGTCACTGTATCGCGCCGAAGACTATGCGCGGGCAGGAATTCCGATGCTTCCGGTGGTCGCCGGAGATCGGGAAACACGCCGCCAAATCCTGCTTTATACGCTGGTCCTGGCGCCGCTAGGCGTCGCACCGTGGCTGCTCGGTTATGCCGGCTTGCTCTACGGCATAGTGGCGTTCGCAACCGGCGCCGTCATGATCGCGCTGGCGCTGCGTGTGCGCGCCGAACGTGACGGCTACCGTGCAAGCAAGAAATTGTTCGCCTTTTCCATCCTCTACCTTTTCCTGTTGTTTGCGATGCTTTTGGTCGATCGGATGTTGGCGGGGCTCACGAGCTTCGCGGCATGACGGTAAAGAGTGCCACCATGATTCAAAAGCCGGAACAAGGCATCAGACTCAGCGAGCAGCAGCTTCGCGCGCGCCGGTCCCGGTCGATTGCGATAGCGCTCGCGCTCGGAGCATTCGTTGTGGTGATCTTCCTTGTGACGATGGTCAGGCTCGGGGGCAATGTGCTGACGAGGCCGATGTAATGACTGAGCCGAACAAACGGCCGGGCCAAAGGCGCGCCAGTCGCCGCGATCTTATGATCGCGTTCGCCTGTGGCGGCGTCGTGGCGGCGATGGTAGGCGCGTCGTTCGCGGCGGTGCCGCTCTATTCCTGGTTCTGCCGCACTACCGGTTTCGGCGGCACCACGCAGGTGGCGAAAGTAGCCCCGAAGCAAGTATCCGGCCGCACCATCACGGTGCGCTTCAATTCGAACGTCAGCGCGGGACTGCCTTGGTCGTTCGAGCCTGAGCGCCGCACCATCGATGTCAAGCTCGGCCAGGTCGTGACTGTCTATTACAAAGTCATCAATGAAGCCGCCCGCGTCACCACCGGTCAGGCTGGCTACAATGTCAGTCCGCCAACGACGGGCATCTACTTCGAGAAGATCAATTGCTTCTGTTTCACTCAGCAGACAATGAAGCCGGGCGAGACGCGTGATATGGCGGTGGTGTTCTATGTCGATCCGAAACTAGCCAAGGATTCCGAGCAAGACGGCACCAACATGATCACGCTTTCCTATACCTTCTATCCAGTGCGGGAGCCGGAGCAGCCGGTGGCTGCGAGCGCCCCCACCTTACCCTCCCCCGCTAGTGGGGGAGGTAAGGTAGGGCAATCGGGCAACATCTGACGAAAGCAATAACAACGGCGTGTCCAGCGACCACGGTCCCGCCAAGGTGGAGATAAAGACGATGGCCGACGTTGCACACGCCAAACCGCACCACGATTACCATCTGGTCAATCCCAGCCCGTGGCCGGTGATCGGCGCGACCTCGGCATTCATCGCAGCCATCGGCGCCATCCTTTGGATGCATCACGTGGTGGCGTACGCTCCGGTCCTCCTGGGCGCCGGCGCCATCGGCATCGCCTACACGATGATCGGCTGGTGGCGCGATGTGATCTACGAAGCCGAAGTCGAGCACGACCATACCCGCGTGGTGCAGATCTCGCACCGCTACGGCATGATCCTGTTCATTGCATCGGAGGTGATGTTTTTCGTCGCCTGGTTCTGGGCTTACTTCAACACGGCGCTGTTCCCTGACCAGTTTCAGGACATCGGCCGCATCGCGTTCACCGGCGGCGTCTGGCCCCCCAAGGGTATCGCGACATTTGACCCCTGGCATTTTCCGCTGCTTAACACGCTGATCCTGCTCACCTCCGGTACCACGGTGACATGGGCGCATCACGCGTTGCTCGAGAACAACCGCAAAGGCCTGGTTTGGGGTCTGGTCTGCACGATCGCGCTCGGCCTGACGTTCACCTGCGTGCAGGCATGGGAATACGCGCACGCCGCATTCCACTTCTCCGGCAATATGTACGGCGCCTCGTTCTTCATGGCGACGGGCTTCCACGGCGTCCATGTCATCATTGGCTCGACGTTCCTGATTGTCTGCCTGTTCCGCGCATTGGCCGGCCAGTTCACGCCGACCCAGCATCTCGGCTTCGAGTTCTGCGCCTGGTACTGGCACTTCGTCGACGTCGTGTGGCTGTTCCTGTTTGCCTGCATCTATGTGTGGGGCGGGGCTGGCTGACGCACCTCGTGAGCCAGACGATCGGCACACTATCAGGATCGATTCTTGCCGGTCTCTCATGCTCCTGTCCGCGCTGCGGTCAAGGCAAGCTATTCCAAGGTTTTTTGACGCCGCTTCCGCGCTGCGAGGCGTGCGGACTCGATTACAGTTTTGCGGACGCCGGTGACGGACCGGCCGTATTCATCATGTTCCTCGCCGGCTTCATCGTCGTCGGCGCAGCCTTGATCGTCGAGGCGCTCTATCACCCGCCCTATTGGGTCCATGCCGTGTTGTGGGTGCCATTGATCCTGGTAGTCACGCTGGGTCCGCTGCGCCCGATGAAGGGGCTAATGATCGCGCTTCAGTACCATCACAAAGCCGCGGAACAAAAATTTGGCGGCGGCGGAGACATGCGTTGACTGCGGCCAAAACGCCGCGGCGGTCATGGGTCGGCCTGCTTACCCCCGCCATGCTTGCGTTCATCGTTCTCATTGGGCTTGGCACCTGGCAAGTTCAGCGCAAGGCTTGGAAGGAAGCGCTGATCGCGTCGCTGACCGAGCGGCTCGCCGCCCCGCCAAATGCGCTCTCGGTGCCAAAGAGCTGGGACACCCTCGATGCTGCGGACGACGAATACCGCCGCGTCCAATTCAGCGCAGAATTCGATTACGCGGGCGACGCGCTGGTCTACGCGTCTGCAGCGGCGTTCCGCCCCGATGTTTCCGGACCGGGCTACTGGGTGTTCACGCCGGCGCGGCTTGCCGATGGCAGCACCGTCATCGTCAATCGCGGTTTCGTGCCGGAGGGCAGGCAGGATCCGAAATCGCGGTCCGACGGGCAAATCTCCGGAGCGGTCGATCTTGTCGGCGCCATGCGCTGGCCGGATGCACGGCACTGGTTCACGCCGAACGACGATCCGGCGCACAACCTCTGGTTCTCGCGGGACCCGCAGGCCATTGCTGCCGCGAAGGGACTTGGCGCCGTGGCCCCGTTCTACATTGAGCAGGAGTCGCCGATTCCGCCAGGCGGTTTGCCAAAACCAGGCAAACTCGTCGTCGTTCTGCCCGATAATCACCTGCAATATGCCATCACCTGGTACGGATTGGCCGCTGCCCTGGTGGTGGTATTCGTGATTTGGGCATTCGGCTCACCTCGCCGCGACGGGCGCCAGCGGCCTTAGCTTTCCTTGTGAAGCGGTCCGCTTATCTATTACTGTGCCAGTCGCTCGGTGTCGGCCTCGCGTCGACGCCGGCCTATAATAACCCGTAGAATCAGCATCTTAATGCAAAACGTGTCGACCAGGGGCGAGGCCCCGCCACTCGGTTTCGCCGAGGCGATGCTCGCAGGCCTTGCCCGCGACGGCGGGCTATATGTGCCGCAATCTTGGCCGCAGCTCGAGCCCGACATGATCGGGGCTTTCGCTGGCCGACCCTACGCCGAAGTCGCGGTCGAAGTCGTCCGCCGCTTCGTCGACGACTCCATTGCCGAGACCGATCTCGCGCGCATGGTGCGCGAGGCCTATGGCACGTTCCGCCATCCCGCGGTCGCGCCGTTGACCCAACTCGGCGTCAACACGTTCGTACTGGAATTGCATCACGGCCCCACCCTCGCCTTCAAGGATCTGGCGATGCAGTTGCTCGCACGGCTGATGGATCACGTGCTGGCGGCACGCGGCGAGCGCCGGACCATCGTGGTGGCGACTTCTGGCGATACCGGTGGCGCCGCGGTCGAGGCCTTCCGCGAGCGCAACCAGGTCGATCTCATCGTTCTGTTTCCGCACAATCGGATCTCAGACGTGCAGCGGCGCATGATGACGACGGCGGCGGCCGCCAACATCAACGCTGTCGCCATCGACGGCACATTCGATGACTGTCAGGAGATCGTGAAGGGTCTGTTCAATCACCACGCCTTTCGCGACCGCGTCCGGCTCTCCGCCGTCAACTCGATCAACTGGGCGCGCATCGTGGCGCAGGCCGTCTACTACTTCACGGCAGCGGTTGCACTCGGCGCACCGCAGCGCAAGGTCGCCTTCACTGTGCCGACCGGTAATTTCGGCGACATCTATGCCGGTTATGTGGCGCAGCAGATGGGGCTGCCGATCGACCGCCTGACCATCGCGACCAATGCCAACGATATCCTGGCCCGAACGCTTGCGACCGGCACTTACGAATTACGCGAGGTCATCTCGACAACCTCGCCGTCGATGGACATTCAGGTGTCGTCGAATTTCGAACGACTATTATTTGACGCCTATAAGAGGGACAGCAACGCGATTCGGTCATCGATGGGATCACTGGCGCAATCGCGCCGTTTCACGCTGTCCGCGGCGGCGTTGGCGCAAATCCGCGCGCTGTTCACCGCCTGCCGTGCCGACGAGGACGAAGTGGCATCGACCATCCGCGCGGTCAAGCGCGAGACCGGCAATCTGATCGATCCGCATACCGCGGTCGCCATCGCGGTGGCCGAGAAAGAACACCGCGACCCGGCCGTGCCGATGGTGGTGCTGTCGACCGCGCATGCCGCTAAATTTCCAGACGCAGTCGAAGCGGCCAGCGGCGTGCGGCCGGTGCTGCCCGAGTGGCTATCCGATCTTAATAAACGTCCGGAGCGCGTTACGGTGCTGCCGGTTGATCAGTCCGCAGTTGAGCGTTTTGTGCTTTCGACAAGCCGCGCTGCGCAAGAAGGAGCGGCGGCATGAGCGTTAAGCTCACGACCTTGAAATCGGGCCTCACCGTCCTCACCGACGCGATGCCGCATCTTGAGACGGCGTCGCTTGGCGTCTGGGTCGCCTCCGGCAGCCGTGACGAGCGCCGTGACGAAAATGGCGTCTCGCATTTTCTCGAACATATGGCATTCAAAGGCACGCGGCGACGCACTGCGCGCCAGATCGCCGAAGAGATCGAAGTGGTTGGCGGCGATCTCAACGCCGCAACCGGCGCCGAAAGCACGGCCTATTACGCGCGCGTGCTCAGGCAGGACGTACCGCTGGCACTCGACGTGCTGTCCGACATTCTTTCGGAACCCATCTTCGACCGCGCCGAACTTCTTCGCGAGCAGAGCGTCATTGTTCAGGAAATCGGCGCTGTCGCCGACACTCCCGACGATCTCATTTTCGAGCATCTGAACGAGATCGCTTTTCCAAACCAACCGCTTGGCCGTTCGATTCTCGGCACTCCGGATACGGTACGGTCGTTCGACGGCGGTAAGCTGCGCGACTACCTTTCCAGGACTTATCGCGCGCCCGACATCGTGGTGGCCGCAGCCGGGGCCGTCGACCATGCGGCTGTGCTCGCCGAGGTTGAGAAGCGCTTTGCCGGCTTCAACGGTCCCGCCGGTCCAATGCCGGAGCCGGCGAAGTTTGGCGGCGGCTCGCATGTGGAAAAACGCGAGCTCGAGCAGGTTCATATCGCTCTGGCGTTGCCCGGCGTCGCGGTGACCGATCCGGCGCTCTATAGCTTTCAGGTGTTCGCCAATATTCTTGGCGGTGGCATGTCATCGCGGCTGTTTCAGGAGGCGCGTGAAAAGCGCGGCCTGTGCTATTCGATCTATTCTTTTCACATGCCGTACACCGATATCGGCATGTTCGGTCTCTATGCCGGCACCGACGCCGCCGATGCACCCGATCTGATGCGCGTGATCGTCGACGAGATTGCGGGCACCGCCGAGACGATTACCGAGCCGGAAGTCGCGCGCGTCAAGGCGCAGATGAAAGTAGGGCTACTCATGGCGCTCGAAAGCTCGGGCGCGCGTATCGAGCAGCTTGCGCGCCAGATGATCACCCGCGGCCGGCTAATCCCGATCGAGGAGTTGGTCGAAAAGGTCGATGCGGTGACGGTTGAAAGCGCCCGCGCCGCCGGTCGCGCTCTGATTGGCCGTGGCAAGATGGCGACCGCCGTGATCGGACTTGGCTCCGGACTTGAAAGCGCAGCGGCAATCGCAGAGACTCTGACACGCCGGGCCGCCTGATCGGTAAAGTTAGGCCCACAGCAGCCCATCCAGCGTCCAATGGCGTTCTTTCGCACCATCAATTTTTCCGAACCACCGCCGTCGATTGGCGGAGACGGCGTCTCGCTGCGCACACCGCAAATGGCGGACTTTCCCGAGTGGGCCGCGCTACGCGACGCCAGCCGCGATTTTCTCACGCCATGGGAGCCGACCTGGCCGACCGACGATCTGACCAGAAGCGCTTTCCGGCGTCGCATCCGGCGCTACAGCGAGGACATCCGTACCGATCAGGGCTATGCGTTCCTGATCTTCCGCAAGTCGGATTATGCGCTCGTCGGCGGCTTAACGCTCGCCAATATCCGCCGCGGTGTCGCCCAGGCCTGCAGTCTCGGCTATTGGATGGGCCTCCCGCACGTACGTCAGGGCTACATGACCGCAGCGGTGCGCGCCATCGTCCCGTTCGCACTGGAAACCCTGCGGCTGCACCGCCTCGAAGCCGCTTGTATTCCGACCAATGCCGGCTCGATTCGGCTCCTGGAAAACACCGGTTTCGCGCGCGAGGGCTATGCCCGCGAATATTTGTGCATCAACGGCATGTGGCAGGATCATTTATTATATGCGCGTCTAAAGGACCCACCGGCATCTTAACCATAGATCCGCGCCCGCCCGGCGCTGCCGGTGGCGGACAGTTAAGGTTCGCCACGCCATGGGTTCGCCACGCCATGGGTTCGCCACGGTTTAATTGGTATAGAACGCTAGGGATTGCGGGCTGCTTAGTTTGAGCATGATCTGATCTGGAAGCCGGTATGCGGTTTTCAGGACCACGCTTGGGGCAACGAGTTGGGGGAATGCGGCAAAACCATAAACCGATGCGGTTGGACGATTGCCGGTCTATCGCAACGCTGATCTCGCTTGCGCTACTGGCCTCAGGTTGTTCAGGTGGGCTTAACCTCGGATCGCTGGGCGGTTCGTCGACCGCTTCCGCGCCGGCTCCCGCCTCGGCAGCGCCGCCACCAAACAATCCGTCCTTCAAAGACAAAGTCGCGAGTTTCTTTGAAGGCTCTTCCGCCAAATCGCCGCAACAGGTGACGGGCACTCAGGAACTAGAAGACTGTCCGTTGATCAATATTCGGCAAGGAGCGTCGACATTGATTGTCGGCCCATCCGGCATAGCCAGCAGCGGCGATAGCACCGACAACGGCGCGATGGAGGTCAAATATCAGGGCACGTTTGTTCGCGCCGCGCGCGAATGTGCCCTGATTGCCGGCCAACTGGTTATGAAAGTCGGCGTCCAAGGGCGCATCATCATCGGGCCCGCCGGCGGAGCAGGCCAAGTTGACGTTCCGCTGCGCATCGCCGTCGTTCGGGAGACAGCGGCAGGAACTAAACCGATCGTCACCAAGTTCATCCGCATTCCGGTCACAGTTGCTTCGGCGACCGACAACCCAACCTTCACGCATGTTGAAGAAGGTCTGAGCTTCCCGATGCCGCGCGACCTCGACAATTACGTGGTCTATATCGGCTTCGATCCGCTTTCACTCCAGGCGGATCATCCGGCGGCAAAGCCAAAACCCAAACCGAAGGCCAAACCGCCCGCCGGTACCGGGTAATCTGGGTAAAGCTACCAGCCGCGTAGATCGGCGATGGTACCTTTCAAAACTCGCATGTCGGCGATTGCGGTGTGGGCGCCGGCGGCGACCAGATCGCGCGCGAGCCGGCCAGGCGTCTGACTGCCACCAACATAACCAACCGCTCTCATCCCGGCCGCGACGGCAGCAGTGACACCGGACACTGAATCTTCCACGGCGATGCAGTCGGCTGGATCGGTCCGAACGCGCGCGGCCGCGAACGCGAATACATCCGGCGCTGGCTTGCCTCTGGCAACGTTGCTCGCAGAGAACAATCGCGGTCCGAAGAATTGCAACAAGCCGGCGATATCGAGACTGGTTCGAACGCGATCAATCGGCGACGAAGAGGCGACGGCCTTCGGGCCGCGGATCCAGGTGAGCGCATGGGCGACATGGGGAAGCGCGCGCAACTGGGTGCGGAACCGTCGCAACGTTTCGACCGCGACGGCGGATGCGAAAGCGGGCGGCAGCTTCTTGCCCGTAGCCGCCTCGACGGCGGCAAAAATATCGGCTGGCCGGCGACCGTGGAAACGGCGCGCCACTACGTCAGCGTTCACGGCGATACCGGCGCGCGTGAGCGCCTCCGCCAGCACGGCGCTGGCTATCGGTTCGCTGTCTACAAGTACACCGTTACAATCGAAGATGACCAAGGGCCCCTCCGATAGTTCGGTCAGGATCGACCGCAGTCCGGCTCACCGGCAATTTACGAATCAAGATATCGGACAGCCACGGTATGCAAAGACCGCTATTCCTCGCCCCGGGATTTATGCACAGGAATTCCAGCTTGCCGCACGCATTACGCCGATCGCGGGCGCGATCGGGGCACTCGGCATCAGTTGAACTTATCCCTGACGTCTTCGATGCCCCGCTTCAGCAGATCGATGGCGACTTCGCCCTTGGCGGCGGCGGAGAGAATCTTCTCTGCCGCGGCCACGGCGGCGTCAGCGGCGGCGGAGCGGACGTCGGCGAGCGCCTGAGCTTCGGCCTGGGTGATCTTTGCCTCCGCCATCTTGGTCCGGCGGGTGACAAAATCTTCCATCCTGGTCTTGGCTTCGGCGGCAATACGCTCCGCTTCGGCCTTGGCGCCGGCAATGATGGCTTCGGCCTCGCCCTCGGCCTCGCGACCCTTGCGCTCGAACTCGGCCAGCAGCGCCTGGGCCTCACCCCTCAATCGGCGCGCCTCATCGAGCTCGCTCTTGATCCGTGTTTGACGCTGATCGAGCGAATCCGTGACCTTGCGATGCACGCCGAGGTAAACGAGCAGGCCAATAAATAGCAGAAAGGCCAGCGCCACCCAGTTTTCGGTTTCTTGCGCCGCTTCGAACATATCGTATCTCAGCGCTTGAGGACTTCGCCGACGGCGGCGGCGACTTCGTGGTCGGCAGGAGCTTTGCCGATCAGCCGCTGGACAATGGCCGCGGCGGTGTCGGTCGCGATGCTGCCTACGTTCGTCATGGCAGAAGTACGGGTTGCCGCGATCGACTTCTCAGCCGAAGCAAGTTTATCGTGCAGTTCCGCCTCGAGTTTTTTGCTGGTCGCATCGGCCTCAGCCGCCTGTTTTTCGCGCATTTGATTGGCGATCGATTGCGCCCGGGCTCGGGCATCGGCGAGCGCTTTCTCGTAAGCCGCGTGCGCGGCGTCCGACTGTTCCTTGAAGCCTTGCGCCGCTTTCAGATCATCCGAGATACGTTTTGCACGTTCGGCAAAGATGGCACCGATACGCGGCAGCGCCACCTTCGCCATCAGGACGTAGAGCAGGACGAAGGACACCGCGAGCCAGACCAGCTGCGACGGAAAGGTCTGCGTCTGGAACGGCGGAAAAGCGGGTTTCCCGCCGGGCGCTTCGGTATGGGCAGTCGGCTCGGCCATGACCGCAGGCGGTTAGAGGGCGAACAACAGCAACAGCGCGATCAGCAACGAGAAAATGCCGAGCGCTTCGGTGATGGCAAACCCGAAGATCAGGTTGCCGAACTGGCCCTGCGCCGCCGACGGATTACGCAGCGCGGCCGCCAGATAATTGCCGAAGATGATGCCGACGCCGACGCCGGCGCCGCCCATGCCGATGCAGGCGATGCCTGCGCCAATGTATTTCGCTGCAACCGGATCCATGTGAAAGCTCCTCTTGGGTGTTGCTTAGGTCGAGCCGTCAGTGGCCCGGGTGTATCGCATCATTGAGATAGATGCAGGTGAGAATAGCGAAGACATAGGCTTGGAGGAACGCGACCAGAAGCTCAAGCGCGGTCAGAAGCACGACCATGATGAACGGCAGCACCGCACCGAACCAGCCAAGCACTCCGAGGCCGGCGAGCATGATGATGAAAGCGGCGAAGACTTGAAGCGTGATATGGCCGGCCAGCATGTTGGCAAACAGACGCACGCTGTGCGACACCGGCCGCGACAGGAACGACAGCACTTCAATGAACACGATCAGCGGCAGGATGAGCTTCGGCACGCCCTTTGGTACGAACAGATTGAAGAAATGCAGGCCGTTCTTCCAGAACCCGTAGATGATAACGATGAAGAACACGGTCAGCGCGAGCGCGACTGTCACAATCAACTGGCTCGTCACCGTGAAAGAAAAAGGAATCAACCCGATCATGTTGGCGAACAGCACGAACATGAACAGCGTGAATACGAAGGGGAAGAACTTCATTCCTTCGGTGCCGGCCGTGCTGCGGATCGTATTGGCGACGAACTCGTAGGACATTTCCGCGATCGATTGCAGATGGCCCGGAACAACCGCTCGCGGCGAACTGGCGCCGATCATCAGCGCCGACACGGCGAGGACGATGATCAGCATGACCAGCGCGGAATTGGTAAAGGCGATCTCATGCCCAGCCATGGTCAACATGGGCATCATGTCGTGGATCTGAAACTGATGAATTGGATCGACTTGCATCGTTTCGCTATCGTCGCGCGCAAAAGCGCAAATTAATTCTTTCGGTCCTTGCGGAGGCGATCATCGAGGCTTGGACTTGCCACGACGCCCGCGGAACGCATCACATTGAGGACCCCGGCGGCGAAGCCCAGCAAGAGAAATACAATCAGCCCCCACGGCGAGACACCGAACCAGCGGTCGATGAGCCAGCCTAGGCCGGCACCGACGATCACGCCTGCAACCAGTTCGCTCGAGAGCCGGAAGCCCCGGGCATATCCGGATGCAGTCGCCGCCCGATTCTCAGCAGGATCGTTGGAAGTCTCGCCCGCACGCTGGCGTGCAAGACCTTCGCCAAGCCGCTGAAGTCTCGCGGAAAGAGCGGCCTCATCGGTATGCGGTTTGTCTCGGTCGCCGTTCGCGCGCGCGTCGCCCATGGTCTCGACACTCGCGGCCCTACGGCGCTCGCAACACGCCCGCCCCCTGAAGCCGCGCGGACCATACTGAGTGGATTTTGCCAAGTCAAGAAATGCGGGACTTGTGATAATTGTTTGATTTCATAGGAGATATCGCCGTCTCGGCACCGTCTTTCGCAGCCGACGAAGGCTTCTTTTTGCGTTGCGATAGCTGCCCGCCTAGTCTTGCCCCCAAGCGCTCTACATGACTTGCGAGGAGACGATCATGTTCAGCAAGGTCTTGGCCATCGTAATCGCCGCTTTTTGCTTGAACGCAGCCGCCATTGCGGATGATGCAATGCCCGATACTGGCGGCGGTCGCTACACCTTGAACAAGGTGGCGGATGGTTTCGTACGGCTCGACACCAAAACCGGCGAAGTCGCCCTATGCAGCCAGCGGGCGGTCGGCTGGGCATGCCAGGCGGCACCCGAGGATCGGGCGGCGTTTGAGAGCGAGATTGAGCGGTTGCGGGGCGAAAATGCCGCGCTGAAGCAAGCCATGCTGTCGCGCGGCTTGCCGCTCCCGGCCGGTATGTCGCCGGAGCCACAAAGTGGGCACGGCAACGACATCACGATCCACGTTCCCGACAACGCCGATATCGACCGTGCCGCGGCTTATGTCGGGCGCATCTGGCAACGCTTCGTCGAAGCCGTCACCAGAGCGCAGCGGCAGATGCTGAATAAGAGCTGAGCATTGCCCCGAGCCTTCTGCGAATTGTCCGCTGTCAGCACCACAGCCGTGGAGACGATCGCTCGTGCCGTGCTGAATGTCGCAACCCCGGGTGAAGGGTTTTTCGAGATTACCGGCGAGGTCATCGGCTTCCTGGAGCAAATCAAGGCGCGAGACGGCGTCGTGCTGCTTTATTTGCGGCATACCTCGGCGTCGCTTGTCATCCAGGAAAATGCCGACCCAGACGTGCAGACCGACCTCATTACCGCGCTCATGCGCTTAGCTCCCGAAGACGCCGGCTGGGTGCACGAGGTCGAGGGCCCTGACGACATGCCGGCCCACATCAAGGCGATGCTAAACGGCGTGTCACTGCACGTCCCGGTCGCCGCGGGCAAAATGAGCCTGGGCACCTGGCAGGGCATCTATGTGGCCGAACATCGCGCACGCGGCCACAAGCGCGAGGTGGTATTGCAGTTTCTGGGATCGAACAATGAAGCGTAACTCCACCGGCACTAAACTGCGCTCCAGAACGATCCTGCCGTTCTCCGCCGCTGCATGGAATTAGGCGCATCGGGATTTTTCCAAAGACGCTCGGCATCGAGGCAATGCGCCAGGCGATCGCCCGGGTGCTTCAAGGCGAAGTGTGGACCCCGCCGGATGTGGATTTGCAACGTCAAGCCGATGCCGAAACCGCGCCGACAATCGCGCGGCTCTCCAGCCCGGCGCCGCTGCAAGTTCGTGTGTTGATGATGCTGTCGCACCTTACGTCAACGCGCGGCGTTGTTTGCATCCGCCGCGCTCGCGCTTGACGTAAGGTCACCGCAGTTCGAGCGGTATGTCCATGCAGCAACGGCCATAATTCCGCGTGCGGGAGGCGTATCTCGGCCTCCACGTCGTGAGACTTATTTGGATCACTGCGCCCCGATACCTCAGCAAAATTACGGATGGTGTTATTTTAGGTCAGGTGAATCGTGATTTTCATCAGGCATGCAGATCGAGGGGAAAAATGAACGAGGTCTATATCGTCGATGATGACGCATCGGTGCGTAACGCGCTCACGGTAGTATTATGCGGTGCGGGCTTCGAGGTGACGAGCTTCGCCGAAAGTGAGTCCTTTCTCAGTGTTGCGCGCTCACGCGCCCCCGAATGTGTCCTGATCGATGTGCACTTGCCGGGCAGATCAGGGGTCGAAATCTTGAAGACGCTGAACGCTCAGCATTATCCGGCACCGATTTTCATCATTTCCGGACGCGGCGATATCCCGACCGCGGTCGACGCAATTCGAAATGGCGCACTCGATTTCATCGAAAAGCCATTCGATCCGACGGCAGTCGCCGAGCGCGTACGCGACGCCATCGCAGCGTGGCACAATGTACGCCAGGACAACAGTATTCTGTCGCGAGACTTTCCTGGCCATGAACGGCTTACGGCGCGGGAATTCGACGTGCTGGAGCGTATCGCTCGCGGTGCGTCCAGCAAGGAGGCCGGGCGCGATCTTGCAATCAGTCCGCGGACAGTCGAGGTGCATCGCGCCCGTATCATGGAAAAGCTTGGCGCCAAGAACGCCGCTGACCTGATGCGGATCGTGCTCGGCAAGGGCATCGGCCATCGTGCGATGGCCGTGAGCGCCAGACAAAGTCCGTCCTAACGGCTCGCTGACAGGCACCAGCCACAGCCGGCCATGAGTGGCCGCCATGCATGATCCGCGCCGTCATCATTTGACGGTGCGTACTGCAGCGGGCATTCATGGCGGTATCGATGTTTCCTGCCCTTCCGACCCGGCGCGCGCTGATCGAGAATGCCGAGACGCTGCTCATTGCGCTCGCCGGCGGTCTTGCTTTCACCTATTTCGAGTTGCCTGCCGGTCTGGTGTCCGGCTCGGTCCTGGCAGTGGCAGCGGCGGCTCTGCTTGGCAGACCGGTCAAGCTGCCGTTTGTTCTCGCTCGTCTTTGCTCGGTGGTCATCGGCATTTTGCTTGGCGCGGTCGTGACACCGGAGACATTGCGAGGCGTCACCACGTGGCCGGTGAGCATCGCGCTGCTAATGCTGTGCTCGGTCGTGATGATTCTCGCGACCATGAGCTATCTGCGCGTCGTTCATCGCTGGGATCCGCTGTCGGCACTGCTGGCCGCGAGCCCGGGGGCTCTGGCGCAAGTGATTGCGCTGGCAACCGAGCTTGGCGGCGATCTACGCGCGATAGCCATCGTACAGACTGTGCGGATTTTACTGTTGGTCATCGGCTTGCCGAACGGGTTGGCGCTGTTCGGGCTTGTCGTGCCAGCCGTTGCGGTGGCGCGGGGACCGGCCGACGTTTCAGTTCTCGGGCAAATGATCGTGCTGGCGGTGGTATCGATGGCCTGTGCGTTCGCCTTCGTGCGCGTGCGCTTTCCTGGCGGGCTTATGTTTGGCGCCATGACCGGATCAGCCGTCCTCCATGGCACGGGGCTTATTCATGCCGTGCTGCCGTGGTGGATCGGCAGCGCCGCCGTGGTCACCCTTGGCGCTGTCGTCGGTTCGCGGTTTGCCAACATGACGATACGAATGCTGATCGGCTATCTTGGCGCCGCATTCGGCTCATTTGCCGTCGCGATGGCGGTCGCCACGTTGTTTATCGCGATTGTGGTATATTTCTTTCCATTCCCGATCGCCAATGTTGTCATCGCGTTCTCGCCCGGCGCACAGGATACGATGATGGTTTTGGCGCTGGCGTTGCATCTCGACCCCGTCTATGTCGGAGCGCATCATCTGGCGCGTTTCCTGGTGGTGACGATTTCGATCGCCGTCGGCGCGCGCCGGCTCGCAAAGCAAAAGTCTGTCCAGGACCAATAATAGAAGTTCGAGGAGCGCCGTGCCGCTGACTAACCCGTAGTCCCCGATGGATGCTTTTTTGAAGAACTTGAATTCTCAGCGTCGTCCTTATGCTTGTGCAAAAACCTGGCGATCTGTCCGCGTAACTCCGCGGTGTCTAAAAGCTGTCCCATCGAGCCGGCCGTGTCAAAGAGCTGCCGCTGAAGCTTGCTGGGGATGGAGTTCCACTGCATGATGACCGAAGCACCAAGGCATCGAAGGATATGCTCTTCTTCCGCCGCGAGCGTAACGCGGCCGGGTTGCTTGTCGTGGATCGTACTGTCGAAATTGTCCGCCAGCCATTCCTCGTTGTCCGCCAAGGAGCTGAAGCTATCTTTAGATCCTTGAAGTTTGCGAATTTCGCCCGGATCATCTGACCCTTTGATGAGTTCGCCGTATTTAGCAGACTTCGCCCGAAATTGTTTTGACTTGAACATTCGAGCCTCTGCTCGCCTGACGATTGACGTTCAGCGCACCGGAATTGAATTTGAGACAGCCCATTCTGTGCGGGCATGCAACCCTATCGCGATCAGGGCACAGCCTCCGATAGTCATGTTGATTGCCACCAGTAGGCCCATCGTCCATGCAGAAGTCCCTGGCAGACCGAAGATGATGATGCTGGCCAAGACAATATCCACGACGCCGCTTGTGAACATAAACGCCCACCGGGTCGAGAATTGTCGCCGATGCTCGATAGCGAACATGATGGATGCGCCGCCTTCGACAAGGAAGAACAGAACCAGGATTAGCCGTAACGGGCCGTCGTTCTGAAACGGCCATCCCATCATGCCGCCATATAAATCTTGGGATTTATTCTCGATCAGCACCACTCCGACAAATATGGCGAGTAATGCCGATACAAGCGACCAAAGAAACCCGGTGTCTGTCGCGCCCAGTAGGTTGTGGCGAGCCCTGTCACCCCGCTGACGAGAAAGATCCAACCCAAGACACCCGTCACATTCTGATTCACGATCGATGGAACGGCAATCGCGGTGAGCCCTAGTACAATGAGCACAACGCCTTCGACAAGAAAGAGGAACCAATGGTCAGGTGTCGACTTCGCAATCGACGTCGGATCACGGTCCGGATAGCGGTTCATATCCATCTGAAACCTTCGCGGAGTCTGCCGTTTCCGGCGCGATTAGTTGTCCCGGGCCGTCTAGCCGCGGTGGATCGCATGTCAAATCCGCCCTAGCAGCATGAGAACGATAATGACGATCAGGATGATGCCAATAACACCGACCCCGCCATGCCCATAACCGTAACCGTAGCCGCCGAAACGGCCGCTGAAGCCGCCAAGCAGGAAAATGACGAGAATGACAACGAGAATGAGGCCGAGCGACATATCCTTATTCCTTTCGCGCCGCGCCGATTGAAGCCGAGTTTCGACGAAAGGACTGTATAATATTGCTCACACGAGCCGGTTGCGTGGCTTCAGCCGTTCGCCGCGTACGGCCGTCACAACGAGTCTTTGTTTGAGCCCAATGGGAGGAGTTTGAAAATCTACGAGTAAATAACATTCAGCGCGCAGACAAAAACGATAATCGCAATAAATATTGGAATGACGATAGGCGGGACGATCCAGGCGGCCATGATGACTGCTCCTCCGGGTTTCACGATCAAATAGCTACGGGCGGCGCGCTTACAGATTGAGGCCGCTGGACGAGTAGATCAGGACCAATACGGCCGTTACCGCCATTGAAGAGAGCAATGCTCCGGAAAAAGACGAGGCCGCCGGTTGGGGCGGCCTCTCGGGTGCCTGAGCCTCATGGGGGCGAAGCGATATAGGAGCGCCCGATGACCGCAAGCGTGAGCCGATCGACGGCCAAAGTCTGAGCAAAATCGCTCACTATCCCGCCGGACATTCAAACACCCAGACGCCCTGCTTCACGGCTGGAGCACACGCGAACGTGTTGACTTGGCATGCAACTCCTCGCGGTGCCCTGCGTTTGCCTAGTCCTCATAACAAATTTTTGTTTGAGCCCCCCACAGGAGGGATCACGTGCTTCATAAAACACTCATCGCCTTTACTGCCGCGGTAGCGCTCGGTTGCGTGCCCGTCGCGACGACTGCGTTAGCTGCTGGCCACTCAGGCGGTGGTCATGCCGGCGGCGGCCACGCTTCGGCTGGACACGCAATGGCCGGGCACGCCTCGGCAGGACATGCGATGGCCGGTCGGTCTGGCGGCGGTTATCGCGGTGGCAGATATGCGGGCGGATACCGCAATGGACCGATTTATAACAGCTACCAAGGCGGCTATTACTCTGGCGGTTACGGCGGATGCCCGGGTTACGGCTACGGTTACGGTTACAACAACGGCTACGGTGGATGCCCCGGCTACGGCGTTCCCCTTGTCGGCGGTATCGTAAACGGCATCTTAGGCGGCTACTGAAGGCGATCTGCCTGAACAGACTAGAACGAACCCGTGCGAAGCAAGCGGCTACAACGTCGATAGTGTCTCGGTTCGAGTCGGCACTACCCGACGGAGTGGCCGTTTGATTTCGGCGGCCAGTCTTCCATGTCATGTGACGCAGACCACTCGCGATCAGATATCTCGTGCGTGACGAAGACTCTTGTGCCGTATGAATTGCTCCAGGTCTCTACGCGCGCGTCGAGCTGTTTTGCGAGTGCCGCGACAATACTCGTCCCCATGCCAGTGCGTGCCTGAGCCCCTTTGTGCAGCCCCACACCGTTGTCAGATACCGATAGACGCCAGTTAGCACCATCGACGGTATACCTGACCAATATTTTGCCCTCGCTGCAATTTGGGAAAGCGTACTTCAGCGCATTGATCACGAGCTCCGTAACAATCAGCCCAATGCTCATCACATCGTCGGGCAGCACCACCCCTACGTCGGCCTTCACTTGCAAGGACGTGCGCCGGCTGTCGCCAATCATCGACGCCGCGAGCGTGGCGCATAGTCGTGAGAGATGCGGGCCGAGCTGGATCCGCTCGCCAGGAGCCGCAATCTCAATTTGTCGCTGCACCGTGGCCACCGACAGAATTCGATGGCACGCGTCCTCCAGATGCAACCGAGCCTCGGCCGATTGAACAGTCCGCGCCTTGAGCATGAGGATGCTGGCGATGATCTGCAAGCTATTCGCGACACGATGCTGCATTTCCTGGAGCAGGACGTCTTTGCCTTGCAGCAGCTCTGTCGCCTCTCGCCCGGCTCTGCGCCGGCCTTCATCCGATAGGGACATGTCGGTTTTCCAACCAATCCATTACACGCAGGAAGGGCGATCCTCCTGCGCAAATGAGGCTGTGCCACCGCCTGAGGCGAGACTGTTCAAAATTGCTCAGCAGCTTATGAATTGCTTGTGATGGTAACCGCACCGCAAGAGATTTATGTCGATTTAATTTCTATCTTGCGGCTGGTCATGCAGAACGACATTCAACAATGAGCTGTGGACCTCGATGCCGCCATTATAGTCGATGAAGCCCAGCTTGCGAAATTTGTTCATAAAAAAGCTTACACGCGACCGCGTCGTTCCGATCATTTCCGCTAGTGTTTCCTGGCTGATTTTTGCGATCACCGGCTCGGGTGCGCCTTCCTTGCCAAAATTCGCAAGCAGCAGGAGCAGGCGGGCTAAACGCTTCTCGCTCGAATTGAACAACTGGTCGACCAAGTCCGCTTCGACGCGGATACTGCGCCCCAGAAGATGCGCGATGAACAATTCGGAGAATGCCGGTTCCTGATGGATGACCTGGATAATAGCGGTCTTTTCCAGTCGTACGATGACGGCATCCGTCAAGGTCATGACAGTCGCTATACGCAGCGCTTGTCCGGCAAGACATCCCTCGCCAAAGAAATCGTCCGTACCAAGTATCGCGATAACCGCTTCCTTACCTTGCTCCGAAACCACAGTGAGCTTGGCCTTACCCTTCTGGATATAGAAGACGGCGTCGCCAGGGTCGCCTTGCGTAAAAACGACCTGGCCTTTGCGGTACTTGCCGATGCTGCGGCCGTCGCCGACCCGGGCGAGAAACGATTTTGTATCGAATGAACGGCGGCGTTTGGTCGCCATAACCTAGCCCTCCAAACCAACCATAGGCCACTTTGGCGAGGAAGGGAATCGCCTGCTCAATATCCGCGACACTTTGCGGCGTCATGTGCTCATGGGCGCGCCCCACGCTCAATCGGCATTCCTGCGCGGGACCCGGGAATATGTAGAGCACAGCGGAGGCGAGTGCGTGTGAGCAATTTTGCTCAGAACCACATGAGACCGAGGGTCATTATTATGTCGTTACAGGGTCGTCGGGATTGAGTCAGGAGAGCCAAGACAATGAATCCCATCACCGTATTTCTGACCGTCGCCTGCATCGCCGCGGGCGCCGGATTGGGCGCCGCAGGGTACCTATATGCTGGTATCGCCGTGGTGATCGTTGCGATCGTCCTCGGCTCAGCGCTGAAGATGGCCAACACTTGGCAAAAATTCGTCGTCCTTCGCGCCGGAAAATTGCTCGGCGTCAAAGGGCCGGGACTCTTTCTCATCTTTCCGGTCATCGACCATGTCATAGCCATCATCGATGAGCGCATTCAGACCACGGCGTTCAGTGCCGAAGCGGCGCTGACCAAGGACACCGTCCCGGTCAATGTGGACGCGATCATCTTCTGGTTCGTTCATGACGCGCAAAAGGCGGCGTTGAACATCACGAACTATCGCGAAGCCATCGATCGCGTCGCCCAGACTTCGCTACGTGAAATGATTGGGTCGTCGATGCTGTCGGCGCTTTTATCGGAGCGCACCGCCGCCGACGATCTGTTGCGCGGTGAAATCGGCCGCAAGACCGCCGACTGGGGCATTTCGGTGAAGTCCGTTGAAATCCGCGACGTCGCGATCCCGGTAGCCTTGCAGGACGCAATGTCCCGGCAAGCCCAGGCGGAACGCGAAAAGCAGGCCCGGGTCATTCTCGGATCCGCCGAGGCGGCGATCGCCGGAAAATTCGTCGAGGCGGCCATGACCTACGCCGATCATCCGATGGCTCTGCAGCTGCGCGCCATGAACATCATCTATGAGACAACCAAGGAGCGCGGCGCCACCATCCTGATCCCGACCTCGATGGTTGACAGTATGAATCCCGTCGTGGCGCTGGCCTTGGCCGGGCAGGTCACGCCAAGTCAAAAGGCGAATGGGCCACTACCGCTGAGTGGCCACTCTCAGTAACGGGACTCCCCCTTGTCGTGAAGAATGATCAAAAAATGGATTGTTTCGTTTTATGAGCAACAAGATGGCCCAATCGGCTTCAATTTCGGTCCTCGGATCCGAGTTCGACGACTTTCTATTTTCGCAAATCGGTAATGACAAAAATGACACGCCGCTCAACGTGCTTTCAGCGCTGGCGCGATCGGGTATCGATCCTTGGCAAGAGGCCGCAGAATTAGCTCGGCTGCCGCGGGAAACTGCAACTCAGAGATTGGCCTCATCGATTGCGGCATTACCTGACAGGCCATCGGCGCATCTAGAACACGAGACGACCGCTGCTCGCCTGATTGCACTTTTGCCACGTCAAACTAGTTCCGAGATCCTGACGGGTGAGACGTTGGCGAATGACGGTGACGTGACCAAATTCCGGGCCGGCATCTGTATGAGTGTCGTCCTCATAACCTTCACGCTCGTCGCTCAATGGGTCGCGGCGAGCCGTCAGACAGCCCCTGTCGGCAACGTTGACGCGTCCGCTTCCAGCGCTGCTTTGCGGATGCCGTCGCCGAACGCTGGCCCTGATGATTAAGTGGGCTGTTTGCGGGTGCGACAAGATCCCCACCCGCTGCAAAATTCCGGTGCTGGTCCACCGTTGAATCGCCGCCTTCCGCCGCCGGTTTTCGAACGGCGACAAGGAGCTCTTCTAACTGAAGGTAGGGCGGCCTAGCCGTCGGTGCGCGAGCTATTTTTTGCGCCGAGGCTTGCCGAAGGCGGCGGTCACTTCCTTCTTTTTTATGCGAGCCGCCGGATTGCCGCGTTGACCCAGATTCTGTTCCTCGGTGCCGTCCCCCATCATACCCGGATGAGAAACCTTTGCTCGTTTCTTGGTCTTCCGAGAGACCGAGGTTTTCTTCGCCATTCGAAATACTCCGCGCGAGGTGTGTGATTGTGTCGTGGGAAAGGAGACGCCTTTGGAGTGTCAGAAACCTAGAGCGTCCGCAAGGCGAAGACTGTGCAGAATTGTTCAGTCTATGCCCCCTGGGTGCGCGCACGCTATCGGGAACAATGTATTCAAGAGGCCGTTATCTAACACGCACCAAACGTCGAGGCTACGGCTTGGCTGCCGCCAAGGCGCAAGAACGCGAGCGGCGGATTGAAGATGCGGTGCATCGCAAATAGGGCCAGCACTATCACCAAAGGTGTACTATGGAATTGATCCTGATTGTTGTTGTACTCGTGCTGCTATTTGGCGGTGGCGGCGGCTATTGGGGTCGCAGTCGCGGTTACTGGTGACTCGAGCGCCGAGCCTATTTATTTTCTTACGCCGCTAATCACTCAGCCGCGAGCGCGCGGTCTTTGAATGGCAGACCGAGCTGTTGCCAGACATCGACCAGTGCTTCGGCGAGCACGTCAATAAGCGCGTCATCGTGATACGGGCTCGGCGTGATGCGCAATCGCTCCGTACCCTTGGGCACCGTCGGATAGTTGATCGGCTGGATGTAGATGCCGTGCGCCGACAGCAGGAGATCGCTCGCCGCTTTGCAGAGTTCAGGGTTACCGACATAGACCGGTACGATATGTGTCGGGCTTGTCATCACCGGCAATCGCGCGGCGGTGAGCACGCCCTTGGTGCGCGCGGCGCGATCCTGATGCCGCTCACGCTCCCAATGCGACGTCTTCAGGTGCCGGATCGCGGCGGTCGCCGCAGCCGCGACCGAAGGCGGCAGCGCGGTCGTGAAGATGAACCCGGGAGCGTAAGATCGCACGGCGTCGATCAGCGCCGACGAACCGGCAATATAGCCGCCGAGGCAACCAAAGGCTTTTGCGAGCGTACCTTCTATTACGTCGATGCGGGCCGTGACGCCGTCGCGCTCACTGATGCCGCCGCCGCGCGCGCCGTACATGCCGACGGCATGAACCTCATCGACATAAGTCATCGCACCGTACTGCTCGGCGAGTTCGCAAATGCGATTTACCGGCGCCACGTCGCCATCCATGGAATAGAGGCTCTCAAACACGATGAGCTTCGGCCGGCCCGAATCCGCGGCGGCGAGCAGCTGTTCGAGGTGTGCCATGTCGTTGTGGCGAAAAATCTGCTTGTCGGAGTGTGCCTGGCGGACGCCTTCAATCATCGAATTATGATTCCAGGCATCCGACAGGATCAGGCAATTCGGCATCAACTTGGCGAGCGTGGAGATTCCGGTCTCGTTGGAGACGTAGCCGGAGGTGAAGACCAGCGCGGCTTCCTTGCGATGTAGATCCGCCAGTTCGCGCTCAAGTTCGATCACGGGATGGTTGTTGCCGGCGATATTACGCGTGCCGCCGGCGCCGGTACCCATCCGCGTCGCGGTCTCAACCATGGCACCGATGACTTTGGGGTGTTGGCCCATGCCGAGATAGTCGTTAGAGCACCAGATCACGACGTTCTTCGGACCATCCGGCGAATGCCAGATGGCATGCGGGAACCGGCCGGCGATACGCTCAAGGTCGGCGAAAACGCGATACCGACGCTCAGACCGCAGCCGGCCCAGCGCATCGGTGAAAAAGGCCTGATAGTCGACTGGCTGATTCTTGCGATAAATCATGCGGGAAACGGCAGGACTAGCCCGCCCATAGCCTCTTTGGAGCGCGACAAGGTTATTTCTAGAAGCGTTCCAGGGCGTTTGTCGAGGCCTTATACGGCGGTCAGTTGCCGCGGTATTGATCGAAATCAACTCAAAGGCGCGCGATCGCCGGGGCGGCTATTGTCCCACCGCACGGCCCGGCCACGGCGCCTGGTCGGAACCTTTGAGCCATGGGCTCCACGGATCCGGCGGCACCAGACCTTCGGTGACCGAGACCGGAATGATACGTCCATCGTCGGCGATGCGGCCGATCATGACCGGCTTGAACAAGTGATGAGTGTCGGCATCCATGAGCACCTGGAAGCCGCTGGGCGCGGTCAGCCGAGTGCCGCCGAGCGCCGTGCGTACCTTGGCGACATCGGTAGTACCTGCGGTCTCCACCGCCGCGGTCCACAGATGGAAGCCGATCCAGGTCGCCTCCATGGGATCGTTGGTCACGGCATCGGGCCTGCCGGTGAAGGCGCGCCACTCGGCGATGAACGCACGATTTTCCGGCGTGTCGAAGGCATGGAGATAGTTCCACGCAACATAATTGCCGCTGATCTTCGAGCGCATCAGCGCCGGCAGCTCCGCCTCGTTAATCGACAGTGACATGACGGGAATGGCGTCGGCGCTCACTCCCTGCTCCGCCAGCTCGCGGAAAAAATGAACATTCGCATCGCCCGAGACCGTGGCGACAATCGCGGTGCGGCCGCACTTGGCGAAGCGCCGGATGTCCTCGACGACCTCATGCCAGTCCTTCAGCCCGAGCGGCGTATAGAGCTCGGCGACGTCGAATATCTGTTGGCTCGCCAAATAACCTTTGAGGATTGCGTTTGTGGTGCGCGGATAGACATAATCAGTGCCGACCAGAAAGAACCGCTGGATGCCTTGGTCGCGCAGGTAATTGACCGCCGGGATCGCCTGCTGCGGCGGTGTGGCGCCCGTATAGAAGATATTGCGGGATGCCTCTTCGCCTTCATATTGGCTCGGATAGAAAAGCAAAGCATTGCTGCGCTCGACGATCGGCAAAACTTCCTTCCGCGATGCCGAGCTCCAGCAGCCGAATATGGCCGCCGCTTTGTGATCGGCGATGAGTTTGCGCGCCAGCTCGGCATAGGCCTTCGTGTCGGAATGCGGATTGACGATTACCGGTTCGATCGGACGACCCAACAGTCCGCCCCGCGCGTTCTGCTGCTCGATCATCATGACCAGCAATTCCTGCAATGGCCGCTCGCTCGCAGTCATGGTGCCAGACAATGAATGCAGGATGCCGACTTTGATCGAGCCGTGCTCAAGGTCGGAGAAATAGCGCGAAATTGCATCCGCCAGCCATTTCGACCGCCCGAGCAAATCCTCCGCCGTATTCAGCACTCCATTGCCCGCCTCTTCGACGCTGTTGGCGATGGTGGAGATTTCCGGCAGGACGCCGCCAACGGTGCCGGCAACCTGCTCCGCCCGGTTGCCGATGCGATCGATCTCGGCGGCTTGGTGGTCGAGGATGCCGGCTAATTGCCGGTTGGCTTCGCTCATCGTCGTTACGCTCGAAGACACGCCGGCAATAGCGGCTACGGTTTCGCTCACCGCGTGCTGGATGTCATGGATCTGCGCGCTGATATCGCCAGTCGCTTTCGCAGTCTGCTGCGCCAACGTCTTGACCTCTGAAGCGACGACGGCAAATCCACGTCCGGCCGCCCCAGCGCGTGCCGCCTCGATTGTGGCGTTGAGCGCGAGCAGCGAGGTCTGCGAGGCAATCGCTTCGATCAGCTTGACCACGGTGCCAATGCGCGTGGCCGCCGACGCCAAGCTGCGCACTGTGCGGTCGGTGCGCGCGAGATCGGCGATAGTTTGCTCGCTGGCGTCCTTTGCGGCGGCCGCTTCGCTCGTTGACTGTACGATCAGCGTGAGCAATTCCCGCGCTGCATTGGCGACTGCGGCGACGTCGCGACTTGCAGCAGTGCCAGCATCTATCGCATGGACGGTGCGGCGGCGCACGTCCTCGTTGCGCGCGCCTAGGTCAGCAGCCGTAACCTGGATTTCCTCGGCAGCCGATTGAAAGACTGAGGTCAGTTCGTCGACCGTGGTGCGAAACCGCTGGGTGAAGAAAGCCCGGCCGGCATAATGCAAGCGCGCTTCGGCTTCCCGGCTGCGATGATCGACCGCGAGCGCATCGGCGTCAATCAGCACTTGCCGCATCCGCTCGGCTGCAATTGCACTGTCGCCGAGCGCGCCGCTGCCGATCCGGCCGGGCAACGCGGCATAGCGGTCGCCACTGGCGATCTGGCCGATAGTGCCGACGACGGCACGCAGCATCGCTTCGCACCACCACGCCACAGCAGCGGCGCCAATCAGCACCGTCACGAATCCGACGAAGAGGCTGCCACTGCCCCAGGCGACCAGGACCGACATGCCCGAAGCGGCAATGACGGGAAAGAGAATCCACGCCGGCAAACGGCTTTGATGATAATCAGTGGCCATATCGGCTCGGTGCGGAAAAACCCTGGAGGACATCAAGGAAATTGCGCATATTCGCTTACTAAACCGTTTCCTAATGCTGCACTGCAGCGCACGAATAATCGGCATTTGCGCTCAAATAATGTGCGCAAGCCGGACATTCGTCCGGCGATGAGGACACGACCGAGATATGTCTGAACACGGTCTCGCTCACGGACTCACCGATTACGGTGACCGCGACTTCTCGCGCTACTTGCGCCGCTCGTTCGCGCAATCGATGGGCTATTCGCGCGCATTCCTGGAAAAGCCGGTGATCGGCATCGCCTATACGGCCTCCGACTTCAACAATTGTCACCGTCATTTTCCCGAGCTGCTGACGGCGGTGAAACGCGGCGTGCTTGCCGCAGGCGCGCTTCCACTCGAATTTCCGACCATCTCGCTGGGTGAGGTCTTTCTCACGCCGACAAGCTTGAAATACCGCAACCTCATGGCAATCGACACCGAAGAGATGATCCGCGCACAACCGATGGATGCGGTAGTGCTGATGGGCGGCTGCGACAAGACCGTGCCAGCGCAGCTCATGGGCGCGGTGTCCGCCGACCGCCCGGCGATCTCGCTGGTCGCCGGGCCAATGATGACCGGCCGGCATCGCGGCGAGCGCCTCGGCGCATGCACCGATTGCCGCAAATTCTGGGCGCGCTACCGCGCCGGCGATATCGACGCCGAGGAAATTTCCGAGGTGGAGGGTCAGCTCGCGGTCACCGCCGGAACCTGCGCGGTGATGGGGACCGCATCGACGATGGCCTGCCTCACCGAAGCGCTCGGGATTTCCCTGCCCGGCACCGCCGCGATCCCTGCCGTGCACGCTGACCGGTTGCGCGCCGCCGAGGCGACCGGCGCCGCCGCAGTCAAGCTGGTCGGCTCGAAGCTCACGCCGTCGCGGCTCATTAACGAAAAGTCCGTGGAGAACGCATTACGCGTGCTGCTCGCGCTCGGCGGCTCGACCAACGCCGTCATTCACCTCACCGCCATCGCCGGACGCGCCGGTGTGAAGGTGTCGCTTGCCCATCTCAATACGCTTTCGGATTCCACACCCGTGCTGGTCAATCTCAAGCCGGTCGGCAACGGCTACATGGAGGACTTTTGCGCGGCCGGTGGCATGGGGGCGCTGCTGCGCGAACTCAAACCGATGTTGCACCTCGATTGCCTGACGGTGACGGGAGAAACACTGGGCGAGCGGCTGGAAGGCGATGCCGCAGGCTATGTCGACCGCTCGATCATCGCGGAACTCAACACGCCTCTGGAGCCGACTGGCGGCCTTGTTGCGCTGTTTGGAAATCTCGCGCCCAGAGGTGCCATCCTCAAGCGCTCCGCCGCCGACGCCAAATTGTTCGAGCATGAAGGCCGCGCCGTGGTGTTCTCCTCGCTCGCCGATCTCGCGGCGCGGGTGGATGATCCGGCGCTCGACGTCGCGCCGGAAGACATACTGGTATTGCAGAACGCGGGCCCTCACGCGCCGGAATGCATGCCGGAAGCGGGCTACTTACCGATCCCAAGGAAACTCGCCCAACGCGGCGTAAAAGACATGGTGCGAATCTCCGACGCACGCATGAGCGGCACCGCGTTCGGCACCATCGTGCTGCATATTACGCCCGATGCCGCGTCCGGCGGCCCGCTTGGTCTGGTGCGCAACGGCGACCGCATCCGCCTGTCGGTCAAGGACCGGCGCATTGAACTTAAGGTCGATGACGCTGAGCTGAAAAACCGGGCCGCAGCCGCGCCCGCCAAAGAGAAAATTCCCGAGCGCGGATACGCCAAGCTATTCGCCGAGCAGATTACAGGGGCGGATGAGGGCTGCGACTTCAAGTTCCTGATGCCACGATAGCGCGCATCTGAGTTACCGCAAAATAGCGCGCGTCGTATCACAAATACGCATGCCGCGTTCCCCATCGTGGCCCGCGGCATCGATCTTGCAAAACAGCACGGCAACAGCTCGCCCCGCCGAGCAGGAGAGGTAGCAATGTCGCGCTTGCACTGCGTCCCGTTGATCTTGTGTGCGTTCTTGAGTCTCGTCCATGTGCAAGCCGCAAGTGCCGCGGATTGGCCTAACCATCCAGTGACGGTCATCGTGCCATTCGGACCGGGCGGCAACACCGACATGATGGCGCGGCTCGCCGCCCAGGATCTTTCGGAGAAGTTTGGGCAGAATTTTATCATCGAAAATCGCCCGAGCCCCGGCGGAGCAATCGGGACACGGATAGTCGCTAACGCCGCACCCGACGGCTACACGTTGCTGTTTTGCGCGTCGTCGATGGTCACGCTGACGCCGCAACTGGAGAAGCTGGACTTCGATCCCGTCACGCAACTGGAGCCGATTACCAACGTTGGAACCGGCGCACAAGCGATCGCGATCAAAAGCAGCCTGCCGGCCACCAACCTTGCCGAATTCCTCGCCTACGCCAAAGCTAACCCGGGCAAGCTCAACTTCACCGTCGCGGGCACGCAAAACCTCAGCCATTTCTCTCCGGTGCGGCTGTTCGCCGCCACCGGCGTGAATGTGGTCATGGTGCCGGCGCGCAGCGAGCCTCAGGCAATCTCCGATTTGCTGGGCGGCGTTGCGGACATTTATTTCGGCAACGCCTCGGCGGTATTGCCGCTCGCCAAGAACGACGCGGTCCGCGTCATCGCTGTCAGCACGCCGCAGCGGTTGCCGGCTTTCCCGGATTTGCCAACTGTCGCCGAGACTGTTCCGAGATTTGAGTCGGCGTCCTGGAACGGCTTCCTTGCGCCCGCCGGCACGCCCGCGCCGATCATCGATGCGATCCGGAATGAGGTAACCGCCTTCGTGAACACGCCGCAGACCTCGGCGAGGCTAAACGGTCTCGGCATCGTTCCAGGCGGCATGACCAAACTGCAGATCGCGGCCGCGTTCCAGCGCGAGCACGATGACTACGCCAGCGCCATCAAGCTTGTTGGGATTCCGTCAAGCGAGTAGCGCGAGTCCGCGCCGCCCCGTCAACCTGCCACCGCGATCTCCAGCGCGAAGTCGTCGACCACTTCGTGGCCGGTCTCGGTCACGATGAAGGTGTGACCGAGGAAAATGCCGAACATCCCGTCCGGCGTGATCGGATTGGGCTCGGCCATGATCACCATGCCGGGCTTGAGCACTTCCTCGAATTTTTCCGCTGACACGTGCTCTGCCACCACATGTGGCCCGTCGGTGACGAGATCGATGCCGTGGCATTGCGTCGGCCGCGACTGATAGCCATTGTCGCGGAAGAATTTGCTGGCAAGGCGCATGTTCTCCGCGGGCTTGCCCGGCGCGATCTCGGCGACGATACGCTGGTAGCCCGGCAACGTAATTTCATCCCAGAATTTCTTCACCATCCCGGTCGGCTCGCCGATGCAGATGGGTGAGCCGATCTGCGCCGTGTAGCCGCGATAGCCGGCCGCCAGCTCCATATTGATGATGTCACCCTTTTGCAGCACGCGTCCGGAAGGCCGCGGATTGCCGAAGATTTGCGCCGGGTTTGCCATCGGCGTCGAGCCAATGATCAGAAAATCGATATCGCCGCCGCCTTCGAGGATGGCCGAGCCCGCTGCTGCGCGCAGCTCGTATTCCTTCACGCCCGGCCTTGCGCGCGCCACCATCGCGTCCATGGCGTTCTTGCAAAGCACACCGGCCTTGCGCACGCAGTCAAGCTCTTCGGCGCTGTGGACTGAAAGCAGTTCGTGCAGGAACCCTTTGGTGAATACCAGTTCCGCATCCGGCAGGTTGTCGCGCAGCACGTTGTATTGATTCACCGGCAGGTAGTCACCGTGGCGTGGATCTATCTCCATCAGTCCGATGCGCCCGCGATCGAGTTTTAATTCACGGATGCGCTCGACCATGACGTCGGCGTAGCGGCCGCTGCGGCTGTGACGCACGTCTTTCACCGCGATCGCAACTTGCCGGCGCACCGCCTCGGCATGAGTGCCGCCCATGGAATAGATCATGGTCGGCTCGCCCTCGAGCGGGACGAGCACATAGCTTGCGAGCGCGTGCCATTCCCAGTGGCCGGTCAGCCACAGCATGCCGCCGCCGAAACTCCAATGGCTCGGGCCGCCGGGAACGATAAGCGCGTCGAGCTTGTGCTCGCGCATCTTGGCGCGCAGCGCGGCATAGCGGCGATCGTATTCGGCTTTGGAAAACTGCTCCCAGACGCAGTCGCGGTAATACGGCGTTTCGCGCATATTGGCGAACGGCAACGACTGATCGAGCTTGCCCCGGACCACGTCCCATGGCTGTGGGCCGATGCGCGGCGGACGAATTTGCGTGTTCATGGTGGACGTTCCTCGTTTTTCTTTACCGTATCTCTCGCCAAGAGCCCCGGCAATGTTAGGATTGCCAAATGCCTTCCGCTCGCTTTGAACGCTTAATGACGGCACTGCGACCCAATTACACGGACAATTCCAGAGCTTTTAATTTCCAGGGATTCATCCATGACGGCATCGCATTTCGCAGCCGCGGTCGTTCTCAGCCTCGTTATGGGCGCGGCGGCACAGGCTCAAACCGTTAATCGCAAGGACGTCCCACCGGGCGACGCGACGCCGACCGGAGGTAATTTTTCAATACACTTTCCGATCCCATACACCGATGCAAAGCTTGAGGCCGACGATCCGGGCCACAGTCCCGCTGTTGTCTACATGGTGACCGGAATGAATTCCGAAATGATCATGCTGACCGCCACCGAAACGCTGGCTGGGGGGCAGCCGCCGAAAACCCTGAGCGACCTTGTCGACATCATGAAGCAGCGCCCAGGTGGCACGGTTGCGGACATCAAGGATGAAAATAAGGATGGCAAGGAGACGCTGACGTTCTCGGCCCGCGACGATAAGCGCAGCTATTATTTTCGCTACGTTTCGGCCGGCGATGCGCTCTACTCGCTAGTCATTGAATTTCCGGAATACGAGCGGCCCGAAGCCACGGCTATGAAAGACGACTTCTTCAATTCATTCAGGCTTATCAAGCCGTAGTTCGACACGTTAAGGAAAATCCGGGCTATAGTTGCCCTTTCGTTGCCGGTGATCGTATGAGATTTTCAAGGCGCGTTGTGGTCGGCCTGCTTGGCGCCGCGGCGCTCGGGCGGCCCGCTCGCGCGGCCGATAAGATCGTCGGTGGCACGCTGGGCGGCCAGGCGCCGCTGTGGCCGTTTTACATCGCCGCGCAAAAAGGCTTTTTCGCCGGCGAGGATCTCGACGTCGAGATCAACTTCGCGCAAAGCGGCGCCGCGGTCACGCAGCAATTGACCGGCGGTGCCTTCGACGTCGTGCTCAGCGTCGGGATCAGCGACCCGATCCATGCCATCGACAAGGGCGCGGCGCTTGCGCTCATCCGTATCATCGGCAATGCCCCGCCTTACATTCTGATCGGCAAGCCGGGGTTGAAAACCATCGCCGACCTCAAAGGCAAGACGGTCTCGGTCGGCCAGGTCAACGATCCCACCACCATGTATTGGGAGCGGATGGCGGTGGCGAACGGATTGAAGCGCGCCGACTACGACGAGTTGACCGCGGGCGTCGCTGCGGCACGTTTTGCCGCGCTCAAGGCCGGCGTTGCCGATGCCGCGTTCGTGCTGCCGCCCCTCAATTTCCAGGCCAATACGGACGGTTACGTCACACTTGGCTTCGCCGCCGATTATGTGAAGGACTTGCCGTTCACCGGTATGGCTGTGCGCAGGGATTGGGCGCAAGCGCATACGCCGCTCGCCAAGCGATTGCTCGCGGCGACCGACAAGAGCATCGCCTGGTTTGCCGATGAGACTCACCGCGGCGAGGCGATCGAACTTCTTGTCAGCGCCGCCCACGCGCGAAAGGACGATGCCGACGCCAGCTACGACCTGCTGCGCCGCATCGAATATTTCGAGCCGAGCAGCAAAGTGTCACGGCACAAGCTGCAAAATCTCATCGACGTGGAACACAAGCTCGGCACGATCGATGCTTCATTCTCACCCGAACGGCTGGTCATGCCGGGCGTTACGGAACTCGTCGAGTAGCCTCTCGGAAGGCGTCTCAAGGCTAAGGCCTTCGCTTAGCCGCAGTGTGGTGTCCTCTGTTTGCACTGTCGCGACGCATGTCTATTTCCAAAGCATGACTGGACCAATGAACCGGCCCTTGGAATTAACCCAAGGGCCGGTTGCGTAGTTTCTCACTCGGCGTTTGCGCTTTGGATGGCCCAGGTCGCCGCTACGTTGCCTAGTACGGAGGTTGAGCTGATCTTTGTACCATTCATCAGCCACATCCCCGCGTTACCGGTCGTATCACGCCACAATATGTCGCTATTGCCGTCGCCGTTGAAATCGCCGGTGAGCGCGATCGACCAAACTGACGGCACGTTGCCCAGCACCGCAGTCGATTGGATGGCAGTGCTGTTCATCAGCCACACGCCGACGTTGCCGCTGGCGTCGCGCCAGAGAATGTCGGTCTTGTTGTCGGCGTTGAAGTCGCCGGTCCCAGCAACTGTCCAGGTCGTCGGCACATTGCCGAGCAACGTGGACGATTGGATGCTAGTGCCGTTCATCAGCCAGATGGCGACGTTGCCGCTCGTGTCACGCCAGAGAATATCGGCGTTGCCGGTGCCGCGGAAGTCGCCGATCCCCGCGATCGCCCAACTGGCGGATACGTTGCCAATCACGGGAGCGGAGATAACCTGGGTGCCGTTTATCTGCCAAATACCGACGTTGCCGGCCGTATCACGCCAGAACAATTCAGCACTATTACCATTGAAAGGCGCGGTTCCGACAAGAGACCAGTTGGTCGGTACATTGCCGATAACGGCAGTCGACGCAATCTTCGTGCCGTTCATAAACCAGATGCCGAGGTTGCCGGCCGTGTCACGCCAGATCAAGTCCGCGTAACCGCTATTATTTAGCACCGCCTGCCCGATGAGCGTCCAGTTTAGAGGGACATTGCCAAGATCCGGCGCTGTGACGACCTGGCCTCCGTTCATCAACCAGATCCCCACGTCGCCGGTCATGCCACGCCAGGCAATGCCGCTGAAGCCGCCGTCGCTGAAGTCGTGGGTCAGCGAGCGGGTGGGAAGCCCGAGTACCGGATTGAGAAAGCGCCGGGGAGTGCTGCCACCGCTGGACGTAAAATTGAACATGTCCATGATCGATCCGGCGTTGGCGTCAAACGAGCCCCCGCCAAGCCGCTGGCTGCTGAGCCAGTTGTCTTCAATGAACTTTATTATGGAGGCCTGCGTAATCTGCACGTGTGAGACATAGTTTTGCTTGGCCCACGGTGAGATCACGATGAACGGCTGTCGCGGGCCGGGACCGCACCGGCCATTGACGGGTTTGCCGTTGACACCGTTTTGCTGGGTGCCAGTTCCGCATGTGCCGGCCCCGTTGAGCGTGTCGGCGGTCGGGTCAAACGACGAACTCGTAATCGGCGCGAAGACGTGATCGTACCAGCCATCGGAATCGTCGTAGGCGATGATCACCGCGGTGTTGCTCCAACCGGGCTGCTGCTGCAGGAAATTGATCAGGGCGACGACGCCCTGCTGCTCATCCAGCGGATCGGAATAGCCGCCGTGAGCGTCCTGATACGCCGGCATCTTGATGTAGGAGACCGCGGGGAAGTTGCCGGCGCTCACCGCAGCATAGAAATCCTGAAGGTCATATTCGTGGCTTGCGCCGTCGCTGCTGGTTCCGATAGCCGCCGTCGAGGTCGGCCGGGCATGGTCCGCATTGAGCGATGAGGCAAAGTACTGGAACCAGGCATGATGCTGGATATAGTCCGCCGTAGATGCACCGCCGACATTCGACGAGCTGCGCAGACAACCGGTGGTGCCATTGGCGTTTACCAGGCTCAGATTAAAGCCGCCCATGAACCCGCCCCAGGTGATGTTCGCGGCGTTGAGCAGATCGCCTACGCTTTTGACCGACGGAAAGTTTATATCCTGTCCGTTGGCGATGATTGAGCAGGTGTCGAAAGACGGATCTGCGTCATTTATTTCCGTCTTGCCGCCTTGGGTGTCATTGACCCAGTAACTCGTGCTGGTGCCTGTGGTAATCACCATGCCATTGGTTTGGCCTGAGACCGCGTTGAGCGCTCCGGGCGTCGACGGACCAAACTGATCGCTATAGGAGTTATCGCTCATCGCGAAGCCCTGGGCGTAGTTCCAAAGGCCCGTGACGGTGTTGCCATCGAAATAGCCCAAGTTCAGGGCGGTAGTGCCGAAAGCACCTGCACCGCCGCTGGTACCGGTACCGACATTTTTCGGAAACAGATCCATCTTGAAATTATCAAAGGCGTTTTGCTCAGGGGTATAACTGTGACCCTGATCTCCGCTGACCGCTTGGGTGCGATCGAGCCGGAATGGATTGGTGGCGCCGACGCCGTTGGCCGGGTTCAAATTGGGATTGCTAGTTAACAGACTGGGGTTGCTTACATAATTATTCGACGTTGGGGTACCAGATTGGGCGAAGAAGGCTGGCTCGCCCGCCACATTGGTGGCGTTCGGGTACGTGCCGAAATAATGATCGAACGATATGTTCTCCCCGTAAATAACGACCAGATGCTGAATGGGAGTGGCCGTCGTCCCCGCGGCGGCGGCATGTCGTCCCGATCCAGCGAAAATGCAGCCCAAGCCAATTGCGATGCTGATGGCGCCGAGACCTGCTGCAGTTCCCCTGCGTAGCCCCCGTCGCAAGATAGTGCCTCTCTGAACAAGATTCTGCGCGCTCATTTTTTACTTTCCAATTGTGTTGAGATGTGTCGACGTCCCGACAGACGCCGATTGTAATGGCGCGCTCTTTGCAGCTTTATGACAACAGGCCGAAGCTGTGAATAAATTGAGCGTCGTAATCCATACGAAAAACGCGAATTAGCGGCATGAGGCAGCCGAGAACTCGCGATACCACTCAATAAGAGTTACGGATTTCTTCAATCGCACAGTGACGCCTTGCCGCGCCGCACGCGCACACGCTTTAGTGGCCCTCATAGCCGTCGTTGAGGGTTTGCAGGAAGGCAATGATGTCCGCCTCGTCATCCGCCGTCATGGCTGGTGTGTCGCCGAGATGACGATCGAAGGGTGGGTCGGCGACATCGACATTGCCGCGATAGCGCAATGGCACGTCGTCGAACTTCATCACGGTTCCGTCTTTTTCCGGATAGACTCTTTGCGGGTCGGTGTCCCGAAAGTCGTAAAAGTCCATCACTTGTTGCAAGGTGTGATAGAGGCCGTTGTGAAAGAACACCCGGCGCTTGGCGACGTTGCGCAACGTCGGCGTGAGAAACATGCCGCAATACTGCGTTTCCGTAGACATATCGCTGCGGTAGGGCCCGCAGACGCCGAGATCGAAATATGTGCGATCCTGATTGAGCACCAGCGCGCCGTTGCGCGGCACGCCCAGGGCTTCGAACTGGTGGTCGGTGAAAAGCGGCGGCAGGCCGTCGCGGCTCGGCTGGTCGGCGTGGCACCCGCCGCAATTGGCTTTGGTCTTATCGTTGAACAACGTGTAGCCGCGCAGCTCGCTTGGCGTAAAATGAGCCTTGCCCTCCAGCCAATAGTCATACTTGCTGGTGTAGGGATGAAAACTCTCATCCTCGATTTGATAGCGCGCGACCGCGAACAACGCTTCAGCAACTGCTAAATGCGGATCGTTGAACACCGCCGCGCCGAACAGTTGCAGCATGCGGTCGGCGTACGGAGCATTGCGCAATTTTTCAGTGACTATCCCGACATTGCCACCGTCCATTTCGCGCGGATCGAGCAGTGGCGACATCGCTTGATCCTGCAGCGTGTTGGCGCGGCCGTCCCAGAACAGGCCGCCCTGCGGCACCATGTTGCCAGCGGACTGACTGGCCTGATCCGCTGTTTTTTGCACACGCGGCGCGTCAAGGCCTGAGGTCGCGAGCTGTGCAAGGTCAACATTTTCATTCTGATCATTATCCGGGCCGATACTGAAACTCGGTTCATGCTCCAAATACATCAACGAAGGCACCGCTCGCACGCCTTGGCTCGACAGAAGCGGACCGCCCAGCATGGCCGGCAGGTCGCCGGGCGGCGTATAGTCATGATCTGGGCTGTGACACGAGGCACACGACAGCTTTCCCGACGACGACAGGCTGGCATCGAAGAATACAAGGCGGCCAAGCTCCGCCATCGCCGACAACGGGCCTACGGGCGTCCGCACCAAGTGAATGGGGTGTGGGTTCTCTCCTTCCGTTTCCGCCGGCAGAGCGGTTGCTGGCGTCTGTGCGAATGCCCGCCACGGCGGCAAGTCGAAAGCGGCCGCAATACCGACCGCTCCGGCAGAAGCGAGCAGTCCAGCGCCGATCAGCGCGTTCAATCCGCTGCGCATGCCGTCTCAGAGAGTTCCGATTGACGAAGTTAATCCGGCCGCAATCGAGGCGGCAAAAGCGGATCGGCTCCAGGCGGCTGTGATGGCGCCGGCCAAAGTCGCGACGGCGAGCAGACTGTTGCTCATTTCGTTACTCAAGATGGGGAAAGTTAATGGAAGAGCTAATCCGAATTGTGTGACTCTAACGTGACACCCACAGTAGAAGAAACTATCTCTCGTTGAGAGCGCGACGCCGCGGAGTTTCCGCGCGGCAGAACGCGGCGCAGACAAGGTGCATCGATTTTATACGGACCGAAAGTGCGTATCCGCGTTCCGGGTCGAAGCGTATCAAGGCGTCACCCGCGACACGACTGGAACCGCTTGTTTCTTCCTGAGTTAACTGGTGCTGCCGCTCAGGATTGAACTGAGGACCTCTCCCTTACCAAGGGAGCTGGATTGAGCAAAATCAATTAGTTAATCGGCAGATTGACCACACTTACATCATCAACTGACAACAGTACCGTAACCATCCTGATTGATTGATCGGTAGCGACGACAACGACGAACACACGGAAGGGAGGGCGACGATGACAATACTCATGTCGAGGAGGTCATAAATCCAGCCACGAGGCAGATCACCAGGGCCTGCCAACGCTGGCGCTAGTTCCGGAATGGAGTTCGGTCGTGTTCCTCGATCCAATGCGACGCCGCCGCACTGGGAAGGGCAGAGCATTCAGTACCGCACTATTGCAGTCGGCTTGGAAGCGAGAACTGGTCATTTACCATTCCAAGCGACGCGATTTGTATCTTGCAAACCGCATCCTAGATTTAGCTCAGCGTACAAGAGCCGGGCATCGACGGATTGGCCCGCACCAACCTGCGTTTCTCCTCGCGAGGTGGTCCGTAAACGCGGCCGGTGCCGAGCGGCACCTGCAAACCAAAGGAGAGGCCAATGGCCACCGTCCGCGCGTATTGGAAGGGTTACCTCAAGCTTTCGCTCGTCTCGTGCCCCATCGCGCTCTACACCGGCACGTCGTCGACCGAGCGGGTCTCATTTCGTCAGATCAACAAGAAGACCGGCAATCGACTGCGGCAGCAGTTGGTCGATGAGGTCACGCGCGAGCCGGTCGAGGCGGAAGACAAGGGACGAGGCTACGAATATTCCAAGAACGCCTACATCCCGGTGGATGACGACGAACTAGATGCCATTGCGATCGACAGCAATCACACGATCGAAATCAACTCGTTCGTCCCCCGCGAGCAAATCGACGAACGATATCTGGACAGCCCCTATTACATAGCGCCCAACGATCCGGCCGGGCAGGAAGCCTTTGCGGTGATCCGCGAGGCGATGCGCGGCAAGGGCATGGCTGCGCTCGGTCGGGTCGTGCTGGCGAAACGCGAGCGGGTCATCATGCTTGAGCCCTGGGATAAGGGGCTGATGGGCACCACGCTGCGCTATCCCTACGAGATCCGGGACGCGAAGGAATACTTCGACAACATTCCGAACATCCAGCTCGAGCCGGATATGCTCAAACTGGCCGAGCATATTCTGCAGAGCAAAACGACCGACTTCGACCCCTCACAGTTCGTCGATCGTTACGAAGAAGCCGTGGTCGGAATGCTCAAAACGAAGCAGGCGGGCATGCCAGTCTCGCGGGAGCACGGCGCGCCGCAACCGCAGAACGTCGTGAACCTGATGGACGCACTCCGCCGCAGCATTGCCGAGGAGGAAGCTGCTACCACACCGCCCAAGAAAGGACGCAAGCGCGCTGACGGCCAGGGTGAGATGCTGCTTCCCATTGCGGGCAAGAAGGGCAAGGAAGCCGAACCAAAGCCGGCTGAACGGTCAGGCGCTCGTCAAAAAAGGGCGGGATAATGGACAAGCCTGCTCTCAAGCGGGCCCCCGATCCCGCCGTTGGTTCGGTGCCCGCCTTACCCGGACTACATTGCACCATGCCTGGCCACCGATATTGGCCGTCCACCGACCGGCAATAAATGGGCCCATGAAATCAAACTCGACGGTTTTCGCATGCAGCTCCATCTGCGGCATGGCGCGGTCACGATTTATAGTCGCGAAGGGCATGACTGGACCGAACGGTATCGTTCGGTCGCAGATCAAGCGGCACGGCTGACCGCAGATCACCTGGTCGTTGACGGCGAAATGGTGGTTCTGCGTAACGACGGAACCTCTGACTTCTGGGAGCTCCAGAAAGGTCCACGCCCACGCATCCGCGACCGCGTAACCTATTTCGCGTTCGATCTGCTCTACCTAAACGGCGAAGACCTTCGGCGGCGTCCGTTTCTTGAGCGCAAAGAGCTGCTGCGCAGAGCGCTCGACCCATCGTTAGATCGAGTACGGTACGTCGAACATTTCGAGATGGACGGGCCGACCGTCTGGGCCCACGCGCACAAGATCAACGTCGAAGGAATCGTTTCGAAGGTGATCAATTCCCCATATCGCTCCGTACGCGGTACGGATTGGATCAAGACGCCATGCCAGTATCGCGATACGCTCCTAGTTGCGGGGATTGCATTTGATGGCGCGGACTTTAGCGGGCTCTATCTTGCGCGGCGGAAGAGCGGAGCACTGCTGTACGCCGGAGAGGTAAAAGACGGCATCACAGACGAAACCGCTGCTGGTCTTCGCGTCCTGCTGGAGCCGCTCATTACCAGCAAACCGCCGTTTTCGACGGCCCCCAAACTGAATGCAAAATGGGTAGAACCAATCGTGGAGGTTCGAATTCTGCACCGTGGCGGCTTGATCGCCGAGCGCGTGCGCCGGCCAGTATTCGAGGGTGTTGTCGATCAAACGTAGAGGCCGAATGATGGCGAAGCGTCGCGTGTCCGCTGGCTCAGCGGCGTCGTTGGTACGGAATCGTGGCTTTCGGCGAATTGGGACAATGAGCCGGACTCATTCGATCTTGAGCATGATCAAAGATCGCGCCGGGAACTGCGATCAGATCAGGATCGATAATTGTATCGACGACGTAGATCGCAGGCTTAATCCCATAGGTCGATTTTTTAGACATAATGCGATGCATGCGGGCACGACCCCGATGGTGCTCGATGAATTCGGGCGCTGTGCCAGGTGCGTCGAACTTGGTTGGTGGAAACCAGACGCCTAGCGCGCGAAAAACCCAGCGAGTGAGGCGTGCCCGTGTCGATCGCGGCGCCGAGATATGGGAACTCTGAGCTTTGCCGCCGCCGCGATCGACGCGGCCGCGTTAGTCGCCCCCGCCTCGCGCGTTTTCGTGAGGGCAACGATGCTAATTAACGCTGCTAGTGGGCGCGATGGGATATGTCTTGATACCACCCAAGAAATAGAATGCGCGGCAGGACAGCCGCCCACCGGCGCGCGCTAAACTCCCACAGATTCTTGACAGTGTTAGCGAGATTGGGATGTAGAGAAAGTGAACCCGGTAACCATGGCAAGGAGCAGTGGGGTCGTGATCATCGACCTTGAGATATTCGGTGCGCCGACGTAGTGTCGACTGATCGTCATAGAGTTGGGCTTCTGCGAATTGGCCCATGCCAGCCTGCCACTCCGGGCAAGGTGGATCGCAAAGACGAGGCAGCGCTTAGGCGCCGCAAATTATCGGAGAAGTCTCATGGCCGGCTCGACTGAAAAGTCAGTGCAGGAAATCCCGCCAGGCATTAGCCTTGTCGAAGATGACAACGGTCTCATTCTTCACAGCCGTCAGGCCAACGGAGAGATCAGCGCAATCCATCTCACCGAGGAGGAGTTTTGGGGACTGAGAGGAGCCATCGCCTTTTGGACGCATCGCATTCTCTCTCAACGTCAATCACCATCGTCGGAGTTCGAAACCATCATCGTGCAGTCCGTAGCGCGGGCTCGCGTATTGCCAAACTCGATGCGAGAGAGCGTTCTTCTGACGGTGGTAACGCCGACCGGAGAGCAGATTACCCTCCAACTTCCGCCCCATGTGGCAAAATTCATTGCTGACGAAGTACTCAACGTACTGAGCGAGATGACCACGGGGACGTGGCACTGATTTCTTTAGGTGTTCACAAGGATACGGTATTCACGAGGATAACTTTCGCTCGTTGGCACCTATTTAACGAGACCGACAACCCCGGCTTGCGATAGGTGTGCTATGCCGCTTGGCGACGGGAGGGAGGGTGGTGATGATGGTGCTATCGCCGCAGTCAAGTATGGAAGTTAGATCTGATCCTTTTGAGTCCGCCAAATCGCACTTCTTCGATACAAGCAGCTGGGGTTCATTTTGCGATGTCACCCTGACCCTGAAGCAAGGCCACCAGCCCGACAGCGGCGGTTGGGTAAAGATCGACGACTATCGATGCAGACAGGCCTTTCGGCACTTCATGAACCTCCTCAATAGAGCCGTGTATGGCGCTGCATTTCGTCGGTACGGCAAACGTCTTCGTGTATTACCCGTACTTGAAAGGGGCGAGGTCCACGCACGCGCATTACGCCCATGGGAGCGGGGCACATCAGGTCGATGGCATATTCACTGTGCAATTGAATTGCCTTCGCACGTCGATGCTATCGCCCTTGAAAAACTGATCCGCGACTGTTGGGCGAAGGTCGCGTGGGGTCACGGCAGAATTCTTGTCCGCGAAGATGCTAACGCGGGTTGGATAAGCTACATGTTGAAAGACCGTCAGAAGTCAGAATTCGACGGCTTTCTTGACTGCATAATTATAGAGTCTTTGCACAATCCAATTGCTGACGCGTAGACGTTCGTTGGAAACGGACTCTTTTATAGAAGAGCTTGAGCAATGGCGGTCCGGTTAACGGTCGCCTTGTTTCACTGTTATTCGCGCGCGCGTTAGGGCAACCATTATGGGTAATTTGGCCAAATACTGGTGATCGTTCAGTACGCCGGCCGCCGCTGCGCTGCGCGAGCGAGAGCAAGCGCCCCTTCTGTCAGTGCTGCAGAATTTCCGATCATTTGTCGATGACCCGGTACCTGATCTCGGCGCCGGCAACAGCAGCATCGGCGGTCGCGCCGATCGCCCGAGCTCCATCGTCGCCCCCGAACCAGAATCTGCGAACAACAATTCCGCTAAAACGAAATCGGCGACGTCGTCAGCCGCCGCTGCACCGGCTCGAGCCGGTCGGTCTGCTTGGCGCAGCCACCGCCGATGCGGGTCGCCTCGCGCGCGCGCGTTAGGGCAACCATTATGGGTAATTTGGCCAAATACTCGTGATCGTTCAGTACGCCGGCCGCCGCTGCGCTGCGCGAGCGAGAGCAAGCGCCCCTTCTGTCAGTGCTGCAGAATTTCCGATCATTTGTCGATGACCCGGTACCTGATCTCGGCGCCGGCAACAGCAGCATCGGCGGTCGCGCCGATCGCCCGAGCTCCATCGTCGCCCCCGAACCAGAATCTGCGAACAACAATTCCGCTAAAACGAAATCGGCGACGTCGCCAGCCGCCGCTGCACCGGCTCGAGCCGGTCGGTCTGCTCGGCGCAGCCACCGCCGATGCGGGTCGCCTCGCGCGCGCGCGTTAGGGCAACCATTATGGGTAATTTGGCCAAATACTCGTGATCGTTCAGTACGCCGGCCGCCGCTGCGCTGCGCGAGCGAGAGCAAGCGCCCCTTCTGTCAGTGCTGCAGAATTTCCGATCATTTGTCGATGACCCGGTACCTGATCTCGGCGCCGGCAACAGCAGCATCGGCGGTCGCGCCGATCGCCCGAGCTCCATCGTCGCCCCCGAACCAGAATCTGCGAACAACAATTCCGCTAAAACGAAATCGGCGACGTCGTCAGCCGCCGCTGCACCGGCTCGAGCCGGTCGGTCTGCTTGGCGCAGCCACCGCCGATGCGGGTCGCCTCGCGCGCGCGCGTTAGGGCAACCATTATGGGTAATTTGGCCAAATACTCGTGATCGTTCAGTACGCCGGCCGCCGCTGCGCTGCGCGAGCGAGAGCAAGCGCCCCTTCTGTCAGTGCTGCAGAATTTCCGATCATTTGTCGATGACCCGGTACCTGATCTCGGCGCCGGCAACAGCAGCATCGGCGGTCGCGCCGATCGCCCGAGCTCCATCGTCGCCCCCGAACCAGAATCTGCGAACAACAATTCCGCTAAAACGAAGTCGGCGACGTCGTCAGCCGCCGCTGCACCGGCTCGAGCCGGTCGGTCTGCTCGGCGCAGCCACCGCCGATGCGGGTCGCCTCGCGCGCGCGCGTTAGGGCAACCATTATGGGTAATTTGGCCAAATACTCGTGATCGTTCAGTACGCCGGCCGCCGCTGCGCTGCGCGAGCGAGAGCAAGCGCCCCTTCTGTCAGTGCTGCAGAATTTCCGATCATTTGTCGATGACCCGGTACCTGATCTCGGCGCCGGCAACAGCAGCATCGGCGGTCGCGCCGATCGCCCGAGCTCCATCGTCGCCCCCGAACCAGAATCTGCGAACAACAATTCCGCTAAAAAGAAGTCGGCGACGTCGTCAGCCGCCGCTGCACCGGCTCGAGCCGGTCGGTCTGCTCGGCGCAGCCACCGCCGATGCGGGTCGCCTCGCGCGCGCGCGTTAGGGCAACCATTATGGGTAATTTGGCCAAATACTCGTGATCGTTCAGTACGCCGGCCGCCGCTGCGCTGCGCGAGCGAGAGCAAGCGCCCCTTCTGTCAGTGCTGCAGAATTTCCGATCATTTGTCGATGACCCGGTACCTGATCTCGGCGCCGGCAACAGCAGCATCGGCGGTCGCGCCGATCGCCCGAGCTCCATCGTCGCCCCCGAACCAGAATCTGCGAACAACAATTCCGCTAAAAAGAAATCGGCGACGTCGTCAGCCGCCGCTGCACCGGCTCGAGCCGGTCGGTCTGCTCGGCGCAGCCACCGCCGATGCGGGTCGCCTCGCGCGCGCGCGTTAGGGCAACCATTATGGGTAATTTGGCCAAATACTCGTGATCGTTCAGTACGCCGGCCGCCGCTGCGCTGCGCGAGCGAGAGCAAGCGCCCCTTCTGTCAGTGCTGCAGAATTTCCGATCATTTGTCGATGACCCGGTACCTGATCTCGGCGCCGGCAACAGCAGCATCGGCGGTCGCGCCGATCGCCCGAGCTCCATCGTCGCCCCCGAACCAGAATCTGCGAACAACAATTCCGCTAAAAAGAAATCGGCGACGTCGTCAGCCGCCGCTGCACCGGCTCGAGCCGGTCGGTCTGCTCGGCGCAGCCACCGCCGATGCGGGTCGCCTCGCGCGCGCGCGTTAGGGCAACCATTATGGGTAATTTGGCCAAATACTGGTGATCGTTCAGTACGCCGGCCGCCGCTGCGCTGCGCGAGCGAGAGCAAGCGCCCCTTCTGTCAGTGCTGCAGAATTTCCGATCATTTGTCGATGACCCGGTACCTGATCTCGGCGCCGGCAACAGCAGCATCGGCGGTCGCGCCGATCGCCCGAGCTCCATCGTCGCCCCCGAACCAAAATCTGCGAACAACAATTCCGCTAAAAAGAAGTCGGCGACGTCGTCAGCCGCCGCTGCACCGGCTCGAGCCGGTCGGTCTGCTCGGCGCAGCCACCGCCGATGCGGGTCGCCTCGCGCGCGCGCGTTAGGGCAACCATTATGGGTAATTTGGCCAAATCTGTGATCGTTCAGTACGCCGCCGCCGCTGCGCTGCGCGAGCACAAGCGCCCCTTCTGTCAGTGCTGCAGAATTTCCGATCATTTGTCGATGACCCGGTACCTGATCTCGGCGCCGGCAGCAGCATCGGCGGTCGCGCCGATCGCCCGAGCTCCATCGTCGCCCCCGAACCAGAATCTGCGAACAACAATTCCGCTAAAACGAAATGGCGACGTCGCCAGCAGCCGCAGCGCCGGCTCGAGCCGGTCGGTCTGCTTGGCGCAATCACCGCCGATGCCGGGTCGCCTCGCGCGCGCGCGTTAGGGCAACCATTATGGGTAATTCGGGCCGCCGAACCAGATTCCGGGCGACCAGCGCCAAGGGATAAAGAGCCGCACCCCGCGCCAAGGGATAATGTGCCGGTCGGAAACGTCGAGCGAAGAGGACCATACAGGGTGCCATGGCGAAGAAAGTCCCGCGTTGCAACGCCCTCGGCGCACCAAATATAGTTATTAGATGTTAATGGTAAGTCGCAGTAAGATGCCAACGCCCGCATTTCAACACTGACAGCGCTAGCCGCCGATATTAATTTTCGCCAATGCCGCGTTAAATTGCTCGAGCCCAGCAGAATTGGTGGCGAGCGCACGACGAGCGTCGGTGACGGCTGCCGTAGCCTTATCCCGCTCGCCGAGACTTGCATAGGACCGCACCAGCATTAGCCAGCCCTCGGGATCCGATCCAGAATTCTTCAAGCGCTGCGCCAGCCGTTCGACCATGTCTTGGATTGTCCCGCCCTGGTGAATGGCGGGCGCATTCGAGGTCGCTGTCCCCGCAGCGCTCGGTTCGGGAGCCGCGCTGGCGGTCTCGACGTCCAGTGCCTTGAGCGCCGCATCTAGCTTTGACACTTTGTCTGGATCACCGGCCAGAGCGTGCTGAGCGTCGGCGGTGGCAGCGCGCGCCTTCTCGGCTTCGCCGAGGACCTTATATGAGCGAACCAGACGTACCCAACCTTCGACATCGGAGCCGTCCTGTTTAAGCCGCGACGCCAGGCGATCAACCATGGCGTGAATCATTGCCGATTGCTGGTCGGACGGCTGGTTAGCGGCATCTGGCCTTGGCGTGAAGTTAGGACCGGACGACGCAACGGAATTGCTCTCGACGCGCGCAAGCGCGCTACGCACATTATCGACCCAAGGCGCCCCTTCCGGTGCCTCGGCAATGAGATCCCGCCAAATCTTGGTGGCCTCCTCGCGCCGGCCGTCTTGTTCGGCGGCCAATCCCAGATAGAAGCGGGCGCTGACAGTCGAATTGTCGAGCGTTACCGCCCGGACAAATGCCGCGTTGGCTTCGGCGGTGACAACACCGTTCGCCTCCGCCGTCAGTGCCTCGCCAAGATTGGCTTCACGGTCTGCACTCTCGCCGAGAAGCCGCAAGGCGTTGCGCCATGCCGCCACCGAATCCGAGTAGCGATCGAGACGCATATAGACCGGCGCCAGAATTTCCCAGCCACGGCCATCCTCCGGGTTGCGATGCAGATGTGCTTCAGCTTGGGCGACTAGGCTGTCGACGGAATCCTGCGCGGTTGCGACGCCGGGCACCGTACTCTGTTGCGCGGACGCCAGCTCCGGCGATCCAAGCCAAAGATAAAGGCCACCGGCGAGAGCGGGCAGCGCCAGCAGCGCCACACCGGCCGCGATCCGTCCCCGCCACGCCGCCGCCGTGAATCCAATGCCGGGGGCGCGGCCTGAGCGGCCTCCGCTGCGGCCAACAGGCGCCGCGAGATTTCCACGCGCGCCGCTTCGGCCTCGGTCTTGCCAATGAGGCCTGCCGCTAGGTCGCGTTCGACCTCGTCAAGCTGATCGCGATAGACAACGATATCGCTGCCCGAACGCGCATCGCTGGCATGGCGGCCGAGCGGCCAGATCACGGCAAATATCCCTGCCGCTGTCATCGCAGCCAACATCCGCCATAGGATCATCGAATTGCGCCAGTGAACAAAATGATCGTTAGCATAATGAACCCAACGATTGTGGGTTTAATACTGGCGCCATGGTCGCCCCCCGTTAACAACCGGGAGCTATGCAGCGTCACCAACTCGGAATTGTTATGAATTCCGCGGAGGTGACCCGGGGTCATGAGAGATCGAGGAAGTCAACTATGGTGTACGCAACCGGACATTAATGCAACACCTGTCCGAATTGCGGCGCCAAGTGTGCGGATTACTCTTGCTCCCGACGAAAATACGGCTGATTTTTGGCTGCGGTATAGATGCGGCACCGTCCTGTAGATTTTCTGCATGGGAACCACTCCATCCGGAGTACTCGCATCGTTGGTGTCTGGCAGACGGCTGACTAGATCTGCGAATGACGTGGAGGCAGTCAAGTGAAAGACTGCAGTCTCATTCAAGTCGATTTTGGTTCAACCGAAGCGCAGTCAATTGCATCTTCGGAATGCGCTAAATTTAGATTGATTAGGATCTTAGTACTGATTGGCGCATCGGCGTTAATGCTTTGGTCGCTGCTTGGTTCGTCTCAGTTTGTCAAAGCCGACGGATTTCTCTTTTACTGTCGCAGACATCAAAGCGACGTTACGTGGTCTGCCGCACGCAGTCAGTAACGAAAAGCCCAGCCAACCTCATGCGCAATACGCCGACGACGAGGCGTTGTCGGCGCTGAGCAGTTACGTACAATCGGCTGAAGCCGAAGCGCCCGAGGTGGCCAATTCCGAAAGCACCGATAATCCCCAACAACAATTCAAAGACGGAGCAATTTTGGCGCTATTGGCCTACGCGCAAGGCATGGGTGCTGCCCAGCCGAAACTGATGGCGGCCCCGGTAAAGTTGGCTGAAGCCGATAATGCCTTCGACGCGTTGCGTGACTTCTTACAGAAAGGCGCCACGCCGCAACCTGCCCCACCGAAAACCCCGGCGGCGTCGGCGCCTAAACAGCCAAGCCAGCCCATCGAAGCCACCTACGTCGGGGAGAAGGTCTGCCTGACCTGCCATGCAACTCAGGCCGCAGCGTTCGACAATACGCTCATGGGCAGGATCGCGCACACTCAAAAAGGAAAGCTCGACTGCGAGAGCTGCCACGGTCCGGGGTCGGCGCATGTCAAGGCCGGCGGCGGTGTCGGCGTTGGTGGGCTCATCTCGTTCCGGCCCGACGATCAATCGCACACGGTCGATGCGACAAACGCCATTTGTCTTTCCTGCCATGAGCGAGGCGAACGAACCAATTGGCCGGGCAGTGTTCACGAAACGCGGGGCCTCGAGTGCAGCAATTGCCACACGGTCATGAAAGATGTGTCGCGCAAGAACCAATTGAAGACGGCGTTCGAACCGGACACATGCTTCCAATGTCATAAGGACCGGCGCGCGCAGATGTTTCGCTCGTCACACATGCCGATGCGCGAAGGCAAAGTGGTCTGCTCGGACTGTCATAATCCCCATGGCAGCACCACCGAGGCGTTGTTGTCAGAAGAATTCGATCAACGACACTTGCTACAAATGTCACGCTGAAAAGCGCGGACCGTTTCTGTTCGAGCACGAGCCGGTGCGTGAGAATTGTCTGAATTGTCACGAGCCGCATGGCTCCGTCAACGAGCACTCGCTGAAACTCTCGCTTCCAAGGCTATGTTTCGAGTGTCACGGTTTCGGTCATGGTCAAAGTAACGGGCCCAACTCGCCATTTACGATGGGCCTAGCTTGCATGAACTGTCACATAAACATTCATGGCAGCAACAGTCCGGCGGGTGGGGCATTCCAACGATGAGTAGAGTGCGTGACTAAATCGAGAAGGACCGGTTTTTAAATACTTTGGTCAGGGCGGCTCAATGCGACGGCGAACCGGAATAGTCGCGACAAGCGTGATCGGTGCGGTATTGACTGCCGCGGCATGGATTTCGACCGGCGCGCGGGCTCAAACGGCGACGACCGCTGATCCCACCCCGGCTTCGACCGGCACGCCGGCCCTAATGGCAACAATTGCTAATCCCACGCCGGCTTCGATCGGCACGCCAGCTCAACCGGCAAAGACTTCCAAACCAAAGCCTAAACACAAGCCGGCTTCGAAGGGCGCGCAGGCCCAAACTGCCGTTGATCCTGTGCCTTATTGGTGGTTCCACGGCACTCTTGAGGCAGGCGGACGCTTCTTCCTCAATGACCCGCAACGTAATGGCTCGGCCTATCTGGGCCAGAACAGCTTGGCCAAATACTACGAATACAGCACGATCGCGCCTGGCCCGTTTTCGAATTTCGATGCCGCCACCGGAACAAAGGATGGCCTCTATCAAATCGACTTCGGCGGCAAGAACGTTGGCTATAGCGATCAGAGCTACTACCTCGACATGTCGAAGGCCGGCGAACAGTACCTCAGCCTCGGTTGGGATCAAACTCCCCACGTTTACAGTACGAGTGCACAAACACCATATTCCGGCGTCGGGACCACCGCCCTGACGCTGCCCGCAGCTTGTAGGGCGGCCATCGTTGCATCCGGAACCGCCGCACCTCTCGGAACTCCTGCTTGTCCCCTGTCAACGACCGACATCGGCATCCAACGCAACACCGCGTCTGCGCAATATCGTTGGACCCCGAACAATTCCTGGGACATCAGGACCGATTATTCCGATATGAGTCGCACCGGCACACAGGTGGGCGGGATCGTTGGCGTTGGAACGACCGCTTTCCCCTATGGGCCGACCCAAGTTACGTCGCCGGTGAACGATGCAACGCAGAATTACGGTGCGAACGGCGAATACGTCGGCACGTCTTTTTGGGGTCAGAGATACACCCTTAAGCTGGGCTACAAGGGCTCGACGTATACCGACGCCGATTCATCCTACACGGTGGAAAACCCGTTTTGTACAGGATCGACCAGCGCCAGCTGTACCAACAAGAACCTCAGTCCTTTCGCTCAAATATCTCTGCCGCCCAGCAATCAAATGAACGCCTTCAATGGAACGATGACCGCAGACTTACCAGGGAAGAGCCGATATGCCGGCACGATCAGCTATGCCCTGATGACGCAGAATGCAGCGTTTCAGCCGATGACGGATAATCCGACCGCACCCATCACTCCGTCCGCAATCGCGGCCACAACCCTTCCGGCATCGAGTTTGAACGGCAACATCAGTACCTTGCTGAGCAACAACATGGTGACCACGGCGATCACTCCCGAATTAAATTCCAAACTAAGTTATCGCTATTATGGTTTCCAAAACAACACGCCTCAGCTCCTTTTCCCGAGTTGGGTCAGCTACGACCAAAATCCGAATACCGCCGCTCTCGAAACTGCGATCCAAAGTTTGTCGATGGGGTACATTAAGCAAAACGCCGGCGAAGACTGACTTGGCGGCCGTCGCACCAATGGAATTTTGGCGCGGCATTACGGCTACGAACGATACGACTGGACGCAGGCCGACGCCGACATCACCACCGAGTATTCCGGCAAAGTTTTTGCCGACTGGATATCCGGCGAGTTGGCTCACCGTCCGCTCGAGTGGATATTATTCCAATCGGCGCGCCGTAAATTACAATTACGACGCATTCGTGGCGGCAATTCAATTCCCCCAAGGTCTCCCGACTTCCGGTACCACGTTTATGTATTCAAGCGCTTATCAGCAGTTGATGCTCGACAATCGTCAAAGGTGGAAAGCTGACTTTGCCGTCGATATGGTTGTTTTTCGCGGTGTCACCATCACCCCGACGTTCAAGTATCAGGACGATAATTACGGCTTGAACCCGACAACCAGTTGGGGATTAGCTCAGAGCCGCTCATGGGACGCCGGGGTCGACGCTACCTACGTCATCAATCCCGACGCGTCCATTATGGTTGGCTACCTGTATGAGAACTATTATCAATATTTGTTAGGCACTACATCCGGCGGCCATGGCGCAAACTTAGTCGTTCCGGGCCCCGGGATCATCTCGGCGAATACAAACGACAACACCACGGTGAACACTTTCACCGCCGCAGTGAAATACACGCCTATTCCAGACAAACTGGACACGGAATTGCGCTATACCGCTTCGCGCGGCGTCGATTCTCAACAGCTCAATCTGGGCAGCGGTGCGGCACCGACCGGCGGTCAATTCCCAAATGATACAGTCTGGTTCCAGCGCTTGGATGCGACCGCGACTTACACGCTTGACCCAGATCTCGTCGCCAAGCTTGGCTGGAAGGGAGTGGTCAAAGCTAAACTCCACTACACGTGGGAACTTAATTCAATCAGCAACTGGCAGAATGACTCGTTGGCACCGTATGATCCGATCGTGTCAACACAGGCGATCTGGCTCGCCTATGACAACCCGAACTACAATGTGCAAATGATTGCCGCGTCCCTCGCATGGGCATGGTAATTGCGTAGTCTGGCGCCGTTTGCGTATGAGCAATTTTGAACAGATTTACCCCTTCCGCCGATTTAGATTAAGCGCATAAGGGCATAATGGACGGTTTAGGGCGAGAAACGCCTCCATTGCTCCGAATATGTTGAAGGAAGCGCTTGAATGGGATTGAGCGACCCCGCGATCGTCGCAGCGCGACAGGGATTGATAGACCCGCGCGCGAGTAAGCCTGTTGGCGCACACGATCCGTTTTTTGCCGACCTCAACAGCGAGCTCGCAGACAAGGGCTTTCTTGTTGCGGCAGCCGACGACCTGATCGCCTGGGCGCGCACTGGCTCGCTCATGTGGATGACGTTTGGACTCGCCTGTTGCGCGATCGAGATGATGCAGATGGCGGGGCCCCGCTACGACTGCGAGCGTTTCGGCTTCGCGCCACGCGCCTCACCGCGTCAGGCGGACGTGATGATCGTGGCCGGCACGCTCACCAACAAGATGGCGCCAGCGCTGCGCAAAGTCTACGACCAGATGCCGGAGCCGCGCTACGTGATCTCGATGGGATCCTGCGCCAATGGCGGCGGCTACTATCACTATTCCTACTCGGTGGTGCGCGGCTGCGATCGCATCGTGCCCGTCGACATTTATGTGCCTGGCTGTCCGCCCACCGCTGAGGCGCTACTTTACGGCGTGCTGCTCCTGCAAAAGAAAATCCGTCGCACTTCGACGATCGAACGCTGAAGCTGAATAGGGTCGCGCGAGCGGCTTGGCTCACCCACGCACTTTAGGGGCCGAGCGGATGCAAACACGAGGTCATGACGTATATGTTCTATTCCGAGCGGAGATTTGGCAACAGCTACAAGCTGGGCTGTGCACTTGCGTAGCTGCCAGAGTCCCGATTTAAATTGCGTGTTTGTTTCCAATAGAAAGATGACGACCGTTGAGGCGCCACACTAAGAGCGTGCCGGCGGATGTTCATAAAGGACGATGCAAGTGAAGAAGGCGCGCAAGCTCAAGAGAGACCGCGTGACAGTGCGATGAAAGGAATGGCCATGAGCAACAAACAAGGTTCAAGCGCTTTTATCCCGATGACGACGATTCTTTGCGGAGCAGCCGGCGTCGTGGCCGCTATAGTGATTGCGGGGGCGGCAGTCACATTTTCGCCTCGTCAGGCGCAGGCAACGCCAGCTTATGCTGCGCAGACGGGACAGGCTTGCGGGGCGTGTCACACCAATTCGGCGGGCGGTGGAGCTCTCACGTCGCGCGGAAAGGCTTTCCAAAAGAGCCACAAGTAACGTTCGGTGCGCGTGCCGGTGCGGTTGCCGGTCGTTCGGCCGGCGACCCCGCCGAGGGTTGCGGTACCGGCGAGATCGTGCGGCATTCGGGCAAACAGAAGCCAGTGGCATGGATGCGGCGGACTCGGCACGACCCGAGATCACCGGCGCCGGTGTCCGGTAACGCTATAACGGCCCGTCGCCTTGTGCTTCGATATCCCCGGCATGATCGATCCAAAAGCCAAGCTTACGCAGGTGATGAACGTCCCGGAGCCCAAGGCACTTTCGAGCGAACATCCGAGATCTCAGAATCGTGGCAGCGTCAAAATTTCGGTGGGAGGGGTATTGTCTTTAATATCGCATTTTGAGTTGCCCCTAAAGAACCTGTCACCCTGGATTATAGCGGCGCGTCCGCGCACGCTCAGCCTTTCGATGACGCCGGTCATCGTTGGGACGGCGCTCGCTTGGGCGGTGGAAAGGCAGCTCCGTTGGCCCGCGGTCGTCGCGGCGCTTATCGGCAGCATGTTGATCCAGCTCGGCACCAACTTGCACAACGATGCGGCCGATTCCAAGCGTGGCGGCGATGGTCCGGATCGTGTCGGACCGCCGACGGGCAACCGCGTCTGGCCTGCTGGATGGAGGCCGCCGTCAATCGAGCTGCATGCGCATGTTTTGCTGGCGGCGGCGCTCATGGGTGCCTATCTGGTTTGGGTCGGCGGCTGGCCGATTTTTCTGCTCGGGGTTGCGTCTATCCTGTCGGGCTGGGCCTACACCGGCGGCCCGCTGCCCATCGCCTACACGCCGCTTGGGGAATTATTCGTGGTGGCGTTTTTCGGTCTGGGCGCCGTATGCGGTACATACTGGCTTTGCACTGCGACGCTCGGTCCGGCCGCGATCGAGGGCGGTCTTGCGATGGGCTTCCTGACCGGAGCGGTGCTTGTTGGTCAACAATCACCGCGACGTCGAAGCCGATGCGCGCGTGGGGCGACGGACTCTGGCTATTGTGGCAGGGCCATTGGTGACGAACTGGATTTATGCGGCTCTTATGCTGCTCCCCTTCGCGCTGCTCCTTCCGATGGGTCACGCGCTCGCGCGCGGTTACGTGTGGCTGGCGCTCATCCCGTTGCCGCTCGCGGGCGTGCTTGATCAACCGCTTCGCCCGCGAACCGCGCGGCCGCGGCTTCAATCGGTATACTCATGCAAACCGTGCAAATTCAAATGCTGTTCGGCCTGCTGCTCTCCCTCGGATCTGGTCTTGTGACGACGCTGTGCCTGGTGTTCCACGTGGTGTCACGCACAAATGCCGTCACCTACTCTTGCGCCGGCGTCTTTTTGAACGTAGTTTCTGCCCATGGCAATACGAACTGGCACTTACATTGTTCCGACCCACCGTTGGTACATCGAACGAACCGTCTGGCTGATCGCCGGCATGGTGCTGGTGGCGAGCACGGCGCTTGCCCTGCTGTGGAATCCACTGGCGATTCTCGGAGTTACAGCGACCGGACTTTTCTCCATCAACGTCGCGCTGACTGGGTTCTGCCCGGTGGGCAATGTGCTACGCCTGTTCGGCTTCACGCCGATGCTCGGATCGGCAACCCCAACGCGTTGGAATCTCTATTTTCTGCAGATCGATCGCTGGTATCTTGAGCGACGAATCTATCTTGCGGTCGGCATCAACATTTCCGTCGCATCGATCCTGGTGCTCGCGCTTAGCCCCTGGTGGACGCTGTTCACCCTCTTCGTAGGCGGCGCCATGGTGTGGTTTGCCGCGACCGGCTATTGCATCATGGCAAATGCGCTTTATTGGCTCGGCGCCGAGCCGCGGCTTAATCCGGAAGCCATGCCGTCGGGCCGATGCGCCAACTGCGCCATGTCGCCCGTGTGCATCAGCAATCCCCGCGCAAAGCCCGCGTGAATGGCTTGCGTCTTCATCGCGCGATATAATTGATGCGCGTCGGATTTTTAGTTAGATCGCGGTCACGATTGACCGCCGTAAAGCCGATGCGCCCGATGTTTGAAGGCCGACATCGTCGCAACCGCCCGATCCGCGAAAGATGCTCCCATGAGCAGCTGCAGAATGCGCGAGCGGAACTTTAAATCTACATGATATTCGATATTGGTGCCGCCCTCGGTCGCAGGCTTGAAAGTCCACTTCTGCTCAAACCGATCGAACATGGGATCGCGGCTGCTGATATCGATCCGGTGCGGCCGATCGAGCACGGCCACGGTTGAGAACCGCTTGCGGAGTGGGCCGGCCGCAATCGTCATGTCCACCAGAATGGTGTGATCCTTGCGGTGTCGGATATGCGCATCGATCACCCAGGGCATGAATTCCGGATAACGTTCGACATCCGCGACGAGATCGAACAATTGCGACACAGTATAATTCAGATGTTCGCGTTGCGTGTAGGCCGTCATGATCAGCCGACGATTTAGATGAGCGACCCTACGTCATGTGGTGCAGACATGCGCCTCGTGTCCTCTTCGCGTGCGCTCACTTCGACTCGGTCGTTGGCGATGCCGTGGGCTCGGTAGCCGGAGGCGGCACCGGGGGATGCACGAGATTGGTATGGCAATCGACGCAGGTCACGCCACCTTGGCGCAATAAGGCGTGGGCCTTCCGGCCTTCGTCGCTCGTCGGTTGAATTGCGTTGGCATCATGACAGCTTCGGCAGGTGATGCTGTCCTGGGCATGCATTTGGGCATGAACTTCCTGCGCGAGCTCGATCCGACGCGCCTGCCAAAGCTTGGGATCGCTGAAATTGTGCGTGAATTCAGCGAATACGTCGTACGCGCCCGAGGAGGCATGGGTATAGGTCTCGACGAACCAGTTGTTCCTTGGAATGTGGCAGTCGCCGCAGCTCGGCCGCACGCCTTCGTTGTTGCTGCGATGCGCCGAGTGTTGGAAATACGGATCGTCGGCTTGAAAAGCCATGGTGTGGCAGGACGTGCAAAAGGCGTCGGTTGAAGTGTAGCGGTTGACCACGGTGCTGCCGATAATGCCGCCGGCGCCGAAAACGGCGCCGATGACCAATAGGGCAACTAACAGCCCAGCGATTGGTCCGCATTGCTATGTCTCCATCTGTGAAGATTATGCAACAGCGACTGGACAACTCTGACTAGCCTCTTCAGCGAGGTGATGTAAGCGACCAAGTCCCAAATTTGCTGATCACTGAACATTGGCCACGACGACATCGCTGTCCCGGGCACGCCATTGCGAATCGCAAGAAATGTCCGGCCGGCGGTCGTCGGTTCCGGACCACGGCGGTAGTGTCAGGTTTGCCGGCGGCGGATTCATACTCGCTTGCCGCTGGCCGCGGCCGTTACCCTCGGCGCCGTGGCAGATGGCACAGTTGGCCGCAAAAATAACGCCACCCCGCTGCTGAGCAGAGGACTGAGTGCCCGCTGACGCCGCCGCGGGATGCACGAGATTGGTATGGCAATCGACGCAGGTCACACCGCCTTGGCGCAGCAAGGCGTGAGCTTTCTGGCCATCTTCGCTCGTCGGGTGAATTGCGTTGGCGTCATGACAACTGCGGCAGGTGACGCTGTCCTGGGCATGCATATCGGCATGAACTTCCTGCGCGAGCTCGATCCGGCGCGCCTCCCAGAGCATGGGACTGCTGAAATTTTTGGTGGATTCGGCGTATGCATCGCGTACGCCCGAGGAAACGTGAGTGTAGGTCTCGACGAACCAGTTGGTCTTGGGGATGTGGCAATCGCCGCAGCTCGGCCGTACGCCTTGGTTGGCGCTGCGATGCGCCGAGTGCTGGAAATACGGATCATCGGCTTGAAAAGCCATGGTGTGGCATGACGTGCAAAAGGCGTCGGTTGAAGTGTAACGGTTGAACGCGATACTGGCGATAATGCCGCCGGCGCCGAAAACAGCGCCGGCGATCAAAAGCACAATTAACAGCCAAAAACTGATCCGCATTGCTCCGCCTCCACCTGTCGGGCGGGTGGCTTCTCTGTAGCATTCATGTTGCGGCACTTTTTCAATTTAGAAAGCCGTCTTCGGCGATTCACGCTCACATCCCGAAATGGCGAGTGAGATCGTGAATAGGGCGATACCGGCCTGACGTCTCCGGTTCACGAACCATCTTGTAGCCAAGGCTTTGCACCTCGCGGACAATGGCCGCAACAAGCTCGTCAAGCCCGCCGTCGACGGCGCTGGACCGGACCACCGCCAATTCGATGGAATCCGGCACGAGTCCCAGGAGCGTGACCGTGGTCGGGTAACGGTCGATCAGACGCGCCGCGTCAAGAAGGTCAGCAACTCCTACCTGATGAGGAGACAGGCGGTCCCGCACCGCATCCATGACATCCGTACCATCGAGCCGGACCAATGTTCCCGGCGGATCGTCGGTGCGCACGGCGTCGACCAGGATCACGTGTTCCGAATCCGTCAGCAAGCCCAAAAGTGCAAGACCAAGCGTGCCGCCGTCTTCGAGTCGGACGCCCGAGGGGACGCAGTAGTCGCGCTCTAAACAAGCGACTGCAGCGGCGCCAAGTCCGTCGTCACCGAGCAGGACATTGCCCAGACCCAAAACGAGTACGTTAATTGTCTTATCTGCGGATATTGCCGCGGTTTCGTTGCTCACGACGGGTCTGCTTTTTTCTCGGGCATGAACTTGTAGCCGGAAAAGATCGAATCGAATGTTCCGATGTGCTCGATGACCGACGATAGGAACACGAAGTATATGTGGACAATGGCGAATATCAGCACCAACCACATTCCAATGTGGTGGATCAGCCGCGCGTACTGCAGGCCGCCGAACAGCGGTATTAAAAAATCAAAGACTTTAAATGGCGAACCGACCGAAACGTCGACCGTGTAGAGCGCAAGGCCGGTAGCAATCATGACAAGATAAATCCCGAAGATCATGGCGTAGCTGCCGCCCGCGAGTCCATTATGGCCCGCGTAGTCGTCGGGATCGTGCCGGATAAAGGAATAGTACAAAAACGTTTTCCAGAGACTGCGCAGGCGCCGACGCGACAACGGGATAAGCTCGGTCAGGCGCGCATAGCCATTGCCGGCGAACAACCAATAGATGCGCACCAGCACCGCCAGCGCGAACACGATCGCAGCATAGAAGTGTACGGCGCGCACCGTCCCCATCACGAAATGGTCTTTCGCGGCGCCCGGAACGCTGATGAAGGGATTGCCGATGTAATAGCCCGTCGCAGCCAAGACGAGGATCGAAAAGAAGAGCACCCAATGAGTCAGCCGCACCGGCAGTTCCCAGACGTAGACCCGTTCGAGGGTCACGTGTTTGGCGCGTGATTCCGCTATGGCGCTCACATGACCCTCACACGGGCCAGCTCACGTTTCGTTGCATCAACCACATGGACGCCGCAGGCCATGCAGGGGTCGAAAGAATGCAGCGTGCGCAGGATTTCCAGCGGCTGCTCCGGCTTGGCGACGGGGGTTCCGACCAGCGAGGCTTCGTACGGGCCGGGGTGTCCGCTGGCGTCACGCGGACCGGCATTCCAGGTGCTCGGCACCACGCACTGGTAGTTGACGATTGAGCCATTGCTGATATGCACCCAGTGACCGAGCGCCCCGCGCGGGGCCTCGTGGAAGCCGGCGCCGAAGCAATCGCTCGGCCAACTGCTGGGTTCCCACTTCGAATTGTCCTGAATGCGGTAATCGCGGCGCGCCATGCTGTCGGCAAGGCCCCGTACCCACTTGTCCATTGACTCGACAAGCACCTGCGCCTCGATGGCGCGCGCGGCGATCGCGGCCGAGGGTGGAGAACAGCGCCGCGGGCCCAACTCCGAGCGTCGACAAAGTCTTGTCGACCAGTTCCTTGACGCGGGCGGGGCGTCCGGAGGCGTAGGCAATCAGCATCCGGGCCAGCGGCCCAACCTCCATCGCCGTCGTCGTCATAGCGCGGCGATTTCAGCCAACTGTATTTCTGCGCGACATCCAACCTCTGATAAGGCGGCTTTGGTCCAGTGTAGTGAGGCGAGGTCTCGCCTTTGAATGGATTAAGTCCCTTGTCGTCGCCAACTGAATAATCGTACCAGGAATGGGCGACCTGCTCGGTGATCTTGGCCTGATCGACCGTGTCGAGCTTCGTCAGATCCCGGTTATGGATAATGCCCGTGCGGTAGAAACAGCTGGGGATTTTCGCTGTCGTCCTCCGGATAATCGCCATAGGCCATGTAATTGCCGATGCCGGCGCCGATGGACGCCCAGTCCTTGTAGTAGGAAGCGATCGCCAGAACGTCCGGCAGGTAGACGCGGCTGACAAAATCCAGGCCATCGGCAACGAGCTTATCCAGCGCTGCGATCGTGTCCATATTGAGCGAGTTTTGGGAATCAGGATCGACTGGCGTCGCCATACCACCGACCAGAAAGCTCTGCAGGTGCGGATTCTTACCCCCGAGAATGGCGTGTATCTTGATGAAACGCCGCTGCCAGTCGAGTGCCTCCAGGTAGTGCGCCACCGCCATCAAGTTGGCCTCGGGCGGTAATCGATAGGCCGGATGGCCCCAATAGGCGTTGGCGAAGATGCCGAGCTGGCCGCGCTCGACAAACGCCTTGATGCGGTCCCGCACGCCGGAAAAATAGGTCGCGCTGGACAGCGGCCAGTTCGAGATCGATTGGGCAAGCGTGGAGGTCTTGGCCGGATCTCCGTCCAGCGCGCTGACGATGTCGACCCAGTCGAGCGCGTGGAGCTGATAGAAATGTGTCACATGATCCTGAACATTCTGCGCCGCCATGATGAGATTGCGCAGCAGCTCGGGCATTGGGCGGCGGCACCGCGCCGATGGCTTTCTCCACCGCGCGAATCGAGGCGATGGCGTGGACCGTGGTGCACACGCCGCAGATCCGCTGGGCGAAGACCCAGGCATCGCGCGGGTCACGGCCGCGCAGAATCAATTCGATGCCGCGAAACATCGTCGACGACGACCACGCCTCTTTCACAACGCCGCCGTCGACTTCCGCCTCGACGCGAAGATGGCCTTCGATCCGCGTGACAGGGTCGACAACGATGTGTGTCATCACTCGGACTCCGCTTTGTCTTCAATTGACGGTGTCTTTCCGAGGTGATGGCGCGTGATCTCGCCGACACCGTGCAATGCGACCGCTGCCGCCACCAGGCCGGTCAGGCCGAGACCGACAGGGTCGACCCAGCCGCCCACATCGAAGCCGTCGACATTGGGGAGCCGTTGGTAGAATGGCGTCATCGTGTCCCAGAAATTCGGCTCGGCGCAACCGACGCAGGGATGCCCGCAGCCGATCGGCCAGTTGGTGCCTTCGTTCCACTTGACGACCGGACAGTTCTGCGAAGTCGCCGGCCCCTTGCATCCCATCTTGTAAAGGCAGTGGCCTTGGCGATGCGCTTCGTCGCCCCAGGCCTCTACGTACTGTCCGGCGTCGAAATGTGCGCGCCGTTCGCAATTGTCGTGGATTGTCTTGCCGTAGGCGAAGAGTGGACGCCTATTCTGATCGAGCGGCGGCCACCGCTTCAAGGTCATGTAGTAGACAATAAGCGCGGTAAGATTCTCGGCATTGGCCGGACAAGCCGACATGTTGATGAGATTCTTGACGCCGGGAACCGCGTCAGCGACGGACAAGGCGCCGGTCGGGTTCGGTCGCGCCGCCGGAATGCCGCCGAATGATGCGCAGGTGCCGACCGCGATGGTCGCGGCGGCGTTTCCGCATATCTCGCGGGCGATATCCAAGCCGGCCTTACCACCGATCGTGCAATAGGCGCCGTCGGCGCCGGACGGGATTGAGCCCTCGACCAGCGCGATATATTTGCCCGCATTATCGCGGACGGTTTGCGCCAGCGCGGCCTCGGCCTGACTACCGGCGGCAGCCATCAAAGTTTCATGGTAGTTGAGGGAAATCGAATCGAGAATGAGATCGGCAACCGTCGGATGGCCGGCGCGCAACAAAGATTCCGTGTTGCCGGCACAGTCTTGAAACTCAAGCCAGACCAGGATCGGTTTTGCCTCGGTTTCCACCGCTGCGGCGATCGCTGGGCCGGCATAATCCGGAAGTCCCAGAACTGCCGCCATCGACGCGCAAAATCCCATAAATTCGCGGCGGGAAATGCCGCGATGTTCGAGTTCTTGCGTGAGGCTGTGGGCGATCATTGGTCAGCTCCACTATCGAACTTCAAGGAACTTGAAGTTGCGGTGGGGCATTCACAACGACTTGTTTGTACGATAGCATACATAAAGGTGAAAGCCAATCGCGTGACTCAAGATGGAAGATTTGTAACTTCGCCGTTTTTTGTGCCGGAGCCTTTTAGCAGTGGCGCTTTGATGTAAATCAATTCGGTACGGATCGGAGCGAGGTCATGTGCTTGGGAATTCCTATGGAAGTCATCGCCGTCGATGGCTTTCTGGCACGGTGTTCCGCTCAGGGCGTCGAGCGAGAGGTTAGCCTGTTCCTGCTTCAGGACGAGCCAGTGGCGACCGGCGACTTCGTCTTGGTCCATGTCGGTTATGCGATCCAAAAAATGACGCCACAACAGGCTCGCTCCACTTGGGAACTGTTTGATGAAGTGCTCGCCGCCGAAGAAGCAGGCAGCCATGCATGAGCTCGCCATCTGCCAGGCCCTCATCTCGCAAGTTGAAGATATCGCCGGTCAGCGGATGGCGCGGGTGCTGCAGGTTCGAGTTGGCATTGGGCCGCTGTCTGGAATAGAGCCGCAACTGCTGGAAAGCGCATATCCGCTGGCCTGTGCCGGTACGCGAGCGGAAGGCTCGCAGCTTAGAGATCGAACACACCGATGTGCGCGTTCGTTGTCGTGGCTGCGGTGCTGAGACTACGGCAGCTCCAAATCGCCTCGTGTGCGGGGTGTGCGGCGATTGGCACACCGATCTGCTCGCCGGCGATGAACTCTTGTTGTTGAGGGTTGAACTCGAAACGCGCCAATGTGAAGTGGAGGCTCTTCGTGTGTGAGGATTGCGGCTGCACGGTCACACCAACGCACGTCAAAGACGCCGGTACTGTCGAGGTATTGGGTCGCTTGCTGGACGCCAACAATCGAGCGGCGGCGCACAACCGCGAACATTTCGATAGCCACCACGTTGTCGCCTTCAACCTCATGTCATCACCGGGAGCGGGCAAGACCTCCCTGCTGGAGGCGACGATCGAAGCTCTCAAGTCGGACTTTCGCATTGCCGTCATCGAAGGAGACCTCGAGACCGACAACGACGCGCGGCGCATTCTTGCGCATGGCGTTCCCGCGGTACAAATCAATACGGGCAGCGCCTGCCATCTCGATGCACGAATGGTCCATGAAGCGTTGCACGATCTGCCGCTTTCCCAAATCGATATCGTCTTTATCGAAAACGTCGGCAATCTAGTCTGTCCCGCCAGTTTTGATCTTGGGCAGCATCGCAATGTCGTCCTCTTGTCCGTGACCGAGGGCGATGACAAGCCGGCAAAATACCCCGTCATCTTCCGTACCGCCGATCTCGTGCTGCTGACCAAGATGGATCTCCTCCCGGTCATTGACGATTTCGACCCGGTGCGTGCGCAGAAGGCTGTCCGCGATCTCGCCAATGCTGCGCCGGTCATCCAATTGTCGGCTCGCAAGGCAATCAATCTCAAATCTTGGGACGCTTGGTTGCGTGCCGAGATCGCAAAAATTCGTTCCGGACAAGCACCCCCGCAGGGACTTCACGAGGCTCACCATGGCCACCACCACTCGGCAGTGGCTTGATCGCCTTCGGGCGCTCAACCTTCCGCGCCGATTTAAAGTCATGAACGTCTGCGGCGGTCATGAGCGAACGATCGCGATGACCGGCCTGCGGAAGGCGTTGCCGGACAATGTCGAGCTTGTGCCGGGTCCAGGCTGCCCGGTTTGCATCTGTCCCGAGGAGATCGTCCACCAGGCGATTCAACTCGCCCTGTCAGAAAAAGTTATTCTCGTCGCTTTCGGCGACATGCTGCGGGTGCCGGTCAATGTCCGCAAAGGCGAAGTACGCACGCTTGAGCAGGCGCGCGCCGCGGGCGCTGAGATTTTGCCGATCGCTTCTCCGCTCGAAGCGGTGCGTATCGCCCGGGAAAATCCCGATCGCCGCGTCGTCTTCTTTGCCGCCGGTTTCGAGACTACCACCGCGCCGGTGGCCGCGATGGTCGCCGAAGGAGTGCCGGATAATCTCTCTGTGTTGCTGGCTGGGCGCCGCACCTGGCCGGCGGTTGCCATGCTGCTCGAATCGGAGGCGCCCGGTTTCGATGCCCTCGTCGCGCCCGGCCACGTATCGACTGTGATGGGTCCCGAGGAATGGGCCTTCGTACCGGAGAAGCACGGCATACCTGCGGCGGTCGGGGGATTTACCGCCGAGAGCCTGGTGGCCGCACTGTACTCGGTGTTGCGGCAACTGGTGGAGGATCGGTGCTTTCTCGATAATTGCTATCCGGAGGTGGTTCGGCCCGGCGGCAACCCGACCGCGCAACGCCAGCTCGGTGCCACAATGGACGTGGTCGATGCCAACTGGCGCGGCATCGGCATCATCCCGGCGTCTGGCTATGCCCTGCGGCCGGAATTTGCCGCGCATGATGCGACGCAGCTCTATCCATCATTCAACGATGTCATGCGCAAACGTGCCGGGCAGATGCCGCCCGGCTGCGATTGCGCGCGTGTGGTGCTCGGCCGAATCTATCCCGACCAGTGCGCACTTTACGGCCGTGCCTGCACGCCGCGCACGCCTATCGGGCCATGCATGGTGTCGGATGAAGGGGCCTGCCGTATCTGGTGGGCGAGCGGCGTACGGACGCCGCGTGAAGCAGTCCATGCGGACGCCTAGTATGCTCGGGGAAGGGCCGTATTCGGCTTTTCGTTCAAGAACGTAATCGACGATAATATCGCGCCGAGGTGAAACGCTGTGACCGCGTGCATCGCGCGAAAATTGATACTAGGCGGTCGCGTCCAGGGCGTGGGATTTCGCCCTTTTGTCTATCGCGTGGCGCACCGCTGCGGTGTGCAGGGTTGGGTGAGAAACCGCGCCGGCGAGGTCGAGGTGCTCGTTCAAGGAGCGCCTGAATTGTTGCAGCGCTTCTGCGACGCGCTTGTTACCGAAGCGCCGCCCTTGGCGCGGCCAAAGGTTCTCTCAGAAATCCCCGTCGCGCTGGAAGCTATCGCGGACTTTCAAATTCACGTCAGTGAAGCAGCGTTCTCAGAGCATATTCACCTGCCGCCGGATCACTTTGCCTGCGACGAATGCATTGCCGAAATGAGTGATTCGCGAGATCGGCGTTTCCGCTACCCCTTCATTAATTGTACCCAGTGCGGCCCACGCTACACCTTGATCGAACGACTGCCTTATGATCGTGCCAATACATCGATGGCGCGCTTTTCCCTCTGTCCGCAGTGCGCGGCGGAGTATGCCGATCCAAGCGACCGGCGATTTCATGCCGAGCCGCTGGCCTGCCCTCAGTGCGGACCGCGTCTGGAGTTTCGCAAATTTGGAAGCGACGTGCAGTTTGGTGCTGCCGCTCATTTGGCGGCGATTAACGCCCTGCGGTCGGGCAAAATCATCGCGGTCAAAGGGATCGGCGGGTATCATTTGATGTGCGATGCGGGCAATTCAGCAGCGGTGGTCTCGCTACGCGCGCGTAAGAAGCGGCCCGAAAAGCCGCTCGCAGTGATGTTCCCGCTTCAGACGGATCTTGCCTTGCTTCGCAAGGCTACCGTTCCGAATCCGACCCACGAAGCCATGCTGCGCGATCCGACGCGTCCAGTCGTGCTGGTACCGAAGAATGTCGGCTGCGATCTGGCGTCAGAGATCGCCCCCAACAGTAGTGAAATTGGTGCCATGCTTCCGTACAGTCCGCTTCATCATCTGCTCCTCGCGGACTTTGGCGCTCCGCTCGTTGCGACCTCAGGCAATATCAGCGGCGAGCCAGTCTTAACTGACAACAGCATGGCCGAGACGCGTCTGGCCACTGTCGCCGACGGCTTTTTGCATCACGACCGCCCCATTGTTCGTCCAGCAGACGATCCGGTTTATCGCGTCATCGGTAGACAAGCCGAGACCAATACGGCTAGGACGTGGAAACGCTCCGCTCGAGATCGAATTGCCATTCTCCTTGGCAAGACCGCTATTGGCCTTGGGTGGCCATCTCAAAAACACCATCGCGCTCGGTTGGGGAAAACGCGCGGTAGTGTCCCCGCACCTCGGGGACATGGACACACCACGCGGCCTGAGCCTGCTCAAGTCGGTCGCGGCTGATCTGCAGTCGCTTTACGGCGTACGTGCAGAGGCGGTTCTGTGTGATGCCCATCCCGGTTACTCGACAACGCACCTCGCCCCGCAGCTCGCAATGCCAGTGAACAGAATTTTTCATCACGAGGCCCATGCGTCCGCGTTGGCCGGAGAATTCGACCAAGCCGCCGATTGGTTGGTTTTCACCTGGGACGGCGCGGGGTTCGGTCGAGATGGAACGATTTGGGGCGGAGAGGCGCTGCTCGGGCGTCCGGGGCGCTGGCGTCGCGCGGCGACCATACGACCGTTTGCGTTGCTTGGCGGCGACCGCGTTGCCCGCGAGCCGTGGCGCAGTGCGCTTGCCATGTGCTGGGAGGCCGGAACGGACTGGGAGAGTTGCAAGCAGGAGACCAGCGTCTTGCGCCACGCCTGGATACGCAAGCTCAATTGTCCCCAGACCTCGTCGATTGGTCGGTTGTTCGACGGCGCCGCTGCCTTGCTAGGCCTTGTCTCACAGGCGAGTTATGAGGGGCAGGCCGCGAGCCATCTTGAGGCCGTTTGTGCCTGTGCCGAGGAGGCGGCGCCGATTACTTTGCCTTTGTCCCGCCGCACGGACGGCATTTGGGAGACTGACTGGCGCCCGCTGCTCGATTGCCTGCAGGATGCAAGGCAAAGCACGCCTTCCCGAGCTGCAATATTCCATGCCACGCTCGCCGAACTGCTGCTGGCCCAAGCGTGCGCGGTGCGCGAAGAGTATGGTGTGTGCCGAGTGGGCCTGACAGGAGGCGTATTCCAAAATCGCGTGCTTTGCGAACGCGTCCTGTCCTGCGCTCAGCGCAAAGGTTTTTCCGTTTCCATACCGGAAAGACTACCGTGTAACGACGCTGGCCTCAGTTTCGGGCAGATCATCGAGGCAAGCGCGCATGATCGAAGATAAATTTGTTACCCTGGCGTATGGCAATGGTGGCCGCTTTATGCGGGCGCTCATCGACGAAATTTTTGCGCGCCATCTGTCCAACCCTCAGCTCAACATCACGGTCGACGCGGCCTATTTGCCGTTACCGCCGGGAGAGGTGCTGATCACCACGGACGGCTTTACCGTGCACCCACTTGAATTTCCGGGTGGAGATATCGGTTCCCTTGCCGTGCATGGAACCGTGAATGATCTCGCCGTCGCGGGCGCTACGCCGATTTTTCTGAGCTTGAATGCATTCATCGAGGAGGGAATGGAATTTTCCCAGCTCGATCGCCTGATTGGGAGCATGGCACGCGCCGCAAAGATTTGCGGCGTGCGGGTCGCGGCAGGCGACACCAAAGTCCTACGCCGAGGCGAGGGCGGCGGCCTCTACCTTGCGACCACGGGGATCGGCGTCCGGCGCCCTGGCCTTCGGCTCGGCCTCGATCAGATCCGTGACAGCGACGTGGTGATGGTGAGCGGCCCGGTTGGCGACCATGGGACGGCAGTGTTGCTCGCACGCGAGGATTTCGGTTTGAGGGGCGATCTGGCCTCCGATGCGGCCAGTATCCTTCCTCTGGCACAAGCGCTGTGGGACTTGCCGGGCTTGCGCTTCATGCGCGATCCGACGCGCGGCGGGCTCGTCACCGTGATGCACGATATCGCGCGCATGACTGAAATGACGGTGCATTTGGAGGAAACTGCCATTCCCGTCCATCCGCCTGTTCGCGCGGTCTGCGATATGCTGGGCTATGATCCGCTCTATCTTCCCTGCGAGGGCCGCGTGGTCGCAGTGTTGTCAGCCGAAGACGCGCCACGCGCATTGGACATTTGGCGCGCATTACCCGGCGGCGAAGCTGCGGCGATCATCGGGCAGCTGAACGGATCCGTCTCCCAGGTCATATTGCATACCGAAATCGGAGGCGAACGGCTGTTGGAGGAACTGGAGGATGATCCACTACCACGTATTTGTTGAGTGACTAGCCAACGCCGGATGAACGCCTAACGTCGTTAGTTGGAGGTTGCCTGAGCTGAGCGCCGAAAATCATCGGAATTTTGCGCGAGCATGAGGCTGGTGCGAAGACGGCTGATGTGTGCGGCCAGCACGGGATCAGCAGCGCGGCGTTCTACAAGTGGAAGGCCAAGTACGGCGGCCTCGACGTGTCGGACGCCAAGCGTCTGAAGTCGCTGGAAGAAGAGAACGCCAAGGTCAAGAAGCTTCTCGCCGAGGCGATGCTCGATAATGCGATGCTCAAGGATATCGCCTCAATCACGAATTGGACTCTCAGTTCCACGGGGCCGTCGGGCGAGGGCGGCAAAGCCGATTGACTCTTCGTCGAACTCCGTCGTCATGAGAATTAGAGTGAATACTGCGGCGCTAATAGAGACCACTGCGGCATCCATGTGAGCAATATTGCTCAGAAATGCATGGTGTCGAAGTTTAGTATTCGTAGTCGGGGTTACCCCAATCGAATGGGGAGTCACGACAATGAATTCCCTCTCCGCATTGCGCGCTGCCGCAGATTTACGTTGAGCGCATCCATCCGGCGCGGCGGCGCGCATCGAAGGCGGACGTCTTCTTTGGGCTAGCCAGTGCAACTGTCATAGATCGATCCGGTGCGGTAGCCACTCCCGTATCGGGCAACATGTCCGCCGTGGGTGTGTTTCGGCGTGAAGAGGGCTCACATGATCAAAGTAGAAACTATTTCTGCCAACGTATTGCGAATCACGCCACCGGATAAATTGAAGGCCGACGACTTCCGCCATATTGCGCCACAGGTCGATTCTATCATCAGCCGGCATGGAAGGATTAGATTGTTGATTGATGCATCCACATTCAACGGCTGGGAAAATCTCGCGGCTTTGGAAAACCATGCCGGCTTCGTCAAGAGCCACCAGCAGAAGGTAGATCGCATTGCGGTCATTGTTGCGCACGACTGGCAGCATTGGCTAGTCGGTGCGGTCAGAGTGTTTCTGCATTCGGAAATAAGATCGTACGATAAGGGCCACGAGAGCGAAGCGCTGCAATGGGTCACAGGATAGGTGCTCGCCCTTGAATACAAAGAAGTGGACTTGGGAGCATTTTCTGCGCGTCAGCGTCTCGGCGCAATAATTTATGTTCAGCTCGTCGAGGGCTCTGCCCAGCCGTGACGTAATGATCTAGGTGGCCGTCGGTCGCCCTCAGAAAATGAACTCCCGAGTTACTCCGGCTTGATACCCTCGGCCGTGACGACCGCAGTCCACTTCGCAACGTCGCGGCGGACCAAGGCGGCAAACTCTGGCGTAGACAGAACCGGCGGTAATTCGAAGCCGATTTGTTGCAGTCGGTCGTTAGCGTCCTGCGACAATAGAATTGTTTTCACTTCGTGCGTAGTTCGATCGACAATTGATTGCGCTGTCCCGGAGGGAGCAAATAGTCCAAAGAAAGAGTTGACATCAAAGCCGGGATAGCCCTGCTCCGCGATGGGCACAAGATCAGGCATCTGCACAATGCGATGGGTGCCGCTAAATCCGATCGGCTTGAGCTGGCCGGTCGATAGATAAGGTCCAACGATCACATAGCTTCCGAAGGCGACCGGGACCTCTCCCGCGAGGAGGGCCTGCATCATAGGGCCTCCGCCTCTATAAGGAACGTGAACCAAATCGATGTGAGCGACCTGCTTAAACAACTCCATCGCCAAATGATGGGGCGTACCAATGCCCGGCGTTCCGTAGGTCAGTCCGCCCTTGTGCTCGTTAGCGTAGCTGACGAATTCGGGAATATTTCGCGGCGGCAACCTTGGGTCTAGCGTGAGAATAAAAGCCTGCGTGGCCAACAGCGTGATCGGTGCAAAATCCTGCACCGGATCAAAATCTGCGTCTTTCGACAATGCCCGTGCGCTTGTTAAACCAGGGCCAGAACCGACGAATAGCGTGTAACCATCCGGTGCGGACCTTGCGACAAAGCTTGCTCCAATATTGCCACCTGCGCCCGGCTTATTATCAACAATGACGGACTGACCTAGGCGCTCGGACAATTTATCAGCGAATATGCGACCAAGGATGTCGGTCGCCCCGCCGGGCGCGAAGGGCACTACGATATGCACTGGCCTGGTGGGCCAGTCCTGCGCCGCGGCTTCACGCGAAAGAACGAAAGTAGACGTCCACCAGATGGCGCTTGCAAGATAAAGGACCTTGAGGACCTTGCGTAACTTCCGCACATTATCCTCCTGCGCATATTCAATTGCGTGAAAGCGCCTGATTCACCGAGCTAACTCGGTCTCGCTTCATAGTGGTCAAAGACATTATCGCCTCGAATAGGAGTTTCACCAGCAGGTCATAAAGAGGCATGCGCAACGCGTACCAAAAGTTTTCCAAAATTCTCGCCACGCAATAGCCCAATAAGGGCCCGTGGCGCGTTCTTGAGCCCCTCAACCACATCTTCGCGATACTTGATCCGCCCCTCGCAGACCCAGGCGGAGACATCGTGCAGAAATCCCCATAACGCCCAATAAAGTCGGAGACGATGAAACCGCGAACCGTCAACCGCTTGGTCAAGATCGCTCGCATGAAGTGCGGCAGCAGGATGGGGCCGGATGACAGCGAGGTGGCGTTGTACATGGAGATCAGCCCACAGATCGGAATGCGCGCGAAAGGATTGAGTAGCGGAAATACGGCCTCGAATACTGCTCCACCGACATTCTCAAAATAAACGTCAATACCTTTCGGGCAAGCTTTGGCAAGACGGTCTGCGAAATCAGGTGCCCGGTGGTCGATGCAGGAATCGAAGCCGAGTTCCTCGGTCGCGTACCTGCATTTGTCTGGTCCGCCGGCGATGCCGACGGCGCGGGCACCCTTAATCCGCGCGACCTGGCCGACAACCGAGCCGACCGCACCCGAAGCTGCTGCGACCACGACGGTTTCGTCCGCAGCGGGTTTACCGATCTCGAGCAGCCCCATGTAGGCAGTCATTCCTGGCATCCCGAGGACGCCGAGTGCGGTTTGAATTGGTGCTCGCTTTGGTTCGACCTTTTGCAGGCTGAAACCGTCGGACAACGCATGGGTCTGCCAGCCAGTGCGGCCTACGACGATATCGCCCGTGGCGAACCGGGGGATGTTCGAGGCGACCACTTCGCTGACTGTGCCTCCCTCCATAACCTCGCCGATGCCAACCGGCTTAGCGTAGGACGGCGCATCGCTCATCCGGCCGCGCATGTAGGGGTCGAGTGAAAGCCATAGCGTGCGCAACAGCATCTGACCCGATCCAGGCTTTGGGATCGGAAGCTCTTCCAAGCGAAAATTATCCAACGCGGGTTCCCCAACCGGCCGCGAGGCAAGGACAATCCGTTCAGCGGTTTCGGTCATCTTGATTTCCTCCGTCTACCCATGAATCGGCGTGGGGGCCGATTTCATTTAGAAGCTGGAATAGTTCCTTAGCGCGATCGCCGTACCGCAACGCATTCGGTGTCACAAGCAAAAGCCCCGCGAACGGGGCTTTTAGACGGGGAGAGGGTGCTGGGGGGCTTGGGGTTCGCCCCGTCCGCACTATCAACGCAGGGCGCCTGTCCCAAGTTCCTCGGGCGAGCGTCCTAATTCGGACAGCACCAGCGCCCGCCCTTTCGAAGAGGATGGCCAGCTCCATACGCTCGGCCTGTTGGAGCGATTACGCGCCGAAACGGGCCTCGCGGGCGCTGCCTTTTCAGACCTGAATTCTCGCGTCGCGCCCGCGTGTGGCTGGAGCTGGCAAAGGATTATGCGGCGATTATTTTGTCCTGATGGACCTGAGCGTGTCGCTCAGCAATTGCCGCGAATACCCAAGTCTGAGCAAGATCGAGGAAAGCCTGTTTGTCCTCGTCCGTCTTGGCTTCGTCGGCCGAAAGCATGGCCTCTTTAGCGTACTGCCAGAACTGATCTGTTATCGGCATGGCGCACTCCGTGCTCGCGACAATACCGATGTTAGGCTGCGCTCTTTAGCAGGGGCGATCTGGTCAAAATCGCTCACTTCGATCATTCGGCTCAAATCTATCCCCAGCCTGAAATTTAGGACAGATAGGACAACATTTGAGCGGGTCGGAAAAGCAATTAGGGCGGTCCAAAAATCAAATTACGACAGCACCTACCATCCGAGCCGCTGCGCCTGATCGGCCATCTTCCGCCAGTTGTCGGCGGCCTCGCGAAGCATCCGTTTGGCTTCCGGGTCTTTGGCTTGATCGGCCAACTTCTCGCACTCGGCAGCGTTGGCGCGAAACTCGTCTACCTTGCTCACTCCCGCCCCTCCCCATGCTGTCTGTCAAATGACATAATACGGAGGCAGAACGTTTGGTTCAAAAGGGACCGCCACCAGGCGAGTAATCACCGGGATCGACGCATTTGGAGGGTGGGGAGAAAATCATGGCCGACGCTTCCCAAGCATTGCTTATCAAATATGGTCTGGCCAACAGACCAACGGCAGAAAAAGTTGCCGAATGGGCGCGACAGACGCGCCAGCAGATGGATCGGGGATTGGTCGGCGAAGCGGCGGGCGATGCCGTCGCCAAGCAGCTGTTCCCGGACTACCGCACCCGTCATTACGCTTCAGAGGCGGATGCCATTGAAGCACTTTTGCGGGAGGCGGCGGGTAAATGACACTGCCGGCGTGGCTTGAATGCTGCAACCGTTACAAGCGCCGACCTTTTCGATGCGACGTCTGTGCCAAAATCAAAAGGCACCACCCTCGAATTCAAAGGGACCAGCGGGGATGGAAACGGGCCAGTAGCTCATCACACCGCTTTGGGGGCGCTGTGGTCCTTCGTTCTGATTTGCGGCTTGTCGTATAAGACGACGTTCAGCAGGGAGTTATGGATTTCTAGTTTCCCATTATATTTGATATAGCCCAATTTACGAAATTTGTTCATGAAATGGCTGACGCGTGATCGGGTCGTGCCGATCATCTCCGCAAGGATTTCCTGACTGAACTTTCCGACGATCGGCTCCGGCGCATCTTCCTTGCCGAAATTTGCAAGGAGAAGGAGAGCGCGGGCAAGACGCTTTTCACTCGAATTGAACAATTGGTCGATCAGGTCCTCTTCAATTCGACTGTTCCGGCTCAATAGGTCCGCCATGAACAGTTCCGAGAATTTCGGTTCATCATGCATGGTTGCGATCATTGCCGCCTTGGTGATGCGCGTAATGATGCATTCGTCGATGGCGGTGGCTGTTGTGATACGCAACGGATGGCCGTTGAGACAGCTTTCGCCAAAAAAGTGAGTAGTCCCAAGGACGCCAACGACTGCCTCTTTGCCCCGCTTAGAAACGACGGTGAGCTTGATCTTGCCCTTCTGGATGTAGAAGACCGCGTCCCCAGCTTCACCTTGTGAAAAAACAATCTGATCCTTTTTATACTTCGATACCACTTTTCCATCGCCAACTTTGGCGAGAAATACCGTTGGATCGAATGCCGCTTTCTTACTCTTCCTCACCGAAATCTCCAGGACGAAGTCAATCACGTCAGGCAGTAGTATAGCGATTTCAATACGAGAAATAAATATGCGGGCCGGTCGACAAGGTCTTCGCCTAGGAGTGGACGTTATGACCACCTCCGAGTGGATTTCTGTTATCGCCCTTATTATTTCAAGCGGAGGCTTTGCTATTCAAGCTCGCAATTGGTTCATGAGCGGCCCACGGCTCAACCTGTCTTTGATGGCCGATGCCAGAACCTTTCCAGATGACGGACAAGGAAAATGGCTTGCCTTGATCGTAATCAACCGCGGCGACACACCAACGATGCTTACTCACATGGTTTCCTACACGTATGAAACGTGGTGGAAGAAATATAGAAGAAGGTCAAAATCTGCTGGCGTCGTCAACGTGCCGGGCATGCCCACCCGATTGGATGTGAATGGCAATTGGATAGGACAAATGATCTATGATGACGACACGACCGACGCCCGAGAAAAAGGGGACGCTTTACATCGGAGTGATTGCTTCTCACAAAGATGGTGCTCACCTTGTGAAGGTTCCTGCGCCGAGTAAATTCAAACCTCCAACAAAGCAGATAGCGTCCTAGCGCTGTTGTGGTCCCCTCCCCGGGGCTCTTTACCGTGCCGTATACTGGAGGCAATGAACTCAATCTACGAATTCGTCAAACACGCGCGCGGCGACTATTTCTCCAAGACCGTTGAAGTGGTCCCCGGCTACGATTGTGCTGGCCTAGGAACTGGTTCTCGACTTCTAACGATCGCCTCAGACAACGGAGGAGCGCACAAACTAAATGTAAAATAGAAATTTGCGACATCTGCCGGGCCCCCTTAGAGCGGTCCGCGTACACACGCCCACTCATCAAATTTGCTGCTCCCGATTGCGCTGCACACGGCTGGCATTGCATTAATGAAGGGACATCTCACGGTGAACGTCCCCAGCGGCGGATTGTGATTTCGGTGCGCCTCTTCTGCTCTAGCGGGAGCAATACAGTGATCCCTGACGAATTGCCGAAGACGGTTGGCTTGCGTCATGACCAGCACTCTATAATCATCCTGGGAAAGGGATCGATAGCCCTTGTCGAACTCGATTGGTTTCCGGTCAGCTCAGCAACTCGCTAACAAAATGGCATTTCTTAGCCAGTATTTATCATCACCCAAGCACAAAGAAGGCGCGCCCAACATCAACCGAGCGCCAACCATATGGGTCCCGACTGCGGCTAGTGACGGACTACCAAATTTCTCGTGCTGGCTTGCCGGCGGCATTCGTCCCCGAATTGCGGATACGCCTCGCCAATGGCGCCGAATACTTTTGCACGAATCCTGCGTTTTGCTTCGACCACGCCAATTTTGCCAGCCGTTTCCCACAGCGCCAGATCGTATCTAGTCAACTCGTGCCGAATGTAGTTCACCTGGATGCGCATCAGGAATTTCGGGTCGCCGTCCTTGTAGGCGCGAAAGTCATCGCGTCCTCGCCTTGGGGCGGAGTTATAGCTTTCGATCGCCCGTTCCAACACGACGCCGTCTGGCAACACCCTCACTTTGATTTCCATTTCCTCAATCGATTCCAATAGCTGGTCTTCCTTTTTGTCTGCCACGCTGCGTGAGATTTTGCTGCGCGCCTCGGCGCTGCGTCGCCGCGCCGCAAACTCCGGAGTCCGTTCGACCGCCTTGACGCGGTCGAGATCGTAAAGCTTCATCTTGGGGCCGCTGCGGTAGTGCGGGTTAGGAGCCAACTTGTCGGGGGGATCAGCAAGCTGACGTATCATTGCAGGTGTCCAGCCCCGATCACGCAGAGTTGGCGAGCTGGTAAGCTCTCTCTTTTCTTTTGTTTCTTTGGTGGTCATTGGGATTTCGGCTTCGGCGACAATTTCGCAGTTGGCGACCAACCCGAGCAAATACGGCAACCTGGGCGGAATGCTAGTGCGCGACTGCTCAGCACATCGCGCGGTTCATCCTGCTCGCTTTGTATACCGGAACAAGCGGATTGGCACCATTTGTGGCGTCGCCCCTTGAGCCCACCGTAGGACGCGGCTGTTGAAAACTCAATTCCCTAACTCGCTAACAAATCGTAGTTTCTTATCGAGTGTTCATCTTCGCGGTTGATCCCGATTTTTGATTGCTGATCACACCAGTACGCCTACAATCGAATCATAGTGTGATTGCAAAGCTCGAATGATCGGCAAACGCGCCAAGATCTTATCGCTAGATCATGTTGAAGACTTGCTGGTCTTCGCACGCCAAACCCGACATCCCATCCGCAACCAAGTGCTCGTCCTGCTGTCGGTCAAGGCTGGCCTGCGCGCCGGTGAAATCGCCAACCTGACCTGGCCGATGCTGGCTGGGCCAACCGGCCAGGTTGGGATGTCGCTCGAATTGCAAGACTGCGTCGCAAAGAAAGGCAGCGGTCGAGTCATTCCAATTCACCCAGACTTGCACACGGCTCTGGTCAAGCTCGCGCCCTCAACCCTGATATTGGACGGGCCGGTTATTCGGTCCGAGCGTGGTGGCCCCATGACGCCCATCAGCGTCGTGTGCTGGTTCGCAAAGGCCTACCGGATAATTGGTTCGGAGGGCTGCTCCTCTCATTCGGGACGGCGAACATTCATTACCCGCGCCGCTCGTTTGGTCCACAAAGCGGGCGGCTCGTTGCGGTAATCAGGCGGCATGGTTTTGATCCGTCGTCGCAGTCGCGGCTATGGAGGGGAAACGCTCACTGGGTATCCACATTGCCGTAACTGCGCCGGATCCAACCCTAAAGCCGAGAGTGCCCTATCATTGAATAGAAAGCGGCCCGTCCTCTCGTCACGTATAAAAAGGCAAATTTCCTGGCTTAGCCTCTCATCCATCCTTTCCTCCCGCGCTGGCGATATTCCCGGCTTTTGGACGCATGATGATTTAGTTCCGATTAAATCACATTGGACTACCCGGGTCTCGCACGCATTGATGCAGGTCAAACAGCCACTGCTATGGGAACGGTAGACTTGCATCGCTTCGATCCCACTCACTGCCGAGGTGGCAGGTGGGTTCGATCGTCATCATCGCATCCACGTCACAACCCCGCCTCTTCCCGCCAACGTCGGCGAGCCGCCGGAAAGAGGAGATGGAGAAAAGGTTCACGTTCGTGATCAGGTGGACATCTATCTGGCCTTCAAGGCCGAGACGCGAATGAGATCGAACGCGCGCGGATAATCCATGATGGCCAGGAGCCTACCTATCTGTGCTGAACATCTGACCGAGCGATTAGCTGCGGATGTCGGCTTGGGTGCCGCGCCGAGCACCGTTGATGCCCAACGGACGAACTCGGCGCGGCGGGGGCGCTGAGGGGGATCAGCACCTATCTGTCTAGCATCGCACTGGACTATCGTTTTGATCTGGATCAGAGCCACACTCGCAAAGGAGGTACCAAGTACAGATACTACCTATCCTCAGCTCTACTCACTGGAACAGCGGAACGGGCTGGATCGATAAGCCGAGTGCCGGCGACCGACATCGGTCGCTGGTGATCAAGTCGGTTCGGGAACATCTGAAGCTCGTCATACCGATTATCGATCGGGATTTGGTCGACCATTACGTTACGCGAATTGAGGTACAGCGGAGTCAGTTGCTCATCCATCTTGCCCGACTTGAAGACTCCGATTGCAGAACATCACCCCAAAACCCTCTTTGCATAGCTTGGCAAAAAGCCCCTGCAACGCGGCGTCGTGAAATTCTTCTACCTGAAGGAGCCCAGCGGGAAAACGCTCGTCCGATACGATCGGAAACACGCGCCACATTGGTCGCATCAATTGCGCGAGGACGCCGATGGCGCGATGAGCTTGTAACAGATGTGACGGCCACCGCCTTAGGTATCGCAAAGCGTGAGGGATGCAGCGCCCGGAAGGTCAACATGACGATCTCGCTCTCTTTCCTCGCGCCTGATCTTGTCAAAGCGGCTATCGATGGCCGTCTTCCACACGGCATGGGCGTAACCCGCCTCGCCGACCTGCCCGTCGAATGGTCCAAGCAACGCCAGATGCTTGGCCTTCCCCTCCATTAAATCGAGAGTTCGAACCAAGTCTCTGCGAACCCACGTCTCCGTTTCCGGGAAACAGGATTTCAAGGGCGGAGACAAAGGACCTTAAAGCGACGTAAGGATCTACATCTCTTGCGCGGAGACGAAACGCACGTGAGGATCCCTGCCAAATCGGGGCAAAGCGTAGCGCACCAGGAAATCTCTCTAAGCAAGAGAATGCGTGGTGGAGACGAGAGGACTCAAACTGGGTGCCAGGCACGCAGTCCATATCGAACCGGTCTCCGATTGTGCAAACAGGGGTTTTCGGGTCGGCTTTTCCCTCTTAGGTCACCAAATGCTGTAGGCATCGACATGTGGCAACCGCCGACAATAGGCGCGGCGGACCATGCAAGGCCTAGGCTCCTATCGACCGCAAAATCAGTCTTAACCACGGCCCGGAATGAGACGCGGCCATCAGCAGATACATCGGGGTCATGCCGTCGAGTGGCGACACATGCAACATGGCAGCGCAGAGCATGTTCGGCTCACCGCCTCGGGCCAGCAGCGCCATGATGACGAATACCGGTGCGGCCGCGAGATTAAACGCGCGGGCGGCCAATCCACGCCGATGCGCCTGTTTCAAGCCGGCCGGCTGTGATCCGAAGATAGCATCAGACATGATCGCCCCTCACCGGCTGCCGGTGCCAAGATCGTCGGAATATCCGTGCGTCAGGCGCGGCCACTGAACGATGGGGCGCCCGCCGGTGCGGTACGGGTGTACGCCTTTCGGCAGCTGCGGCCATCCGGCCGGCGAGTCCTCCCACGATTCCTGCCGTCCGTAGACGGTCAGGTCGAGCAAGCGATAGCTGTTGTCCATAGCCTCGACGCCGCGCTGTGTCGTCCAGTACGTCTCGAACACACGCGACCCCCGCTTCAGGTAACAGACGAGGTGCATCATCCCGGCCTTGCGTCCGACCAGCAGCGTTTCGAGAGATTCCGGCGGTGCCGCGTACCATGGTGTTGTCCAGCCCATGAAGTCGCGATAGCGAGCGCCCTCTTCGTACGGACCCTGGCAGAACGTGGCGTAGGTCACATCCCGCGAATGCAGGAACGACAGTTCGCTGACCTGCGACGTGTAGAACGAGCAGCCCTCGCACTGCCGCGGCGCTGGCTTCCCGGCGAACCACATAAAGTAGTAGGCGATGAGCGTGCGCCGCCCCTCGAATGCGTCCAGCAATGTCACCGAGCCGCGTTCGCAGACGAGCGGCGTCGCACCATCGACCTCCACCATCGGCAGCCGACGGCGCGCGGCGGCAAGCGCATCGCCTGCACGCACGTGCGCCTTTTCTTGCACACGCAACGCATCAAGTTCGGTCTGAAAAGTGGCGCGATCGGCTACCCGCGGCAGCGCTGCGGCTTCGATGCCTGACACAATCAATTCGCTCGCGCTTTCTGTTTTGTCACTCATGATCTTCTCCTTTCGGCCCCCCGATCGCGGTAAAGCGCAGCAACAGCCCGGCTGTTCCCCGGCTGTCGTGATTTTGCGCTTCGTCATAATTATCTCCATCAGTTGCTTGCCGTTATTCCCATGCGTCGAGCTTGATCTCGTTCGGCCACGGCATACCAGTGCCCGTTTCGAGCAGCGACTTGAGGCTGAGCAGAAACACCGCCCATTTGGTGCTGCAGTGATGCATGAACTCCACCGGCTCCTTCCAGCCGTGGTGCCTGAACAGGACGATGGTCCAATCGCCGTTTTGTTTGATGTCGAAGCTTATCTTCGTGCCGAGCCATTCTTCGGGACCTTCGGTGACCTGCCAGAGCACGCGCTGGCTGGGCTGCAATTCCAGAACCTTCATGTCGAAGCCGCCGTTGCCGAAGCGGAATTCGAGCACGCCGCCGGCCTTGCTTGCGCCGCGCGTGTCGCTCGTCCACCAGCGGGAAAGGCCTTTGACTGTGGCCAATGCGTTGTAGACCTTGTCTGGCGACGACGATTTGATTCCAACCTTGTGCAAAATGTCCGGCATAGCCGTTGCTCCATTCCGTGTTGTTGATCGCAGGACTGATCTAGTGCCGGGCACCGCAAGGCCAGGAGTTACAAGTTTGGCGGGATTCATTGCCCGGCCGATTAGCCGTTAAGGTCACGGCGATGTCTTGTTTCCATCAACTCGTCTGGGCCGAGCACAAATATCATCACACGAGCCTCAGCCCATTCGACCAGGGCCAGTAGGTATGCCGGCGAAAGCTCCAATAATTGAATCATGGCAGCATCCTTTCTCGACCAGATGCACTGGTCTCAGCTCGTGAAATAAGCCAGGAGATCAGAGGGTGAGAGTTACAAGTTTGGCGGGATACCGATGGACTCGCTGATCGCAGCGGCCGCGCATGCGCTGGCAACGGGCGACCCGATCGAGGCGCTTAAGCGCATCGCGCTGCGCGACGATGCGCCGGCGCTTGCGTTGCGCGGCATCGCGATGGCTCAGCTCGGCGAGTTGGTCCGGGCTAAGGAGCTGTTGCGCAAGGCGGCGCGCACGTTCGGCCCGAAGGAGGAGGTGGCCCGCGCGCGGTGCGTCGTTGCCGAGGCCGAGATCGCACTCGTCTCGCGCGATCTGGGCTGGCCGGCCAAAGCGCTCGACACCGCACGGGTCGCACTCGAGCGCTTCGGCGACCGGGGCAACGCCGCACACGCCCGGCATCTTGAAGTACGGCGTCTGCTACTGATCGGGAAACTCGACGAGGCGGAGGGTGCGCTGGCGAAATTCGATGCTACGCCGCTGCCGCCGGCATTGCGCGCCGCCCACGAACTGGCGGTCGCGGGCGTGGCGATCCGACGCCTGCGCACCAAAACGGCGCGCGACGCGCTGGCCAAGGCCAGGCGCGCCGCGCGTCAAGCGGGCATCCCGGCGTTGCTGGCCGAGATCGAAAACACTGTCGCGATGATGAACGCACCCGCCGCGCGCCTGATTGCGTCTGGCGAGGATCGACTGCTCCGGCTTGAAGAGGTTGAAGCCTTGCTGGCGTCGGAAGCGATCGTGGTAGATGCCTGCCGTCATATCGTGCGCGACGCCGGCACCATTGTATCGCTGGCGACGCGCCCGGTGCTGTTTGCGCTCGCGCGCGCGCTAGCCGAAGCGTGGCCGGCGGACGTTTCACGCAGCACGCTCCTCGCCCGCGCCTTCCGGGCGAAACACGCCGATGAATCGCATCGCGCGCGGCTGCGCGTCGAAATTGGGCGGCTTCGCGCCAAGCTCAAGCCTCTTGCGGAGGTCAGCGCGACTACCGCGGGCTTCGCGCTGGCGCCTCGGCGCGCGCGCGAGGTCGCCGTAATCGCGCCACCGGTCGAAGATGAGAATGCGGAGGTGCTTGCTTTCCTCGCTGACGGCGAAGCGTGGTCGAGTTCGGCACTTTCGCTCGCGCTCGGCGCCAGCCCGCGCACCGTGCAGCGTGCGCTCGATGCACTCGCAACGGAAGGCAAAGTCCAACCGTACGGCCGTGGCCGGGCGCGCCGCTGGATCGCCCGCCCGGTGCCTGGTTTCACGACAACATTGTTACTCCCGGGTCCGTTGCCGCGTGGTTAGTAAGCTTGTCCTCGGACCTGAAGATCAAGCTCTAACGAAGAAGCCAGCCATGAAACAATCCGCAGCCGAAATCATTCGTGAATATGGGCCCTTTCCCGGCATCGACCACATCGCCGGTGTCACCTACGACGGACAGCACGTCTGGTTTGCGTCGGGAGACAAGCTGAACGCATTCGATCCCGAGACCGGATACAAGGTCCGCGCGATCGATGCAGCCGCACACGCCGGAACCGCGTTTGATGGTCAACACCTGTTCCAGCTTTCCGGCGACCGCATACAGAAAATCGACCCGGACACTGGCCGCGTGCTCGCGACAATTCCCGCACCAGGTGGCGCCGGCTCGGGGCTGGCGTGGGCCGAAGGGACATTGTGGATGGGTCAATACCGCAACCGCAAGATCCATCAAATCGATCCCGAGACCGGCGCGGTGCTTCGCACCATCGAATCTAGCCGCTTCGTCACCGGCGTAACTTGGGTCGACGGCGAGCTTTGGCACGCCACTTACGAAAGCGAGCAAAGCGACCTACGGCGCGTCGATCCGCACAACGGCGAAGTACTGGAAAAACTCGACATGCCCGCGGGCGTCGTCGTGTCGGGGCTGGAGTCTGATGGCGGCGACCGGTTCTTTTGCGGCGGCGAAACGAGCGGCAAGGTGCGCGCCATCCGGCGACCGACGAGACGCCCCGCATAGTATCCCAAATGGCCTTGAAGCGCCGGCAGCTAGCACAATCAGCTGGTCGCGAACCGCGTCCCTTCGAACTTAGGTCTTTGTTTCCGGGAAACGAAATTTTGCAGGCAGAGACAAAGCCGCCCGAACGCCCTCCTGAATCCGAAAGTGCCGTTGCAGAGACACTGAGCGCGCGAACAACTCCGCCGTTTCGGCGCAAATTGCCGAGAGCTCGGGAAACCTCCGACAACGGCGGACTGGGTGGTGGAGACGGAAGGACCCAAAACTGGGTGCCAACTACGCAGTCATGTCGAACGGGTCTCGGAATAGATGAGCGTGTCATAAGTGAGACGCGACTTTTCATCGACTGCGTGCTCGCCTCACGAGACTCAAACCAATCTCCCCTCCACCGGGATAATGCCGCCGGGAAACGGAATTTCAGGCGCAGAGACAAACGGCCAAAATGCCCGAGTTACTGCAAACAGAGACAGAAACTGACGCCAATATCTCGGCTAAGTCATTGAAGTCATAACTACTATTACGAGTATTATAAGAGACTTACAATCTATACGAGTGCGTGGTGGGCCCGGGAGGACTCGAACCTCCAACCAAGCGGTTATGAGCCGCTAGCTCTGACCATTGAGCTACGGGCCCGCCGTCCGCAGATGGCGCGGACGAAAGAATGCGGGACGATATTATATAGCACCGTCATTGCGAGCTAAGCGACGCCATCCAGCGCGCAATGACCTGGCGCCTAGCCCCGCCTGCTGAGCAGGAACACCGCCTGTTCGCCGAACAAATTCCAGAACCACCACGGCATTTTCAGCCGCATCCGGCTGCCCCAGGCATTGAGCGCCACCGCCTGCTCAATCTTAGCGCCGGTGGCGTCACAGAGCTCGCGGAAGTCCTTGATGCTGCAAAAATGGATATTCGGCGTCTCCCACCACGCATAGGGCAGGTTGTCGGTGCGCGGCATGTGGCCACCGAAAAATAACTGCAGCCGTATCTTCCAGTGGCCGAAATTCGGGAACGACACGATGCCGTGCCGGCCGATGCGCAGCATGTGTTCGAGCACGGCGCGCGGCTGGCGCGTCGCTTGCAACGTCTGCGACAGAATGACGAAGTCGAAGGCGTCGTTCGGATAATTGGCCAGATCGGTGTCGGCGTCGCCCTGGACCACCGCAAGCCCCTTGGCGACGCATTCGTTCACGCCTTCGCGCGACAACTCGATGCCGCGGCCGTCAACGCCGCGTGTCTCCAGCAAGCGCAGCAGCTCGCCGTCGCCGCAGCCGACGTCGAGCACGCGCGCGCCGTGCTCCACCATGTCGGCAACCACGAGCAAGTCGACGCGCGAGCCGCCCGGTCCGCGCGCGGCCTCCGCCATTGTCATATCGTGTTCGACGCGGGACAGCATGGTCACAGACCCCTCGCCTTGGCGGCGCCTTCCAGAAAGCCGCGCACGATGGCGAACAGTTCCGGCTCGTCGAGCAGGAAGGCGTCGTGGCCCTTGTCGGTCTTGATCTCGGCAAACGATACGCGCGCGCCGGCAGCATTGAGCGCGTGAACCACGGCGCGCGATTCCGCGGTCGGAAACAGCCAATCGCTGGTGAACGAGATCACGCAGAACCGTGTCGGCGTGTCGCGGAAACCATTCGCCACCACCCCGTCATAGTCCGCTGCGAGATCGAAATAGTCCATGGCGCGGGTCAAGTAGAGATACGAGTTGGCGTCGAAGCGCTCGACAAAGGTAATGCCCTGGTGCCGCAGGTAAGACTCGACCTGAAAATCGGCATCGAACGAAAATGTCGGATTGTCACGATCCTGGAACCGGCGGCCGAATTTGCGGTGCAGCGCGGCGTCGGACAGATAGGTGATGTGCGCGCCCATGCGCGCGACCGCAAGCCCGCGCCGCGGATTGGTGCCCTCGGCAAAATAACGCCCGCCGCGCCACTCCGGATCGGCCATCACCGCCTGGCGGCCGACCTCGTGGAAGGCGATGTTCTGCGCCGAATGCCGCGTCGAAGCCGCAATCGGCAGCGCCGCGAACACGCGGTCCGGAAAACTCGCCGCCCACTGCAACACCTGCATGCCGCCCATCGAGCCCCCCGCGACCGCGAACAGCGAGTCGATGCCGAGGTGATCGAGCAGCATCGCTTGCGCGCGCACCATGTCGCGCACGGTCGTGACCGGAAAGTCGAGGCCCCAAGGCATGCCCGTCGCCGGATTGGTCGAGGCCGGACCGGAGCTGCCCATGCAGCCGCCGACGACGTTCGGGCAGATGACGAAATAGCGCTCGGTGTCGATCGGCCGACCGGGGCCGACCATGGTCTCCCACCAACCTGGCTTGCCGGTCACCGGATGGGTATTGAGCACGTGCTGATCACCGGTCAGCGCGTGGCAGACCAGGACGGCATTGCTGCGCGCGGCATTGAGCGTGCCATTGGTCTGGTAGGCGATCTGCCACGGAGCAAAATCGACGCCGGCATCGAGCCGCAGCGGCTTGTCGGCGGCGAAACGCACCGCCGGAGAATGCGGGTGATCCGCTTCGCGCGTGCGGTCGGCGAGATCGAGCGTGGCGCTGGCGTCGGCCATAATGGGTCCCTGAAAGCGACACTTCCCGGCGTCGGTCGCCCGCAGCCCGGGCGCTCAAAGCGGCGTAAATAGGCCGCTTCCGCTCGGAGTCAACGTTTTCTTTGATTTCGGTCTTAACGGCACCTATCAATCGGGCCAATTCCCGGGGCAAACCATGCCGAACCCGCCACGCCAGAAGCAAGTTTCACTGACCGACCTGCGGCGCGAGATCGATCGCATCGACGAGGCGATGCACGAGCTCTTGCTCGAGCGCGGCGAGATCATCGACACCTTGATCGCGGTCAAGAAGACCGAAGAAACCGGCTCGGCCTTTCGTCCGGCCCGCGAGGCCGACATGATGCGACGCCTCGTACAGCGGCATCGCGGCAACCTGCCGCTCGATACCGTCGAGAGCATCTGGCGGGTCATCATCTCCACTTTCACCTACGTTCAGGCGCCGTTTTCGGTGCACGCCGACCTCTCCGCCGGCGACGCCATGATGCGCGATTCCGCGCGTTTCCACTTCGGCTTCACCGCTCCGTTCGTGCCGCACGCCGGCGCAGCGAGCGTAGTTGCGGCAGCATCGTCGGCGAAGGCCGATATTGGCCTTGTGCCTGCGTTCGCCACCGCTGGCGCCGGTCCATGGTGGACCGCACTCGAATTCGACGCCGCGCCAAAAATCATCGCCCGGCTGCCGTTCGTCGAGCGTTCCAATCATCCGGCCGGCATGCCGGTCTTCGTGGTGTCCCGTGTCGCGCCCGACGCCCTGGTGACCGAGACCGAGGTCTGGAGCCTCCGAGTGTCCGGCTGGAACGCCGCATCGGTCAACGCCGTCGCGACGCTGGCCGACGTCATCGCCGTACCCGATCGCGCCTTCGATGGCGCGGCGCTGTTGGTCTCGGTCGAGCGCGGCGGCATCGCCGCCGTCTCCAAGGCCCTGATCGGTATCGGCGCCTCGATCCGCTCGACGGCCCTCGTCGGCAGTCACGCGACCCGCTATACGGTGCCCGACAAAGTCCCCGCCTCCCGCTGAAAGGGAGAGGGGTCGATCCAGGAGTGAGGAAGTAATGCCTGCAACGCGTCCGCAGCCCCGGCCCGGCGTGCTCGAGATCGAGGCCTATGTGCCCGGCAAGAGCAGCGCGCCTGGCGTGGCCAAGGTGATCAAACTGTCGTCGAACGAGACGCCGCTCGGACCAAGCCCGAAGGCGATCGCGGCCTATAAGGCCGCCGCCGACCACCTTGAGGATTATCCGGACGGCGCAGCGAGCGAGTTGCGCGAGGCGATCGGGCGCGCCTTCGGGCTCGACCCCGACCGCATCGTTTGCGGCTCGGGCTCGGACGATTTGCTGCATCTGCTTGCGAACGCCTATCTGGTCGACGGCGATGAGGCGATCCACACCACGCATGGATTCCTGATTTATCCGATCGTGACGCTCGGCACCGGCGCTACACCGGTGGTGGCGCCGGAGAAGGATTTCACTGCGGATGTCGATGCCATTCTCGCCGCGGTGACGAAAAAGACCAAGATCGTCTTTCTCGCCAATCCGAACAATCCGACCGGCACATGCCTTTCGTTCGACGAGGTCAAGCGGCTGCATCGCGGCCTGCCGCCCAACGTGCTGCTGGTCCTTGATGCGGCCTATGCCGAGTATGTCCGGCGCAACGATTATGAGGCCGGCATCGAACTCGTAGCGACATCGGAGAATGTCGTCATGTGCCGCACGTTCTCGAAAATCCACGGGCTCGCGTCGCTGCGGCTGGGCTGGATGTTCGCGCCGGCGCACATTGTCGATGCCGTCAATCGCATCCGCGGCCCGTTCAATCTCACCGGTCCAGCGATCGCCGCAGGCGTCGCGGCAATCCAGGACATGGAGCACCAGGAGCGCTCGCGCGAACACAATACGCGCTGGCTCAACTGGCTGATGACGGAGATCGGCAAGCTCGGGCTGAAAGTGACTCCGAGCGTCGCCAACTTCGTGCTGATCCATTTTCCGGAAACCAAGGGCCGCACCGCCAAGGACGCCGATGCTTTCCTCACCGCGCGCGGCCTCATCCTGCGTCAGACGACCGCTTACAAGCTGCCGAATGCGCTGCGCATGACCGTCGGCACCGAGGAAGCCAACCGTGCTCGTCGTCGCCGCCCTCAAGGAATTTTTGGGACGGCAGTGATGGCGCCGGCCCCCACCTTCGACCGCCTGGCTCTGATCGGCGTCGGCCTGATCGGCGGCTCGATCGCGCGCGCGGCGCGGGCGCTCGGCCTGGTGCGGACCATTACGGCGACGTCGCGCTCCGAGCCGACGCGGCAGCGTATCCGCGAACTCGGCCTCGCCGACGACGTCGTGGACACAAGTGCCGTCGCCGTTGCCGGTGCCGATCTGGTAATCGTCTGCGTCCCGATTGGCGCCTGCGGCGCGGTCGCCAGGGAAATCGGGCCACACCTCAAGCCCGGTGCGATCGTCTCCGATGTCGGTTCGGTCAAGGCAGACGTCGTGCGCGAGATGGCGCCGCATCTTCCGGCCGGAGTCCATTTCATTCCCGGACACCCGGTCGCCGGCACCGAAGATTCCGGGCCCGATGCCGGCTTCGCCGAACTGTTCATCAACCGCTGGTGCATCCTGACCCCGGCAAAGGACGCCGACGCATCTGCGGTCGAGCGCCTGTCGCAATTCTGGAAAGCGTTCGGCGCCAGTGTCGAGATCATGTCGCCGGAACACCACGATCTGGTGCTGGCCGTCACCAGCCATGTCCCGCACCTGATCGCCTATAACATCGTCGGTACGGCGTTCGATCTGCGGCTACGTCACCGAGTCCGAAATCCTCAAATACTCGGCCGGCGGTTTCCGCGACTTCACCCGCATTGCTGCGTCCGACCCCACGATGTGGCGCGACATCTTCCTGCATAACCGCGATGCCGTGCTGGAAGTGCTCGGCCGCTTCAACGAGGACCTCTCCACTCTCACGCGTGCCGTCCGCAACGGCGACGCCGAGACGCTGTACAATATTTTCGCCGAAAGGCGCGCCATCCGGCGCGGCATGATCCAGTTCAACCTGGATTCGCCGGCGCCCGATTTTCGGCAACCGGAGTCCAAGCCGAAGGCCGATCCGATGCCGCGCCCCTACGCGGCTTCGAACGACGACTAAAATCGAAATTGCCAATATCTCAGGTGCGGACGCGAACTGCGAGCGCTTCAGCCACCGCCGTCCGCAACGTCGCCAGCGTGAACGGCTTGGTGACGACGTCGTGGATGAGAGCGTCGAGACCGTGCGCGCGTTCGCGCTGATCGGCATAGCCAGTCATCATCAAAATGGTGAGAGTCGGAAAATCACGTGCCGTAGCGAGCGCCAGCGCGATGCCGTCCATGATCGGCATGCGAATATCGGTGAGCAGCAGGTCGAAGCGCCCTGCTTCCCGGCACAGCACCTCCAGTGCCTCGCTGCCGTCGCAGGTGCTTTTGACCTCGTGGCCGTCCATCGCCAGGGCACGGGCGCACAATGCGCGCAACGCTTCCTCGTCTTCGGCTATGAGGATGCGCGCCATGGCGATCAGTGGGCTCCGGAAATAATGTCGTGCCGGGTGGCAAAGCGCACCAATATGTCGTGTGCCTCGAGCGGCGGCGAGGCGAGCCTGCTATGGAACACAACGCTTTCACCGGAAGGCAGGGACGTGCGCGGCGAAACCGCGGTCCAGGAATATACCTCCTGGCCGGAGCCATTGCGTACCGCGAACTTCAATCGCGGCACATCGGCGGTCTTTCGGCTTTCGTTGACGATGGTGCCGTCGACCACGATGATCGGGACGCCATCCTGTAGTTCCGTCGCGGTGTTGACGCCATCGAATGTGAGGCCGCGCAGGTTCACGTTCAGACCGAGCATCGAATAGAACGAGGCGGTCTGCGGCATAATGCGCACGAATTCGTCACGCCAGCCGACAATGATGGCGTCGACAATGAGCAGTGCCAGCACGCCGCTTTGCAGCCGCGACAGCGGCCAGCGCCACGGCTGGCCCTTGGCGACATGTCTTTCGCGACGCGCGGCATAGGTCTCGATATCTTCGGCGGTCTCTCGGCTGGCTCGGCTTCGGCCTCGATCGCCGGTTGGCCCTCATCGAGCTCGACTGGCGCGATCGGCGGAGCGTCCACCTCGACGTCCCCAATGGGCCCTCCTGTCGCCTCGCCCGCCTGGTCTGTGTCGAGCGGGCCTTCGGACGATCCGTCAGGCGCAGCATAAGAGTTGGCGTCCGCGGCATGCCCTATACGCCGATCGGCACGGACCCCGCGGCTGCCAGGGGGAGAATCTGCCGCGTCGGACGAGGTCTCCGCGGCGAAAGACTGGGCCGCGTCCACCATGTCGCGAACCGGGGCAATCGCATCGGCGGCTGCCAAAAGCTTATCGGCTTGACTGGGCTCGGCGTGCCAGACATTGCGGCAGCGCACGCAGCGAACCCGGCGCCCGTTGGGTTGCAGGCTTGCCAGCTCGATGTCGTACGATGTAGCGCAAGATGGGCAAACGGTCAGCATCTGCGAATCAGTAATCGCGGCTCGTTCCGGGCGACCCTAACGGCGATCCGTTAACGAATTGGAAACCAAGCCGTCTCGGCGAGCCATCCCGCCCGGCAGGGTGCTAAATTCACTATCGGGGCGAATCGAACGACCGGCCGGCCGGAGCAGGCGGCAATGCGGAGAACCGCGTGATCCGATTTGAGAATGTCGGCTTGCGCTACGGGCTCGGCCCCGAGATCCTGCGCGATCTCACTTTCCGCATTGACGTCAAATCTTTTCAATTCCTCACCGGGCCCTCCGGGGCGGGCAAGACGTCCCTCCTTCGCCTGCTTTTCCTGGCACTGCGGCCGACGCGGGGCCTGGTCACGATGTTCGACCAGGACACCGCGACGCTCAGCAAGGACGGGCGTGCGACAATGCGGCGTCGGATTGGTTTGGTATTCCAGGACTTCCGGCTGCTCGACCATATGACCACCTACGAGAACGTCGCGCTGCCGCTCCGTGTGCTCGGCAAGGACGAGGCCTCCTACCGGTCGGAGGTTGTGGAATTGCTGCATTGGGTCGGTCTTGGCGAGCGCATCGGAGCATTGCCGGCAGTTCTTTCCGGCGGCGAGAAGCAACGCGCAGCGATTGCGCGGGCCGTGATCGCGCGGCCGCAGCTTCTGCTCGCCGACGAGCCGACGGGCAACGTCGACCCAAATCTCGGTCAGCGGCTGCTCCGCCTGTTCATCGAACTCAACAGGTCGGGCACTTCAGTCGTTATCGCCACCCACGATATCGCCTTGATGGACGAGTTTGATGCGCGCCGTCTGGTGCTGCATGAGGGTCGTCTTCATGTCTACGACTGAACCAATCAAGGTCATGGCCGAGCCGTGGGATGATCCCGATGCGGCGCATTCGCTGTCTCGCGTGCCGCAAGGCGCCGCGTCGATCGTGCCGAAGAGCTCAATTGCCGTGCGTTCGCTCGCCGCCGTCGTCGCCATCATGACCTTCCTCGCCTCGCTGACGACGGGGGCCGCGATGCTTGTGGTGAGCACGGCAAGCACATGGCAGTCAGAGGTCGGGCGCGAGGTCACCATCCAGGTTCGCCCCCAACCCGGGCGGGATATTGATGCGGACGTCAGCAAGGCGGCCGATCTTGCGCGCGGTGCCGTCGGCATAGCCGAGGTCCAGGCTTATTCGAAACAGCAATCCGAGCAACTGGTCGAGCCTTGGCTCGGCGCCGGGCTTCATCTCGACGATCTGCCCATCCCTCGCCTGATCGTCGTCAAGCTCATTCCCGGTGCGACGCCGGATTTCAGCTCCTTGCGCAACGCGCTGGCGGCCCAGGTGCCGACCGCCAGTCTTGACGATCATCGCGGTTGGATCGAGCGGATGCGTACCATGGCTGGAAGCGCAGTCTTCGCCGGCCTTACGGTGCTCGGTCTCGTGCTGGCAGTGACAGTATTGTCAGTGACGTTCGCCACCCGCGGCGCCATGGCGATCAACAGGCCGATCATAGAAGTGATGCATTATGTCGGCGCCACCGACACCTTCGTTGCAGGTCAATTCCAGCGCCATTTTCTTTTGCTTGGATTCAAGGGTGGCGCGATCGGTGGCGGCGCGGCCATCCTGCTGTTCGGCTGCGTCGAAGCGGCGCGGGCCTGGTTTGCCGGGACCCCGGGCGGTGATGAAGCCGCCGCGTTGTTCGGCAGCCTGTCCATCGGCGTCGACGGATACATAGCCATCGTTGCTCAGATTGTTGTAATGGCTGGGGTGACGGCAGTGGTTTCCCGTTACACGGTGAGTCGAACGCTTGCTAGTATCGATTAAGATCAACTAGGCGCGAGGGGGACGCGCGCACTATGCGAAGCCTCAAGTCCGCGGTCAGAACGCGACGGATGTCCTCGCTTGCAGTCAAGCTTGCGGTGTTGGCCTGCGTTGCGCTCGTCTTTGGCTTTGGCGCCTTCGTCTGGATCCTGCCGGAACAACAATTGCCACTCGACCGTAACGCCGACGGCATCGTGGTGTTGACCGGCGGCGCGTCCCGCGTCACCGATGCGCTCGAACTCCTCGCCTCCGGCCGAGGCAAGCGCTTGCTCATCACGGGCGTCAATCCGGGCACGACGACCACCGATATCGCCCGTCAAACCGTCAGTTATGACCGCTTTCTGTCGTGTTGCGTCGACCTCGACTATTCCGCGCTGAATACGCTCGGCAATGCCGTTCAAACCCGGATCTGGGCGACCGCGCACAATTTCCGGTCGCTGATCATCGTCACGTCGGCCTATCACATGCCCCGGGCGCTGGCCGAACTGGCGCATCAGCTTCCCGACGACGCCCTCATCCCCTATCCGGTTGTCTCCGACCGCTTGCGCGTCGAGCCGTGGTGGTCGAACGGCGCAACGACCAAGCTGGTGCTGTCGGAATATCTCAAATACCTGTTCGCCAAGATGCGCATGCGGTTCGATTCGACGACAGCCGATGACGGCAGCCGCCGCGTGGCGGACGCGCGCGGCTCGTAATAGTCTGGCGCCGGCTCCAGCCGACAGGTTCATCTTGCCTCGCTCAACGACCATCGTCGCCCGTTCACTCATTTTCAACGCGTTGTTCTACGCCAACCTGATCGTTCATATGATCGTGGCGTTGCCGACGCTCGTGCTGCCGCATCGGATACTAGGCGAGTTCATCCGCTCATATGCGGTAACCAGCCTTTGGCTGCTGCGCGTGATCTGCGGCATCAAAGTCGAGTGGCGCGGTCTTGAGAAAGTCCCCAAAGGCGCATGCCTGGTCGCCTGCAAGCACCAGTCATTGTGGGAGACGTTTGCGCTGTACGCGGTTTTGCGCGAACCGATTTACATCCTCAAGCGCGAACTGATGTGGATTCCCCTATTCGGCTGGTACGCCTGGAAGGCGCACCTCATTCCGGTCGACCGCAATGCCGGGCTTTCGGCACTGGCGCGCATGACAACGCGGGCGCGAAAGGAACTCGAACGCGGTTGCCAGCTCGTCATCTTTCCTGAGGGCACGCGGCGGCCACCGGACGCGGAGCCGCTCTACAAGCCAGGTGTTGCCTTTCTCTACAGCAAGGCAGAGGTGCCTTGTGTGCCGGTCGCCCTCAATTCGGGACTGTTTTGGCCGCGCCGCTCGTTGCGCCGCCGTTCCGGCACCGTCCTTGTGGAAGCTCTCGACCCAATTCCCTCCGGCCTTGACCGAAAGGAATTTCTTGCGCGCCTGCAAAATGTCCTGGAAGAAGCGACCGCGCGGCTGGTTCAGGAGGCGCGTGTTACAGTTAGCGGTCGCTGATAGCAGATCCTGCCTCCCGCTGACTGACCGCTGTTTCGTGCACGCCCTTAATCTGCGCGGCAATCAAATGAAGTTCTGTCTCGCGATAACCGAGCGCTTCGAGCGCGCGAACCGTTTCAAGCACGTAGTCGCGGTTATTGCCGGACCGGCCGTGACCTTGCCGCACATAATGCACGCTATCGCTTACGCTGAGCCGGCCGGCATATTGCACATGGCCGCGGTCGACGATGTAGCATAGCGCCCGCACTTGACGCCGCCCTTCGTCCTCAAGCTCGATCCGCCGCACGGTTTCGCGATAGACGCTGGTGACCTGCTCGCGACCGCGCAGATAGGCGATGGTTTCGTCTCGCTTCGAAGCGGAGACACGATAAGCGATACCGCGGCACATGCCGCCACGGTCGAGACCCAACACCAGGCCGGGCCGTTCCGGCGTGCCGCGATGAACATACGAGAAGACACAGAGCGCGCGATGCATGCCGATCAGCTTCGCCGGCACGCGTTCGAGCACGTCGAACCCTGGCCGCCACATCAGCGAGCCATAGCCGAAAACCCAAAGGTCTTCGGTATCGTGCGCACTGTCCTGCCTCGTCACCCTCGTTGACTCCTGCTTGCAGTTCCGCTCGCCTAACAGGGTGACCGTGGCGGCACAATGGCGACGAATTAGTCTTTGAAACGCCGCAGCGGCAGGCGACAAAAGGCCATGCAGGGCGAATCTCCACTTAACATGATGCGGCCGCCGCGGCAGCGCCCACAACGGCGTCCTGCCGCGGCCCCGCCGCGCCGCAGTCGGGTATGGGCAGTTGTTGTGCCGGTGGCCGTCGTGATCGCGCTTTCGGCCGGCTGGTGCTGGCTTTGGTACTACGCCGCTTCGGTCGCCGACCGCACGCTATCCGGCTGGATCGAGCGGGAAGCCGCCGCTGGCCGGGTCTATAGCTGCGGAACACAGGACATCACCGGATTTCCGTTCCGCATTCAGGCGCATTGCGTCGAGGCCGGTGCTCAGATCAACAGCAATCAGCCGCCGTTTGCCGTCAACGCCAAAGACATCACCTTCACGGCGCAGGTCTATCATCCGACGCTGCTCGTGGCCCATGTCACCGGGCCGCTCACGCTGTCGGTGCCAGGACAGCCGCCGAGCTTCACCGCCAATTGGTCGCATGCCGAGTTGACTGTGCGCGGCCTGCCGCCTGAGCCTGAAAGCGTAACCGTCACGGTCGAAAAGGCGCGTGTCGATCAAGCCAGCGACGCCAAGGCGACGACGATTTTCCGGGCTGATTCCGCGGAAATTCGCAGCCGCATTGTCGCCGGTTCGGCCGCCACTAATCCCGTGATCGACACACTCATTCAATTTACCGCGGCGACCGCGCCGAGCTTGCATCCGTTGCTCGCGGAGCCCTTACAGGGCGACATCGACACTGTTTTCAAGGGATTTAAGGATCTCGCACCCAAGCCATGGGCGCAGCGCTTTCGCGAAATGCAGGCGGCCGGTGGCAGCATCGAGATCACACATCTGCGCCTCGAGCGGCCGGACGCGATCATCGTTGGCGCCGGCACACTTACCCTGAAGCCGGATGGCAAGCTCGACGGCCTGATCCGCATCGCCATATCCGGCGTCGAACATATCGTCCCGCTGTTGGGTGTCGATCGCGCCATCGCGCGCGGCATCGACCGGCTGGGCGGTGATAAAGGGTCTTCTCAGGGACTTGGCGCGCTCGACCGCCTGATGCCAGGGTTGAGCAGCGCGGTCCGCGACACCGCAAATGCCAGCATAATCGAAAGCCTCAACAAAATGGGCCAGCCGACCGAGATCGACAAGAAGCCGGCGATCGTCTTACCGCTGCAATTCTCCGACGGGGTCATGTCCTTGGGAATGATTCCGCTCGGCGAAGCGCCGCCGCTGTTTTGAGGCAGATCACGATCCGATCAGGTTCATTCGGATCATGGTCTGGAATTTTCGTTGGAGCATGATCATTTCGAAAGACCGGTCTCCACCCTCGGATCAAGTCCGAGGGCACGCTTTTTCGGATCATGCTCTGACGCCGCTCAGCGCTTGCGATCAGCGTGCCAGCCGACTTTCGCGTCGGGTACCGCATCCGTCGAGGCGAAATAAGGCTTGATGTCGAGCAACGGCGTGTTGTCAAGACAGTCGAGGCCAACGACCGAAAGCACATTGCCGTCGATGTGCAGCAGGCGCACCACCGAGGCCGCTATCGGATTGGGCCGAACCGGCGAACGCAGTGCGAAGGTGCCGCGCGCTTCGGCGTAGTGACGCGGCGCCTGCACCACGAGGTCGCGCCGCGCTTTGTCCATCCAATACAGCACCAGCACATGGCTGACAGTCTCGAGTCCCTTGAGGCCTTGGGCCCAGCGCGGAGCGAGCGTGATCGTGCAGATTTCGTCCGATTCCCGTCCGTTCTTCGGGCACTCGTTGCGGGTTTTCCACGGCGTGTGGATGTGGCCGATGAAGTAAAGCGAGGCATCGAATTGGTCGGGTAGCGCCACTGTAATTTCCCCCTCGCGGCAACCGTCCCGTTCGGTGTCGGGTTTCACACTGTCTTTGGTTTGATCTGTCATTTTGCGAAATTCGCACGGTCGGCCCTGACGCCGCTAGTCGTCGCACGGCTGGTTTCCCCGCAAGGTCTAGTCCCATCGGAGATTGGGACGATGCCCACATTCCCTCTTGCCAATTTGGCTTAATCGTATAAAGATATCTTTATGTCTAATTTAACAGACTTGGGCTAACACCTTTGGACAGCGACCCACTCTCGTTCCCTGACCTGACCGCAATGCTCAAAGCCGCGGGAGAAGCGACGCGATTGCGTATCCTTGCGCTGATCGCCGAGGCCGAGCTGACCGTCTCCGACCTCACCGAGATCCTGCGCCAATCGCAGCCTCGGTTGTCGCGCCATCTGCGCCTTCTTGCCGAGGCCGGCCTGGTCGAGCGCTTCCGCGAGGGCTCGTGGGCATTCTTTCGCCTCGGCGAGCGCGGCGGCCCGGCCGATATCGCGCGCGCCATGATTATCCGGCTCGATGCCGACGATCCGGTCATCGCGAGGGACCGCGAGCGGCTCGCCGCGGTCCGCACCGCGCGCGCCACCGCCGCTCAGAATTATTTCCGGCGGCACGCCGCCGAGTGGGATCGCATCCGCAAGCTGCATGTCGCCGATGCGGCGGTAGAGGACGCAATCCGCACCGCGCTCGCCGACAAACCGGCCCGGTCGCTGCTCGATCTCGGCACCGGCACTGGCCGCATGCTGGAATTGTTCGCCGGCGATATCGAGCGCGGCCTTGGACTCGATCTTTCTCTGGATATGCTGGCGCTGGCCCGGGAGCGCCTCGACCGCGCCGGCTTGAAAAATTGCAGCGTGCGGCAGGGCGACATTTACGATCTCGCGTTGCCCCGCGATTCGTTCGACATCGTCATCATTCACCAAGTGCTTCATTTTCTCGACGACGCCCCACGCGCCATCCGTGAAGCTGTGCGCGTGCTGCGGCCCGGCGGCCGGCTCCTCGTCATCGATTTCGCGCCGCACGACCTTGAATTTCTGCGCGAAGAGCACGCCCACCTGCGGCTCGGTTTCGCCGCCGATACCGTGTCGCAGTGGCTGGAAGCCGCCGGCCTCGACATTGTGCGGCAGCAGACACTGCCGCCCGGTCCACAGGGCAAAATCGCGGTCTCGCTCTGGCTCGCGCGCGATCCCCGCATCTTGCTCGCGGCACCGAAGACGCGCGAGGTGGCGTGATGAGCGCACCGCGCGCCAGCCGGTTCGTCGGGAATCGTACGCCGCGCCGCATCGGTGTCTCGTTCGAGTTTTTTCCGCCTAAAACCACGGAAATGGAACAAACGTTGTGGGAGGCGGTCAATCGCCTTGCGCCTTTGAAGCCGAACTTCGTTTCGGTGACCTACGGCGCCGGTGGTTCGACCCGCGAACGCACACACGCCACGGTCAAGCGTATTCTTGGCGAAACCATGCTGACGCCCGCGGCACATCTGACCTGTGTCGCCGCCGTTTCGACAGATGTCGACGCGGTGATCGACGCCTATGTGCAGGCCGGCGTGCGCCACATCGTGGCGCTGCGCGGCGACCCAACCGGCGGTGCAGGCGAGCGTTACGCGCCGCATCCCGGCGGCTACCGTAACGCCGCCGATCTCGTCGCCGGCATCAAGCGCATTGCCGACGTCGAGGTATCGGTCTCGGCTTATCCGGAGAAACATCCCGACAGCGACTCGGTCGACGCCGACATCGATATGCTCAAGGCCAAGGTCGACGCCGGCGCCAGCCGTGCGATCACCCAGTTTTTCTTCGAGAACAGCCTTTACTTTCGCTATCTCGACCGCGTGCGCGCGAGCGGAATTCAGATTCCGATCGTGCCTGGCATCCTCCCGGTGCAGAATTTCAAAACGACCCGCGCTTTCGCCGCGCGATGCGGCGCTTCGGTGCCGCCATGGCTCGCCGAACGCTTCGACGGTCTCGACGACGATGCCGCGACGCGCAAGCTGATCGCCGCCGCCGTCGCGGCCGAACAGGTACTCGACCTCGTCGATCACGGCGTCACCGACTTTCACTTCTACACCATGAACCGCGCCGATCTCGTCTACGCGATCTGCCACCTGCTCGGGCTTAGGCCGGACAAGGATCAAAACGTCGAACTCCCTCTCCCCGCAGGGAAGAGGGAGCGCGTGTGAGTTATGGCGAGTTCCGTGTCCAAGCCCGTCTCTAAATCGCGAACGGAAACGACGCTGCGGCAGCTCGCCGCCGAGCGCATTCTGGTGCTCGACGGCGCCATGGGCACGATGATCCAGGCGCTTGGCCTCGACGAGGAAGCCTTTCGCGGCGCGCGGTTTGATGCCTGGAACCGCGAGGTGCGCGGCAACAACGATCTGCTCGTACTCACCCGGCCGGACGCCATCCGCGCAATCCACCTCGCCTATTTCCGCGCCGGCGCCGACATCGTCTCGACCAACACGTTCTCCTCGACGCGCATCGCGCAAGCCGATTACGGCATGGCCGAGATGGCCTACGAGTTGAACCTCGAGGGCGCCCGCCTGGCGCGCGATGCCGCGCGGCTTGCCCAGGACGAGGACGGCCGGCAGCGGTTCGTCGCCGGCGCCATCGGCCCGACCAACCGCACGGCTTCGATATCGCCCGATGTTCTCAACCCAAGCTTCCGCTCCGTCACCTTCGATGACTTGCGCATCGCCTATACAGAGCAGGTGCGCGGGCTCCTCGATGGCGGCGTCGACACGCTGTTGATCGAGACCATTTTCGACACGCTCAACGCCAAGGCGACGATTTTCGCCATCGCCGAAGAATTCGACGCGCGAGGGATCGCGGTGCCGGTGATGATCTCCGGCACCATCACCGATCGCTCCGGCCGCTTGCTAGCCGGACAGACACCGGAGGCATTCTGGAATTCGGTGGCGCACACCACGCCGCTGTCGGTCGGATTCAACTGCGCACTCGGCGCCAAGGAAATGCGTGCGCACGTCGCCGAGCTTGGCCGCGTCGCCGACACGCTGATCTGCGCCTATCCCAACGCCGGACTGCCGAACGAGTTCGGCCATTATGACGAGGGCCCGGACGCCATGGCGGCGTTGCTCGGCGAGTTCGCCGAGTCGGGCCTCGTCAACATCGCCGGCGGCTGCTGCGGTACGACGCCGGATCACATCCGCGCCATCGCCGAGGCCGTTGCCGGCAAGAAACCGCGCCCTATTCCAAACATCGCGCCGCGGCTGCGGCTGTCCGGTCTCGAAGCTTTCACGCTGACGCCCGAGATTCCGTTCGTGAATATCGGCGAGCGCACCAACGTCACCGGCTCGGCGCGCTTTCGCAAGCTAATCACCGCGGGCGACTACTCCGCTGCGTTGGCGGTGGCGCGCGACCAGGTCGAGAACGGCGCGCAGATCATCGACGTCAATATGGATGAGGGCCTGCTCGATTCCGAGAAGGCCATGACCACATTTCTCAATCTGGTCGCGGCGGAGCCGGATATCGCCCGCGTGCCGATCATGATCGATTCCTCGAAGTTCTCCGTGATCGAGGCCGGGCTGAAATGCGTACAAGGCAAAGCCGTGGTGAATTCGATCTCGCTCAAGGAAGGCGAAGAGGCATTCATCCATCACGCCCGTCTGGTACGCCGCTATGGCGCAGCCGTCGTCGTCATGGCGTTCGACGAAGCCGGCCAGGCCGATACGCTCGCCCGCAAGACGTCGATCGCCAAGCGCGCCTACGACATCCTGGTGGATCGCGTCGGCTTTCCGCCGCAGGACATCATTATCGACCCGAACATCTTCGCCATCGCGACCGGCATGGAGGAGCACAACGGCTACGGCGTCGACTTCATCGAGGCCGCACGCTGGATCAGGCAGAACCTGCCTTATGCGCACGTGTCCGGCGGCGTCTCCAACCTGTCGTTCTCGTTCCGCGGCAACGAGCCGGTGCGTGAGGCAATGCATTCGGTGTTCCTCTATCACGCCATCGCCGCCGGCTTGGACATGGGTATCGTCAACGCCGGTCAGATGGCGGTTTATGACGATCTCAATGCCGAGCTGCGCGAGGCGTCCGAAGACGTCGTGCTTAATCGGCGCACCGACGCCGCCGAGCGGCTGCTTGCGCTGGCCGAGCACCATCGCGGTCACGGCATGGAAAAGAAGGAGGCCGATCTGTCATGGCGCGAAATGCCGGTCGAGAAGCGGCTGACGCACGCGCTCGTCCACGGCATTACCGACTTCATCGAAACCGACGTTGAGGAGGCGCGGCACAACGCGCCACGCCCGCTCGCGGTCATCGAAGGCCCGCTGATGGACGGCATGAACGTGGTCGGCGACCTGTTCGGCTCCGGCAAGATGTTCCTGCCGCAAGTGGTGAAATCGGCCCGGGTGATGAAACAGGCGGTCGCTTATCTCATGCCCTACATGGAACAGGACAAGGACGGCCGCGGGCACGCCTCCTCGAACGGCAAGATCGTGCTCGCTACGGTCAAGGGCGACGTCCACGACATCGGCAAGAACATCGTCGGCGTCGTGCTCCAGTGCAACAATTACGATGTCGTCGATCTCGGCGTCATGGCGCCAGTGGACAAGATCCTTAAAGCCGCGATCGAGGAGCAAGCCGACATTGTCGGCCTGTCCGGCCTGATCACGCCATCGCTCGACGAGATGTGCCATGTCGCCGCCGAAATGGAGCGCCAGGGCTTCGAGGTGCCGCTCTTGATCGGCGGCGCGACCACAAGCCGCGTGCACACCGCGGTCAAGATCCATCCGAATTACCGGCGCGGCCAGGCCATCTATGTCAATGACGCCAGCCGTGCGGTCGGTGTCGTCTCATCACTGCTGTCGCGCGATAACCGCCAACGCTACATCGATGATACCCGCGCCGAGTACGCTCGCATTGCCGCCGCGCATGCCCGCAGTGAAGACTCCAAGCAGCGTCTGCCGTTGTCCGATGCGCGCACCAATGCGCTCAAACTCAACTGGTCGGGAGATTATGTGCCGCCGAAGCCGCAGCTTATAGGCACGCACACGATTGCGGATTTACCGATCGCGGAGTTGATCGATTACATCGACTGGACGCCGTTCTTCGCCACCTGGGAGCTCACCGGAAAATATCCGGCAATCCTCAACGACGCCACGGTCGGTGCGGCGGCGCGCAGCCTGTTTGCCGATGCTCAGGAGATGCTCGGGCAGATCGTCGCCGAGCGCTGGTTCCGCGCCAGCGCCGTGAGTGGACTGTGGCCGGCAAACAGCGAAGGCGATGACATTCTGGTGTTTGCCGACGAGGCGCGGGTAAAGCCGGTCGCAACGCTGCACACGCTGCGCCAGCAGCTTGCCCGGCGCGAAGGCCGCGCCAATGTCGCCCTCGCCGACTTCGTCGCGCCGCGCGCGAGCGGCCTTGCCGATTACATTGGTGCTTTCGCAGTTACTGCCGGTATCGGCGAACAGGCCGTGTCCGATCGTTTCAAGCACGCCAACGACGATTATTCCTCGATCCTGGCCAAGGCGCTCGCCGACCGCCTCGCCGAAGCCGCCGCCGAACGCATGCATCAGCGCGTACGCAAGGAATTCTGGGGCTACGCCGCCGATGAAACATTCAGCGTCGATGAACTGATCGCGGAAAAATACCGCGGCATCCGTCCCGCCCCGGGTTATCCGGCGCAGCCCGACCATACCGAGAAGGGCACGCTGTTCGCGCTGCTCGATGGCGAAAACAGCATCGGCGTGAAACTCACCGAGAGCTTTGCCATGTGGCCGGGCGCTTCGGTCTGTGGCTTCTATTTCAGCCATCCTGATAGTTATTATTTTGGCGTCGGCAAGATCGAGCGCGATCAGGTCGCGGATTACGCCCGGCGCAAGGGCATGAGCTTTGCCGAAATGGAACGTTGGCTGGCGCCAATCCTCAATTACGACCCACTGGCGCAGGCGCGCCGCGCGGCGGAGTGATAATATTGCATCGTTCGCGTAGGCGGACGATGCAGTAATCGCGGCGCGGACCTCTTGGGCCCACCGCATTACCCATCGCATGGGCTTACTGGTTCATTCGCCTTGGCGGATGATGACCATCTGCAATGCCAGCGATAGCGCGCTCCACAAACAAAGCCGCTTCAAGCGCGGAACGGTCGCGGCCGAAGCGACCGACGATTTGTACGCCGAGTGGCAGTCCGTCATCGCTCAATCCCGGCACGTTGACGCAGGGTGCTCCCAACAGCGTCCATAGCCGGTTGAACATTGCGTTGCCGGTCGTGGCGAAACCGTGCGGAGGCGCGCCTGGCGCCGACGGCGTGAGAATGACGTCGTAGTCAGACATCGTGTCAGCAAACACCTGCCGCCCGCGGCTCGCAGTGCGGCGTGCTGCGTCGTAGTCGTCGGCTGAGATCTTGGCGCCCTTGTCGAGTGCGTCGCGCAACCTCGGATCGATCAGGTCACGGTGCCGGTCGTATTCGAAAGCAAGCGCGTGGACGCCCTCGTAGTCCTGAATGACGTACTGCGCGGCGTAAGCCTGTTCCAGCAGTGGTGGCAGTTTAACCTCGCTCACTCTTGCGCCGGCTGTTGCCGCACTCCGAGCGGCCGCCTCGATCGCGTCTTGCATCGCCGCACTCGCTTCATTCCAGAGTTGGGTGCGGACGAGCGCAATGCGAGGCGCCGACGGTGTCGCACGGTCGACGCGCAGATCGCGCCCGGTAACGGCCGCGGCTATGAACGCAACATCTGTCACGCCAGCGCCGAATACGCCGGCGGTGTCGAGATGCCATGAGACATCCTTGACCCCGACCAACGGGATCAATCGGTATGACGGCTTGAAGCCTGCGACGCCGCAAAACGCCGCGGGGCGGATCACCGAGCCAGCGGTCTGGGTGCCGAAAGCAACCGGCACCATTCCGGCGGCGACCGCGGCGCACGAACCGGACGACGAACCACCCGGCGTATATTCCAGATTGTGCGGATTGCGCGTGACCGACGGCACCAGCGACGCAAACTCCGTCGTCACCGTCTTGCCAATGACGATGCCGCCAACGCGGCGCGTCAGCGCAACCGCCGTCGCATCGGCGCGCGGCCGATTGCCCGCATAAATCGGCGAGCCGTACTGCGTCGGCAGATCGAACGTATCGAAAATGTCCTTGAACGCGACCGGCAGCCCGCGCAACGGCAGCGAGACGAGCCTTGCATCATGGGCCGCGCGTCGCGCCGCGTCGAGATCGAGTACCACGAAAGCACGAACATCCTGCTCGCGCGCCGCGATGGCCTCGGCGCACATATCGATGACGGCGCGCGGAGTGAGCTCATCGACCTCGATGCGGCGGGCAAGGTCGAGCGCTGAAAGCATCAGGCGTGCTCAATCTTGCCAGCGACAGGCGTCGTGGCTTCAATGTGTGGAATGTCGATCAACCCCGGCTCCCAGCGCTGTGGCGATGTGGCCCGAAACGAACGCCAGGATCAAGTGGCATGGTTAACGCAGCCTTCACGCGGCGTTTCGCCAAACATCATTGAACAATCCTTAAAGGAATCACTCGCATTCTTCGCACATGACGCGTGGTGTGCGCTGGTCTCTCTTCAGCTCCGCTGTTCTCGTCGCGCTGCTCGCCCTCGCCGGCTGTAGTCATTACATGATGGCCGAGCGCGAGCCATGGCGGCGCGACGCCGAGCTTTCGTGCCTGAACTCGGGCGCGGTGAAGGAGTCGCCGGCGCGGGTGCGGATTTCGTCGATCGACGGGCCGGGCGCCTGCGGCATATCCTATCCGCTGCGTGTCTCTGCGCTCGGAGATAACGGGCCGCTCGGGTACAGCGATGAGCCCCTGATCCCGCCGGGCTCGATCCCGAACACCTCGCCGCCGAACGGCTCGATGCCGCAGCATTGGCCTATCGCCCAACCCAGGACCATCCAGTCGGATCCGCTGCCGGCGCTGCAATCCGCCACTTCCCCCTACGGCGCGCCGCCGCCGCAAACCTACGCGCCGCCACCGCAAACCTATTCGTCACCGCCGCCCCAAACTTACTCGCCGCCGCCTGTCGCGACGCCGGACCAGCCACAGTATGGCGCCCCGCAGCTCGGTGCGCCGCTCTCACTTCGTGCGCCCGGCATCCCCGAGCCTATCGAGCAGGATATCGACGCACCGCCCGGCGTGTCGTCCTATCCGCCGAATGATGCCTCGGGTTCGCCGACCAATGAGCTAGCACCGCTGCCGCCGCTTGGCCCACCGCGCGATCCGTTGGTGACGGCATCCGCCGGCCCGGTCGAAGTGAAGCCGCCGGCGACGCTCGCCTGCCCCATCGTCTCCGCACTCGATCAATGGATCAGTGCCGCCGTGCAGCCGGCGGCTCAGCACTGGTTTCGTCAGCCCGTCGTCGAAATCAAGCAAATCTCCGCCTATTCCTGCCGCGGCATGAACGGCGATCCGAATGCGCATATTTCCGAACACGCCTTCGGCAATGCGATCGATGTCGCCGAGTTCACGCTCGCCGACGGCCACAAGGTCTCGGTCCAATATGGCTGGCACGGCACGCCCGAGGAGCAGGCCTTCCTGCACGACGTGCAGTCAGCGGCCTGCGATCAATTCACCACCGTGCTGGCACCGGGCGCCAACGTCTATCATTACAATCACATTCACGTCGACCTGATGCGCCACTATAACAGCCGTCACATCTGCGAGCCGGCTGCGATCTCAGGTGAGGTCGCTTTCGAGCGCGCAAGGGCGCACTACGCCGCGCAGCATGGCAGCCCGGGCGTCACCGGCTCGATCGGCAGCCAGGTGCACCACAACTCCTATGCCGGCGAGGACGACGACCGGATGCCCGCCGCGATTCCGGGCGACGACTAGCTCGTGCTTCAGCTCGCTAACATCCGCAGCACCGGCTTGATGGCGAGTCCAGTCGACGATTCTTGCGCTGCCAGATTGATGTCGGCCAAGTCGTAGAACTTGATCATCTTCTCGATCGGAAACTTTCTTGCCATGACGAGGTCGACAAGCTGCGGGATGAAGTCCTGCGGGTTGCTGTCGCCCTGCACGACGCCGCGGACAATGCGGCCGTGCTGGAGGAACGGCATCTCAAACGATATCTCGCTGCCTTTGCGCGCACTGCCGAGCAGCACACAGGTGCCGGCCGGCATCAAACACTCGATAGCCTCGCGAAAGACCGCAGGAACGGCTGTGGTCTCCAACGAATAACGCACGCCCCCGCCCGTGATTTTGCAGATTTCGCCGACGACGTCGCTGCAAGCCTTGTGATTGATGATGTGGGTGGCGCCGAGTTCGCGGGCGAGAGCAAGTCGGCGATCGTGGATATCCACCGCAATGATCGGATTGCAGTCGGAAATCTTCGCCGCCATCAGTCCCGACAGCCCGACCGCTCCGGCGCCGAACACCGCGAAGCTGTCTCGAGGTTTCGGCTTCATGACATTGAGAACCGCACCGGCGCCGGTCTGGCCGCTGCAAGCGAGCGGGCCTAGCAGTTCAAGCGGCGCGTCCTTGCGCACTTTCACCGCATAACGCGCCTGCGTGAGCGCAAAGCTGCCGAACGAGGATTGCTGGAAGAACGCGCCGTAAACGGGCGTGCCGTTCTTCGAATGCAGCGTCGAACCGTCGGCGCGGGTTCCTTTGTGCTTCAGACCGGAGCCGTGCAAGCAATAGCTTTGGCGCTGCTGCTCGCAGTTCGCGCAGGCGCCGCACCACGGATACGACATGACCACGTGGTCGCCCACCACGAGCGAGCGCACGGCGCTGCCGACGGTATGCACCACGCCGGCACCCTCGTGGCCGAACACCTTTGGAAAAGGCGCCGGGTAATAACCGTCACGGCCATGCAGGTCGGTTTGGCACATGCCGCTCGCCACGACGCGGACAATCACCTCGTCGGGGCGCGGTTCGCAAAGCTCGATGGTATCGATGACGAAAGGACCGGACCTTTCGTGCACCACAGCAGCCTTGATCTGCATAACCGGCTCACGCCCCGCTTTTCACCCCGGGCGATCAGTCCATCCTGATCGCTCTAGGCGGCATTTATATAGCCGCCGCCGCGGCGCTGCGACCCCAGTCGCATGCGCACGAGGTGAAGGTCGGATTTTATGCGAAAGAAAATATCCGAGTGCTGCATCGGCACTTTCAGCTTGTTGATCTCGCTGTCCAGTCGCTCAAGATCCACTTCGAGCTTGGCGATCTCCGGACCTGCAAGATCACGCTGCAGATTAGCCTCGACGATCCTGAGGCTGCGATAAATCGAACCTAGGCGATATTCGACGAGCCATCGATAAAGCTTGGGCGCGTAGTTGAACAGCGGGAAACCGATCGCTATCGCGGTCAGCAGCACCGCGATCATTCTTTGCATGTAGACGTTCAACCACAACGGCAAATGCCGTTGCAGGGACGACGGTCCGCTGTTGTAGAAATCGCTGGCGTTGGAAGCGACGGGATATTCGGTATCGCCGGCATTGGGAAATTCTCCGGCCTTCTGAAAGATCTCCTGTCCGCCGTGCACCTCCTTCATCGCCTGCAACAGCAGGTAGACGATTTCCGGATGAAGATCACTGCGGATCAGCACCCTGGCGTTCGTGCCGATCAGCGTGACGTCGTTCGGCGGAACCGCCGGGTCGATGCTGAACATCCCTTTCGGCAGCACGAACCGGATGATATCCGGAAAGGAGCGGGTGAATGCGTCCGCGACCGGAAAGTCCATCAGCCGCACCTTGGGATTTTGCAGCAGCGCTTCGACGGCCGACGCTCCCGGCCCGCCGTTATACCAGACGACGTCGACCGCACTCTCCTTGAGGGCCTCCACCGCCGCCGATCCCGCAAGAGGATAAAGCGTCGCGGTTTGGGAATTGATGCCGGCCTTGCCGAGAATCTTCTCGGCGGCGAAACGCGTGCCGCTGCCTTCCGGTCCGACCGCAATCCGCTTGCCCTTTAGCTGGCTCAACCGCTCCAATGTCTCGGCCGATGAGTAAAAAATCCAGAACGGATTGTTGTCGATGATCCCCAACGACAGGACGTTCGGCGCATGCTTACCGCTGGAGATGCCGCCGGTCACGAACGCGGCCTGAACGCCGGATTTGGGATCCCGCAGCAGCTTGAGGTTTTCCACGGCGCCGGAGGTCTCGCGCAGCTCGAGCGCCACGTTTGAGCGCGCCAAAATCTGCTGATAGCGTCGGGCAAATGCTTCAAAGCTCGAGCCGGTGACCCCAGTCGCCATGGTCACCGTCGTCGGCGCCGCAGGAATGAAATAGCCCAGCGCCAGCGAGAGGATCACCCCGACTGCGATGAATGCGGCAGACAACTCGAACAGTCGCCAACGATTAAATCCCAACATGAACCTCTCCGCGGCCTAGCTCGCGTGGCCTTCACTCAGGTATCGAAGGGGAGTTGATAGAGACTTGGGGGCTCAATTCTCGATTGAAGCCGCACACCGCAAACCAACACCAGAAGTCGGCATTTATGCGCCGAGCCCGATCAATATCAGGGCAGCCCGCTCACTTTTTGGCGAGCGAAGTTTGACCAGCCCTGCCTTAGTGCAGCGCCGCTTTCATATGTGCAAGCACTGCCGCAGTAGGCCAGCAGTCGACCTTCAGGCCATTGCGCTTCTGATAGTCGCCAAGCGCCGCACGCGTCAGCATGCCGGCCTTGCCATCGATCTTGTCGTGATAGTAGCCGTGCTCGGTCAAAATCTCCTGCATGCGATCAAGATCGCTGGTCGGCAATTGTGCGACCTTGCCCCATGGTGTCTCAAAAGGCCGCGGTTCGGCGATCCGATCAGCCAGATGGCCGACAAACAGCACGTAGAGATCGGAGAAATTGTATTGCTTGATCGCGAAGTAGTTGGCTGTCGCCAGGAATGACGGGCCATAAAGCCCGGCAGGCTGCAACAGCGAAGCATCGGTGGCGCGATCCTCCGGTGGCACCTTCTTACCATAGGCCGGCAGGTAGCCGCGCCTGAGCCATTCGCTGATCGGAGCCTTGTTGTCCGGAATACCGATGGTGCAATCCACATCGGCCGGCGGATGCACCTCGTAAGCCCAGGTCAGGCCGCGCTGCCAGCCTTCCCCGACAAGCTGCTTGGCCGTCGAAGCCAGCGCGTCCGGGACTGAATTCCAGATATCGGCCCGGCCGTCGCCGTCGAAATCGACGGCATATTTGAAGAAATCCGATGGCATAAATTGCGTCAGTCCCATCGCGCCCGCCCAGGAACTCCTCATATCGGCAAGCGATATCTGCTTGTCGTCGATGATTTTCAGCGCGTCGAGGAATTCCTCGGTGAATTTCTCCTTGCGCTTGCCAAAATAAGCCTGCGTCGCCAGCACACGAATGGCGTTGCGCTTATCGACCGAACGTCCATAGTCGGTTTCACGGCCAAATATCGCCAGCACGATATTGCCGGACACGCCGAATTGTCGCTCGACCGCTAGCCAATACGTCGCGGTACTGCGCGGCAAGCTTGCGGCCTTGCACCGCTAGCTGCTCGATCGCCGGTTCCTTGATGTAATCGGCCGGCGTCAGCACGAACTCGGGCTGCGCACCGGACGGCTTTTCCGGTCGACCAGGCAGAACCAGCTCAGGCAATGTCAGGTCGGGCTCAAGCCCGCGCGTGGCAGCATCGAATGTCGCACGCGAAACGCCGAGCTGTTGCGCCTGCGGCCACAACGATTGCAGCCACGACTGAAACGCCGCGTCGGCGCGCGCTACGTCAACGTGAGCGGCGGTAGCGAGCAGCGCTACGCACAGCAGCGCCCGCGCCAATTTCATCGGACCGCCACGATGAACAGCCGTGGAAATCGCAACAGGACCTTGCCGTCGAACCGCGGCTTGTAGGCACCGACGATTTTCTTGGTGTAAGCGGCGAGAAATATTTCGCGCGCCTTGGCATCGAGCGGCGACAGGAACGGCTGCAGTGAGGAGCCCTTGAACCATTCGGTAATCGCCTGCGGGCTCGCCATCACATGATTATAGACACCGTGCCAGATGTCGATGCGCGAGCAAGTCGACTTGAGCAGATCGTAATAGACCTCGGGTGGCGGCAGGTCGTCGCGCGCCGCGTCTTTGATCTCCGGGTCGTCAGCCCACGGACCTTCCTCCCCGACTTCGCGCTGGAACATCAGCGCGGGCTCGCGGGTATTGTCGGGCATCTGCACCGCCAGCACGCCGCCCTTCGGCAGCGTCTCGAGCAGGCGGCGCAAAATACCGGTGTGGTCAGGCAGCCATTGCATGACTGCGTTGGCGAACAGCAGATCGGTATGCGGCGCCGGCGTCCAGGTCGCGATATCGGCCTGGACGAATTCGCATTTCGGCAGCCGTTCGCGCGCCTTGGTCAGCATGTCGGGCGACGAATCGAGGCCAACGATTTCGGCCTCCGGGTAGCGCTCGACCAAAAGCTCGGTCGAATTTCCCGGTCCGCAGCCGATATCGACTACGAGCTTGGGCCGCTGCAACGGCACCTGCGCCAGCAGATCGCGCGGCGGCCGGGTGCGTTCATCCTCGAATTTGAGATATTGCCGGGCGCTCCAGTCTTCCATTGCGTGTAATGCCTCGGATTCGGTTCGAAAGGCCGATTCCATAGCACCGGGCCGAAGCCGCGTCTCGGTCCGTTCCAGCCCTCGATTTTACCCGGACGCTATGCGCGCGGCTGGGCCGGCGTTGTCGCGCAGCCAGCAGCGAAGACGCAAACCCGCGGATAAAGATCGTTGCAGTTACTTGAGCGCGGACGATACCGACGTGAACGTCGTATTGAGTTTGGTACCGACACCCTTGACGACGGTAATGATCACCACTGCGATGCCGGCGGCGATCAGTCCGTACTCGATGGCGGTAGCCCCCAATTCGTCCCGCAAGAATTTCAACATCCGACTTGTCACGAGAAGTCCTGGCTGCATGTGAGCTGGGTGTTTCTACGACCGATATCACTGACATCGTCTTAATAAACACGTCTCGGCGCGGCCAGTCGCGACGGAATATCGCGCTGTCCGGAACCAGCTAAGTTATTTTAAAAGGTATCTGGCGAACTCTATTGCCACGCAAAATCTGTTATTTGATTCGGCGCGGAACGCGCGCAAGCCCAACTCATGCGTGTAGAAATCGCGCAGAGACAAACAATGCGCTGCAGGCAACTTTCGCGCGTACCAGTCTCAGAGCAAACAAATATGTTCGCATCAGGTACCCGTGTGCTGCTCCAGCGCCGCCGTGTCATCGGCGACGGCTGTGGTTAAATGGTGATCCGCGGCGAAGACCAGATAAACCGCCGGAACGACAAACAGCGTAAACAGGGTTCCAATTGAAAGGCCGGAAGCGATCACGACGCCCATCTGAAATCGCGACACCGCGCCGGCGCCGGTCGCCGTGACCAGCGGAATGACGCCGAGCACCATCGCCGCCGTCGTCATCAGGATCGGGCGCAGCCGGATGCCGGCGGCTTGCTCGATTGCTTCCCGCTTCGATCGGCCCGCGACCTGCAGATCGTTGGCGAATTGCACGATCAGGATGCCGTGCTTGCTGATCAGGCCCATCAGCGTGACCAGCCCGACCTCGGTGTAGATGTTGAGCGACATGCCGCCGAAGCCGAGGCTGACGAAAATCAGTGCGCCGGCGATCGACATCGGCACCGATACCAGGATGATGACGGGATCGCGGAAGCTCTCGAACAATGCGGCGAGCGCCAGGAAGATGATGATCAAAGCGAAACCGAACGTCGTGATGAAGCCGCTCGACTCCTGAATGTACTGCCTGCTCAGGCCGGCATAGTCGACCGAATACCCTTCCGGCAGCGTGCGCGCCGCGAGGTTTTGCAGGAAGCCCAGTGCATCGCCCTGCGCGACCCCCGGCATGGCGACGCCCTGTATCGTCGCGCTGTTGAGCTGCTGGAAGTGATTGAGCGATTCTGGAACGGTCTTGGTCGAGACCGTGGCGATCGTCGACAGCGGCACCAGCGAACCGTCGGAGGTCTTGATGTAGTAGTCGAGCAACTGCTGCGGATTGAGCCGGAAGCGTTGCGCCACCTGCGGGATTACCTTGTAGGAGCGCCCGCTCATGCTGAAGTAGTTGACATAGCCGCCGCCGAGCAGCGCCGAAAGCGACCCGCCAACGTCGCTCATCTTCAGGCCAAGCTGTGCGGTCTTGTCCCGATCGATCGTCACGTCGGATTGCGGATTATCGAATTTCAGGTCGCAATCGAGGAAGATGAACATCCCGCTTTGCACCGCCTGCTGCAAGAATTGCTGGGCGACGTCGTTGAGCCGCGCGAACGGATCGGTGGTGACGATCACGAACTGGACCGGCAGGCCAAAGCTGCCGGGAAGCGCCGGCGGCTGGAACGCCGCGACGCGAACACCAGCAATCTTGCCAAGCTCCTGTTGCAAAACCGGTTGAATCGTATTGGTCGTCTGCGCTCGCTGATCCCAGGGCTTGAACACCATGCCGGCGAGCGATTGGCCGGGCACATCGAGCTGGAAGACATGCTCGGTTTCCGGATGATGTGCGAATATCTGGTACACTTGGCGCGAATAGAGCTGACGCTGTTGCAGCGTGGAGTTCGGCGCGGCGATCGATTGGGTAATGACAATGCCCTGGTCCTCGGTCGGCGCCAGCTCTGTCTTGGCGCTGCTGAACAGAAAGTAGATGCTGGCCAGCACGACCGTGGCGAACACCAGGGTGACCGGCAAAGTGTTCAGGCTGGAATGCAGCCATCGTTCGTAGCCGCCGCGCAGCCGGTGGAACTGGCGGTCGATGAAATCCGTCAGCCGCGCCTCCCAACCGCCGTGCTCGGGATCGGGCGCCTTGAGCAGGCGCGAACACAGCATCGGCGATAGCGTGAGCGCGACGATGCCAGATACCGTGACGGCGCCAACCAGGGCGAACGCAAATTCTGCAAACAACGCGCCGGTCAACCCGCTCTGGAAGCCGATCGGCACGTAAACCGCGGCCAGCACCACCGTCATGGCGATAATCGGGCCACCGAGCTCGCGCGCCGCCGCTATCGCCGCGGCCGTCGGTGCCATGCCCTCTTCCAGATGACGGTTGACGTTCTCGACCACGATGATGGCGTCGTCGACGACAAGGCCGATGCCGAGCACCAGCGCCAGCAACGTGAGCAGATTGATCGAATAGCCGAGTGCCAGGAGAACGATCAGCGTGCCGACCAGAGACAACGGAATGGCAACGGTTGGTATGATCGACGAGCGTATCGAGCCCAGAAACAGAAACACCACCACGGTGACGATCGCCAAGGCCTCGGCAAGGCTGCGTATCACCTCATTGATGGCGCTGTGCACGAATTCGGTGGAGTCGTAGATGATCTCGCCGTTGAGGCCATGCGGCAGCAGCGCCTGGATGCCCGGGAAGACGTCGTGGACGCCCTGGATAACGTCAAGCAGGTTGGCCGTCGGCGCAACCTGGATGCCGATATAGACCGCCTGCTTGCCATCGAAACCGACTTCGGATTCGTAATCCTCGGCGCCGAGCGTGACGTTGGCGACATCCTTGAGCCGCACGATAGCGCCACCGCTCTGCCTAATGACGAGCTCGCGGAACTCGGCGGCCGAGTGCAGGCTGGTCGATGCGGTCAAGTTGACCTGCACCATCTGCCCTTTGGTCGTGCCGACGCCGGAAATATAGTCGTTGGCCGCCATGGCCTGACTGACATCGGTTGCCGTGAGCCCGAACGCGGCAAGTTTTTGCGGATCGAGCCAAGCGCGCAGCGCGAAAACTTTCTGCCCGAGCAGTTCCGCGGTCTGCACGCCCGGCACCGCCTGAAGCTTCGGCTGTACCACGCGCGTCAGGTAATCGGTGATCTGGTTCGCGGCCAGCGCATCGCTGTTAAACCCGATATACATGGCGTCGATACTCTGGCCGATTTTCACCACCAGATTCGGCTGCAACGTGCCAGCCGGCAGCTGGTTAAGTACCGAGGCAATTTTCGTGTTGATTTCGGTCAGCGCCTTGTCGGCATCGTAGTTGAGCCGCAACGTAACCGTGATCGTACTCACGCCGCTCTGGCTCACGGAATTCATGTAATCGATGCCGTTGGCCTGCGCGATGGCGTTTTCCAGCGGCGTAGTGATGAAGCCCGCCACGACATCGGGATCGGCGCCGTAATAAATCGTGGTGACGGTGACGATCGCGTTTTCGGTACGGGGATATTGCAGAATCGGCAGCACCGCGTAGGCGCGCAGCCCGAGCACAAAGATCAAAAGGCTGACGACCGAGGCGAGCACCGGCCGGCGGATGAAGATATCTGTGAAGTGCATCAGCCGGCCTAGCGATCGTTGGGGACGGCGGGCGAGGCGTCCGCCGTCGGCTGTATCGAATTGTCGATCAACACTGTCGAGCCGTTATGCAGCTTGATCTGGCCGGACGTGACGATCAAGTCGCCTTCATTGACGCCCTTGAGCACGGCTATCTGGTCGCCGCGCGTCGCGCCCGTCGTCACAAAACTTTGCCGCGCGATCAATTGCGGCTTGCCGGCGGTGTCCTTGCCTTTATCGTCGACAACATAGACCGTGTCGCCATAGGGACTGAAGGTGATCGCGGTCTGCGGCAGCGTGATGTAGTTCTGCGGCGCGCCGGAGGCGATGTCGATCGTCGCGTACATACCGGGAATGAGCTTGTGGTCGGCGTTTTTGAGCGTCGCGCGAACCTGAACGTTGCGGCTCGAGGAGTCGATCTTGGGATTGATCGCCGAAATTTCGCCGGCAAAGGTCTGATCCCTGTACGCATCAATCTTCAACGCGACCGATTGGCCGAGCCGCACTTGAGCGATCGACTGTTGCGGCACGAAGAAGTCGACAAAGATCGGGTCGAGCGCCTGGAGCGTGACGATTGCCGTTCCGGCGCCAAGATACTGGCCGAGGTCGACCGCACGGATGCCGAGGTGACCGGCAAATGGCGCGCGTAAGGTCTTTTTGTCGAGAATGGCCTGCTGCTGGGCGACTTGCGCGTTGGCGTTCTTCACGTTGGCGGCATCCGCGTCGATCGTCGCCTGGCTGACGGCCTGGATCTTGAACTGTTTCTGGTCGCGTTCGTAGGTGATCTCATTCAAGGCCGCCGTGGCCTGGAGCGATTCGAGTTTGGCCGTATCGTCGTCGGATCGCAACTTCAGCAGCACCGCGCCTTGCTCGACATCATCGCCAGAATCGAATGAGATCGAATCGACCACGCCGGAAACCTCTACCGACAAATCGGTACCCTTCACCGCGCGCAGGCTGCCGACAGCCTCGATATTCGGCTGCCATTGGCTGTAACTAGCCTTGGTCTCCGTAACGGTCTGCGGCGGTTGCCCCATCGAGCTCATGAATTTCTTGATCATGGCGGCCTTGAACGCCTGGAATCCGAAGATCCCACCGAACACGATGGCGACCGCCGCAAGCATGATCACCATGCGTCGTTTCATTGCGTAGGCTCCGTTGCGGCGCGAGTGCCGGGGACCGTATCGGGCGCGGCGACATGGTCATCGCTGTCGTCGGGACTGTGCGGATTGGGCGCCACGTCGATCCGGTTCCACCAACCGCCGCCGAGCGCCTGGAATAGCGCGGCGGTATCGGCGTAGCGCGCCGCTTGCGCCTGCACCACAGCGAGCCGCGCCTGCGCATAGCTTCGCTGCGCATTCAACAAGATCACATAAGTGATGGCGCCGAGCTTGTACTGGCCGCGCGAGAGATCGAGCGTATCGGATGCCGCGCGCAATGCCGCGCGCTGGGCGCGAAGCGTGGCGGCGTCGAGTTGCAACGCGCGCAACGCATCGGCGACATTCTGGAATGCCCCGAGGACTGTGTTCCTGTACTGCGCCTGCACTGCGTCGTAATTCGCCTCGGCAGCGCGTTGCTGGTGCAATAGCTGGAAGCCGTGGAAAATAGGTTGCGTCCCGCTGGCCGCGATGCTCCATACAATCGTGCTCGGAGCGAACATGCTTGCCGTCGTCAGCGCAGCAGTGCCGTAGGCCCCGCTGAGATTGAACTGCGGCAGTCGGTTGGCGATGGCGACGCCGATCTGGGCGCTGGCCTGATGCAACTGCGCTTCGGCGGCGCGAACGTCTGGGCGCTGCTCCACAAGTTGCGACGGCAGGCTTATCGGCAAATTCGTCGGCAGCCGCAACGCGGCGAGGCTGAGACGATCGCGATACCCGTCGTTCGGGAAACGGCCGATCAGCGCCAACAGCACGTGGTGTTGCTGCTCCAATTGCTTTTGCAACGGCGGCAGCGTCGCCTGCGCGGTCGCCACTTCCGACTGCTGCGTCAGCACGTCGGCGCGCGTGGCGGCGCCGGCATCGAATTGATTGTGAACGACGCCGAGCTGATCGGTTTCGGCCTTGATGATATCGAGCGTCGCGTCGATCTGTCCGCGCAGCGACGCTTCCTGGACGGCGGCGGTCACGACGTTGGAGGTCAGTGTCAGATAAGTCGCTTCGAGCTCGAAGCGCTGATATTCGGCCTGCGCCTGCGTCGCCTCGATTTGGCGCCGCTGGCCGCCGAATACATCGGGCGCGTAGGAGACGTTTATAGAAGCCTGGTACAGATTGAAGATGAACGGGTTGCCCGACCCGCCGAACGCCGCCGGCGAGAATTGCTGCCGCTCCGCCGAAGAGTTTGCGTCGGCCACCGGCAAGAGCTTGCCGCGCTGGACGTAGAAATTCTCCTTGGCCTGCCACAGCGCCGCCTGGGCCGCCTGGAGGTTCGGATTGGCTTGCAAGGCTTCGGTGATCAAACTGTCGAGTTCCTTGGAGTGAAACACCGTCCACCATTCACCGGGAATATCGCGGCCGATGTCGAACTTTTGCGCAGCTCCGCCGGCGACGTCGGTCGAGGCCGTCGCCGCGCGGCTGGCCTTCCGGCGCATAACCAGCGCCAGGCGGCGCCGGCGGGGCCACGAAATCGGGACCGACCGCACAGGCCGCAAGCACCAGCAACGACAAGACCGCAGCCGCGGACCGAGGCTTCAACGCGCCCCCATCCGCGCTCAGCCGACCGACCCGTCGCGCCAACTGAACTGACCAGACCCAACCACTGTGCCACCCTGAAACAGGCAACCTAGTTATTTACTATCCGGTTAGTCAATAACTTGACTTTTTCGCTGTTTGCCGCCTAGCCTGATGCAATGACGGAAGTGTTTGACGCGCGCCCGGACACTCGGCGCCGCCGCAAGGCGGAGCGCCCGCAGGAAATTCTGGAAGCCGCTTTCGTCGAATTCTCCCGCAACGGCTATGCCTCGACGGCGCTCGATCAGATCGCCGAGCGCGCCGGCGTCACCAAGGGCACGATCTACGTCTACTTCGAGAACAAGGAACACTTGTTCATCTCGATGGTGCGCGAGATCACCAAGACAACGCTCGACACCGTGCGCGACATGTTCGAAACCCACGAAGGCTCGACCGCCGAGCTTTTGCGCGCGCAATTCAGCTTCATGTATCAGCACATCGTCGAGGATAAGCGCCGCCGCGAGGTGGTGCGCATGCTGATTGCCGAGGCGCCGCGTTTTCCCGAGCTTGCCGACCGCTATCACGAGGAAATCCTGCGCCCCTGTCTCGACATGTTGCGGCAGGCGATCCAGCGCGGAATGGATCGCGGCGAAATCCGTAAATCCGCCATCGTCGATTTCCCGCAGGTCGTGATCGCGCCGATCGCGCTGGTCGATCTGTGGATGATGATGTTCGACGATCGCCAGCCGCTCGATCTGAAGGCCTATTTCAACGCCCACCTCGACCTGGTCCTCAACGGTCTTTTGGCGAAGTAACCTCCGGCAAGCCTTGCCGCGCGGGCGTTGCATCGCTGCCGCTGCGGATGCATCATCGGCTCATTGCTCTCATCCAGGTCGCAAAGCCAGGAGCGGCTTCCATGCACGACATCGTCATTCGCGGCGGCACCATCATCGACGGCACCGGTAAAGCGCCGTTCACCGGAGACGTCGCAATCGCCAGCGGCCGCATCGCTGCCGTCGGCGGCAAGCAAGGGCCCGGCAGGCGCGAAATCGACGCCTCGGGCCTCATGGTGACTCCCGGCTGGGTCGACGTGCACACCCATTATGACGGCCAGGCGATGTGGGATCCGCTGCTCGCACCGTCGTGCTGGCACGGCGTTACCACGGTGATGTTCGGCAATTGCGGCGTCGGCTTTGCGCCGGTGAAGAAAGAGCATCGCGGCGCGCTGATGGATTTGATGGAGGGCGTCGAGGAGATTCCCAATCCGGTGCTGGCTGCCGGACTGAGCTGGGAATGGGAAACGTTCCCGCAATTCATGGATGAGCTCGAGCGCAGGCCGCGCGCCATCGACATTGCCGCGCAGGCCGCTCATCTGCCGACTCGCGTCTATGTCATGGGCGACCGTGCCGTGCGCCGCGAGCCGGCGACTGCCGACGATATCGCCGAGATGCGCAAGCTGACGATCGAGGCGTTGCGCTCCGGTGCATTCGGCTTCACCACGTCGCGCACCGATTCGCACAAGACGCCAGATGGCGAACTGGTGGCGTCGCGCGACGCCGACGATCATGAACTTCTCGGCATCGGTTCGGCACTCGGCGTCACGGGTACCGGTGCATTCGGCATGAACAGCGACTTCGACGACGAGGAATTCGAGCTGCGCTGGATGCGCAAGCTCGCCCGGGAAACCGGCCGGCCGATCTGGTTTCTGCTCACCGATCGCTACGAGGATCCGGAGCGTTGGCGCCGTCTCATCAAAGCCGTACACGAAGCGCGCGCCGAAGGCCTGCCGATCACCGCGCAGATGGCGGGACGGCCAATCGGCGTGATGATGGGCGTGGGCACCGCGCTCAATCCGTTCACGGTGCGGCCGAGCTACAAGAAGCTCGAAAGCCTGCCGATCGAGGAGCAGCGCAGGCGGCTGCGCGATCCTGAAGTGCGGCGGCAAATCCTCGCCGAGAAACCGTCGGACGCCGAGGTCGCGCGGCTTGCGCAATTCCGCCAGGCGGTCACCAAGAAGTGGGAGCGGTTCTACGTCATGGGCAATCCGCCCGATTACGAGCCCGGCCCGGAAAAGAGCATCGCCAATATCGCCGCCCGCACCGGACGGCCGCCCGACGAAGTGGCTTACGACATCATGCTCGAGGACGGCCAGTACCTCTATTTCCCGGTGGTGAACTACGTGACCGGCGATCACGGACCGATCCTCGAAATGCTCAACGACCCGGCGTGCCTGCTCGGGCTGAGCGACGGCGGCGCGCACTGCACCTCGATCGTCGATTCCGGCGTGCCGACCTTCATGCTCACCCACTGGGCGCGCGACCGCAGCCGCGGCCCGACATTGCCGGTGGAAATGCTGGTGAAGCGCCAGACCAGCGAGACTGCCGATTTCTTCGGCCTCTCCGACCGCGGCCGGCTCAAGCCGGGACTGCGCGCCGACTTAAACGTGATCGATTTTGAGCGGCTGCAAGTGCAGAAGCCGGAACTCGTCCACGACATGCCGGCCAATGGCCGGCGCTTCGTGCAGAAAGTCGACGGCTATGAGACGACGATCGTCGCCGGCACGCCGATCTTCGAACAGGGCGAGCACACCGGCGCGCTGCCCGGAAAGCTGATCCGCGCCGGACGCGAGCAGTTGCTGGATGCTGCGGAATAATCACGGCGCGGCAAATAAACGCGAATGATCCCCAAATAGCGGGGGATCATGGCCGCATGGCGATTGCACTCGGCGTTCGGCCACCGCATCGTATCGTATCGAACGCCGGGGGATATCATGGCCACGTCAGCAGTTGATTATTTCGATGCCGGGTTCCCCGGAGCGACCCAGACCGTCCGTATCACGAGCTTCCACGAGGCAAAGATATTCGCCCGCAGGTGGGTCATCAGGGACAAGGATCCGGCTTTGAAGGCGCTGCTCAAGCACATGGAACGCGCCAACAGTTCGGCGACTGCGGACAGCGCGATGCGGCAGTTAAAGCAAGCGCTGGTGTGCCGGGGAATGCTGCTGAGGGAGAGCCCGCCGCCGGACGATGCGACGCGCGCGCGGTAATTTTTTCGACGTCGCGCCCATCAAGGCAAATAAAAAAACCGCCCCGGTTGGGGCGGTTTCCGATTGATCGCTCCGGATGGAGCAATAATCTTTTCCGCTACGCCATGGAGATATTGCCGACGGCGATCTTGCCGGTGCGGCGATCTTCCTGCGTATCGAAAGTAACCTTCTGGCCCTGGGCAAGGCCACGTAGTCCGGCGCGCTCGAGTGCGGTCGCGTGAACGAACACGTCCTTGCTGCCGTCATCCGGCTGAATGAAGCCGAAGCCTTTTTGGTCGTTGTAGAATTTTACAGTGCCCGATGTCATGGAGATATCCTTTTGCTTAACGAAGTGCACGTGGGCCCAAGACGCGCTGTTGCGTGCCTTGATGCCCGGTTAGTCGGATTTTGGAGGGTCTGAACGTGCGCCTGGCATTAAGCAAAGGCGAAACGGCCCGATTGTCCGGCCCAAATCTCGATGCGCACTACTTAGGTGCTCCGCAACGCCTTTACAAGGAATAATTAGCCGATGACAGGGCGTAGAAACCGCTCTGCTTACTCATTCCTTGAACTGTGAATCGCGCGATCCGCGATGCACTTAGGCTGAACGGCCATTGCTCACGAGCGTCCGCAGTTCGCGGAAGCTGATGAGCCGGCGCGCCGCCTCGTCCCAAAGCACCAGTCGGACGCAGGAAAGACTCTGGCCCAGTGTGAGACGGCTGACATTGGCAAGATCCGGATGTTGGCGAAGCGCGAGCGGAAGCCGATAGAATGGTATGCGGCTGCACAGATGATGAATGTGGTGGACGCCGATGTTCGCCGTGAACCAACGAAGCACGAGCGGAAGATCGTAATGCGAACTGCCGTATAGAGCGGCCTCGTGCATGTTCCATGCTTTTTCGCGAGCCCAGAATGTATCTTCGAACTGGTGCTGAACGTAGAACAGCCAAACTCCGAGAGAAGCGCCGATCAGCATGATTGGCAGGTGCACGAGCAGGAATGGCACGATTCCCACCGCCCAGATCGTGACTGCCGCGACCAGCCCGATGGCCAGGTTCGTCGCCATCGTACTGAGCCAGGGTTGCCACCCGGCGCGCATCAGCCCGATCGGCAGGCGATGCCGGAACAGAAAGAGATAAGCAGGACCTACGCCGAACATCACAAGCGGATGGCGGTAAAGCCGATAGCACATCCGGCTCCAGCGCGACCGCGCCAGATATTCGTCGACTGTCAGCATATCGATGTCGCCCATCCCCCGCCGTTCAAGATTACCCGAAGTCGCGTGGTGGGCGGCATGCGTCCGCCGCCAGAAATCGTATGGCGTCAGCGTCACGACGCCGATCACGCGTCCGACCCAATCGTTCACCAGCCGGTGCCTGAAGAATGCGCCATGGCCGCAATCGTGCTGGATCATGAACAGCCGCACCAGGAAGCCCGACGCGGGAATGGCAACAAGCAAATATAGCCCATAGCCGACGTCGAGTGCGAGCCACGTCAGTATCCAAAGTGCAACGAGCGGTACGATGGTAATCAGGATCTCAATAACGCTGCGCCAATGACTCGGCTCGCGAAAGCGGGCGAAATACTGTGCCAGGGTGCGAGGATCATTTTCGATCGCGGCTGCGGCTGCGTCGGTATGGTTTAGCGCTTTGTCGCTCAATTGGTCCTCCGTCGTGATCCGGCCCTGATGGGGGCAGTAGCCGGATTGCGCACTTTGCGGCTGGTCGATCGAGGCTTTGGACAGGAGGCGCTGCTTTTGTGCTGCGCGCCAAGAAAGGCCAAGAACCGAAGCAGATGTGCTCTTTTGACCCAAAAGCCGAATCGTCGGGACGGCTCCGTTCGCTACCGTACACGGAGCCGACCAGGCCGTCCACAACACAAATGCTGATGCGTCGTCACACATCTGAAATGGGCCGCAAAACGGATGGTATGGCCGCATTTCGTACCTATATAATGCGGGCTCGGATGCGTGATGCACATCCGGGCAAATTGATGCATATTTTTAGGATCGTGTTCCCATGACCGAATTTAATTACAACGCCGCCGCCGAACTCTTTCCGACACGACGACGGATACCGAGGCGTCAACCGCTTGGATACAGACGGTTTGATCAGGCCGCTCAGGCCATCCGTTTCGCGATCGAGGACCTTCCAGCCGACCTTCTGAACGGTGCATATCTCGAAGTCGACGAAGAGCGGTTCAACAGTGACCAAATTCGTGGCTTGTATGAGAGGCCGGACTATCCACTGCCGCGGCGCAGCGCGCGCGCATGACGGATAAGACCATCGATCTTGATCAGCATCGTGGGATGGCGGCTCAAAAGGCGACGGATCTTCGCCGGATACTGGCGGAAGTCGAGGCCAATGAGAAGGCCTTGCGCTTGCGCCAAGATGAATTGGAAACGCAACTGATCGCGGCGCCCGCGGCAAGCTGGCCCGATGCCGCGGAGAAGGCGCGCTACCTTCTCAATCTCTTTGCGGCGACACTCACGTCGCAGGACCCGCGAAGGCAGAAGCTGATTGCCTCCGTACTTGCCGATTTCAAGCGATTGGCTGGCGACAGCCAGTAACGCGGTTACGATGCGTCTACGGCCGCGCTAAGAGAAACGTTACGAATGCCGTGCAATATCGCGCAGCCGAACAGAGCGGCATAGTCCAAACATCGCGCCACAGACCAAACGCCCGATGCCCGCACAATCGGATGGCATCAGACACATAAATCAACGTGTCTGGGCTCCGGCGGCAGGACAACGAGGACATACTTTATGAGAAAGACTTTGCCGACTACACTTTTTATCGATCCTCAGCAAAGCCGCCTTACCATGCTGCGCACCTGGGTACTCGACAACCAGGTCACTGAGATCGAGATGAACGAACGGCAATTCTGGAACTTCGCGCACCTTCAGCCGGTCGCAGAGAAACCTTGGGCGACATTCATGGGCCGCATCATCTGCGTGCCCGACATGCCCCTCGACGCGCAAAAGCATCTCGGCATTTTCGACAAACGTAGTCCCGGCGCCATTTAACCGGCTGCGAGCATTCAGGGCGGCTCAAAAGTCGCTCGCCGCAAGCTCGTAGGATCCCTGACGGCCCCGGCGATACGCCTTCATTGCCGCCGCGTGGATCGACACCCGGTTTTTGTCGAAGGCCTGAAGCAATTCCGTTTCGTCACGCGTCAGAGTCGGCTGCAACCGTTTGAGCGCATCTTCGGTTACGAAAAAAGACCACTCCATGGCGCCGTCATGACCCCAAAACCGGACAGCGCGCCGAGTTGGATCGAAGACTCGGGATTGGTTCGGAAAATTGAGCATGGTCCTGCGGCGTCTCTTCAGTCCGTGCTGGATATCCAGCATTTGCGGAGGCCCGCGGCATCGCGCGCCCACCAATAATTGCCTTCCGAATTATGCCCGGAGACGTTGAAGGTTTTCAGATGCTTCTTGACGGCGGCTAACGCTTCCTCTCGCGTCGTGTAGTGGCGGCCGACCTCCGTCGTCGGAGCGGATACTTCATTTTTGAGTTCGAGGATCTTGAACATCGTCGGCTTTCCATCGCGCACATCAGGGCGATCACGCCGCTCTGACGCAGTCTCGAAATCTCGAAAACGCCAATCAGGATCGAACTTCAGCCTCGCCCGGCATGACGATGTCGCTTTCCGAAACGACGCGCTCGTAGGCTTCGTTCACGCTCTTGATGAGATATTGCGCGTTGCCGTCCTCGGCTGTGCGTAATCTGACAATCTCGTAGCTGCCGGTCGCCGCCGCGCGAAAAGTCGATGGGATGAGATCGACGTTCTGTCCGACTTTGAACTTATGGGCGGTCATTGCAAATCCTGCCTCCGTAATGGAAACCCGAGCCGGCGCCGATTGGGGCCGCCGCCGCTCACTCGGAGTCTTTTTTGCTGACGCGCCAAAGCTGATAGCCGCGGTCGGTGATGGCAGCCTCGATCACTTCGCGGGATAGCTTGTGCGGAGGCTCGCGGTCGGGCGCGACTGCACCAATCGCCCGCCAGGGCTTGAACTGAACCGGAAGCCGGCTACCGACGAGATCGTCGCCGAAAGCTCGCAGATCAGGACTTGCCTCGGATTTGAAGATGAATAATCGCATTGCCTCACCTCTCGCCACGGCGATCATGCCGTCATTGCCGAAATTGTCCACGGCCATTGCAGATCACCGCCGGCGGAATTGGTTGCGCTGCGGCGGGCGCGGCATCGATCCGGCTCTTTCATCCTTGTGGCGAAAGATCAGCCGGCCCTTTTCCAGATCATAAGGCGAAACCTCGACCGTCACCCGGTCGCCGGCGAGCGTCTTGATCCGGTTCTTTTTCATTCGTCCGGCGGTGTAAGCAACGAGCACATGGCCGTTGTCGAGTTCGATGCGGTAGCGCGCATCGGGCAAAATCTCCTTGACCAGACCTTCAAACTCCAAAAGCTCTTCTTTCGGCATTTATGACCTCTCCGAATGGCGGCTCGATAACGGCACGGTTGAAGCAATGTCGCGGCGCGATGGCGGACGGTGATTGATGAAATTGACCGAACCGTTTCCACTCGCGTTGTCCCGGGGCTGATCGTACCGGCGGCCATTGCGCGACTTGCCGCGAGGGTGGTGGCGCTGCTTTCCCGGCGCGGAAACCGAAGAGCGTTCGATCTCGTGGGTCTTGTGCGGTTCGGAATGCGCCGAATGCGTGCGCCGATCAACTGACCGGGATCGAGGTTCGGATCAGCTTTTCGATATCGCGAAGGAATGCCACTTCCTCGCCGTCGCACAGCGAGATAGCGACGCCGGCTGCGCCGGCCCGTGCCGTGCGGCCAATACGGTGGACATAGGTTTCCGGCACGTTCGGCACGTCGAAATTTACCACATGGCTGATGCCGTCGACATCGATGCCGCGTGCGGCAATGTCGGTGGCGACCAGCGTTGTGACGTCACCTCGGCGAAACGCCGCCAGCACGCGCTCGCGCTGATTTTGCGATTTATTGCCGTGGATCGCTTCGGCAGCGATGCCCGCCTTGTTGAGGCTGCGCACGACTTTATCGGCACCGTGCTTGGTACGGGTGAAGACCAGCGCCCGGTCGATTGTCTCGCGCCTTAGTACATCGATGAGAATCGAGGACTTAGCCGCGCGATCGACGCGGATGACGCGTTGCTCGACCTTCTCCGCCGTCGTCACCTCGGGCGTCACCGCCACCTTGACCGGATCGCGCAGCATATGCGCAGCCAGTTCAGCAATAGCGCGCGGCATCGTCGCCGAAAACATCAACGTCTGCCGGTTGGCCGGAAGTTTCGCGACGATTTGGCGGATGTCGTGGATGAAGCCCATGTCGAGCATGCGGTCGGCTTCGTCGAGCACCAGGCATTCGACGTCGCCGAGGCGAAGCGCATTGCCTCGTACAAGGTCGAGCAGCCGGCCTGGCGTGGCGACCAGGACATCGACGCCGTTGAGTAGCGCGCGAACCTGCCCGCCCATCGATACCCCGCCGATCGCGAGCGCGCTGCGTAGCCGCAGGTGGCGGCCATAGGCGCGGAAGCTGTCGAGAATTTGCCCCGATAATTCGCGCGTCGGGCTGAGCACCAGAACGCGGCAGGCCTTGCGTTCGGAGACGCGCGGATTGGCGGCCAGCCGATGCAGGATCGGCAGCGCGAACGCCGCGGTCTTGCCGGTGCCGGTTTGCGCAATGCCGATCACATCGCGGCCCGACATCACGGTCGGGATCGTTTGGGTCTGGATCGGCGTCGGAGTGAGGTACTTTTCTTCCGCAAGTGCGCGCGTGATAGAGTCGTTAAGTTTGAAATCGTGAAATTGGGTCAAAGAATAGAACTTTCTGTTGTGTATGTTCGCAAAGCGGCCGTGCGAGATGCAACGACCGACTTGGCGGGATACAAGACATCCCGCGCGTTCTGGGCTGTCAATTTGAGATGAAAAGAGCGAGCCAGAAGCCGTTTTAAACAGAAGCGTCTAACGGGGTTCCGTACACGCGGCTCGCCGCTGGCCTTACAGGCCGCGCGGTAGTTATGCACTAAAGATGTGTTCGATTCAAGGCTTAACGCTTGCGGGGCGGCGCTTTGCTGCTTTCAGCCGCTTTGTCGGCCGCCTCTTTGGCCAAGCGGAGCGCCTTCAACTGCGCCATCTTCTCACGCGCGGCCTTGCTGTTGGCCTGATATTCCATCATGGCCCTGGCACCCTCTTTGGCGCGCTCTTCCTTCTTAAAACTCGCTTCGGCGCGGGCCTTCACTTCATCGGCCCGGGCCTCACCTCCTCTGGTTGCCACAATTATCTCCTTTTGCGCGGGGACCGCGCCGGCATGTCCATAGTCACACTGTTGCTTGATAGGAACGACGCTAAAGCCGTTCCGCGGCTTATCATATAGGTATCAGCTTAACGAATTGGAACCTGCGACTCATCTTGAGAACTTCTTATATTTGATTCGCTGCGGGATGATCGAATCCGTTCCCAGCCGGCGCATTTTGTCTTTCTCATAGTCCTGGAAATTGCCCTCGAACCACTCGACGCGGCTATCGCCTTCGAAGGCGAGGATGTGGGTGGCGATGCGGTCGAGGAACCAGCGATCGTGGCTGATGATGACGGCGCAGCCGGCAAAATCCTCAAGCGCCTCTTCCAGTGCGCGCAGCGTGTCGACATCGAGGTCGTTGGTCGGCTCGTCGAGCAGCAGCACGTTGGCGCCTGATTTGAGCATCTTGGCGAGATGCACACGGTTGCGCTCGCCGCCTGAGAGCTGGCCGACCTTCTTTTGCTGGTCGGCGCCCTTGAAGTTGAACGCCGAGCAATAGCCGCGCGAATTGACCTCGCGCTTGCCCAGCATGAGCTGGTCGAGGCCGCCGGAAATTTCCTCCCAGACATTTTTCTTGTCGTCGAGCGAGTCGCGCGACTGGTCGACATAGCCGAGATGCACCGACTTGCCGACCTTGATCGTGCCGCTGTCGGGCTTTTCCGGACCGGTGATCATACGAAACAGCGTGGTCTTGCCGGCGCCATTCGGCCCTATGATGCCGACGATGCCGCCCGGCGGCAGCTTGAACGTGAGATCGTCGATGAGCAGGTTATTGCCGAAACCCTTGCGCAGATGCTCGAAGTCGACGACGTTTTGGCCGAGCCGTTCGGCGACCGGAATGACGATCTGGGCGGTTTGCGTCTGCTTCTCGCCGGCCTTTTTCAGCAGTTCCTCATAGCGCTCATAGCGCGCCTTGGATTTTGCCTGCCGCGCCCGCGGCGATGCCTTGATCCATTCCTGCTCGCGCGCCAGCGTACGCTGGTGAGCGTCCTCCTCACGGCCTTCCTGTTCGAGGCGCTTTTGCTTCTGGCCGAGCCATGACGAGTAGTTGCCCTCGTAGGGAATGCCCTTGCCGCGGTCGAGCTCGAGAATCCAGCTGGTGACATTGTCGAGAAAGTAGCGGTCGTGGGTGACGATCAGGATGGCGCCCGGATAGTTGCGCAGGTGGCCTTCGAGCCACAGCACCGACTCGGCGTCGAGGTGGTTGGTTGGCTCATCGAGCAGGAGCAGTTCCGGTTGTTCGAGGAGAAGCCGGCACAGTGCCACGCGTCGCCGCTCGCCGCCGGACAGTTTCGCCACCTCTGCATCGTCCGCCGGGCAGCGTAGCGCCTCCATCGCCAGATCGACCTTGGAATCGAGATCCCACAGGCCCTTGGCCTCGATCTCGTCCTGAAGCTTGGTCATCTCATCGGCGGTCTCGTCGGAATAATTGGCAGCGATCTCATTGTAGCGGTCGACGATCGCCTTCTGCGGCGCGACGCCTTCCATGACATTCTCACGCACGGATTTGGCAGGATCGAGCCGCGGTTCCTGGGGCAGGTAGCCGACACGCACGCCCTCGGCCGCCCAGGCCTCGCCGGAATACTCCTTGTCGATTCCGGCCATGATCCGCAGCAGTGTCGATTTGCCGGCACCGTTGACGCCGAGCACGCCGATCTTGGCGTCGGGATAGAACGACAGATGGATGTTCTCCAGAACCTTCCGGCTGGGCGGAAAGGTCTTGGTCACACCCTCCATGTGATAGGCGAACTGACGGGCCATATTTCGGTCAGGGCTTGGCGCCCTGCCCCTCGTGCTCGGCGCCGCCGAAAAGGGCGCTCATTTCGGGAAAATCTGGTGCTGATGTAGCGACCCGCCGCGCCATCGGCAAGCGCCGGTTCCGGCATCCGCCACCCGGCGGGTGCGGCGTCTCGCTTCGCGCCGCCACCAGTTCCCCTCTTAGGGATTGGATTAAACCTTCGTAAGGCGTGATCACAATGTGAACTTAAGCGCGTCGAAATCGCACCAAATTTTAATGGTTATTCGCGGAGAATTGGATCAAACGGGCGTTTGAAAATGGAACACCCGTAAGAATAGCCGATCGGGAGCGTTCGATGTGGCGTGATTTCTCCAAGACCCTTCGCGAGCTGTGGCACGCTTCCGGGGAACCGTGCAGTGCCTACCGGCCAGACCTGCACTATATGCGCGGCCCGGGCCCGAAATGGCACGCCAAATACGACGGCCTCTTGACCCACACGTCGCCTGCCACCGCACCAGACGCACCGGCGCTGCACGAGGTTGCCGAGCACCACGCCTGAGGCTGCTTCTTTTCGCAGCCTGCATGCTTTAGAACCACCCCGGGAAGCAAAGGGTGGAAGCGTCATGGCGGTTCGCTGCGCAATTCTCGACGATTACCAGAACGTCGTTCTCAAGATCGCCGACTGGTCGAAGGTCAAGGGCGATGTCGAATTCAAGGTCTTCAACGAACATCTCGGCGGCCCGGATAAGGTCATTGCGGCGTTGCAGGGCTTCCAGATCGTCGTTGCCATGCGCGAACGAACCGCCTTCCCGAAGCAGGTCATCGATGCCCTGCCCGACCTGAAGCTCCTCATCACAACGGGTCTGCGCAATGCTTCCATCGACACCGAGGCGGCGAAGGCGCGCGGCGTCACGGTCTGCGGCACCGGTTCATTCGGCAGCCCGACCTCCGGCATCGCCATCGGCCTGATGCTCGAACTCACCCGGCACATCGGCTACGAAAACGCCCGGCTGCATTCGGGCGCGACCTGGCAGAGCACGATCGGCCCCGATCTCGAGGGTATGACGCTCGGCATCCTCGGCCTCGGTAAGCTCGGCACCCGCACCGCCAACATCGCCAAGGCATTCGGCATGAAGGTGATCGCCTGGAGCCAGAACCTGACGCCGGAGAAATGCCAGGAGGCCGGCGTCGGCTATGTGAGCAAGGACGACCTGTTCCGGCAGTCCGACTTCATCACCATCCACGTGGTGCTGTCGCAGCGCTCGCGCGGCATGGTCGGCGTCAAAGAGTTCGGCCTGATGAAGCCGAGTGCTTTCATCATCAATACTTCGCGCGGACCGATCATCGACGAAGCCGCACTGCTCGCGGCGTTGCGCGACAAGAAGATCGCCGGCGCCGGTCTCGACACCTTCGACGTCGAGCCACTGCCGCTCGATCATCCGTTGCGCAAGATGGACAATGTCGTGCTCACGCCGCACCTCGGCTACGTCTCCGAGCAGAACTACAAGCACTACTTCGCCGGCGTCGCCGAAGACATCCGCGGCTTTCTCGACGGTAAGCCGGTGCGGGTCATGACGTGAGCGACACGCTCATTGACTTCTACTGCCACATCTCTCCCGAACGTTTTTTGCAGGAGATGAACAAGTTCGGGCCGAAGCTCGGCAATATCGGCGCGCGCCTGCGCGGCGTGCAGAAGATTCACGATCTCGATGCGCGATTTAAGGAAATGGATCAGTTCGGCGATTATCGGCAGGTGATTTCACTGCCCAATCCGCCGATTGAGGATTTTGCGACCCCCGGCCAAGGGCTCGCTTTGGCGCGGATCGCCAACGATGCGATGGCTGAACTCTGCACCAAACATCCCGACCGGTTCGCCGGTTTCGTCGCCGCACTATGCCTGACCGACGTCATGGGCTCGGTCGAGGAAGCCAAGCGCGCCATCAACCAGCTCGGCGCCGCAGGCGTACAGATTTTCTCTCCGCTCGCCGGCCGTCCTCTGGATGAACCTGTATTCGAGCCGCTGTTCGCCGCCATGGCGCAGCTTGATCGTCCGATCTGGCTGCATCCGGCCCGCACCCCCGCCATGCCGGACTATGCGGCGGAGCAGAAATCCCGTTTCGAAATGTGGTGGTGTTTCGGCTGGCCCTACGACACCTCGGTGGCGATGGCGCGGATGGTGTTTTGCGGGTTATTCGACCGCTATCCCAACCTGCACATCGTCACCCACCACCTCGGCGGCATGATTCCGTTTTATGACGGCCGCGTCGGCCCCGGCCTCGACGTGCTCGGCGCGCGCACCCCGGACGAGGATTACTCGCGCATTCTGCCGTCGCTGAAACGGCCGCATCTCGAATATTTTCGCGACTTCTATGCCGACACCGCAATGTTCGGCGGCGGCTCCCATGCGCTCCGCTGCGGCTTCGAGTTCTTCGGCGCCGACAAGGTCGTATTTGCGACCGACACCCCGCTCGGCCCGATCAAGCCGGCCATCGATGCGCTCAACGCGCTCGATATTTCCGCCGCGGACAAGCGCAAGATCTTCTCCGGTAACGCGGAGAGACTGCTGAGGAAAGTATGACGTCATCAGACATGCCCCGCTGGAGCCTGTCATCGGGCCGGCCACTTCGGGCCGGACCCGTTGGCGGGGCATGACAATTAAGAGGCGGTCGCGACGTCCGGCGGCGCGAACGCTCGCACCGGCGGCAGCGGATCGGTCCAGCGCTCGATCTGCACCATGTTGGTGCCGGTGCTCGGGCCCTGACTGAGCTTCGATGTACCGCGGTCGTGGGTGAGTACATTGGCGTTGCCGTGCATGCACAGCGCCCCGTCGTCGCCGCCTGCCGGATCGTACCAGGCCCCGCACGAGAGCTTGGCGACACCCGGCAAAATCATATCGGTCAGCACCGCGCCGGCGAGACAGGCGCCGCGGTCATTATGGACGCGCACGACGTCGCCGTCCTTGATACCGCGCACCCGCGCATCGTCGGGATGCATCGCAACCGCCTCGCGGCCGTTGATTTTGCCGCGCGCACTGATCGTTTCCGCGTCCATCTGGCTGTGCAGCTTATAACGCGGCTGGCTCGAAACGAGATGCAGCGGATATTTTGCCGCCGATTGGCCGCCGTGCCACTCTGAAGGCTCGATCCAGGTCGCGTGCGGCGGGCAATTGTCGTAACCGAAGCCTGCGATCTTCTCCGAATAAAGCTCGATGCGGCCCGAAGGCGTCGTCAGCTTGTGCGCCACCGGATCGGCGCGAAATTTGTCGAACATCACGTATTCTTCGGCGCCCTTCGGGATTTCGAAATAGCCATCGGCCCGGAAGCGGTCGAAATCGGGGATCGACGCCTGGTTGGTGCGCACGCCCTCTCGCCAACTGTCGTAGAGATGGCGCAACCATGCTGTCTCGTCGCGGCCTTGCGTGAATGCGTCTTCGCAGCCGAGCCGCTGCGCCAGCGCAGCGAAGATGGAATAGTCGTTGCGCGCCTCACCCACCGGCTCGATCGCTTTTTCCATGACGAGCACGAACGGATCGCGCTGCGCCGAACCGATGTCGTTTCTCTCAAGTGTCGTCGTTGCCGGCAGCACGATGTCGGCATGGCGCGCGGTGGCCGTCCACCACGGCTCGTGCACGATAATCGTTTCCGGCCGGCGGAATGCCGCGCGCAACTGATTGATGTCTTGATGATGGTGGAACGGATTGCCGCCCGCCCAATAGACGAGCTTGATGTCCGGATAGGTGCTGCTGCGGCCGTTGAAATCGTATGACTCGCCGGGATGCAGCAGGCATTGCGCGATGCGCGCCGCCGGGATCGCGCGGTTGAGTGGATTCGGCGCGGCCTCCATGCCGGGCGCGCGGAACGCCGGCGGCGGTTCGGCGATACCCGACGCCGAGCCATAGCCGAAACCGAAGCCTCCGCCCGGCAGCCCGATCTGACCCAGGCAAGACGCCAGCAGCAACACCGCCCAGTACGGCTGCTCGCCATGGTCGGCGCGTTGCAGCGACCACGACGCGCTGATCATGGTGCGGTTCGCCGCCATACGGCGCGCCAATGCGCGGATGGTCTTGGCTGGAACTCCGGTAATAGCAGCCGCCCAATCGGCGTCTTTCGGCTGGCCGTCCGCGTCGCCCATCACATAGGACTGCACGCGCTCGAAGCCGGTGCAGTATTGCGTGAGGAATTCCGCATCGTGCAGGCCTTCGGCGATCAACGTATGGCTCAGCGCCAGCAACATCGCGGTATCGGTGCCGGGCCGGATCGCAATCCACTCCGGCGCGACCGCAGCCGGGCCGTCCTCGCGGATCGGACTGACATTGACGACCTCGACGCCGGCGCGAGCGATCTCGGCGAGCGAGTGGCCGATGGCGTGCGCACCCATGCCGCCTTTCGTCACCTGCATGTTCTTCGGATTGGCGCCGCCGAACAGCACCATCAGCTTCGCGTGGCGCGCGACCGACGACCACGACGTGAGCGGACCGGTGCAGGCCTGCGCGTTGCCGACAACATGGGGCAGGAATACCAAAGCGGTGCCGAAACTGTAGTTGGAGACCTGGTCGACATAGCCGCCGAATATCCCCATGAAGCGGCGCAACTGCCCACGCGGCTCGTGGAAAATCCCTGCCGAACCCCAGCCTTGCGAGCCGGCCATGATGGCGGAGTGGCCGTGGTCGCGCTTCACGCGCGAAAGTTCGCCGGCAACGAGATCGAGGGCGCGCTCCCACGACACCGCAACAAACGGCTCGCGGCCGCGCCCCTCGCCGTGTCCGGGACCGTTTTTGAGCCAGCCCTCGCGAACCACGGGGCTTGCCACTCGCGTTTTCGAGTGCACGGCGGCGGGAATCGCCTCGATCAGCGGCGAAGGATCGGGATCGCGCTCGAACGGCCGCACGCCGACGACGCGGCCATCATCGACCTCGGCGAGAAACGAGCCCCAATGCGAATGATTGCGAACGAGCTTGGTCATATACCTGTCCCTCATTCGAGCGGCGGAACTCTACCACACCGCTGCAAAAACCAGCGCAATTAGTGTAAGGTATTCCAATGACCACACCCGAACAGAACGACTTCCTCACACTGACCGGCCCCGGCACGCCGATGGGCGCGCTGATGCGGCGCTACTGGATTCCGGCGCTGTTGTCTTCGGAAATCCCCGAGCCCGATTGCCCGCCGGTCCGCGTAAAATTGCTCGGCGAGCGGCTGATCGCGTTCCGCGACAGCCAGGGCCGCGTCGGCGTGATGGACGAATTCTGCGCCCATCGCGGCGTCTCGCTGTGGTTCGGCCGCAACGAGGACAACGGTCTGCGCTGCCCCTATCACGGCTGGAAATACGACGTCACCGGCCAATGCATCGAAGTTCCGTCGGAGCCGGCCGAGAGCGGCTTCTGCAACAAGATCAGACTCACGTCCTATCCGTGCGTGGAGCGCGGCGACGTGATCTGGATCTATATGGGTCCGGCCGAGCACAAGCCGCCGGCCGCCGAATTTCGAATGGGCGACGGTCGGCGCCGCGCACCGTTTCGTCTCCAAGCGCACCCAGGAATGCAACTGGCTGCAAGCGCTCGAAGGCGGCATCGATTCCGTGCACGTCTCGTTCCTGCACCGGCACGATCTGCGCAGCGACCCGTTGCATGTCGGCCAAGGCGCCGAATTCACCCGCGAGACCGACGCCCGCTTCGAGGTGATCGAGACCAAAGGCGGCATGGTGATCGGCGTGCGGCGGCCGGCGACGCCCGGCAATCTTTACTGGCGCATCACGCAATGGATCATGCCGTTCCACACCATGATCCCGCCCTACGGCGACAACGCGCTCAACGGCCACGCCTTTGTGCCGATCGACGATGAGAACTGCATGTCGTGGTGCTTCACGCACCATCCGGCACGCCCGCTCAGCGACCACGAACTGCATGTCATGCGCAACGGCGGCGGCATCCACGTCAATCTCATTCCCGGCTCGTTCCGCCCGGTCGTCAACAAAGACAACGACTACATGATCGACCGGCTGGCGCAGAAGCATCACAAGTCCTATTCCGGCGTCAAAGGTATCGCCATGCAGGACGCCGCGATCCAGGAAAGCACCGGACCGATCCAGGACCGCAGCAAGGAAAACCTGGTCTCGACCGACAACGGCGTGATCATGGCGCGGCAACGCCTGACCAAGGCAGTGCGGGCGGTCGCGCAAGGCAACGAGCCGGACGGCATCGATCCGGCAACCCACGCCGTGCGTTCCGCATCGATTGTATTGCCGGAAGGCGCGAGCTTTGTTGAAGGCGCCGGCGATGCGCTCAAGGCCGAGGCCGGCATTGCGCACGCGTCGGTTTGAATTCACTCTCCTCCGCGAAAGCGGTTGTCATCGTCCGCCAACGGGTCCGGCCCGAAGTAGCCGGCCCGATGACAGGCTCCGCCGGACAATCCAGTCCAAACATTCGTCGCGATGATGACTGGATGCTCCGCTGTCGCGGAGCATGACAGAATAGATTTGTTCTCGGGCTTTCCATCCACGATGCTCCGTCGCAAGCTTCACCGTTCCCGCGATGCACTTGCATCCGAGTTGCCATTCAAGCGGTACGAAAGCTCGCCTCGAACGGACGCGAGGCCTGTTTTTGCTTCCCTTCATAATGAGGGAAGCGGAGCGCCGAATGGCGCATCCATTGCCGATTGCCGCACCTGAAAGAGGTCCGGCCGCGGTCGCCTGAGACCGCACGCCTTCCGGCGCTCCACCGCGGTCATGCGCCGAGGATTCTCCATCCCCAACTCGGCCTGGGCCGCGCTTCCTGGAATCACCGGATCCAAACGGGAGGACCCTCTCCGGCACCAGTGCAGCGAGCACCTCGCAGACCACCACCAGGTGGTGGACGGGACGATGCCCAAGCCGCTTGCGAGCAAAAAGTGACGAACTCCGCCCGCAAGAACCGCACCCGCTCCGTCAGTCGGCGTCTCCGGTTGACGTCCCTCACGATGAGCGGGATGGCCGCCATTAGGAAAAACCGGCACACGCCGTCAAGGATTTTATTCCGGATGCTGTTTTAGCCAGAAAAACCAGACATTTATATGTTGCGCGCGCGGCCCGCGCCATCCGCCAAAGCTATCGCGCTGGAAAAGAAAGATTTGCAAAGACTATCCGTTCGGTCATGGCCTGTTTCCGAGCCTGGGGCGTGTACTCATAAATCCGCGATGTCGGCTTACCCCTCCAAAAGCGGATAACACCGAGTGACCACGGCATTTCCGTTATGGGCCACTTTCAGACTCGTGCACTGCAATATAAGCGCACATAGAAGGACCGCATCGCGGGGCGATCTTTCTGAAATCCGATCTGGCGTTATCAGACGGCTGCAATGCCAGTAGCGTGTTTCTTCGTTCCGCTACAAGCAAAGAAGCTGAGACCAATGACCGCCGCCGAGCATCACTTTACCGCTCAGCACGTGTTGTCGGGCTCGGAGAATACAAGCTTTCGCAATGCTGCGCGGCGAACTTTTTTTGTCCCGGCTTCCGTGCGGGGAAATTCCCGCAAAACCGAAAACCGCACTTTGTCGAATTCGCCAAATTCACCGCTGATGGAATCGAGCTTCTCTTTCGCAGGCTCGCTGTCGGACTCAATGGCGATGACGAGTTCGTTCTGACCCGCGGCGTTCAATCCGGAAAACACGCAGACCTCATCAGCCCCAAGGGATAGCCGGATCCACTGTTCCATCGGTCCCGCCGGGATCTTGTCACCCTGAAAGTTGAGCACGTCGGCAATACGGCCCACGATACGAATTCGCCCGTCCGCACGCCGTACCGCCCTGTCGCCCGGATAGAGAAATCCATCGCGGAAAACCTTCGACGTTGCCTCCTCATCGTCGAGATAAGATTGCCAATCAAGCTCTGTTGTGCGGATGCGCAAATCGCCTTCTTGGCCCGGCGAACATTCGTGACCGCTCTCGTCAACGATCTGGATCGTTCGATCCGGTACGGGACACAACCATATCGCGTCGGATGGATTTTGCAGCCGGGAGATGAGAGGCGGTATGGTCAGTTCAGTCGCGCCATAGTGATGGTAAATGCGGAAAGGGTGGCGAAATCTCTCAAGAGCCTTGCTGGCGAGTTCTCCCATGACACCACCGCTGACCCAGATCTCGCAGCCAATTGGAGGATCGGGATGGCTATCTATTGCTACGAGATATCGAAACGCGTACGGGGTCATTCGCGAGTGCGTTACGGGATGACGAAAGAACCGTTCATACCTTTCCGGGCGTTGATCGATAACCAGGCAGCCCCCCAGCCTGCCATACCGACAGCGGAACCTTCCAGCCTGATCCCGGTAAATAATTCAAATTCAAAATGTGCATCACCGAGGCTGTTGTCATAGCCATGGCAGCGGGACGCGCCGAAACCCGAGCATCCTCAAGTTCGCTGTCCCACAGCAGTTTTTTGAAGTGCCCGTCGTGCCGGATGTGTAGAGGATGTGTCCGCCGGAAGGACGAACTATTCGCAGCGAGACTGGCAATTCGCCGAATTCCGTTGCGGCCAGGTCTGGTCTTGAGACAACGATGATCTTGACCTCGGCAAATGCGTTTCCGGCGAGGTCATGCTCCAACTGTTCGCGTTCAGTCGTAACAGCGCAGGATACATTTTTGATCCCGAGTTCCTTTATATGGGTAATCGAGCGCAGCTGTATCGTGGTCAACCCGAGAGCGCGCAGCGCCAGGGTGAGGGCCCACGCATCTGCCAGATGGCTTACGAGGACAACCGCGATCGTGCCGGCCGGCAGTTCCTTCTGTTGCAGGATTTTGCGGAAAGTCTCGATGCCTTTTGCAAAGGTGGCGTAATCGATGACGAAGTCGTCGTGGATCAGCGCCGGTTTGGCCGGATCGGTTCGCGCCCTTTCGTAGATGCGATCAATAATCATTGTTTGTGAGGTTCAGGTTTAACGCAGGCGCTGCGACCGTCCTACGATGTTCGCAACGAGCGCCGTTGGCAAAGCGGCAAACCCAACAATGATCGCGCGCCACCTCACTGTTTCCCCCAAAGCTCGGAAGCAGAGATCGTATCGGCTAAGACCAATGCCTGGAAGGGTCTCGGACCAGGCTTTGTGCGCCTGCTTCGTGAGACACACTGATGTCTCGGATGGGTCATTCGCGTCATTTTTCGACGCGTCGTACTGGCATCCGTTATTACCCCGTTCGCGACCAAACTGCGGACTTCACAAAACGACGCTAAGGGCCAACAGCGGAAATAGAACCTCGCTAACTGTGCCGTCGGAGAAACTCAACATCAGATCGTATGCAGAAAAAGCGCGGCTGAGCGCCTCGAGCGGTGAGTGCGATGTCTTTCTCGATAGTATATATTGGTCAGGTTGTAATTCGACTTTGGAAATTCTGGTCAACGATCTACCCAAGCTTTAGTTCTCATAATGAACTACCTCGTTAGCTTTGGAACTGACAGGTTTCTCGCGAGCCAGAAGTGGCTCACAAATTCGGCTCTAAGGAATGGCATCGATAAAGTTGTCGCGTGGGATCGCGTCCTGTTGGAGCAAACGTCCTTCTATGAAAGGAACAAGAGTATACTTGACCAGCGACGGGGGGCTGGTTTTTGGTTGTGGAAACCATTCATAATCGAAGACGCACTGACAACGCTTTCGCCGCGAGACGTCCTTGTCTACCTTGATGCCGGAATTGAGGTAATCGCTGACTTATCGCCGCTATTGAGACTGTGCACCGAAAAGAACGGGTTGTTGTTATTTTCTGGAGCGGGCTTGTGCGGGGAATGGACGAAACGGGATTGTTTTGTTGGTATGAATTGCGATGACACTAACTATCGATATGGACGGATGCTTAGCGCCGCCATGATTGTTGTGGCCAAAACAGAACGGTCCTGTTCCTTCATTCACGAATGGAGCCTCTGCTGCAGGCAGCCTCGGCTTTTGACGGATCAGGCCAACACGTGTGGGCTGCCCAATTTTTCCGAATTTATCGATCATCGTCATGACCAATCTATTTTGTCGCTTATCGCGATCCGCGACTGGATCGAAGTTTTTCGCGATCCCTCGCAGTTTGGAAATCACCTGAAGGACGAAAGCTACCGAGTGCCGGGCGAGTGGATAGTTATGCCATATGGAATGCGGGGCATTTTTCGGAACTCGCCGTATCCAACCTTACTAAAATCATCACCGGTTGCAGGGAGCATTTGCTGCAGATGAGCCGAAGCCCCTTTGAAACCTTCGGATTGATGTCTCCTTATCCTCCGAAATTCGCCGAGTAAGCGGATATGGCCTGCAAATGGTGTGTGTCTATTGCGGCCGAAATGTCAGTTCCGGATCATTCACGACACATTCATGGTGTCAGCGCGACTTCCGCTGTATAGCGCGTCGCACTAACTGACGCGCTGGGCCAATAAGCGAACTTGCGTCGACGAGGCCGCCCCCGAAATATGCCGCAGTGCTATAGTTTGTCTGCGCTCAAAGAGCATACCCATGTTTAGAGCTGTTCTGATCGCCCTGTCGGTCGCTATAATGGTGGTGGGGCTTGCCATTTATGCCTTGGGGCATCGCAAGCGTAAGTCTCTAGACGTGCCCTTGCTGTCGGCGCACGGGAAGTTTTTTCTTGGCGGCACCCTCGCGTTTTTTGGGCTTGTGTTATTAGCCGTCACTCTGATGTACACGAGGTAACTCCGCGGACACTCCCGCAATCCGTTCCACGCGGCCGGTAGATTTCGTGGCTTCACTGGTTCGGCTCCGCTACGGCCTGCCAGGTTGCTCGCCCCCCTGTACGGATCAGATGAACGTCCAGCCTCCGAGGACTTTTACTTCCAGCCTTTCAACGGATCGGTCTCCCTCCCGTTGCTGGATATAACTACAACAGCGACTGGACTCCTCTGTTGGCGGGATTCTCACCCGTTGGAATAGCAGCTAGCCTCGCTGCACGGCAATCTCTACCGAAATTCGATGTCTGAGTTGTCCGCTTTCCCAATTCGCGAACAAATCGCGGACTGTCGTGGGCGTCTGCGCCTTATGTCTCTTGTGGGTCACGAGCAACCGATTTACGACGGCCGCTCCCGTGTCGGCTTTTCCCGAAAGCGACCGTCAGCCGTCGCAAGCATCCCGCCGCTTTGCGCAAAAGGGAGACATTGGGTTTTACGGTGGGGCCGTCCTCTGCATTGAAGGAAGATCAGAGATCGAGCGCATCCAGGTAGCGAGCCGCGGGCGGCCATCGGTGAGATCGCCGGAGCCGTACTTGTGCGCATGATCGAGAGCCACAGCGAGGATCAAGTGTGCCATGCAGGGCGCCCCCTGCATCAGCGGATCGGTTACGCGGTCCTCAAAAACGTCTGCCATGCGCTTCGCGCGGGCTACCTCATGAGCAAGGACCGTGGGCGAACGTTCACTTTCGGGGCGACCCATTTCGCGCCCCCACACGCAGATTCCTTCACACAGACTGCGCGCCGCGTATTCGAGCCGTAGGTAATCCCAGTCGGATGCACGGAGCGGGTCGTGGAATCGAGGCTTACCGTCGAGCCTATCGAGATAGGCGCAGATGAGCTGGCTGTCCTCCATGCCAATGCCGGCATCATCAACCAGAAAGGGCACGCGGCCAGAGGGATTGATCTGATAGTAGGGACTGCCCGAGGTACGCGTTTTCGCCTGGATAATCTCAACGCGGTTCTCGAGTCCTTTCTCAAGAACGAGGATGCGCGCTAACCGCGCGTATGGCGAGCGGAGCGTGACATAGAGCTTCATTAGATGTTCGGCCTATTCGGTCGCTGAAATGGTAGCGGCCGTATCGTAATTGTCGCGTCCGGTTTTTCCAATCACTATTGGAACACCGCCAGACAATCATCCTTGGCTGCTGCGCTGCACACCCCACTTCCGTTGTGGGTCAAACGCGCCTGACATAAATTGGCGGTGGCCTCGGCCAATTTCTGCTTTGCCCTGAAAGCAACCAAAATATTGCTGGGCCGGAATTAGGCGCTAAGGGCCAGCAGCAAACTCATGCACTGCGGCAAAATCTCATCACTCGAGGCGTACCGCGAAAAGTCTAGCCACAAAATCAAGGTGGCTGACGACGTGGCAACCGCAATGGTGACCACAAACTCGATAAGCGTTGCCCGGAGGTATTTGAGCCAACTCATAGCTTCTGTTCCTTAGGCCACCTCGGCCGCGGCCTCTTCATATCGTGTCTACTTCGTCAAATAAGGAATGCTGGGTAATGGCCGTGTTTCAAGCCGATTGGCTGGATTTGAATTTACGGGTGGCCTATTCCGGCCATCACCATCCGTTCCAGAGCGAGCGGAATTGCGAGGCCACCAGCCGGTCGTAAGGCACCGGCTCGGCGATCAGTCCACTCGCCTTGGCGAACTTGTTCAAGCCGTCGATCGCTTCCGGCGAAATGGTCGCGTCGTAGAACGGCGCGTCGCGCGCGATCAAGCCGGCGATCAACGGCGTCTCGTCGGGCGGGAACAATCGTTCGCCGATCCCGGTCGCAAGCGACGGATCGGCCTTGAGCGCCTTCTGGGTTTTCACGATGGCGCGCACCGCGCCGGCGGCAGTTTGCGGATGCTCGTCGATCAGCCGCTCGGTCGTCGTCAAGGCCGCGAAGCTGTACCAGCGCGCGCCCGGCGGGCCGTCGCCGCGGCGCAGATCGAGGTGGACCTTGGCGACGCCGCGTTTTTCGCCGATGGCGACCCGCATGCCGTTGCCCCAATAGGCATCGGCGAGGCCCTGCTTGATGGCCTCGACGCCGGCATGCCCCATCCATTGCCCGTCTTTGGCCGGCGGCGGCGGCACAATGCTGACGTTGTCGCGCTCAAGATCGATTCCCGATTCCGCCAACAGATGTCGAAGGCCGAGAACGGGCGCTGCCATGGATGACGAAATTCGCAAGCCCTTGAGCGCGCCGAGATCGCCGCGCTTGACGTCGAGATCGGCGCGAACGGCCAGGAACCAGTACGAATATTGCGACAGCGCACACAGAAGCTTGACGCCGTTCCAGGCCGGGAAGGCCGAGACCGCGGCGTAGGCCGGTCCGCCGTAGAAATGCAGCGTGCCGTCGCGCAGCCGCTGAGCGCCATTGTGGGCGCCATAGCTGCGCTCAAGCTCGATATCGACGCCTTCCTGTCTGAAGAAGCCGAGTTCGGCTGCCGCAACGGCGACGAAATAAGACGGCGAATTGAGATCGGCGACCATGAGCCGGAACATTCAAAACGCTCCCGAGAAATCGGACCGGTTTTACTTGTTCCGCGCGACCGAGGCAAAGACCCGTTCGTTTTTTAATCGTGGCGCACCGCGAGCGGCTGTCCGGAAGCCGCCATGCGACTTGCGATGTCTTCGATTGCGACCAGCCTGTGAGTTTGACCAGAGTGTCCGCCTCGTTCTGGAAACGGGCCGGAAGCGATGCGCGGTATTGAACGCCGGCCGGACAACTCGCTGCGGCTGTCGACGGGTACTGCAGGATATATCGCCCCTGGAAGTTTTCGCGGTCCTTGGTCTCGACAAAGTTGAGATCCTCGGGAAACGATTTTGCGTCATAGCGCACATGCAGTCGCGTCACGAAGGCGTTGCTGCCGTTGCCGCGGACAAACGGTTGGTTCGCCACGCTGTCGCCGTTGTTGGTCCATCCCGCACCGAGCGCTTTGAGCTCATCGTTGGTCATAGGTTCCGCGGCGCAGGGATCGCACCACGCCATATCCCAGGCATACTCGACAAAGACGCCTTGCATGTTCTCATGCGCAACCGCGCGGTCGAACGTCGCCTTGTAGAAATTGGCGAAGTCGTCCTTGACGAACAATGGGACTTCGACGTCCGACGGCACCTTGACGGTGCGGTAGTTGGTGGTCTCGACGCGGCCGCCCTTGGTCAGCGCATAGACGATCAGGTCCTGCGGTCCGTTGGCGTTGACGGTGCCGAGCCGCAGCGGCAGCATGAATTTGGCCGTCTCGTAGCGCACCTGCAGCGGCTGCAAATAGGTGCGGCCGAGCTCCTGCATTCGCTTGACGTTCACCTTGGCGACGAAGAAGTGCATCTTCTGCTTGATGTAGCTGCCGATGACGGGCTCGGCGCCAGCCGGAATTTTGTAGCCGTTGTCGGTCAGCCAGCGGATCAAACCGTCGCTCTGCTCGGCCGACAGGATCGAAACGTCGTATTCGGCGACATCATACTGAGCCTCGACCTTGACGCCGGCGTATGCGGCCGCTTCGAGGCCGCGATCACTGCGCGCCGTCGTCGGCATGGGCGCTGCGGCGAGCTTGTAATCGATCTCGGGCTCGCAGGGATCCCGGTCGTAATATTCGACCAGCCGCGGCGCCGTATAAGCATCGAGATGATCGATGGTCTTGGTGTCGACGACGCTGATCTGGTCCTTCCTGACGAACGTGGGTACCGGCACGACCACCGCGAACTCTTTGGGTTCGCCCTCGTAATCGCTCGCCATCGTGATCGCGGTCTCCTGACCGTTGCGGGCGAGGATGACTTTCGAGGATTTGTTGAACAGCTTGGAATCGGCCATGGCGACATAGAAGCCGCAAAACGCACGCGCCGTTCCGGCGGAGGCTGCGAGCTGGGCAATGACTGCGGCAAGAGCGACACCGGCTTGCAAACGGGACCGTTTGGTCGTCGTCATGGAGATGCTCCCTGGCTGGTTGGAGACCATTCAAAACGTCGCGCTGGAATAAGCCTGTTGAGCAGAACGGTGGCGGGAGACAGCGCGATCAGCGCCACATAGAGCGCCGGCCTCATTTGCATGAAGAAAGCGAGATAGTGGCCGAGCGCCGCGACCGACAGCGCAAACATAAAGCGCCCGAGGCGCGAATCCGGGCTGGTCTTCGGGTCGGAGATCATGAAGAAGGCGAAGATCAGCAGCGAGCCGCTTTGCAGCTGATGCAACGGAATGGCCATCGGATCGCCGAGCCATACGGCGCGTGCGACCAGGAGCGCGGCATGGCTGCCGAGAAAGAACAGCGCCATGTCCGACCGTTGCGCCGCGCGCAGCACCAAAATGGCGAAAAATGCCAAGAGCGATGCCAGCCAGACGCCGGTGCCCCATTGCCCGGGCGATATCCATACTCCGCTCGACGTGAACAACAGAACCACGATGGCGAAGCCTGCGGGATTCCAGATGTGCCGGCCGTCGAGCCGGAGCACGAACTTGGACGCGATAGCGATGACGCCGGCGGCCGCCGGGAGCCACGCCGCATCCGCCCGCAACAGCAGGCTCAACGACAGTCCGGTAATGAGGGCCGAGCGCAGATCGATTCGTTGGAGTCCGGACAGGCGCGAACAGACATACTGTGTTACCAGCGCGCTGGAGATCGCAAGCGCGCTGTAGAGCGGCTTCGCACCGAAATCGATCCAGACAAAATTGATTGTCAGCAGAGACGACAGCGCCACGATCTGAAAGTGGCGTGCATCAGACCACCAGGCTCGCATCGGCGATTCCCCTCGCCCGCATGCGTGACGTTTAACCGCGACAAGCCAATGGCCGAGCGATGGCCGGATTTTGGCAGTCTGGTTACATCGCGGTAATCCGGGGCACCGCCGGTAACCGAGTAGGTGTGTGGAGAGCTATTTCCCGTTCAACAAATCCGCGATCTTGGCGCGTACGGTGTCGGGCAATTGAAATGTCTCGCGCACGATCGCGTCCATCTCTTCACCGCTGCCGGCATCGAGCATGAAATGGCGCTGGTCGCAGGCCGCAATGAAATCGGGGTCTTTCAACATGTCGGCGAAAGCCGCGCGCAACGCCGTAAGCCGATCCGGCGGTACGTCGGGTCCGGCGATGATGGAGCGTCCGATCTCGGCGGTGCCGGCAATGGCGCGCAGCACCACCCTGCCCTCCTCGGACGTCGCCAGCTCCGGCAATGTCGGCACATTCGGCAGCAAGCGGTTGCGCTTTAACGCAGCTTGATAGATCAGCGAGGCCTCGCCTTTGTCGATCCAGCCCGGGTGACTGACCGTCATGCCGGGGAGACCATAGGCGCCGACAATATCGACTTCGCCGCGCTCCATCGCCAGGAGGATGTCGTTGGTGCCTTTATAGCCGCGCACGATCTTGAACTTGGTGCCGCCGAACGCATTGAGCGCCAATGGATAGATCTCGGTGGTCGAGCCGCCGCCGGACGCGCCGACGGTGTATTGCCGGTTGCGGACGTCATCGATCGACTTGATCCCGACCGCAGCCAGTGCCGCACCGACGTCGATATTGGTCGTCGCGCGCCCGATGTAGTGGAAATTTGCGATGTTCACTTTGCTGGCGCCGCCGACCGCGCTGTCGAGCGGAAGCGTCTGCGCCAGGCTGCCGAGCACCGTGCCGTCCTTGGGCGCCACCTCGGCCAGATATTTCGCGGCGACGACACTTCCGGCGCCCGGCATGTTTTCAGTTACGATTGTGGGATTACCGGGCAGATGGCGCGGCAGAAACTCCGCCACCAGTCGCGCATACAGGTCGTAACCGCCGCCGGGGCCGTAGCCGACCAGCATGCGAATGCTTTTACCGCGATAGAAATCAGCGATCGGATCGGCTCGCACGCCAACGCGGCAGAGCAGCAGCGCGACGAGTGCGAATGATAGCCTGGCGACTTTACTCATCTGTCAGCGCTCATCGCTCCGCCAGCGCCGTCTTCCGCCACAGCGCCCACGGCCGCGCCGAGGCGCGCAGCATGGCGTCATTGGATGTCAGCGCCTCGGCCTTGGACATGAAATTGATCGGTCCGCCGATGGTGATGGCGGCAAGCTGCTGGCGCGCATTGATCTCGGTGTAATAGGCGCGGAACACCGCATTGGGCAGCGACGGTCCGACCACCGAATCGCCGTGGCCGCGCATCAGTATCACCGCCGCGTCCTTGCCGAGTTGTTTGGCCAGATCCTTGCCGAGGTTCGGCGTCAGGATCATCAGGTCGGTGCCGTCGCCGACGCTTTTGCGAATCTCGAACAGCGGCACGCCGAGGCCGAGAAAACCGGCATTGTGCAGAAGCGGGCGCAGTTTCGCCCGCGTCACGGTGAACGGCACCACGGTCGGCGAATGGCTGTGCACCACCGCATTGACGTCCGGCCGCGCCTTGTAGATTTCGCCATGGATGAAGCGCTCGCGATAGAGCAGCTTGCCTTCGTCTTTCGGATCTACGGTCTGGCTGTCGAGGTCGAGCACGACAATGTCGGCGGCGCTCACCGATTCCGGCGCGATCGACCGCGACATCAGGTAACGGTGCGGATTGCGCGGATCGCGCACGCTGACATGGCCGAAGGCGTCGAGCACGTTGAGCCGCGCCAGCGCGCGGTTGGCGGCAACGAGATCGTCTAGGAGTGAGCGGTCGAGCGGACGCTCGGACGTACGGCGGCGGGAAACCATGCGGCAACCGTAACGACTTTCGCCGCGGCTCGAAAGTACGGTCGGCGCGGTCAGCCGTGACGGATTTTGAGCACCAGGATGATCGACGTCATCGCGAAAGTCACGACACTGGACCCGATCAGCGGCGCGTCGACGATGGCCAGCCCATAAACCAGCCACAACAGCACGCCAAGCACGCACAGCGTCGTGCCCGGCAGCGATATGGCGCGCGTGTCACGGTCACGAATGATCTTCATCGCCTGCGGCACCCAGCACAGTGTGGTCAGCACGGCGCCTGACGCGCCCACCGCATCGACAAGCGTCGAGGCCATGGCTGGAACCTCCTTCGCGAATCGCCGAGATATTGCTGGCTGGTCGATGTGACGGTGATGACAAAATTTCACGCGTCGCACGCACCCGTGTCATCGGATCGTCACGCCTGAATCGTAGACTCATCAATACGTTGCATAGTTGCCGAAGGCGCGGCCGCCGCATGATGAACGTGTCCGAGCACACCGCGAGAAATTTCGACAGCGACCTGATCAAGCTCACGCAGTTGGTCGCTCAGATGGGCGGACTGGCGCAAAAGCAGGTGACCGACGCGATTGATGCGCTGGCGCGGCATGACACCGCACTGGCACGCCGCGTCATCGAACTCGACGCCAGCGTGGACGAGCTCCAGCACCAGATCGAGGAAAAGGCCGTCGCCACCATTGCGCTGCGCCAGCCAATGGCGTTCGATTTGCGGGCCCTGGTTGCGATGCTGCGCATTGCCAACGACCTCGAGCGTATCGGCGACCTGGCGAAGAACATCGGCAAGCGTGTCATCGCGGTGAGCGGCGAGACGTCGCAGCGCACCCTGATCCGCGGACTGCGGCACATGGCGAGCCTGGTCGGTGCGCAGCTTGCCGTGGTGCTCGACAGCTTCGTCGACCGCAACCCGCTCAAGGCGCTGCGCGTCTGGCAAGGCGACAAGGAGGTCGACGCGCTTTACGTCTCACTGTTCCGCGAGCTCATCACCTATACGATGGAGGATCCCGGAACCATCTCGCCGTGCATCCACTACCTGTTCTGCGCCAAGAACATCGAACGCATCGGCGACCACGCCACCAATATCGCCGAAGCGGTGCACTACATGGTCGAAGGCCACGCCTTTGCCGGCGAACGGCCCAAGGGCGATAACGCAAACTACATCAGCGAGCCGCGGGTTTTTGCGGCCACCATTCCGGCGTAGCCGGGTCGGACCATCCTCCTTATTAACCAGTCATTAGGGTTAACGGTCTATTGCTGGCCCACCCTGCGGCTGCGGCGCCTTGTGCCGTTGCCGCGATCCCGGCGGCTATCATCGCGGCGAATAGGATGCGTTCGATCCGGCTCCGCACTGCACGCTTCCTGGCTTCTGTTTCGCTCGTCGCGGCGATCGGCGCCGCGACAGCGGGATGCCAGACGACACAGACCGCAACATCAACGACGGAAACGACCGGCTCTCTGCCGATCGCGCCCGCCGATCGGCCGGAGTCGTCATGGCGAAGCGACATCGAAACCTACGGTGCGCAGTACCATGCCGATACGTCGAATGTCGCGGTGGCGCTCCACTACGCCCAGGCGCTGCGGGCGACCGGACAACGGGCGCAGGCGGTCGCGGTGCTCGAACGGCTTTCGATGGAACATCCGCACGACAAGACCGTGCTCGGTGAATATGGCCGCGCCCTCGCGGAATCCGGCGATTACGAACAGGCGCTCGATGTGCTCGGCCGCGCGCACTCGCCCGACCAGCCCGACTGGCGCCTGCTCTCCGCACAAGGCGCGGTGCTTGACCAGATGGGCCGCCATGAGGAAGCGCAACGCTATTATCTTACCGCGCTCAAGATGGTTCCCGACGAGCCGTCGGTGTTGTCCAATCTCGGCCTCTCCTATGCGCTGTCCAGAGACTTGCCGAACGCCGAGGCAACGCTGCGGCGCGCGCAGGCGCGCGGTCCGGTCGATCCGCGCGTGCGGCAAAATCTGGCGCTTGTGGTCGGCCTGCAGGGCCGCTTCGCCGAGGCCGAGCAGATAGCGTCCGCCGACCTGCCCCCGGCTGAAGCCGCATCCAACGTCGCCTATCTGCGGCAGATGCTCGCCCGCCGCAAAGACCTTCCGACAGCGAAGACATCGGCCCGCGCGTCCAACGGGGCGAGCTGAATTTCCGCTTGCCGCAACTCGCCCCGCTCGCCGCGATGATGGAATAGGCTTACTGTATCGCCATCACTTTGATCGCCGCCGGGCCAAGAATGACGACAAAGAGCACCGGCAGGAAAAATACGATCATCGGCACGGTGAGCTTCGGCGGCAGACCCGCTGCCTTCTTCTCGGCTTCCGACATGCGCATGTCGCGGCTTTCCTGGGCCAGCACCCGCAAGGTGGTGCCGAGCGGCGTGCCATAACGCTCCGCCTGCTGCAATGCGAGGCTGACGGCTTTCACCAATTCGAGCCCGGTCCGCTGCGCCAGGTTCTCGTAGGCTTGGCGGCGATCTGGCAGATAGGACAGTTCCGCGGTCGTGAGCGTAAACTCTTCGGCGAGCGCGACCGACTGGCTGCCGATTTCCTCGCTGACCTTGCGAAACGCCGACTCGATCGACATGCCGGACTCGACGCAGATCAGCAGCAGATCCAGGGCATCGGGAAAAGCCCGCTTCATCGAAAGCTGCCGGCGCTGGATCTTGTTTTTCAAAAACAAGTTCGGGCTGTACATGCCGAAATAGGCGCAGCCGATGCACATCGCGAACTTCAGCATTGGCGGATAGTCGAGATCGAGTACGATGAAAATATAGAATAGCGAAAAGAGCAGGCCGGCGATCGGCATCGCCATGCGAAAGAACAAATAGGTGACGTAGGGCGCCTGGCCGCGGAAGCCTGCCTGCATCAGCATGGCGCGCGCTTTATCCTGCCCGACCCATTTGTTCAGATTGAAGTTTTCGACCACCGTCTTCATGTACTGTTTCGGCGACGTTCGCAGCACAGCCTTGCTGCCCTGCGCCATTCGCTCGCGCTCACGTTGACGAATCTTCTCGCGCTCGAGCGCAACGGCTTTCATCCGCTTGTCGAGCGTATCGGTCGCCAGGTACGGCATCGCCAGCGTCAGCACGGTCGCGCCCGCCGCGACGGCGGCGAAAAACATGATGAGGACCCTGGGATCGAGTGACTGCGAGATGAGAAAGTCCAGCATGTCGCGCCCTTAGAAATCGAAGTTGATCATTTTCTTCATCACGAAGACGCCGATCGACATCCACGTGCCGGAACACGCGAGCATGACGCGCCCGAACGGTTCGGTCCAAAGCAGTTCGATATAGTGAGGGCTCGTGAGGTAGACGAGAGTCATGACGATCAGCGGCAACGCGCCGATGATTGCCGCGGATGCTTTCGCCTCCATCGACATGGCCTGGATCTTGGCTTTCATCTTCTTGCGGTCGCGCAGCACGCGCGACAGGTTACCGAGTGTTTCCGACAGATTTCCGCCGGAGCGCTGCTGGATCGAGACGACGATACCGAAAAAATTGGCTTCTGCGACCGGCATGCGCTCATACAGTTTGAGACAGGCCTCGCCGAGCGGAATTCCAACCGTTTGCGTTTGGATGATGCCACGGAACTCGCTGCGAATTGGCTCCGTGAACTCGTTGGCGATCAGCTTGAGGCTGTCGAGCAGCGGCAGTCCGGCCTTGATGCCGCGAACGATGACGTCGACGGCATCCGGAAAATTGTAGAGGAACTTTGATTCGCGGCGCTTCTTGAGGAACGACAGCAGCCAAAACGGAATACCGCACGAAGCCGCAAAAGCAAAGCCCAGAGCCGCCAACAGGCCCAGGCCGGCAATAGTTGTAAGCAAAAACGCCGCAAGGCCGAGCGCGACCCCGGTCATCATGAAACGCCGCTTTGACCAGTCCAAGCCGGCCTGTTCGATGCGGATCGCAAGCGGCACACGTCTCTTTTTCTTTTGCCGCTCCTCGAGCTCTTTGAGCGTTCCCTCGATATCGCGACGCGTTTTCGGCGCGGTGCGCGTCTGGCGCGCGACCGGCTCGGAGCGCGCGACACTCGCCATGCGCTGCTCGGTCTTCCGCTCGCCGGAGAGAATGGGATAAACGAACACCCACGCGACCCCGCCGATCGCCAGAGCAACCAGAAAGAACAACCCATAAGCCTGCATTGCCTAACCTCGGACTTGGTCCGCCACGGCCTCGGCGGCATCGAGCGCGGCGGCGAGCCGGGCGTCTTCGCCGTAATAGCGCGCACGCTCCCAGAATTTCGGACGGCCGATACCGCTCGACTTGTGCCGCCCGATCAGATTGCCATTGGCATCTTCGCCGAGGATTTCATAGGTGAAGAGGTCCTGAGTGATGATGACGTCGCCTTCCATGCCCATCACCTCGGTAACGTGGGTGATGCGGCGTGAACCGTCACGCAAGCGGGCAGCCTGGACGACGACGTCGACGGCGGCGCAGATCATTTCGCGGATGGTGCGCGACGGCAGCGCATATCCGCCCATAGTGATCATCGCTTCCAGGCGCGAGAGCGCCTCGCGCGGCGTATTGGCATGCAGCGTGCCCATCGAACCGTCATGGCCCGTATTCATCGCCTGCAACAGGTCGAACGCCTCCTGGCCGCGCACCTCGCCGACGATGATGCGTTCCGGACGCATGCGCAGGCAGTTGCGTACCAGATCGCGCATCGTGACCTGCCCTTCGCCTTCCAGGTTCGGCGGCCGCGTTTCCAGCCGCACCACATGGGGCTGCTGCAACTGCAATTCGGCGGCGTCTTCGCAGGTGACGATGCGCTCGTCGTCGTCGATGAATCGCGTCATGCAATTGAGCAGCGTGGTCTTGCCAGAGCCCGTGCCGCCGGAGATCAGGGTGTTGATGCGGCAGCGGCCGATCACCTTGAGGATTTCCGAGCCTTCGTGCGAGATTGAGCCGAATTTGACGAGTTGATCGAGGGTGAGCTTGTCCTTCTTGAATTTGCGGATGGTGAGCGCGGGGCCGTCGATCGCGAGCGGCGGCACGATGGCGTTGACGCGCGAGCCATCCGGCAAGCGTGCGTCGCAGATCGGCGACAACTCGTCGACACGGCGGCCGACCTGGCTGACAATGCGCTGGCAAATATTGAGAAGCTGCTGGTTATCGCGGAAGCGGATGGCTGTTTTCTGAATCTTGCCGCCGACTTCGATGTAAACCGTGCCCGAGCCGTTGACCATGATGTCGGCGATTTCATCGCGCGCGAGCAGCGGCTCGAGCGGCCCGTAGCCGAGCACGTCGTTGCAGATATCGTCGAGCAGATCCTCCTGCTCCGCAATCGACATCACGATATTCTTGATCGCAATGATTTCGTTGACGATGTCGCGAATTTCCTCGCGGGCGGAGTCGGCGTCGAGCTTGGCCAGTTGGGCGAGGTCGATCGCCTCGATCAAGGCGCCGAAAATCGTGCCTTTCACCTCGTAATAGGAATCGGCGCGGCGTAAATCGACAGCCGTGGGAACAGCCGCGGGAATCTGCGCGGTCTGCTTTGGCGGCCCGCCGACATTGGGCTTGCTGGTCGGCGCCCCAACGAGCGGCGCGCCGAGGCCTGCGGATGGGAATGGCGTCAGTCCACCGCCTGCCGGCTTTGCGGGAGGCGCCGCGGGCGCTGCGGCAGCGACCGGCGCCGGCTTGGGCGCCGCGGTTGCGGCACAAGCTTCGGCGCGGGTTGCGGCGCAGCCGCCGCGGGCCGCTCTTCGGCGCCGGAACCTCCGCCAGTGGGACGCTTGCCAAACACGAACGCTACTCCAACTTTTCCTAGGCCTGCCGCCTGAACTTATCCAACAACGGCGACAACAGACCGGAACGCTGTTTCTTCGTCTCGATGCGGCCGGTCAATTGTTGCGCCAACTGCCGAAAGGTTTCGGCGGTGCGATGGCCCGCCGAAATCTCGGCAATCATCTGGCCGTTATTGGCCGCCGCGCCGAATACTTGCGGCTCGAACGGAATGATGGCTACGGGCTCGTCCTCGAGCGCCTTGGCGAAATCGGCGGCCTTGATTTCCGGTCGCTTGGGCACGCCGACCTGATTGAGACAGTATCGCGGCAGTCGATCGTTCGGCCTCGCGCCTTTGAGAAGGTCGTACAGGTTCTTGGTGTTGCGCAGGTTCGCAAGATCGGGCGCGGCGACGATGAGGATATCGTCGGCGCTGATCAGGGTCTGCTTGCTCCATCCGGTCCATTGATGAGGGACGTCGACCACGACGCACGGCACGGTGGCGCGCAGCGAATCGAAAATGGAATCGAACGCGTCGGCGCCGAAGTCATAGACCCGATCAAGCGTTGCCGGAGCCGCCAGCAGGCTGAGGTGATCGGTGCACTTGGCAAGCAGCCGGTCGACGAAGGCGGTGTCAATGCGGTCCGGAGAAAACACCGCCTCGGCGATCCCCTGTGGCGGATCCTGATTGAAGTCGAGGCCTGCCGTGCCAAACGCCAGATCGAGATCTGTCACGACCGCATCGAGGGCGAGATCGTGCGAGATGGAAAAGGCGATGTTGTGGGCGACGGTCGAGGCACCGACACCACCCTTGGCTCCGACCACGGCGATGACCCGTCCGACCGGCTTGGCATCGGGCGCGGAAAACAGTCCGCACACCGCGCGCACGATTTGCAGCGTGCTGACCGGCGCGATCAGATAATCGCTGACGCCGCGCCGCACCAACTCACGGTAGAGCGTGACGTCATTCATGCGGCCGATGACCACGACCCGCGTGCCGGCGTCGCAATAATTGGCAAGCTGATCGAGGCCTTCGAGAATATCCTCGTTGGGGTGCTCGGATTCGAGGATGATGACATTCGGGGTCGGAGAGCTTTGATAGGCCTCGACCGCGGCTGTCAGCCCGCCCATCTGGATCCGCAGATGCGCCTTGGCCATGCGCCGATCCTCGCCGGCTGCCTGGATCGCGGCAGCGGTTTCGACGGTTTCGCAGAAAGCCTGCACGGAAACGCGCGGCGCCGGCGCGATGTGATCGTCGTGGCCGACGATCTCCGCAGCAGGGCCTTCTCCTCCGATGGTTTGGCTAGGTTGTTTCATCGCGTCCGTTGTTACTGACCAAAGTTGCTGATCTTGCCTCCACTCACGGGATATTGGGTCGCGGTGGAATTGCCTCTCCGGTAGTCATCGACAACCTTCGTTCGACGCGCGGTGTAAGCCGGTGTCTCGCTGCGCGGCTGCACGAGATCTTCCGGATTCGCGACCATGACGGCGAGATTGTGCTGCGCCGAGCAACCGAAATTCCAGTCTTGCTGATTTTCAAAATGCGCGGCGGTCGCGCTCGGCCCGATATCCTTCGGCCAGAGACCGCACGGTCCCGCTTGCGCGGTGACTTTCGGATAGGTGATGCGAACCGTCGCAAACGAACGCGGACCGGCCTGATAGGTGCGTACCATCATGCTCGCCGGCGGGACCCCGCTCGCCGCCAGGATGGACTGAATTTCGTGCATCGCGCCGACGGATGCCTGCTCGTTGACGGTACCTGCCGGCAGATCAATAAGAACACCGCCGGTCGCTTCGGTTTTCCAGGTCTGCCCGAATGCCAGCACTTCCGCGCGCTGCATCGGCGTCAGCGACGCGCGATTGGCGCCGATGAAGATCTGCAGAGTGTGCTCGGCTTCCGTGACCGTGATCGGGTGGCGCTGCCGATAATCGAACGGGGCGCTGGGCAGGCCCGCAGTCTCCTGCTGAACGGTTTGGCAGCCGCAGACCAGAATGCCGTAGCCGGCAACGATCGCCGCACGCAGGACCATCGCCGCGCTGCCGCGGCGGGCTGTGATCAAGGTCCGGATGGTGCGCATCGCTTGTCTCCTCATGCCGGCGTTCAATTGAGAATGAATCCCAATTTACCGCGGTAGCTGTCCGGCGGCGGTTCGGCTGGACCGCCAACGCCATAGATGCGGTTGAAATGGCCGAGCAGAACCTGCGCCGGATCGCTAGGATCGGCAAAGCCGTCGTCAGGCTTCGACAGGTCTTTCGTTGCGACAGCACGCACGACATAAGGTGTCACCAGGATCATCAACTCGGTGCGTTGATTGACATAGTCGTTGCTCTTGAACAGCGGGCCGAGGACGGGGAGCTCCATAAGGCCGGGCAAGCCGTTGACCACGTGCTTTGTCTCGTCCTGGATCATACCGGCCATCGCCAACGCGCCGCCGGAAGGAATCTCGACAGTCGTGTCGGCGCGGCGGGTGCGGATCGACGGGACCGTCGCCGATTGCGTGGTAGCCGGGAATCGGGATCGTCAGCGAGTTGTTGCGTCGACAGGTCTGAAACCTCGGTCGCCACCTTGAGACTGATGCGGCCCTCGGTGAGCACGACCGGCGTAAAGACCAGGCTGACGCCGAATTTCTTGAAATCGATTGCCGGCTGACAAGTCGACGGGCTGCCCACCGCGGCGGCCGTGCAGGAGAAGCCATTAAGCACGGGAAATTCGCCGCCGGCCATGAACGTCGCAGTCTCTCCGGAGATGGCAGTCAGGCTCGGCTCGGCCAGCGTATGAATGACGCCGGCCTGTTCCATGGCTTGCAGCGTAGCCGTTACCGACTTCATGGAGCCGGCGATACTGGACCCGGTGAGCGACTGGCCATAGGCCGAAAACGGATTTGTGTTGTTGAAATTGACAACGTTCGTGCCGTAGCCCAGCGAGCCCGACAGGTTGATGCCGAGTTGCTTGACGACGTCGCGCTCGACTTCGGCGACGGTGACCTTGAGCATGATCTGGTCGCGCTCGCGGACGACGAGAGCGTTGATGATTTTGGCTGAGCTGCCGCCAATGCCGCTTCCGCTTGCAACACCGGCGCCAATGGACAGAGAGCTGGCGCCACTCCCGGCACCGCTGCCGCCATTGCTGAAAAAGCCGTCGCCGGCCTCCACAAAATGCGATGCAATGTCGTAGGCTTGCTGCGCATCGACTTGGCTCGCTACGGTGCCGCTCAGAAGGATGCCGTCGCCGACGGCTTCAACATTGACATCGGCACCCGGAATGATTTGCCGGATCGCCGTGCGGATGACGTTGACATCGCGCGCGACCGAAATGTCGAGGGCGGCCATCTGCTTGCCGGCGGCGTCGAAAAAGAAGACGTTGGTCGCCCCGGACTTGATGCCGATGATGTAAGCGCGCCGCGACGAACGCACCACCGTATTGGCGACGGTGGGATCGGCCACTAGCACGTCTTTGATGTCGCGCGGCAGATCGATGACGAGAGATTTGCCAATGCCGAGCATGACTTGGCGCGACCCGGCATCGCTCGCGGCGATCTGGATTGCTTGCATCGGCGACTCTCTGACGCTCGCGCCGCCGGCCATCCCGGCTTGCCACGGAATGGCGCAAGCCAGGACGAGCAGGCCGACGAGGCCGGCAGTGCGGATCGGTGTCGTTTTCGCCATCTTCCAAATTCCTTCGTGCGGATCAGCGCGGCGTTGACACCGTACTCACGCCGTAACGCACTGTGTTGATGGGACCGCGTTTCTTGACCGAGTCGTCGTTGCGTCCGAGTTCTCCGCTTGGGAATCGACGAGGCTGCGCAGCGCCAGCGACATCGTGCCCTGCTGTCGCGCCAACGTCAGTGTCTCGGCCTGATCGGGCGTCAATTCGAGCGTCGCCGTCTTGCCGATCTCGCTTTTCTGCCCGGCCTTTTCCTCGACCGACTGGTCGATCGCCAGAACCCGTATGTTGCGCAAGATCGTTTCGCTGACCACGCTGTCGGCGAGGCCGCCCGCTCCAGCAGTCTTTTCATGGCGCGTCAGCACGACGTCGACGTGATCGTCGGGCAGTATGAAGCCGCCCGCGGCGCTCTCGGGCGAAACGTCCATCGCCACGGCGCGCATGCCCTTGGGCAGGACCGCGGCGAGAAACCCGGAGCCTTTGGCAAACACGACCGAAGGCTCGCGGATCGGCTCGCCGCTCGCGACCGAAATGCGCACGATCGCGCCGCTGAATTCATGCACCGCATCCGGCCGGTCGGTGCGCTTGATGAAGCTCGGATTGGCCGCCGCGGCCGGCCACATCTGCCAAACGACATCGCCGTCTCCGATCACCTGTCCGCGCCCGAGATCGTTTTTGGCGATCAGCACCTCGACGGTTGCGATCGGCGGTGGCGGCGCAGCGGCGGTGGCGCCGCCTCATGATGGCCGCTCGCAATGTATGCCGCGACCCCGCCGGCGGCGAGGGCGACACCGAGAACGACAAGTCGCGCGGCTTTCATTACGCTTCACGTCCCACATGACAACACGGCGGGAGCGGCCGTCATCGCGAGAGTTGACCAGCTAAACGTCAAGGCATGGTTAATAAGGCGTATCCAAACCGAGTTAATCTTGTGTTGCTTTGGCGTCCTGCAACACGGAACTCAGCTGGTAAGCGCGGTCATCCATTCGGTCTGCGGATAGACCGCGAGGGCCGCGACCGCGAGCGCGATGCCGTAAGGAACGCCGGTATCCTGGCGATGCAGCCGCTCGGCCCATTGCCGGCCTTTGAGCAACTGCGGCATCGGCATGGTGCGAAACTGAATCAACGCGATCGTCAATGCGCCGCCAAGCAGCGAAGCGTAGACGAGATAATCGGCAAGATGGCCGAGACCGAGCCAGAGCACCGTGACGGCCGCAAGCTTGGCGTCGCCGCCGCCGATCCAGCCTTGCGTAAAACAGATAAACGCCACCACCAGCACGCCAGCGCCGGCGCCGGCATGGCTGAGCATGTCGTGAGCACTCATTCCCGTCAGGACCGCAAGCAGGAAAAAACCGCCGGCGAGGATCAGCGATACGCGGTTGGCGATCGTCATCGTAAACAGATCGCTGAAGGCGGCGAACGCCAGCATTACCGGGAACAGCGTCAATCTGATCGCTTCAGTCAACATCGCATTGCCGATCGCCGTTGCAGCGCCGATGTAGGCTTGCAAGGGTTGAGGGCCGGTTTACGAGCGCCGGGCCCGGCAAGTCCCAAAAAGCGAAAAGGCTCCGGCGCATGACCGGAGCCCTCTCGTAGCAGTTGAACAACGCCGCTTACTTGAGGGCGCTGGAAACGCTGGTGAACGTCGTGTTCAGCTTGGTGCCGAGGCCCTGAACGACGGCGATGATCGCAACCGAGATGCCGGCGGCGATGAGACCGTATTCGATGGCCGTGGCGCCAGACTCGTCTTTGACGAAACGCGCAAAAATGGTCTTCATGAGTTGGCTCCTAAGGTCCACATGTGGCTGTCTGAGCGTGACACAACGACCGTTTTTCACCGGCCGTTTGGATCGCCGCGAAAATTATCAACCAGAAATTTCAATGCGGTTAAGTCGATTGCAGAAACAACGGTGTCCAAAGCACTGTTCCGTTATGTAGTTAACAGCGTGTTTCCAGCGCGCATGGTCAGCGTCGTACAAGCTCGAATCGCCGAAACGGTGCGCAGCGTCAAACTAAGCCTCTGAATGTTTCGAAGACCGAGCGCCGCAATTCTGAACAGATAACACAGGAGCCTTTCAGCGGCGTAGCAGTCATTGCGTGCAAGTCTTCTCAAATACCTCGGTTCATTGCGGCCATGCGCGTTTCGCAACGCCGCGACGGCTGGCCTTCACGCGCCCTTAATGGGCCAACCGATATCAAGCGTGCATCACCGCTTCGGCGAGCGGATCGAACCAGCGAACCAAAAATGGGCCAAGAGCTGCTCGCGTTTTTTCTGACAGTCGGCCAGACCTTCGTGAAGGGCGTGCCGATCACGATCGCGGTGGCGGCGGTGTTCACGATCCTGACCTGGTTCTGGGCCTGCAATCCGGGACGCGCGTGGTGGCACAAGCGCGATCTCGTGACCGACCTCTGCTATTGGTTCTTCATCCCGGTCATCACCCGCTTTTTGCGCATCGGCATGCTTATCGTCGGCGCCGCGCTGCTCTTTCACATCACCACCGCCGACGGCCTCGTCGCCTTCTACGACAATGGTCACGGTCCGCTTGCCGCGATGCCGCTCGCCGCGCAGATGGTGATTTTTCTCATCGGCGAGGACATCATCCTGTATTGGACGCATCGACTCTTTCACGGCAGGAAAACACTGTGGAAATACCACGCCGTGCATCATTCGTCGGAAGAGCTGGAATGGATCTCGGCGGCCCGCTTTCATCCGGTCAATCTGTTTCTCGGCAGCGTGTTTGCCGACGTTGCCCTGCTTGTCGCCGGCATTTCGCCTAATGTGCTGGTGCTGCTCGGGCCGCTGACCGTCGCCCATTCGGCGTTCGTCCACGCCAACCTCGACTGGACGCTCGGCCCGTTCAAATACGTCATCGCCGGACCGGTGTTTCACCGCTGGCATCACACCGCCGCCGACCGCGGCGGCGAGAAGAACTTCGCCGCGACCTTCCCGGTGCTCGACGTGATCTTCGGCACCTTCTACATGCCGGAGGGCGAGAAACCCGATAATTACGGCATCGCGGACGAGACGTTTCCGACGAGCTTTACCGCCCAGCTCACTCACCCGTTCACGCAGTGAGCGCCACGCGCGGGTCCGGGCGCAATTCGGCCGTCATCGTTAAGCAAGCGTGACTGCGTCACCGCTCCGCTCAGTGCGCGCCGGTTTGCACTTCATTCATCAATTTGCAGTCAATTGAACTCCTGTAAGTGCGGTGTCTTTCGGTCGTCGAATCCGCGTAGCGTTTCGGAGAGTATCGATGACGACGATTTGCGTGCGGGGTCTCGCGACGCTTCGTCCGCTGTTCTGGCTCGCGGCGATCCTGACGGTTGCCACCGTCGCATCGCGCGCCATTGCCGCCGAGCCCATTACCGTGCGGCTTGACGAGGCCAGAATCCTGAAACTGCCCGACCGGGCGACCACTGTCGTCATCGGCAACCCGCTGATCGCCGACCTCTCGATCCAGCCTGGCGGCCTTGCCGTGATCACCGGCAAATCGTTCGGCGCCACCAACGTCCTGATCATGGACAAGAGCGGTGCAGTCCTGACCGAGCAGAATATTCGGGTCGAGGGACCTGGTGATCCGATCGTCGTCGTCTATCGCGGCGTCGACCGCAACACCTACTCTTGCCACCAATCCTGCCAGCCGCGGCCGACGATCGGTGACGAGCAGAAGTTCTTCAGCGACACCATGACCGAGATCACCTCCCGCAATAACCAGGCGCTTTCGGCCGGCGCCGGGAAGTAGCGCGAGCGCTCCAGGGTTGACGAGGCCTTAAGGCCAGGCCCCTCGTTCCTGCAATCACCACAATATATCGCCAACTGCTGACGGGTAATGCTTCACACCGGCTTGGCGCCGCCTCGCGGCGCTCGCTGGGTGAGGTTGAGCATGTTCGATCAACACGGGTCGGCGCTGCTGCGCCGTTTTATAAGTCATCGCAAGGCAGCAACGAGTGTCGAGTTCGGGCTTCTGGCAGCGCCGTTCCTGGCCCTGTCGTTTGCCACTTTGCAAACCGCGATCATATTTTTCGCCGGCCAGGCGCTCGAAACGGCAACCGCCACGTCGGCGCGTTTTATCCTGACCGGGCAGGCGCAAACCCAGAGCTGGTCCGCCGCGCAGTTCAAGCAGCAAGTCTGCAATACCGTTACCGGCCTCTTCAATTGCCAGAGCGGCGTTTACATTGACGTCGAAACCTATTCGACGTTCGCCGCCGCCAATCTCGGCATGCCGGTTGTCAACGGAACTTTCCAGACCTCCGACATGGGCTACAATCCGGGCGGCCCGGGCGACATCGTGGTTGTGCGCCTCTACTACCAGTATCCGGTCTACATGAATCTGCTCGGCTTCAGCCTGAGCGATTTGAACGGCGGATATAATCTGCTGGCTGCCACGGCCATCTTCAAGAACGAACCCTACACCGCATCGGCATCATCCTGAGGAAGCGCGCCATGAAGGCCATCGCTCGCCGATTTTCCTGTTCTATGTTGCGCTTCGCGGAGGAACGCCGCGGCGTGGCGGCGCTCGAATTCGCCATGCTGTTGCCAATGATGATGACTCTGTTTCTCGGCAGCGTCGAGATTTCGACCGGCGTCGCCATTCACCGCAAGGTGACGCTTGCCGCGCGCACGATCGCCGATCTGTCCAGCCAATTCACCGCCATCGACAATGCGGACATGACGAACATCCTCAATGCGTCGACCGCTATCGTGTTCCCATACGCCGCCGCCAATCTTCAGTCGGTGGTGTCCGAACTTGCGGTCGATGCGCAAGGCAACGCGACCGTGGTCTGGAGCGACACGCTCAACGGCACCGCGCGCACGGTCGGATCGGCCGTAACAGTTCCGGCCAATCTCGCAGTGCCGAACAGCTATTTGCTGCTCGGCGAGACGGCGTACAGTTACAGGCCGTCATACGGCTATGTCGTGACCGGCACAATGACGTTGAGCGACCAGATCTATATGCACCCGCGGCAGTCGAACTCGGTGACGCGCAATAATTCTTGATCCGGCTCCAGCGCAGCCGACACGCTTTATTGCGGCGCCGGCGGAATCGGCAGCGACGTCGTCGACTTGATCTTCTCCATGGCAAAGCGCGACGTGACGTTCTTCAGCGGCACCGCCGCGATCAGCTTCTTGTAGAACGTGTCGTAACCGGCAATGTCGGTTACCACGACGCGCAGCATGTAATCGACGTCGCCGGCCATGCGATAGAATTCCATCACTTCCGGCATGGCCTCGACCGTCTTGGCGAAGCGGGCCAGCCAGTCCTGCGAATGATCGCCGGTCTCGATCGAGACGAATACGGTAACGCCGAGTCCGATGCGTTCCTGATCGACCAAAGCAACCCGCTTCTGGATGACGCCGTCGGCCTCCAGCCGTTGGATGCGTTTCCAGCACGGCGTCGACGACAGCCCGACCCTCGAGCCGATCTCGGCAACCGACAGCGCGGCATTATCTTGCAGCACGGCAAGGATTTTTCGGTCGATGGCGTCCATTGAAATATTCTTCCAGAGATTGCCGATAATGCATATCTATAGAGAATAATATTCCAAATCAAGCGGACTTTTCAGCCTCGCGCGGCAGCCGCGCCTTTATAAAGGTCTCGACTTCGGCCCGGGTCGGCGAGCCGGTCGGGCCCCCGAGCCGGGTACATTTGATGCCGGCCACCGCCGCGCCGAAGCGCATGGCCTCGACCTCGCTGCGGCCTTCGGCAATCGCCAGCGCAAAGCCGCCATGAAAAGCGTCGCCGGCGCCAAGCGTATCGACCGCCTCGATCGCGAACACCGGCAGCCGGCGGATCTTGCCGCCTTCGAGAAAGACAATGTCGTTCGGCCCGTTGCTGACGGCGAGAAAAGCATCGGTCCTGCGCGCGATACGCGCCAAGCCGCCGGCGAGATCGGCGATGCCGGTGGTGGCGCGCAGGCATTCGGATGAAAAAATCACGTGTGAGGCGATGCGGAACAGCGGATCATCCTCGGTCGTGGGCCGGTCGCCGTCGAGCACCACCGGAATTTTGCGCCGCCGCGCCGCTTCGCAGATCGGCTGCACGAACTGCGGGTACCGGTTGTCGGCCAGCACGGCGTCAGCCGCCGCAACCGCGGCGTCGGGATCGGACGGCGCCGCAGTGGCGATGCGCTCGTCGCGATAGGTCACGATGGTGCGGTCGCCGCGCGCATTCATGAAGATCGCCGACAGCGCCGTCGACAGACCCGCGATGCGCTGACAAAAACTGCAATCGATGTGCTCGCGCGCAAATGCCGCCAGCACGCGGTCGCCATTGGCGTCCTCGCCGGCCGGCCCGCCCATCGGGCCCGCCAGGGCGACATGGCCGCCGAGCCGCGCGATCGCGACGGCAGCGTTGGCGGCGCAGCCGCCGTTGACGACAAAAAATCCCGTCGCCTGCACCTTGCCGTCGGGTTCCGGAAATTCCGCAACCCGAAACACCTCATCCAGCACGATGATGCCGGTGCAGAGAATGCGCCGCGCGGGTTCAGCGCAGGACATCGCTGCCGTTCTCGACATAATCACGAATAATGTGGTGCGCGATGGCGATCGGCGGCGGTGTCGTCAGGCCGTCCGGATGGCTGCGCGCGAGCATCGATGCAAGCTCCTCGCGGTCGAACCAGCGCGCGTCCTCGATCTCGCTGCGGTCGATCACGATGTTGTCCGACTTGGCTTCAGCATGGCAGCCGATCATCAGCGACATCGGGAACGGCCACGGCTGCGACGCGAAATAGCGCACGCGCCCGGAGACGATGCCGACTTCTTCCAGCACTTCGCGGCGCACCGCTTCCTCGATCGCCTCGCCCGGTTCGCAAAAGCCGGCAAGACACGACCACATGGTCGAGGCAAAGCGCGGCGAACGGCCGAGCACACAGCGCTCACCCGCGATCACCAGCATGATCACCACCGGATCGGTGCGCGGAAAATGCTCGGCATGACATGATGGGCAGTCGCGCCGCCATCCGGCCTGCACCACCCGGGTTGATGCGCCGCAATTCGGACAGAAGCGATGCCGCGCATGCCAGCCGATCATGGCCTTGGCCTCGGCGAGCGGCGCCAGATGCGCGGCTTCGACCATGCCTTGCACCGCGATCGAGCGCAGGTCGGTAATTTTCAGATCGTTACGGACCTTGAGCTGCTCGACCGCGGCCGCGTCAAGCCCGAAGCCGAAACGCGGCGCGTCCTGCATCAGTCCGAGAAAGATTCGTTCCCGCACGGCGCCGAGCGATTGCGCTTCCGCGACCGAAAACAGCGGATCGATGGTTTCGCCCTGCTGCTTCATCACCACCAGTTCGCCGCCGATGACGTAGGCACCGGCGCGCGGATCGTCGGTGAACCTTGCCAATGCCGCGTCGTCGGTGCGGCAATGGGCGGCGCGGTCGATCAAGCTCGCGGTATAGCCAAGCTGCGGGGGCGGGCCGGGTTCGGGGCGGGCGGACACTTTCAATCGATGCCGCTTCTCACTCCGCTGCTTCGCGCAGCGGCCGCGGATAGATGACGTCATAAAGCTCCGGCCGCTGCCATTGCGGGCCGAGCACGCCCTGCTTGGCGGCAAAGCCTGCCGATGAACCGACTTCGTCGCGGCTTTGTCGCAACTGCCGCACGCGCTCGAGACTGACGTCGATAATGCTCATGCCCGCGGCCGTGCTCTCGAACACGATCTCCTCGGGCGAGGCCACCATGGCGAGCCCGCGTTCGCCGTGATGGAAAAGATTCTGCGTCGTGACCACGAGCGAAAAATTCTCGATGGCGCGCGCCCAGATCAGCGTGCGCCAGGTCGCCCACAGCCGGTTCTTGTCCTTGCCGGCCGGCATGAAGATCAGTTCGGCACCGCGCAGCGCCAGCGCGCGCGTCACTTCCGGCATATAGACCTCGCTGCACATGGCGAGACCGACCTTGCCGTGCACCGTGTCGAATACCGGGAACTCGTTGCCGGGCACATATTGGAATTCCCAGGCCGTACCGCCGGTATAGATCCACGGACCGTTGGGATGGGTGCGCCGATATTTCGCCGGCGCCCGGCCGTCCGGATACGCCATGACGATGAGGTTGTAGGCGGACGCGGCCTTGCGGTCGATCGGCTCGATGGTGCCGAACACCACATGCACGCCGTGGGTGGCGGCGGCTTCCGCCATCGCCGTGATCGGATCGAACGCCGCCGGCATGCGCCACGGTCCCGGATAGGTCTCCGGAAAGCAGACAAAATGCGCGCCCTCATGGGCAGCGTGCTCGACCGCCGCAATGGCGTCGGCGACATTGCGCTCGTCCTCGTCGGGCCGATGCGATATCGGCTGCACAATGGCGATGCGGAAAGTCATGCCTTGCTCCTGTCGCCCGTCATTTGTGGCGGATTGAAGCCGTGGCGGCGAGCGAGGTCAAGGCGCGCCGGCCAAACGAAATCGCTCTCGCGATGCGTTTGCACCCGAGCTTTTGCCCACTGCAAGCCACGAATCTTTTGCCTCCACAAAGGGAGGCGGAGCGCCGACAGGCACACCTTCCGCTTTCCGCGCCACACCGACAGATGTTGCCACCTGCCGATGCTTCGGGCGCGGCCGCGCGTCCAGCGGGACGCGCTCGCCTTTCGGCGCTCCACCGCGGCGCTTGTCGCAGCGACCGAACGCTGTGACTCAGCCCGGGCCGCGCTTCCCGCGATCCAACGCGGGCAGTTCCCGCGTCTTTTCGCGCTTAAGCGATGCACCTCGCGCAGCGGTCGTAATGCCGCCAGGGTCGATGCCCGAACCGCCCGGGAGCGGGGTTACGAGCCCCGCCCGCAGGAACCGCATCTCGCTCCATCAACGGTACGTCACCGGTGACGCCCCTTCTTGAGCAAGACGCGGCCCTGTAACTTATATCGTGACCAATGTCAAGACATTGTCACGCCGACCGTGACATCGTTTCTATTCGTAGAACACATCCGGCACGGACTCGATGACGTTGCCGGACGAGAGGTCAACCAAGAGCAGGTCGGGGCCGTAGCGCACCCATTGGGTGCCGGGCGGCGGCGGATCCAATCCGAGCGTAGCCCAGTCGCTGTAGTAATAGGTGGGAGCCAGGAAAATGGGTGGCAGCACCGCGCCAATGCCCCACCGCCGATAGCTCCAGCCCGGTGGATACATAAAAGCGTGGGCATGCACGCCATTATACATGTGGCCGTGGAAGCTGAATTGGCCACCAGGGTGCGGACCTCCCATCGCGCCGGGCGGCGGGCCGAGATGCTGGTGCTCTTCCATCGCGCCGGGCAGTGGACCGCCAGGATGCTGTCCCATTCCGCCGGGCGGCGGGCCGTGAAACTCGTGTCCCATCGCACCGGGCGGTGGACCGCCGGGGTGCGGACCCATCGCACCGGGCGGCGGACCGCCGGGATGCGGACCCATCGCACCGGGCGGCGGACCGCCGGGGTGACCCATCGCACCGGGCGGCGGGCCGGCCGGATGCGGCGGACCGCCAGGACCGGGATGTGGCGGACCACCGCGATGGTCCTCCTCATGCCCCTGGGCGGCCGCCAAGGCTGGCAACGCCAATACAATGGCCGCGGCAATAGCAATCGCACGTAACATCGCGCACCTCTTCTCGTCGTCTCGGGAAGATTCGCTTTTCAGATTATCAAAATGCCGCCGCCGTGTAATGCCCCCCGCAACAGAATTTGGTTACATTCCCGCGGCGCATCCGTCCGCATAGAATGTGTCAGCGTCACGACCAGCCGCGCCGGAGGACATCGCCCATGCCACGCAAACCTCGCATCGCCATTGTCGGCGGCGGCATCGGCGGCCTTGCCGCTGCGCTGGCACTGGAGCAGCGCGGCGCCGAAACCATCGTCTGCGAACAGTCCGGCGCGCTGAGCGAAATCGGCGCCGGCCTCAATCTCACGCCCAATACCGTCAAGGCATTGCGTTCGCTCGGACTGAACGACGCCGTCGAGGCAATCGGATTCGAGACCGACTTTCTCAACATCCGCAACTGGAAGAGCGGCCGTTTCACCTCGCGCCAGCGCCGCGGCGATTACCGGCGGGAATTCGGCGCGCCTAATCTTACCGCGCACCGTGCCGATTTGATTCGCATCCTCGCCGAGGCGCTCAAGACGACTGACATCCGGCTCGGCGCGCGGTGCATCGCGGCGCAAGGGAACGCGCGCAGTGCGGTGGCGCGCTTCGCCGACGGCAGCGAGATCGAGGCCGATATCGTCGTCGGCGCCGACGGCATCCACTCCGTCGTGCGCCGGAGCCTGTTCGGCGCCGACGCGCCGCGGTTCACCGGTTGTATCTGTTGGCGCGGCATGGCCGAGGCCGCAGCGGTACCGCGCGATATCCCGGTTGCGGACGGCGCGCTGTGGATGGGGCCGCACGGCCATGTCGTGCACTATCCGGTGCGGCGCGGCGAACTGATCAACATCGTCGCCCATCTCGACAGCGACGCCTGGACCGAGGAATCCTGGACGCAGGAATGTGACGTGTCCGAGCCGATGCAGGCTTACGCCGACTGGAGCCCCGCACTCACCCGGCTCTTTCCCTACAGCAAGCGCTGGTACAAGTGGGCGCTGTACGACCGCGAGCCGTTGCAGGCGTGGAACCGCGGCCGGGCGACGCTGCTCGGCGATTCCGCGCATGCGATGCTGCCCTATCTCGGTCAAGGCGCCGCCATGGCGATCGAGGATGGCTGCGTGCTCGCCGCCATGGTCGCGCGCCATGGTGACGATCTCGACACCGCGCTCGCCGGTTATGAACGCTTGCGCGTGCCACGCTCGCGCGCGGCGGTGATGGGCTCGCGCGCCCGCGCCGAAGAGAACCACCTCACCTCGCGCTGGGCGCGGCTCAAGCGCGACCTGAAATTCGCATGGCGCGACCGCTTCGGCGCCGATAAGACCGCGTTCCAGGTGGCGTGGCTGTACGCCTACGACGTCGGACAGGAACGCGGGTGACACGTTCTACCAGGGCGCGGACTCATTGACGCGGAGCCACTGCCGTATTGATGCGAGCCGAACGAAGGCCAGGTCGTTGGTGCCGCGCAGCCTGTTCGGCAGCATTGGTCTGATGCCAGCCCATTTCATCGCCGGTGAGTTCATAGCGCATGATTCGAAACTCCCAGTTTTGAAGCTTAAATCACGGGTCCATGGCCGATCTCAATACGGTCTGGACCCGCCTTGGCCCAACCTCATGTCCGCTCTCAGGGCGAAGCGGCCATGGACCGGCAGGCAAAGCCGGCCGGATCGGTCGAAAATGACCCTGGCGACCGATTGCCGTCGCCAATTGAGGCCGCGCGAGAGGTCTATTCGTTCTCCGCGTGAAAACCGAAGCGAAAAAAGAGATCGTTCGGAAGATCTCCGACGGCCGCCTCGAAATCAGCGTGCGGCAGAAACCAGATAACAATCTCGCCAATCATCGGATCGTCGCCTTGGTGGCGAGCGGGTTTGGCGTGCCCGCGTCGAAAATCCGCATCTTAAAAGGCCACCGACATCGCTCGAAAACGCTTTCGATTGGTTCGCGGTGATCCGCAAAAATACGCGATTTGCGCAGAGCCCAGAGCAATAGCCATGGCCGGTCTAGCATTCGGTATTATCTTCGGCGTCACGATTATCGGAATTTGATATGCGGCATCGTCGCCACCGCGTCGCGAACTAGGCCCTAGAAATGATCAGCCGTTCCACGGCGACGTTGCGTCGGTTGCCGACAGTTAGGCTGCCAAGTAGCGCGCGGTTGCAAATCCACTCTGTACGGCATCACCGGACATCCACAAGGCCTTATGTCAAGCGAGGAGATCGAATCTGATGCGTGGTTCCGCCGACACAGGTGCGTTGGATGACAATGAGACAATTGCAGCTTGGGAAATACACATCCCAATATCAAATATTAGTTTTCTAGTTTTAAATATGAAAACTTATGTTTCGTATGACACTCGGCACCATAGAAAATACTCGCCTGCATTTCTTGTCGCGCATATAATTATGAATTGCAAACCGGTTTTTAGGCGCCGCCGCGGCGCCAATTGTCCGGACGAATTATTAAGATCGAGTTGAGCGGGTGAAAATGTCGAGGGAGAGAGCTAGCGACCTCGCGCGCCAGTGCACCGAGTTGGTGCGCAAAGGAAATGAGTTCCCGACCGTTTGGTCCACGCTGCTCAAAAGTCATGCCCTTGTTGAGGGCATCCCGAGGCAACGCGTCGAGCGAAACCGAAATCTCCTGCACATTCCGCTGATCACGGGCGAACAGCTCGTGTTCGATGCGGATATCAAAGAATTTCGTATTCAATAATGTGGTAGCGAAGTCCTGCCGTGCTGCAAGGGAGTGAAAACTCCAACCGAAAATAGGGAGGCGACCATGGAAATAGGGCACGACCGACAAAAGCCGCCCGACGGCTCGGCAGAGCAACGAACGTCGAACGAACTGGTCAAACTGATCCGCAAATTGCGCTGGATGGGCTTGGAGGCGGAAGCGGAAAGGGCGGAGAAACAGTTGATCCTACGCAACGTCCGAGCCACGGACAGTGTCGTGGCAGCGTCACACGATACGGATTAACGCCGTGCGATACCGCATGGAAAGCGGGGTTGGTTAAATCGAGGAAATCGAACCTAAAGGGAGCATGATATGTCGGGAACTTTGATGGATCTTTTCATTCAGATCATCGCTGGTATCATTGGTGGCCACGCCGCCGAGCAGTGATCAAGGACTGCACGGTCGGCGCCATTGGCAACACAATTATGGGCGCCATTGGCGGGGTGATCGGCAGCCTGCTTCTTCAGGCGGCGGTTCCTGCGCTCGCAGGCTCGCTGGGTAGTGTCGATATCGGAGCCCTCGTCGGTCAGGTCATCGGCGGCGGCGTTGGAGGCTTTCTCCTGACTGTTATTGCTGGGGGGCTGAAATGGATGCTGACGCCTCCGAAGTCGACCTGACGTTTTGCATTCATCGTCGTAGCAACGACGTCGCGACGCGGTCGGTGTCGGCCGCTTGGCTTGTTTAGACAGGCGAGAGTGCGAAAGCTGTCCCGCCTCCAGGCGCCGTCAGAATGAAACCTGGCGGCGAAGACGCTCGAACCATTGTGACTTATCGGACCGCTTCATGGCGCCCGTTGGTGAGATGTTCATGAGGACTAAAGCCAAGGATATCGACGCCTTCGATCGGGCGTACTGTGATCGGATACGGGACTTTGTTTGGAACGCGATACTTGAGGCCTCGCGTGATTCCGCAACTAATGTGACGTCGCTGCGAAATTACGAAATCTACGATGCCCTGCTTCAGCTTCAAGCCATGATCCTAGCGAGCTCGAAGGAGGCAAGCTCAGCGAGTAAAATGCGCGACATTGGCATCGAGTTTGCCAAGCGGCTCCGTCGGTTGGTCGCTGAATTCAAGAAGACCTATGATCGTGACGGGGCGCCCTTCGCTTCGATCCACACAGACGAAATGCAGTGATTTGCAAGTTGCCGCGGATCGATGTGGCCGTTCGCCATCACGTGATTGCAACCAAGGCGACGACGCCGATGGCCATCGCGCATATCGTGCCGCTGCGGAGCGTCAGCGCAGGATAGCAGCTTACCCATCCAAAGTGTCCGTCGGTCACCGCGAATTGGCGGAAAAAGCTCAAAAGCTCGACGACTTTTTCTCGAAAATTATTTATGAGACATCGCGATTACTTTACTTGCTGCAAAAAGCGACGGTGTTGGTGACATCTCTCGACTGCCAAATCGAGAGCAGCTAAGAAAGATGCGATGGCAGGCGCTGATGAAAATCGTCGATCGACATTAGCGGCAATCCTTCGCGGCGCGCTCGGGCGATGTCCGCGCTGCGAACGGGACCGGCTGTTACACAGCTACTTGAAAATAGTGGATTGCTGTTCCGTATGTGGCGAACCTTATGGCCATTTTCGTATTGATGACGCCGCTCCTTGGCTGACGATCCTGATCGTTGGGCACATTACCCCTGATCGCCGGGCTTACAATTCTCCTCTTGCCGCGATGCAAGGGTGCCCTTGCGGGAGTGTTATGGGCGACGAAGGCGGAGGGGTCGGAGAAGATTTGACGGCGCCTGCCGTAGGTGGTTCGTCAGGGACGGCGAAACAGTTCGCTGTTTTTTCGCGGTGTATTTTGGGGGCCTGAACTCTTGCCTATAGCAAAAGGATATATCTACACCGACAAAACTCTCGCCCCCGAGTGCAAATCGGACGTCCCCGCACTGACATATTGAACAACAGGCCCACTCGCAATCCAAACACGATGCACCCGGAAGTGCAGTTTATTGCTTCGGCGGCGGCAGCGCCGCCAAGGCCTGCTGAATGCCCGCGATCCGCGCCTTCTGATCAGCGTTGAGTTTCCCGGCCGCGTCGAGTTTCTGCGCCAGCGCGAGCGCGCGTTCGAGGCGCGGCTGCGGCTCGTCGCCCAATTGCGCAAGCTGAACCAGGATCACGACCAGCTCGTATTGCCATGACGAATTGTCTGGATCGGAAGCGGCATTTTGTTCGCGCAGCGCCAGGGCCGTGCGCAGCGATCCCCGAGCGTCCCCGCTCGATCCGTCAGCGGCGGCGAGCCCGGCAAGTCGCTCATGACTGAGCGCAAGATCGCGCCGCAATTGCACATTGTCCGGGTCCGATGCGGCAAGCTTGCCGCGGATCGCCAGACTTTTCTGATAGGCATCGCGCGCCCGCGCCCGGTCGTTCGGGGCAACCACGTCGCCGATCTTGACGTAACAATATGACAGATCGCTTTGCCATTCGGCGTTGCCGGGCTCGGCATTCACGATCTTCTGCGCAATATCGAAGGCCTGCTGATAGTCATTGACGGCATCGTCGTGCTTGCCCATCGCGATCAGAATATCGCCAATGTCGTTGTGGCTGACCTGGATTTCGTGCTGCCACGTGGTATTGCCGCCGTCTGCGGCCGCCAGTTGTTCGCGAATGGCCAGGGCCTTGCGGTAATTACCCAATGCCGCGTTCGCCTCGCCGGCCCCCAACATGTCGCCGACATGGTCGAATGCGAACGAAAGCTCGTTCTGCCATCGGATGTTGCTGAGATCGGTGGCAGCGAGTTTCTGGATGACTACAAGCGCATTCTGATAAGCGACGCGCGCTTCCTGCCGCGCTCCGATTTTGACAAACACGTCGCCGGTTCGGGTGTAGTTGTCGAATAGCCCGCGCTGGCGTTCGGTGTTGTCCGGTTCGGCGACGGCGAGCTTTTGACGGATAGCGAGGCCTGATTGATAAGCCTGGAGCGCCGCTGCGCTTTGCCCCATTTCCATCAAGACCCGGCCAAGGCGGTTTTCCGCCTGGGACAAACCATATTGCCACGACAGATTGTCTGGATGTTTTGCGACAAGCTTTTCCGAAACTGCGACTGAGCGCCGGAATGTATCGAGCGCTTCCGGTCGCTTGCCCGTCGCCGCCTGAATGGAACCGATCCTGCCCAGGGCGGCCGCGAGGTCGTCCTGCAACTGACCCTTGTCCGGAGCCGCGTCGGCCAGCTTTTCGTTGAGGGCATACGCCCGCTGAAAGAAACCGAGAGCCGATGGATAATCGCTCTGCGCGACGCGCGCGTCGCCAAGCTTGTTGAGAACGATCGCCAAATCGCGCTGATACTCTGCATTGGCGGGATCAAGCTTGACTAGGCCATCCATGATCACGAGGCCGCGTTCGGCGGCGCTTCGTGCGCTGCCAGCCGCACCCTGGTCGATCAGCGTGGTTGACAGTTCACCGAGCGCCGCCGCTTCGAGACGGCGCAAGTCGGGTGTGGAGTCTCCCGCCGCTGTGAGTTGGCCTTGCATCGCCACCGCGCGGCGAAGAATGTCGAGCACCAGACTGACCGGCATGCTGGGCTGGTTGCGCAGTTCCAACGCCAGGTCGAATACCAGCCGGTCCGCAGTGCCAGTCGCAGCAGTAAGCGCGCTTTCGGCCTTGGCGCGCTGCGTTCGCGCGACTTGCCATTCCCATCCAGCGGCGGCCGTCAGCACCAGGAGCGAAGCCGCCGCCGACCAGGCGAGCATCAGCGCGCGCCGCTGCTGGCGGACCTCTTGCGACAGCAGGTCTTCCTTCGGGGTGCCGTGAATGGCCGCGGCAAGGTCGGCGGCCAGATCGATGAACTTGCCGTCCCGCGCCGATGCGCCGCCCCGGTATTTGCGCAGATCGACCCATTTCGGCTCGGCCGGGAATTGTCCCTTGAGAGCAAGCGGCAGCGGCGTTGCCGCCGACCAGAGAAAATCGCCCGCTTTGTCCTCCCAACCGACCTCGCCGTCGGTGACGGCCAATAGAAAGGTATCGATGCTCTTGTGCGCGAGCCAATACTCGACTTCCTTACCGACCCATGGCGAGGCGGCCGCCTGCGGCGATACGAGCAGGATCAGATAACGCGATCGCGCGAGCGCCTGCTCGATTGACGGCCACAGATGCGGCGTCGCCGAGAGCGAGGTGTCGTCACGAAAAATGCGCAGTGCGCGCCGCCGGTACCACGGTTTGCCGAGTCGCTGCACCGCCGTCTGAAGCGCCGCCGCGACGGGTTTGTCCTGGGCGTGGCTGTACGAAATGAAGCCGTCGTAGTCTGCCATGCGTCCCCCCGGGCGCCAAAGCCAATAAGGCTGTCATTAGTGCGGCACGCTCGCTGCAATTTGACGACAATATCACGCCCCACATCGGTGAATCGGTCGAAAATGACCTAACGCGGACATTGTCGATCACTCCGCGGTGTTCCAAACTTGCAAGACCTGCGCTGCCCGAACTGATGAAAGCGTACGGCGAGGTCGAAGGTTCTGCCTCTTGAGGTGCGGTCATGTCACGGTCGATCCACTTTGGCGTCTTTCTGCTCGGAACCGGAAATCACACCGCCGGTTGGCGCTATCCCGGCGCCGACCAGACCTTTCTCGACATCAGAGTGCTCCAGCGTGTGGCTGCCATCGCTGAACGGGGGCTGTTCGACTTCCTGTTTATGGGCGATGGCCTCGTCGCCAATCTGCGCAGCCACCCATCCTATACCTGCCGTCTGGAGCCGATGACTTCTGCTCGCGGCGCTGTCGATGACAACGACGCATGTTGGTCTCGGCGCGACCATGTCGACCACTTACAGCGATCCCTACACAGTTGCGCGCGTTTTCGCATCGCTGGACCACATCAGCGGCGGCCGAGCGGCCTGGAACGCAGTCACGACCTCGGCGTCCGACGCCGGCGGCAACTTCGGCCGCTCGCATCCAAACCACGAGCTGCGTTACGAGATCGCAGAAGAGTTTATCAATGTGGTGCGCGGCTTGTGGGATTGCTGGAGCGACAAGGCCATCATTGCCGATCTCAAGACCGGCAAGTTCTTTGACGAGAGCGAGGTCAATCCGCTCAACCACGAGGGCCCGCGCTTTTCTGTGAAGGGTCCGATCAATATGGGCCGCTGTCCGCAGGGTCAGCCTGTAGTGCTCCAGGCAGGTGGCTCCGAGCGAGGCCAGGACCTCGCGGCCCGCACCGCCGATGTTGTGTTCTCGGTGGTGCAAGACTTCGAGGAGGCGAGAGTTGCCTATACCAGCCTGAAGGAGCGCGTTCGCCGCTTCGGCCGCGATCCCGACAGCGTGACGATCTTGCCGGGCGTCATGCCGATCATCGGCAAGACCGATGCGCAGGCGCGCGATGTGCTCAACACGCTGCAAAGCTACGTCGACTCGAAAGAGGGGCTGGCGATGCTGTCGTCGCGGCTGGGCGTCGATATTTCGAAATACCCTCTCGACGGGCCGATTCCGGATTTGCCGCTCCCCAACACATCACATGGCTTCGCCCGCGTGATGCTGACCAAAGGAAAGCGCGATAACCTGTCGCTGCGCGAACTCTACAATCTGACCGCCGCGGCGCGCGGACACTGGGTTCTTTGCGGTTCTGTCCAGACGATCGCAGATACGTTGGAAAAGTGGTTCCTCGAAGGTGCGGCCGACGGGTTTAATGTCATGCCGGCCTATTTCCCGGGCGCGTTCGACGAATTTGTCGACCTCGTCGTTCCGGAACTGCAACGGCGGGGCCTCTATCGCAAAGCCTATACGGGTACCACACTGCGCGATCACCTCGGGTTGTCTCGTCCCGCAATTGGAGAATACCTGGGCATGGCGCAACAATCGAAAGCGGCCGCGTCCTGAGTGGGACTTGATAGAGGACTCATGACGGTCATGTCGCGCATTGTCCTGCGCCTCGCTGCGGTGGCTGCGGTTGTTTGCGCCATCTCGCAATCGGCGTTTGCACTCGAGTATCCGACCAAGCCTGTTCGTCTGATCGTCGGCGTCGCCCCCGGAGGGGCAAACGACACCGTCGCCCGCCTGGTGGCACAAGCGCTTTCCGAGCGGCTTGGCCAGCCGGTCGTTGTCGAGAATCGGCCGGGAGCCGGCGGTGACATAGGCCTTGAAGCCGTCGTCAATGCGCCGCCAGATGGCTATACGCTTCTCTTTGCGACGTCGGCGAACGCGCTCAGCGCCTCGTTCTACGACAAGGCGAACGTCAATTTCGCTCGCGACATTGCTCCGGTCGCGAGCCTTGTGCGCGGGCCGCTCATCATGGAGGTCAACCCGTCATTCCCGGCCAAGACGATTCCCGAGTTCATTGCCTATGCCAAAGCCAATCCAGGCAAGATCAACATGGCGTCGGCGGGCATCGGCAATACCACTCATGTCGCAGGCGAGCTGTTCATGATGTTGACCGGCACCAAGTTCACCCACGTGCCCTATCGCGGCGGAGCGCCCGCGGTAGCCGATCTCATCGGCGGGCAGGTGCAAGTCTACTTCGACGGCATATCGGGATCGCTCGAGCATATCAGGTCGGGAGAACTGCGCGCACTGGGAGTGACCACCGCGCAACGCGCAGACGTGCTGCCGGACGTCCCGAGCATCGCCGAGTTCGTGCCAGGCTATGACGCGGGCGGCTGGTATGGGATCGGTGTCGCCAGGAATGTTCCCGCCGAGGTCGTCGACAGGCTCAACAAGGAAATCAATGCCAGCCTCGCCGATCCGAAATTGAAGACGCAACTCGCCGATCTTGGCTACGCGACATCCGGGGGCTCACCCGTCGAGTTTGGCAACATGATTGCACAGGAAATCGATAAATGGGCCAAGGTGCTTAAGTTTGCAGGCCTAAAGCCGGATTGATCTCACCAGCCTCGAATTGACGAGTCCATGCCCTGCACCATGATCCGATTCAAATTGATCGGATCATGGTCCAATTCCGATCCGGCGCCGCATCGACGCAACGAAATGCGCGATCTCGTGCTCTCCATAACGCCGCCCGGCGCTTGCGCCCCAGACCGGCTTCGGCCACAGCGGATCGTCGCGGCGGCGGGCGACGATGTGAATATGAAGTTGCGGCACGACATTACCGATCGCCGCGACATTCAACTTGTCGCAGCACGTCTCGTCCTTCAGCGCCCGCGACGTGAGCGTGATCTCGTCCATCAGCATCGCCTGCTCGGCGCCGAGATCGATCATCTCGCTCGCGCCGGCGCGGCGTGGCACCAGAATGAGCCAGGGAAAATCGGCGTCGTTCATCGCCAGCACGCGCGACAGCACGAGGTCACCGACCGATACCGTGTCGGCCGCAAGCTGAGGATGCAGGGACCAGCCGGATTCCGACATTTCCTATCTTCTCCTGCCCCGCGACAGCGGGGAAGGGGGACCATGCGAAGCATGGCGAGCCGAGATACAGTCCGCCGCCAACGCTCCTTCACCACCCCGCGTTTGTCCCCTCCCCCCGCTTCGCCACGCTGCGCGGGGCGGAAAATTCGGACAATATCGCCGTATTGCTTTCTCGCCTTCCCCGGCCAATATAGGAGCGGGAGGTTGGCGGTGGACGAGCCACTCGCCAACCGGGTCAGGTCCGGAAGGAAGCAGCCCTAACGAGCGCGGTTCGGGTCGCTCGTCAGCCTCCCACCTCTCACACATGTAGCCCGCGTTGAACGCAGCGAAATGCGGGGACAACCGACCCGCTCGCACGTTGACCCCGGATTTCGCTGCGCTCAATCCGGGCTACCATGGGTCCATGAACGACGCTGTCACATCTCCCGGTTCCTATCGCGTGCTGGCGCGCAAATACCGGCCGTCGACCTTCGACGACTTGATCGGCCAGGACTCCATGGTGCGCACGGTCTCGAACGCGTTCGAGGCCGGCCGCATTCCGCAGGCCTGGATCCTCACCGGCGTTCGCGGCGTCGGCAAGACCACGACGGCGCGGATCCTCGCGCGCGCGCTCAATTATGAATTGCCGGACGGTTCCGTCACCGGCCCGACCATCAAGATGCCGGTGCTTGGCGTGCACTGCCAGGCGATCATGGAAAGCCGCCATCTCGACGTCATCGAGATGGATGCCGCTTCGCATAACGGCGTCGATGACGTGCGCCAGATCAATGACGCGGTGCGCTATGCGCCGGTGAGCGCGCGCTACAAGGTCTATATCCTCGACGAAGTGCACATGCTCTCAGGCGCGGCCTTCAATGCGCTGCTCAAGACGCTCGAGGAGCCGCCGGCGCACGCCAAGTTCATTTTCGCCACCACCGAAATCCGCAAAGTGCCGATCACCGTGCTGTCGCGCTGCCAGCGCTTCGATTTGCGCCGGGTCGACTCCGCGCTCCTGGTGGCGCACCTTCAGGGCATTGCTGCAAAAGAGTCGATTACCGCGGAGCCCGAAGCACTGGCGCTGATCGCGCGCGCCGCCGAAGGTTCGGTGCGCGATTCGCTGTCGCTGTTCGATCAGGCGATTGCCCATGCGGCCGGACCGGTGCGCGCCGAAGACGTGCGCGGCATGCTCGGGCTTGCCGACCGCACCCGGATCATCGATCTGTTCGAGGCGCTGATGCGCGCCGATATTTCCCGCGCCTTGCAGGAACTGCGCGAGCAGTACGACACCGGCGCCGATCCCGCCATGGTGCTTGGCGATCTTGCCGAGTTCACTCATTTCGTTACGCGCGTGAAGATCGTGCCGGCGGTCGCCGACGACCTCTCCCTTACCGAAGCCGAGCGCACGCGCGGCCGCGCCTTCGCGGCCAAGCTGTCGATGCGCGTTCTGGCGCGCACCTGGCAGATGCTGCTCAAGGGTATCGCCGAGGTCGAGGCCGCCGGCCGGCCGGTCGCCGCAGCCGAAATGGTGCTGGTGCGTATCGCCTACGCCGCCGACCTGCCGACACCCGACGAGGTTGTCCGCTCGCTGGGCGACGGCGCGCGCGGCGCTGGGTCGAGTACGGCGCCATCGGCATCGACGACGCGCGCGGACATGCCGGCGCGTTCCGAACTGCCGCGCGGCGGCGGCGCGCGTGGCCCGCTTGCTTCCGCTGCGCCGATGACCGAACCGATTTCCCGTGCCGCCGAAGCCTCTGCCGCTGTGCGCGCGCTAAAGACTTTCGAAGATGTCGTCGCGCTCGCCGCCGAGAAGCGCGACGTCGCCACCAAAAGCGCGCTGGAACGCGACATGCGGCTGGTGCGTTTCGAGGACGGCAAGCTCGAGATCGCGCTTGAGCCGAGCGCGGCGAAAACGCTGGTCGGTGATCTGTCGAAAAAACTCGCCGAATGGACTGGCCGGCGCTGGATGATCGCGGTGTCTGCCGAGAACGGCGCGCCGCCGTTGCGCGCGCAAGCCGAGATGCGCAAGACCGAACTGAAGAACGATGTCCGCAGCGATCCACTGGTGCGTGCCGTGCTGACGCGTTTTCCCGGCGCCGAGATCGTCGAGGTCCGGCCGCCGGCTGCCACGCCTGCCGCCGCTGCGGACGACATGCCGCCCGACAATGAGGGCGACACCGATGCCTGATTTCTTCGGCCTGATGAAACAGGCCACCGAGCTTAAGTCGAAAATGGAAACCATGCAGGCCGAGCTCGACCGCATGGAGGTCGAAGGCACCGCAGGCGGCGGCCTCGTCACCGTCACGCTATCCGGCAAAGGCGATCTGAGAGCCGCGAAGGTCGATCCATCGCTGCTCAAGCCAGACCAGAAAGAAATCGTCGAAGACCTCTTTGTCGCCGCCCACGCCGACGCCCGCCGCAAGCTCGAAACCATGGTGGCGGACAAGATGCAGTCGCTGACCGGCGGCCTGCCGCTGCCGCCCGGGATTGAAATTGTTTTGATGCTGCTCGCAAATAGAGAATTTGAATAATGCGCGTGAACAAGCGCTGCGTTCCCTTCCCCCTTGTGGGGGAGGGTTGGGGTGGGGGGTCGCGAGGTGGCGTACGCGCGTCGACGTTTGCGCACAACCTCGCGACCCCCACCCCTAACCCCTCCCCACAAGGGGGAGGGGAATAGCGACCATGCCCTCGATTGCCGCCGGTCCCGAGATCGAACGCCTGATCCAGCTTCTGGCCCGCCTGCCGGGGCTTGGGCCGCGCTCGGCGCGGCGCGCGGCGCTGTTCCTGATCAAGAAACGCGAACTTGTCATGGCGCCGCTCGCCTCGGCATTGCAGACGGCGATGGAAAAGATCGAGGTGTGCCGGACCTGCGGCAATATCGATACGCAGAATCCATGCGCGGTGTGCACCGACGCGCGGCGCGACCAATCCGCCATCGTGGTGGTGGCCGACGTCGCCGATCTCTGGGCGTTGGAGCGCGCCCGCGCCATCAATGCACGCTACCACGTGCTCGGCGGCACGCTGTCGCCGCTCGACGGCATCGGACCGGACGATCTGACCATCGAGGCGCTGGTCAAGCGCGCGCACGACCCGGCGGTGAAGGAAATCATCCTCGCGCTCAGCGCCACCGTCGATGGCCAGAGCACCGCCCACTACATCACCGACCTGCTGCACGACGCCGGCGTCAAGGTCACGCGGCTGGCCCACGGCGTGCCGGTCGGCGGTGAGCTCGATTATCTCGACGAGGGCACACTGGCCGAGGCGATCCGCAGCCGGACGCCGTTCTAGGCGCTCGCCGGTGCCCGCGATTTAGTCAGCAACCGCCCGCCGCGCGACCAGCGCAGGTGCCAGGGCGCCCAGGTCAAACGGAATCGGCCTGATTCCCGCATATTCCGGACTTGGCCCACCGCTTGCATAACAAGGGGTTGCGATCTCGGTCTCACTCGTCGTGTTGAATGAGGTTGCTGGAGCCCCGGAGATCCCGGCACCGGGGCTCCATTTATTTTTGCGCCCCCGGTCGACTCCCCACCCTCGCCTTCCCCGCTGCTTGCGCGCGCCGCCCGCGCCATGCACATGATTGCTGCACATTTAAGCAAGCAAAGTGGGCCGGGTTGCGCATGAGTGAAGACGTCGTTTTCGACAAGACTTTCGATCTTTTGCCCGACCAGCCGGCCGAGGTCGCACCCGGCGTGCGCGCGGTCGCTGCCAATAATCCCAGTCCTTTCACGTTCAAGGGTACGGTCAGCTACATCATCGGCCGCGGCAAAGTCGCGATCCTCGATCCCGGGCCGGACGATGATGCGCATATCGCGGCGCTGCTGAACGCCGTGCGCGGCGAGACGGTGACGCACATCTTCGTAACCCATACCCATCGCGACCACTCGCCCGCGGTGCCCAAAGTGTAAGGCCGCGACCGGCGCAAAAGTTTACGCGCAGGGCCCGCATCGCCTGGCGCGGCCGCTGCACATCGGCGAGACGCGGCGGCTCGATGCCTCGGCCGACATGGATTTCCGTCCCGACGTGGCGCTGCCCGACGGCGAAGTGGTGCGCGGCGACGGCTGGACCATGGAAGCAGTGACCACGCCGGGCCACACCGCCAACCACATGGCCTTTGCGTTTCCCGAATCAAACCTCTTGTTCTCCGGCGATCACGTCATGGGCTGGTCGACCACCATCGTCGCACCGCCCGACGGCGCGATGAGCGATTACATGGCGTCGCTGCACAAGCTCACTGCACGCAGCGAACCGCTCTATCTGCCCGGCCACGGTAATCCGGTGCGCAATGCGCCGCGCTTCGTGCGGCATCTGATCGAGCACCGGCAAGGCCGCGAGGCCTCGATCCTGCATCGGCTCGGCAAAGGCGCCGCCGACATCCCGACCATCGTCAAGGCGGTGTATATCGGGCTCGACCCGCGCCTGACCGGCGCCGCCGGACTTTCGACGCTGGCGCAACTCGAGGAGCTGTGTGCGCGCGGCGTCGTCGTCACCGACGGCCCGCCGTCGATCGGCGGTACCTATCGTTTGGCTTGAGGGCCCTTCGCGGCCGGCAACGGCTTGGCCGGCGCCGGACCAGGCACCGGCTTCTGCGGCAGCGCCAGCACGTCGTCGATATCGCTGATCAGTTTGCTCACCCGCGCGGCATTGGTGCCGAAATCGTGGCGGCCGTAGCGTGATGCCGAACGCACGTCGATACGCGCACCGTCGCTGGTCGCTCGCACCCGCACCGCGACGTCGTCGCGGAAGCCGAGGACCGGCGTACGTGCGATCGCCTCGATCAAGCCATCGCGGGCAGCGGGCTGCGGCGCGCGCGCATTGGCGGCAGGCGGCGCGCCTTGCGGCGGCCGCGCATCGACCACCCGCCATTTGCGCTTGGTGATCACCTTCATCGCCGCATCGTAGGCCTCCTGCGCGGTGGAATCGGTGAGATCGGGCTCGATATCCGAATAGGCCGTATGCTGCTGATCGGCAGCGTACAGACCCTCGTAGGTGATCGGATTGGCATCGCGCGGCCGCAACCGCGCAATGGCGTCGAACTGCGGCGGATCGATCGGATCGGTGGTGATGTCGTAGATGGCCGGCAGGTGTGTGGCCTTGATGCCGAGATAGGCCGGATAGGCGATCAGGGCCAAGCCGATCAACAGCGCCGATATGGCTTGCCGCAACCCGGCGGCGCCCTCGAACCAGATGACGACGAAGGCGCCGAGCGCCAGCAGAATCGCAACCACCGCCAGCATCAAGGCGCAGGCGAGCGTCGACAGCGCCGGTACGATTTCGAGCGCCCCCGACCGTACGATGATCACCGCGATCACGGTCGCGACCAGCGAAAACAGCGCGATCCGGCGCGCCCACACCGCAAGTCGCGAGACCGGCTCGTCAATGATTCGATGTCGCGCCATCACTGTCCACTTTCGCCGCCCCGCCGTTCTCCGGTTCCGCGTCGCCTTGCGGCGGCGACGCACATATCTGCTTTAGCGCGCTCCAGTCCGCCGCGTCGAGAAGCGGCGCCGTCGCAGCGGATGGCGCGGCGGCATTGATCGCGCCGATGCGATCCCTTGTTTCGGGATGATCGCGCAGGAGCTTCATGCCCTCATCCCTGTCGGACACGATGCGCGCCAGGATCGCCGCCAGTGCATGCGGGTCACCGCCCGCTTCCGTCATCAGCGCGACGCTGTAGCGATCGGCCGCCGCCTCGACCCGGCGCGAATAGGACGAGCGCAGCACGGTCTTGGCGGCGATAACCACCGCGCCGCCACCGACGAAATCGCCCAGCATCATGCCGAACAGGAACGACAGGCCGGCGGCCTGCAATACCGTGCGCGCACCGTCGCGATGGGCGACGTGGCCGATCTCATGCGCCAATACGCCGGCGAGTTCGTCTGGCGATTGCGCACGGTCGATCAATCCCCGATAGACGTAGATATGCCCGCCGGGCAGCGCGAAGGCATTCGGCTCGTCGCGGCGCACCACCTCGACGTTGAGCGGAAACGGCAGATCGGCGGCGGCATGCAGCCGCGCCACCAGCCTTTGCAGCGCATCGCGTCCGGGCGCCTCGCCCGGTCCATTGCCGCATTCGAAACCGGCGCCGAGATGATGGGTGTCGAGCGCGGAACGGATTTGCTTGTCCACCGCATTGCCGAGTTTTTGATCGACCGCGAGCGGGACAAGCGGAACGATCCGGTTGGTCAGCGCCGGCACGCCGACGATCGCGGTGAGCAGGAGCGACCCGACCGCGAACAGGCTCAAGCCCACGACTTTGCGCCGCAGCGCCCGCTCCTCAACGCCGCCGCGGTCGAGCGTGACGGCGCGATCTTCGATCGCCCCGGCGAGCGCCTGATCGCGCACTTCAAGGCGCGCCAGCAGCGTTTCGCCTTCGCGGCCGAGGCGCAGCACCCCGTCGGGCGCCGACTGCCGGCGCAGCTCTGGATAAAGCCATTCGTCGAGCACGCGCCGGCCGAAAGCGATGATCGTCAGTCCGGTCGCGGTGGCTTCGACAATAACGTCGTGCCGCGCGCTGCAAGTGCCGTCGAAAAAAATCGCCGGACCTGACGGTGTGACCGGGGCGGGTTGGAGCGGTGATGGCGTCATCGCCTAAACGCCTCCGACGCCCAGCGCATCGGCAAGCCCTTCGCCGAGCGCCGAGCTTTCCGCGCCGGTCGCGCGCACATTATCGAGCGCTTGCGCGCCGGCAAGTTCGGCCGATTGCGCGCCCAGCCGCCACATCGCCGCCGTCACCACGACCTGGTAGATCGTCGAGGCGCCGAGCGCGATCACGACATAAAAGCAGAGCGTCATCGTGCTCGCCGCAAGTTCCGACTGATTGGCATTGCTGGCACCCGCCAGAAAATGATCGACGGCGTGGAGCAGTGCGATATCGAAACCGACCGCAAGACTTACGAACAACGCAAGATACAGGGCGAAGCGCAGATAGACGCGATACACCGCGCCGGTCCGCAGCTTCGACGTGGCGGCGACGCTGCCGAAGCGCAGTCCGGAAATCCACCAGCGCAGCAACACCGCCTGGAAAAGCGGAAAGAGCGCGACGAAGGCAATAATGCTGGTAACGACCGCGGTAAATGCAATGCCGAATGCAAGGCCGAGCTGCGGACTATTATCGATCAGACGGTCGATGGCGTCATCGTCACCCTGTCCGATGGCCTTGCTCAGCGAATCCCAATCGACCAGACCGGACGCCGCGATGAAGCCGATGACAAGCGGCAAGACGACAACAAGCCAGATCGGGAAGCCGCGCACGAATAGCGCCGACCCGGTGCCTGCGAACCCGCCCGGCAGATCGCCGTAGCTGGTATGGCGCATCTTGAAACGTTGCAGACTGGCCTGCGCCCACGGATAAGCGAATCCGAGCGTGACGATGACGGCCGCCCACCAGGCCACGGCGCGCCACGCATAATTCCAGGCCGAGCCGTGCTGATCGAAGCGCACGCCGCGAAACACCGTGCGGGTCAGGCGATAGCGCCGCGCCCGGTACAATGCGAATTCGCCGAGCAGCGCAACAAGTAAAATACCGAACATGACGGAGAGAAACGTGACCGCGTCGGCGAGCGCGACGATCGCGAACGCGGTATAGAGCGGCACCACAATGGCGATGGCGAGCAGAAAGCCGACCAGAAGCTCGGTCGCGAGACCGTTGTACTCAAGCGTCTCGCCGGCGATTTCGGTGTTCGACCACAAATAACGGCGGACGTCTGTTGCGAGCCAGAAGCGATAAATGCCGAGCGTCAGCATGACCAGCGCCGCGCCCTTGATGCGCAGCCGCCAATAGGCGCCCTCCCGGCCGAGGAACGCCACCGCGCCCGCGGAAGGCTGCGAGCCCGAAACAACGTCGGCAGTCGTCATGACGCCCCAAAACCCTCAAGACGGGCCGTGAAATTCCCTCAATTCTCGACAGTCCGTCGCATAGTCGCCGTGACCTTTTTGCGACGGCCAGCCCCGTTTATCGGCTCCACAGGTGGCAGGCAATGCAGCGCTTCGCACCCTTCCTTGACCGGCCTAAAGGCGCAGTAGAAGATGATTGCAATCGGGCGTGGGGACGAGCCCGGATACAAATAGAACAACGTCATCTGGGAGGATGTCATGATGTCCAGACAGTCTATGCCTATCCGTCGCCGTACCATGCTCAAAGCCGGTCTGGCCTTCGGCGCCAGTCAGGTCATCGGCGCGCCGTTCGTCATCTCGGCGCTTGCCGATGAGCCGATCAAGATCGGCATGGTCAATCCGCTGACCGGCGTGCTGTCGGCGCTGGCGCAAAGCGAAGCCGACGGCGCCAAATACGCCGAAGCCGAAATCAACAAGAACGGCGGAATACTCGGCCGCCAGGTCCAGCTCCTGGTCGAGGATTCGGCCAACGATGTCGGCACCGGCGTGCAAAAGACGCAGAAGCTGATCGACCGCGATCAGGTCAGCGTGATCATCGGCGACGTGAATTCTGGCATCGCCTACGCCATGTCGCAGGTGACAAATGAAAAGAAGGTCTTCCACATCGTCGGCGGCGGCCACACCGATCCGATCACCGGCACCAATTGCAAATGGAACGTGTTCCGCGTCTGCAACACGACGTCGATGGACGCCAACGCGGTCACGCCCGAATTGGTGAAGAAGTTCGGCAAGAAATGGTTTTTCATCACGCCGGACTACGCCTACGGCCACACCTTGCAGGACGCCTTCGTTAAGGCGCTGACCAAGCTCGGCGGCACCTATGACGGCGACTATCTGCCGATCAACAACACCGATTTCTCCGCCACACTGATCAAGGCCAAGGCGTACAAACCCAACGTGTTGCTCAACAACATGGGCGGCCTGACGCAGATCAACTGCATGAAACAGTTCACCCAGTTCGGCATGGGCAAGGAAATGGCTCTTGGCGGCGCGCTGTACGAACTGGAGACCGTCAAGGCTGTGCCGGCCGATGCGCAAACCGGCTGGTGGGATATGGAATGGTGGTGGAACCAGCCGAACGTGCCCGAGGTCGTGAAGTTCGTTGCCGACTACCGCGCGGCAACCAAGAAGACGCCGTCAGCGCGCGACTGGTTCGGCTATGTTTCGATGCATACGGTGCGGCTTGCCGCCACCAAGGCGAAGTCGCTCGAAGGGCCGAAACTGGCGGCAGCGCTGGAGGACATGGAGCTGCCGCCTGATGTGGCGCTGCAACCCGGCCCGGTGCGCTATCGCGCCGGCGACCACGAACTGATGCCCAACATCTTCGTCGGCGAGGTGCATCCGCCCAAGGGCGACCCCAATGACATCTTCACGGTCGCGGCGCTCGTGCCCGGCGAACAAGCCGCGGGTTCGGTCGCTGACACTGGATGCAAGATGCAGCAACCAAGCTGATCTGCCGCTCGCGATGGCGAGGGGTCGGGGGTAGAGCGGCAGATGTGGCAAGTTATCCTGTTCAACGTCACGAACGGGCTGATCATCGGTGCATTCTACGTGCTGATGGCGCTGGGCCTGTCGCTCATCCTCAATCTCTCGAACGTCATCAACTTCGCCCACGGCAATTTTCTGGCGCTCGGCGGCTATCTGGCGTTCACGCTGGAGCCGGCGCTGGGCTATTGGGGTGCGCTCGTGGTCTCGCCGCTGCTCACGGCGCTGATCGGGGTGGCGGTCGAACGGCTGATGATCCGCCGCATCTATAACCGCGATCCGGTCTACAGCCTGCTGCTCACATTCGGGCTGGCCTTCGTCATCCAGGACGTCTGTCGTTACGTCTGGGGCCCGAACGGCCTGCCGATGGGTCTCCCCGCGGCACTGTCCCAGCCGATCACCGAAAGCCTGTTCTTCATCACCTGGTATCGCGTCTTCATGGTGACGGTCGTCATCATCAGCGTGATCGGGCTATTCACCTTCCTGCGCAATACTCGCATCGGTCTGCGCATCCGCGCCGGAACGCTCGATCTCGAAACGGTGGCGTCGCTCGGCGTCAACGTCCGCAATCTGCGCACGTTCAATTTCGCCGTAGGTTGCTTCCTGGCGGGGCTCAGCGGCGTGCTTGCCGCCGGACAGATCGGACTTAATCCGAACATGGGCGACGATCTCTTGATGCCGAGCTTCATCGCCATCATCGTCGGCGGCGTCGGCAGCCTGATCGGCACGCTGTGCGGCGGTCTGCTCATCGGCATGGCAGCGGCGCTGACCACCGTGGTTTATCCGGCGGCCAGCGAGGCGGTGATCTACGCAATTCTGATGGCGGTGCTGCTGCTGCGGCCACGCGGCCTGCTGGGTGAAGAGGGCATGATGTCGTGACCACCACCGCGGTTGCCGCCGAAAAGTCGCGGCTGCCGGTCGCTCAGCGCTACCTGGCGCTCATTGTGATCTGGGCGGTGCTGGTCGCGGCGCCGTTCTGGCTGCCGCTGGTCGGCGGCTACACGGCGCTCGCCGGCCGCGTGCTGGTGTTCGGCCTGGCGGCAATGGGGCTGAACCTGCTGCTCGGATTTACCGGCGTGCTGAGCTTCGGACACGCCGCCTATTTTGGGCTCGGCGCCTACGGCGCCGGCCTGACGCTGCGTTATCTGGTGCACTCGACCCCGCTGGCCATGCTGGCCGGAACGCTTCTCGGCGGGCGTGGCTGGCACGCTGTTCGGCATGCTGATCGTGCGCCGGCGCGGCGTCTATTTTGCGATGTGCACCATCGCCTTCGGCCAGCTCTGGTATTACCTCGCCTATAGCTGGAACGACTTCACCGGCGGCTTCGACGGCTTGCGCGATTTCCATCGCGAGCCGATCGGTTTCGGTCCGCTTACGCTCGACATAACCGGCGGCGGGAAGTCGTTCTATTATTTTCTGCTCGCGGTCTTTGCCGTCGCCGTAGGGTTGATGGGTCTTATCCTGCGCTCGCCGTTCGGCCGCACCATGCTCGCCATCCGCGAGAACGAACGCCGCGCGCTGTTCCTGGGCATTCCGGTATCGCGGCACATCTGGATGTCGTTCTCGATCTCCTGCTTCTTCACGGCGCTCGCGGGCACGCTCTATGCGCTGCTCAACAACTTTGCCGACCCTCTGGCCCTGCACTATTCGCTGTCGGGCTATTTCGTCATCATGTGCGTGATGGGCGGCATGCGCACGTTCTGGGGGCCGCTCCTGGGCGCCGCCGTGTTCGTGGTCTTGCAGGATTACATTTCGTCGATGACGGTGAACTGGATGTCGTTCATCGGCACCATCTTCATCCTTGTCGTGTTGTTCTTTCCACGCGGCCTGCTCGGCATGCTGCGGCGCGTCCCGGCGTAACCCGCGCGTTCAATCTGCCCGCGACTTCCGCGTGGATGCGCAGCAACTCGGCAATCGTGTTCGGATCGCGCCGGCCGAAGCCGCACTCGGTGGCGATGCCGAAATCCCGGACGTATTTTTCGGCCGCAGCAATGCGTGTTCGCGTGCCGGATACGCCGTCGGTGTAATGCACGAGGCCGAGGCAGAGTCTCGTTTGCGGCGCCAAATTCAATTTTGCAAGCGGCCGGAAATAAGCATCGTCGGCAGCGGCTCCGCGGCACCGGCATGTGGATCTGGCTGATCGGCCGCTTGAGCCGGGCCGCAAGCCGGTTCGCATAATCGACCATGTCGCCCATGTCGGTCGGCTCGACGACATGGCGATGCCCGGCATCGCCGTAACAGAAATGAAACAGCAGATCGACGTCGGCGGGCACCCGCTCGGCGAGCCGGACGACGATGGCGGAGAAGTTTTCCTGCATCTCTTCCTTGGTCGCGCCGTAAGGTCCCGGTTGGTTGCGCTCGAGCCGGGCAAAGACGGCGGATGCGATGTCGAACTGGATGGCGAGTTCGCCCGGTGGAATCGATGCGACGATCTTGTCGATCTCGCGCAACACCGCGTCGTTATAGATCGGGTCGATGGCGCGCTGGAGCTTGTCCTCGACGAACAGCCAGATCACCGAATGGGCCGGAACCAGGTCGACCTGAAACTTGACGTGCGCGGGAATTTTGCCCTGACGCTTGAATTCGGCGAATGTCGCAAATGAACGCCGCGCGATATCGGCATAAAACAGATTGTCGAATGTCACGTCGCTCGGCGACAGCCCTCGCTTGAGACCATAACGACGCCGGCCCGGAACACCGGCATGAAGCTGAAAAACCTCGCTGCTCGGTTCGAATGCCGGATTATCGGCGAACACCGGCTCGAGCCAGGTGATCCAGTCCAGCCGCTCGCCCGTTTCGCCGTCGGGCAGCGTCAGCAAATAGCGGGCCGAGTGCCGCGCTGACGGTCTCGAACACGTCTTGCGCGTTCCTCAACGGCACGCTGCCGACCAGATAGGCGCTCCGCGGCATGGTGATGCTCAGCCGGCCAGCACGTCGGCGTGGATCTTGAGAAGCTTGCGCACGGTGTCTTCCGAACGCGCACGCGCCATGCCGCATTCGGTGGCGATGCCGAATTTCGGCGCGTAGCGGCGCGCCGCCGCGATCCGCGCCTTGGCGCCGTCGCTGCCGTCGCCGGCATGAACCACGCCGAGGTAGAGCTCGGTGCCGTCCTTGAGCTTGAGATCGCGCAGCGGCCGGTAGAACGCATCGTCGCTGCGGGTGATCGGCACCGGCATGTGGATGTAGGCGAGCGGATGCGCGATCGCCTGGACGAGCGCGTTGGCGAATTCGACCAGCTTTGCCGCGTCTTTAGGCTCGACAAAATGCTTGGCGCCGAAGTCGCCATAACAAAGATGGATTCCGAGATCGACATCGGCCGGAACACCCGCGCACAGGCGCTCCATCCTGGCCAGAATCTTGTCGTGGGGCTCGTCGCCGTGCGGAACCGCATCGGTCTTCTGGCCGTCCCAGATGCACATTTCGTTGCACACGTCCCACTGGATGCAGAGGTCGCGATGCGGAATGTGGCGGCAGAGCGCGGCCACCTCGGCGATCATGGCGCGCTCGTAGGCGGCTTCCACCACCGGCAAATCCTCGTTGAGCACGATGGAACCGACGACTGCGAACGGCGTCGGCAGGCAGACCTGGAAGCGGATGCCCTTCGGCAGTTCACCCCGCTCGCGCGCCGCGACAAAATCGAGGTAGGAGGCGCGCGCCTCGCGCGCATAACCGAGTTCGCCGAAACGCACGTCGGAGGGTTTGGCGCCCTCGGCAAGCACCAGCAACGGAAAGCGGTTGGTCGGACGGATGGCGCCGGTCGGATCGGGGCGCAGAAACGCGTTCGAGCGCAACAACGGATATTGCCAGCTGATCCACAGCCGCCGGCCGCCGACCTCGCCGTCGGGCACGCGCCGAAGATGCGGACCAAGCAGTTCGCCGACGGTGCGGAACACATCATCGACCGTGTCGAGGCCAATGCTGCCGACCAGATGGACGCCGGCGATCTCGCTATCGCTCATCAAGTCACTCCCAGTAAGTCACTTGCCCGGTTGGCTCACATGTCCTCGAAATAACTGCGTACCGATTTATCGGCGGCGGTTACTTCCGGCCCTTCATAGGGCATGCCGGCCTCCATTGTCTCGATCGAGGCAACGAACATGTTGACATAAGGGGCGCCGCAGTAAGCCACGGGCTTGACGCGTTCCCAGATGATGTAGCCTTTGGCGTCGACGCAGTCGGAATAGGTCGAGGCGGCGACGACATTGCCAACGACCATCATCCGGTTGAGCCATTCCTTCGTCCACACGACCTCGCATTCGAAATGGCGCAGGCATTCGGCGATGCGCGGCGGCTTGATCCTGGTGGAGGGCAACGCGGTGAGGCCGGCTTTTTCGAGTTCGTTCACGCCGCGCGCGAAAGGCAAGCCGACGACGCGGACCTGCTCGAGCTGGCGACGGTCGAAAGACGGCAGGTTCACGACGAATTCCCCGGTCGCCAGGATGTTCTCGCGCGTATGGCCGGTTAGATTCGTCGTGAACGCGATCTGCACCGGGTTGTGGACGATGCGTACGCAGGTTGCGTAGGAAGCGGCGTTGGTGCGCCCCTCCTTGTCGATCGAGGTGACGATCGCGACATGGCCAGCGGGCGCGAAGAGCCGGTCCCAGTATTTTTCCGGCTGGCTGACGAGAGTGGCGGCCGATGTCATCGTTCGTTTGTCTCCATAATCTTCTGTCTCAACGGCTCGATGCCGGTTGAGGTTTAAGGTTTCACGGCAAGCTTGGCGCGCGCCACGATCGCCGGTGGCGACGCATAGACCTCGCGGGCGAATTCCTGCACCTTCTCGCCGCTCATCGGCATCAGGTCGATCTGTAATCTCGCTGCCTCCGCCCTGAGATCGGGATCGGCCAGCGTCTCCTGGAAGGCGCTGCGCAGCGCCTGCGCGCGATCCTCAGGCACCTTCGGCGGTGCCGCAAACGGTCGCCCGATCGCCTGCAGACCGAAAATCAGGTCGAACAAATTCCGGTCGTCGTCGGTCTTGGCGTATTCGTAGATATACGGCACGTCGCCCAACGTCGGGTCCTTGTCATGGCCAAGCTGGAGAATCACCTTGAAGCGGCCTGCGGCATAGTCATCTTTCCATTCGGTTTTGACCGTCGACAGCGGAATACCGCAGACGCCATGCACCTCGCCGCGCTCCATGGCGAGATGAATGTCGGCCGAGCCTCTATAACCTTGGATCAGTTTGATTTTGACGCCGAGCAGATTGCGCAACGCGGTCGGGAATTGCGTCAGCGGCCCGGCCGTGCCGCTACCGGCGCTGCCGAACAGTGTCTCCTTGGTGAACAAATCGTCGAAGCGGGAAATGCCGGAGTCCTGCCAGACGCCGCAGAGGCCGACAACGGAATCCATGTTGCCGATCCAGGTGAACCGGGTGCCGTCGTACTTGCCGGCGCTGTCGCCGAGCAACGGATCGAAAACTGCGGTATGGGCGAAGATGGCGATCACCGATCCATCGTTCGGCGCGGCGTTGTAGAGCCAGTTGGCCGCCACGAGGCCTGCGGCGCCGACCATGTTCTCGGGGATCAGCGTCGGATGACCGGCGAGATGGCGCCCCATGAAACGCGCCAAGAGCCGCGCGTAGAGATCGAATCCCGTGCCCACCTCATGGCCGATCACGATGCGCAGATTGTGGGATTTATAGAAGGATTTGGCGTCGTCGGCCGCGGCCACCCTCGCGAGCGTACTAAACAGCACGAGAAAACACGTCAGGATTAAGCGAGACCAAGCGAGCAAGTTCCCTCCGGATATGTTCATCGTTTTAAGTGCAAATGCGAACGCTTCATTGTGGCAGCCACGATGGCAGAGAGCAACCGATGGACAAGCCGGGAGGGTCAACGCATGATCGCGCCCGACGAAATCAGCAGGTCGATAATGTCTGTCACGCGGGAGCTTTCCGAATTCGCGCTCGGCGTTCGCTACGAGAACATTCCCGCCCACGTGACGCACGAGATGAAGCGCTTCTTCGTCGACGCCCTCGCCTGCGCGATCGGTGCCTTCGACGCACAGCCCTGCACGATCTGTCGTGACGTGGCGCGCGAACACAGCGGCAGACCGGACGCAACGCTGATCGGCGAGACCGCGAAGGTCTCGCTCTCGCAGGCGATCATCGCCAATGGCGCGATGATCCGCTATCTCGACTTCAACGACGGTTATCATTTTCCGAAGAGTCCCGGGAAAATCGGCGGCGGCCATCCGAGCGACTGCCTGCCCGCGGTCTTCGCCGTCGGCGAACGCCAGCATGCGCCAGGCAAGGCGGTGATCGAAGCGGCGGTCGCCGCCTACGAGATCATGGGCCGCATGATCGATGCCTTCGCGGAAGGCATCACGCCAATGGGTTTCCATCACGGCTCGGTCATGCCCTTCCTCGGCGCGGCGATCGCCGGGCGCCTCATCGGCCTCGATGCAGGGCAGATGACGCATGCGATGGGCATCGGCGCGTCGTCCTCGGTCGGGCTGGGCATCAACGACGCGGAGGGCGAAGAATACAACAACTCGAAAAACGTCGCCGACAGCTTCATGCTGGAGCGCGGCGTCTATGGCGCGTTGCTCGCGGCACGCGGCTTCACCGGTCCCGAACGCGTCATCGAAGGCAATAAGGGCTTCGCCTATTGCATTTTGCGTGGCATCGAGAACTACCAGCCGAAGCCGGCGCCGAACGATTATTATCTCATGCGCACGCGCATGAAGTTCTTCCCGACGGAATCGACCAACCAGGGCCACCTGTTCGCCACCGGCGAACTGGTGCGCGAGCACGATCTCAAGCCTCAGGACATCGAGGCTGTACGGCTGCGCTTAAGCAAACGCACCGTCACCCACAATGGTGATCCGGCGAAGAAGTACCCGCGCAACAAGGAAACCGCCGATCACAGCGCCTATTTCATCACGGCGCTCGGCATCGTGCTGCGCGGCAAGCTCATCCCGACATCGTTCAAGCCGGAGTACTACGACGATCCGGTGATCCGCGCGCTCAGCGATCGCGTGACGCTCGAACATGGCCCTGAATTCGACCAGGTGCTGACTGGCGCGACGGTGACGATCCATACCAAGGATGGGCGTGTGCTAAAGAAGCGCGTCGACTTTCCGCGCGGCAATCCTGAGAACCGCATGAGCGATGCCGAATTGCGCGCCAAGTTCGTCGAATGTGCCGGTGCACGAATGGACGCGGCGCGGGTCGATCGCATCATCGAGACCTGCATGAACCTCGAACAGGTCGACGATATCGGCGCATTGATGGGGCAGCTCGCGGTCGCCGCGTAGATCGATCTTCCAATCGTCAATTCGACTGCCCGATCGTCGCCAATAGGGGCGCCAATCGCTTCATTTCACTGTGCAGATAGGCGTCGAAATCGCCGAGCCCGATGTCTACCGGCGTGAAACCCATCAGGCGAATCTTGGCTTGAAGCTCGGGGTCTTTGCCGACTTCGACGATGGCGGCGTGCAGCGTTTCTTGCACTTCGCGCGGCGTTTTGGCCGGCACCAGGAAGCCATACCAGGTGGCGCTGATATAATCGACGCCTTGCGACAGCGCGGTGGGAATTTTGATCGGCTCCGTGACCGGTTCCTTGTCGGAGACGGCGAGCGGCAACAGCTTACCGCCCTGCAACAGCGGCAGCATGAAAAATTCCGGCGAGAAGGTCGCCTGGATATGGCCGGCCAGGAGATCGGTGAGGATCGTCTGGCTCACCGTATAGGGCACATGGACGAGTTGGATGCCGGTCTGCAAGGCGAAATAGGCGCCGGCAATATGCGTCGCGGTGCCGATGCCGGCCGAGCCGTAATTGATGGTGTTCGGTTTTGCTTTCGCCAGCGCAACGAATTCCTGCAAATTGTGCACGCCGAGCGACGGCGCCACCGCAACCACAGAGGGCGCTTTCGCGATCAGCTCGATCGGAGCGAAATCGGCGATCGGATCGAATGTCAGGTTCTTGTTCATCGTGCTCAACATCGCGTGCGCCGAATTGGTAAGCAGCACGGTGTAGCCGTCGGGGTTGGCATTGACGACGGTCTCGGCGCCGATCGCGGTGCCGGCGCCGGCCCTGTTCACGACGATGACCTGATAGCCATAGCGTTTCGCCAGCGCATCGGCGTAGAGCCGCGCCTGGATGTCGATAGCGGTCCCGGGCGTCAACGGCACGACGATGGTGATGACGCGCGAAGGATAGTGGTCTTCGGCGCGCGCCACTCCAAGGGTCCACGCGGCGACGGCCGCTGCAATCGCAAATAGCTTGCCCAGTCGCATGATAACTCCTCCCGCCCGCACACTTTTATCGAGACGGCGCGTTACGTACCGAACGTATCACACTAAAGCGACTGCGCGTACCGGGGAGGCCTCGGCGCCAATAATGTTCAGCGGGAACGCGATCAGTGTGAAGCGCTCCTTGCCGATCTTATCGAGGTTCTTCAGATACGGCATGGTGATGATGCCGTGCTCGCTCAGCGTCCTTGAATTGTGAAAGACGCGCGGTGAAACAGGCTCGTCGTTGCCGTGATAGAAATCGTAGCCGACGATAACGACGCCCTTTTCGATCAGCCATTCGGTCGCGCCGATGGTCAGGTAGGGCGACGCTTTCATCCACTTGTCGGTGCCGCCGTCGTAGGAATTGTTATGATCGGTGCGCAACAGCACGCGATCGCCGCGCTTGACCTTGCCGCCAATCGCCTTTTCGAGATCGCTTTCGGTAATGGCCTTGGCGGGCATCTTATCGCGCAGATCGGCGATGATCGCGTCGCCCATGAATGTTTGCAGCGGCAATTGATGGATCTGCGTGCCGCCGCGCACATTATGTTCCGGCGCATCGACATGGCTGCCGGCATGAAGCCGCATGTGCACGCCGCGCACGATCTGGCCGGCGCCGCCCGGCGCGTCGTGCTCCTTGAGCACCTCCATGGCGAACTGCAAGTCCCTGGTGAAGCCCGCGGGCGTGCGCATGCCGAAATTCTTCGGGTCGAGCTCGAGCGAAATGTCGACGATTGTCCCGGCCGGTTGCATGACGTTCTCCCTAGAGCCCGAGCAGCTTTTTGGCATTGCCGCCGGCGAGGGCTGCGATGGTCGCTGCGTCGAAGCCTTCGACGCCCGCAATGTGGCCGACGGGATCGAAATCCGCCATGTCATAGGGATAGTCGGTGCCCATGACGACGTGGTCGGCGCCGAACACGCGGACCAGTTCGGCAAGCTGGTAGGGCGTGAACACCACCGTGTCGACAAATATGCGCTTGAGATACGTGGTCGGCGGCTGCGGCAGCGCGCCATGGGAATCCGAGCGTGCGCCCCAAGCATGATCGATACGGCCAGGATACCCGCCGAGATAGCCGCCACCATGCACCGCGAGGATTTTCAGCTTCGGGTGCCGCTCCAGCACGCCGTCGAAGATCAGGTAATGCAGCGCGATCGTGGTCTCCAGCGGATTGCCGATGACGTTATTGAAATAGAACCGCTCAAGCCGCTTTGCCTCGGTGAAGCCGTTGGGATGCAGCATCACCAGCACGCCGAGTTCCTCAGCCTTTTTCCAGAACGGCGCGAAGGCCGGATCCGACAATTCCTTGCCGGCGACGTTGGTCAGGACCTGCACGCCGGTGAAGCCGAGCTTTTTGACGCAGCGTTCCAGCTCCTTCGCCGCCTCGTTGCCGTCGGGCATCGGCACCGTGCCGAAGCCTTTGAGACGGTCGGGATATTTTGTGCAAAATGCCGCGATGCCGTCATTGACGATCTGCGCGGCTTTCACGGCGATGTCGAGGGGCACCGTGTAATAGCACTGCGGCGGCGGCGGCGCGATCATCTGGATGTCGATGGCCATGGCGTCGAGGTCGGCCATGCGGTGCTCATGGCCGATGCGGGCGCGGATGTCGGCTTCCTGCTTCTGGTTCAGCGCCTTGGTTTCCGCAGTCGCGAAATGCGCGAGCGGTATCGTCGCCATATCGAGATGCGGAGCGACGAATTGCGCCGCTTCGGGCACTGCGACATGGGAATGAATGTCGATCGTCACGCTCTTCGGCCGGACCTCGCGCCCCGGCTTGCCGTGCTGGCGCGCCGCGGTCGGGCCGTATTTGTTCCATTGTTCGGTCATTGCAGTCACGTTGCTCCCTGCTTTCCCTTTTTAATCCTTGGCACCGTTGCTGGCTGCCACTTTATTCCAGTCCCATCGCACGCGAAAACTGCGGTCCGTGCTGGGATTGCTAATCATCCAAGTCAGCTTCGAGACACGGCCGCTGTCGTCCTTCTCGAATGTTACGTCTTTCAGATCGTCGAGATTGTGATCCTTGTTGTCGTGGTAATAAAGTTGGATTGAATCTTCGCCCGGATGCTTCGCCGGCGGGAAAATGATGGAAAATTTCGCCAGCTCGGTTTGAACCGAAACCCGAAGCCCTGTCCACCATTGATCCGGCGTCTGAAACGCATTCCAGTAGCGTGTTGAATAATCGATTATGGTCCTGTCCTCGAGCGGCAATTGCGAAATATCGAACTCGACCAGAAACTCGTTCGGCGTCCGCGAGGCGGCATCGGGAGCGCGCGGCTTTACGATACAGTGGGTGCACATGATATCGGGCGGGATGCCGCTCGACGTGCCGACCGTGTGCACGTAGTTCACCGCCTGCGGCTGCGTTTTTACGACGGTATAGCGATCATGCGACAGCGCCGCAGATATTTTCTCCCGGCGGACAACTTGTTCAGGTGTCGTAGCATGCCAGTCGGTGAGGTCGAGCGTTGTTTCGTGATACTCGACGCGGACGCCGGGTACTTGCCGTTCGTCCGACACCACGCTGAAATGGTATGACAACCACCCGCCAATGCCGGCGGCGACCGCCAGCACGGCCATCGCCGCCGCGATGCCCTGGGTGATCAACAGGCGGCGCCGCGCCGCCGCCACTTCGCGCCGCCGCAGCGAATTGTATGGGATGCCAAGGAGCCCAGCGATCAGTTTGAGCTTGGCGTCATCCTTGCCGTCGCCCTCCGGCCGGATGTCGGCAGCGAGCACCTCGTGCGTCGGATCGGCAATAAGCGCGCCATCGGGCCCGAGTTTGCTGGTCAGGGCCGGCGGAAAACAGCCGCCGTTCTCCACCAATCCACCCGGCTCGCCATCGACCACAAGCGCATAGATGCGTTCGGCACGGCCGAGCTTTTTGAACTCGATGATTTCCTGGTTGACCCAACGGCTTTTGGCGGAAGCGGGACTGCACAGGACAACCAGATAGGCCGACGCTTGCAAGGCTTCGTGAATCGAGGCCGAGAGATCCGGCGAGGAACTCAACTCATCGCGATCGCGAAACAGCGGGAAGAGCTGCTTCGGAATTGGTCCGTCCCGACCTGGGGTGCCTCGGACATCCTTTGGAATTCGGTAGCTTTCGATCGCTTTGTGCAGCCACGCCGCCACGCTTTGGTCGGCATGGCTGTAGCTGATGAACGCCCGAAATTTGAAATTGGCATTTTTATCTTCGTTATCGATCAAGCAGGCCCCCGCTCCGCTTTATTTCACCGGTGACTAGCAGACGCCGATGGCCGACGCCACGTGATGCGATATTAGTGTCATTCCGTCAGGCCCGCTGCGCCTGCCGCGCCATCAGGAATGGCACGAGGCCTGCGGTTATCGCGCACAGCGCGGTGATCGCCGTCGTCTCGGTCAAGGGAATCGCGGTGCCGTCGGCGAGGAAGCCGTATAATTGCACGAACGCCGCACCGCAGAAGTTCTGCATGAAGACGCCGATGCCGGCAGCGGTGCCGGCAAGTTTCAGATTGGTCGCCATGGCGCCGGCCTGCGCATAGGACAGCGACAAGCCTTGCGACAGCGTGAGAAAGAAGCCAGGCACGAACAGCGTCCACGGCGTCACGTAGCCTGCGAGCAGCGCGCTCGACTGTACGGCGACCGTGGCCAAGAGAAGCAGCGAACCACCCAGCACCATGGTCTCGTTGGCGACGCGACTGCCGATGCGGCTGGTGATGAAGTTTCCAGTCAGATATCCGAACGGAAACAGCAGGAAATAAATGCCGAATTCCGTCGAGGGACGGTGCAACATATCCTTCAGCAAGCTCGATGCCGCCGATGCCGTCGTCAGGAAGGTGGCGGACATGAATCCGCTTTGCAGAACGAACCCGGTAAAGCGCGCGTGGCGAAACAGGTCGGCATAATTGCGCAGGATATTGCCGCTGCTGCGTTTGCCCGGCACCGGTGGACGGGATTCGAACACGGCAACGTAAGCGCATGCCGTAATGACGGCGCCGAAACCCAGCGCGAAGAAAAACACGCTGCGCCAGCCAAAAGCGTCGATGAGGATACCGCCAACCATCGGCGAGATCATCGGGCCGATGGTGTAGGCCATGGTGAGATAGGCGATGGCTTTGACGAGCCGATCGGCGCCATAGACGTCCTGGGCGATGGCACGGCCCAACGTCAGTCCGCTGCCGGCGCCGATCGCCTGCACCAGCCGGCCCAGCACCAGCGGGACGACGGACGTCGCCACGGCCGAAAGCGCACTGCCGACCAGAAACAGCGCCAGCCCGGACAGCAGCACCGGACGCCGGCCATAACGATCCGACAGCGAACCATAGAACAGTGTCGAGATCGCCATGCCGAACAGCGCAATGCTGAATGTGAGTTGGGCGAGCGAAGCGGACAGCCCGAGCGCCGCCCGCACCGCCGGGATCACCGGCATGAACAGATGCACCGCTAGCGGCCCGATCAATGAAATCGCCGCCAGCGCGAACGCGAACAGCGGTCCTGGATCTGCGGTCATGATTGACGTGGCCGCATTACGCCCCGAGTTCCTGCACCGCGCGGTAGGCCTGATCGATCGCCGAGTCGGTATATGCCATGGCGCCAGAGTCCGAGTTCGCGATCGTGATGCGGCCGAAGCGCGCCCGCCCGATCACGTTCGGCTCATGGCCTTCCGGCCAATCCGGATCGAACAGTGGATTATATTCATAAGCGTAGCCGTGCGGCCAGCGGTTGACCGTAATCGCGGTAACATCCTTGGCCGGATCGAAGCCGCCGGAACTTAAGGTTCGGCCGAGTTGATCGCGGATATTGCGCTCGAAGGTTTCGAACGTGGTGTTGAAAATATCGAGCTGCCCGGCGCGATTCTGATCGCGCTCCGGCAGGCCGGGCTGGCACGGCGTCCGCACCATGCGGATCAACACCGGCTCGTCGGGCGAGCGGACGCTGCGATAGGTGCCGATATCGACGACCTGGTTCAAGGAGAACGTCGAAAAATACGAACCCGGCGCATAGACCCGCGAAATACCGAGCGCCTTGAACGCGGTCCAGTTGCGCAACGCCACGCTGGCATAGATCAGCGGCGTCTTGACCAGCGAGCGCAGCGCCTCTTTCTGTTGCTCCGGCAGTTCCGGGCACAGATACGGAATCATCATGTTCCAGCAAGCGAGCACGCATGACTGCGCGCGCACCGCACACACTTCGTCACCGCGGAAATAGGCGATCTCGACCGCGCCGGGCGAAGCCCGATCGCCGATATTGCGCGCGCGGACCACGGTGCTTGCCAGCCGGATGCGCACCGGCGATCCCGGCCGGTCGAGCCGCGAATAATCGATCCGCGCCGTCACGACGTCCTCCGCGGTATTCCCCGGCACGGCGTCGGGAATCAGATCACGCACCAGAAGCCGCGCGATCGAGGCGTTGCCGTCAGGAAAATGGAACGTGTACGAACCGCCGTCGGCATAGCCCGCGGGCGTGATGCCCATGTGCGGCGCCGAGCCGGCGGCGAGGTTAAGGCCCTGGAATCCGGGAAAATGGAACGCCCACACATCGAGCGCCGAGACGGCATCAATGCCGACGCCCCACTCGCCATGTGTGCGCGCCTGATAGAACGGGATGACGCCGGGATCGGCCTTCACGACGTTGAGCAGGAAATCGCGATAGCTCATCCGCGACAGCAAGGCCTTCTTTTCGGTCGAGGTCAGCCCCGGCAGGTAATCGATTTTTGCTTCTTCAATTCTCGCGATGTCGCTTCGCACTTGCGGCGATAGTGGCGATTGCGCGAGCAATTGCTCCCACGGAGCACCTTTGGCGGCAACGATCAGTTTGTCGGCGCCGAACGTCTCCTTGTCCAGGAAAATGCCGCGGCGCAGGCCGAGCGACGGATAGAATTCGGAACGCGTGCACTTCTCTGAAAGTGCGACCGGATCGATGCCGAGCGTTTTGAGAAGACCATCCGCCACGGCGCTGTACGGCCGCGGGCTGTCGATCATCAAGGTGCCGCCGTTCATCAGCTCGACATGCCCGGTGAGCGAAAATTCGTTGCGCTTGGCGTGGCCGCCGAAATCGTCGTGGTTGTCGAGAATAAGGATGCGGGCGCCGGAATGTTTCGCACGGTAGAAATGCGCCGCCGCAAGCCCGCTGATGCCGCCGCCGACAACGATGAGATCGTAGTCTTCGCCGGTCGGTGCGGGCTTCGGCGATTGCGACCAGAAATCGCCGTCGCGCAGACGGTGCGCGGCTTCGAATGCGCCGGGGTGGCTGCCGCGCATGCCGGTCAACGCGGGCGGATAATATCCGGGTGCGTCTTGCGGTGCCTGACCGGCGCCAAACGCCGCCGCGATATAAGCGGGCAGCAATTGCCCGGCGACAGCGCCGCCGATGGCAAGCGGGATGCCGTTGAGAAAGTCACGCCGGGTGATTGGCGTCGCGCGTTGCGGCATCAGGCGGGCTTCGCACTGTCCTTTGCGGCGGCGGGCGCCAGCGCCTGCCGCAGCCGCTCGGGATCGACGGCGATTTCAATGCCGGCACGTTCCTGCTCGAGCAGCATCACGACGCGCGAGTCGCGCCCGGCCCAGCCGCGGGCCATCGCTTCGGTCATCTCGGCGAGCGTGAGATTGCACAACCGCATCGGCACGCCGAGCTCGCGGCCGAGCGCATTGGCAAGCGCGACGTCCTTGTGCGCGAGCTTGAGCGAGAACGCCGGCGGATCGTATTTGCCGGGCAGGAACTGGTCGATCAGGGCGTCGAACGTGAAGCGGCGGCCGGCCGCGCCCTGACGCACCGCCTGCCAAAGCGCCAGCGGTTCGACCCCGGCTTTGACGCCCATGGCGAAGGTTTCGGCGAGCGCGCAGACCACCGCATAGCCCGACATGTTGTGAACCAGCTTGGCGACGGTGGCGCTGCCGACCGGCGCCGATATAGGCGGCCTTGTCGCCCATGGCGTCGAGCACGGCCTTATGCGCGTTGAAGGCGCCCTCATCGCCGCCGACCCAGATCGCGAGTTTGCGCGAGGCGGCGCCGGCCGGGCCGCCACTCACCGGCGCATCCAGCATGTGCGCACCCTTCTCGGCGAACGCGGCATTGAGCTTTTTCACCATGCTTGGCGCGTTGGTCGAAAGATCGAAATAGGCGGCGCCGGGTTTTATGCCGGCGATGAGCCCGTCCGGTCCGAGCGCGACGGCCTCGACGTCGGACGGCTCCGGCAACGACGAGAAGATCACGTCGGCCTCGCTCGCCAGGGCGCGCGGCGTATCGGCCCAGATCGCGCCGGCGTTGAGATGATGGCTTGCGGCCTGCCGGTGCAGGTCATGGACGACGAGTTTGTAACCGGCCTTTTGCAGATTGGCCGCCATCCGGCCGCCCATGGTGCCGAGCCCGACAAATCCGACAGTTACATTGTCCTTGGACATCCCGTCGCCCTCTTTTCAAAGCGCCCGACGTGCTGGCGCAAATCGGCGCCCTCGGTCTTCAGCGCGCGGCCGCCGCCGGGATCGTAGCCTATGAGCGCGGCGTGCTGAAGCTTCCGCTCAGACCTCGATGCGCCGGGTGATCTGCACGAAGTTTTCCGCCGGTATATTGAAGCGGTCCGCCGGATCGATCGAATTGCGATTGAGAAATGAGAACAAGCGGCGGCGCCAGGCGGCCAGCCGCGGCTTTTGCTTGCGCGCCACCACGTAATCGTGCTCGCTGAAATAGATCGCGTTATCGGCGTCGATCGGACACTTGGATTTTTCCTGGTGCAGCGCCCGGTAAACATCCGGCACTTCGATGAAGCCGAAGCGAACCGTGACGTGCCAGAATCCTTCGCCAAGGCGCTCGACGTGAAGCCGGTTGTTGGGCCGGACCCGCGGCCTGATGGTAAAGACCACGGAAAGTGCAATCGCCTCCTCATACAGCGAGCCCATCTGGCGCACGTGATCGGCGATCAGGGCGGGGATAAATCCGCGCAGCCGGGTGAGGAAGATCGCGCGGCCGGGCACGCGCGGCACCTTTTCGTCGCGCAATCTGCGGACGAATTGCGCGATGGTCACCGCGTCGCGCACTTGCCGACGATGCATCGCGTCCGTGCCGACGTGCCACGTTGTCATGACCAGGAAGATCAGCCCGCCGATCAACAACGGGATCCAGCCGCCCTGGGCGATCTTCAGAAGATTGGCGCCGAAGAACGACACATCGACGATCATGAATAGCGCGAACACCGTAACCGCGGCCCAGATCGGCCACCGCCACGATACCCGCATGATCCGGTAAAGGATCGCCGTGGTCATCAGCATGGTGGTGGACACCGCCGCGCCGTAGGCGCCGGCGAGCCGATCGGAGTGCGCGAATATCACTGTCAGCGCCAATGTCCCGAGCATCATCAGCCAATTCACGAATGGGACGTAAATCTGGCCATAGGCTTCCGACGACGTCTGATAGATATGCATCCCCGGCAGCCAGCCGAGCTGCATAGCCTGGCGGGTCAGCGAGAAGGCGCCGGTGATGATGGCCTGGCTCGCGATCACGGTTGCGACGGTCGCAAGCGCGACCGCAGGATAGAGCGCCCAGCCAGGCACCAGCGCGAAGAACGGATTGGGACCGCCGCCGCCCGCAAGGACAACCGCGGTCTGGCCGGCATAGTTGAGCAGCAAAGCCGGCAAGACGATCGCGCTCCAGGCAATGCGGATCGGTTCACGGCCGATATGTCCCATGTCGGCGTACATTGCCTCGGCGCCGGTCACGCACAGAAACACCGCGCCGAGGATGGCGAGACTTGCGAAGCCGTTGTGAATCAGAAACGCGCCCGCATAGAGCGGATCGACCGCGGCGATGACGTGCGGCGCCTTGCCGATGCCGAACACACCGAGGATCGCGATAAAAACGAACCACAGCAGCATCACGGGTCCGAACGCCCTGCCGACGGCGGCGGTGCCAAGCCGCTGCACCAGAAACAGCAGCAGCAGGATCACGGCAGCCAGCGGCATCGTGTAGGGCGCAAAGTCGCGGCTTGCGACTTCGAGACCTTCCACCGCACTCAGCACCGAGATTGCCGGCGTGATCATGCCGTCGCCGTAAAGCAACGCTGCTCCGATCAAGCCGCACACGATGAGATAGCGGTTGCGGCCGCGCCAGCGTGCCCGCGTCAGCGACATCAGTGCCAAGATACCGCCCTCGCCGCGGTTGTCGGCACGCATCACGACCAGGGCGTATTTCAGCGAAACGACGACGATCAGAGTCCAGAATATCAGCGACAGGCTGCCGAGTGCGCTGTCTTCATCGAAGCGAGCCGCCGCGAGCCTTGGCGATCGCATGAAAAACGTAAAGCGGACTGGTGCCGATATCGCCGTAGACGATGCCGAGGGCGGTGAGGATCGCGATCGGCTTGAGCTGCTCGGAGCCTTGCACAGAACTCTGCTTTACGTCTGCGACCGGGCTCAATGAAAGCTCATGAATACGATAATCTATGCGGATTTATTGTACGATCAACGCACCGTCCGATAGTCTTGTTCCCGGGCCGGCCTTTTACTGCCGGCGGCATGAACAGTACATTCAAAACACCCCGAGATGCTGGCGCAGATCGACGCCGCCCTCTTTCAGCCCAGCCGCGGTCGAGACGACGGCAACACGGCCGGAGTTGAGTATGACGATGTCGTCGGCGATATCGATGGCAAGCTTCGGACTTTGCTCCACCAGCACGATCGACAGCCCGCTCTCCTTGAGCTTGCGGATGGTCGCCATCACTTCAGCAACGATTTGCGGCGCCAGGCCCTCCGACGGCTCGTCCATCAAGAGCACGCGCGGATTGGCCATCAACGCACGGCCGATGGCGAGCATCTGCTGCTCGCCGCCGGACAGGTGGCCGGCGAGCTGGCTCGAGCGCTCGGCAAGCCGTGGGAACATGGCGAAAACGGTCTTCTCGGTCCACGGCGCATGACGGCGGCCGGCGTGCTCGGTGCGCGCCGCGACCATCAGGTTTTCGCGCACGGTAAGGCTGCGAAACACCCGGCGGCCTTGCGGCACCAGCGCGACGCCGCGCGCCGCGATCAATTCCGGCGCCAGCCGCGTCACCGGTGCGCCGAATACTTCGACGTTGCCGGCGCGCGGCGGCAACAGCCCGACGCTGACATTCATGCAGGTCGATTTGCCGGCGCCATTGCGGCCCAACAGCCCGAGCAGGCGGCCCTCGCCGAGCGCGAACGTCACCTCTTGCAAGACGTGGCTATCGCCGTAATAAGCCTCGATGCCGGCGAGGCTAAGCGCACTAGTCGCCAAGATAGACCTCCCGGGTACGGGGGTCGGCCACCACTTCGGCCCGGGTACCTTCGACAATCACCTCGCCGAAGTGCAGGAGCGTGATGCGGTCGGCGAGGTCGAGCGCGGTGTCCATGTCGTGCTCGATCATCACGATGGTCACGTCGCGTGGGATGGCGACGAGAAGTTGGCGCACGTCGCGGCGCTCGTCGACCGAAAGGCCGGCGAACGGCTCGTCGAGCAACAGCACTTTGGGGTTTTGCGCCAGCGCCATGGCGATCTCGACGCGGCGCTTTTCGCCGTAGGAGGTTTCGGCCAGCGGTCGGCTGGCAATGCGATCGAGACCGACACGCGCCAGCGCGGCGTGCGCCTCCTCTACGAGATGACTTTGGCGATGCAGCGCCGCCCAGGGATTCCAGCGCAGCGGCGACAGTCCCAGCAGCGCCAGCATGGCGTTGCGCAGAATGGTGTCGTGCGGAAACAGCGTGATGATCTGATAAGTGCGCGCCATGCCGAGATGCGCGCGCTTGCGGCTCGCGACGCTGGTGATGTCGCGGTCGAACAGCCGGATCGTGCCGGAGTCCGGACGCAACTCGCCGGTGATGAGATTGAACAGCGTGGTCTTGCCGGCGCCGTTCGGACCGATGATCAGCCGGCGCTCGCCCGGCTCGACCTTGAGGTTGACGTCGGTGTTGACGCGCAAGCCGCCGAACGATTTGGTCAGCGCGGTGACGGCGAGCGCGGTCATGGCGTTCGCTCCGCGGCCGGCGCCGGTTTGCTGCGGCCCATCGCCCGCACCGCCGAGCGAAACAGCCGCGCGACGCCCGGCACCAGGCCTTCCGGCATGAACACCACGATGGCGACGAAGATGGCGCCGAGCATGAAATTCCAGCGCACGATATAGGCGCTCACCACGTTCTTCATGATGACGACGATGCCGGCGCCGACGATGGGTCCGAGCAAGGTGCCGGCGCCGCCCGAAATCACCATCAGCAACGCTTCCGCCGAAGCCGTCAGCGCCAGTGTCTGCGGGCTGATGAACTTGTTGTAGTAGACGAACAGGATGCCGGCGACGCAGGTGAGCAGGCCGGAGAACATGAAGGCGCCGAACCTTATCATCCAGACGTGGTAGCCGAGTGCATTCATGCGGCGTGCCTGATCGCGGGTACCGCAAAGCGTCGCCCCGAACGGCGAGCGCACGAAAATCGCCGACACGCCTACCGCGGCGAGGAAAATAACGAGCGTCATGTCGTAGAACGCGTTGGCCGAGCCGAGCGCGATGCCGAACGGCATCGGCCGCGACGCCACGCTGATTCCGTTGTCGCCGTTGGTCAGGCTGATCCAGCGATAGGCCAGGCCCCACAGGATCTCGCCGAGCGCCAGCGTGATCATGATGAAGCTGATGCCGGTCGCGCGCAGGGACAGCGCGGCGAAGCCGGCGGTGAAGAGGAGTCCGATCGACAGCGCCGCGGTGATGGCGACGGCGTGGCCAAAGCCCGCGGCGAGCGCCGAGGCGACCACATAGCTCGCTACACCGAACAGCCCGGCATGGCCGAGCGAAACCAGCCCGGCATATCCGACCAGCACGTTCAGCCCCAGCGCGAAAATCGCATAGAGCAGGATCTGGCTGGCGACGTTGACGTAATAGGGTTCGCCGACGACATAGGGCACGGCGGCGAGCGCGACAATTGCGGCGGCAATAGCGAGGCTGCGGCCGGTCACAGCACCTGTCCTCCGAACAGGCCCTGCGGCCGCAACACCAGCACCAGCACCATCGGCAGGAACAGAATGAAATAGGCGAGTTCAGGCACCAGCGCCTGGCCGAAATTATAGATGAAGCCGACAACGATGCTGCCGACGAAGGAGCCGAGCAGGCTGCCGGTGCCGCCGAGGATAACGACGACCAACGCGAGCGGCAGCATGTCCTGATCGAGGCCCGGATAGACCGAAAGGATCGGACTGCCGATCACGCCGGCAAAACCGGCCAGCCCCGCGCCGAGACCAAATACGATGGTGAAAAGCCGCGAGACCCGGATGCCGACGACACGGGCCATTTGCGGATCGTCGACCCCGGCACGGATCATGGCGCCGAGCCGGGTGCGATCGAGCATGAGCCAGAGCGCGATCGCGAACATCGCCGCGATGGCGATGATCGCGAGACGATAAAGCGGCGCCGCCGCGGTGCCGACGCGCACGAAGCCGCCGAGCCCTGCCGGCGTCGCCACTGAAATAGGATCGCCGCCCCACCCCATCAGGCACAGATCGGCGACCATGAAGGAGACGCCGAGCGTGACCAGCACTTGCGCCAATTGCTGGCCGGCGAGCCGGCGCAGCAGCAATCGCTCCATCAGCGCGCCCAGTATCGCCACTTCCAGCGCGGCGACGATAGCGGCCACCCAGAAATTCAGCGTGAAGCCGAGTGCGCCGGAAAAGAAAGTGGTGCCGAGATAGGCGCCGACCATGAACATCGAGCCGTGCGTCAAATTCGGAATCCGCATCAACCCGAAGATCAACGAGAAGCCGGCCGACAGCAGGAACAGCAGGCCGCCGAACGTCACGCTGTTGACGGTCAGCAGCAGCCAGAACGTCATATTCCCTGCCCTTGCGCTTCCCGACGGCTACTTGTTTGCCTGTCACGCTCCGCGAAGGCGGAGCATCCGGTAATCACGACCGGTCTAGCTCCGGCGGCGTGTGTCGCCGGACCTTCTCGGATTACTGGATCATCCGCATGCGCGGATGATGACACCACCCGGGTTCAGCACTTGGTCAGCGCCGGATAGTCGCGCGAATAGACCGGGTGCGCGAGGAACTCCTGCTCCGGCCAGGTCCAGAACTGACTGACGTTGTCGTAAGTCTTGATGGTCTTGCTCCAGAGCTTGAGCCCGTATTTGGCGCCCTCGGTGACGATGCGGCGGATGTAGAAGGTGCCGACCACGTTGCCGAAATGATCGAACTTGAGCGCTCCGCGCGGCGTGTCAGTCAGGCTTACCGCACGCAGCGCCGTCATCATCTTGTCCTTGTCTCTGGCGTCGCCATTGAGGGCCTTGAGCGCCGCATCGACGACCTGACAGTTGACGTAGAGAAGCGCGGCGTATTGGCCCGGAACGGTGTCGTAGTTCTTCAGCATGCCATCGACGAAGCGCTGGTTGCCATCGGTGGCGAGGTCGATCGTGTAGGGACAACAGCCGACCAGGCCGATCGCCTCTTCGCCATAGCTGTGCAACAACGCGTCATCGCCGCCGGTCTCGCCCGTCACCACTGGATATTTGAGGCCGGCACTGGCGTATTGTTTCATGAAGCGCAGCGGGTTTGACCCGGCGAAGCCCTGGCAGACGCCGTCGCAATCGGCGATCTGCGCGATGTAGGGCGTGTAGTCCGGCGTCACCAGCGGCGGCCAAAGCTTGCTGACGATGCAGCCGCCGTCTTGCTGGAATGCGGCCTGGAAGCCGCCCATCTGCTCGTAACCGAATGCGAAGTCCTCGGTGATGCAGGCAATCCGCTTGAGCTTCAATTCGGTCGCCGCATAGTGCCCCATCGGGCTGCATGGCCTGCGACGACGTCGCCGATGCGCGCAACAGAAACGGATTGGGCTGGCGCTGCGTGAGATTGTCGGCCGCCGCCAGGCTGAGCGTCGGCATCTTCTGCTCTTTGATGTAATCGCTGATCGCGTAGAGCTCGAAGGCGGCGAGCGGTCCGAGAATGACATCGACCTTGTCGCGCTCGACCAGTTCCTGGGCCTTGGTCTTGGTGCCGGCGGGATTGCCGCCGGTATCGGCGGAGATGAAATCGACCTTGCGGCCGCCCATCGTGTAGTTCTTTTCCTTCAGGTAGGTGAGAACCCCTTGCTCCATCTGGATGCCGCCTTGGGCGAGCGGGCCGGTCTTCACCGTGAGAAGGCCAAGCTTGAACGGTTCCGATTGCGCGACAGCGGGCGCCGAAAACCGGGTGAGCGCGGCTGCGGCGCCGACCGCAGTGCCGGCCAGAACCGCGCGGCGTGAAACCGCGCGGGAAACACTTTTGCGAGACATCAAATCCTCCCTGTGGGCGACCGGTGTGGCCCGAATGCGCCTTATTGATTAGCCGCCCGTGTCCCCGACGCGACGGCGTTCGAGGGCATCATCCGATATGCTGTTCGGCCCTGTAAAGTCCGCCAGTGTCGCGGCCCGAATTATTTTTCTTGGGCGGAATAATGGGCAACAGCAGATAAGGCCGCGCCGAGCCGCCAAGGTGCAGGCCGGTGACCTCTTTCGGTTCAAGGTTAAAGAGCTGAATGCCCAACCCAAGGCCGAGCGTGACCGAGAAGATCAGTGTCGCTTGGTACGCCCCTTGCCGCGCTTGACGCCCGCCATCTTCTCCATCACCGCGCAAACCGCGGCGGTGTCGTGATCGTCGTGGCCGCTCTTGCGCGCCTTGGTGTAGATCGCGCTCGATGCATCGAACATCGGGGTCGGCACGCCGATATCGCGGGCGAAGCCGCCTATCACGTCCATGTCCTTCTGCCAGACCGAAATCTTCATCGTGGCGGTGTCGTAATCGTCCTTCACCATCATCGGCGCGCGCAATTCGAAGATGCGCGAATTGCCGGCGCCGGTCTTGATCAGATCGAAGATGAGTTGCGGCGGCAGGCCGGATTTCATGCCGAGAACCATCGCCTCGGCGCTCGCCACATTGTGGATGGCGACGAGAAGATTGGCGACGTATTTCATGCGGCTGCCGTTGCCGAACGCGCCGACATCGTGCACGGCGCGGGTGAAGCCTCCGAACATCGGCCGCAGTTTCTTGATCTCGGCCACGCCGCCCGAGGCATAGACGACGAGATCCTTGACCTTGGCCTGCGCGCCGGTGCCGCTCATCGGGCAGTCGAGCATGACGTGGCCGGCTTTGCGCAACGCCGCCTCGGCGCGGGCTTTGTCTTCGAGCGTGAATGTGGATGCTTCGACGACCACGCGGCGCGGCACATTGGCGCCGACGATGGCTTTGACCGTCGCGGCGAGCGCCTTTGGGCTCGGCAGGCTGGTGATGATGGTTTTTGCCTTACGCGCCACGATCGGCGGCGTCAGCGGCAATCTCCACGCCGACACGCGCCAACGCGCGCCGCCGCTCCGGCGCAATGTCGTAGCCGAAGACGCGCCAGCCGGCGGTTACGAGATTTTGCGCGAACGACCCGCCCATAATGCCGAGGCCAATAATGCCGACGACGCCCTTATGTCCCGAAGCCATGCTTATCCTCATTGCCAACACGTTGCGGCGCGACGCTATGGCATCGGCGGCGTCGCCTGCAAGCGGCTTTCTCGTCGCGCGTCGATCGCATAATGTCCGCGCCGGGAAGCGGACGCCGGGAGGTGGCTGCACTCGAGGAATTGAACAAGAATGGCCTGGGTCCTGGCGACGCCTCGCGCCAGGCGGTTTACCGGCCGAGCCGTAGCAAAATTTGGATTTCATCCAGCAACATTGGAGCGAATATGTCAGTCACTCTTGCGCAAGCGTCCACCATCGTCGATGTCGCGTTGAAGAAAGCACGCGATAGCAATCTCGCGCCGCTCACCGTCGCCGTGCTCGACGCCGGCGGCCATCTCGTCGCCTACAAGCGCGAGGACAAATCCGGCATCCTGCGGTTCGATATCGCTTTCGGCAAAGCATGGGGCGCGCTCGGCATGGGCTTTGGTTCGCGCACACTGGCAAGCCGGGCGGCGAAAACTCCGCAGTTCTTCACCATGCTCGCGGCGGCAAGCGGCGGACGGATGGTGACCAATCCGGGCGGTGTTTTGATCAAAGACAGCGGCGGCACCATCGTGGGCGCCTGCGGTATTTCCGGCGACACCTCGGACAAGGACGAGATGTGCGCCATCGCCGGCATCGAGGCGGCTGGTCTCAAGGCCGATCCGGGCACCGACTAGGAGATTGTCCATGAAACTCTTTTCATTCTGGCGCTCGCTCGCGACCTATCGCGTGCGCATCGCGCTCAACCTCAAAGGTCTCGCGCCGGACGAGGTGGTGGACGTGAACCTGATGAAGGGTGCGCAGCGCGAAGCCGCGTACCGCGCGGTCAATCCGATGATGGCGTTGCCCGCACTGGTCGACGGCGACGGGCCGGCGCTGTTTGAGTCGCTGGCGATCATCGAATATCTCGACGAGACCCATCCGAACCCGCCGCTGCTGCCGCGCGATCCGAAAGGCCGCGCACGGGTGCGCGGCCTGGCGCAAATCGTCGCCTGCGATTCACATCCGTTGATCGTGCCGCGGGTGCGCGAATATCTCGAGCACGAACTCAAGATCGATGAAGCGACCCGCACCAAATGGTGCCAGCATTGGCACACTGCGGCGCTGACCGCGCTCGAAGCCAATCTGAAGGACAAGGCGACCGGCCTCTACTGCCACGGCGACAGCATTACGCTCGCCGACATCTGCATCGCCAGCCAGGCCGCCGGCGCGAAATTCTTCAATGTCGATACCGCATCGTTCCCGACCTTCACGCGGATCGCCACCGCGCTGTCTGCGATCGACGCCTTTGCCCGCGCCCACCCGCTGAAACAGCCGGGGGCGCCGGCGGCGGCAGCGTGAGCGTTCAGGGCGCTTTGGCGTTGAGCGACACCGACGAGTACGGCGTCACCGTGCTCTTGATAATCATCTTCTTGGTCTTTGTCTGATAGGCTTTGTACCGATCAGTTGCCATTTCGGCTTCGAGAGCCGCGGCGTTGTCATAGACTTCGAACAGCAACACGTGATTTTTCGTGCTCTTCGCAGTCGCGATATTGAACTCGCGAACGCCAGGATCCTGCACTGCGCCCGCGGCCTCGACTTTGGCTGCAACGATGAAGTTGTCATATTGATCAGGATCAAGATCGAATTCTTCGACGTTCACGTAGAGCGGTCCCGTGGCCGCAGCCGCCGCGGTGCTTGAGTTCAGCACCAGCGATGTGAATGGCCGGATATTATAATTCTTGATCATCATCATCGTCAGGCCGATGAACTTTCCGTATGTCGTGGTCTTCTGATGCGCGTCCCAAGCCGCGGAATTGTTATAGACCTCGAAAATGAAGACGTGATTCGGATCTTTCTGTCCGACATTGCTGTCGATTTCGTGAACGCCCGCCTCCGACAGCGTACCTTTCACGTCGTCGGACAGGTCCGCCATGAACTTCGACATCAACGACGGGCTGATCTCAAGATCAACGATGTTGACATAGAACGGCGTAGTATCTGAAACCGGTTGCGCCGCGGCCGGTGTTGCGGCGCTGGCGGTGCGGCGGGTGCCTGGGAAGGCGCAGGAGCCGTAGCGGCGGCCGGCGGTGCAGCAGGCGGGGTAGTCTGCGCCGCGGCCTCGTGACCGGACAAGAACAGCACCGACGCAACGACTGTGAGCGCGATCCCGGCCGCCCGCATCATGGAAGATCTCAGCATAAACTATCTCTCCTCGCCCTCTCCTCACCGCTCATTGCCGCAAACGGTAACGACTTTTCAACGGCGCCGGAAGTCAGACCCGTCTACTATCTTTCGTAGAAATGATGCAGCGGGCCGCGGCCAGATCCGACCTTGAGACGATCCGCCGCCGCGATGGCCGCGCTGACATAGGCTTTGGCCTCGCGCACTGCGTCGGCGAGCGCAAGACCCTTGGCAAGGCCGGCGGCGACCGCCGATGAGAGCGTGCAGCCGGTACCATGGGTGTTCTTCGTCGCAATCCGTGGCGCGGCATATCGCGTGCAGGCATCGGCATCGATCAGAAAATCGACACTTTCCGGCCCCGTACCGTGGCCGCCCTTGATCAAGACCGCGCCGGCGCCGAGCGTCAGCAGCTTCTCGCCTTGCGAGCGCATCTCGGCCTCGTCGCGCGCCGCGGCCATGCTCAGCAGCGCCGCGGCCTCGGGCAGGTTCGGCGTCAGCACGCGCGCGCGTGAAATCAGGTCGCGCAGCGCTTCCAGCGCATTGGGGTGCAGCAGCTTTTCGCCCGAACTCGCGACCATGACCGGATCGAGGACCACGTTGCGGGCGCGATGCCGCTCAAGCCCGGCCGCCACGGCGGCGATCACGGCTGCGCTGCCCAGCATGCCGATTTTCACCGCGGCAATGTCGAGATCGGAAAATACAGCGTCCATTTGTGCCGTCACGAATTCCGCCGGCACGCCGTGAATGCCCGCCACACCCTTGGTGTTTTGCGCGGTAAGCGCGGTGATCACCGACGCGCCATAGACACCGAGGGCGGCAAACGTCTTCAGGTCGGCCTGAATTCCGGCGCCGCCGCTCGAGTCCGAACCGGCAATGGTGAGCGCGATGGGAACGGTCATGGCCACGCTAGCAGAACCTTCATCCGCTTCTGATACGCGGTCCGGATGCAGGCGACATCGGTCTTGCACGCGGCGCGTTGCTCAAGCCACGCATTTTCATCGGCTGAGAGTGCTTTTTGTTTGTCCTTGTCCAGTCGCCCGCGCACCGCCGTGTAGGCCGCATTGAGCTCCCGATCCAGTACCGTCAAGTCGCCGTTCCGGCATATTGTCTGCTCGTCTTCCCCAGAAGAACTCGCGCAGTCGAATTTTGGCGTGATCCGATACTGGCTGTCCGGCGATTGCGCCGCCGGCGGCGCCGTTGCTGGCGGGCCTGGCGCCGGCGCAGCTTGCGGCATCATGGCGACCGGCTGACTTGGCTGCGGTTGAACCGCGACGGCAGGTTGTTTCGTGTCGGTGCGGAACAGGACTGCCGCCAGCACAATCACGATGGCGGCGAGGCCGCCGACCAAGCCATATTTTTGCAGCATGGACGGCTTGCGCGCATCAGGCGGCACGATGCCTTCAGTCCCGCGAGCCGCCCCGCCAAAAAACTGATCGAGCGAGCGGATCAAGCCCTCGATATGATGATCAAAATCCCTGCCGCCGTCGACGCTAACCGCATGACGGAAGGCGAAATCGCGCAAGCTTCCCGGCAGCTCGCCGACCTCCGGCATTTTTACGTCGTGCACCAGAACCGGGATGATCGGGATGTCGCGCTTGAGCGCGGTCTCGACTTCGATGCGGACCGGATCGGCCTCATTGTCCATGCGGCTTGCGGCGCCCTCGCCGCGGCCGAGCCAATGCGGTCCGACGACGACCAGAAGAACGTCGGTCGCCTTCAACGCGTCGGCAATCTGGGTGCGAAAATCGATGCCGGGCCGGATGCTGTCGATATCGCGAAACACCGTGCTCTTGCCGTAATGCATAACCAGCCGGTCGAAAATACGCCCGGTGATGTCCTGCGAATCCGATCGCCGGTATGAAATGGCAATTCTTGCCATGATCGTCACTTGCCTCGCTTGGCGAGCATGCCGTCGACGATTTCGCGCAAGGTGCGCGCGGCGCCGGCCGGGTCGGGCGCAAGTGACAGCGCCGAGATCACCGCGACGCCGTCGGCCCCGGCGGCGATGACCGCGCCGGCATTGCCGGCATCGATGCCGGCAATGCCGCACACCGGCAGTTTCGGCGAGCGGCGGTGCAGCGCGCCGATGACGCGCGCGAGTCCTTCCGGCCCGATAGGCGCGTTCTTTTGTTGCTTCGACAGCGTCACGTAGACGCCGCCGGAGCCGACATAATCGATCAGATCGACCGGCGCCGCGTCGGCCTCCGCCACCGTCTTGATCGACAGCCCGATGATGGCGTCTCGCCCCAACAGTTTTCGCGCATCCTCCACCGCCATGTCGTCTTGGCCGACATGGACGCCCTCGGCGCCCGACGCGAGCGCGACATCGATCCGGTCGTTGATGACCAGCGGCACGTGAAGCGGCGCGAGCGCTTTTTTGATCGCGCGCGCGGTTGCGACCATGGCGCGGGTTTCGCTGCGCTTGTCGCGCAGTTGCACGAGGGTCGCGCCGCCTTGCGCGCACAGTCTTGCCAGTTCGGCGAGGTCGTGACCGCCGGAACGCTCCGGATCGACGATGGCGTTGAGACGAAGATCGACCTGCATCAGCGAAACCTTTGCATCAGCGAAACCTTTGCATCATGAGACTTTTGCGCGTGCGCGCAACGTCGCGCGATCAAGGCTGTAGAGCGCGTCGATGATCCAGCTGGCGAAGCGGCCCGGAGCGGGCGCGCTTTGAGCTGCCGCCTCACCGGCGACGCCGAGCGCGAGCAGCGCCGCGCTGGTCGCGAGCCACGCGTCAGGCTCGACCGCGAGCGCGGCGGCGACCAGCGCCGAGCCGGCGCAGCCCATGGCGGTGACGAGGCCCATCAGCGCATCGCCGTTATGCACCGTCGCCGAACGTTCGCCGTCGGTCACGACGTCGTGCTTGCCGGTCAGCGCTACGACCGCGCGATGGGTTCGCGCGAAGCGCGCCGCCGCTTCGCCATCCTGGTCGCCTGCAAGCGCCGCGAATTCGCGCTGGTTGAGACGTACCACCGTCGGTCCGCGTGCCACCAGATCGCGGGCAAATTGGGCGCGCGCCGGCGAGCGTTCGATAAAGACCGGGTCGAGCACCCACGGCATCCCATGCTCGGCCGCACCGAGCGCCAGCTCTATCGCGGCGCGCCGTTCGACATCGAAAGTGCCGAGATTGACGAGGAGAGTGTCCGCGGAGGCGACAAAAGCCGCAATCTCCTCGCGCGATATCGTCATCGACGGAATGGCGCCGGCCGCGAGCAGGATGTTGGCCGTATAGGCCTGCGCCACCGTAGTTGGTGATGCAATGCACCCGAGGCGCACGGCTCTTGATCCGCGCCAACACATCGGCGGCAATTTCGGCTAGCTCGGCCGGGGCATGCATCGATTGGGCTTCCTGATCCACTCGGAAAGATACTACGCCCTGGCGCGCTCTTGCAGGCTCGTCATATATGCTATCCTGCCGGCCCGGAGCCGCCCATGATCCCCTTTTTCGTGCAGATCAAATGCCAGCTCGGCAAATCCTATCAGGTCGCCAATAAGCTTGCGGACGCCGAGATTGCCTCGGAAATCTACTCGACCGCCGGCGATTTCGATCTTTTGGTGAAATTCTACGTCGATGCCTCAACCGACATCGGCCATTTCATCGCCGAGAAGGTGCAGACCATTGCGGGCGTCGCCGACACCCGCACCATCATCACATTCAAGGCCTTCGGGGGCTCGTGACGGCGCCGGGTATCGCCGCCGGCGGCACTTCAGCGGCGGTCCGGCGCGCCAATGCGAGCTGATGTTCGCGCCAGATCACGAACAGACCGGCGGCGGCGATGATCGCCGAGCCAAGCACGATCATCAGCGTCGGCGTCTCACCGAAGAATGCGTAGCCGAGAATCAGCGCCCAAACCATCGACGTATAGTCGAAAGGCGCCACGACCGAAGCGGAGGCGTAGCGATAGCTTTCGGTGAGCAGAATATGCCCGCTGCCGCCGAGCACGCCGACGGCGATCAGCGCGGCAAACTCCGCCGTCGTCGGCGTGATCCAGCCGAACGGCAGGGTCACGAGGCCGGCGAGCGCACAACTGAGCGAGAAATAAAACACGATCGAGGATGTCGTTTCACTGCGCGCCAGGTGGCGGGTCTGGATCACCGTGCCGGCGTTGCATACCGAGCCGGCCAGCGCGTAGAGCACGCCGGACACGCTTGCGGCGCTAGCCATGGCGATCGTCAATTCGTCGCCGGTGAGATGCGGCGACAGCACGACAAGCACGCCGATAAAGCCGATCGTCACCGCCGACCAGCGATAAACGCGCACCCGCTCCTTGAGCACCAGCGCTGCAAGCGCAACGCTGATCAGCGGCGAGGTGAAGCTGATGGCATTGGCTTCGATCAATGGCAGCCGCGCCAGCGCGCCGAAGTTGGAGAACATGCCGGCGATACTGATCGCGCCGCGGCCGGCCTGGCCGAACGGCCGCTCGGTGCGCACCACCGCTGCAAGCTCGCCGCGCAAGGCATAAATGCCGAGCACCGGTATCATGGCGAAGGCCGACCGGTAGAACACCACTTCGCCGATCGGATAGCGGGCGCCGAGATAGCGGATGAGCGCCGACATCACGGCGAACAGCACCGCCGAGATCAACTTGAGCAGAATGCCTTTGCCGGTGTTCATAGCTATTCCGTCACCCTGAGGCGCGAGCCAACGGTCCGACCCAACATGATCGGCCCGATGACAAGCTCCATGAGCCTCGAAGGGTGCGGCCCGGGTTATTGGCGGGTGCTTAGCTTGCTACAGCGCTATATGCAAAGGAGGGTTACTGCTTCTTCGGCGGCGGGGTCGGGCCCCTGCACCGGCGGCAACGAAGCGATGTAGTTGGCGATCGCGGCACGATCATCGGCACTAAGCAAAGACGTATTTTGAATCACCTCGGCCATTGAACCGCCGGCGAAATCGCCGGACGGATTCTGGCCGGCGCTGAGGAACTCCGCGATGTCTTTTTCCGACCAGGCGGGTTCCTCGTGTTGTAGTCCGGCCGGGGTGATGTTCGGCACCCAGCTTTTGCCGTCCGGTGCCGGGCCGCCGGCAAAGCGCTCGCTCTCGACGATGCCGCCCATGAAATTGCGCGGCGAGTGACATTCGGCACAGTGTCCCGGTCCGGTGACCAGATAGGCGCCTCTGTTCCATTGCGCCGATTTGCTTGCGTCGGGCACAAACGGCCCGCCGCGCAGGTACAGCAGCTTCCAGCCGCCGAGCAGGCGGCGGATGTTGAAGGGAAAAGCCAGATTGTGGTCTGCCGGCTTGCCCGCGACCGGCGGCAAAGTTTTCAGATATGCAAACAGATCGCGCACATCGGCAAGCTCCATGTGCCGGTACGACGTGATAAGGAAAAGCCGGATAGAGGTGCGTGCCATCCGGCGCCGTGCCGTCCCACATCGCCGTGACGAAATCGGCCTCGCTCCAATTGCCGATGCCGTCAGCGGTGTTGGGAGAAATATTCGGCACGGTGAAACTGCCGAACGGAGACGGCAGCTCGAGCCCGCCGCCAAGCCGCAGCCGATCGACCTTCTGCGGATCCTTGTTGGGGACCGCATGGCAGGAGCTGCAGCCGCCGACGTTGAAAATGGTTTTGCCGTTGTCGGCATTCGGCGCGTATTGCGGCAGCGCCGACGCAGGCACCGTCGCTGGAATTGTCACGATCCAGAACACGGCAAAGCCAATCACCGCGCCGGCAATGACGACGGCCACAAGATTGCGCAGCGTCAGATGCTTTTTCATATCTGAGCGAAGGATGCCGGATTACAAACGAAAAACAAAGGGCGGGACATCCTCGCGGACGCCCGCCCCGAAAACCGTTTGCCGGCCGTTCAGCCCTTTTTGACGCGATAGATCTGGTGGCAGCCGCCGCAATCGTTCTTGCCGATATTGCCGAGCGCGGCCTTCAGTGTATCCACATCCTTTACGCTCGCGTCGGCGGCTTTTGCGTCCTCGCCGAATTTGACGAACCTGGCTTTGAAATCGGCCATGTCTTCCCAAACTTTGGGGCTGGCATTGAAGTCGTCCGTAGGATCGCCGCCCTTGGAGCTATCGGGATAGAGCGCCGGCATTTTCGACGCCGCGTCCTGGAACGCTGCAAAGGCTTTGTGCGCCGCCGCCAGCATCGAACGGCGTGTCGCCCTTGGCCATATCGCCGACGATCTTGGCCTGTTGGCCGTTGGTCTTCATCAGCGCCTTGCGCGCCTTGATAGGGTCTTCCTGGGCGACAGCGGCAGTCACGCCGAGCGCAATGACGATTGCAAGCACGGTACGGATCATAAGTGTCTTCCTTCGATTGGCGGCAGCACTTGAATGGCACTTGCCGTCCGGCAAATCAACACCGTCACTATCGCATTATTCCAGTGCCGCCGCGACGCAGGCAACGGCGAGTCTCAAGAAGCCGAACTGCACGGCATCAGCACTGCATCACCGCCGCCGCGTAACCGCCCTTTTCCTCGCGACCCTGGCTTCCCATATATCCCGGCTGGCGGAGTCGCCGGTCCCCAGCGGATGCTGGGCTAACGCCCTGACAACCCATGAAAATCATACCTTTGCACGATGCCGACTGGGGCGGCAGCGGCGCTGCCGCAACCGCAATCCCCGAAGTCCCGGTCGAGGACCAAGCGCTGCTCGACGCCTATTCGCGCGCCGTCATTGACGTGGTCGACCGCGTCGGCCCGGCGGTGGTCGGCCTGACAGTTCACACGCCCGCGCCGGAAGCGGCCGCCCGCGCGGCGGTACCGGCTCCGGCGTCGTGGTGGCGCCGGACGGCCTGATCCTGACCAATAGCCACGTCGCCGGTGCTGGCGGCGCGGCCGCCGCTGCTTCACGGATCGAGGTGACGACGCCGGAAGGCCAGCACCTTACTGCGCGGCTGGTCGGCGACGATCCCGATACCGATCTCGCCCTGATCCGCATCATCGAGCCGGTGACGCTGCCGGCGGCGCCGCTCGGCGATTCCAAAAAGCTCAAGCGCGGCCAGCTCGTTATCGCCATCGGCAATCCGCTCGGCTTTGAGTTCGACGGTGACGACTGGCGTCGTTTCGGCGCTCGGCCGTTCGCTGCGCTCGCGCAACGGCCGGCTCATCGACGACGTGATCCAGACCGACGCCGCGCTTAATCCCGGCAACTCCGGCGGCCCGCTGGTGTCGTCACGCGGCGAAGTGGTCGGCGTCAACACCGCGGTGATCATGGGCGCGCAAGGCATCTGCTTTGCGGTGGCCGCCAATACCGCAAGCTTCGTGCTCGGCGAACTGGTGCGGCACGGCCGCGTGCGCCGCGCCTACATCGGTATCGCCGCGCAACACGCCGCCATTTCGCGGCGGCGGCAGCACTTCACCGGTGTCGCGCAGGACAGTGCGGTGATGATCGGCACGATCGAGCCGGACTCACCTGCGGCCCGCGCCGGATTGAAGGTCGGCGACATCCTGCTCGGCCTCGACGGCACCACCATCGCCGGCGCCGACGATCTTGTGCGGGCGCTCACCGGCGACACCATCGACCGCGACGTCGCGCTCGACATGCTGCGCGGTACCGAACGGCTGACCGTCACGCTCGTGCCGCAGGAACGCAAGCGCGCAGCGTGATGCAGAATAGCATCATGGTCAGGCGCGTCGCTGCCATCGACGCCGGCCCGATCACGGCGCCGCTCCGTCGTCGACGAACTTTACATCGCGGTCTTGCGGTATTGCTGGTACGCCTGAAGGGCTCCTGCCCGCGCCCGCTTGCGGCGTTCGCAAGTTCGACCCGCGCAAAATCTGCGATCGATAGAAATTCGTGGCAAGATCAGGTGTCGGCGCCAGTCGGGGTCGTCATGCCGGCGGGGAGGATCGTGTGACCGCTTACGTCTTGGCGATCGACCAGGGCACGACATCGACCCGGGCGATGCTGTTCCGCGCCGACACTTCGGTTGCCGCCGTCGCGCAGCGTGAATTCCCGCAACATTTTCCCGCCGACGGCGAGGTCGAACACGAGCCGGACGATCTGTGGCAGACCACCGTCGAAACTTGCCGCAGTGCCATGCAAAAGGCCGGCGCGAGCGCACATGATATCGCCGCCATCGGCATCACCAATCAGCGCGAGACCACGCTGTTATGGGACCGCGTCACCGGCCGGGCAGTGCATCGCGCCATCGTCTGGCAGGACCGGCGCACCGCGGCCCACTGCGCACAGCTGAAAGCGGATGGCCATGAAACCATGGTCGCGGCCAGGACCGGGCTTCTGCTCGATCCATATTTTTCCGGCACCAAGCTCGCATGGCTCTTGAAATGCGCGCCGGATATCGCCGGCCGAGCCGCGCGCGGCGAACTCGCCTTCGGTACCGTCGACACGTATCTGCTGTGGCGCCTGACCGGCGGCAAAGTACATGCCACCGACGCCACCAACGCCTCGCGCACATTGCTCTTCGACATTCATCGCGGCCGATGGGACGACGAACTTTTGGCGTTGCTCGGCGTGCCAAAAGCGGTGCTGCCGGCAGTGATGGATTCATCCGCCGCCTTCGGCACGACCGATCCAGCCCTGTTCGGCGGCGCGATCCCGATCTGCGGCATCGCAGGCGACCAGCAGGCTGCCCTGATCGGCCAGGCTTGTTTCGCACCGGGCATGGTCAAATCGACCTACGGCACCGGATGTTTTGCGCTCATCAACACCGGCCGAACGCCGGTCGCTTCCAAACACAAGCTTCTCACGACGATCGCGTACCAGCTCGGCGGCACGCGTACATACGCGCTGGAAGGTTCGATCTTCGTCGCCGGCGCGGCCGTGCAATGGCTGCGCGATGGACTGCATGTCGTGCAGAATGCGGCGGAGACCGACGCGCTCGCGGCTGCGGCGGACGCGACGCAGGACGTCATCATGGTGCCGGCATTCGTCGGATTGGGTGCACCCTACTGGCGGCCTGACGCGCGCGGCGCTTTGTTCGGACTGACGCGCGCCACCGGACCGCGCGAACTGGCACGGGCCGCTCTCGAAAGCGTGTGCTTCCAGACCCACGATCTCATCGCCGCGATGAAGGCGGATTGGGCCGACGGCGAAAGCGCGCTCAAGGTCTTGCGCGTCGACGGCGGCATGGCGAATTCCGACTGGACCATGCAGCGCCTTGCCGACATTCTCGGCTGCACCGTCGACCGCCCGCAAATCCGGGAAACGACTGCGCTCGGCGCGGCCTATCTCGCCGGGCTGCACGTCGGCTTTTTTCCGGAGCCGGATCGCTTCTCCGATCGATGGCAGTTGGAGCGCCGCTTCACGCCGCGCATGGACGGCAACGAGCGCACGCGCAAGCTCGCGGCGTGGTCGGTTGCGGTCGGCAGGTTGCTAAGTTGAAGTGCCTGGCGCCCCGCGAACCGCGGCATCAATCTGCTGCGGCGTCACCGGAGTGCGGTTGAACTCGGCCTTGAACGGACGCAGCGCGTCGGAGACGGCATTGGCGATCACGGCCGGCGGCGCAATCGGGCCGCCTTCACCGACGCCCTTGACGCCGAATGGATTGAGCGGCGACGGCGAGTGCTGATGGATGAGCTGAAACTGCGGCAGCTCGCAGGCGTTCGGCAGCATGTAGTCGGCGAGCGTCGTCGTCAGCGGCTGGCCCGCGGCGTCGTAGGCAATGCCCTCGTACATGGCGCCGCCAATTCCTTGCACGGCGCCGCCGACGATCTGGCCTTCGACCAGCATCGGGTTCACCACCACGCCGCAATCGTGCGCGATGGCGTAATTCTCGATCCGCACGTGGCCGGTTTCGGTGTCCACTTCCACGATGGCGGCGTGCGCAGCGTAGGACCACGTCACCGTCGGCGGCTCATAATAGAAGGTCTCTTCGAGCCCGGCATCGACACCGGGAGGACGGCCGTTATCCCAGCCCGGCCGCGCCGCCGCCGCCACCTTGCCGAGCGAGATTTCGGCGCCGGGCACGCCAAGGATGCCGACATGGCCATTGCGCAGCTCGAGGTCGGCCGCTGAACATTCCAGCAAGTTCGCAGCGATCAAAAATACTTTGGCGCGCAGCTTTTCCGTCGCGCCATGGATCGCCGCCGACAGCGTGACCGTGGTGCGGCTGGCGAGCGTGCCAAAGCCGATGGCGATTGCTGCGGTGTCGGCAAGCGTCACCACGACATCGTCCGGCTTCACGTTCCAGGCGTCGGCCGCGACCTGGGAGAAGATCGTCTCCATGCCCTGCCCTTGCGGGCAGCCGCCGGCGGCGACGAAAATCTTGCCGGACGGCTCGATGCGAATGAGCGCGCTTTCGAACGGCCCGACGCCGGTGCCTTCGACATAGCAGCCGATGCCGAGGCCGAGGTGGCGGCCTTGTTTGAGCGCGGCACGCTGGCGCGCACGGAAGGCGTCGACCCCGCCGATCGCGGCCATCACGTTTTGCAGCGCCGCGGGATAGTCGCCGCCGTCGTAGACGATCGGCTGACCGTCGCGGTACGGCATGCCCATCGCAAAGGGCATCTCGTCGGCGCGGATCATGTTGCGCAACCGCACTTCGGACGGTTCGAGGCCAAGTTCGGCGGCAACAATATCCATGGTCCGTTCCATGGCGAAGGCTGCTTCCGGCCGGCCAGCGCCGCGATAAGGCGCGTTGGGGACTTTATTGGTAGCGGCGATGCGAGCCTCAAACGCCATCGCGCCGATCTTGTAGGGCCCCGGCACATGGACAGCGGTGTTGTAGACCACGCCGGCGCCGATCGGATTCCATGCGCCGCAATCGACGATGAAGCGGTCGCGCAACGCCAGGATGCGGCCGTCACCGTCGAAGCCGACTTCCACGTCATGGGTCTGATCGCGCGAATGACAGGAGCAGATCAGGTGTTCTTTGCGATCCTCGATCCATTTCACCGGCCGGCCGATGCGGCGCGCCAGGTACGGGATCAGCAGATCTTCCGGATAGACGTGGCCTTTGACGCCGAACCCGCCGCCGACATCGAGCGCCACGCAGCGGATGCGCGCTTCCGGCAGCCGCAAGATCGCGGCCGCCTCGCGCCTTACCCAATGCACGACCTGGGTCGACGACCAGATCGTGATCGCATCGGTGCGCGGCTCGTGCAAGGCGACGACGCCGCGGCATTCCATCGGCATGGCGGCATAGCGGTGATGATGAAACCGGCGCCGCAGCCGGTGCGGGGCGCGCGCCAGCGCCGCTTCCGCATCGCCCTTACCGACGGTGAAGCCGCCGATCAGGTTGGTGGAAAATTTCTCGTGGACGATCGTCGCCCCCGCCCCGAGCGCCTGCTCGGGATCGAGCACCGCGGGTAACGGCTCGAGATCGAGCGTTACGAGTTGCGCCGCGTCTTCGGCCGCATGGCGGCTGTCCGCGACGATGACGGCGACGGCCTCGCCGACGTGCCGAACCTTGTCGTACGCCAACAGCGGCTGTTGCGGATTGATAAACTTGTGCTGGACCAGCGCCGTCCATTTGCTCGGCAGCGCAAGCTGCGTGTCCGGCACCGGCGGCAGCTCCTTGACGAGTTCGGGGCCGGTCAGGGCAAAGACAACGCCGGGCGCGACGGCGGCGCGCGACACATCAATCGCCTTGATGCGCGCATGCGCTACGGGGCTGCGCACGAACACCGCGTGCAGCATCGCCGGCAGCTCAAAATCGGCGATGAACTGGCCGCGGCCGGTCAACAGCCGCTGATCTTCGCGCCGCGTCATCGAGCGGCCGATAAAGGGCGTTTGCGGAAGCTGGTTCATGCCTGACCGCAGTGTGGAACGAGGCGCGCGTGCGAAATCAATCCACCCCAGGCCGTCCAATACCGACGTAGCGGAATTTCGCGCGCGCCATTTCGTCGGCACGGTAGATGTTGCGCAGATCGACGATCACCGCCTGCGCCATCGCATCTTTGAGACGCGCCAGATCGAGCGCGCGGAACTGTTCCCATTCGGTCGCAATGACAACGGCATGGGCGCCCTCGGCCGCGGCATAGGCGCTGTTGCTGTAGTGGATGTTCGGAAGCTGCGGCTTGGCCTGCTCCATGCCGGCCGGATCGTACGCGCGCACCGCAGCGCCGAGGTCCTGCAATGCCGTGATCAACGGGATTGCCGGCGAAGTCTCGCGTATCGTCGGTGTTCGGCTTGAAGGTGAGCCCGAGCACCGCGATGGTTTTGCCGCGCACCGAGCCGTCGAGAGCCGCAACGACCTTGCGCGCCATGGCGCGTTTGCGCTGGTCGTTGACCGCAGCGACGGTCTCGGTGATGCGCAAGGCGACGCCGTGGTCCTGTGCGGTCTTCAGCAGCGCGGCGGCGTCCTTCGGAAAACACGAACCGCCAAAACCAGGGCCAGCGTGCAAGAACTTGCCGCCGATGCGATTATCGAGCCCCATGCCGCGCGCCACCTCTTGCACGTCGGCGCCGACCTGCTCGCACAGATCGGCGATTTCGTTGATGAAGGTAATCTTGGTGGCGAGAAACGCATTGGCCGCATATTTGATCAGTTCGGCGGTGCGGCGGCTGACATAAATGATCGGCGGCGCGTTCAGGTAAAGCGGACGATATATCTCTGCCAGTAGCGCCCGCGCGCGCGCGTCGGCGCTGCCAACCACGATGCGGTCGGGATGCTTGAAGTCCTGGATGGCGGCGCCTTCGCGCAGGAATTCCGGATTGGACACGACCTGGATTTCGGCATCGCGACGCGTCTCGCGCAGGATGCGTTCGATCTCGTCGCCGGTGCCGACCGGAACCGTCGATTTGGTGATCACCACCGCCGTGCCGGACAAAAGCGGCGCGATCTCGCGCACGGCCTCGTAGACGTAAGTGAGATCGGCGTGGCCGTCGCCGCGGCGCGACGGCGTGCCAACGGCGATGAACACGGCGTCGGCCGTGCCGACGGCCGACGTGTCGGCGGCAAACCGCAGACGCTCCTGCCGGACATTGGCCTCAACCAGGTCGGCAAGGCCCGGCTCGAAGATCGGAATCTCGCCGTTATTGAGGGCCGCGACTTTCTTCCCGTCCTTGTCGATGCAGGTCACGTCATGACCGAAATCGGCGAGACAGGCGCCCGACACCAGCCCGACATAGCCCGCGCCGATCATCGCCACGCGCATCGAAATCTCCGATCAAATCTCATCTGGCCCCGCGGCCGGCGCCGATGTGCCTTCGAACGCAGTCAGCGGCGCCGCGGGCGCATTGTGCGCCCGCTCACGCATCAGCGAAAGCCAACGCCGGCCGAACAGACCAATGACCAGCGCGCCGTAAACCGTGCCGCCGAGCAACCCCAGCACCAGCAATTCCGACTCGTCGCGGAACCTGGGCATGGACGATAACAGATGTGTGACGATCGGCGTCGCGATCACGAGGAAAATGAGAAACGCGATTCCGGCTATGGCGAGCTTGACGAGCGACGACTTCAGCGTCGCGTCCGCCGCAATCAGGCCGGCGCGCGCGGCCAGCCACAACACCATGATGAAATTGATCCAGGCGCCGATCGAGGTCGCCAGCGCCAATCCGACCTGAGACAACGAACCCATCAGCGCGATTTTGAAGGCGATGTTCACCGCGGTGCCGGTCAGCGCCGCCTTTACCGGAGTGAGCGTGTCGCCGCGCGCCAAGAACGGCGCGACGACGCTGCGGATGAGCACGAACGGCACAAGCCCGATCGTGTAGGCGACGAGCGTCATTGCCGCCGCATGCGCGTCCTCGGCATTGAAGGCGCCGCGCATGAACAGGCCTTTCATGATGAGTTCGGGCAGCACCAGAAAGGCGATGATGCAGGGTAACGCCAGCAGCAGTGCAAATTCGATGGCGCGGTTCTGCGCCGAACGAGCGCCTGCGTGGTCGCCGGACGACACCCGGCTCGTCATCTCCGGCACCAGCACGGTGCCGACCGCGATGCCGATCACCCCGATCGGCAGTTGGTCGATGCGGTCGGCGTAATAGAGCGCCGACAGCGCACCGGCCGTCAGGAAGCTTGCAATGATCGTATCGGCGAACAGCGCAAGCTGGGTGCCTGCCGAGCCGACGGTTGCGGGGATGAGCGCTTTGAAGAAGCGCCGCACGTCTTCGTCCCATGCAAGCGCGTGGAAAGACGTCATGACGCCGGCGCGCCACGTGGCGCCGCCGACCAGCACGGCTTGCAGCACTCCCGAGATCAGGACGCCCCACGCCGCGGCATGGCCGGCGCTCGGGAAGAATGCCGCCAGCGCCAGCGTCGCCATCATCGCGAGGTTGAGCAGGATCGGTGCAGCCGCGGCGGCAGCGAAGCGATTGAGCGCGTTGAGGATGCCGCCCCACAGCGTTACCAGCGTGATCAGCAACAGATATGGAAAGGTGATCCGAGTCAGATTGACGGCGAGCGTGAATTGCTGCGGATCGCGCGAGAATCCTGGTGCCAGCAGATCGATTGCCTGCGGCGTGAAAATCAGCGCCAGCGCCAGCAGAATCACTTGCGTCGCCAGGAGCAGCGTGAAAATGCGGTCGCCGAACAGCTTTGCCGCCTCCGCTCCGCCCTGGGTGCGGACACGCGCATAGGCCGGAATGAAGGCAGCGTTGAACGCACCTTCGGCAAATATGGCGCGGAAATGGTTGGGCAGACGGAAGGCGACAAAAAACGCGTCGGCGACCGGCCCGGCGCCGATAATCGCAGCCAGCATGACGTCGCGGAAAAAGCCCGTCAGACGCGAGACAAGCGTATAGCCGCCGACAGTGAGAATGCGACCGATCATTGCTGCCCGTAGCTGCGATTGCCGAATTCGCGGATACTACGCGAGTCGCCTCGAGCATGATCCCGAAAAGTGGTCATCGGTTTTCGGGTAAGATCATGCTCAATCAAAAATCCGGATCCCGATTTTGATTTTCCATCAAGACCGGGATCTAGCCCGCGAGCGCCTGCCGAACCGCCTCGATAATGCGATCCTGGACCGGCCGCTCGAGATAGGCATGCATCGGCAGGCTGATGACTTCATCGGCGAGTTGTTCGCTGACCGGCAATCCGCCGTCAGCCACCGGAAAACCGCGATAGGCGGCCTGGCGATGCAGCGGCTTGGCGTAATAGATCGCCGTCGGAATGCCCTGCGCTTTCAGTGCCGCGCCGAGCGCGTCGCGCCGCCCGGGCTTTAGCCGGATGGTGTATTGCGCCCACACCGAGGTCGATTCATTGCCGGCGCGCGGCGTCGTCGCGACCGCGGCAAGGCCTTCGGCATAGCGCGCGGCTACCGCCTGGCGTGCAACGATCTCTTCCGGAAAGATCTTCAGCTTCTCGATCAGCACGGCGGCCTGAATGGTATCGAGCCGGCCGGTCACGCCGATAAGCTGGGCGTCGTATTTGTCGGTCGGACTCTCGCCGTGTACGCGGAGACTTTTCACGCGCGCCGCCAGCGCATCGTCGTCAGTGAAGACCGCACCGCCATCGCCATAGCAGCCAAGCGGCTTTGCCGGGAAAAAACTCGTCGCCGTCGCTGTCGCCAGTGCACCGAGCTTGCGGCCCCGATAGGTCGCGCCGAATGCTTGTGCGGCGTCGTCGAGCACCAGCATGCTGTGCCTGGCGGCAATCGCGCCTATCGCATCGTGATCGGCAGGCAGACCGAACAAATCCACCGGTATCACGGCGCGGGGTTTCAGTCCGCGCGCCTTGGCCGTGGCGATTGCGCGCTCGAGACTTGCCGGATCGAGATTGAACGTCTCTGCTTCGACGTCGGCCAGGACCGGCGTCGCGCCCAGAAGCGCCACTTGCTCGGCTGTGGCGTGGAATGTGAACGCCGGACAGATCACTGCGTCGCCCGGTCCGATCTGCCACGCCAGCAGCACGAGCAGCAGCGCATCGGTGCCGCTGGCGCAGCCGATGACGTGCTTTGCGCCGCAGAACGCCGCAAGGTCGGCTTCGAGCGCCCGGACTTCCGGGCCCTGGATGAACTGACAGTGCGCGAGCACGCGGGCGACGGCATCGTCAATGGCGCCGCCAAGGCGGCGGCGCTGGGCGGCGACGTCGATGAACGGAATCGGACTGCCGTCGAGGCGCGCGTGCTGGTTCATAGATGGGTCCACGCTCGGCCGGCGTTCATTTATCCAGCGACGCGCCGCGGGCCCTTGGGCTGCGGAGCGCTCGATTGCGCCGTGCGCGAAGACAGGCAGCGAGTCGCGATCTCGAGGCTGGCGACGCCCTCCTCGCCGGTCACCGCGGGCGTTTCGCCGCTGCGCACCGCGCTGATGAAGGCGACAAGCTCGGCGCGCAGCGGTTCGGCATAGCCGACCGACAGGTGACGCATCGAATAGCTGCCGTCCGGCTGGAAGCCGAAACATTCGGTAACCTGAAGCGTCAACAGATCGGCGATCAAATATTTGGCGCGCGTGGCGATGTGGATGTTGCGCGCTTTGAACGGGGTGAGCCAATTGGTGTTGATGTGGGCGAGCACGCCCGAGGCGGTACGGAACTGCAACAGCGCGATGTCCTCGCGCTCGGCGACCGCACTCGAGGTCTGCGGCTGGATTTCGACGATCTCGGAATCCGTGAACCAGCGGATCAGGTCGATGTCATGGACCGCAAGATCGATGACGACGCCCACATTCGACATCCGCGGCGGAAACGGCCCGACGCGGGTGATGGCGATCGACAGGATGTCCTGGTCCTTGATCGCCCGCTTGAGCGACTGGACAGCCGGATTGAAGCGCTCGACATGGCCGGCCATCAGCGTAACGCCGGCGCGGCGCGCCGCCGCGACGATGGCGCGGCCCTCCTCGATGGTCGAGGCTATCGGCTTTTCGACCAGGATATGAATGCCGCGCTTGGCGCATTCGAGCGCGATCTCGCGGTGCAGATGAGTCGGCGCCGCGATGGTGACGGCGTCCACGCCGCTGCCGATCATGGCTTCGAGATCGGCGAATGCGGCGCAGCCAAGCGCACGCGCCACTTGCTCACGCTGCTTGGCGTCGGGGTCGACCACCCCGACCAGCTTGATGCCAGGCAATTCCGCGAGCACGCGCGCATGGTTCGAGCCCATGACGCCGACGCCCACGACGCCGATCCGCAAAATGCCGTCCGTGCCCACTTTGACTGCCTCACCCATAACCCGAAGGCCCCCTACTTCCCTCGAACCCCCAGCCTCCACCTAACACGGTCCGGGCCAACTTGGCGACCCGACCTTATCAGGGGATGCGAACACGTTTGGATTCGGTTTGTTGCAGCCCCGAAAGGGGTCTGCCCAGCAGGCCTGACCGCAACCTGCTGGGCAATACCATCATTATCGCTGTCGGCGACCATGGGTTTCGGCCGCCGTGACGCGCCGCGGATCGGCATAGACCGTAAGGTTCAGCGTACCCCTCTTCGACACGCCCGATTTCGTTTCGGAAAAATGCAACTTTTACTTGTATTCGTAGGATTTTCCACTTGACGATATAGTCTACTCGCTTTGGTCATCGGACGGTGGCAATCGCAGGGCAGCCTTTTCCACTAAGCTTTTGTACGTCTTCAAAATGGCAAGCCGCATGATGCCTTATCAATTTGTGCGTCGATCATCGCTTCAAGTCGCAGGATCGGCTCGAGATATGTCGGCGAGTACGCCTGCCCCAGCGTCCGTTCGGCATTCGGGCCGGCCTGGAGAGTCTGAATCAAGGCGAAGACGTGGTCCGACATCGCTGATAAGATTGCATTTATTTTGCTTCCCTCGGCGTCGATATCGGCTTTTTCAGATCCCGCTTTTTCCAGGGTGCGTCCGACTTTCGTCGGTTGCTGCGTATAGTCTGAAAGGATTTCGAGCAGAGAGTTGACAAGGCTGTGGCTGCCCATGGTTTCCTCGCGCAGGTAGCGACGAATTCCGGAGTACGATTTTTTCCCCGACTGCACGAGCTCCATCACATATGGGTCCTGCAGGGTTGCAGCGTGCCACATCTTCCGGATGCGCTGCTTCTGCCAACGCAAGTGCGCGATATCAAGCACCGTCTCCTCTTCCAATCGTCCGTCGGGATTGAATTCTGCACAAATGTCTGCGTGCAGCTTTTCGAAATCACCACGATCCTCCCAGGGAAAAATAAGATCGCTTGCGTAAACGCCGTGAACAAGCGCATTTGTATTTTTGCGCTTCTTGCCGGTATTGGTCGAATGCTTGGTATCTTGGTCATGTCGAGACATTTGTTTTTCTCCAGTTTTCGCCGCATATCCGTAGAATGCATGACGATGATTTGTGGAACAATGAAACAACGATATGTTACGGAATGACATAGAGCATAACGCTAAAATGGCCAGAATGCAACACCGTGTCGATCAACGTGAGGCGGCTATGCTCTTGCTCTATGCCATCGAGGAGCGAGGCCAGCGTCGTGGCAAAGAGCTGATTTCGCGCCCGTCTGTCGCGAGTCACTCTCAGGCGGCTCTGGAATCGAGAAAGCCTCAGCGAGCCTTGGCTCGCAGAGGTAAATAATTGGCTCCTGTCCGCAGGTTGGACGTTGCTCACTGCAGGGTCGACCTTCGGAGTGGTCAAAAAGAGCGTTGTCGAGAACTGGCCTAGGATAGCTTCCAAGCGCATCCAGGAAGTTCTCGACAAAGTCGCTACCGGGAACTTTGAATTCGCCAAAGTTGAGCAAAGTCGGCGCGGCGGAGCGACCAGTTTATGATCAGCCTGTCACGATCCGCGATTAGGCGCAGCTCGATTGCGCAAAGCTACCTGTAACTCATTACTTCATTCGGACGCTGACAAAGCAGCGGAGAGAAAAGGCGGCGGAAATGTTTAGGTTGAGGCTGTAACCCTTTGCAATCGTCGAGCGCAGCGCTCACGCCCGTGGCTAGGCAGGCTTGCAGCAGGTAACCGCCGGTCGGCGCCTCCCAGTCGAGCATTTCGCCCGCGACGAACACCCCACTGCGACGGCGAAGCATGAAACGATCATCAATCTCGGCGAAAGAAACGCCACCCGCGGTCGAGATGGCTCGATCGATCGGGAGGGTACCGGTCAGACGAAGGGGCAGTGCGTGGATCAAGCTGGCAAGCGCGTGTGTATCAAGCGTGGCGAGCTTGCCCGCGCATACCTCGTTGAGTAGTCCGATAGCGACGGGTGACAGCGCAACCGCCTTGCGTAGAAACGTCGCCAACGACTGCTTACCGCGTGGTGCTTGTAGCCGACGCCGCAATTCGGCGCTTGCTAGATCGGGACGTAGCGACACTTGAAGCGTGGCCTCGCCTTCCGTGGCGATTGTGTCCCGCAGCGCGGCCGAGAGAGCATAGATCGCGCCGCCCTCGACACCGTGCCGGGTGATCATCCCCTCGCCACGCACCGTCTGGCCACGAAACGACAATGTAATTCGTTTCAATGGCTGCCCGGCGAAGCGGTTGCTGAACAGATTCGGACCACGGAACCAGAAACCCGCAATTTGCGGGGCGGAGCGGAGTTATATCGATGCCTTGCGCCGCAAGCAGCCCGACCCAACTGCCGTCGGCTCCTAGTCTCGGCCAACTCGCCCCTCCCAGCGCCAGGATGCACGCCTGTGGTCTTACGGCAACGAGGACCTCAGGTGTCTCCAGCTTTAGGGAACCAGCGTTGTCCCATCCGATCCACCGATGGCGCAGTTTGAACTGCACTCCAAGGTCTATAAGCCGCCGCAACCAGGCGCGAAGCAACGGCGAACTCTTGAATGCGTTCGGGAAGATCCGACCGCTGCTGCCAATGAAGGTCTTCTGACCAAGGTCATTGCACCAGGCTCGTGTCGCGGTTGGCGGGAAGCTTTCGATGGCGGCGCATAACCGCGGGTTTCCGTCGGCATAGCGTGCAAGAAAGCGGGGCAGTTCTTCACTATGGGTGATGTTGAGTCCGCCGCGTCCGGCGAGCAGAAATTTGCGTCCGACCGAACCCATGCGATCAAAGACTGTCACTGCAAGGCCTGCATGAGCCAGCACCTCGGCGGCCATGAGGCCCGCCGGACCGGCGCCAACGACCGCAACGCTGGGCATTTTCGTTAAGGTCTCCGGCTCGAACTCAGCCGCGGCGTCGCTTATCGGTTCGCGCTCCCGAAGGTGATCATATCGCTGCGGGTTACGGTAACCCACTTGGTGGTCACGGGGGGTCCACCGCCCGCCATGTGCCAAGCAGCATAGGCCTCGCGGAAGGCGCTTTCCGAAAGCATACAATCCACCGGATAGATCACGTAATAGCCGCGCTGGGCGGCGGCCGCGCCGGTGCCAAGGCCAACACCTTGGGCCGAGGTGCCGCAGAGGATAACAGTTTTGATGCCATGAGCTTTCAGTCGCTGGTCAAGGTCGTCGCCCAGGAATTTGTCGGGTCCGCCGGGTTTCTGATCGACAACCTCGCCGTCACGCGGAGCGATGCCCTCATCAATGATTTTGCCGCCGCCGGGGAGTGTGTAGGCGACGAGCATGTCGGCGGCGCGCGCTCGATCGTGCAACGCCTTGAGTGTTGGCACTCCAGCGACGCAGCGGGGACGCTGGCCGCAATTTTCGGTCATGAAGTCAAATAAGAGAAGTGCGGTGCTCTTGGGGTCGACCGTAACCGGTTTCAATGTGGGCGGTGGCGGCATCTGAATCGTCGACCATTCGGCGATGACATCGGTCGCATGCGCAGGCATGGCGCCGCAGCTTGCCGCGGCAATAACCACAGACGCGGCGTTCAAGCGCAACCATCTGGAAAATACCGGCATGGGTTCTCCGTTTCGCTAATCAATCTGCTCGGTAGCGTAACACCCTGCTTGAATGATGTCCCACTATTGGCCGCCAGTGCGCTATTTTTCGCTAGTTGCATTGGGCGCCGCCGAAGGCGTATCCGCAGCAACCGTGAGCGTGTCGCGCGCACCGGCCGGAATGTTGTCCGCAAGCCGCAGCGCGGTTCGCAGGCGACCCCCGGCTCGATCGAGCAATGCCGCGGCTTGGTCGATGGTGCACCCTTGCAAAAGCAGCATGGCGATTTTGATGTTTCCGTTGGCGCGCGCCAAGGCGTCACGTACCTCCTCGCTGCTGCGTCCGCTCAGACGGCACAGAATTTTCGCCGTGCGCTCGACAAGCTTGGCGTTAATCGCCTGCACGTCGACCATCAAGCCCTCGTGCACGCGACCGAGGCGGATCATGATCAGCGTCGACAGGAGATTGAGCGTGACGCGTTGCGCAGTGGCCGCCTTCATGCGCGTTGAGCCTGCGATCGGTTCAGCACCGGTGTCAAGCCAGATCGGACAGTCCGCCTCTTCGAGAATGGGCGTCGAGTCCGATTGTTTGCGATGCCGACTGCAAGCGCACCGCGCCGTTTGGCTTCGCGCATGCACGCCAGCGTAAACGGCGTGGTGCCGCTGGCGGCTACGGCGATAACGGCATCGGCCGCGCAGATAGCGTGCTCCTGCACCACCCGCTTGGCGGAGTCGGTCTCGTCTTCGGCACCTTCGGTAGCGCGAAGTAGCGCGTCTTTACCACCAGCCATCAGCAGCAATAACCGGTCGGACGGCCAGTTGAATGTAGGAATGAGCTCGGCTCCGTCCTGCACAGCAAGCCTGCCCGACGTTCCGGCGCCGACATAGACCAGCCGGCCATTGCCGCTGAGGCGAGTTTCGATCGCGAGGGCAGCCCGCTCGATTGCACGCCAGTTCGGCGCGAACCGCGGCGACAGCCGCCATCTGGCTTTCAACCAGCGCATGGAGAATTTCGCCGGGTTCCCAGAGGTCGATATCGGAATAGCGGGGACTGGCGCGCTCGGTTTCCATGCCAAAAATCGATCAGACATAGGGATAAGCCCCGAATCAACCCATATTAGACCCAATTGGTTCTTCCACAGCGGAAGGGCTGCATGCTGTGCCCGGAGGACATCGCGTGGCTCACAAAAGCGTATTGCTTCTGGGCGTGGACGGGGGTGGAACCCGGTGCCGTGCCCGTTTGGCAACGTTCTCGGGGCAAACGATCGGAGACGCTGTCACCGGCCCGGCGAACTTGCGCCTGGGGCTCGACCTGAGTTTTACAGCGGTTTCGGATGCTGCAATCGCAATGTCTCGATCGTGCCGACTTGCCCAAAACCAGCCTCGAGGAAGTGGTGGCCTGTCTCGCGCTGGCTGGCGCCAGCGAGCCCGGCTATCTCGCCGCGGCGCAAAAGCGACGGCACCCATTCCGCAAAGCACTGATCGTCACTGACGCTGAGGCGGCTTGCATCGGCGCCCATGGCGAAGGTGATGGCGGCGTGATCATCGCCGGCACCGGGACAGTCGGATGGGCCAGGGTAGGAAGTGAGGCCCACCGTGTCGGTGGGTGGGGATTGCCGATTTCGGATGAAGGAAGCGGCGCGTGGCTCGGCGTCGAGGCGCTGCGCCGGGTGGTGTGGGCTAGCGACGGCCGCATCCCGTGGACGCCTTTGCTGCGGGCGCTGTTTGCCGATTTTACCGACGACCCGCACGCAATCGTCAAGTGGACCTCGGAGGCGACGCCGCGTGATTTTGGCTCGCTCGCTCCGCGCATCGCCGATTACGCAGCACGACACGACGCGGTTGGAGTCGAACTACTGCAAATTGCTGCCGCGCATATCGATCATATCGCGGCGCGGCTCGTCTCATTGGGTGCGGTTAGATTGGCGCTGGTCGGCGGCTTGGCGTCATCGTTGCGTTCCTGGCTTTCCACCGCGACTGCGTTGCAACTTGTCGAGCCCTTGGGCGATGCCTTGGACGGAGCGGTGCGGCTTGCTCGTTCCGCGGCGGTCGCGCAGGCGCGAGTTGCCTGATGCCGTCGGTCCATCGCAAAGGCGCGGTCGCGCTGATGCCCCTCGTTTCCGCAATGCGCCGTGAATTGCTCGAAGCTGCACCCGCGGTGGGCTAGGCAGCCCCAGATATTGTCGCAACCGCTCGCCGAGCTGGTCAAACGGCTCGAAGGCCGGAGGCCCAACGTCGTCGTCACTTGCGCCCGAGGTAGTTCCGCCCATGCAGCGACCTTCGGCAAGCACCTGATCGAGCGCCACCTCGGTTTGCCAGTGGCCGCAGCGGCGCCGAATATCGCCAGCGTCTATCGCAGGTCGCTCGATCTGAAAAACCAGTTGTTTCTGGCCGTTTCACAATCCGGCCGTAGCGATGACCTGATCGAAATGGCCGGAATGGCGCGAAAAGCCGGCGCCATCACGGCCGCCATCGTCAACGACACGGCAAGTCCACTGGCGCAAACGGTCGAGATCGTATTGCCGCTCGGTGCCGGCCGCGAATTGAGTGTGGCTGCCACCAAAAGCTTCGTGGCTTCGGTCGCGGCGCTGTTGCGTCTCGTCGCGGCCTGGGCCGGCGACACTGCGATGGCCGATGCGTGTATGCGGCTTCCGATGCGGCTTGCCGACGCGGCCGGGCTGGATTGGAGCGAAGCGCTTGAGCCGTTGACGCGGGCATTCAGTACGATCGTGATTGGCCGCGGCCCGACGCTTGCGATCGCGCGGGAGGCCGCTTTGAAGTTGAAGGAGACCTGTGAACTGCCGGCTGAGGCGTTCAGCGCAGCAGAAATCCGTCATGGCCCGATCGCACTTGTATCTAGCACTTATCCTATTCTTGCATTGGCCCCGACCGATGAATCCGCCGCGGGCTTTTCGGCGCTTACCGATGATCTGCGCGTGAAAGGTGCCTGCGCGCTAGTCGCAGAACCAGGAAGGGCGCAACCCCATCGCCTGCCAGTACTCGGGTCGGATCATCCAGACGCAGATGCGATCTGTCTCATTCAAAGCTTTTATGCGTTTCTGGTGCATCTTGCGGCACGACGCGGCACCGACGTTGATCGACCGCGCCACCTGAGAAAGTCACGCGCACCCGATGAGCGCAAATCAGCACGCCATTGCCGCCAGCCATGTCTTCGACGGTAAATCCCTTCGCACCAATGCTGCCGTCATCGTAGAAGGTGACCAAGTCGCTGCAATCGTTCGTCGCTACGACGTTCCGGCGGCAATACCAGTGCGTGAGTTGCCCGAGCATGTTTGGCTGACGCCCGGGTTCATCGATATCCAGGTCAATGGCGGCGGCGACGTCCTTTTTAACGACGCACCGACCGCAGTGACCATCCGCAAGATGATCGCGGCGCACCGACGCTTCGGCACCACGGCCCTGTTACCCACCCTGATCAGTGATACACCTGAGAAAATGAAATCGGCGCTCGCCGCGGTCGAGACGCTGATCGGCGTCGAGCCGGCGGTGCTCGGGATCCACCTCGAAGGACCTTTTTTATCGCCTGAAAAAACGGGTGTCCACGCTCCAAGCGCCATCCGCAGTCCGACAGCAGACGACCTCGCAATGCTGACGGAGAGGCGGCAAGGCGTGACGCTCGTGACCCTGGCCCCCGAGCGAGTGCCGGAGGGGTTCATCGCCAAGCTTACGGCGGGGGGCGTGCGAGTTGCGCTCGGTCATTCGATGGCGACGTATGCACAGACCTCCGCCGCCATGGCTGAAGGACTAACGGGCTTCACGCATCTGTTCAACGCCATGCGTGCGCTCGATGCACGCGAGCCGGGACCAATTGGTGCGGCACTCGATTCCACGGATGCCTGGTACGGTTTGATCGTGGACGGGATACACGTAGCTCCGGCGATGTTGCGGCTTGCCTTGCGCGGCGCCGGCCGGCCAATCCTGGTGACTGACGCGATGCCGCCGGTTGGCGGTTCTCGCTTATCATTCGATCTGTATGGCGACACAATCTCCATTAGCGAAGGCCGGTGCCTGCGAAAGGACGGCACGCTCGCTGGCGCGTACCTCGATATGGCGACAGCCGTGCGCAATTGTGTGCGATCATTGCGCGTTCCACTCGCGACTGCACTGGGCTTTGCGACCGCACATCCGGCGCAATTCATCGGTCTTGGGCAAAGGTTGGGCCGGCTTGCCCCGGGCTATCGCGCCGACATGGTAGAACTCGATGCTTCAACAGTCACAGTGTGTCGCACCTGGGTCGCAGGCGAACCGTGCCAAGGCGAGTGACGTTCTATGTGGTCCATGGTCCGGTAGCCAAGCCCTTGGCTCAACCAAGTCCAGCCGCTCACACAGACCAGTAGCGACCGTACTCTTGATTGTGAGGAAACTACTTTCATTTCAACGTGCCGTTTTGTGGGCTGAACGGATTGGGTTCGTTTTGCAAAAAGACCCGAGCACTGGGAACCCGAGCATTGGAAAGTTGTCCCGATACCGGACCAAGTCCTGTATTCCGCCCGACATCTCGAATAGGCGTATGACTGCGGTGACGTGAACGAGCTCGGATCGGGCCTGCGCAATCCTCTGTCTCTTGTACATGCGGGTCTGGTTGCACAGCGGGCACTGGGCAGCGCCTGAACTGACCTCGGTAGCTCATGACCTAGAGCGCCGCTTTGCGAATGTTGCTTGCCGCATTTCAAACGGCTCATTCGCACATGCCGGCTTAGCTCGCTGATGGGCCGGACCACGGCCGGGCCATTCTTTTAGCGGACAAGCGGGTCGACGCCGGTCAGTAGACCACCGGGCGTTTAGTCACCCCTGCTTCGCCATGCGCTTGGGCGGCGTGTCTGGTGGCAATGAGACCCAGGGGTGGCGTGACTCCTCCACACCGCGATGGTCGGCCCGGGGAAATTCGGGTCGGCGAGGTGCCGATGGCGACGGCCACGTATCCAGGAAAGCCTTCGCTCTCCCAGTAGACGGTGGATCTGCATAAGCTCGATGCCGCGTCCGACCGCGGTTACATCAACAGCGAAGAGATCCCTGGCGTGCGAGGAAGTCTGGAATCACGGTCACACTGCCAAAACCGAGGACCTCGAGGTCAAAGGCAGAGGGGCGCTAAGGCAAGCCGCTACGTGGCTGCAGAAGATATTTACGTTTGTCCGTCCCTACCGTGTTCCGAAAACCCGCTACGCGCCCGTCAGACACTGGTGCGCCTCCCTAATTGCCCGGCCGCCTGCACCGCCCCCATTGGCGCTTTTATTCTGGCGCGCAGTTGCTAGTGTGCCATTGAGCCTCGCTGCCGATTGTTCGCCAAACGGTCCCCGTCCTTCTCCAAAGGAGGCGGCGAGGCTCACCTTCTCTGTGCGCTTACTCGTCGCCTAACACCCGTCGAGCGTGCTCAATGTGCATTTCGTCGGCGATGCTGGTAGGTGATGGGCGCACTAGTTCGGCGAACCCGTCCCATCCAATCGAGGTCCTCAATGCGAGAGCATGCCGATGTCCACCCGGTGAGCAAAGGCGAAGCGAAAAGCGAGTTGGAAGCCAAGCTTCGTAAACAGCAACCGTCAAAGCCGATGACTGAAGAGGAAATGAAAGCGCTATCAGACGTTCGCCGTTGGGCAGAAAGCTGGCAGTCCATATTGCCCCGCTCCCCACGCGACTAGCTTAGTGGCGGCTGCACTCGATCGCCCCAATCCCTAGCGGCTGGCTATTTGCCGCCGTGCGCACGCGCTCAAACCATGAGCGGCGAGCCTGCTAATTTCAGCCCGCGAGACATGGCCTATTGGAACCTAATGCACTGAGTTGGACATCCCGTCGTCTTGGAGCCCGGCATTCGCCGTTCGATGCTTGAGTGATGCAGTGGAAACTAATGTTGTTTCCTCTGCCGCAGCATGGACCTTGTACTTTTTTGCGGTCGCACTCTTTGCGGACGATGGGCTCGCGGCTCTAAACTCGGCGGCTATTTCAGGCGGAAGCGCGCCAGGCGCGTCCTTCAAGGGGCCTTCGTCCTTCTCGCCGCCATTGGCGTCGCGCAGCATGTCCACCACATCCTCAGGGTACAACAGGACGCTCGGCGCGAGCGAATACAGCAGTGGAACATTTAGACCTACAAACACAGCTACGTCGCGCCCGAATGTGACGCAGTTGTTCAAGAAGGCATTCCAAGGACCTTTAGTGGCTTTACGGTTTTCTATATATGCGACCAGTCTTTCGTACTGAGCTTGGTCTATCCATGCCCGATATCGGGCGAGGACATATTGCTCTTCGAGATCCCCGTCAGTGACGCCAATTTCTGACGGCACGGGCAAGATATGGCCGAGGGTCCAGTTGTAGACGCTGCAATTTACGCAATCCTGGGCGTCTCCGGCAGGAAAGAAGCCAGCAATCTGACTCCTGATCACTTCGTGGCGCTTGTTCGCCTCGCCATACATGACATACATATGCCCATAGCTTGCCGCACTTCGCGCTCGAAATTCGACAAAGAAATGATTCTTCGGCGAATATTCATTTGCGGGCTTAGATTGATCAGGACCCGTCGTACTGACCGACGTCGCCGGCAGATAATCTTGGGCATGCCCCGATGTGGCCTGCAGAGCCACCGAAACGCCCAGCCCCAGACCGACAGCTACGGCAACTGAAATTCGCAAATCACATCGCATGCCTTCCCTCATACAATCCGCAGGAAAACATGGACCGTAGAGTGGCCAAAGGAGAGGCAATGGAAACTCAAGCTCTTGGGCGCTGCCGTCGAATCTCCGCTACCCGGAAGCGACAACAGCCACAAGATGGCGTGCTCAGCCCCTCGTGACGATCGGGGCTTTGCCCTTGCCAATCGGAGCCTTTCCCTTTCCGATCGGCGCCTGAGCTGGAGCCGGAGGCGCCTTTGTAGGCATATCCGCTGCAAATGCCTTGCCGCCAGACATGATCAATCCGTCATGCGGGGCAACCAGATGGAAGCTGCCGCTGACCAGCAAAACCACGACGGCCGCGCAAGCAATGGTTACAATGCGTGCCATGATACTGTCCCTCAATTAATCGGCTGCAGCTGCGGATGGTAACCGGACTTTAGGGCCGTTAACTAGTGCACAAAAGCCACAGTTTTCAGCAAAAGCGCACGGCGGCATAAACGAGGCTACCCGCCCGCGAGCCGCGCAATTTTGTTATTTGAAGCTCAAGGACTTAGCGATACTGTTCGCAGCTGCCGACGAGCGGGTAAAGATTTGGAAATTTTTGAGCGAGCAGGGCTTCGATGGCCTTCAAAGCCCGCTCGCATTCCTCTTCGCTGGCGAAATGTGGTGAGATCTGCCGCTCCCCATTTGGTCCTTGGGTGACGAACTGCCACCAGCCTGCGGAGTCCCCCTTGTGTCCGTTGGCGACGAACTGCAACCGAGTCGCGGGCGCGGCAGAAACACCGAGCAGCAAAACCGCTCCTAGGGCCAGCGGGGCAACTTCGAGCCGCTTCATGTGCGCCGGTTTACGAAATAGCTAGGGTAACACCACGACTTTCGTGCCAAGACCAACTCGGCCGTACAGGTCAAGCACATCGCTATTATACATGCGGATGCATCCGTGCGAAACGAATCCGCCGACTGAGCTCGGAGCGTTGGTTCCATGGATTGCATACTGATTGCCGCCGCTTAGGGTAAGCGCAGCAGCGCCCATCGGGTTTGCCGGACTGCCGCTTGGAATTACGTTCGGAATCCGCGGATTCTCCCGCTTAATTATGTCCGGTGGAGACCAAGCCGGCTTGAGATACTTTCCATCGATGTAGGCATTGCCGGACCAAGCCATGCCACGCCTGCCTACACCTACTGGATATTGGATCGCCGTATTATCGCTCAGCATGAAATAAAGACGACGCTGTCCGGTGTTCACCACCACAGTTCCCGTCGAATAGCCTGCGAGGTGGACAACCTGGCTGGCCCGCAACGACGTGGGTACTAGTAAAATGAAGCTGGCGACAATCGCACCAGAAAGACATGACAGAGTTCGGACCCATTGTTGAATCATTCCCGATCCTCACCCCAGCTTACTTCGCGCCAATTTCGACAGGAATCCTGAAGGATATCAAGGGAGACAAAAGAGACCACTGGGGATGGAAAGAAGCCAGTACCGCCAGCGCTGACCGACAATTTAGGAAAAATCGCGCATTCGTCGAAACGGCAGCATCACAATTCGGATGCACGATGGTACGCAAGGGCGATCTTTGCAGGCCCATGCGAGATTTTGTGCTCGCGTTGAGTCCGCTGGCGGCTGTCCTCTACTTTCTTGTCAACCAGGACCAGCTTAAAGAACTGTTGGCTTGGCTAGCAACATTCGTTCACTGAACTGAGTAGCACCAGGCAAGCGCGGTCAGCTACTGACCTCGGTAGCGCATGATCCAGAGCGTCGCTTTGCGAATGTTGCTTGCCGCATTTCGAATGGCTGATTCGCACTGCGGCTTCGCGCTCTGATGGGTCGGACCACGGCCGGGCCATTCTGTTAGCGGACGAGCAGATCGACGCCTGTCAGATGCCCGCCGGGCGTAGATCACCCCTGCTTCGCCATGCGCTTGGCCATGATTAGACTCCGTGACTGTCAATATGGGCGGAGCGGTCATTTGACCCCGCCCCCAAGGCGTGACCCCAAGGCGATTATGCCCGCTTAAATCTGGGGAAGAATATCACGCCTCAAATGGAGGGTCTGTGGTCGTCCAAGCCACCGGACGATTGGCGCGTCCCCTTATCAGAGGTACGCCCGGCTCTGAGATGGATCGAGACCGAGCCGCTTGGCGGTCGTGAGGTTGATCACAATCTCGCATTTGGTCGGCGCCTGCACTCGGTATTCTGCCGCAAACGCCGCTAGGGCTTTTTCCGCGGCCATACCAACTTTTTCAGCAACTCGCCGATGGACGGGCTTCTTTCGTCCCGCTTCATTAAGTCGGCAGGACGCGCGGGCTTAGGTGTCAGGCTTCGCTCAATAAGCCGGCGGACCTCCGCCCGGATGGCAGCATCACGGTCGGTCATAACAACCCCCCATTCCCCATGCCGGAGATTAGATCCGTCACAACGTTGGTCAAGATAGACGCGCGCGATGCCAGGGATACGCAAGCGTGAGGTCTCACCCACTTTCTCCAGTGGGGTTTCTTTGTTAAATACTTCGATCTATAAAATGCCGTCCTTCCACAACCGGAGAATATTTGTCGTGAGAAAATCTAAGAGACGAGCTTGGACGGCAGCAGACATTCGCGATTTGAAATCTGGTGCGCGCAAAAAGACGACTGCTGGTAAAATCGCCAAATCGCTGAAACGCACAGAAGGAGCGACCCGGCAAAAAGCATTCAGCCTCGGCCTATCGCTCAACTCGCGCTGACGGACCGAATTTCTAAAATCTCGTAGCTCGCTTTTCACTGCGCTGCCAAATCAGGCCCCGCCACTTCCCGTGTGTGCGGGGCTTTTATTCTGCATTCAATTATGAAAGATGGCGCTGTACGAACATGTTGAGTTGCAGGATATGATAACCGCAGACGACTTCCGTAAAAAGGCAGCTGAATGGCTTGGCAAAGCCGAAGCAGCATCCGATCCGAACACCAGCGCCAGCATGCGCCGCGCTTCCGACGCCTGGGCCGCGTTGGCGCAACAGAGCGAACGAGCCGCCCTTCCGTTACCGCGGTCCGCTGGCCCTCTGAGGCGCCCAGCAGACCTCGCGAAGCCCCGAGACGGCCATATCGATAGTGTGCAAATCGCGAATGTTCTGCGTGATCGCCTTCATCTCAACGGCGACCGGCCCGAAGAGCCATCCGAGTAATTGAACCGGGAAGGCTAAGACTGCCGAATGCAGGATTGGACGACCCCACCGACAATCTCAAGAATGTTATCATTCGAATTTAAAATCGAACTTGTTGTTGCAAACTAGGGTTTCTTCTTTTCCAAGGCAGATGACCTTCGAATTTTTCAAGCATCTTTTGGTTGCCCGTCAGGAAAAATTCTCTCTTAACGGATGCCGAGGTGTTTTCCACGCGGTAATTAACAGTATAGCAGTATGAAGCTTCATAGTTCGGGAAACTATTTCGGAGGAAGAGAGGCAAGGCGCATTCAGGCCCCCGAGCCCACCGCAAAATATTCATTTCGCGGTTGCGGCAAAACCAAGCCGCGCTTGAAGCTACAGCGAGCAGTCGAGGTAAAAAGTAACAATTGTTGTCAATGAGGTAATCACGCGGATCTAAAAACGATGGCCATTTTCCCAAACTTTCACAATCATCATTGCAAATAAAATTGCCTTCTCGGTCTACAATTTTCCGAAATGAAAAAGTCCAAGTAAAACCGCTTCGAATTACATCGAGCAGAGAAGCGACATGGTTCGTGTCGAACCAATTGTCCTCATCGAGAAAGCAGAAGAAGTCACCCTTACCAAGAAAAACCGATGCGCCATAGATGCGATGGCCGAGATAGCCATCTTTCCCGGTAGCATAAGGCAGTTCAATCACATCGACGTTGTACTCCCGGATTGCCGCTTTTATTTCGGCAGGCGCCTCCGGATTGTCGATAACAATAAGGTGCTGGATCGGCTTATAGCTTTGATCGGCTACACTTTGGATTGCGCGCAGGACTGATGGGTTACCGGTCGTGGGGGTCACAACCGTTACGAGGGGATGCCCAATCTTGCACGGCTCGCCGCTATCTAAGAACTTCTTAGCGGACATCCCGCACACCACACAGGTATCGGTGTTGCGGTGGAAGCGGTGGCCGCCTTCCCTTCGATCATCAATGGCCATCGAAACTTCCTTTTTTGCGTTGTCGTGCCCCTGCGGGCCTGGAGTTTTTGCCCAACAGGTTTGGGGCCTTTGCAACAATAACACGTGCGTGAGGGGAAGGACCGGGTCGCGGCCTACTACGAGGAGCAGGCACGACGGCATGAGGAACGTGAGAACACGGTGGCGCAAGAGCGCGACAACGAGCCGTCACAAGCAAATGGCTGATTGTATCGAAGCGCCCCAGCGTACGGTGTTCGGGCGGTGCAGCAACATGTCTGCAATTGGGGGCAAACCGGAAGTGCTTGACGCAGGCTCAAACCGACGTGAATGACCCGCCTATTTTGCTGTGATGCACAATGCAGTATTCGGCGGTAGGCTGCAGCTCTCTGCCTGAGGAGAAGCACATGCGGCGGCGGCAGTTCCTAGTGTTGCTCGGCAACGCTGTCGTCGGTTGGCCGCTCGGGGCGCGAGCGCAGCAGCCGGCAATGCCCGTCGTCGGGTTTCTTGGTGTCTCCTCGCCTGAAGGCCAAGCGGATGTTGTTTTCGACTTCAAGCGCGGCCTGGCTGAGACCGGCTACGTCGAGGGTCGCAATGTCGCCATTGAATACCGCTGGGCGGACGACCATTACGATCGGCTGGGCGCACTCGCCGCCGAACTCGTGCAGCGCCGGGTGGCCGTGTTGGCCGCGCCGGGCACCCCGACGGCGAGGCCGGCCAAGGCGGCGACGACCGAAATTCCGATCGTCTTTATGATCCCGTCAGACCCCGTTGCACTTGGTCTTGTCGCAAGCCTCAATCACCCCGGCGGCAATCTCACGGGCGTTGCCTACCTCAACGAAGAAATAGCGCCGAAACGCCTCGACCTGCTGCACCAGCTTATTCCGACAGCAAACACGATTGCGCTCCTGGTCAATCCGGCCAATGCAACTGCGGCGGCTGAACAAACGAAGGAGATGGAAGGCGCCGTCGCGGCCCTTGGTTTGCGCATGACGGTCGTGAAGGCTAGCGCCCCAAGTGAGCTGGAAGATGCATTCGCAACCCTTGTGCAGCAACGGATCGAAGTGCTTCAGCTCAGCGTCGATCCTTTGTGGGGCACCCACGTCGATCAAATCGTTGCACTAGCGGCGCGCAGCAAAATTCCCACGATTTACCCATGGCGCGAGTTCACCGCGGCGGGCGGTCTCATGAATTATGGGGCAAGCATCCCCGATGCGTACCGTCAGGTAGGCGTTTATGTCGGACAGATATTGAAAGGCGCTATACCCGCGGATTTGCCGGTGCAGCGGCCGACCAAATTGCAGCTTATCCTCAACCTCAAGACCGCCAAAGCGCTTGGAATCGAATTTCCGGCGAGGCTGTTAGCCATCGCCGACGAGGTGATCGAATAGCTGCTTTGCTGGGATTGCTCGTGCATGGCGGCCCTCAAAAAATGCACTGGCGGGATCAAGTTTGCTTCTGACCGTTATGTGAACTGCATGGCGTCGCAGGCGCGGTGCGGACATGATCGATCTCGTTGTGCCGCTGCGCATGGCGACCCTGTTGTTAAGCTTCCGCAGAACACGCCGCCGGATCACGAAGGAAAGAGGCCGTCAACTAACGCGGCCCATCGGGCATCAGCGAAAGAATCTCAAATAGAAGGCTGCGAACACCAGGACAATGCCGGCATTAGCCATCAATCGCTCCCAGAACCGATTGGTGAAAAAAGCGAAATCCATGCCGACTATGACGGCTGCCATCGCTATCACATAGAGAACGGCAACCGCCTGTCTACCCATCTGGTCCACTCAAAGCCAGTGCAGACACATAAAGGCAATCAAGCTGACGACGAAGGCGGTCAATAGAACGTGTGTCTCATTTTTCATGGCACGAACTGCCACAATGGCGCGCCCCTAGCCTTGAGTTGTATATCCAGGAAGGACAGCCCTCAAATTCAAAGAGGGAATGCTCCATAATCCGCTGCTATCAAATCTAGCCACTGTCGATTTCAAACAGCTTATATTGCGGGCATGTGCGGCCGTGCCACCTACAAACCCTATCCTATCATGATGCACAACGCCGCTCTCGGCTGCTAAGGTTCAGCCCTCAACGTGAGGGCTTGTTAGACAGTTGATGATCCCAGGCGGCGATACCTTCTCGTCGCGTTCGCCCATTAGCCTTTGGAGACCAACATGGCGAAGCGCACATCCAACAAAGCACCGTCCGAAACCAGCAAAGTCGAGGCTGCCAATCTCGCCTATTACAGGGCGCTGTCGGCACGCGACCTACGGGCGATGCAAGCGGTGTGGACCTGCGCGAGCGACAACATTCTCATTGCGCCGCCAATCAATCCACATACCCATGTCGGCTGGGTGGCGATTAAAAGGAACTGGGAGGCTTACTGGCCAACATTTGACCAATTCACGGTTTCGATGAAGGTGACTACGATCAACATTGGCGGTCCGGTCGCCTGGGTGCATGGCATCGAGGTGTCGCGTCGGCGCACGAAGACAGGCGATGCGAGCGATAGCCGAAACTACGGCACCAATATTTTCGTCAATCGTGACGGCCGCTGGCTGATGGTCTTTCATCAGTCGGCCTTGATCCCTCAAGAAAATCCAAAGGCGAAGATCTCAAGACCGCGAAAACGCTGAGCCTCACAGTGCTGCCGTTTTCACTCGCCACCGCCGACGAGATGATTGAATAGCATCGAGAGCGTCTGACGGCTTCGTCTCGGTCGAGACTGCCCCTTCTGCGACATCGGTCATTCATATTTTTGCACTCAAAATCAACCAGGCCTATTCCGCGTGTCGCCAAACCCTGCTGTAATCCCATCGAGCTTTATAGTGTTGGCATCGATGCGAGCTCTTGGGGGAAATGCGGCGGCGCGATCACATCACAGCCGTTAACCTGTCGGCATTTGCCTTCTGCGCAATCGCCGAACACCTGAAGCCGGTGATGGCTGGAGTGCGCGCCCGCGCACCGTTTGGGATGGTGCGCTAATGCTTGCTACAGGGGCGCTGGCTCAGACAAAACCCAAGATCTTCGTCTCCTATTCGCGCCGCGACATGGCGTTTGTTGATCGGCTGGAGCCGGCGCTTAAGGAGCATGGCTTCGAGCCGTTGATCGACCGGGCCGAGATCTACGCCTTCGAGGATTGGTGGAAGCGCATTAAGTCGCTGATCAGCCGCGCCGACACCATTGCGTTCGTGCTCTCTCCGGATGCGATCGCGTCCGAGGTCTGCGGCAAAGAAGTGGCTCATGCCCTGGCTTTGAACAAGCGCTTTGCTCCGATTGTCGCTCGCCGCGCCAACGACAACGCGATACCCGAAGCGTTACGTCGGCTGAACTTCATTTTTTTCGACGATCCCGAAAAATTCGAAGCAAGCCTCGCGCGGCTCGTTGAGGCGCTACAAACCGATATCGGATGGATCAGAAAACATACCGAATACGGCGAAGCCGCCCGGCAATGGACCGCGGCGGGCCGGCCAAGCGGTTTGCTGCTGCGCTCGCCGGCGTTGGAAGACGCCGAGCGATGGATTGCATCACGCCCGCCGAATGCACCGTTGCCGACGGAAGAGACGCAGGCTTTCGTTGCGGAAGGCCGCCGCGGCGCCTCGCGCCGCCGGAATATTCTAACCGGCAGCTTGGCGGCGGGCCTCGTCCTCGCCCTTGTGCTCGCCGGTTTGGCCTATTGGCAGAGGGGCATAGCGGTGCAAGAGCGGCAGATTGCGGACCAGCAGCGTAAGCGCGCCGAAGACACGCTCGCCGCCGCCACCAAAACCGCCAACAGTCTCGTGTTCGATTTGGCGCAGAGGTTCCGCAACACGGTGGGAATCCCAAGCGCCCTCGTCAAAGACATCCTCGACCGAGCGCGTGGCTTGCAGGAGCAGCTCGTCCAATCTGGCCAGATTACACCCGAGCTCAGGCGCAGCGAGGCCGGCGGGCTGATCGAGACTGCGGATTCGCTGCTGGCGATCGGCGATACGACGGGTGCGCTTGCCGCCGCCACCCAGGCTCGGCAAATCAATGCCGATTTGGTTGCGCAGAGTCCCGGCAACACCGACTGGCGGCATCAGCTTTCCATAGCGGATGAAAGGGTAGGAAATGTGCAGGTAGCGCAGGGCGACCTCACCGCCGCGCTCCAGTCCTACCGCAACAGCGTTGCCGTCAGACAAAGGCTCGCGCAATCCGAACCCGGCAACGATTTTTGGCAGCGCGAATTTGCCGTAGCACAAGGTAAAATTGGCGATGTGCAGGCGAAGCAGGGCGATCTCGCCGGCGCGCTGAAATCTTTCCGCGACGCCCTGCCCATCGTCGAACGGCTTGCCCAGTCTGCTCCGGACGATGCGCAGCGTCAGCACGACGTCGCGACCATCACCTCCAGGATTGGCAACGTTCAGAGGGACCAGGGCGACCTCGCCGGAGCACTCAAATCGTATCGTGACGGGCAAGCGGTCGATCAACAGCTGATGGAAGCGCATCCGGACAATTCCCAATGGCTGAGCGATACTGCGATAGGCGACGACAAAGTCGGCGATGTGCAGAAGGCACAAGGTGATCTAGTCGGAGCGCTCCAATCGTACCGCGCGAGCCTCGCCATCAGGCAAAAGCTCACCAAATCCGATCCTGGCAATGGCGACTGGCAGAGCAAGTTGTCCGCATCGTACGAGCGTGTCGGCGACGCGCAATTCGCGCAGGGCGATCTCACCGCTGCTTTGCAATCCTTCCGCGACGCTTTCGCCATTTCCGATCGGCTGGCGAAGTCCGATACCGCCAACAACGGCTGGCAATATGATCTGGCGTTGCTTCACGAACGCATCGCTGACGGGCAGGCGTTGCAAGGCGACTTTGCCGGGGCGCTCAAATCGTATCGCGCCGGCCTCGTTATCAGGCAGCACTTGGTGAAGGCTGACCCGGCCAACACCGACTGGCAGGACGATCTCGCGAGCTCCTACCGAGAGGTCGGCGACGCGCTGCTCGACCAGGGCAGTCTTGCCGATGCACTTGCCTCCTATCGCGACGGACTTGCTATCGCCGACCGACTGGCAAAATCCAATCCCGGTAACGCAGAATGGCAGCACCGTGCGGCGGTGTCGTACCAGAAAGTCGGCTCCGCGCAGGATGCGCAGGGCGATCCCGCTGCCGCGCTTGAATCCTATCGCGTCAGTCTCGCCACCATGCAGCGTTTGGTGAAAGCCGATCCCGCCAACGCCGACTGGCAAGGCGATCTTTGGACCGCCTACAACATGGTAGGCGACGCTGAATACGCGCAAGGCAATTTACCAAACGCGCTCGCAAACTTCCGCGAGGCCTTGGCCATCGCCCAGAGTCTGAACAAGCTCGACCCGACCAACGCGACCCGGCAGCGCAATGTTGCGGTCTCCGAGAACGAGGTGGGTGATGTTGAACTCGATCAAGGCAATCGCGATGAAGCACTTGCTTCTTACCGAGACGGCGTGGCCATCGTCGAGCGTTTGGCAACAACCGATCCGAAAAATACCGGCTGGCAGCGGGACGTTTCAGTTGCGAATGGCAAGGTTGCCAGCGCGCTCATCGACCAGGGCGACCTTGCCGGAGCACTCGCCAAATTGCAGGCTGCGCTCGCAATCACCGCACGTTTGGCGCAGTCAGACTCCGCCAACGCCGGCTGGCAGCGTGATTGGTCGCTGGTATTGAACCGGGTCGGCGATGCGCAGCAGAGGCTGGGCAACTATGCCGACGCGCTCAAGTCGTTCAATGACGGCCTCGCAATCATAGAGGTGCTGGCGAAAGGCGAACCCGACAATCCGGGCTGGCAGCAGGACCTGTCGTTCTCTCACCACTGCATTGGCGGGGTGCAAAAAGCGCAGGGCGATTTGCAGGCCGCCGTGGCTTCCTATCAGGAGGTTTTCGCCATCCAGCAGCGGCTGGCAAGGTCCAATCCAGCCAATACTGAGTGGCAGTACAACTTGGTGACGGCATCACACGACCTTGGCGACGTGCAGCGCACGCACGGCGATACGGAAGCAGCCCTGGCGTCTTATCAGGCCGCCCTCGCCGCGATTGAGCCCCTGGCGCAATCCGATCCCGCCAATGACAATTCGCAGCGCATCTTGACCATTACACACCTCAGAATCGGCCAAACGCTGGTCAATCTCGGCAACTTGCCGGAGGCTCTCACCAGTTTCAACACGGCAATCAGTATTGGTAAGGCAACCGACAATTCGGAGATCTACTTTCGCCGCGCATTGGTCGAGTACGCAACGGATAACGCAAACGCCGCGGTGCAGGACTTTACCCAGGCGGTCAAGCTTAAGCCCACGGGTCACTACAATGCCCTCTGGCTTCACGTCGCCCACGTGCGCGCCGGTCAGACAGACACTGACGAAATTGCCGCGAATGCGAGCCATCTTGACCGTAGCAAATGGCCATGGCCGGTGGCTGCGCTGTTCACAGGATCAATCACTCCCGATGACGCATTCAAGGCGGCTTCATCGGAGAAGGACGAGAAGACCCGCATCGGGAACATCTGCGAAGCGAACTTTTTCGTCGGTATGCACCAGATCGCGAAAGGCAACCCGGCGGCTGCCCGGTCGTTGTTCCAGTCCGCTGCCGACCATTGTCCGCATGACTTTTTTGA